>NZ_VANI01000015.1 GCF_005771435.1 Microbulbifer harenosus
GCTTCTGCAAAGGTCAATTGAGACATTGGATTAGGCACGAAGTTGGGTTTAGGCTATTTTACCGGAATTCGGGGGCTTAATCAGAGGTTCCCTTGGTCATCTAACGCCTGTACTTTGGGGTGGCGAAGCGACAGCGTAGTTGTCCTAGACGTATGTATTTTATGCGGCGAACAATATGCGCTTGTTAGTGATGGCTGAGTTAGGGCTGCTTTTCATATACCGCTACGCCTTCTGGTAAGGAATACCAGTCTTGCTTCTCGCTTATCCAAACATGAGCGGTCGGTTTAATAATGCTGGTATCTGATAAATTTGAGGGTTTTAACTTGATTTTTCCCGGTTCCTTTGGGTCGAAGTGGTATATTCGATTTCCACACGTTGGACAAAATTTTGCCCCATTTATATTGCCGCTATCTGCGACTCTACTCCATTCAGTCATATCGCCCTGAAATTCGACCGTGTCAGTGTCTACAATCGCAGTTATGCTAAACGCGCTTGTTGATAGTTTTTGACATTCTTTGCAGTGGCACGCTACAACCATCAGAGGATCAGAGAGTAACTGATACGTTACACTTCCGCATTGACACGATCCTTTTATCGGATACTTCATTTATATCTCCGAATTTCTGTCTATCGCTAACGCGGCAATCAACCGCGGCTTGACTTGTATGGCCACTCTCTCTAATCACTTTTATGCACTACATAACGTAACTCAGCCATGCCTACCCCCATCTGGCGAACGGAAATGAGCTGTAGTGTTGGGCCCAGAACACGACGGGGAAAAAGTGGTTTCCCTTTACCAAGAGTGGCAGAGCCAATCTGGACAATAACTTCATCCAGCAAGCCAGCGTCATAGAACTGACCAGCCAGATCGCCACCGCCCACAATCCAAATGTTCTTATCCTTAGCGGCGATTCTCATTTCTCTATGAACTTGATGGACATCTCCATTTGCAAAATGGGTATCTGCGCCATCAATCACAGGCAGCTTACGACTAGAGAATATCCATGCAGGTTGGCTGTATGGCCACGGTGAGCCTGTCTCTCTAGCGACCTGATCGGCATTACGTACCATCCATTCATAGGTTGCTGACCCCATAGCCAAGGCACCTACTTCGGATATGAATTCTGGATAGCTAGAATTGTCAAGATCTCCAAGAGGGAAAAGCCAATCAAGTGAGTCATCTTCCGTCGCGAGAAATCCGTCAAGACTTGTGGCTGTGTAATATTGAGTTTTCATTGTGTGCTTCATCTGCTGATTATATTTGCCTAACATTTGGTGAAGGGGTGGGCTTTAGCCCGTCCCAGTGAGCGAGGCGAACGGTTTGAACATTTTGTCGGGCTTTCTGAGAGAGATAAGCTATCGGCTCGGATTTTCTGTTTCGATTCCAGCTCTATTTTTATTTCCACATTTCTTACATGTGTAGACGACTTCGAAGTCATTGCTCGATTGTGATGGTTCAGTGCCATATGTCATCAAGGTATCGCACTTAGCGCACCACCTGGCATTGTTTTTTTTCAGGTAGAAATATGCTGCGCCTACACCGAACAATAAGACGAATACTATGCCAAATGGCTCTTGAAGGTGCCATGCAAAATACGCGGAATAAATGCAGGCTGCCGCAGCACACACCTCCAAGATATCTTCTTTAAGTACAAAGGTGAACTTCATAACTTTATTAGCCTAAGGCCCTCATTTCGGGGGCGTAGTGAAGCGCAGTGGACGAGAGGTCCCAGCCCGAAGGGGCGAACAACATGCGTTTGTTACCTCATTCACAAGCATCGGCTATGTCTCCAATTTTCAGCGCCGCATTTACCCAAGGTGAAACAAAAATGCTATTCGCGTCACCTTCAAAGATAATAGAGCCACTGATTTTGGGGGAGTAATACTCTAATCGGTAGCTTGGGCCATCCATTATGATGATATCTGAAACAGATGTCTTTTTAATGCCCGCAGCTATCTCAGATGTTTCAAATATAGCCCGCTCTACCTCTTTAATACCTTCTTCAATTTCTCGACAATCTGATATTTTTACAATGTGCTTATCATGACCATCTTCCGTTGCGTGAGCTATATAGAGCACTCCATCATTTATGTGATAGCCATACTCAGAACCTTGGGCATACCATGGGCCGGTTAAAAATGTGATACCACCGAAGAAATCTATTTCATTGCCGTATGCGGTCTGTAACACGTCCTTTCTCATCTCTTGAGAAACACAAGAAGACAATATTGTTGTCAGTAGTAATGTAGATACTCGAATATTCATGAAGGACTAACGCCGCCAGCAGGGCAGCTTACCTTGTGCTCGATAATGGGGTCGCAGCGAAGCGCGCAAAACGTGCACGAGATAAGCTGTCCTTGGAAGGAGGCCCTGCTAATGTAAGATGATTCTATTCTTCATTCGTCGATTTCAGTGATAGCGCGGGATATGCACTCAACTCGCGATCTTCAGCTTCCAGCATATTATTAAAATCATCTTCGGTAAGTAGAGTCTGTGGCAACAGATTGCTACTCTCTTTGAAAAGATGGCATAACGTTGGTTTGTCTTCGTCTCGGTTAAGAAACGTAGTAAGCAGCTGGCCCTTTACGTTAAAATCATGGGAAATTTTATTTATAGTATTTTTGTGCACAATCAATGCTCGATTGGGGTTTTCGAACAAAACCATTTTGCACAAGTTTTTTCTTGCAAGCTCTCTTAGTTCTTCAGCTTGTTGCTTGTCCACTGGCATCACCTCTTTCACACCGAAACTGCTTGACTTGGTTATGAGTCTATATGACTTTACTGACAACTTCTTGATTCTATCGAACAATTCATTTAACGAACACGGTTTTTTAGCGAAATCATCCACTCCTGCTGCAAAGCATGCTTCTCTGTGGGATTCATTGGCTGTTAACGCCAGTATAGGAAAGTAGCTGCTGATTTTTCTTATTACTCTCGTGGCTTCAATACCGCTCATCTCTGGCATATTGACATCCATAAGGCAGCAATCGTATTTACCTTGATTTTTCCTGGCAAAATCTACGGCCTGCTTTCCATTTGATGCCATATCAAATTTGAATCCAAAGCTTTTCATGGCCATTCGATGAGCCACTTGGATCATCTGATCGTCTTCTGCAATTAGAATATTCACTCCTTGCTCCTTTTCTCCGTCAGATAATGGTCAGCTGGAAGTGATCAAGAATGCATCGTTCACAGTGCTTCCCAAAATATGTGATATTCATTTGTTGGCGAAGAGAAACCCTAAGATGACATTTACACTACCCGCTGTAATGAAAAGTTGAACTTCTGGACGATCTAGACCAGGTCCTTCCGTGGTTCCAAGATATTTTAATGCTTTAAATTGCCCGGGTTTCTCGTTTGGTTGGGCGTGAATAATCCATGTTGGCTGATAGATTTATTTCACGCGATAGATTGCGCAGAGCTTGTTTCCATCAGGATCGCGAACGTAGGCAAGATACATTGCACCCAAGCTGCTCTCGCGCAGGCCTGGCGGTTCTTCAACCGTCTGCCCGCCATGTGCAACCGCTGTATCATGAAATTCTTGAACTTGTTCGGGTGAGTTACATTTGAAGGCAATAGTACCTCCATTTGCGGGAGCTGCCTCTTTGCCATCTATTGGCTCTGTGACACAGAAGGTGTTGCCATCGTGGCGATAGAAGAGCCGGATATGGCCTGAGCCTGCTTTGTTGCGCAGTGGTTCACCTACTCCGAGTGTGCCAAGTACGGCATCGTAGAAATTCTTCGAACGTTCAATATCGTTCGAACCTACCATGATGTGATTAAACATAGCTTGTATCCTGTATCAGTTGAATTTTCTTTCGCTATTATATGGCATCGCAAGAATCACAGTCCGAGGATATAAAACGTATCATGTCCATATCCTTGGTGTACATTACATCCATCGCATCGTCACAGTGCAATGTTGGACTTGCTCAGGTCATATTGCTGCACTGGCTCGATCCCACGTTTGTACAGTAGCTCTTTCCTGCTCCCAGTGTGGATGATTTCCAATTATCATAGGGCTTGCGGACGGATACTTCGTAACTCCGCTCAGGACATCTTCGATCTTGCCTGCAGGGGGCGTTTCACTTGAAGCATTGTTGGATACCTCCGCCACGCTCATAGCTGAAAAGGACTCCGTCTCAACCCTCAATACGCTCGCCGCGAATCGATCAGCTCTTTTTGCTTTTTCTTGCATCCCTGACCAGGTAGGATTTGCCCGGGCCCCACTTCAGTTCGAAAAGGTCGATGGCGCGGAACAGGCTGCTCAGGTTCTTGAAGCCGTAATTGCGGCAGTCGAAAGAGGTACGGTTGGAGATGTTGGAACCGACGGCGCCGAGTACCGCCCAGCCATCATCGTCTTCGGTGGCCTCAATGGCCTGGCGCAGCAGGGTAATCAGTTTGGTATCCGATTTGATGTTCTTGGGCTTTTCACCGTTGTCTTCCTTGACCACGTCTGATTTGTCGAGGAACAGGAACTTGGAGCAGGCATTCACGAACGGCGGCGGTGTCTTGCGCTCGCCAAACCCGAGCACCACCTTGCCCTCCGCCAGGGCCCTGGTCACCATCGGGGTAAAGTCACAGTCCGAGGAGATAAAGCACATCACGTCGATGTCTTTGGTGTACATCACATCCATCGCATCGATCACCAGCGCGATATCGGAGGCGTTCTTGCCCTTGGTCAGGTCATACTGCTGCACCGGCTGGATAGCGTGTTCGTGCAGCAGTTCTTCCCAGCCCCTGAGTGTGGGTGATTTCCAGTTGCCGTAGGCCTTGCGAATGGTGACCACCCCGTATTTCGCGACCTCGCTCAGGACATCCTCGAACTTGCCTGCGGGGGCATTGTCCGCGTCGATGAAAAGGGCAATCTTCTGCTTGATTTCGTCCATCTTAAATCCAAGGGTATATTGAATTGTGGGAGGTCGGTGCGTCAAATCTTTACTCTGATACCGATTTTCTAACCTTTTCCTCGCTTTCTTTGGTCCATGAGCCTTTGTCCTTGAACAGAAATCCCAAGCCTTTCGGATAATTGTTGCTTTGTTTTATAGTCTACGGGGAACATGTAGGTGTGCTGAATCACCATTTCCTTCAAGATGCGTTTACATACAGGGTTGTCCTTTAGCTTCTCCGCTGTGCTTTCGATACTTTCTGTTTTTAGGGTTTTATTAAACTGTAGTTCGATTGCCTGCCTTATTAAATTGTATGCAGGGGTTTTGGTATCTGTTTCCAGTGCTGAATAGATTTCAAGCGCTTCCCGGGAACCAATTGATGCACCTATTTTTTTGATTACGCCATTTATTACGCCATATGTTAGATGTAAATATGCGTGCTCTGCGTGCCTTTCGATTTCCTTGTCTGATAAGTCTGGCTTATCCGTTAGATAGTTAGCTATTATTTTCACAACTTCTTTTTTTGATGATTCAGAAATTTTTATGAAATACTCTAAAAAACGTAGCCCAGTTGACGTTCCAGATTTAGCCAGATCATAAATCACGTTTCTCTTCAGTGAAGAGTGGCGATTCCGGATAATCTGGCCGGCTATTTCCATACCTTTAAAAGTTTTGTTTATGTTCGCTAAAATGTCGTCGGCTTCTGTTATTTCGTCTTGGCTTTTTCTTTCTATTTCATCAAGTTTTCTGTTGTGTTCATCGCGTTCTTTTTGTATTTCTCGTTGTTCGATAATCAATTCTGGTATTTGCTTTATGAAATCATTCATAAAGCTCAATTGGTTTTTATCGAGAGTAGCCTTTTGGTTCTTTTCAAAAAGAGATTCCAAAACATTATTTATTTTGTTTAGAACCCATGAGTCTTTAGTGTGATGGGTAATAAAGATAAGGATGTTCGCATAATCTTCCCTGTGTAGTGACTCAAGCAGGGTTTCTACAGCTTCTCTAGTTTTTTGGTTGTCAGCGTAAGATTCAGCTATTTTCTTTGCGACAAAAAAATAGTAAATATATGGATATTTAAATCCTATGGTTGCTCGTTTTTGGCAAAGAATTGAGTGGTCAGTAAGTTTTTTTGTTACTTCTCTCTGGTCTACAGGAAGGAATTCTTCACAATATCTTTCAAAAAAGGATTTCAATTCCGAATCATTCGGGTCTGAATCATTTGTAAAAATCAACCATGATAGCTCCGTTAAAACGTTTAAGTACTTATCGAAGTCTAACTTGTTGATTTTTGCTTTATCGAAAGATTGGTAGATTAATTGTTGATAGCAATGTCCATATGATGTCAATTCAAGATTGAGGCCGCTATTTGCTTCGAACATTTGTAGAAGCATTAGTACATAAATCGGCTTTGGGGGGACAATATTTCTTTTGATTACGGTGTCTAACCTGGACTTTAGCTCATCACAGTTTGAGTAGAGCTCAAATTCGTCGATGTTCTCCTCTTCTCCCAGGGAAATCCATTTTTGGACAATTTCTTCTCTTTTTATGTTTCCTAGCCCAAGTAATTCGCAGGTCATGTAGTTGTCGAACGCTGGAATGTCGTTGGCAACATATGAAAATGATGTATGACAAGTAAACAAAATAAAACCAAAGCTTTCGCTCAAGTTTTTTATAAAGATGTTTCTAAATTTTGCGTTTAAAGAGATATCATCTATGTTGTCTATGAGGACCGCTGTATTTTTAGCTGACAAAAAAGTTTCGTAGTCTAGATTTTGATACTGCCGTTCAATCTCTGGGCGTAAGTTTTCGTCAATCTTTGAAGTCTTGATGTTATTGGCGTCAAGATATATTGGGATATAACTCTCTTTAAGTAGCTCTATGAAGAGGTGCTTTAATAGTGAGGTCTTTCCTTGCTGTTCTTCCCCGAATATGATTTTGTGACTTGGGGACTTTGCTAGCTCTGATGTACTTTTTATTTTTATTGGGTCATCGTCATTATCACTTTCTAGTTCCATGTCTGGAGCCACATAAATATCAGAAAGCGTGATTTTGTTTACTTTTCTATGTGTTAGCTTAATTTCTGTGTCGTTAGTCCACTCCAAAATGAATGGGGTGGGTGCTATTTTGTCGTTTGAAAGGGCTTTTGGTTGAATGCTTTTTTGTGATTTGAAATCGGATATATGTTGCTTTAACCCACTAATAGCATCTACCCAAGCGGCATCTTCGTTTTCCCACTCTGTAATTGCTTTTGCGTCTTTTGGCACGGCTTGCAGTTTCGATAGTCCACTATCGTGCCAGTGGCATGGGCGTACAATAATTGAAATAACAGTTGCTTCTTTGTTTTCGTACTTCTTTAGTGCGCGAGAAACCTCGATATCCTGACAGTAGGAGGACGCTAAAAAGCTAGAGCTGACTAGAAATATTATTATATCTGCGGCCTCAAGGTTGGAATCAATTGATCCCGCCCACTCCTCGCCGGGAGTGATTTTCCGGTCGTGCCAGACTGAGATGTGACCATTTCGTTGGAGTAACGATAGATGTTCTTCAAGCGTTTCGCGATGATGTTCGTCTTTGTGGGAATAGCTTATGAATACTTTTTTTGACATGTCTCTATTTTCTTCTTCTCTATAACTTCGAAACGATTAGGTAGAACTACTGCTGCTCAGAAATTTGCATCGTCAACTACATAAAAAAAGCGGGCTTTCGCCCGCTTCAATACCTCTCTTCCTGTGAGCGACTCTTCGTTGTAGTAAATCCTTTTCTACAGTCGATGCATTTAGTGGTTTACCACTGCAGCGCACCGCCAGTCTGGTATTCGATTACCCGCGTTTCGAAGAAGTTCTTCTCCTTGCGCAGGTCCATGATTTCGGACATCCAGGGGAAGGGGTTCTGGGCGCCGGGGAACTGTTCTTTCAGGCCGAGCTGGCTCAAGCGACGGTTGGCGATGAAGTGGAGGTATTCCTCCATCATGGCTGCGTTCATGCCGAGTACGCCGCGGGGCATGGTGTCGCGGGCGTAGGCCACTTCGAGTTCCATACCTTCGAGGATCATCTGGGTCACTTCCTGCTTGAACGCTTCGGTCCACAGGTGCGGGTTTTCCAGTTTGATCTGGTTGATGACGTCGATGCCGAAGTTGAGGTGCATGGACTCGTCGCGCAGGATGTACTGGAACTGCTCGGCAACGCCGGTCATTTTGTTGCGGCGGCCCATGGACAGGATCTGGGTGAAGCCGCAGTAGAAGAAGATACCTTCGGTAACGGCGTAGAACGCGATCAGGTTGCGCAGCAGTTCCTGGTCGGTTTCCGGTGTACCGGTTTTAAAGGTGGGGTCGCCGATGGACTGGGTGTGCGACAGGCTCCACGCGGCTTTCTTGGCGACGCTCGGGACTTCGCGGTACATGTTGAAGACTTCGCCTTCGTCCATGCCCAGTGACTCTACACAGTACTGGTAGGCGTGGGTATGGATGGCTTCTTCAAACGACTGGCGCAGGATGTACTGGCGGCATTCCGGGTTGGTGATGTGGCGGTAGATGGCCAGCACCAGGTTGTTGGCTACCAGGGAGTCGGCGGTGGAGAAGTAACCCAGGGAGTATTCCACGATACGACGCTCGTCCTCGGTCAGACCGTTGGGGTCTTTCCACATGGACACGTCTTTGTTCATGTTTACTTCCTGCGGCATCCAGTGGTTGGCGCAGCCGTCGAGGTATTTCTGCCAGGCCCAGTCGTACTTGAACGGTACCAGCTGGTTGAGGTCGGCGCGGCAGTTGATGATGCGCTTTTCGTCGACCTGGATACGGGCAGCGCCCATTTCCAGTTCTTCGAGGCCCGGGGCCGGGTCCAGGTCGGCAACGGCGGCGCGCGCGGCTTCTACGGCGGAAGAGGGCGCTGCGGCAGTTGCTGAGGATCTGGAATCTGCATTTTCCTGGCTCTGGGCCGCGGTCGGTGCCGGGGCACTGCTGGCGCTGCCTGATTGATAGGCTGCGCCGGGTTCGGTGACTGCCTGCTGCTCGGATTGCAGTGCGCCCGGCACCGGTTGCGGTTCGGTGGTTTTGGCTTTTGGTGCTTCGAAATCGTCCCAGCTGAGCATGACTTCCCCTTATCTTTCCTGAGCAATTCCCGTGCCGTTTGTAGCGGCAGGGGATCTTCAATCTGTGTGTCGTGCGACCTGCGCCCGGACCGGGCCCGGACTCTTCTTTGAGTGTGTCGGGGCCGGTGCCGGGGCGGCGCTTATGGTCTTGGTGCGCGAGTGCTGTTTGTGAAAACAGGCTCGTGCGGTTGCTCTCCCCCGAGAGTCTTTTGGGTTCTTGCCGAGAGCCTTGGAGGCTCTCGGTTCGCCTGGCAGATTTTTTGCTCCTGCAAAATCTGCATTTCCGCCATCCATGGCGGTCACAGCAGGCTCCTACATTTTTACTGGCAGGCTTCGCAGTCTGGGTCGTCCAGGGAGCAGGCCTGGGGCACTGCGGCCGGGACTGGCTCTTGTTGAACCGAGGCTTGCGGAGCGGCCGGGGCGGCGCTGGCGGCGGGGGCGCCACCGGCGCTGACGGCGTTCAGGGTGCCACTGGTCACGGTGGATTTTTCCGTGGTGGTGGCGGCCAGTGCGCGCAAGTAGTAGGTGGTTTTCAGGCCGCGGTACCACGCCATGCGGTAGGTCAGGTCCAGTTTCTTGCCGTTGGCGCCGGCGATGTAGAGGTTCAGGGACTGGGCCTGATCGATCCACTTCTGGCGGCGGCTGGCGGCGTCGACGATCCAGCGCGGTTCCACTTCAAACGCGGTGGCGTACTTGGCTTTGAGATCTTCCGGGATGCGGTCGATCTTCTGCACCGAGCCCTCGTAGTACTTGAGGTCGTTGACCATCACTTTGTCCCACAGGCCACGGGCTTTCAGGTCGTGTACCAGGTAGGGGTTCACCACGGTGAATTCGCCAGACAGGTTCGATTTCACGTACAGGTTCTGGTACGTGGGCTCGATGGACTGGGACACACCGGTGATGTTGGCGATGGTCGCGGTCGGGGCGATGGCCATCACGTTGGAGTTGCGCATGCCCTGGCTGGCGACTTTCTCGCGCACTAGGCTCCAGTCGAGGGTGCTGCTGGTGTCCTGGTCGATAAACTGCTCGCCGCGGTTCTTGGCCAGAATTTCGATGGAGTCGATTGGCAGTATGCCCTGGCTCCACAGGGAGCCTTTGTAGCTGCTGTAAGCGCCGCGCTCGGCCGCCAGATCACTGGAGGTTGAGATGGCGTAGTAGCTGATCGCTTCCATGGTGGTGTCGGCGAACTGTACGGCTTCATCGCTGGAGTAGGAGATGCCGGCCTTGTACAGCGCGTCCTGGAAGCCCATCAGGCCCAGGCCCACGGGGCGGTGGCGCATGTTGGACTGGCGCGCGGTTTCCACCGAGTAGTAGTTGATGTCGATGACGTTATCGAGCATGCGCACGGCGGTTTTCACGGTGCTTTCCAGCTTGCCCATGTCGAGCTTGCCGTCTTCACCAATGTGCTGGGACAGGTTCACGGAGCCCAGGTTGCACACGGCGATTTCGTCGTTGGCCTTGGTGTTCAGGGTGATTTCGGTGCACAGGTTGGAGCTGTGTACCACACCGGCGTGCTGCTGCGGGCTGCGCAGGTTGCAGGCGTCCTTGAAGGTGATCCAGGGGTGGCCGGTTTCAAACAGCATGCCCAGCATCTTGCGCCACAGGTCTACCGCGCGCACTTTTTTGTGCAGCTTCAGTTTGCCTTCGGCCACCAGTTGTTCGTAGTGGTTGTAACGCTCTTCGAATTTGTCGCCGAACAGGTCGTGCAGGTCCGGGGTATCGGCCGGAGAGAACAGGGTCCACTCCTTGTCTTCGAACACGCGCTTCATGAACAGGTCGGGCACCCAGTTGGCGGTGTTCATGTCGTGGGTGCGGCGGCGGTCGTCACCGGTGTTCTTGCGCAGCTCGAGGAATTCCTCGATGTCCAGGTGCCAGGTTTCCAGGTAGGCACACACGGCGCCTTTGCGCTTGCCGCCCTGGTTGACCGCTACCGCGGTATCGTTGGCCACTTTCAGGAAGGGCACAACACCCTGGGATTTGCCGTTGGTGCCCTTGATGTAAGAACCCAGTGAGCGCACCGGCGTCCAGTCGTTGCCCAGGCCGCCGGCCCATTTGGACAGCATGGCGTTGTCCTGGATGGCACCGTAGATACCGTGCAGGTCGTCCGGCACGGTGGTCAGGTAGCAGGAGGACAGCTGCGGGCGCAGGGTACCGGCGTTGAACAGGGTCGGGGTGGAGCTCATGTAGTCGAAAGAGCTCAGCAGGTTGTAGAACTCAATCGCGCGCGCGTTCGGGTCTTGTTCGTTGATGGCGAGGCCCATGGCCACGCGCATGAAGAAAATCTGAGGCAGTTCGAAGCGCACTTCGTCGGAGTGCAGGAAGTAGCGGTCGTACAGGGTCTGCAGGCCGAGATAGGTGAACTGGTGATCGCACTCGGGTTTGATGGCGTCGCCCAGGCGCTCCAGATCGAAGCTGGCGAGGGCCGGGTCCAGCAGTTCCAGCGCGATACCTTTTTCCACATAGGCGGCCAGCGCCGGTTTGTAGAAGGTTTCCATTTCTTTCTGGGTGGCGGACTCGGCCACACCGAGGAAGCGCAGGGCTTCGGCGCGCAGTTTGTCGAGCAGCAGGAAGGCGGTGGCGTAGGTGTAGTTGGGCTCCTGTTCCACCAGGGTGCGCGCGGTGATCACCAGTGCGGTGTTGATGTCGGTTTCAGACACACCGTCGTACAGGTTTTTCAGGGCTTCGCGCAGGATCAGTTCGCCGTCGACGTCGGTCAGGCCTTCACAGGCTTCGCGCACGATGGTGCGCAGGCGCTCCATGTCCAGCGCTACCAGGGAGCCGTCTTCCCGTTTTACCCGAATAGAGGGGACGCGAATGCTCGGATGGGCATCGGCGGGTTCGGCGCCGGCGGTTTTCTGCTTTTCTTTCTCGGCGCGCAGGCGCGCGTGCTCTTCGCGGTAGAGCACGTAGTCGCGGGCAATCTTGTGCTCACCGGCGCGCATCAGTTCCAGCTCTACCTGGTCCTGGATTTCCTCGATGTGGATGGTGCCGCCGGACGGCATACGGCGCTTGAAGGTGGCGCTGATCTGGGCAACCAGGTCGGCCACGCGCTCGCGGATGCGGCGGGAAGCAGCAGCGGTGCCGCCTTCAACGGCGAGGAAGGCTTTGGTAACGGCTACGGAGATTTTGCTGTCGTCGTAGGGGACAACAGTGCCGTTGCGTTTGATCACGCGGATCTGACCGGGGGCAGTGGCAGCCAGGGTGGTGTTGCTGCTGGCCTGGTCTGTTACCGAATCCTTGGTAGTGCCATTTGGCACAGACTGGGGGCGCCCTGTCTCTGTGTGCATGAATTTCTCCGTAGTTCTGTGTGCGCGTCGAGTGTGACTTGCCTGGTTTTTGCGTTGGTCTTTTGGATGTGTCGGCTTGTGGCCGGAAAATATCTGCGCTCGCTTACCAGTGCCGGGCCTTCCTGCTTTCCCGGGGTTCTTCAGACAACAGACACAAGCAGCGGCGGCGGTGCCGGGGCGCCGCTCGGGTAACTCTTGTTGGGGTACTGCTTGATACTGCGTCTGAAACTCAGGGGCACCCTGTTGCCGGATTGCCTGTGGATATGCCCGGCGCGCTGCCGGCAAGCACTTATCCACCGCTCCGGTGCCCTGACACGGGCTGTGTACAGGTCTGGCCTAGTTGGTGCGATAGCGGTCGGACACAATATCTTGTGGTGGGTCCTGGGCGCCCTGCGCCGCTTTCCCTAGAAGATGTTGGGGGCTGATTCGCCCTCAAACCCAATATATTGGGGTCCGATCTCGAATGACCAACAAGATAATGCGATTGGGAGGCTAATTCAAGGCGGATAACTTCGGGGTTACTTGTGGATAATTTGTGGGTAGGCGGTGCGGCGTGGTTTATTCCCGGTCTGCAGCGCCCGCCGTTACTGGGCGGGTATGAAAAGTGATCAGATTGGACGACCGCGCGGTTTTTCTAAGAATATTTTTTAATAGTAACGAGGTCCCAAATTAAGCGTGGCAATAATAATTTGGGCCTGGTTATTCCCTGTGCAAAGAGGTACCGACAGGTCGAAATTTGCGCGGCATTCGTGATCAAAAAAGAGGCGCCGGTAGATTCCGGCGCCTCTTCGCATTGGGCGGACAATAACGGTCAGTTACTGTTGTCCAGCAGGAACTCCATCAGGGCTTTCTGCGCGTGCAGGCGGTTTTCCGCTTCGTCCCAGACCACGGAGATGGATTCGTCTTCCAGCAGTTCACCGCTCACTTCCTCGCCGCGGTGAGCGGGCAGGCAGTGCATGAAAACCGCGTCGCGGTTGGCGTGGCTCATTAGCTCGTGGTTCACCAGGTAGCCCGCAAACGCCTTCATGCGAATCCGCTGTTCGTCCTCCTGGCCCATGGAGGCCCACACGTCGGTGGCAACCCAGTCGGCACCGCGCACCGCATCTTCTGGTCTGCGCACCACGGTAACGCGGTTGCCGGCGGCGGCGACGATGGCCGGGTCCGGATCGTAGCCCTCGGGGCAGGCGATGCGCAGTTCGAAATCAAACTGGCGCGCGGCGCTGATGTAGGAGTTGCACATGTTATTGCCGTCACCCACCCAGGCCACCACCTTGCCCTCCGGGCTGCCGCGATGCTCGAAATACGTCTGCAGGTCCGCCAGCAGCTGGCAGGGGTGGTAGCTGTCGGACAGGGCGTTGATCACCGGCACCTTGCTGAACTCGGCGAAGCGCTCGAGGATCTCGTGGCCGAAGGTGCGGATCATGACCATGTCCACCATGCGCGAGATGACGCGCGCGCTGTCTTCAACCGGCTCGCCGCGGCCCAATTGGGTGTCGCGCGGCGACAGGAACAGGGCGTGGCCGCCCATCTGTGCCATGCCGGCCTCAAAAGACACCCGGGTGCGGGTGGAGGCTTTTTCGAAGATCATCCCCAGCACCTTGTTGCGGAAAGGCTCGCTGGTAACGCCCTGGTTGCGCAGGGCTTTAAGTTCGATGGCGCGCTCGATGACCGCGCGCAGCTCTTCCTTACTCAGATCAAGCAGGGTGAGAAAGTGTCTGACTGCCATAGGGGTTCCTCCGTAAATCAGGCGTCCTGTGGGGCAAAGTTGCGCACCAGTCTGGCGACGGTGGTGGCGATCTGGCGGCACTCGTCGTCCGTCAGGGTCAGCGGCGGCAGCAGACGCACTACATTGCCGGCGGTGACATTAATCAGCAGGCCCTCGGCGCGGGCCTGGTCCACCAGTTCCGCGCAGGGGCGATCCAGTTCGATACCCACCAGCAGGCCGAGGCCGCGCACGTCTTTTACCTGGGCGCAGCCCTCCAGCTCGCTTTTCAGCTGAGCCAGCAGGTCGCTGCCGAGCTTTTCCGCGCGCTCCAGCAGCCAGTGGCTCTCGAGGGTCTCCATTACGGCGAGGCCGGCGCTGCACGCCAGCGGATTGCCGCCGAAGGTGGAGCCGTGGCTGCCGGCGGTGAACAGTTCCGCCGCTTTGCCGCGAGCCAGGCAGGCGCCGATGGGCACGCCGTTGCCGAGGCCTTTAGCGGTGGTCACCACGTCCGGCAGCAGGTCGCCGAAGTGCTGGTAGGCGAACATTTTGCCGGTGCGGCCGTTGGCGGTCTGGATTTCGTCCAGCATCAGGAACCAGTCCTGCTGGTCGCACAGGGCGCGCAGGCGCGGCAGGTAATCGGCGTCGGGGATGCGGATACCGCCTTCGCCCTGCACCGGCTCCACCAGAATGGCGACGATATCGTTGTGCTCGGCGGCGAGTTTTTCGATGGCCGCCACGTCGTTATACGGCACCCGCAGGAAACCTTCGGTCAGGGGGGCAAAACCGATCTGCACCTTGGGGTTGCCAGTGGCGGTGAGGGTGGCGAGGGTACGGCCGTGGAATGCCCCCTCGGTCACGACAATCTTCGGGACGGCGAAGCCGCGCTCGTTGCCCAGCCGGCGCGCCAGTTTAATGGCCGCCTCATTGGCTTCCGCGCCGGAATTGGAGAAGAACACGTTGTCCATGCCGGACAGCGCCACAAGCTTCTCCGCCAGCTTTTCCTGGGGCGGGAGGTTGTACAGATTGGAGGTGTGCAGCAGGGTGTTGGCCTGTTGCTCGATGGCCTCGGTGACCGCCGGGTGGCAGTGGCCGAGGCCGCACACGGCGACACCGGAGAGTGCGTCGAGATAACGTCGGCCCGCATCGTCCCACACGTAATTGCCTTCACCTCTGACCAGGGTCAGGGTTCTGTTACCGTAGTTCTGCATAAGTGCGGGAGTGGCCACTGCGATATCTCCTCTGTCGGTGGGCCAAAGTAAGGGAAACCGCAGAAAATGCGTCGAAGACACACTCTGGCAGCAATTTCCCCGGAAAGCCGGCAATACTAGCACAGCCGCGCTACGGCACCACCAGTGCATTTGCGGGACGTGCGCGAAAAGGGGAATCGGGTACAATGCGCGCATTCAAGACGGCATGACGCCGGCTGAGGCCCGCGTCGGACATTTCCCAACCCGAGGTTAGCTTCCACTATGGATACTCTGGAAAACATCAAACAGCAGATCGCGGACAACGACATTCTGCTTTATATGAAAGGCAGCCCCAACGCGCCCCAGTGTGGCTTCTCCATGCGCGCCTCCCAGGCGATCATGGCCTGCGGCCAGCGCTTTGCCTACGTGGACATTCTGGCTAACCCGGACATCCGTCAGGAGCTGCCGAAGTACGCCAACTGGCCGACCTTCCCGCAGCTGTGGGTGAAGGGCGAGCTGATCGGCGGCTGCGACATCATCATGGAAATGTATGAGAACGGCGAGCTGAAGACCCTGATCGAAGAAGCGGCCAAAGGCGCGGAGCAGGGCGAGTAATCGTTGCTGTTACCCGGGGCTCGTTTCCCGGGCACAAAAAAACCGCGAGTTTTCGCGGTTTTTTTGTGCCCGGATTTTTCTGTAGGAGCCTGCTTGCAGGCGAACCGGATTCTGCACCATTGGTTCGCCTGCAAGCAGGCTCCTACAAAATAAGGGTTATTCCTCGGAGGCTTTTTCCATCTGTGACTGCAGATAGTTCTGGATGCCCACCTTGTCGATCAGGCCCAGCTGGGTTTCCAGCCAGTCCACATGTTCCTCTTCGGAATCGAGAATGCGCTGCAGCAGTTCGCGGCTGCCGTAGTCGCGCACGGATTCGCAGTAGGCGATACCGTCGCGCAGTTCCGGAATGGCCTTCTGTTCCAGCTTGAGATCGCACTTGAGCATTTCCTCGGTGTTTTCTCCGATCAGCAATTTGCCCAGGTGTTGCAGGTTGGGGATGCCCTCGAGAAACAGAATCCGCTCGATCAGCCAGTCGGCATGCTTCATCTCGTCGATGGACTCGTGGTATTCCTTGTCGGCCAGCTCTTTCAGGCCCCAGTCCTTGAACATGCGCGAGTGCAGGAAGTACTGGTTGATGGCAATTAGTTCATTGCCCAGTGCTTTGTTCAAGTGCTCGATGACTTTGGGATCGCCTTTCATTGTTTTCTCCTTTCACCCCGGGGACGCCCTGGGAACATTGTCTGAAACGGTCTGAGTACCGGTTGCGATTTGCGAAAATGCGAGTTGCGTGCCGGGCGTCTCAAACGATTCTCGACGTCCCTGTCTGCCCACAATTGTAGGGCCACAAATGGCTGGCGAGGTGAGTTTGCGTTGCGCTCTGTGGCAAGTCAAGGTTGCCGTGCCACTTATTTTGCAGGCAAAAAAGCACGAAAATTAACGGGAAAAAGGCCGAAAACTACAACGAGAATGATTGCCATTTGATTTGTTTGCGCGGTCGCAGACTGTAAGCAAAAAATGAAATTCTTTTGCCGCAACGAATTCATAAGGTGGGGAGAGCTGCTAAGAGGTGTGTATAAAGAACGGCGACAAAATCCATTTACTCCAGTGCCCGGCGCATGACTGACAGCTGTTTTTGGATTGTGGCGATATCAAATCTGTCGTCGATGCAATTTTCGCAGTCTTCCGCCAGTCGCTTGACCAAAGCGCTCAATGCCCTGCAGTCTTCCCGGCGGGAGCAGATTTCCGCCAGCTCAATGAGCGCGCCGATCAGGTGGCGCATAACGACGCCACTGGAGCGTCCGTACTCGCGGATTTCATCCAGTGCGGCCGCCAGCACGTCGGTGAAGTCCAGTTCATTGACCACTAGCCGCAATTGTTCCTGGTCATCGTGAAAACAGTTGGGAAGCTGTGGCCGCTGCAGCACAACGCCCATACCGTCCACCAGTCTGTCGATACAGGCGTAGGCGGTAAACGGATCGTTGATGCCGGGAGACAGCGCGCGCACCGCGATCTGCGCAAGCTGGCGAACAGAAAAAATGATGTCCTGCTCCGCGGTTGCCTGGGGGCCCAGAGTGATCGTGCTGAGAATTGCCCTGGCGATGTCCTGGCTGTCGAGGTTGCGGGGTGGATCGTAAACCCGGGCGACAATACTCCAGTGGAAGGCAAAAATTCCCGGATGGCACAACAGCTGAATACGGCACTCGTGCTTGGTTGCCCAGTCGATCAGTGCCTGGCGGTCGATGATCTGCACATAGCCTTCTTTCTGTGTGCGCACACTGAGGCTGTCGTCGCCGAGTTGCAGTGTGCGCAGGTCGCAGCGGCTGTTGCGGCGATTTCTCGCTTCTTCGCGGGGGTAAATAGACTCAAGCGCAGAGCGGAACTCGCGGTTGATGTGATAGGTGATGTTGTCCACCTGGATGGATTGGGCAACGTTGTGGATGAAATAAATCAGAAAGGCGATACATCCGAGCGCCAGCAGCAGGGCAACCGTTACGGTCAAGGTGTGGCGATGTTCCGTGGTGTCTGACCCGATGCCGCGCATGCTCATCAGCGCATACACAAAGGTGCTGAGAAAAATGCCAAGGGAGGCCTGAGTGCCGCGGTCGCGGATGAAGTTGCGCACCAGGCGCGGGCCAAACTGGTTGGAGGCCAGGGTGAGGGCGACGGTGGTGATGGAAAACACCGTGCCGGCCACGGTGATGGTGGAGCTGGCAATGGCGCCCAGCAGGGCGCGCGCACTATCCGGGTCGCGCAGTCTGAGCCAGCCAAAGCCGGGCAGGTGGTCGATCTCCCATATGCGGTCGGCGGCGAGCAGACCCTGCGCCAGTAGCAGGGCGACAATCATCATCAGCGCCGGGACCACCCAGAAGCTGGCGCGGAGGCGTTCAGACAAATGCAGCAGCTGGTGTTTCATGGTCGGGATGTCAGGCTCGCGCAATCAGGGCCAATAAAAGCCTAGTCGGTCACGCGGAGAATGATCTGCAATCGGAGGAAAAGTTTATACGTCGGCGGACGGCGGTCCGGAAGAGTGGGGTGTCAGGGAGGGGGGCTACGTTGCGGGAGGGCTCGCTGTTGGCAGGTATCGAAGGCTAGCCGCCATAGCCCCTTGAAGCTGGAATCAGCCGGCGGAATAAAAGAGCGCGCTGTTGGCTGTGGCCATTACGCCGCCTGCCATGGTCTCGTCGATGATTTCCTGGGTCAGTTCTGCACAGCGACCGCACTGTGAGGATACGCCCAGATGACGGCGCAGGGCTTTGACCGAGGTGGAGCCGTCGTACACGGCCTCTTTGATCTGGCTGTCAGTGATGCCTTTACAGATACATACGTACATCGCGGTGACCCTGGCGCAAAAACAATCAACTCTTGAACGGATGTGGATCTTATTGGTAATGAGAATGTGTGTCAATAAGATTATGCGATCGCTCAAAATTTATTCTAGCCGGCGGTGCACAGTCTGGTAGGGGGGATTGGGGCTTTCGGCTGACTGAAGAGTCGGCACCGCTTTGGCTGGGCGGGAGAGAAACGCGCCGCAGGTGGTGAGGAGCGCCAGCTATTGGATTTATATAAAAATTTAATGGGACTGGCATAAAGCCCTGTGTAAGATAGCGGCCCACTATCAATCTTTAATCAATTTATAGCCATTGGTTATAAATTGACCATTTCCATAACGTTATACCCATCTCACTGAGGAGGTTCTCATGGCTGTATTAGTAGGCAAGCCCGCTCCGGATTTCACTGCGGCCGCGGTACTGGGCAACGGCGAGATCGTTGACACCTTCAACCTGGCCGAGGCAATCAAAGGCAAGAAGGCTGTGGTCTTCTTTTACCCGCTGGACTTCACCTTTGTATGTCCTTCTGAGTTGATCGCATTCGACCACCGCTTTGAAGAGTTCAAAAAGCGCGGTGTTGAGGTGATCGGTGTTTCCATCGACTCCCAGTTCTCCCACAACGCCTGGCGCAACACCCCGGTAAACGACGGTGGTATCGGCCCGGTTAAGTACACTCTGGTTGCCGACGTAAAACACGAAATCTGCCAGGCCTACGACGTTGAGTCCGAAGGCGGTGTCGCTTTCCGCGGTTCCTTCCTGATCGACGAAGAAGGTGTTGTGCGTCACCAGGTGGTCAACGATCTGCCGCTGGGCCGCAACGTTGACGAGATGCTGCGCATGGTTGACGCGCTGGCGTTCCACCAGGAGCACGGCGAAGTCTGCCCGGCTGGCTGGCAGGAAGGTGACAAGGGCATGAACGCCTCTCCGGCGGGTGTGGCTGCGTACCTGAGCGAGAATGCCGACAAGCTGTAAGTCTTGTTGCGTGCGCTACGCTGACCGGGAAGCCATGCGGCTTCCTCGGTCAAAGAAAACCGCCTTACGGCGGTTTTTTTTCGCCCGCGAATCGCCGCGTTCCGGAATCAGCCCGGGCAAACCCGGTGATACCGGTTGAAAAATCGGCTAATGTGCGCGTTTGTTCCAGTTTTATTACAATCCCGGCCAAGTCGGTGCGGTGGTCGTTTGATCCGTCCGATCAACCGGTGACGTTGTGAGAGGATTGAGGCGATGGCAAGTAAGGGTGCCGCCCGAGAATTTTTGTGCGGGCTGCTAGTCTTACATACAGGTTTTCCCACAACATCCGATAGCGTTTTTCACGGGGCTCCGGTCTGACCCGGGTTCGGGGAGCGTCGTTGTCGCGGTGGTCTGCAGTACGGCATATGGTGTATTTCAAGGTGATTCAGGGCGTATCCAACCGTATTCGGGACATGTTCCAGCCTGTTGCTGGCGGACTGCTGCCGCCACTGGTGTTGCTGGTGCTGCTCTCCGTCGCGCATACCGTGACCGCTGCGGACGCGACGGCAGGGGATAAGTCCGCGCGTGAGGGCGGCAAGTCCGTCAGCCGGAGCGTTGAGTCCAGTGCCCGCGAGTTTGATCGTTACTTCCGCCAGATATTGAAACAACACGGCATTCCCGGCGCCGCCTATGTGATCGTGGACCGCGACCAGGTGGTGGCGATGGATACCTTCGGTGTCCGCGTGAAGGGCAAGCAAGAAGCGGTCACCAACCATACCGTGTTCCGGCTGGCGTCGGTGTCCAAAACCTTTGCCGCCAGTATGGCCGCGGTGCTTGAGCACGAGCACAAGTTCAGCTGGGGCGACAAGGTCGTACGCTATGTGCCGGAACTCAGCTTCAAGACCCCGGCGCTGTCGATGAAGTTGCAGGTGCAGCACCTGCTGAGTCACTCGTCGGGGCTGACGCCCAACGCCTACGACAACTACCTGGAAGACAACCGGCCTCTGTCCAAGATCCTGCCGATGTTTTCCACCATCGACCCCAACTGCGAACCGGGCCAGTGCTACGGCTACCAGAATGTATTGTTCAGCCTGATTGAAGAGGTCATCCAGAAGGCCACCGGCGTGCCTTACAGCCGGCAGCTGAAAGACCGCTTTTTTGTCCCCTTGCAGATGGAGGACGCCTCCCTCGGCTGGGAAGCGTTTATGGCGGCGAGCAATCGCGCCGCGCCCCATGTACAGACCGGCAACGGCTGGCGCCCGGTAAAAGTGGAGAAAGAATACTATCTGGCGGCACCCGCGGCCGGAGTGAATGCCAGTATCAGCGATATGGCCCAGTGGCTGAAGGCGCAGATGGGATACTACCCCGAGGTGCTGTCGCGGGAGGTGATCAGCGATCTCACCACCGAGCGGGTGGAGACCCGCCGCCATATGCGGCACCGTATCTGGCGTGACTATATTGACCACGCCGGTTATGGACTCGGCTGGCGGCTCTACACCGTGGGTGACGATCGCATCGTGTTTCACGGCGGCTGGGTGGCGGGCTTCCGCGCGGCCGTCGCCTACTCAGAAAAACGCAAGGTGGGCATCGCGATCCTGATGAATGCGGAGTCTCGCGTTATCTCGGATCTCACCGGCAATTTCATCGCCGATATCACCGGCCGGGGCAAGCTGGTACACGCCATCACCGCGGCGAAAAAGTAATCCCACCGTTTCTTCCCCCAAATCCGTGTGCAGTCAATCACCGGCCGGCGCTTGAAAAGGTGCCGGCCGGCCCAATATCCCCAGTCTTGACGTTGATCTGATTTAGGGGAGAACTGACCCATGACTGTAGAGGCGCATAAAGAACGCCACGGTTTCCAGACCGAAGCCAAACAGCTGCTGCACTTGATGATCCACTCGCTCTACTCCAACAAGGAGATTTTCCTGCGCGAGCTGGTTTCCAACGCATCCGACGCCGCCGACAAGCTGCGTTTTGAGGCGCTCTCCAAGCCTGAGTTGCTGGAAGAGGACCCGGACCTGCGCATCCGCATCGAATTCGACAAGGATGCCCGCACCCTCAGCATCACCGACAACGGCATCGGCATGAGCCGCGATGAAGTGATTGAGAACCTCGGCACCATCGCCCGCTCCGGCACCGCCAATTTCATGCAGAACCTCTCCGGCGACCAGAAGAAAGACGCGCATCTGATCGGCCAGTTTGGGGTGGGTTTCTACTCCGCGTTTATCGTCGCCGACAAGGTGGACGTGTTCACCCGCCGCGCCGGGCTCGACGCCAGCCAGGGCGTGCACTGGGAGTGCAGCGGCGAGGCCGAGTACTCGGTGGAAAATGTGGAGTGGCCGAACCGCGGTACCCGCGTGGTGCTGCACTTGAAGGACGAGGCCCAGGAATACGCCGACGGCTGGCGCCTGCGCTCCATCATCAAGAAGTACTCCGACCATATCGCCATCCCGGTAGAAATGCTGAAAGAAGAGCACAACTTCGGTGAGGATACGGACAAGCAAGAGGACAAGGCCCCGGAATTTGAAGCGGTCAACGCCGCCCAGGCCCTGTGGACCCGTCCGCGCTCGGAGCTGAAGTCCGAGGAGTACAAGGAGTTCTACAAGCACATCTCCCACGACTTCGACGATCCGCTCACCTGGAGCCACAACCGTGTGGAAGGCAAGCTGGATTACACCAGCCTGCTGTATATCCCCGCGCGCGCGCCGTTCGATCTGTATCAGCGCGACGCCGCCCGCGGCCTCAAACTGTACGTGCAGCGCACCTTCATCATGGACGACGCGGAGCAGTTCCTGCCGCTGTACCTGCGCTTCGTCAAAGGGGTGCTCGATTCCAACGATCTGCCGCTGAACGTCTCCCGCGAGATCCTGCAGAAAGACCAGAATACCGACGCCATCAAGAGCGCGCTCACCAAGCGTGTGCTGGACATGCTCGACAAGCTGGCGAGCAAGGATGCGGACGAATACCAGAAGTTCTGGGATCTGTTTGGTTCTGTGATGAAAGAGGGGCCGGCGGAAGATTTTGCCAACCGCGAAAAAATCGCCAAGCTGCTGCGCTTCTCTTCCACCCACACCGACAACGCCAAGCAGGATCAGTCGCTGGAAGCGTACGTTGGCCGCATGAAAGACGGCCAGAAGCATATCTATTACGTGTGCGCGGACAATTTCGCCACCGCTAAGTCCTCACCTTATCTCGAGGTCTTCCGCAAGAAGGGCATCGAGGTATTACTGCTCACCGACCAGGTGGACGAGTGGTTTGTCGGCCATATGCGCGAGTTTGACGGCAAGCAGTTCCAGGACGTGGCCAAGGGCGCGCTGGATCTGGGCGATGCAGAAAATGCCGACGACAAGGCCGAGCGCGAAAAAGTCGAAAAAGAGGCGGGCGCTCTGGTAGAGCGGGTCAAAGAAGTGCTGGCGAGCCGCGTGGAAGAGGTGCGCGCGACCACCCGTCTGGTGGATTCTCCCGCCTGTCTGGTGGCCAGCGACAACGATATGGGCCTGCAGATGCGCCGTATCCTGGAGCAGGCCGGTCAGACCCTGCCGGATGCCAAGCCGATCTTTGAATTGAACCCCAACCATCCGCTGGTGCAGCGCCTGGATCAGGAGCAGGACGAGGACCGCTTCGCGGATCTCACCAACATCCTGCTGGATCAGGCCAATCTGGCGGCAGGCAACCAGCTGGAGGATCCGGCGGACTATGTGCGCCGTTTGAATGCACTGCTGCTGGAGCTCAATCGCTGAGTTTCCCGCTTTCGCACCGGCCGGGCACAGCGCCCGGCCGGTGCTGCCCTCCTGATTGTCTTTCCCATCCCTCCTGCGCGGCAGACCCAACGCACTGCGCTATATTTGCTAATTGATTATCTGCTAACCACTTTTTTGCACGAAATGACGCTGAAACGGTGACAAATCACGGTGAACTTGGCAAAAACGATCAAATTTCTCCTCGGTCGTTGGGTGCCGGCATCCGCCTCCGTATAATCCCCCGCTGCAAAGCAAGAATCACAGAGCGTTATGACCCAGAAAGAAGTAACTTCAAGCGCCCCTGAATCCCGCTACACCGTTGCGGTACTTGGCGGCGGCAGCTTCGGTACGGCGATTGCCAATATCGTCGCTGGTAACGGCCACGATACCCGGCAGTGGATGCGCGACGCGGAACGCGCCGAAGCCTGTATGGCCAATCGGGAAAACCAGTGCTACTTGCCGGGCGTTGCCCTCGATCCCGGGCTCAGGGTCACCAGTGACCTGGAGGCGGCCGTGTGCGGTTGCCAGATCGTGTTTGTCGCCATTCCCAGCGGGTCCTTCCGCGAGGTAATGCACCGTGCGGCACCCGTACTGGCACCCGGAACCATGCTGATTTCCCTGACCAAGGGCGTAGAGCACGACCGCTTTCATCTGATGAGCGATATCCTGCGGGAGGAAACCGAGGGCATGCGCGTGGGGGTGCTGAGCGGCCCCAATTTTGCCAAGGAGATCGTCGCCGGCCACTACACCGCCACCGTGATTGCGAGCGAAGACGAGTCTCTCTGTACCACCATCCAGAAAGTACTGCACTCGGAGACCTTTCGCGTCTATTCCAGCAACGATGTGTTCGGCGTGGAGCTGGCGGGGGCGTTGAAAAACATTTACGCGATTGTCACCGGTATGGCGGTCGCACTGGGGCGTGGCCAGAATACAATCAGCCTTCTGATCACCCGCGCACTTGCGGAAATGATGCGTTTTGCCGAAGCAGTGGGCGCAGATCCCATGACCTTTATCGGTCTTGCCGGCGTTGGCGACCTGATCCTCACTTGCTCGTCGGACCTGAGCCGCAACTACCGGGTGGGTTACCTGGTGGGCAAGGGCAAAAAACTGGATGACGCGGTGGCGGAGATCGGCCAGGTGGCCGAGGGCGTAAACACCGTTCGTCTGATTAAGGCGAAAGCGGACGAACTGGGCGTTTACATGCCCTTGGTTTCCGCAATTCACGCCATATTATTTGAAGGTACCCCGATCCCCACGGTCATTCGTGAACTGATGTCCGGGGCGCAGACCTTTGATGTGGCTTATTCGGCCAAACCCTGAGTGGATTTCCCGAGCGGAACCCCTGAATACGGAACTACCGATGGATAACGAACAAATAAAGCGCAACCTGACGTCGACCGATCACTGGCTGCGGCTGGTGTTCATGGTGATGTTTGTCATACTGCTGGAAGTGGCCGGGGTCGTAATGCTGGCGACCATCGTCCTGCAATTTCTTTTCGCGATTGTATCTGGCGGGCCGAACGACAACCTTCGCCAGCTCGGCAATCAGATTGCATCCTATATTTACCAGACCCTGCAGTTCCTGATTTACAACACGGAAGAAAAGCCTTTCCCGTTTTCGGAGTGGCCGCAGGACTGAAACGATACCGGACTACGGTGCTTCCTGATTGCCGGCCCGAGTGGCCGGCTGTCTTTGGTGTTGTATTTAACGTCGACTTTAACAATGGTGCCCAACAACGGACTGGTGAATGCCCATGAGCAATGAAGAACTGAAACGAAACCTGACCTCTACCAACCAATGGCTGCGCCTGGTTTATATGGTGCTGTTTGCGGTGCTGCTGGAAGTTGCCGGCTTTGTCATGCTGGCTGTGATTATTGCCCAATTCCTGTTCGCCATTTTCAGCGGGGGGGCCAACGACAATCTGCGCCGTCTCGGCGACCAGATTTCCACTTTTATCTACCAGAGCCTGCAGTTTCTTATCTACAACACCGAGGAGAAGCCTTTTCCCTTCTCTGAGTGGCCGGAGTCTGAGGAGGAAGATCTCTCCTCTTATGAAAGCGCGGAGGAAATCGATGGCGAGGTGATCGGCAGTGACGATGATGTAGAGGTTACTGCGGAGTTTGAGGAAGTGGACGAAGCGCCGTCTGCCAGAGCTGAGCAGAAACCGCAGGAAAAGGCGGAAGAAAAGCCAGCGGAGAAAAGAAAGCCCAAGGCGGCGAAGTCCGGGGATGAAAGTGCGGAAGATGAAACCGTCATTGAACTCGGCAGTGACACCTCCGCAGATGTCGAAAAAAACACCGGCGACAAATAATCCCGGAGCGTGTCCACGAAGTCTGGCAGTCAGGATTTGACGGGAGAAAGTAGTGCTGTTGCTTGTCATGCGTCACGGCCACGCCGAGCCGTTCAGTAAGAGTGATGAAACCCGCGCACTCACGGAAGAAGGGCGCAAAGAAGTGGCCGCGGTGTGCGAGCAGCGCGCCTCGGAGCTGGCACAGGTGAAAACAATCTGGGCCAGCCCCTTCGTGCGCACCCGCCAGACGGCGAAGATCGTGGCGGAAACCTTCGAGCGCGAGGTGGAGATTCAGGAGGTATTGACCGGTGATACCCCGCTGGATGAACTGCTGGATGCACTGGCGGACGCGGATGAAGACCTCTTTCCGCTGCTGCTGGTCAGCCATCAGCCGCTGGTGGGCAGCCTCGTCAACGGCTTGTGTGGCACCGGCGATGAGCATCCCATGGGTACCTCGAGTATCGCCTGTCTCAGTGCCGATGTGTGGGCCCGCGATTGTGCCGAGCTCGAATGGTTGCAACATAAGCCATAGTCGGGCGTGAAGTGCGTTGTATTGGCCGTGGAAAAACGGCCATTGAGTCTGGCGCCTGCCGCCATTGAGCCGCGGTTTCCGGGCTGTCAGCATGAAGGGCCGATTTAGCGGAAGCTGCTGTCATGAGCCCATCCCCCCGAGAAATCATCCTGGATATTCAGGGCAACACCATCGCTGCGCGCCAGTGGGGCAATCCCAGCGGCGTGCCAGTCCTGGCGTTACATGGATGGCTGGACAACTGCGCCAGCTTCGATGCCATGGCGCCCCATCTGCTAAGTCACAATCAGAGCCTCAATCTGGTGGCGGTGGATATGGCCGGGCACGGCCAGAGCTATCACCGTCACCGGGATGCCAACTACACCGTATGGACGGAAATTGAGGATGTGCTGGGCATGGCGGATGCCCTCGGTTGGCAGCGCTTTTCCGTACTGGCGCACTCCCGTGGTGCGGTAATCGGTACCATTGCCGCCGCCACTTTTCCCGAGCGTATAAACCGCCTCGCCCTGATTGACGGTCTTGTGCCGCCACCTACCTCAGATTCCGAAGCCCCGGAAACCCTGCGCAAAGGCATTGAGCAGCGCGCGCGCTACCGTGACCGCCGCACCAAGGTATTTGCATCGCTGGATGTGGCCACGGCGGCGCGCAAGAACGGCCTGTTCAAATTGAGCGACAGCGCGGCTCGCGCGCTGGTGGAGCGGGGCGTACGCCCGTGTGAAGGCGGGTATACCTGGAGTAATGACCCGCAACTGCTGGCGAGCTCGCTGGCGAAACTGAATGAGGCGCAGGTGATGGCGTTTCTGTCCCGCGCCACCATGCCCATTCGTCTCGCATTGGGCAAAGAAGGTATTCAGGGCATGATCGAGCGCATCCGTCCCATTGCCGAACGCATACCGAATATAGAAATCCATGAATTTCCCGGTGGGCACCATCTGCACATGGAGGAGAGTGCGGAGACCATTGCCCGGTGGTTTCTGCCGTTTCTTGAAGCGAAAATCTAACCGGACTATCGTCGGCCGAAAAGCCAGGGGGGGGAGGGCGTAACACTCTCGTCTCGTTGGCCGGCCGATTGACGCTGTGTGTTTTTTTCAATATTAAGGCGTGGCGAAATCGTTCAGCCTGGCAATGTTGACCGGCGTAATGGAGGCCCGGGAGCATCCCTTGCGTGGCGCTGCACCTCGATGCACCGGCATTTCGCGGATAGCATCGAACTGGATCGAGACGATCTGGTTTGATTCAGCTCTATAACATCTCCCGGTACGGCGACCCCATGCAAAACCCCATCTACATCGGCAACTGGCTGCTCGACGTTCACGAGGGAACGCTGGTGGACGGCGACGTCGCACGACGGCTGGATCACACGCCGCTGCAGCTGCTGTTGTGCCTGATTCGCCACGCCGGAGAGGATGTCTCCAAGCAGCAGTTGCTCGACGAAGTGTGGCCCCGCAAGGTAGTGACGGAAGATGCGATTTCCGTGGCGATCAGCCAGGTCCGCAGGGCGCTGGGAGACAATGCGCGGCGCCCCGCATATATCAAGACTTTGCCTGGGTATGGCTATCGCCTGATTGCGGCCGTTGCCGAAGCCTCCTCACCACGCCAGCCCCGCACCGGTTGGCACTGGCGTGTGCCGGTGTTGCTGTCGCTGTCGCTGTTGCTGGGCGTCACTCTGGCTGCTTCCTGGTGGCTGATATCCGGCAAGGTGACGTCAACCCCCGTGCCGGTGGAGACTGCTGGAAGCTCGGCGCCGCCGGTGATCGCCGTGCTGCCCATCGGCAATCCGGGCGGAGATGCCGACAGCGCGGCGCTGGCCGAGGGGTTCGCCGAATACCTGGTCGCCGGGTTGGCGCGTCACACCGGTATCCGGGTCATTTCCCACACGTCTTCTATGGTCTACCGCGACACCGGCAAGAAGCTGCCGGAAATCGCCGAGGAACTTCATGCCAGTGCGCTGGTGGAAGGCAGCGTAGTGCGACGTGGGGAGCAGATCGAGTTCTCGCTCAGGCTGATCGATTCGGCCAGCGATCATCTGCGGTGGTCGAAGGTTTTGTTAATGGACAAAGCCGGGCGCAATGCCCTGGCGAACACTGCAGAGGAGGTCGCCACGCAGCTGGCGGCTGCCGTTGCTGGAGAGAAGGCATCGCTACAGGAGGCTGGGAGGGCGCCATACCTGCCGCCGGAAAAGGCCCTGGCGCACTATCAGCTTGGGCGCTACCTGCTGTTGCAGGCGGAGCCCGAGCATGGGCGACGGGCCGTCACTGCCTTCGAGCAGGCCCTGGTCGCGGCGCCGGACTTCGCTCCGGCCTATGTGGGGCTGGCCCAGGCGCGGATACGCAGCCTGGGCGATGATAGCGAAGTGCGGCGTGCTCTGCCGGAGCTGCGGCAGCTGCTGGAAAAGGCTTTGCAACTGAACCCGGTACTTGCTGATGCGCATCTGGAGCTCGCTAACCTGGTGTTCCTCTACGAGTGGGATTTCCCCAGCGCTGAACGTCATTTCAAGAGTGCCCTGGCGAGCAATCCCAGCCACGGTCTGGCCCACTTCCACTACTCGCAGTTCTTGTTGGCCATGGGGCGTTTTGACGAGGCGATGCACGAGGTGCGCGCCTACCGGACTCTGGACCCTTTTTCCTACTCGGTGCCCTCAGTGGCCTGGATCTACAACATGATGGGCGCTTATCCGCAGGCACTGGCCGAACTGGACAAGCGGATGCCGTTGCAGCAACCCTCTCTGGTGCACCTGTGGTCGCGGCAGGCGATTCTGGAGAATATGGGCCGGGAGGAAGAGTCCTTCCGGGCGTATCTGCAGGTGTTGGCAGAAATGGACTACGGCGAGCGGGAACTGGCCGCCGCCGAGCGGGCCTTCGCGGAGAGCGGTCTCCGTGGCTTCTACCGCTGGCTGGCGTTTGAGAAACGGGAGCTGCGCAATATCGGCCAGTATCAGGCACCCCTTTCCCTTGCCCGTTACGCGGTGGCAGCCGGCGAGCAGGAGCGCGCCCTGGAGTGGCTGCAACAGGCGCTGCAGGCCCGGCAGCTGGAGCTGCTGTGGGTTGCGGTCGATCCCAAATACGCACCACTGCGGGGCCGGCCGGAATTCACCGCGCTGCTGCGCCAAATAGGGCTGCCCCAGGGCGGCTCTTACCCCTCGAACCACCCCTGAAACCACCCCGGGTGCCGCGCCCTCCCGTCCCCGCGGCACCTGCAAACACTGCTTCTAACTTATTGATTCCATTGACATTTGGAACTCCTTGGAACGCCTTGGGCCGATTTCAGGACGCCCACGGTACCTATCCCTAGTCTCTGCTCCCGATTGCAACTGAACCCGGTGCCAGCCTTGCCCCAGCGGGCCTGGTCCGGGTTTCCAAACGGGAACGACTGATGCTCAAAAACATTCTGATGGCACTCGCCCTGGCAGCCAGCGGGCTGCTGCAGGCGGAGACCGACAGTGCCCTGGCCTGGCAGTTCGAGGCGCCGGATATGGTGATCGGCAAGCCGGTGCTGGACGGGGACACCATTTACACCTCCGCCGGTAAACACCTCTTCGCGCTGGACAAGTCCGGACACAAACGCTGGCAGTACGATGCGGGTGCGGCAATCGCCGCGGCAGTGGCCCTCGCCGGCGAGCGAATACTGCTGCATGCAGACAACGGTGTGCACGCCCTGGACCGGCACGGCCGCCGGCTGTGGTTCTTTGCCGCGCAAGACGCCGAAGCCACCACCGACGGAACCAGTTGGGGCTGGGGCGAGGGCCGGTTCTCCCGCACCTGGGCCTGGTACCGCTCGGCACCGCTGGTGGTGGGGGAGCGGATTTTTGTCGGCATCGGTGGCGGCGTGCAGGCGCTGTCTCTCAGCGACGGTAAACCGCTGTGGCGCCAGGAAACCGGGGTAGTGCATACGGACCCGGTGCACCACGAGGGAATTGTCATCGTCGGCAGTTGGGACAACCACCTCTACGGACTGGATGCGCAGAGCGGCGACATTGCGTGGCAGTTTGTCGGCAGGCTGCCCCAGGGCGCCATGGCCGGCTGGGACGGCTGGCCGGGCTTCAACCTGACACCGCAGCTGCACGGGGGGCGCGTCTATGTGGGCAGCCGCGGTGCTTATTTTTATTCCATTGATGCCCGCACCGGCGTCGAGCAGTGGAGCAGCAAGTACGCCAACTCCTGGATCGGTTCCCCCGCCACGATCAGCGGCGGCACCGTGTATTTCGGCCTGTCCGACGGCCTCGGTGTGATGGGCCAGGATCTCAACAATGGGCATCTGAAATTCTTTGCCCCCACCAACCACCTTGTATTCGCGCAGCCGGCCATTGCCGGCCGGGAACTGGTTGTCGGCACTCTGGCCGGTGAACTGTTCGCCGTCGACCTCGAGACTGGCGCGCGCCGCGCCCTGTTCCAGTCCACTCGCAGCCGGGCCAATCAGGCGATCTACGTGCGCCCTGAAGGGGGTATTCGCATGGACGAAGAGGCGGAGAAAGACGGCAGTCATGCCGGCAGCGTTGCCTACATGCGGCGCATGCTCTCGGGTCTGGACGCCATCCTCAATCTCACTACCGATGGTTCATACGTTTATGCAGGTACCGCCGGAGGCAAGCTGTACGCGGTTCGCCTGTAACACGACGAAGCCTCCTTCTTCACTCAGCAGATAAAAGCAAAACAACCAAAAAAGCACCATAAGGAGCTCATGCGATGTATGACAATAAAAAAAGACTGTTGCCGGCAGCGATCAGCTGTGCTGTCGCGGTTTCTGTAACGGCCTCTTACGGCGTCCAGGCGCAAGAGGAGAGCTACGATGCGTCACTCGAAGAAATAACGGTCGTCGGCTTCCGCAAAAGTGTGATGGACTCCATCAGCACCAAGCGCGATGCCAAGTCCGTAGTAGAGGTCATCTCTGCTGAGGATATCGGCAAACTGCCGGATTCCTCCATCGCCGAAGCCATCTCGCGCTTGCCGGGCCTGGCCACCCAGCGCCTGGATGGCCGGGCCAGCCGTGTGACTATCCGCGGCTTCGGTGAGAACGAGAGCGCCACTACCTTCAACGGTCGCGAACAGGTATCCATCGGCGACAACCGCGGTGTGGAGTTCGACCTCTATCCCTCCGAGATCATGAGCGGCGTTACCGTGCACAAAACCCCAATGGCCAACATCGAGGCCGAAGGGATCGCCGGTGTGATCGATATGCAGACCGTCAAGCCACTCGAGCGCGGCGAGCGCGTGGTCAAGTTCAACGGCCAGCTGGAGCAGACCGGCTTCGACAAGCTGAATCCCGATGGTGAAGATCAGGGGCACCGCGCCACCATTTCCTATATCGACCAGTTTGCCGACGACACCATCGGTGTGGCCTTCGCTTACAACACCATGAGTTCTCCGAACCAGGAAGAGCGCTGGCACGCCTGGGGCTACCAGAATGTCGATGCCGACGGCCAGTCCTATTCCGTCATGACGGGCGCCAAGCCCCTGGTCCGCTCCTCGGTGCTGGAGCGCGACAGCGCGATGCTGGTAGTGGAATTGCGACCGAATGAAAAGCTGCAGACTACCTTTGATGCCCTGTACGTGGACTTCTCCGATCAGAAAATCCTGCGCGGTTTCGATATTCCCGTTTACATCGCAACCGAGGGAATCGCCAACGAAATCGACCCAGAGAGTGGCTTTATCACTTCTGGAACCTTCGTGGATATGAAACCGCTGGTTCGTAACGAAGACGAACACCGTGAAGCTGAACTGAACTCCTTCGGCTTCAACCTCAAGTACGATGTCAGCGAAGAGCTACAGCTCGAGTTCGATGCCAGTCAGTCCAACGTCAAGCGCGAAATCTGGAGCTTCGAAAGCTATGCCGGCACCGGTCGCGGAGACAGCCAGGGATTGCGCGATACCGTGACCTACAATATGGGCGCCGGAAATTCGGGTGCCATTTTTGAGCATGAGCTCGACTATGGCGATTATGACTTGATCCAATTGGGCGGCCCACTGAGCTGGGGTGGGGCGCTGAACGACAGGTATGACCTTGTCGGTACTGAGTGGGAAAACACCGCGCAAGACGGCTTTATCAATGCGCCGGAAGTCGACGACGAGTTGACCTCGCTGAAACTGGCCGCCTCTCAGCTTATGGATGTCGGAATCGTAAACGAAATCAGCTATGGCGTTTCCTACCGTGAGCGGGAAAAAAACAGACGCACCAAAGGCTACTATGTGACCCTGGATGCGTTCCCGGGCCGGCTGGTCGTTCCGGAAGAATACCGCCTGGGCACTGCCTCCCTGGACTTTATCGGCATGGGAGACGTTATTGCCTATGACGCTGCCGCTCTGCTGGCGGATGGTTACTACGACCTCACCACTGAATCGGATATCAACCTCAACCATGTAACCGACTCCTACTCCGTTAACGAAACGGTTACTGCCGCGTTTGCGCAGGCAGAATTTGAAACAGAGGTTGGCGGTCTGTCGCTGGCCGGTAATGCCGGCCTGCGCTATGTCTATACCGAACAGCGCTCCAAGGGCTTTGCCGGTCAGGTAATCGACGGACGTGTCGTCGCCGAACCCACGGACATCAGCCACGACTACAGCCACCTCCTGCCGAGCCTGAATCTGTCGTTGGCTCTCGATGAGCAGCAGACCGTGCGCTTCGGGGCCGCCAAAACCATTTCCCGTCCGCGCATGGATCAAATGAACGCGTCGCTCAGCGTTGGCTACAGAGATGTACCGGATGCCAATGGTAACTACTGGGGCATCAGTGGAGGCAACCCGTTGCTGGAACCTAAGGAGGCTGTGGGGGTAGACCTTTCCTACGAAAACTACTTCAGTGACGAGGGTTACTTCTCCGTGGCCCTGTTCTGGAAGGACCTGGACCAGTGGGTCTTCAACGGCACCTATGAAGTGGACCTGGTCGGCGTCGCCGATCCTCTCACCGGTATGGTTCCGGAGAATTCCAGGGCTAGCGGCAGTGGTAGCGTAAATGGTGGCGGCGGCACCCTGCAGGGCTATGAGGTTTCCCTGACCCTGCCGTTCAATATCTTCAGCGAGAGCCTGGATGGTTTCGGCCTGCTGGCCAGCCACACCGGTGTCAGCTCCGATATCAAAGATCAGAATGGCAACGACTTTCAGCTGCCGGGACTGTCCGACAGTATCCAAAACCTGACGCTGTACTACGAAAACTACGGTTTTTCGGCACGTACCAGCCTGCGCAAACGCTCCGACTTCAACGGTGAGGTCTACGGTATTGGCTTTGAATCCACCCAGGTCGACGTGCTGGGTGAAACCATCGTCGACGCGCAGATCGGCTATGACTTTGCCGACGCTGGCATCGGTGGTCTGGAGGGTTTGTCCGTATTCCTGCAGGGCGTAAACCTGACCGAGGAACCGTTCACCACACTGAGCGGCGACAATGAACTGCAGGTTCGCGACTACCAGAGCTACGGCCGCACCTATCTGTTGGGCGTCAGTTACGAGTTCTGACGAGCAGCGAGGTAGCGGATGTGCCCCGCTGGATCGGCGGGGCACATCCCTTTCAACAGAAAGGGAAAAACAGCAATGCTTTATTTTCTAAAGATCGCTCTCCTGCTGCCGGCGGTCGGCAGAGGAATAACTACATGATCAGGTTGGACGCCGGCCGCCAGATCCTGTGCCGGGCGGATTTCCCGACGCTGTTGTCGGGATTGACCGCCAGAGAACAGACCGGCCATTGAAAGGATGTAGTTGTGAAGACTCATGCTCCGCTGAGAGCGTTGGCAATGTTCGAGCAGCTGCTCGCCGGCGATTCTTTCAGGTCCATAGGCGCCAAGTACGGCTTGTGCCCCGAACGCGTGCGTCAGATCGTCAACCAGGTGCGCTGGCAACTGGTGCACCGGGAGTGGCCCTGCGGGGAAAACGGAGGTGACGCCTGCTGGAAGATACCAAGTATGCGCAAGCAAAAGCACTACTGGATTGCCAGGGCAAAAGAACTGCGATTGGAATACGCGAACGAGGTGAGGCAAAAGGATGCCTATGAAATACAGGTAGATGCGCCCGTTTTTCGTGAGGGAAAAACCTACTAATAAGCTCTTCTTCGCATGAAAAATATGAGTTCACCGCGCAATGCGAATGGCTGTATTCCAAAATGATAATAAGGACTGATCATGAATTTGAGTAACACCGCAACCATGTTGCGGCTCTCCGTTGCCCTCGTCCTGCTGCTCGGTTGCGGACAATTGGCGACGCAGGCGATGGCGCAGACTGCGGCGAAAGCGCCGTTGGAATTTTCCTGGGACAATGCCAGCGTCTACTTCCTGTTCGTAGACCGTTTTCGCAATGGCGACCCAGGCAACGACCAGAACTACAACCGCAAGACCGACTACGGTTCGGCGCTCAAGAACGCTGCCACATTTCACGGCGGTGACATCGCCGGGGTGATCGAAAAACTTGAGGACGGTTATTTCCAGCGTCTGGGTGTCAGTGCCATTTGGGTCACCGGCGTCTACGAGCAGATGCATGGCTGGGTCGGCGGTGGCAGTCGCAACGATTTTCCTCACTACGGCTACCACGGCTACTACCCCATGGACTTCACCTCCATGGACCGAAACTTCGGCACTGTCGAGGAGTTTCGTCGCTTCGTGGATCTGGCTCACGGGCAGGGCATCCGCGTCATTATGGATGCCGGTCTCAACCACCCCGGCTACAACACCCTGCTAGACGCTGTGCAGTTGGGGTTTGGTGATGTGGGGCTCGACGAGGCCAGCGCCCGCGAACATCGCGAGGGCTTCGATTATCTGGAACTGTTCCAGCTGTCAGAAAAACACCAGCGCGACCGCTGGTGGGGTGACGACTGGACACGCGCGCCGGACGAGGTAGACAAGGACTTGCTGACCGAAAGCATCTACGGCCTGCCGGACTTTCGCACTGAAAGCACGCAACCGGTGGCCATCCCCGACTTCCTGCGCCGCAAGTGGCAGCAAGAGGGTGACGCTACGCCCTGGGTCAACCCAAGCGCTGTGCCCTACCGCCGCGATCAGCCACTGGCGCCAGCCGACTATGTCATCCAGTGGCTCGCCGCCTGGGTGCGGGAGTTTGGCATCGACGGCTTCCGCTGCGATGTGATCGACAATGTAGACGCGCAGCGCTGGCAACAGTTGCATCAGGCCGCGAACGCCGCGTTGAGTCAGTGGCGGCGCGCGCACCCCGAATCGCTCGCGTCACAATGGCGCGACGACTTCTGGATGACGGGCGATGTCTGGGACTCGGATATCCGCTTCTATCCCCAATATGCCGAGTTGGGTTTCGATTCCATCGTCAATTTCACCTTTCCCAAGAGTGGCGACCTGAGCCGTATCGGTGACATCTGGCAGCAGTACGCAGATCAGCTCAACAGCCGTGCCGACTGGTCGACATTGAGCTTTCTGAATAACACCTACAAGCGCGACACCAACCCGGCTGACAGTATCGACCTGGGAACCAGCCTGTTGCTGGCACCCGGCGCGGTACAGATTTTTTACGGCGATGAAGTGGCGCGCAAAGCCGACGACCTGGGCGATATTTCCGATCCCATTCAAAACTACCGTTCCGATTACAACTGGGACAACCAGGACCTGGCAGTGCTGGCGCACTGGCAGAAACTGGGCCAGTTCCGTCGCCGGCACCTGGCGGTAGGTGCCGGCGCGCAGGTCCGTATTGCGGAACAGACCTTCGCGCGGGTGCACGCGGCCAGTGGCGACAAGGTGATCATCAAGCTTAGCGACCGGGCGCGCGACAGGGTCGCCGTCGGCGACACCTTCGCCGACGGCACGCGCCTGCGCAATGCTTACACAGGAGAAGTGCAGCCAGTGCGCGATGGTTACGCCAAATTCCGTGTATTGAACCGCGTGCTGCTGCTGGAAGCGCTCCCGAGTAACACTCTGGGAATCGAAGAAAATACATTGAACATCGGACATGTTCTGGAAAAAGAGAATCAATAGATGCACTGTGAAATGACGAAAATTTGGCTGCTTGCGCTTTTGTTTGCGATTGTTAATGTGCCCAGAGTTTACGCCGAGGATGCACTGACATATCTCAACCGCAATGGAGTGGACCCGGAAAGTTACATCATCCAGAAATTTGATCGCAGCGATGTTGTCCTGCTGGCGGAAGATCACGCGGTGCAGAACAATCTGCTGTTCGTGCAAGGGCTGATTCCCAAGCTCTATGATGCCGGCGTTCGCAATCTCGGCATGGAGTTTGGGGCCTGGGAGGATCAGGAAACGCTCGATGCTCTGCTCTCTGCGCCGGCCTACGACCCGCAGGCGGCCCGTGATTTGATGTACTCATACAATGTCGCCTGGCCTTATCGGGAATATCAGGATATGTACCGGGCCGCGTGGGCATTCAACAGAGGGCTACCGGAAGGCGCAGAACCATTCAGGATCCTGAATCTCAGTTACCGGTATGACTGGCGCCACTTCGGTGTTGGTGACGCGAGAACCCCGGAGAATATGAATGCAGTCTTCGCGAAGGGGACGCCCGATATGTATAGGGCGGAGGTAATTGAAAGAGAAGTGCTTGAAAAGAACCAGAAAATACTCGTTCTTACCGGCACCGTTCACGCGTTCAGCAGATTCGAGATGCCGGTGTTTAACTCCTGGAGTGACCATTTTTGTGATGTCGTAACGTGGACACTCGGCAATCGTTTGTTTCAAAAGTATCCGGATAGGGTGCTTTCTATCGCACTTCACCAGCCATTTCCCGCCAGGGCAAATAGCGGCAGGCGCCTGGTATCTCCAGCCAATGGAAAAATCGAACGGCTGATGCACGCGTTGGGAGGTGGCCCAATGGGCTTCGACCTGGACTCTCCGGTGGGTGCACTGACCGATAGCAGCAGTTATTCGATATGTGATGCGGGGTTTACCCTCAGGAAGCTGTTCGACGGCTATATCTATCTTGCGCCGCTTGCTGATCTTGAGGGGGCAACCGTAGACCCGGAATTCTTCACCGGACGAGATTGGAAGGATATCCGGCAACAGCTTCCCGATCCCGACTTCCGCGGGGAAACCGGATCACTCGATGCACTGAAAAAACATATCCACGATTATGTGAATCTGAAATGGAGATATGCTGACGTGTTGTCGGAGCACTGAACCGATAGCGCCAGCTTCAGAGACGAATTAAGCGCGCGGGATGCTGCTTTGGCGCGAGGGAGCCACGATTGATCACGGCGATCGGGTTCAGAACGGTACCCGCTTCGAGTAGCTCGCTTTCTGCATGTCCCGCACTTCCACGGAAATTTCCGGCACTTCCGGTGCGGATTTGCACAGGCTGTTGAAAATGGCCGCGCTCAGCGCCTCTTTCTGCTCGGTGGTGCGGCCTTCCAGTATTCGCACTTCTGCATGGATAAACGAATTTCCACCACCTTCATCATTGCCGAGCGCGAAATCCCGATAGGGTACGGCGCGCGTTTTTATCGCGCTGGCGTTGAAGAGCCCGGTGTCGCTCATGGCCCGCTGGCCATTTCTCACCAGGGTTGCGATGGAAATGGCCTCTTCCAGTTGCTGGGAGTATTCGATTACCAGATGGGGCATCGCCGTGCTCTCCTCGCTGCGGTTATCGGATCAGGGACAAAAACTCGGTTCTGGTGGCCTGCTGGCTGCGGAAGGAGCCGAGCATGGCGGAGGTCTTCATCACCGAGTTCTGTTTTTCCACCCCGCGCATCATCATGCACATGTGCTTCGCTTCAATGATCACACCAACACCGGCAGCGCCGGTGACACGCTGGATGGTTTCGGCAATTTCTACCGTTAGCTGTTCCTGGATCTGCAAGCGGCGGGCAAACATGTCTACAATGCGCGCCACCTTTGACAGGCCCAGCACCTTGCCGTCGGGAATGTAGGCGACATGCGCCTTGCCGATAAATGGCAGCAGGTGGTGCTCGCACAGGGAATAGAGTTCGATATCCTTGACCAGCACCATTTCGCTGCAGTCAGACGGGAAGAGCGCGTCATTGACGATTTCTTCCACCGTTTGCTGGTAGCCGCGGGTGAGGTACTGCATGGCCTTGGCGGCGCGCAGGGGGGTATCTTTCAGCCCCGGGCGCTCCGGGTTTTCGCCAATGGCTTCAATGATGTGTGCGTAGTGTTCTTTCATCAGTATGCTTCCAACGTCTCGCCCACAGAGGTGCCGCGCCGTGTGGCTGCGGAGGGCCGATGTTCAGGGGCTCCAGAGGGTGCGCTACCCTAAGCCTTTGTGCTGCGGTAGTAAAGCGGCAAAAAACCAGGTGCCGGTAATTAAGGAATTTCGCCAATGATAGAGAAACGTGAGTCCACTTTGCAGGATTTGCACACAGTGCTGGACTACATCCGCTGGGGCACCAGCCGTTTTAATGAATCAAACCTTTGGTTCGGTCATGGAACCGACAATGCCTGGGACGAAGCTGTCTTGCTGGTCACTCACGCGCTGTACCTGCCGGTAGACAGCAAGCCGGACATTCTCGCCGCGCGCCTGACCATGGATGAGCGCAACCGGGTGATGGATATGCTGGAAAAACGCATCAACCAGCGCCTGCCGGCCCCCTATATCACCAATGAGGCATGGTTCTGTGACATGCCGTTTTATGTGGATGAGCGGGTGCTGGTGCCGCGTTCCCCCATCGGCGAGCTGATCCGCCAGCGCTTTGAGCCGTGGCTTGTCGAGGAGCCGCTGGCGATTCTGGATCTGTGCTGTGGCAGCGGCTGTATCGGTATCGCCTGTGCAGAGACTTTTCCGGATGCGCGGGTGGATGTCAGCGATATTTCCGCGGATGCCATTGAGGTGGCGCAAATCAATATCAACCGTCACGATCTGAACGAGCAGGTGCGGGCGGTGCAGTCAGACCTGTTTGCCGGGCTCGCGGGCTGCAGCTACGACCTGATTGTCAGCAACCCACCCTATGTGGATGCGCGGGATCTGGCGGAGATGCCTGCGGAATATCACGCCGAACCGGGGCTGGCACTGGGGTCCGGTGACGATGGCCTCGATTTCACCCGCCGCCTGCTGTTGGAAGCGCCGGATTATCTGCAGCCCGAGGGAATTCTGATTTGCGAGGTGGGAAACAGCTGGCTGGCGCTGGAGGAAGCGTATCCGCAGGTGCCGTTTGTGTGGCCCGAACTCGAGGATGGCGGTCATGGGGTCTTTATGCTGACCCGTGAAGACCTGCTGGCCTGTCGTCCGTTTTTTGAAAAGGGTGCCGGTTGATCGTTCAACCGGACTGCCGCGCCCGGAATCCTGCGAGCCTGCTGCGGCATATTCCTCTATAATGCGCGGCTTTCATCGACAAATATCGCTGAAAGAAATCGAATAATTCACTGGGGTAGGGAATTCCGGATATGTCGGGCAACACATTTGGCAAGCTGTTCTGTGTCACCACTTTTGGCGAGAGCCACGGCCCGGCGCTGGGCTGCATCGTCGACGGTTGCCCGCCCGGGCTGGAAATCTCCGCGGAGGAAATCCAGCTGGAGCTGGACCGCCGCAAGCCGGGTACTTCCCGCTACACCACCCAGCGTCGCGAGGCGGATGAAGTCAAAATCCTTTCCGGTGTGTTTGAGGGCAAGACCACCGGTACGCCCATCGGTCTGCTGATCGAGAACACCGACCAGCGCTCCAAGGATTACGCGAATATCGCCGAGCAGATCCGCCCGGCCCATGCCGATTACACCTACTGGGCCAAGTACGGCCTGCGGGATTATCGCGGCGGTGGCCGCTCGTCGGCGCGCGAGACGGCCATGCGCGTTGCGGCCGGCGCTATTGCCAAAAAGTGGCTGAAGCAGCAGTTCGGGATCGAGGTTCGCGGCTATCTGTCGCAGCTCGGTCCGATCAAGGTGGAGACGCTCGACTGGTCCCAGGTCGATCAGAACCCCTTCTTCTGCCCGGATGAAAGCAAGGTGCCGGAGATGGAGGCGTATATGCAGGCCCTGATCAAGGAGGGCAACTCCATCGGTGCGCGTATCTCCGTACACGCCAGTGGTGTCCCCGCTGGTCTCGGCGAGCCGATTTTCGACCGCCTGGATGCGGATCTTGCCCATGCGCTGATGAGCATTAACGCGGTAAAAGGCGTGGAGATCGGTGCGGGCTTCGCGTCGGTGGAGCAGAAGGGCACCGAACACCGGGATGAGATTACCGCAGATGGCTTCCAGTCCAACAATGCCGGTGGAATTTTGGGTGGTATCTCCAGCGGCCAGGAGATCATTGCGCATATCGCGCTGAAGCCCACGTCCAGCCTGCGTATTCCCGGTAAAAGCCTGGATATCAACGGCAACCCGATTGAAGTGGTCACCACCGGCCGCCACGATCCCTGTGTCGGCATCCGCGCAACGCCGATTGCCGAGGCGATGATGGCGATCGTGCTGATGGATCATGTGCTGCGCCAGCGGGGGCAGAATGGGGATGTGGAATTTGGTCTGAAGATTCCGGCGGGTGAGCCAGCCTGATTTCCGGCCAGGCCGGTAGATACAAAAAAGGCGGAGCGTTTGCGCGCTCCGCCTTTTTTATTGACTGCCGCCTGAGAATCAGAGGTGCAGGTTCAGGCCCAGGTAGGGGCCCTTGATTTCCAGATCGCTCTGCAATGCATCCAGTTCTTTCACATCCAGGGTCATGGAGCGGTAACCGGCCTCAATGGCAAAGTCCAGCGCGGGTACGAAGTCCCAGCGGATTTTGGCGGTGAGGTCGGTGTGACGGTCACCTTTGTAGCTGGTGCCATTGCCCTGAGCGATGATGGACCAGCCGGTGAAGGGCAGATCGAAGCGGGCTACGCCGTAGACCATGGGCAGAACGCCGGAGAGTTCGATGGTTTCAGATTGCGTATCGCCGCAGGGGGTTGAGGGAACAGTGGGAATGCATACGATCCCGCCCTGACCGGTCGCGTTAAATTCACCATCATACATGCGGGCGGTTAAGCCCAAATCCAAATTCACCCAGTTGTCGAGAATCTCATAGTACAGGGTGGCGTCGGTGTGAGTCAGGCTCATGTTCGCACTCACGGTGGAATACGCTCGGAACGTCTCATCGTCGAAGGTAACTTCGTCAGTGATCTCTGTAGAGCCATTGGTTTCAATCTTGCTGTGTGCCAACAGGATGTTCGGGATCAGCGGGATCGGGTGTTCCAGTGCAGCCTGAATAAAGGTGACGTTATCTTCGGCGAGGGCAAACTCGTCCACATTGAAATTGTCGACACCGATCTTGCCGCTGTAGGCGGGTTTCCACGCGCCCAGAGTCGCATCAAAACCGAGAATGGTGTCGGCGCTGGCACCGGCGGAGGCCAGGGCGGCGCAGAAGGCCAGGGTTATTTTTTTCATTGGAGTCTCTCCCATTGGATTTTGCGACGCATTCTACCGGGTTTACATGAAGTTTCCCTGACCAGTTGGCGATTTTGAGATTTTTTTACTCTGCATCTGACTGGTCCTTACACCTCGGTCAGAGCCCCCGCGCCTCCTTGAACAGCAGCTGCTGCAGCGCGTTGGCGGCGTTGCTGAGGGTGCGGTTGCGGTGGTAGATGATGCCGAGGTTGCGCACGATGCTCAGTTGCGGCATGGGCAGCTCGGCGAGGGTCTCGTCCACCAGGGTTTTCGGCAGTACGCTCCAGCCGAGGCCGACGCCCGCCATCATCTTGATGGTCTCGAGGAAGTTGGTGGCGAGTTTGGCGGTGAGCTTGAGGCCGTGGGCGTCGAACTCGCGCTTGATCAGTCGCCCGGTATAGGTGTTCATGTCCGGCAGGATGGCCGGGTACTGGGCGAGAGCCGGCAGGTCGAGTTCGGGCATCTGCGCCAGCGGATGATCCGGGGCGGCCACCACGACACAGGGGTCGGGCCATATGATCTGGGCGTTGAGGCTGGGGTAGTCCTTTAGTGCAAGGGTGACCACGGCCAGTTCGTATTCGCCAGCCATCAGGGCCTCGTAGGCCTGCTCGGAGTCGAGGAAGTCGATATCCAGGGCGACGTCCGGGTAGCGGGTGCTGAAATCCTTCAATACCGGCGGCAGATGGTGCAGACCCACGTGGTGACTGGTGGCAATGCGCAGGCTGCCGCCGATGGTTTCGCCGAGGCTCCTGAGTTCCCGCTCCGCGTCGCTCACTTCGTTGAGAATATGGCGGGCGCGCGGCAGCAGGGCGCGGCCGGCGTTGGTGAGCTGGAGTTTGCGGCCGATGCGGTCGAACAGGGGGGCGCCCAGTTGCTGCTCAAGGGAGGCGAGGCGCTTGCTCACCGCGGGCTGGGTGAGGTGCAGCTGCTCCGCGGCTTCCGACACGGAGCCCTGTTCGGCGATGGCGAGGAAGGCTCTAAGCCACTGAATTTCCATGGTATTTGCCTACCTTGTTGGCGTATTCCAAAAACGAATGCGCCATATAATAAATATAAATTGATGTTATTCAATGCCCCCCCTAGACTCCCGCATGTTATCCATAGAGGAGATGGGGCTATGGGCCACCCTGAAAATAAGAAGCAGACGCTCTACGACAAGCTCTGGCAAGACCACCTTGTCAAAAGCCGCGACGACGGCACCGCACTGATTTACATCGACCGTCACCTGATTCACGAGGTGACCTCACCACAGGCATTCGAAGGCCTGCGCCTGGCGGGCCGCAAGCCCTGGCGCACGGATTCCGTGGTGGCCACCCCGGACCACAACGTGCCGTCCGACGCTGCAGAGCGCGCCGGAGGTATCGAAGGTATCCAGGACGAAGTGTCCCGTATCCAGGTCAAGACCCTGGACGAGAACTGCAAGGATTTCGGCATCGTCGAGTTCGGTATCAACGATCCCGGTCAGGGCATTGTGCACGTGATCGGCCCTGAGACCGGCGTGACCCTGCCGGGTATGACCGTGGTGTGTGGCGATTCCCATACCTCTACCCACGGCGCGCTGGGCGCACTGGCCCACGGTATCGGCACCTCCGAGGTGGAGCACGTGATGGCCACCCAGTGCCTGATCCAGAAAAAGATGAAGAACATGCTGGTGCGTGTGGACGGTGAACTCGGTCCGGGCGTGACCGCGAAAGACGTGGTACTGGCAATCATCGGCAAGATCGGCACCGCCGGCGGCACCGGTTATGCCATCGAGTTCGGTGGTTCCGCGATCCGCTCTATGTCCATGGAAGGTCGCATGACCATCTGCAACATGGCCATCGAGGGCGGTGCCCGTGCCGGCATGGTGGCGGTGGACCAGATCACCCTGGACTACGTGAAAGGCAAACCCTACGCGCCCAAGGGCGAGCAGTGGGATCGCGCGGTGGAAAACTGGAGCCGGTTGCATTCGGACGACGGCGCACACTTCGATGCGATCGTCGAGCTGAAAGCCGAAGAGATTGAGCCGCAGGTGAGCTGGGGTACGTCACCAGAGATGGTGGTGCCGGTAAACGCTGTAGTGCCCAATCCTGCGGACGAGAGCGATGCCACCAAAAAAGCCGGTATCGAGCGCGCGCTGGAATACATGGGACTGAGCGCTGGCCAGAAGATTACCGACATCAATCTGGACCGCGTATTTATCGGCTCCTGCACCAACTCCCGTATCGAGGACCTGCGCGCGGCGGCGGAAGTGGCCAAGGGTCACAAGAAAGCCGACAGCGTGAAGCAGGTACTGGTGGTGCCCGGTTCCCAGTCTGTGAAAGCGCAGGCAGAGAAAGAAGGGCTCGACAAGGTATTTATCGAGGCGGGCTTCGAGTGGCGCGAGCCCTCCTGCTCCATGTGTCTGGCGATGAATGCGGACAAACTCGGCGCCGGTGAGCACTGTGCCTCCACGTCCAACCGCAACTTTGAAGGCCGTCAGGGTTACGGCGGCCGCACCCATCTGGTGAGCCCGAGTATGGCGGCGGCGGCGGCGATTGCCGGTCATTTTGTGGATGTGCGTGAATTTGGGGGGGTGAAATGAAAGCGTTTACTCAGGTAACCGGCGTTGTCGCGCCGATGGACCGCGCCAATGTGGACACGGATCTGATCATTCCCAAGCAGTTCCTGAAATCCATCAAGCGCACCGGCTTCGGCCCGAACCTGTTCGACGAGCTGCGCTACCTTGATGAGGGGCAGCCCGGTCAGGATTGCAGTCAGCGTCCGCTGAACCCGGATTTTCCGCTGAATTTTCCGCGCTACAAAGGTGCCTCCATTCTGCTGGCGCGCAAGAATTTCGGCTGCGGTTCCAGCCGTGAGCACGCGCCCTGGGCGCTGGACGATTACGGCTTCCGCGCGGTGATTGCGCCGAGTTTTGCGGATATTTTCTTCAACAACTGTTTCAAGAACGGCCTGTTGCCGATCGTTGTTGACGAAGACACCGTCGAGCAATTGTTCCAGGAGATGTACGCGGACGAGGGCTACCAGCTGACCATCGATCTGGAGAAACAGCAGATTATCAAACCTGACGGTGAAACCATTGCGTTTGAGGTGGACGAGTTCCGCAAACACTGCCTGCTGAACGGCCTTGATGATATCGGTCTCACTCTCGAGGATGCGGACGATATTCGCGCGTACGAAGCCAAACGCCGCGAACAGGCGCCCTGGTTGTTTGACGCGGTGAAGTGATCGCGCAAAGGAATAAAAGGAATACAGGAAACGCTGATGAGCAAGAAAATCATGATCCTTCCGGGCGACGGTATCGGCCCGGAAATTGTCGAGCAGGCAGTTGCGGTGCTGAAAACCGCCGATGAAAAGTTTGGCCTGGGCCTCGAATTTAGCGAAGGCCTGATCGGCGGTGCGTCTATCGACGCCCACGGTGAACCGCTGACCGATGCCGAGCTGAAAAAGGCCGGCGAGTGCGATGCAGTGCTGCTGGGTGCGGTGGGTGGTCCCAAGTGGGACAAGCTCGACCGCGCCATCCGCCCGGAAAAAGGCCTGCTGAAAATCCGCAGCGGGCTCGGCCTCTACGCCAACCTGCGCCCGGCCATTCTGTATCCGCAGCTGGCCGATGCTTCCTCGCTGAAACCGGAAGTGGTTTCCGGTCTCGACATCCTGATCGTGCGCGAACTTACCGGCGGTATTTATTTCGGTGAGCCGCGTGGTATTCGCACGCTGGAAAACGGCGAAAAGCAGGGCTTCAATACTTACGTATATAAAGAGTCCGAAATTGAGCGCATCGCCCGCACCGCGTTTGAAGCCGCGCAGAAGCGCGGCGGCAAGCTGTGTTCCGTGGACAAGGCCAACGTGCTGGAAGTCACCGTGCTGTGGCGCGAGGTACTGGATCGCCTGGCACCGGAATATCCGGATGTGGAGCTTTCGCATATGTACGTGGACAACGCGGCGATGCAGCTGGTGCGCGCGCCCAAACAGTTCGACGTGATGGTGACCGGCAATATGTTCGGCGACATCCTGTCCGACGCCGCCGCCATGCTCACCGGCTCTATCGGCATGTTGCCTTCCGCGTCGCTGAACGAAAGCGGCTTCGGTCTGTACGAACCCTGCCACGGCAGTGCGCCGGACATCGCCGGGCAGGGTATTGCCAACCCGCTCGCTACCATTCTTTCTGCGGCAATGATGCTGCGTTACTCGCTGGATATGGGCGACGTTGCAGATGCGATCGAGGCGGCGGTGAGCAAGGTGCTGGATCAGGGGCTGCGCACCGCCGACATCTACACCGAAGGCTGCAAAAAAGTCTCCACCGCCGAAATGGGTGCCGCCGTCGTCGCCGCTCTCTGACAGGCCTCATTAATTACGTCATCCCGGTCTCTTTATTCATGCGGCGCGGCCGCTCCGGGATCCAGTAAACAAACAGATTCAACAGGGTAAAGAAATGAACAAAGTAGGATTCGTAGGCTGGCGCGGTATGGTCGGCTCCGTTTTGATGGGCCGCATGCTGGAAGAAAACGACTTCGCGCACATCGCCGAGCCGGTATTTTTCTCCACCTCCAATGCCGGCGGCGCTGCGCCGGATATCGGCAAGGAAGTTGCGCCGTTAAAAGACGCCTACGATCTGGAAGCGCTGGCGGAGCTGGATGCGATCATCAGCTGCCAGGGCGGTGACTACACCAAGGAAGTCTTCGGTAAATTGCGTGAAAGTGGCTGGAACGGTTACTGGATCGACGCCGCCTCCAGTCTGCGCATGGCGGACGACGCCATCATTGTACTGGACCCGGTGAACCGCGATGTCATCGACCGCGGCATCGAGTCCGGCGTGAAAAACTACGTCGGTGGCAACTGCACCGTCAGCCTGATGCTGATGGGCCTGGGCGGCCTGTTCAAGGCGGGCCTGGTGGAGTGGGTCAGCTCCATGACGTATCAGGCGGCCAGCGGCGCCGGCGCCAAGAACATGCGCGAGCTGATTTCCCAGATGGGTGCGATCCGCGACGGCGTGGCCGCGGAACTGGCGGACCCCGCCAGCGCGATTCTGGATATCGACCGCAAGGTGGTGGAAACCATGCGCGGCGGTGACTTCCCCACCGCGGAGTTCGGTGCACCGCTCGCCGGCAGTCTGCTGCCGTGGATCGACACCCAGCTGGAAAATGGCCAGAGCCGCGAGGAATGGAAGGCGCAGGTGGAGGCCAACAAGATTCTCGGCACCAGCGCTACTGTGCCGGTGGACGGTACCTGTGTACGCATTGGCGCCATGCGCTGCCACAGCCAGGCGTTTACCGTGAAGCTGAAAAAAGATGTGCCGCTGGCAGAAATCGAACAGTTGATCGCCTCTGCCAACGACTGGGTCAAAGTCGTGCCGAACGACCGCGCCATCACCGTGAAAGAGCTGACTCCCACCGCGGTAACCGGCAAGCTGGATATTCCGGTGGGCCGCCTGCGCAAGCTGAGCATGGGGGGGGAGTACCTGAACGCATTCACCGTAGGTGATCAGCTGCTGTGGGGCGCCGCCGAACCGCTGCGTCGTGTACTGCTGATCCTGCTCGGCAAGCTGTAAGTCACCTTAAAAATCTACTGCGCGTGCGTCTGGCGGCACCCGGCGGTGCTCAGAATGCTCATGTATTACTCATACATTCCGCTTCTTGCGCTCCGGCGGGTACCACCAGACACCCGCTCGCGACGATTTTAAAGGCGCCTTGAGACTTTATAGCGCGCAATTCGCTGCCCCTGGCTGGGGGCGGCTTCCCTCCGTCCGCGTCACGCGTATAATCCCCGCATTTTTCACGCTGCTGAATTTATCGCCGAACTGGCGTAAAAGCAGACGAACCACCCAATGAGTACAGATATGACTGAATCCAACCGGGAACTGGTGATCCTTGGCGTCGGCAGTGCGCCGTTTGATGCATTGCTGGAAATCCTCGAGGAGCGCAATACCGTTACGCCCGCGCAGCTGAAGCTGGTCGTGGGCGATGAAGCGGAGGCCGACCCGCAGGTTTTTGCCAATCGCAGTATTCCGGTCGTGCCGCTGAAGGACTTTGTATTCACTCCGGAGCAGGTAGTGCTGCTGCTGACCGGCGGTGATGCGGCGATGGCTGCAATGGCCAAGGCGGAAGAGGCCGGCGCCTGGGTGGTGGATGCCGCCGGTATCAGTCGCGGCGATGAATCCGTTGCGCTGATTCATCCGCTGCTGAATGCGGAGGCGCTTCAAGCGGTGGAGCGCAGGGTGGTTGCGGTGCCGGGTGCCGCTGCGGCGATGGTTGCTGAGGCGTTGTTTCCGCTGAGGTCACAGCTGAAGTCTGTTGAAGTGGTGCTGAATCAGCCGGTATCGGCCCTCGGAAAATCCTGTGTGGACGCCACCGCGGCGCAGACCGCGCGCCTGTTCAATGGCCAGGAGCCGGATGTGGATGAAACTACCGGGCAGCGACTTGCGTTCAATCACCTGAGTTCTGCAGAAGCTCTGCTGGAAAGTGGTCACAGTGTCAGCGAGCTGGCGCTGGTGTTGGAACTGCGCCGCCTGCTTGGCGACTCCATAGCGTTCGACACCACCATCAATACGGCGTCGGTATTTCACGGCCAGTTGGCGAACCTGAGTGTGCAACTGGAAGCGCCGGTGGAACTCGCCACGGTGCGCGGCCTGCTGGCCAATGGTGCACGCCTTGAAATGCGCGAGCGCCCTTCGGCGCAGGATGCCGTGGGCAGCGAGAACACCCTGGTAGGGCGCCTGCGCAGCGGACTGCTCGGGCCGGCGTGGATCAATTTCTGTGCAGCATCCGACAATTTGCGGAAAGACATCGCAATAAACTGTGTACAGTTTGTCCACTTGTTGCTAAAAACCCATTGATATTTAATACTTAGCGACCTTTCTGAAGGTTTCTTCTTAACATTGCTCAATGGGTTACCCCGGATAGGGCGCGGCACTGCCTGGGGGGTATTGCCGGAAAAATGTTTGAGGAAACCCGAGGGGCTGAGTCTTTATCGGGGGGCGGACTTTCGCTGGAGAGCTTCGCCGGAGAGTAGAGCCTGGTGTATGAACACTGGTTCTTTTGTTTAAAAAACGCGCGGTTTTTCGCGCGATCCGGCTTCTGTTTTTGGCGCTTTGGGTGGTGAACAGACAGATGCCGGAGTGATTCTAAAAATAAAGGGAATCGGTTATGCGTGTGCAAAAGCTGGCACTAGCAGTTGGTCTGGTCAGCGCACTGGGGGGTAATGGGGCTCTGGCGCTTGGTCTGGGTGAGATAAAACTGAACTCAACTCTGAACCAACCTCTCAATGCGGAAATCAAACTGCTGCAGACACGCGGCCTTGACGACAATGAAATCAAGGTGCGCCTGGCCAGTTCCGAGGACTTTGAGCGCGCTGGCGTCGATCGTACCTACCTGCTCAATGAACTGCAGTTCAGCGTCGATTACTCTGGCGGTGAGCCGGTGGTGCGTATCTCCAGCCGCGCGCCGATCCGCGAACCCTTCCTGAATTTCCTGGTGGAAACCCGTTGGCCCAGCGGCCGTCTGCTGCGGGAGTACACCCTGCTGATGGACCTCCCGGCCTTCTCCACCAATACCGCTGCCCAGCCGGTTCAAGCTGCCGAGCGCGAGCGTCAGCAGGTGCGCCGAGATGCGCCAGTACAGAAGCCGCTGCAACCCACCGTGCAGAAGCGCCAGCCGGAGCCTGTACAGGCGCCGGTGCAGCAGCCCGAATCGGAATATCAGCCTCCCCAGGAGGCCGCACCCGCTGAACCGGCACCGCAAGTCTTTGATGAGCCCGCTGATCTGCAGCCTGCGCCGCAGAGTGGAAGCGCCGCGGATTCCGGCAGCCGCGTATACGGCCCGGTGGAAGCCAACAAAACCCTGTGGGAGATTGCGCGCGACAGCCGCGAAACCCGTGAGGTGTCTGTGCAGCAGACCATGCTGGCAATCCAGCGCCTCAATCCAGAGGCGTTCATCAACAACAATATCAACCTGCTCAAGAAAGGTGCGGTGCTGCGCCTGCCCACCACCGATGAAGTGCGCAGCCTGACGCGCACTGAAGCGGTTGCCCAGGTGGCGACCCAGAATGATTCCTGGCGCGAGCGGGTGGGCGATGCCGATGTTACCGGCGCGCCACTGGACGGGCGCGCGGCAACGGAAGAAACCGTTGTAAGCGATACGCTGGAGGGCCGCGTGTCCCTCGCGGCACCCGGCGACAACGAATCCGTGCTGTCCGGCTCCGGCAGCGGCACCGGTGAAAGCGAGGCCCTTGAGGGCGAGCTGGCGGTGAGCGAGGAAGAGCTGGATAAATCCCGCCTGGAGAATGCCGAACTGCAGGAGCGCATCGGCGAACTCAACGAACAGATCGACACCATGGAGCGCATGGTGGAAGTCTCTAACGACGAACTGCAGGCGGTGCAGACCGCAGCGGAGCAGTCGCTCGAGAGCAGCGAGTCCGATGCCGTTGATGCTGGCATCGAGGATATCGCCGCGGAAGACACCGCGGACGTCGCTACAGACAACGACAGCGTGGATGCCGTCCAGGAACCGGCCGCGATCAGTGAGCCGGAGACAGTTGAGGCAGCACCGGTAGAAGACGAAACGCGCAACCGCGTGGTGGTGCAGACCCGCCCCGAACCGACCCTGGTTGAGCGCGTAATGGATAATATTGTGCCCATCGGTGCCGGTGCCGGCGCTCTGGTAGTGGCGCTGTTCGGCTTCCTCGCCTGGCGTCGCCGCAAGGAAGAGGAGGAGGCCATCCGTCAGGTCGAGGCGGAAATGGCCGCGGAGCGCGCTCAGACGGAGTCTGTCGATTTTGCCGAAGAAGACGACAACCTGGCTGCCGTGGAAGAGCTGGAAGCCAGCGAAAGTTTCGATCTGGACCAGTTGGGCGAAGTGGAAACCGACGATCCGATCGGCGAGGCGGAAATCCACCTGTCCCTGGCGCAGTACCAGGAGGCCGAGGCCAAGTTGCTGACCGGTCTCAAGGCGGCACCCGCCAATGTGGATGCACGCCTGATGTTGCTGGAGGTGTACGCCCAGCAGAAGAATGCCGAGCAATTTGACGATCATTACCGCCAGCTGCTGAGTTACAGCGATGGCCCTGCGGCAGATCGCGCCGCACGCCTGCGCGAAACCATTCCCGGCATAGCGCCCTTCGTGGCTCCGGAAATGGACTTCTCCAGCGAATCCCTGGAAGCCGCGCAGCTCGACGACATGAGCGACGATTTCGACGGTGCCGGCTTCGACCTCGAAGCGAGCTTCGACGACCTCGACGAATTCTCCGGCAGCAAGCATGCTTCATCTGCCGCTGCGGAAACGGCGAACGACGATAAAGACTTTGCGCTGGACGACCTGGGCGATCTGGACGATTTGTCATTGGATCTCGACGACGATACCGTCGAGACCGCGTCCCCATCCGTCAAAGCCGACGATGACTTCTCCCTGGACCTGGATCTGGGCGATGATCTGGAAAGTGATTTCGGCAGTGCGCTGGAAGATTCTTCTCTGGATAGCGGAGAAGACACCGCGTTCGATTTCGATCTGAGCACCAGTGCCGAGCCCGAGACCAGGTCCGAGGCGGAAGGCGGCGGGGAGCTTGAGGATCTGATTGCGGATGGCGAGCTGGATCTCGACAGTCTGGACGGTCTTGAGGGGCTGGACAGCCTCGATCTGGATTCCGACTTTGCGCTTGAAACGGAGCAGTCGGTTTCTGGTGCAGATTCTGCGGCGGAAGGAAGTGGTCTCGATTTCGAGCTGGACCTGACCCCGATGGGCGAAGACAGCGAGCTGACATTGGACGGTGACGATGCCTCCAGCAATACAACCGCATCCGTGAGCGACAGCATCGAGGTCTCCGGTGATGATGGCAGTCTGGATAATCTGGATTTCGATTCCATCGACCTTGATGCCATTGACCTCGGTGATCTGGATGATCTGGGCGATATAGAGCTGGACGCTGGAAGCACTGACACCAGCCTGGATCTGGAAGAGGACCTGGATGTTGCGGTGGCCGAGGAATCCGCAAGCCAGAAAACGCCTGTTCCTGCCCCCGCCACTGATGACGAAGCTCTGAGTGATCTGGGCTTTAATCTGGAAAACGATCTCGATTCCGAGCTGAACCTGCTGGAAGGCAGTGATGAAGTCAGCACCAAGCTGGAGCTGGCCCAGGCCTACCTGGATATGGGCGACAAAGACGGCGCCCGCGAGATTCTGGGAGAGGTGGTGGAAGAGGCCGCCGGTGAACATCAGCAGCGCGCCAAAGACATGCTCGCGCGCATGGGCTGATTCTCAGTACGATTTATTCACGCTATCTACAGCGACAACACTTTGACCCCGCTTTACGCGGGGTCTTTCTTTTTCGCTGAGGTGTAAACTCCGCTGCATGATGAACAAAATCTACGAATACAAAGCGAATGGTGAAGTGCCCGAGGGTGAATCCCTGCCGCCGGGATTGCGCCGTATTGCGCTCGGCGTGGAGTACTGCGGCTCGCGGCTGCGGGGGTTCCAGAAGCAGAGTCACGATCCGCTGACGGTGCAGGAAACCCTGGAAAAGGCGTTGTCTAAAGTGGCGGCGGAACCGGTCACTCTGGTGTGTGCCGGGCGCACCGATGCCGGCGTACACGCTACCGGGCAGGTAATCCACTTCGATACCAGTGCGGTGCGGCCAACCAAGGCCTGGATTCAGGGCGTGAACACCCAGATGCCGTTTGACGTGCGGGTGCACTGGGCGCAGGAGATGCCGGCGCAGTTTCACGCGCGTTTTTCTGCGCGCAACCGTACCTATCGCTACCTGATTCACAGTGCGCCGACACGCTCCGCGCAGGCGGCCACGGAAGTGACCTGGAGTGAGCGCACCCTGGATCTTGATCTGATGCGGGAGGGGGCTCAGCACTTGATCGGCGAACACGATTTCAGCAGTTTCCGCGCCGCCCAGTGCCAGGCCCGCTCCCCGGTGCGCCGGCTTACCAAGCTGGATATCGGCCGCGTCGGCCAGCTCATTGTGCTCGAGGTCAGCGCCACCGCGTTTCTGCACCATATGGTGCGCAATATTGCCGGCGTACTGATGGCCGTGGGGCGCGGCGACCGCGCACCGGAATGGGTGGCGGAAGTGCTGGGCGCACGGGATCGCGCCGCAGCGGGCGTCACCGCACCTCCCCACGGGCTGTATCTGGTCAATGTGCAGTACCCGGAAGTGTTCACCCTGCCGGAATGGCCGCCGGGGCCTTTGCTGGTGCCTCTGCCGCTAAATGCCATTGCCGGCACAGGTCGGTAACACCGCGTTTCGCCGGCCCCCCCGATCTGCTAGTATCCCGTGCTCTCCGATTTTCTCTGCTGCCAGCGCACGGGATTCGTGGCGGTTCCTGTAGCGGACGCCAGCTGGCCGCGTCAGCGGTGTATGGAATATGCGCGTAAAGATCTGCGGAATCACTAGTGTCGACGACGCCTTGCTCGCGGTGGATGCCGGTGCGGATGCGTTGGGCCTGGTGTTTTATCCCCCGAGCCCCCGCAATGTGACCCCGGAACAGGCGGCGGAAATTGCCCGCGCGGTGTCGCCGTTTGTGGTGCTCACCGGGCTGTTTGTAAACGCGCACCCGGAACAGGTGGAGGCGGTGCTGCAGCAGGTGCCGCTGAATCTTCTGCAATTTCACGGCGATGAAAACGCGCCCTACTGCCGCCAGTTTCGTCGCCCCTATATCAAGGCCCTGCGCATGAGGCCGGAGCTGGATCCGGTCGAAGTTATGGCGGGTTTTCCCGATGCCCGCGGTATTTTGCTCGACGCCTATCGCAAGGGCGTTCCCGGCGGTACCGGAGATACCTTCGACTGGCAGCGGGTGCCCCGGGACAGCGGCCGCCAGATTATTCTTGCCGGCGGTCTCACGCCGGAAAATGTGGCCTCAGCGGTTGCCGCCGCGCATCCGCAGGCGGTGGATGTGAGTGGTGGAGTTGAGGCGTCTCCCGGGCGCAAAGATGCCGCCAAAGTAACCGCATTTATTCGCGCCGCCCGCGCTGCCTGTGCAGGCCAGACAGAATTGACACAAGGAGTTTGAGTAGTGACTAAAACCACTTCCCCCGTCGATTACGGGGCCTATCCGGATGCTCGCGGGCACTTCGGGGAATTCGGCGGACGCTTTGTGTCCGAGACCCTGATCAGCGCCCTGGATGAGCTGCAGGAAATGTACCAGCGTCTCAAGAACGATCCGGAATTCCAGGCCGCATTCGATTACGACCTGGCCCATTATGTGGGCCGTCCTTCGCCGCTGTATCTGGCTGAGCGGCTGACTGCCGACGCCGGCGGCGCGCGTATCTGGCTGAAGCGCGAAGACCTGAACCACACCGGCGCGCACAAGGTGAACAACACCGTTGGCCAGGCACTGCTGGCCAAGCACAGCGGCAAGTCCCGCGTGATCGCGGAGACCGGCGCCGGCCAGCACGGTGTGGCCACCGCCACCGTGGCGGCGCGCCTTGGGCTCAAGTGCGCGGTGTACATGGGCGCGGAAGACGTGAAACGCCAGTCGCCGAATGTCTATCGCATGAAGCTGCTTGGTGCCGAAGTGATCCCGGTGGAGTCCGGTTCCAAGACCCTGAAAGATGCCATGAATGAAGCCATGCGCGACTGGGTCACCAATGTGGACGACACCTTCTACATCATCGGCACCGTGGCTGGCCCGCACCCCTATCCGCAGCTGGTGCGGGATTTCAATTCCGTTATCGGTCGCGAGGCGCGCCGCCAGAGTCTGGAGCAGTTCGGGCAGCTGCCGGATGCGCTGGTGGCCTGCGTGGGCGGCGGCTCTAATGCCATCGGCCTGTTTCACCCGTTCCTCGCCGACGAGTCCGTAAAAATGTACGGGGTAGAGGCGGGGGGTGATGGCATCGAAACCGGTCGCCACGCCGCGCCGCTGAACAAGGGCATACCCGGTATCCTGCACGGCAACCGCACCTATCTGATGGAAGATGAGGACGGTCAGATTATCGAGACGCATTCGGTATCCGCTGGTCTCGATTATCCCGGTGTTGGCCCCGAGCACTCCTGGCTGAAGGATATCGGCCGGGTAGACTATGTGGCGATCAACGACGACGAAGCCCTCGCGGCTTTTCGCAAGCTGACCCGCACGGAGGGCATTATTCCCGCGCTGGAGTCCAGCCACGCGGTGGCCTACGGTCTGAAGCTCGCCGCTTCCATGCGGCCGGACCAGAACATCGTGGTGAACCTGTCTGGTCGCGGCGATAAGGATATCTTCACCGTCGCTGCCATCGACGGCATCAAGGTTTAAGGAGTGGCATGGTGACTGAAGCAAACAGAATTGATCGGCGCTTTGCCAGGCTGCGCAGCGAGGGCCGCAAGGGGCTGGTGACCTACATCGTCGCCGGTGACGGCGGTCTGGAAAATACCGTAGGCCTGATGCACCAACTGGTGGCCAGCGGCTCCGACCTGATTGAGCTCGGGGTGCCATTTTCCGACCCGATGGCAGAAGGCCCAGTGATTCAGAAAGGTCATGAGCGCGCGCTCGAGCAGAAGGTATCCCTGCGCAAATGCCTGGCACTGGTGAAGGAGTTCCGCGAAAAGGACGCCGAGACGCCAGTGATTTTAATGGGCTATGCCAACCCGATCGTGAGAATGGGCACCGAGGCCTTCGCCGATGGGCTGAAAGAGGCTGGCGCTGATGGTGCCTTGACGGTGGATCTGCCGGCAGAGGAGGCGGGCCCGCTGAACGATCTGTTGAAGGCGCGCGATCTGCGTAATATTTTCCTGCTGACACCGACCACCAGCGATGCGCGTATCGCTGAGATCACGCGTCTCGCCAGCGGGTTTGTCTACTATGTTTCCCTGAAAGGCGTCACCGGCGCCGGGCACCTGGATCTGGCGTCGGTGCACGAAAACCTTGCGCGCATCCGCCGTCACACGGATCTTCCCCTGTGTGTCGGCTTCGGTATCAAGGATGGTGCTTCTGCGAAAGCCGTGAGCGCTGATGGCGACGGTGCGGTGGTAGGCAGTGTGTTGGTATCCGCTGTGGGTGAATCCGCGGATGCGGCGGCGGCCAAGGATCGCATCGGTGCGTTGGTCGCTGAAATGCGCACGGCGCTGGATACTTGAGGCATCGGCGAAGTCCTGAACTGTTGGCCAGAAAGCCGGAGTGTGCGGCTTATCTGGCCAAGTGCAATTTTTTTTAAAGTGGTTTAATTCGCGGTTTTGGCGCTGCCGGTCATTTATCTTTGTCCCTCTAGTGAAGGGGTGGCCGTCCCCGGCAGTGAGAGAATTCAGCAAGCATCGGATTTTGGAAGCAAAATGAGCTGGTTAGAAAAAATTGTCCCCTCGGTGATCCGTACCGAGCGCCGTACCGGAGCCAGCAAGGTGCCGGAAGGGGTATGGAAGAAGTGCGTGAAATGCGATTCCACCCTGTACTTGCCGGAACTGGAGCGCAATCTCGACGTGTGTCCGAAGTGCGACCATCACTTCCGCATCGGCGCGCGCCGGCGTTTGGATATGTTCCTGGATAAAGAGCATCGCGAGGAGCTGGCCACCGACGTTGAACCGGTGGATCGCCTTAAGTTCAAGGATGTGAAGAAATACAAGGACCGCCTGACCCAGGCGCAGAAGGCGACTGGCGAGAAGGATGCGCTGATTGCAATGCAGGGCCTGCTGGAAGGCAAGCCGCTGGTGGCGGTGGCGTTCGAGTTTAATTTCCATGGTGGTTCGATGGGTTATGTGGTGGGTGAGAAGTTCACCCGCGCGGCTCAGCGTGCGTTGGAGGAGCGGATTCCGCTGGTGTGTTTTTCGGCGACCGGTGGTGCGCGTATGCAGGAGGCGTTGATTTCGCTGATGCAGATGGCGAAGACGTCGGCGGTGTTGGAGAAGCTGCGGATGGCGGGTGTGCCTTATATCTCCATCATGACGGATCCGGTGTACGGTGGGGTTTCTGCGTCGCTGGCGCTGCTGGGTGATATCAATGCGGCGGAGCCGGGTGCCCGCGCGGGTTTTGCCGGTCCGAACATCATTGAGCAGACCATTCGCCAGAAGCTGCCGAAGGGTTTCCAGCGCGCGGAGTTCCTGCTGGAGCACGGCGCCATCGATATGATCATTCCGCGTCACGATATGCGGAATACGGTTGGTCGCCTGCTGGGCAAACTCTCCAATAATTGACATTGTTTCCTTGGTCTCGCTTGGTGGCGGGACCGCTGCCGGGGGCAGCCTTGCAAGACACGCCGTAAACCCATCCATGGGGGCTCTTCCGCGAGGTCCCTCTCGCGGAAGGTCTTGCAAGGCTGCCCCCGGCATCGCTCCCTTCGCATTGAATTGTTCACTTCGATTCAGCGCCGAAAATCCTTTGCATCCTACTAAAATCCCTTCACCTGATAAGTTACCGGTGATCCTATGCGCGACCTCCAATCCTGGCTTTCCCGTCTGGAAAAACTGCATCCCACGGAAATCGAACTCGGCCTTGAGCGAGTCTCCTCCGTTGCCCGCACGCTTGATGTGGAAACACCGGCGCGTCGGGTGATTACGGTGGGTGGCACCAATGGCAAAGGCAGTTGCGTGCGCACAATGGAGGCGCTGCTGCTTGCGGGGAATCACTCTGTGGGTGCCTACAGTTCGCCACATCTGCTGCGCTTCAATGAGCGGGTGCGGATTGGCGGTGCGGAGGTTTCCGATGCGGCGCTGATTGAGGCGTTTGAGGCGGTGGAGCAGGCCCGGGGGGAGATGAGCCTGACCTATTTCGAGTTCACTACGCTGGCGGCGTTTTGGCTGTTCAAGCGGGCGGGTGTGGAGTTTGCGCTGCTGGAAGTGGGGCTGGGTGGGCGTCTGGATGCGGTGAATCTGGTGGATGCGGATGTCGCGATCATTACCAGTGTGGCGGTGGATCACGAGGCGTGGCTGGGCCGTGACCGGGAGGTGATCGGGCGCGAGAAGGCGGGCATTCTGCGGGCGGGTAAGACGTTTGTGTGCGCGGACCCGAAGCCGCCGGCATCGGTGGTGGATGCGGCGCGGGATCTCGGTTGCGAGAGTTTCTTTATCGGTCACGAGTTCTCGCTGCAGGACAACCACTATCAGTTGTATGCGGAGCCGGAGCTGAAGATTGGCGTGCCGGTGTTGCAGTTGCCACCTGCCAGTGTGGCGGCGGCGATTACCGCGCTGGCCATTGCCGGCGAGCTGCCGGGGGCGGATCGGGTGTGCGAGGTGCTGGAGCACCTGCGCATGCCGGGGCGTTGCCAGTCGCTGACTTGGCAGGGGCGTCGGCTGGTACTGGATGTGGGCCATAACCCTGCGGCGGCGGAGTACCTGGCGGACTGGCTGGACCGCCATCCGGTGTCGGGGCGCACCCTGGCGCTGGTGGCGGTGATGGCGGACAAGGATATTGCCGGTCTGGTGCAGCCTCTCGCCGGGCGGATCGATCACTGGTATCCGGCGCTGCTGCCGGACAATTCCCGTGCTGCGGGCGCGGAGCAGCTGTTGGCGGGGCTCGCCGCCGGCGGTGTCGATGCGGGGCGTATTGAGGGGGGCTGCGAACCGGTCGCGGGGCAGCTGGCGCGGGCCGCGACGGATCTGGGCAGAGATGACAGGTTGCTTGTCTTCGGTTCTTTCTTTACCGTTGCGGAAGCCTTGAGCGTTATCGAGTAATTGCGCAAATACACTGAGAGAACACCAGCATGGCCAGTCGGGACAATGACTCCTACTCCGCTTCCCCCCGCCGCCTGAACGACGGGGTCAAGCAGCGTATTGTGGGCGCGCTGGTACTGGCCGCGCTGGCGGTGATCTTCCTGCCCAGCTTGTTTGACCGCGAGGGCGCGCGCTTCGTGGATGTGACCAGTCAGATTCCCCCGGCACCGGATATCAAGCCTATTTCCATTGCGGAGCCTGAACCGGTGGCGGACATTGAGCCGGCGCCTCCGGTCAACGACGTCTTCCAGCCGGAATTTGTCGAACAGAAATCGCCAGCGCCGGACCCGGAAGTGGTGACTCCGCAGCCGGAACCCAAGGCGGAACCTGAACCTGCGTCCGCGGTTGCGGAAACTAAGCCTGTTGCCGAGAAGCAGCCGCAGCTGCCGGCAGAGAAAACCCAGCTGGATGACAAGGGTTTGCCGGAGGGCTGGGTGATTCAGGTGGCGGCTTACAAGGATGCCGCCAGCGCCGAGCGCATGCGCGGCAAACTGCTGGATGCCGGCTTCCGCGCCTATACCCGGGCGGTCGATACCGGGAAGGGTCGTTTTGTGCGGGTCTTTGTGGGCCCCAAACTCAGCCGGGTGGATGCCCAGTCGGACAAGCAGAAGCTGGATAAACTGCTGAAGGCAGATACCCTGATCCTGCGCTACAAGGCCTGATACGGCGATTCCCCGCGGGACCTTATCATTCCTCCTCTTGTGCACTCCGGACCGGCGGTCGTCCCGACCGCCAGGTTCGCAATGTTCCACCCAATTTCACGGGATTTAGTGAACTGCTTCACTGGCCCCGGTCGGTACGTTAGAATGCGCGCTCTTCGCGGCGGCCGCCGCGTAGCAGGTAGGGTTGAATGAACTGGGCTGACTGGACCATTCTGGCAATTGTCGCCATTTCCACGCTGATCGGCTTGGGCCGAGGCTTCGTGCGCGAAGTCCTGTCGCTGCTCACCTGGGTGGCCGCATTCGTGGTGGCGATGATGTTCCGCGACGAGTTAGCACCACTCCTTTCCAACCTCGTCGATACGCCTTCACTGCAGGCCATAGCGGCCTTCGCCATTCTCTTTATTGCTACCCTGCTGGCAGGAGCCGGCTTGAATATGACCCTGTCCGCGTTCGTGGAGGCCACCGGCCTTTCCGGAACCGACCGGGTACTGGGAATGGTGTTTGGACTGTTCCGCGGTGCCATCATCGTGATGGCACTATTGATCTTTGCCCCGGCGCTGGCGCCGGTGAATGAAGACAAGTGGTGGCAGGAATCGACGCTGATACCTCGCTTTCTAGAATTTGAGGACCGCGCGCGCGAAGCGGCTGGCGCGGTCAAGGATTTCTTCGCAGGGCAATTTGATTGATCGCAGATCTGCAGGAGGCAGTACCCGATCACCTTGACCATTTCGAAACGACTGGGGTTATCTGAAGTATGTGTGGCATCGTTGGAATCGTTGGCAAGAGTGACGTCAATCTGCAGTTGTATGACGCGCTCACCATGTTGCAGCACCGGGGCCAGGATGCCGCGGGTATCGTCACCTGTGACGGTGACCGCCTGAACCAGCAGAAGGCGAACGGCCTGGTACGGGATGTATTCCGCGCGCGCCATATGCAGCGCCTCACCGGCAACTTCGGTATCGGCCATGTGCGCTACCCCACCGCCGGCAGCTCTGGCCCCGCGCTGGCCCAGCCGTTTTACGTCAACTCCCCCTACGGCATCGCCATGGCCCACAATGGCAACCTCACCAATGTAAAAGAGGTGAGCGAGGAAATCTTCCAGCAGGACCTGCGCCACATCAACACCGACTCCGATTCCGAAGTCCTGCTGAACGTTTTTGCCCACGAGCTGCACAAGCAGCACAAACTCCAGCCCAAAGCCGAAGACATCTTCACCGCAATGCGCGCGGTGCACAAACGTGTGCGCGGCGGTTACGCCTGTGTGGCCATGATCGTCGGTTACGGCGTGGTGGCCTTCCGCGACCCCAACGGTATCCGCCCGCTGGTGTACGGCAAGCGCGATACTGACCAGGGCACCGAATATATGGTGGCCTCTGAGTCTGTGGCGCTGGACGTGCTCGGTTACACCCTGGTGCGCGACGTGGCGCCGGGTGAGTGTCTGTACATCGAGCTGGATGGCACCCTGCACTCCGAGCAGTGTGCGGAGAATCCGCAGTTGCGCCCGTGCATTTTCGAGCATGTGTACTTTGCCCGTCCGGACTCCATCATGGACGGTGTTTCCGTGCACAAGGCGCGCCTGCGCCAGGGCGAGCATCTCGCCGAAAAAATCCTGCGCGAGCGCCCGGATCACGACATCGATGTGGTTATCCCGATCCCGGATTCCTCCCGCTCCGCGGGCCAGATGGTGGCACATCGTCTGGGCGTGAAGTTCCGTGAAGGTCTGGTAAAGAACCGCTATATCGGCCGCACCTTCATCATGCCGGGCCAGAAGCAACGCAAGAAGTCTGTGCGCCAGAAGCTGAACCCGATTGAGCTGGAATTCCGCGGCAAGAATGTGCTGCTGGTGGACGATTCGATTGTGCGTGGTACTACTTGTAAGCAGATCATTCAGATGGCCCGCGATGCCGGTGCCAACAAGGTGTACTTCGCTTCTGCCGCTCCTGCGGTGAAGTTCCCGAATGTGTACGGTATCGATATGCCGTCTGCCACTGAGCTGGTGGCCCACGGTCGCACCACGGAAGAAGTACGTGAGGAGATCGGTGCGGACTGGCTGATTTACCAGGAGCTGGAAGACCTGATCGTGTCCTCTGGTGAGGGCAACACCGAGATCAAGCAGTTTGAGAATTCGGTGTTCGACGGTGAGTACATCACTGGCGATGTTACCGAGGAATACCTCAACAGCCTGCATGCCGCGCGCAATGACAATGCCAAGGAAACCAAGGGCAAACAGAGCTCAATGTAATTTGTAACTCCGTTTATCCCCCAAGCTTTCGGCCCACCAATCAGTGGGCCGAAGTGTTTTAGGGCAAAGTGAAAGCGTCGATACCGATAGTTGCTTGCGAGACCTTCTAAAACAGGGATGTTTTAGAAGAGCCCCCAGGGATGGGTTTACGGCGTGTCTCGCAAGCAACTATCGGTAGCGGCGCTGCCTCCGGGCGGGCTACGGAGTTTTTCCCACCTTCCAGTTACTCCGTAGCTCCCCGTAGTGGCGTCAGAGCAACGGGTATTCGTTTTCAAAACCGCTGTGAATACGTCCCTGTACGCTGCGTCGCAAACATCCCTGTTTGCGACGCTTTTGAAAACGAATCCCCGTCACTCTGCCTTCGATTTTTGGTTTTTTACTTCGTAGCTTTTGTGCCTTCGATTCAGCGTTGCGCTGTTTCTGGGTTAAGATTACCGGCTCAATCACACCAACCCGGGACGGTTAATCCATGTTTGAAGACGACGGCTACGCACTGGAAACGCTGGCGGTACGTGCAGGCCAGAGCCGGTCGGCGGAAGGCGAGCACTCAGAGCCGATCTACACCACCTCCAGTTACGTCTTTCCCTCCGCGGCAGAAGCCGCCGCGCGTTTCTCCGGGGAATCCCCCGGCAACGTCTACTCGCGCTACACCAACCCCACCGTGCGCATGTTCGAACAGCGCATCGCCGCGATGGAAGGCGGGGAGGCCGCAGTAGCCACGTCCAGCGGCATGGCCGCCATCCTGAGCCTGTGCATGGCGCTGCTGAAAAGCGGTGACAAAGTCATCTGTTCCCGCAGTGTGTTCGGCACCACCACAGCGCTGTTTACCCGCTATATGGTCAAGTTTGGCGTCAAGGTCAGCTTCGTCGACCTCACCGACCTGCAGGCGTGGAAGGATGCGTTGGATGGCGACACCAAGCTGCTGTTTATGGAGACACCGTCCAACCCTCTGTGCGAAGTCGCCGATATCCGCGCCATGGCGGATCTCGCCCACAGCGCCGGCGCGCAGCTGGTGGTGGACAACTGTTTCTGTACCCCCGCGCTGCAACGCCCGCTGGAACTCGGTGCTGACATCGTCGTGCATTCCGCCACAAAATTCCTCGATGGCCAGGGCCGCTGTGTGGGCGGTGTGGTGGTGGGCAGGAAAGAGGTGATGGATGAAGTCGTCATCTTCCTGCGCACCTGCGGGCCGAGCATGAGTCCGTTCAATGCCTGGGTTTTCCTCAAAGGCCTCGAAACCCTCAACCTGCGCATGCGTGCCCACTGCAACAGTGCGCTGGATATTGCCTGGTGGTTGAAGGAGCAGCCGCAAGTGGAAAAGGTCAATTACGCGGGTCTTCCCAGCCATCCCAATCACCAGCTCGCCGCTGCCCAGCAGAGTGGTTTCGGCGCGGTGTTCAGCTTTACCGTCAAAGGTGGGCGCGAGGCGGCGTGGAAGGTGATCGACGCGTGCAAAATCTTTTCCGTTACCGCCAACCTCGGTGACGCGAAGAGCACCATCGTGCACCCGGCCACCACCACCCACGGTCGTCTGAGCGAAGAGGAAAAGGCGAAGGCGGGCATCACCGAAAACCTGATTCGCATCTCTGTCGGTCTGGAAAATGTCGAGGACCTGAAAGGGGATCTGACGCGAGGCTTGTCGTCACTCGCATAAAGCGGTCACAATGGCGCGAAATGTGACTTGCTGGATAGTGCCTGCTCACTGCGGGCCTATCATTAGTGGCTAGTGAAGAAAAACCGAGCAGTAATGGATTTGCCGTGCAAAAAATCATCTCCGCCATTGTCGCCGATATCGGCAAAGTCCTGCTGGGCAAGGAACATCAGGTAAAACTCGCGCTGGCCTGTCTACTGGCGCGCGGGCATCTGCTGATTGAAGACCTGCCGGGTATGGGCAAGACAACCCTCGCCCACGCACTCGCGCAGGTTCTCGGCCTTTCCTACAAACGGGTGCAGTTTACCAGCGACATGCTCCCCGCCGACATCCTCGGCGTCAGCATCTTCGAGCGCGAATCCGGGCAGTTCCGTTTCCACGAAGGCCCCGTGTTTAGCCAGCTGTTGCTCGCCGATGAAATCAACCGCAGTTCTCCCAAAACCCAAAGTGCCCTGTTGGAGGCTATGGAAGAGCGCCAGGTCAGTATCGACGGCGAGACCCGACCGCTGCCGGAACCCTTCTTCGTCATCGCCACCCAGAACCCGCTGCAGCAGTCCGGCACCTTCGTGCTGCCGGAATCCCAGCTCGACCGCTTTCTCATGCGCATCAGCCTCGGTTACCCCACCCGCGAAGCCGAGCGGGCACTGTTTCAGGGTGTAGACCCGCGCGCTCAGTTGGCCCAACTCAAACCGCGCATCAACAGCGAAGGTCTGAAAAAACTGCAGTCGCTGGTGGGGCAGGTAAAGGCCTCGGATTCACTGCTCGATTATCTCGAGCGACTGGTGCAACACAGCCGCCACAGCCCGGAGTGCGCCGTCGGCCTGTCACCGCGCGGTGCACTGGCGCTGCTGCATGCCGCCCGCGCCTGGGCGCTGATCCACAACCGCGGCCACCTGTTGCCGGAAGATTTGCAGGCCGTGTTGCCGGCGGTCGCCGGCCACCGCCTGCAGACCGATGGCGGTGACGGTGCGCAGTTGGTGGAGCGCATGATGCACCAGGTGGACATCATCGCCGCCTGACCCCGGCGGAGATGAACTTAGGGCGAACGCAGCGTGCTCGGGAAATTATCGGCCAATCGCGAAACCTCAAACAGCGGCGACCAGCCCCGGCGCCTGTTCCATAAGCACTGGCAGCGCTGGCTGGGTCGCCGCGCGCCAGCCGCCAACAGTGTCACCCTCAATCACCGCAAATTGTTCGTGATTCCCAGCCTCGCGGGTATGGGCTTCGTGCTGGTGATCGCGTTGCTGTGGCTGCTCGGCACCAACTACGAAAACAATCTGGTGTTTGCGCTCACCTTCCTGCTGGTGGGTTTGTTTGTGGTGTTGCCGGTGCACACCTTTGCCAATCTCTCCGGGCTGAAACTGCAGTTGGTGGAAGCCGAACCCACCTTCGCCGGTGACTACGGCCAGGCGCGGATTCGGCTCCATAAAAGCGGCAAGCGTTTCCACGAACGGGTGCGGCTCGCATGGCCTCCGGAAGAGGGCCAGCTCGTCGATGTCACCGAGGGGCGCGATGGCCGCGAGATTCGCTTGGACCTGCCACTGGTGCAACGCGGTCGGGTGCGCGCGCCGCGCATCCTGGTAGAGAGCCGTTTCCCCCTCGGTCTGTTCCGCTGCTGGAGCTGGGTGGATCTGGATGTGGAATTCCTGGTCTATCCGCAACCAAAATCCGCCGGGCCACTGCCGCTTGGCGCCAGTACCGGCGACGGCGAGCGCGAGCTGGCACACACCCAGAGTGGCGACGACTTCGCCGGCCTCAAGCACTATCAGCCTGGCGATTCCCTGCGCCATGTGGCCTGGAAGCAGTACGCCGGTGGCCGCGACCTGTACAGCAAGGAGTACGCCTCGGGCAGCGACGCGCGTCTGTGGCTCGATTGGGATCTGCTGGCCGGGCGCGACGTGGAGACCCGTCTCAGCAACCTCTGTGCCTGGATTCTCGACGCCGAGCGCGCCCAGGTTCCCTACGGCCTGCGCCTGCCGGGGCAGACGGTCGCACCGGCACTTGGCAGTGCGCACAAAACGTATCTGCTGGGCCTGCTGGCGCTGTTCCCGGTGCAGGGAGTGCGCGCGTGATTCAGGGCTCCGCAAATCCTCACGGTCACAGCCAGCTGCAGACGCTGTTGCCGCGCGAGAGCCTGCTGTGGATTTTCGCCGCGCAATTGGCGGTGCTGCTGCCACACTTCGCCCATTTGCCCCTGTGGCTGCTGGGCGCCTGGACGGTTGCAGTCTACTGGCGGCTCGAGGTGTACCGCGGACGCCGCGAGATACCCGGGCGGCTGGTGAAACTGCTGGCGGTGTCCCTGGCGGTTCTGGGGCTGGTGCTCACTTACCGGCGCTGGTTTGCGCTGGAACCGATGGTGGCGCTGCTGGCGGTGTCGTTCACCCTGAAAAACATCGAACTGGTCAGCCGGCGCGATGCGTTGCTGAGCCTGATGCTGGCGTATTTCCTTGCCGCCACCCTGTTTGTATTTGAGCAGACCATTCCCTACGCCCTCTACGGCATGCTGTGCGTGGTGTTGATCACCGCGGCGTTGGCGGCACAGCAGGGGAAGGGCAGCGCGCGACCCGGGCGGGCGCTGGGATTATCGGCGAAACTGCTGGCACAGGCGGTGCCGGTGATGCTGCTCCTGTTTGTGGTGATGCCGCGCCTCGGCCCGCTGTGGGCGGTGCCGCAGAACAGTGCCAAGGCCTCTACCGGTATCAGCGACTCTATGAGCCCGGGGGATTTCAGCGAGCTGTCCAAGTCGGACAAGCCCGCCCTGCGCATTTCCTTTGATGGCCCGCTGCCGCCACCGGAGCAGCGTTACTGGCGCGGGTTGGTGTACACCCACTTCGACGGCCGCCGCTGGAGCGAGCCGGATCTGGAACAGTATTACGCCAGCTGGCGTCGGGGACGTGGTCGGTCTCAGGGGGTGTCGGGCGCGGCAGAAAGTGAGCAGACACTACCGGCGGTGGGCCCGCGCTACCGCTATCAGGTAATCCAGGAGGCGAGTCACAGCCCCTGGCTGTTTTCACTGGCGCGACCGCATTCGGAAACCGAGGGTGTCAGCGCCACCGGCGACGACACCCTGGTGTACCGTATGCCGGTTGCCAGTCGTCTCGCCTACGACGTGCGTTCCTGGCCTCGGGAGAGCCTCGCCCGCGATGAACCGCTGAGTGCCGCCGAGGAGCGCCGCCATCTGCAGCTGCCCGGTTCCGGTAACCCGGAGGCGCGGGCCTGGGCTCAGGCGCGGCTCGCGGAGGGCATGGGTGCCGAGCAGATCTCCACGGCGCTGCTGGATCTGTATCACCGCAACTTCACCTATACCCTGCGCCCGCCGGCACTGGGCCGCGACAGCGTGGACGAATTTCTGTTCAGTACCCGCCAGGGCTTCTGTGAGCACTTCGCCAGCAGTTACGTGTTCACCATGCGCGCCGCCGGCGTGCCCGCGCGGGTGGTGGCCGGCTACCAGGGTGGCGAGTGGGTGGAACAGCAGGAATATCTACTGGTGCGCCAGTACGACGCCCATGCCTGGGCGGAAATCTGGCTGCCGGGCCGCGGCTGGGTGCGCGTTGACCCCACCGCCGCGGTGGCGCCGGAGCGTATCCGCGACGGGTTGCAGACCGCCGCGGCCGAGGAGTTCATGCAGGACGCACTGCTGCCCCTGCACAAGATCGCCCTGGTCACCCGCTTGCGCCTGCAGTGGGACATGATCAACTACCGCTGGTACCAGACCGTGGTGAGTTTTGACCGGGAGCGTCAGGAAGGTCTGCTGACGCGGCTGCTCGGCGAGGTATCACCCCTGCGCCTGGCGTTGTTGCTGGGCCTGCCTGTGCTGCTGGCACTGGCGGCCCTGCTGCTGTGGTTGCATCTCAGCAGCCGGGGGCCTGCGTTGCCCACGGTCAGCCGACTCTATTTGCGCTTTTGCCGGCGTATGGCGCGCGCGGGCTTTGCGCGCAATCCCGGCGAGGCGCCGGGGGATTACGCCCGTCGCATCGAGCGGGAGGTGCCGCGGCTCGGCCCCATGGCCCGCCAGATCACCCTGGCCTACGAGCGCGCTGCCTATGGTGATAGTGGCAGCAGTGCGGCGGCAGAACGGCAGTTGCGACGCTTGCTGCGGGGCTTCTGGCCGCGGCGACGGGCCCGCCCCACAAGCGTGCAATCTGTGTGACAATAGCGCCCCCTCGGGCGGCTCCCTAGCAGCCCGAAACGCTGCACCGGCGTAGCGTGTAAACCCGATCCCGGATTCTGTAATGGCATTTCCCGCACTGGCGGCAAGACTGCGAACTTTTCTTTTCGGCTACAGCGGCACTTCCCTGGCCACCGGCCTGCAGGTGATTCTGCTGCCGTGGATTGCGGTTTCCCTGGTGGACCTGCCGGCCCTGCAGCTGGGTTGGGTGCAGGCCTCGGTACTGCTGCCGAACCTTGTGTTCCTGCTGTTTGGCGGCGCGCTCGCCGACCGTTTCGACGCGGCGCGGGTGGCGGCGCTGTCCTGCGTGGGGCTGGCGTTATGCCACGCGCTGCTGGCCATATATCTGCTGGAGCGGTTACCGAACCTGGTGCTGTTGCTCGCCTATGGTGTCAGCCTGGGCATCTTCACCGCCTTCCTGCAGCCGGCGCGGGACAATCTGGTGCATCGCTGTGCGCGCACACCGCAAGATGGCACCGCCAGGTTGAGCGAGGCCCGGGTCCAGCACACGGTTACCTGGATGATGCTGGCCCAGTACGGTGGGCAGGCGGTGGGCATGCTGCTGGCGAGTCGCTTCGACCTCTGGGGCGCGGAGCCGCTGCTGCTGATTCAGGTGGGCGCCCTCGCCATCGCCGCACTGTTATTCATCTCCATCCGGCATCACGGCCCCGCGCCGGAATCCATTGCACAGAAACTGCCCTCGGCACTGCTGGAGGGATTTGCGGAAGTGAAAAAAAGCCGCGCGATCCTTGAGCTGGTTTTGCTGGTGGGTTTCAACGGCCTGGTGCATATCGGCGTATTCCTGGTAGTGCTGCCGCTGATGGCAGACAGTTACGGCCGCGGCGCCAGCTACTACGCGAGCCTGCAGATCGCGTTTGTGGTGGGCACCGTAATTGCCACCGTCGCCATGCTGCGGCGGGGGCAGGGGGATCAGCCCGGGCGCGGTGTGCTGATGTGCCTGCTCTACAGCGCGGCGCTGTTGATAGCTATCAGTTTTGGCCCCACGCCCTTCGGCCTGATGTTGCTGTGCGCCTGCTGGGGGGCGGTGGCCGCGGCCTCCGCCGGGCTTGGGCGTGCCATTGTCCAGCTGCTGGCGCCAGAGCAAGTGCGCAGCCGCATTATTTCGATCTACCAGTTGTCCCTGTTCGGCTCCGCCGCCATCGGCGCGCTGGCCGCTGGCGCCATCAGCGAATTTTCCGCGCCGCTCACCACTCTGTTGTGGGCGGGGATCTTCAGCCTCATCGCCTTTGCACTGGCCTGGTACAGCGGCGCACTGCGCGGACTGACGCTGCAGCGCGGTGACTCTTCTACAGAACACGACCCCCACTCACAACCCTAGGACGAGCCTCAAACCATGCTGAAATCCCTCCAATGGCGCCGCCCTGAAATCCTGTTGTTGTTGCTGGCCCTCGCCATGCCGCTCTCGTTCGGTGTGTGGCAGGCGCTGCTGAACAATTTCGTGATCGAGCGCGCGCAGTTCACGGGAGCGGAAATCGGATTGCTGCAGAGCGTGCGGGAAATCCCGGGCTTTCTCGCCTTTACCGTGGTGTTCGTACTGCTGCTGGTGCGGGAGCAGCGCCTCGCATTTATTTCACTGATTGCGACGGGCGCCGGGGTGGCGATTACCGGGTTCTTTCCCTCCACCCTTGGGCTGTTGTGCACCACGCTGCTGATGTCCGTGGGGTTCCACTACTACGAAGCGCTGAAAACTTCGCTGGCGCTGCAGTGGTTGCCGAAGGAGACCTCGGCAATCTGGCTCGGGCGGATCATGGCCGCGGGTTCTTTTGCGTCGCTCGCGGCCTATGGCCTGGTGTGGCTTGCGGCGGAAAAACTGCAGCTGGATTACACCTGGATCTACCTGATCGGCGGCGGGCTTACCGTGTTGCTGGTGGCTGCGCTGTGGTTGGCATTTCCGGCGTTTCCGCAACCCCATGTACAGCACAAGAAAATCATCCTGCGCAAACGCTACTGGCTGTATTACGCGCTCACCTTTATGAGCGGCGCGCGCCGCCAGATTTTTGTGGTGTTTGCGGGCTTCCTGATGGTGGAAAAGTTCGGCTACAGCGTGGCTGAAGTGGCGCAGCTGTTTATTGCCAACCACCTGTTGAACCTGTACCTGGCGCCGAAGATCGGCCGCTTTATCGTGCGCTTTGGCGAGCGCCGCGCGCTGACGGTGGAATATATCGGCCTGATTGTGGTGTTCGGCGGTTACGCATTGGTGGAAACCGCCACCGCCGCGGCGGTGCTCTACATCATCGACCATTTGTTCTTCTCTATGGCCATCGCCATCAAGACCTATTTTCAGAAAATTGTCGACGAGCGGGACATCGCTTCATCGGCCGCCGTGAGCTTCACCATCAACCACATCGCCGCGGTGATCATCCCGGTGGCGTTCGGCCTGATGTGGCTGGTATCGCCGGCGGCGGTGTTCTGGTGTGGCGCGGCCATGGCCGCGGGCTCACTGCTGCTGGCCCAGAATATTCCGGCGTTGCCGGCGGCGGGCAATGAAGTGCGCTGGGGCAGGGTGGCTGCGCCCGGCGCGACAGCGTAAAAGAACCGGTTTTATGGGGGATTACTTGGGCTTTTTTCACGAGCTTCGCGCTTATCTCGGCATCGAGAGAAACAACACCAGCCACCGCGAAAAACTTATCTCCGCGCTGGGTGCGGCACTGGCGATTGCCTGTGTGTTCTGGGCCACCCAGCGCGCCCTGAGCGCGGGGCTGATCGACATATCCACCAGTTTTTTCATCATCGCCTCCATGGGCGCCAGCGCGGTGCTGCTGTTCGCGGTGCCCCACGGCGCCTTGTCGCAGCCTTGGGCACTGGTGGGCGGGCACCTGATTTCCGCGTTGATCGGTGTGATCTGCCACAAACTGATCGCTCACCAGACCCTGGCCGCCGGCGTTGCCGTTGGCAGTGCGGTGGCCGCCATGTACTACCTGCGATGTATCCATCCACCCGGTGGCGCCACTGCACTCACCGCGGTGACCGGTGGCGATGCGGTGTACCAGCTGGGGTTCAATTTTCTACTGGTGCCGATTTTCACCAATGTGCTGTTGATCCTGTTGGTGGCGGTGCTGTTCAACAGCCTGTTTTCCTGGCGGCGTTACCCGGTGCATCTGGGCCGACGCGCAAAGCCGGTCGTCACCGCAGAACCCTCCGACCGGGAAACGGAAATCACCCAGGAAGATTTTGCCGCGGCCATCCAGGAGCAGGACTCCTTTGTGGACATCACCGCAGAGGGTTTGACGGAGCTGCTGGAACTCGCCAAACAGCATGCGGAGCGCAATGTGGTGCACCCGAAAGAAATCATCGCGGGGCGCTGTTACAGCAATGGCAAACTGGGGCGCTTGTGGAGCGTACGCCAGGTGGTGGACGAATCCATGGAGCCGCCGCCGGTGCAGGATCGCGTGATCTACAAGGTGCTGGCGGGTGACGGTTCCTACGATACCGGAATCTGCCTGCGCGACGACTTCCGCCGCTGGGCGCGCTTCGAAGTGACCCTGAGAAACGGCCACTGGGTAAAGTCCGCCGAAAGCATCGACGAAGAACACCCCGACTAAATTCTCAGGCCTTTTAATTTCGGAATACTTTCCGAGAAGGTGGCGATAGCGGGGACAGCTTTGCGAGACCTTCCGCGAGAGGGACCTCGCGGAAGAGCCCCTATGGATGGGTTCACGGCGTGTCTCGCAAAGCTGTCCCCGGTAGCGTCACCGCCACTAAACTTTTTTTCTCTTTCACCACCGATTACTGATCCACATCGTCTGGTAAGGATCGAGTGTCACCGTCGCCAGCATATCGTCGAACACCGCGTTGCTGACGAGGTCTTTCCACTGATCCGTGCCGATCAGATTGATGGCATTGAGTGACACCGTCTGCGTCTGGTCGGAGATATTGTTGAGACAGAATATGCTCTGGCGGCGGTCCTGACTCTGGCGCCAGAAAGCGAAAATCTGATCCCCCAGATGCAGGGTGAACTGGGTGGCGTTGGGGTGAAAGGCGGGCTGCTCGCGGCGCAGCTGGATCAGCCGGCGCAGCTGGTGGAAAACCCGGTGGTGGTGGCTGTCCGGGTCCGCCAGTTTCTTATTCAATTCCAGTTCCTGCCACTGGCGGCGGTTGATGGCGCGGTTGTGGCCGTGTTCTTTCATACGCTCGTAATCGTTGGTGGTACCCACCAGACTGTGCAGGTAAAACGCCGGAATCCCCTCCAGTGCGAGCATGATCGCGTGCGCGCAGATAAACCGCGGCAGCTGCCAATCATCTTCCCCTGCGGTGGTGCCCTTCAACGCGTCAATCAGTGAAATATTGATTTCGTACGGTTTGCTGCTGCCGTCGTCCAGCGCGCGCCAGGAAATCTGTCCACCGAAATTTTCCATGGTCTGGATCAGCGCTTCCTGCTCACTGTCATCCAGCAAGCCTTCTACCGGGCGCAGGCCGATACCGTCGTGGGAGGCGATGAAATTGAAATAGGTGGTGCCGTTCTGGGCTGGCGGCATGCTCATCAGCCAGTTCTTCAGGTAGCGGCAGTTACCGGTCACCAGAGTGTTGACCAGCAGCGGCGGCAGCGAGAAGTTGTAGATGCAGTGCGCCTCATTGGCGTTGCCGAAATACGAGAGGTTTTCCCGGTTGGGAATATTGGTCTCGGTAATAATCACCGCGTTGGGGTTGGCGTGTTCGATCAGCGTGCGCAGCAGGCGCACGATCTCGTGGGTCTCCTCCAGGTTCAGGCAGTTGGTGCCGAGTTTTTTCCAGATAAACGCCACCGCATCCAGGCGAAAAATCCGTACGCCCATGTCCAGATAGAGGCGAATGATATCGACGATTTTTGCCAGCACCTTCGGGTTGGCGAAATTGAGGTCGATCTGGTCGTGGCCGAAGGTACACCACACATGTTTCGTGCCCGTTGGGGTGGTGGTGGCGCGCAGCAGCGGTGTCACCCGCGGGCGCACCACCTTGCTGAGATCTTCATCCGGGTCTACCTCCACAAAGAAATCGCTGCCTGGGTCTGCGCCCTGCTGGTAGTTGATAAACCAGTCGTGTTGTGCCGAGCAGTGGTTGATGACGAGATCTGCCATCAGATGAAAGTCGGTGCTGATGCGCAGGATATCGCTCCAGTCTCCAAGTGCCGGATCCACCTGTTTGTAGGCGGAGACCGCAAAGCCATCGTCACTGGTATAGGGGAAAAACGGCAGGATGTGCACGGTGTTGATCAGCATGGGGAAGTGCGCCTGCAGAAAGTGGTGCAGGGTCTTCAGCGGCGGCTGGTTGTCACTCAGGATGCTGTTGCCGTAGGTGATGACCGCGATATCCGTCTGGTCCCACAGATTCTTGTGCGCGAGCGGGTGCTGGCAGTCCTCGTCGAGGCGCATCAGCCGGGTCAGTTCATGGGCAATGGGTTCCACTTCCATCTGCGGGTAGATGAAGCGGAGATGGTCCACCACCTTTTGGTGCAATACCTCCCGGATCGGCAAATGTGCGTTGCTGTTGTTCATGGTCCCCCCTGGTCCAACTCTGTTCTTGTTCTACGGTGGTTGATATGGAAACGTCAGTTGTTGAATTCCTCGTAGTCCGCTTCCACCGCGTGCATCAGCTGCTGCAGAAAAGCGGGCTCGGCGCTGGTGATGCGGTTCCAACTGGGAATAAACGGCGTTTCCATCGGGTTTTCCAGAAACGCCTGGCCGGCCTTCACCAGATTGCTGGCAAACAGCTCCACTGTCTGCTCTTCCTTGTGAATATCAAAATTCAGGCCATTGATGATGGCGTCGTTGCGATAGGTCTCGACAAAATCCAGCGCGACGCGGAAATAGGTGGCCTTGATGCTGCGGAAGGTTTCCGAAGAGAACACCGTGCCCTGGGTGGCGAGTTTGCGGAAAAAGGACTTGGCGATGTCGATGGACATTTTCGACAGTCCGCCGTGTTCGTCGTCGAAGGACACATCCTGATGCTTGTGGTCGTATGCATGGGCAATGTCCACCTGGCACAGGCGATTGGTGGAGTAATTGCGGTGCATTTCCGACAGTACGCCGATCTCGAGCCCCCAGTCACTGGGAATGCGCAGATCGTTGATTACGTCGCGGCGGAAGGAGAATTCCCCGGCCAGGGAATAGCGGAAACTGTCCATGTATTCGAGATACGCGGTGTGCCCGTAGATTTTTTTCAGGGTGCGGATCAGCGGCGTGACCAGCAGGCGGCAGACGCGGCCGTTGATCTTGCCGTTGGCCACGCGGGAGTAAAACCCCTTGCAGAATTCGTAGTTGAAGTTGGGATTGGCTACCGGATAGAACAGTCGCGCCAGCATCATGCGGTCATAAGTGACGATGTCGCAGTCGTGCAGGGCGATGGCCTCGCCGCGGCGCGACGCCAGAATGTAACCCAGGCAGTACCACACGTTGCGGCCTTTTCCGGCCTCCTTGGGCGCGAGCCCGTCGCGCTGCAGTTGTGCGTCCAGTTCGCGCAGGCGGGGGCCATCGTTCCACAGCACACGTACATGCTGCGGCAGCACGCTGAACTGTTTGAGCGCGTCGCGGTACTGGGATTCGTCGGCGCGGTCGAGACCGATCACAATCTCGGACAGGTAGGGCACCTCGGCGAGAATTTCGAGGATACGCGGCAGTGCTTCGCCTTTCAGCTCCGAGTAAAGCGAAGGCAGTAGCAGTGACATGGGGCGCTGCTGTGAGAATCGCAGGAGGTCAGACTCCATATCCTCCAGGCTGCGGTTGGACAGGTTGTGCAGGGTCGTGATGTCGCCATTCTGAAAAAAGTCGGTCACGTTGTGCTTCCTATTTTGCGTGCGTTATTTCGGAATCTGAGCCCGGCGGGAGAGGATGTGCTGAATCGCTTCCGCCCAACCCTGTGGGCCGGTGTTGCGGCTGACGATGAGGTCCGGGTGCCCGGTCAGCTGCGGCGGCGGGTGGGCCGGGGAGCGCACCAGGACAGCGATATCCGCCGCCTTCAGCATGTCGAGATCGTTGGGACCGTCGCCGCTGGCAATCAGCCGGTACGCGCGCTCGCTGTAGCGCTGATAGATGTTTTTCAGCAAGGTCGTGGCCGCGCCCTTGTCGGTCTGGCCGAGCACATGCAGGAAGCGTCCGCCCTGCAGGGTGGAAAATCCGGCGGCGTTGGCGCGGGCGATAAATGCGCGCTTCTGCGACTCGTTCCCTTGCCACAGCAGCGGCTCGGAGTAGTCGCGCCGGTTGGCTTTTTCCGCCTGCGCGTATGTGAGGCCGGTGGCGGCAACAATGTCCGCCGGCGTCGCGGCGGCAAAATTCAGATAGGGCGCACCGTGCTGCTCGCTGTCGATACGAAGGAATTCGAGGATGCGACGTCGCGGTGCCCCGGGCTCCAGAACCCAGTAGCCGGAATTTTCAACCGCGGTCTCAGGCATGTGCGGAAAATAGCCCTGGGGAATAAAAATCGCCGAGCCGTTTTCGACAATGAACGGGTGGCGGTTGTGCAGGGACTGCCGCAGGTTGAGCATCTCATCGCGGGTTTTGCTGCTGTTCAAAATAACCGGAATACCGGCCGCTTCCAGTTGTCGCAGCGTGCTGTCCGCCGCGCTGTGGGAATAGGTGTAGTGATCGAGCAGGGTGCCGTCCAGGTCGGTGGCGATCAGCCACTGCGCTTGGGACTGTATTGCTTGCGTCATTCTTGTCCGCGTGTTGGTTCATCGTCGACGCCACGAAACTGTGCGTCGTTATCCTTGAGTAATCCAAAAATAGTGCCAGTCGCGGGAAAGTGAGCCACAGCGGTGCCTGCGGCGGGAGGATTGGCGCCGGATTTTTGCTTTCGTGCTTCAGTGTGGGGATGTTGTCAGGGCGGGATGCGGTCGGCGAACCAATCTGGTGCACCGTTTTGGGGGGCGGTCTACTGGGTGATAAATGGGCAAATCCGTGCCGTCGGCGCAGGGCCGGCGGCACGGATCAGGGATCAGTTGGCGCGGACCCAGGTTCCGTCCTGACGGCGGCAGGCGACTCCCTGGGAGCTGCGGGAATCTCCGCTGGCATCGTAGGCGGCGGTGAAGGAGCGGCAGTACTGGTCACCGCGCTGTTCCACGGCGCCGGGGATGACGGTGTAATTCTCGCCGCCCTGCGCGTTCTGCCAGCTGATCGTTTCCCCCTCCGGTGCAAACTCCAGTGCCTGCGCGAGGCAGGCCTGGTTGCGCTGGTCCATGCGGCGACCGACTTCGCCGCCGATCAGTACGCCGGCAATGGCGCCGCCGATAGTCGCCGCGGTATTGCCGCGGCCGTCGCCGATCTGATGGCCAATCACGCCGCCGATGAGTCCGCCGAGTACGCTGCCAACCTTGTTGCTGTTACAGCCGGTGCCGGAGGTTTGCGTTGTCGGGCGCCATTCCGGGCGGTATTCCGGTTCCGGGGCCTGCTGGTTGAACCAGGGGGGCAGAACCACGACGCGCGGCTGTTGGTCGTGGTGATGGTGGTGGTCGGCATAGCGTGGCGCCCGGCAGGTGCGCTCCTCTTTGTAGTCGCCCTTGCTATTCCACTTGCGCTCTACCTTGCAGTTGCCATCCCAGAACTCTTCCTTGTGTTCATGTTTGTGGTGCTTGTCGTGTTTCTTCCAGCCGCGGCCCTCGGGGGGATCGGCGTACAGTGACATGGACAGACTGCCGCACAGCAGGGCGGCGATGGCAGTGGAGAGTGCTTTCATTGTTGGTTTCCGGTCACGGTTACTTATCTAACTGGCGTGAATACTATCAATCGCCGTCTGAACCGTAAGTGAATCGGTCTACGTTCCGGATCATCGGTTACGGGAGTGTGGAAGAGGGGGGAGGTAATTGTGCACCCGCCGGCGCCGATGGCGGCAGCGGGTGCAAATTGGATGGGATCAGGGTGCGACGCAGCTCATGCAGCGCACATACAGTGCCCGCGGATCCCGGAAGGTTTTCAGTTCTGCAAAGGGTTGCAGCGCAGGTTGCAGGCTGCTTAGCCATGCGCCCAGCGGCAGATTCTGCTCCACGCTGGCGGCGATTCTCGCGTCCACATTCTCTGCCAGCGCGCGCATCAGCTTTTCACTCGGGGTCAGTTCGCGCTGGATTTCCAGCACCTCGTATTTTTCCAGGTTGGCGATCTGCGCGGCGTCGGCAATGGCGTCCTGCAAGTTACCAAGCTCGTCCACCAGCCCCAGTTCGTGCGCCATGCGCCCGGTCCATACCTGGCCCTGGGCGATCTCGTGGATTTCCTGCGGGGTGCTGTTGCGGGCTTCCGCCACCAGGCGCAGGAACTGCGCATAGGTGTGTTCCACCCCCTGTTGCAGAATGTCGGCAGCGGTTTCCGGCAGCGCGCGGTCGATGCGCATAGTGCCCGCGAGTTCGGTAGTACCGACGCCGTCATTAAAGATACCCAGATGTTCGAGAGATTCCTCGAACGTGGGGAAAGCGCCGAACACACCGATGGAACCGGTAATCGTGGAAGGCGATGCCCAGATGCGATCGCCGCCGGCGGAAATCCAGTAGCCGCCGGAGGCCGCCACGCTGCCCATGGAAATGATCACCGGGATGCCGGCCTCGCGGGTGGCGAGCAGTTCCTGGCGAATGGCCTCGGAGGCGAAGGCGGAGCCGCCGGGGCTATCGATGCGCAATACCAGCGCTTTCACTTTTTTCTCGCGCGCTTCGGCAATCAGCTTGCCCAGGGTGTCGCTGCCGATCTGCCCGGCGGGCGCTTCGCCATCCACGATGGCGCCGGCGGCACTGATCAGGCCGATCTTGTCGCTTTGCTTGCGTGGGTCCGGCAGGTTCGCCAGTTTGGTGTGACGCAGGTAATTCATGGCGTCGATGGATTTGTACTGGGTTTTGTCGGCTTCGCTCACACCCACCAGCTCCTGCACCTCGGCGACGGCGGCGCGGCGGGTGAGCAGCTTATCGACGAATTTGTTGGCGAGTGCAGCGTCCGCCCAGCTGCCACCTTCCGCGCGCATAAGCGAGGGCAGGTCGGCGATGTAGTTGTCGATGGACTCCGGCGGCAGGTTGCGCAGGCCGGTCACCTGCTCGGTGTACTCGGTCCACAGCTGGTGCAGCCAGCGGCTGTTGTTTTCCCGCGAGGCGGGGGACATGTCGTCGCGGGTGTAAGGCTCGATGAAATCCTTGTAGTCGCCCACGCGGAAGACATGGAAGTTGATCTTCAGCTTGTCCAGGGCGCTCTTGAAGTAGTTGCGGTAGCTGCCGAACCCCATCAGCAACAGCGAGCCCATGGGGTTCATGTAGACCTTGTCGGCATAGCTGGCGAGGAAGTACTGGCCCTGGGTGAAGTTGTCGCCAATGGCGTAGACCGGCTTCTCGCTGGCCTTGAAGCGCAGGACGGCTTCGCCGACTTCTTCGAGCTTGCTGAGGCTGGCTCCACCCAGATAGTCGAGCTCCAGGACCAGTGCGGCGATGCGATTGTCGTTGGCGGCGTGGTCGATGGCGTCTACCAGGTCTTTGACGCGGGTTTCCGGTGGGGTGGATGGACCGCCGAGGAAGGCGGGCACGCCGCTGGGCTGGCTCAGCTCGTCCACGAGATAGCCACCGGGTGCGACTTTGAGGGCGCCGCCCTGGGGAACGGTGATACGCTCTTCACCGCCGAAGATGGCGATGCCGATAAACAGCAACAGCAACAGGAACAACAGGTTGGTAAACACCCGGCGCAACCAGGTGATGCCACCGCCAATGGCACCGAAAAAGCGGCGCATGGGGCCGCGGCGATGTGTTGATTCAGTCAAACCTGAACTCCTTGTTGTCGGTCTGTTGTATTTTCATTGAGTCTTGTGGCGGTACTGCTACCGGGCTTTCGCATTTTGCAACTGCACTTGCCAGCGGCTGGCCATCATCGCGGAAACAAACAGGATAAGGCTGAGGGCGGTAAGTACGCCATGCTGCCAACCGCGTGTGGGCATCATTACGTCGACGATTCCGGCGGTGATGTACAGCAGCAGGATAAAGCACAGCCACAAATAGCTGCGCTGCCGGCGTTTGAGCATACCCGGCAATACCAGCAATAGCGGGATAGTCTGCAGCAGCCACCATTTTAGGGAACCGTCCAGAAAGAGATTCCACACCGCGAACAGTAGCAGAAGACCGCTGTAGCAGATCCAGTTGAGTTTTCTGGCAATGTCCAGTTTGCGCGCGACCTGCGCGGTGTCGATGGCTTTGGGTTGTTTGGCCACGTTCAGTCTCCGAGTTTCTGTGCCAGATCGGCGACACGGGTACCGAGGGCGCGGCACAGGACAATTTCGTCGCGGCTGAGGTCACTGGTACCACTGCCCGCCCAGTGGGAGGCTCCGTAAGGGGTGCCCCCGGTGGTGGTGTGCATGAGTGCGGCTTCGGAGTAAGGGATGCCGGCGATCAGCATGCCGTGGTGCAGCAGTGGCAGCATCATCGAAATAAGCGTGCTTTCCTGGCCGCCGTGCAGACTGCCGGTAGCGGTGAACACCGCCGCGGGTTTGCCGGTGAGGCTGCCGTCGAGCCACATGTCACTGGTCTGGTCGAGGAAGTAGCGCAGGGGCGCGGCCATATTGCCGAAACGGGTGGGGCTGCCGAGCAGCAGGCCGGCGCAGTGGCGCAGGTCTTCGGCGCTGCAGTAGGTTGCGCCGCTGTCGGGCACTGGCGGCAGGCTGGCTTCGGTGTCCGGGGAAACCGGCGGCACAGTGCGCAGACGCGCGGTCAGGCCGGCTTCTTCTACGCCGCGAGCGAGCTCTGCCGCCATTTTGGCGGTGGCGCCATTGCGGCTGTAGTAAAGAATGAGTACATAGGGCTCAGGCGACATTAGATGAGTTCCAGCACATTTTCCGGTGGGCGGCCGAGCACCGCGGTATTTCCTTTAACCACGATGGGGCGCTCGATAAGTTTGGGATTTGCCGCCATGGCGGCGATCAGCGCATCGTCCCCAAGGCTGGTGTCGCCGAGGTTCAGTTCCTTGTAGGCGTCTTCGCCTTTGCGCAGCAGGTCGCGGGCACGGATACCGAGCTTTTTCAGCAGGGTTTTCAGGGTGTCGGCATCCGGCGGGGTTTCCAGGTAGAGCACCACCTCCGGTTCAATCTGGTTGTCCTGCAGCAGTTGCAGGGTTTGGCGGGATTTTGAACAGCGGGGGTTATGGTAGATCGTCCACATCGAAAGGGCATCCTGTTACGGTTTGGCGTATTCTAACAGCCTGCTGTTGGTCGTCTACGCTGAGGTATGGCGTACTTTCTACACAAACTGCGTGGTTTTCCCCGCAGGATTCAGCGAAGAATCCGGCGGTGGCCGCTTTATAACAATTGGTATAACAAGTCGTATAACAAACTGAGAAGACCCATGACTGAAATGGTGCACCGCTGGCGTCGCTTCTTTTTTTCCCTGTGGACGGTTTTCAACGAAAAGAATTGCCGACAGAACGCCGCCGCCCTCACATACATGACCCTGTTCGCCATCGTGCCGCTGGTAACGGTGAGCTACGCCATGCTGTCGCTGTTCCCGGATTTCGCCGGTCTCGAGAGCAGGATCCAGCAACAGATTTTTTCCCACTTCGTGCCCGAGAGTGGCCGCGAAGTGCAGGAATACATCAACAACTTTTCCGTGCAGGCCCAGCGGCTGACCGGCGCCGGGATCGCCATACTGCTGCTGACCGCGGGCTTCATGCTGAAGAACATCGAAAATACCTTCAACGCGATCTGGGATATCCCCCGTGGGCGCAAAGGCGTTTCCAGTTTCCTGCTGTATTGGGCCATCCTGAGCCTGGGGCCGATTCTGCTCGGCGCCGGCATGGCCGCCACCACCTATCTGTTCTCGCAGAAAGTCCTCGCGCAGAACGACAGTCTCGGCGTGCTGCCCGTTGTGCTGCGGGTGCTTCCGTTCATCTTTACTGCGGTCGCTTTCACTCTGCTGTTTGTGGCGGTGCCCAATTGCCGGGTGCGACTGAAGCATGGGCTCGCCGGTGGTGTGATTACCGCAGTGGCGTTCGAGGCGGCGAAGTATGTGTTTGGTGCCATCGTGTCGCGCAGTTCGGTGCAGGCGATTTACGGTGCCTTCGCGTTTGTGCCGCTGTTTCTGATCTGGATCTACACCATGTGGATGATCGTGCTGGCGGGCTGTGTGCTGGTGCGCACGCTGTCGGTGTACCATGCCGCCGCGCAGGGCCGCAATTATTCAGATCTGGTGGCGACCCTGGCGCTGATGTCGAAATTTTTCAGCAATTACCAGAGGGGGCTGCCGGTGAGTGAGCAGGATATTTCCCGCGCGGGCATCCGCCCCGTGCAGTGGCGACGTATCCGCGAAATACTGCAGTCCCACAAGGTGATCGCGCAGACCGACCGCAACGACTACGTGCTGGTGCGGGATCTGGATTCCATTACCCTCGAACAGATGGTCGACTGGCTGCACCCTGCACCGGTGCCGGAGAGTGGCCACCGCGAACTGCAGGCGCGCGCCTGGTTTCGCGAAGTGGACGCTCGCTTTCGCGAGGCGCGGGACTACGCTCACGAGCACCTCTCCCAAAGCCTCGGCGATCTGTTTCGCGAGTCCATGGCCAAGGAAATGCTGGAGAAGTCCGTGGAACCGGTGGCGGATACCAAAGAGCTGCCGGCACCAGAAAACAACAAAGACAACCAATCAGCCAGCAAAGGAAACAGCCGCAATGCCCGCGCCAAGTCCTCGAGCCGTACCGCCAACTCGTAAACAGTTTTCCCTTGTGCTGATACTCGCACTCGCCGCGTCCTTTTTCGGCGGGTGTGAAAGTGGCCGCGACGCACTGCAGTCCCTCGACGGCAAGCCGCTGCGCACCGAGGGCAAGATCCTGCTGGTGAACTACTGGGCCGAATGGTGCGCGCCGTGCCGCGAGGAGATTCCCGAGTTGAATGCGTTCTATCGCGAGCACAGCGATAAGGTGCTGGTACTCGGGATCAATTTCGATCAGCTGCCCGCCGAGCAGGTGCAGCAACAGGCGGACAAATTTGCCATCGAATTTCCGCTGCTGGCAGAGGCTCCGGCAGGCCGCTGGGGCCAGGCCATGCCGCAGGTGCTACCGTCTACTTTTATCATCGATGCCAGCGGCCAGTGGCGGCGGACTCTGGTGGGACCACAGACGGCACAATCGCTCGCGGAGGCCGTCGCGCAAGTGCAGAACTGAGCCGGCAAAGCACGGCAGGGTTTCTTGTGCCGCACTAAGCTGGAATTTCACTTCTAGCGCTATAACCAAAGTGTCTTTTTGGGGGAAAGGTGCCAGCTGTTAGGATGCGGACAGTTTTCTGGCGGCAAATTCTGAAAATCCGGACTCAAATCCAATGCAATTGAGTGCACTGCTTCTCCTCGCATTCTACTTTTTCCTGATGTGGCCTCTTGCGCGCTGGCACCGCAGCCGCCATTCGCTGGCGCCGGCGGTATTTGCCGGTCTGCTGCTGGGGGTGTTGTTTGGCGGTTTCATGCATCTGGCGGAAGGCTGGGGGGTGAATCTGCCATTTGTGCTCGACTGGATCAGTCTGGTGGGCGAGGGCTATGTGAATCTGCTGCACCTGCTGGTGATGCCACTGGTGCTGGTGTGTATTCTCTCTGCGGTGGTCAGGGTCAGCCATACCAGTGATCTTGGCAAGATCAGCGCATCGGTACTGGCGGTACTGCTCGGTACCACGGCCGTCGCCGCGCTGGTCGGTGTGGTGATTGCCCACCTGTTCGGTCTGTCGGCGGAAGGGCTGGTGGAAGGCGCACGCGAAGCCGCGCGGGTCGAAGTACTGAACGAGCGCATTGGCCGCGTCAGCGATCTCAGCCTTCCGCAAATTCTCACCTCGTTTATCCCGCGCAATATTTTTGCGGACCTCGCCGGCCAGCGCGACACGTCAGTGATTGCCGTAGTGATTTTCGCGGTACTGCTGGGGCTGGCGGCGCTGGCGGTGCGCCGCGAAAATCCCGAGCAGGGGGCAGCCATCGAGCAGTTTGTCACCATCGCCCAGGTCTGGGTCATGAAACTGGTGCGCCTGATCATGGCCTTCACGCCCTACGGTGTGATGGCGTTGGTGACGGCGCTGGTGGCCAAATCCAGTTGGGCGGATATCTTCAATCTGTTCAGCTTTGTTGCTGCCTCGTTTGTCGCCATCGCCCTGATGTTTGTGGTGCACGCGCTGCTGCTGCTGGTGAACGGTATCAGCCCGCTGCACTATTTCGCCAAGGTGTGGCCGGTGCTGGTGTTTGCCTTCAGTTCCCGCTCCAGCGCAGCGACCATTCCGCTGAATGTGGAAACCCAGATCGACGAGCTGAAAAACTCCCCGGCCATCGCCAACTTCTCCGCCTCCTTCGGCGCCACCATTGGCCAGAACGGCTGCGCTGGCATTTACCCGGCGATGCTCGCGGTGATGGTGGCGGTGCCCATGGGGATCAACGTGTTCGATCCTATGTGGCTGGCATCGCTGGTGGCGGTGATTGTAATAAGCTCCTTCGGTATTGCCGGCGTCGGCGGTGGTGCTACCTTTGCCGCACTGGTGGTACTGCCCACCATGGGACTGCCGGTGCAGATCGCCGCACTGCTGATTTCCGTCGAGCCGCTGATCGACATGGCGCGCACCGCGCTGAATGTGAATGGGGCGATGACCGCCGGCACCCTGACCCAGCGCTGGCTGGGAAATGGCGCAGAGGTCGCGCCGGCCTGAGCCGCGTTTTTTCCGGTGCGAAGGCACCACAGCGGTCGAAAAGCTTCCCCGAGTTCAGGAAGGATTCAGCCTGCCCATCCTAAAGTGCTCCCATAGGCCAAGAGGTCAAAAGGTCAAAAGGTCAACGCGAGATGGGTAACCACCCAACCGGTTCGGTCTCAGGGAGCACGTCACATGGTCAATATCCACAATCTCTGCAAGCAGCTGGGCCTGATCGGCCTCACCGCCTGTCTGGTGGGCCTCAGCGCACATTCCTCCGCCGGCGACAGCGGTTACTATCCACACGATGGCTACGATTACGCCACCGTCACCGCCGTCACGCCGGTCTACAACGATATTCAGGTGGTTGAGCCCCGCACCCAGTGCTGGGATCAAACCGTCACCTATCGCCAACCTTCCCCCGCGGGCGCCATTATTGGCGGCCTGATCGGTGCAGCGGTCGGGCGTGATGCGGCGCGGGGTTACCGCCATGGCTGGGGACGTCACAGCCACTACCACCGCGGCAATAAAGGTGCGGGAATGGTAGCCGGCGCCGCGGTGGGCGCGGTGGTCGGCAATGCCATCAGCAGTCACAATGCGCCGGTGCAGTACGGTACCGAGCAGCGCTGCCAGGTGGTGGAACAGGTCAACACCCGCCGCGAGCTGGTGGGGTACGACGTCAACTACCAATACAACGGCCAGACATATCTGATTCGCACCAACCAGCATCCTGGGGATAGAATCCGGGTTCGTGTAGATGTGACGCCGGTGTTGTGATGGATGCTGACCGGCGTTCACACGTCATTGCTTTCGGAATAACAGGAGCTGCATTGTGAAACTTCCCGCTACCCCCAGAGCCTCAAAGGTAAAAGCGGCGATGCTATTGGTGACCGGCCTGCTGGCGGCGCTACTGGCCGCGCCGTTGTACGCCGGGCCGTCCGTTGGTGGTGTGCAGGTTGGCGGACACCCGGGGGAGCGCAATCCGCTGCCGCGGGTGCAGATGGAGCGCCACGCTGGCAAAGTACAGCCGCTGGCCAGTATTCGCATGCAGAACAAAGGCATCTCCCGCGACCAGGCGGCCTCCCTGGTGAAGCGCCGCTACGGCGGCAAGATCCTGGCGATCAGCGAAGTGCAGCGCAACGGCCGCACCATGTATCGGGTTAAGGGGCTTTCCGACAAAAGCCAGGTCTATGTGGTGTACGTGGATAAAGAGACCGGACAGATTTCGGGCTAATGCCGCTCGGACTCACACTCCGCACTCACGCTCCACACTCACGCTCCACACAATAGCAACAGAGGAATTTTTATGCGCGCACTGCTGGTGGAAGATGAATTCGCCCTGCGGGAGCAGCTGGCCGCTTCCCTGCGCAAGGCCGGTTACACCGTGGACGAAGCACCGGACGGCGAAGAGGCTCTGTACCTGGGGCGTGAATACCCCTACGACGTGGCCGTCATGGACCTCGGCCTGCCTAAAATCGATGGCATTGCCGTGATCGAGACCCTGCGCAAGGAGTCCCGTCATTTTCCCATCCTGATCCTTACCGCCCGCGGCCACTGGCAGGAGCGGGTGCGAGGTCTGGAAGCAGGCGGCGATGACTATCTCACCAAGCCGTTTCACACCGAGGAGCTGCTGGCGCGCCTCAACGCTTTGGTGCGCCGCTCCGCGGGATTCTCCTCCCCAACCATCAACGCAGGCCCCATTGAGCTCGACACCAGCGCCCAGCGGGTAAAGGTCTCCGGCAGTGAGCTGGAACTCACCTCGTTCGAGTACAAGGTGCTCGAGTACCTGATGCTGCACCCGGACGAAGTGGTGTCGAAAACCACGCTCACCGAGCACATCTACGAGCAGGACTGCGACCGCGACAGTAATGTGATCGAGGTCTTCATCGGCCGCCTGCGCAAAAAACTGGACGCTGCCGGCGGGGTGAAACCCATCGAAACCCTGCGCGGGCGTGGTTACCGCTTTTCCGCTGTGAGCTGATGCGTTGCTGACCCGCTGGCTGCACTCCCTTTCTGGCCGTCTTTCGCTGATGGCCACGCTGGTACTGCTGGTGTTTCTGGTGGTGCTCTCCGGCGTGCTCGAGCGCGCGTACCGCACCTCACTGGACGAGGCCAAGGTGCGCGAGCTGCAAGCTTATATCTACACCCTGCTAGTAGTCGCGGAGCCCGACGGCGACAGTCTGCACCTGCCGTTCAACCTGCCCGAACAGCGCTTCAACCAGCCGGATTCCGGCCTGATCGGCGCGGTGATGGACTCCCGCGGCCGGGTGATCTGGCGCTCCCAGTCCGCGCTCAGCCTGCCCAACTTCTCCACCATGCCGCTGCCATTGCCTCTGCGCCAGGGGCAGCAGGCGTTTGCCGAGCTCCAGCTGCCAGGGCTCGACACCCGCTTCAGCAGTTTCCGCCAGGGTATTGCCTGGGGGCTCGACAGCGAGCTGCAGTTCACTTTTGTGATTCTGGAGGACGCGGCACCGCTGCACGCCCAGGTGCAACAGTTCAGCGATACCCTGTGGCGCTGGCTCGGTATCGGCGCACTGGCGCTGATCGCGGTGCAGCTGTTGGTGCTGCGCTGGGGGCTGGCGCCGCTGCGGCGCGTGGCACACGCACTGAAAGACATGCAGCAGGGGGGCAGTGATACGCTGCAGGGCAACTTCCCGCGGGAACTGGTGCCACTTACCGACAACCTCAACCTGCTGATTGAGAACGAGCGCCGCCAGCGGGAGAAAACCCGTCACACCCTCGGCGATCTCGCCCACAGCCTGAAAACGCCGCTGGCAGTCCTGAAAGGCATGGATCTGGCTGCCGATCCGCAATCCGCACAGATTGCGTTGGCAGAGCAGGTGCAGCGCATGGACAGCATCATCAGCTACCAGCTGAAGCGCGCCGTCGCCAGCTCGCCCAAGTCCATCCTGCGCGGGGTGGCAGTAAAGCCGCTTGCAGAAAAAATTCTCACCGCTCTCGACAAGGTCTACCGCACAAAGCACGTGGACGCAGAACTGCTGTGCGACGACTCGGTGCTGTTCTACGGCGACGAGGGCGACCTGATGGAGATGCTCGGCAATCTGCTGGACAACGGCTACAAATACGGCGGTGGAAAATTGCTGGCGAAAATCGCCAACACGGATGATCAGCGCGGGCTGGAAATCGTGGTGGCGGACAACGGTCCCGGGCTTACGGACGCCCAATGGCAACAGGTAATCCAGCGCGGCGTGCGTGCCGACCAGCAACAGCAGGGGCAGGGCATCGGACTTGCGGTAGTGGTGGATATTGTGGAGAGTTACCACGGCAGGATTGCCATAATGCCCGCACAGGAACGCGGTGATGTGGACCTCGGGGGACTCACCCTGCGGGTTACGCTGTAACGAATAGAACCAAACAGGCATCTCTCTACCTCGTCATTCCCGCGCATGCGGGAATCCAGAGGCTGGACCCCGCGCTCGTGAGGGTGACGCGAATGGCATTTCTGAGATAACTCAAAAAATAAAAAGGACGTTTTATGTTTTTACAACCATTCAGGAAACGCTCTGGCAATGCGCTGTCCGTATTCGTCGCCATGTTGGCAGCCGTCGCCACCACATCCTCCGCAGCAGAGCTCAAATCCCCCTGGCCCGGCGGCGCGGAAGTGGCGGTGGTGCTCACCTACGACGATGCACTGGACTCCCATCTGGACATCGCCATCCCCCAACTGAACGAACACAAACTGCCCGGCACGTTTTATTTAAGCGGCGCTCGCCCATCCATCCGCATGCGCCTGCACGAATGGCGCCGCGCCGCCCAGCGCGGGCATGAACTGGGCAATCACATGCTCTACCACCCGTGCCGCAAGTCCCTCTCCAACCGCAGCTGGGTAAAACCCTGGCAGGACCTGGATAACTACACCCTGGAACAGTTCGTGGACGAGGTGCTGGCCACCAACAGCATGCTCGAAGCCATCGACGGCAGGAAACAGCGTACCTTCGCCTATCCCTGTGGCGACATGATCGCCGGTGGCGAAGATGTGATCCCCGAATTGAAAAAACTCGTCCCCGCTGCGCGGCTATTCTCCGACGATGGCCAGCACAAAATCAGTGACCGCGACTTTTACCGCATAGCGTCCTTCGACGGCGCGGAAAAAAATGCGGAAGAACTGATTGCCGTGGTGGAAGCCGCGCGGGAAAACCACAGTCTGGTGGGCTTTATGTTCCACGGCGTGGGCGGCGACTACATCACCGTATCGTCCGAGGCACACAAGGCGCTGGTGGAACACCTGGCGGCACACCCGGAGCGCTACTGGGTGGCCACCATGGAGGAGGCGGTTGCACACCTGAAGCGGGAGCAGGTGCGGCAGTCGTTGTAAGGTTGCAGGGTACAGTCTTCTCCGCGTTCGGGTTCTGTCTTTCGGTAGGTCGCAGCGGCCGATCGCCGCACCGCGTTGTGCAGGATTTGGCAGCGCTCGGGAGGTACAATGCGCCTTTTCCCGACTCCTGGAGTACCCTGTGAAATTCCGATCCAAAGTTGCGCGGATTACAGCTCCGCTGTTGCTCAGTCCGCTGGTTGCGGTGGCGAATGTTTCGCCGGAAGCGCAGAACACCGCAGACTATGCGGTAAAGCGCTACGAGACGGCGATGACCGATACCCTCGCCGAACTGGTGAAATTCAAGACCGTGGCGCGGGAAGACCTGCCGCTGGAAAAGAACCCCGAATTTACCGGTTTCAAAAGCACTTTGTGCGGTACCGCCAGGGACCTGGGGCTTGAGTGCGAGGACCACGGCTACGTGGTGATCGTGGCGCTGGGCCAGGGTGAGGAGAAAATCGGTATCGTCACCCACGGCGATGTACAGCCGGCCAATCCGGCCAAGTGGAAGAAAAGCCCGTTTGAGCTGGATCGCACCAGCGAACCGGGCAAGTTGATCGCCCGCGGCAGCGAGGATGACAAGGGGCCAATCGCCACCGCGCTTTATGCGATGAAGGCGATCAAAGATAAAGGCGTGCCGATGCAGCGGCGCGTGGAGCTGATTGTCTACCTGGCCGAGGAGTCCGACTGGGGCCCGCTGGAAGCGTTCCTGAAAGATTACGACATGCCGGCCTATAACATCACCATCGACGCCAATTACCCGGTGGTAACCGCAGAGAAGGGCTGGAGTGAAGTGCGCGCAACCTTTGCCGATGCCGCGGTGGCGGACAAGAACAAGCCCTACCTGAGCGAGTTCCACGGTGGCTATTTCCGCAGCCAGGTACCGGACGAGGCCCATGCCAGTATCGTCAATCCGACCGCGGAGTTGGAGAAGGCGATCCGCGCGCGCGCAGCGGCACATCCGCAGGTAAAATTCGAGTTCGCGCAAAACGACGGCGTGCTGCAAATCACCGCCCGCGGTGTGGCCACTCACAGTTCCGAACCGGAACACGGTATCAATGCCATTGCTTTCCTGGCGGATGCGCTGGGCAACCAAGATTGGCCAGCCAATGCCGCCGGCGCCATGGTGCGCTACATCAACGACCTGGTCGGCACCGGCATTGTCGCTGAGCAGTTCGGCGACATTGCCTACCGCGACGACTTTATGGGACCGATGACCGGCGCCCTGACCATGGTGAAGGCCGACGACAAGGGGCTCACCAGCCACCTGAACCTGCGCCGTCCCACCGGCAAGTCCGCCGAGTTGCTGGACAAGCAGATCCGCAGTGCCCTCGATAACTGGCAGAAACAGACCGGAATCCAGATGGCGGAAGTGGGTGTGCATCTCGGTGAACCCTACCGCGCGGATGATGCGCCGCAGGTGGAACCGCTATTGAAGGTGTTCCGTCATTTCACCGGTATCAAAGATGCGGGCCCGGTATCGATTGGCGGTTCCACCAATGCCAAGCTGCTGCCGAATGCGGTCAGCTTTGGCCCGTCGATGCCGGGCAAAGCCTACACCGGCCACTCTGAGCACGAGTTTATCACCGTGGATCAGCTGCGCCTGAACCTGAAAATGTATACGGCGATGATGATCGAAATCGCTAATCTGTAGGTCTTCGCCAGAGTGTTTCCATCAATAAAAAAGGGACTGAAATTTCAGTCCCTTTTTTAATGGTTTTTTTTGCGGAGGCTGGCTCAGAACCAGTCCCGCTGCATCTCAAACGGCACGCGGTTGCCGGCTTCCAACAGTGTCAGCTGCGGTTCTATCTCCGGTAATTCCCATTCGATATAGAAGCGCGCGGCCTGCAGCTTTCCGCGGTAGAAATTCTCTTCGTTCTCACTGAGGTTTGTGTTCAGGCGGCGCGATGCGATCAGGGCCTGGCGCAGCCAGATCCAGCTCACCACCACGCGGCCGAAGGCGTCGAGATACAGTGCGGCATTGGCGAGCCCCAGATCGGCGTCCGCAGCCATCTGCCCCAGTAAAATTTCGGTTGTGCTGTTGAGCCTGCCGAGGCCGTCGCCGAGACGTTGCGCCAGTGCGTTCAGTTCGTCACTGTCGGCACAGGCGGCGAGGGTTTTGCCGATTTCTCCAGCGAGAAGTTGGTAACCGGCCAATCCTTTTGCGGGCACTTTGCGCCCCAGCAGGTCCATGGCCTGAATACCCTCGGTGCCCTCGTGAATCGGGTTCAGGCGGTTGTCGCGGTAGAGCTGTTCGAGGGGGTATTCGCGAATATAGCCAGAGCCGCCGAGTACCTGGATCGCCAGGTCATTGGCTTTCAGGCAGTATTTCGACGGCCAGGATTTGACGATGGGGGTGAGCAGGTCCAGCAGTTCCGCGGCCTGCTGCCGCTCATTTTCGGTTTCCGCGCTGTGGGCATCTTCGAACAGTGAAGACGCGTAGAGGCAGAGGGCGAGGCCGCCTTCCACATAGCTTTTCTGCATCAGCAACATGCGCCGCACATCTGCATGCTGGATGATGGGGACCTGTTTCGACTGCGGATCGCGGTTGGAAGGCAGGCGACCCTGCGGGCGCTCTTTTGCGTACTGCAAGGCGTGTTGGTAACCGCGGTAGCCGAGCACTGCCGCACCGGTGCCGACGCCGATGCGGGCTTCGTTCATCAGCTGGAACATGTAGCTGAGACCCTTGTGCGGTTCTCCCACCAGGTATCCGACGGCGCCGCCGCTTTCGCCGAAGCTCAGCACGGTGGACGTAGTGTTGCGGTACCCCATCTTGTGCAGCAGGCCGGCGAGCTGCACATCGTTGCGGATCGGTGCTGCGCCGTCGGTCGCTGGAATAAATTTTGGCACCAGAAACAGGGAAATACCCTTGACCCCGGGCGGCGCGTCCTTGATGCGCGCCAATACCATGTGCACGATATTTTCGGTGATGGACTGGTCGCCGCCGGAGATAAACATTTTCTGTCCGCGCAGGCGATAACTGCCGTCTTCCGCTGGCGTGGCGGTGGTGCGGATGTCCGCGAGGGCGGAGCCCTGGTCCGGCTCAGTCAGTGCCATGGTGCCGGCGTAGCGGCCGTCCATCATTGGCGGCAGATAGGTATTTTTGAGGTCTTCGCTGGCAAAACTGCGCACCAGGTTTGCCGCGCCCAGGGTGAGAAACGGGTAGGCGGCGGTGCCCACATTGGCGGCGTTGATGTAGGCCATGGCGCTGCGCAGGATGACTTCCGGCAGTTGCATGCCACCCTCGTCGAAATCGTAGTGGGCGGCGAGGAAACCGGCCTCGGCGAACGCATGCCAGGCTTTGTGGGTTTCCTCGATCAGGGTGACGGTTTCACCGTCGAACGTGGGTTCGCAAGCGTCGCCCTTGGTGTAGTGGTCGGCGAAGTATTTTTCCGCGATGGTTCTGGCGGTGTCGAGGGTCGCGTTGAACACTTCCCGGGAATGCTCGGCGTAGCGGGGGCGCTGCAGCAATGCCTCGGTATCGAGAAATTCGTACAGCAGGAACTCGATATCCCGGTCTTTCAGATACTGTTCGCTCATAACCACTCCGCTTCTGGTGTTATAGGAAGCGGATCAGAGTAGGCAGTGGGAAGAGAGCGGGCAATGACATTTCAGGTAATGGTCACTGATCTATTGGCAATCAGTGACCATCCCTGAAAAGCCAGTCTGAAATGGAGCGCGGAGCTTGTCAGGTACCTTCGCTGCCCTTGATTCCGTCGATGTCCTGTACCGGTGGCGCGGGTCGGGTTTCCGGGGTGGTTTTCCTGCGGGTGCCGGTGCGGTCGGGCGCAACCCCCGCCCACAGACGGGAGGACAGCTGTTGCGGGCTTTCACTGCGGCCATCGGCAATCCACTGCACCAGAGTGGCCGCCACGTCCGGCCAGTCGACATGCACACCGCGCGGCTGGCCCTGCAGCCACTTGCCGATGGTGACCGCATCCATCTGATCCACCACGGTTGCCAGCTGCAGTTTTTGCAGGGCCATGGCATTGGCCTCCTGCTCGAACTGCCCTTTGAGCGGGCGGGAGAGGATTGGCTTGCCGAGTGTGAGGGTTTCCGCAATCAGCTCGAAGCCTGAGTTGCAGATTACCGCACGGGAAGTGGCCACGTCATGGCGGAAGCCCTCCACGGAGGGTGCTTTCAACACGATATTGTCCGCTGCCGGCAGCGCCGTCGGCAGGCCGTAGACGATGAAAGAATAGGGCAGTTGCGCCAGCTGGTGTAACAGCGGTTCCGCATGCTCGAACGGCAGGTATACCAGCACGTGATCCAGTTGTTCCAACCCGCTCTGCCCGTGCGGTTCGGCGATTGGCGGCAGAATCGGGTGGCCGAAGTGGTGCCAGTGCATGCCGAGACTCATCTGCACCGGGGCGAACATTTTCATGATGGCGCGGGCCGTCCAGCCAAAGCGCGGAGTGGGGATGGCGAAGTTGAACGCGTACTGGTGGCCGAGGCCCAGGCTCGGATGTTTGCGTTTTTTCGCAGCCCAGGCGGTGACCGGTTCGAAATCGCTGATCACCAGGTCGAAGTCCTGCACCGGTAGTTCGCGGATGTCTTTCAGCAGGCGGCTGACATTCAGTTGTCTGGCGGTGGCGATCTGGTCGATCTTTCCCTCTTGGTGCACAAAGGTGAGTCCCTCGCGCCACCAATACTCGCCGAACGCTTCCATGGCAAACAGCTTCTCCGGCGGGCGACCGCTGAACAGCCACTGGACGCTCACATCCGGGAACTGGCGGAAGGCCTCTGCCATGGCGCGCGCGCGGGTGATGTGGCCGTTGCCGGTGCCCTGAACGCCGTAGAGTATTTTCAAGGTGCTTCTCCGATTGAGCAGAGGGAAGGGGTTTTTTCCGCTGGCCGCTTACAGCAACGCGCCGCTGACCGCAAAGCCTACGCAGGTGCCGAGCAGCGCGCCGGCGCACACGTCGGTGGGGAAGTGCACGCCGAGCCCCACCCGTGAGGTCCCCACACCCGCCGCCCAGAAGTAACCCAGCGCCCACAGCGGGTTCAGGCACTGGCTGAGCATGGTCACAAACAGGAAGGCGCCAGAGGTGTGGCCGGACGGCAGACTGAAACGGTCATTGGCGATGATGATGGAGCGCAGCCCCGGAATGGTTTCCGGCGGGCGGTTGCGCTTGGTGGTGTTCTTGATGGTCCAGTAGAGCGAGCGCTCGATGGCGAAGGCGGCGCCGCAGGTGTAGAGAAACTGCAGTGCCATCACCGTGTCGATCAGCAGAATGGCCAGCGGCGACAGCAGATACAACCAGCCATCGGCAGACCGGGACAGCAGCAGGTAATTCCTGCGCGATGTCGGTCGCGTCGCTCGCTGCGCCATGCGCAGAACCAGGGAGACATCGACCGTTTTCAGTGTGATAGGTAGGCTTCGCATGAGGTAAAAGTACGAAGCCAATATTGCGCGGACTTGACCGAAATATGTCAGATCCGTGAAATCTGTACGGGATGGCGGGTATTAATTCGGGTGTTTCGTAAGGACTTGTAGGAGCCTGCCTTGCAGGCGAAGGTTCAGGCTCCGTAGCTTTTCGCCTGCGAGGCAGGCTCCTACAGGGTGTGGGTCGTCGGCGGGTAAATCAATCGATCCCGATCTTGATGGCGCCGGAGCCGGGCAGTTTTTCCACCAGCTGGTGACCGCAGAGTTTCGAGGGCGTGAAGTAACCGCCTTTACCCTCGTAATCCAACAGAAACTCCATCACCGCCAGCGAGCCGTGCACGGTCACATCGTAGCCATTGGCAGTGACCACGCGCCCCACCCGGCGCTCGCCGCGGCGGTCGTTGCGCACCTCGCCCCACACCCAGGTCTTCTGCTCTGCGCGCTGGTTCTCGGTGGGCCCCTGCACGTTCTTGTCTACCTTGCTTTTTAGCCATTTCTGTACCCACTGCATGCGCAGCAGCCAGCGGAATCTGTTGAGTCGCTGCATCTTCTTCGCGCGCCGCGGACTCATGGGGACGTACACCTCGATATTTGGAATCTCGGTGGAGTAGTAGGCCGTGGCCACATCGCCCCAGGGAATGGCAACCGCAAACTTTTCGCCGCGGCCAAAGTTGATTGTGCGGGTCAGCCCGCCGTGAGGGATTACTTCGATCTTGCCGTTGCGGCGCACCGCGCCGCCCACACCCAGGCTCTCGATGGATGTTTTGGCCGTACCCGGGCTCAGGCCGGAATCGGAATCGAACCCCAGGGTCAGGTGAGTGGCACTGGTCATGGCCTTGTGCAGCGCCGCCGCCAGGCAGTCGGTGGGGATTACATCGAAGCCGGTACCGGGGCACAGCACCACGCCCGCGGCCTTTGCCTCGGCATCCATTGCGTGCGCCTGCTGGTATACCGCCATCTCGCCGGTGATGTCCTGATAGTGGGTACCGCTTTTGATACACGCGCGCATCATCGGCTCGGCGGTGGCGGAGAAGGGGCCGGCGCAGTGGATGACCACTGCCACATCCTTCAGGGTTCGCGCCAGTACCTCTTCATCGTCGAGACCGACGGCAATGGCGGAAAGCCCCAGTTCGTTGGCCAGCGGTTGCAGCTTGACGGCGCTGCGGCCTGACAGAATGGGTTTCAGGCCCCTGGCCACCGCCTTGCGGGCAATCAGCTCGCCGGTATAGCCGTACGCTCCGTAAATCAGGATCTGCTTATTGTTCACCTGTTGTCCTTATTGTGTGGTCGCGGGACCGTGTTTGTTCTGAGGTGGAATGGGCTGTGGGGGCGGTCAGTCGAGTGCTTTCTCCAGCGCGAAGCGCGGAATGCTCGTACCGTTTTTTTCAATAGTTTCCGCAAACATTGTCAGCGGGCGCGCCCACACGCCGAACTCATCATACAGAGCGCGGTAAATGGCCAATTGTTCCCCGGTTTCACTGTGGGTGGCGATTTCCATCAAATGGTAGAGATTGCCTTTGTAGTGACGGTAGATGCCTTTTTGCATGGGAGTCCTCAGGGGTTTTCACGCGAGGTGGAAGGGCGACAGTTGAATCTGGTTGACCCGTTGCCCGTGCAGCACGGCGATACCGCTGTAGCGGCGTTCGCCGGTGGAGGTGAATTCGAATTCATACTGGCGCAGCAGCCGGACCTGGCCGGTTTTATCGCGCTTCAGGCGCGTGCGTACCAGCATTACGGTGTCGTCCAGCAACTGGACACCTGACTCGGCGCAGTGCGCCTTGACGATACGACGCACCCTGTCTTTGGCGGCCATGCCGGCCCAGAAATACCAGGCTGCCAGGATCAGCAGGAACAGCCAGAACAAGTCGCCCAGTGAGTAGTACATAAAGATTCAGAATGTTTACGTTCGTGCGCGCAAGAATACCACCAGAAAAAGGACTGTGCCTGAGGCGATTCTCACGTTCCGAATGCGGTTCGGCCACTAGGCAAGCTGCAGCAGCCCCAGGTGTTGGGCAATCTGGCTCAATGACATCAGCACACACATGGCGATGACCAGCGGGCGGATCAGCCGGGTGCCGCCCGCCAGCATGGTGTGACTGCCGATAATGGCTCCGATCATCTGGCCCGCCATCATGGTCGCGCCGATGGTCCAGATCACCTTGCCACCGGCGGCAAACAGTGCAACAGAGACCACATTGGTGGTGAGGTTGAACAGCTTGGCGCGGATGGTGGCTGCGAGCAGAGTCTGGCCGCGAAAGGCGACACCGGTGGCGGCAAAGAAGGTGCCGGTGCCGGGCCCGAAGGCACCGTCGTAAAATCCCACCGCTGGGGCACAGGTGAGTGCCCACTGGGTTTCACTCTGGCGGGGATGGCTTTCATTGCTGCCCATATTTGGTGTCAGCCATACATAAAGCGCCACGCAAAGCAGCAGAACCGGAATTACCCAGCTTAACCAGCTGGTATCGACACGTTGGATCAGCCAGGTGCCCAGCGCTGCACCGAGTGCCGCGGTGACAACCGGCAGCAGCAGCGCGCGCTCGCGCAGGTGACCCTTGGCGAACAACGTGGTGGTGGCTGTCAGGGTGCCAATCACCGCCTGGCTTTTGTTGGTGGCGAGTGCGGTGACCGGCGGCACGCCGGCGAGCAGCAGTGCCGGCAGGGTCAGCAATCCGCCCCCGCCCGCGAGGGTATCCACCCAGCCCGCGAACATGGCAACGGCAAACAACACCAGAAGCAGGGTGAGGGTGAGTTCCATGGGATTCCTTAGTCTAGGTATTGCGGTGGCGCGCATTGTATCAGCGGAAACCCGGTGATCACCCCCGCTGAATTTATTATTTTCCCCTGGTTCGGTCAGATAGAGCGGCTCCCGGTTTTATGTCGGAATCCCGCGGCGGCGCTGGCGTTTGGTGGTGCGATCATTGGTTTTGCGCTGCCGCGCCGGGTTCGCCATTGAGCGTTCCCTCCGTGAACCCGCTTACGCTGATTCGGGAGCAGGTGGCGCAGGGGGCAGCGCAATATGGCCCGCAATCAATGCTTCCTTGCGTGCCTTGGGCCATTTCTTGATCTGTAGTTCCAGCTTCAGCGCCTGCGACTTGTCCGCCACCGCCTGCTGAAATTCCAGCGTCAGTGGGCCGCGCCCGCGCAGTGCTTTGGCGGCTTTGGGACCGCCGTTGCTGTGCTCCCCAAAGCGGCGCGCCACGTCCCGGGTGATACCGGTATACAGGCTGCCGGCGCGGGTGCGGATCAGATAAACAAACCAGTCAGACACTTTCTACCACTCGTGGAGTAATCGCTGTGACGGTGCATTGTATCAGCCCGCGGTTGCTTATTGCGTCTCGGCAAATTTACATATTCGAATATCCATATATAATGCTCGCAACCTGGCACCACGATCTTGAGGAACTGTGATGACCCCGGTGCAATTGTTCAAATGTCTGGCGGACGAGACCCGTCTGCGGCTGGTACTGCTGATGCAAGCGGAGGGGGAGCTGTGCGTGTGCGAACTGATGGCGGCGCTGGGAGAATCCCAGCCGAAAATCTCCCGGCATCTGGCGCAACTGCGCAACTGCGGCCTGCTGCAGGACACCCGTCGCGGCCAGTGGGTTTACTACAACATTCACCCGTCGCTGCCGGGCTGGGCGAGCAGCGTAATTGATAGCGCGACCAATGCCGAAGCCGGTCGCTTATCGGCACTGCGGAGCAGCCTCAAGGCCATGGCCGATCGCCCCGTTTGTTGCTGAACAATCCCAAGGAAATGAATCAATGAACATTCTGTATATCTGTACCCACAATCGCTGCCGCAGCATTCTGAGCGAAGCGATCACCAATCACCTCGCGCAGGGGCGCATCCAGGCCTGCAGTGCCGGCAGCCAGCCCAGTGGCGAAGTGCACCCACTGTCGATCCGCTATCTCAGGGAGAAAGGCATAGATACCGCGGGGCTCGAGAGCAAATCCTGGGATGCCTTCGAACAGAACCAGCCGGATGTGGTGGTCACCGTGTGTGACAGCGCCGCCAATGAAAGCTGCCCGGTGTGGTTTGGCGATACCCTCAAGGTGCACTGGGGGCTGCCGGACCCCTCGAAACTCGAGGGCAGTGAAGAGGAAATCCGCGAGGCGTTCTACCGTGTGATGGAAACCATCGAGCACCGCGTGCAGGGTCTGTTGTCCCTGCAGGAGAAGAACCTGCCGCGCGAAGAGTTGCTGAATGCGCTTGTCAGCATTGCAGAGGTCAACTGATCGTGGGGCTGTTTGAACGGTATCTTTCGGTCTGGGTGGCGCTGTGTATCGTCGCGGGCGTTTTGCTCGGCACCCAATTTCCCGCACTCTTCCACTGGTTCGCCGCGCTGGAAGTGGCCCGCGTAAATATTCCGGTAGCGATTTTCATCTGGTTGATGATCTACCCGATGATGGTGCAGGTGGACTTCAGCTCCATTCGCGATATCGGTAAAAAACCCAAAGGGCTGCTGCTCACGCTGGTGATGAACTGGCTGATCAAACCCTTCACCATGGCGGCCCTGGGTTGGTTGTTTTTCCGGGTGATTTTCGCCGACCTGGTGGACCCGCAGACGGCAACGGAATACATCGCCGGTATGATCCTGCTCGGCGTGGCGCCCTGTACCGCGATGGTGTTTGTGTGGAGCCAGCTGACCCGCGGCGATGCCAATTACACTCTGGTGCAGGTGTCGGTGAACGACGTCATCATGATTTTTGCCTTCGCCCCCCTGGCCGCATTTCTGCTTGGGGTCAGCGATGTGACCGTGCCCTGGGATACGCTGTTGTTATCGGTCGTGCTGTATGTGGTGATCCCTCTGATTGCCGGCATCCTGACCCGCCGTGCACTGGATTCTCGAGCGGATCACTCGCGTCTGAACCATTTCCTCGAAACCGTAAAACCGATTTCCATTGCCGGCCTGCTGGCGACCGTGGTGCTGCTGTTCGGTTTCCAGGCGGAGACCATTCTCTCCCAACCGCTGGCCATTGTGCTGATCGCGATTCCACTGCTGATCCAGACCTACGGGATTTTTGCGATCTCCTACGGCGCGGCACGGGCCATGAAACTACCGCACAATATCGCCGCGCCGGGCTGCATGATTGCCACCTCCAATTTTTTCGAGCTGGCGGTGGCCGTGGCCATCTCCCTGTTCGGCCTCAATTCCGGTGCCGCACTGGCAACGGTGGTGGGGGTGCTGGTGGAAGTGCCGGTTATGTTGAGCCTGGTGGCCTTTGCCAATCGAACCCGCCACTACTTTGAGGAGTGAGTTGTGTCCCTGAACGATATGCCGAACATTGACGCCGAGTGCCTGCAGCCGATCGACGAGGCGAAGCTGTTTTCTGCTGAGCGCTCACCGGCGCCCGTGAAAATCCTGTTGCTATACGGCTCACTGCGGTCGCGCTCCTTCAGCCGCCTGGCCACGGAAGAGGCCGCGCGCATTCTGGAATTTTTTGGTGCGGAAACCCGCACCTTCAATCCCTCCGGATTGCCGTTGCCAGACGATGCGGAGGAAGACCATCCGAAGGTTCAGGAGCTGCGCGCGCTGGCACAGTGGTGCGATGGCATGGTGTGGTGCAGCCCGGAGCGCCACGGCGCCATGACCGGCATTATGAAAGCGCAGATCGACTGGATCCCGCTGGCGATGCAGAGTATCCGTCCCACCCAGGGCAAGACCCTGGCAGTGATGCAGGTCAGTGGTGGTTCGCAATCGTTCAACGCCGTAAACCAGATGCGGGTGTTGGGACGCTGGATGCGGATGGTCACCATTCCCAACCAGTCATCTATTCCCAAAGCGTGGTTGGAGTTTGACGACAACGACCGTATGAAGCCGTCATCCCTGTACGATCGCGTGGTGGATGTGATGGAAGAGCTGGTGAAGTTCACCCTGTTGCTGCGGGATCGTTCGGACTATCTGGTAGACCGTTACTCCGAGCGCAAGGAAAGTGCCGAGGAATTCCGCAAGCGGATAGACCAGCGTTCGATGTGAACCCTAGAACAGACTCTGCTGATCTCCGGCGCGCAGCGGCAGGGTAAAGCGGCTAGAGTCCAGCGCCAGTTTCCTTTCATTCAGGCCCAGCTTGCGGCAGTGCACCTTGAAGCGTTGCCGCAGCAGCTGGGCGAATACGCCGGTGCCGCGCTGGCGCTCGCCAAATTCGCTTTGGTTGTCTTTTCCCCCGCGGCTTTGCTGCACCAGACTCATGACATGCGCCGCTCGCTGCGGATAGTGCTCCGCCAGCCATTGCCTGAACAGCGGCGCCACTTCAAACGGCAGCCGCAGCAGAATGTAGGCGGCCTGGATGGCGCCGGCTTCGCTGGCGCTGGTCAAGATATTTTCCAGCTCCGAATCGTTGAGCGCCGGGATCATCGGCGCTGCCATCACTGCGGTGGGAATCCCTGCGCCGCTCAGTGCCTCGATGGTGCGCAGGCGCGCGGCCGGCCCCGCGGTGCGCGGTTCCAGTCGGCGTTTCAGGTCGTTATCCAGCGTGGTTACACTGATGGCTACATGCACCAGGTTGTCCCGGGCCATCTCTGCCAGGATCGGCAGGTCGCGCACAATCAATTGGCTCTTGGTGACGATGGTCAGTGGATGGCGGTGGCGCTGCAGGGTTTCCAGTATCTGGCGGGTGATCTGCTTGTCTTTTTCCAGCGGCTGGTAGGGGTCGGTATTGGTGCCCATGGCGATGGGGCTGCACTGGTAGCCCTTCTTGCGCAGCGCCTGTTCCAGTAGCTCTGCCGCATTGGGTTTGTAAAACAGCCGCGTCTCGAAATCGAGCCCCGGCGACAGGTCCATATAGGCGTGGGCGGGACGGGCGTAGCAGTATACGCAACCATGCTCACAACCCCGGTACGCATTAATCGACTGGGTGAAAGGAATATCCGGGGAGCTGTTGGTGGCGATAATGGATTTCGCCTTTTCCTCTATGGCCACGGTTTCAATCCGCTCAAGCGGTTCCAGCTCCAGCGCCCAGCCATCGCTCTCGCGGCTGCTGACCTGGTCCACAAAGCGCCCGGCCAGATTGCTAACGGCGCCGCGGCCCTTGTGCAAGCGGGTGGGGTTGCTGGGGGAGTCGTTGGCCACGCTGATGCTCTTCTGGATACTGTATGTGCATACAGTTTATTGCCGCGTGCCGGACGGTGCAACCGGCGCGGACAACACTTACAATGACTGGGCAGTTTTGGCTATCGCCCTATCAACAATCAGAGCAGGGGTCAGGGAATGGATCTTCAGGCAGTGGCCGCGATTTACGGCTTTGCGGTCAAGGTGTTGCAGCTGTTTGCAATGCTGTTCGCCTTCGGGTTAGTGGTGCTGGTGCTCTACGTGGTGTACCTGTACCTGTCGGATGTGAGCCAGACCAAGCAGGCGATCCGGCGCAATTTCCCGGTGCTGGGGCGCTTTCGCTACCAGTTTGAACACCTGGGCGAGTTTTTTCGCCAGTACTTCTACGCGCTGGATCGCGAGGAGATGCCGTTCAACCGCGCCCAGCGCAACTGGGTTTACCGCGCGGCGAAAAATGTGGATTCCACCCTCGCGTTCGGCTCCACCCGGTCGCTCAATCAGCCCGGGGATATCGTCTTCCTTAATCACCCGTTTCCGACCCTGAGCAAGGACGCAGTACCGCCGCGGGAAGTGACTCTGGGGGAAGGCGTGGCACGCAAGCCCTACACTACAAGGTCGATTTTCAATATTTCCGGCATGAGCTTTGGTGCTCTGTCGGTGCCCGCGGTGACGGCGCTGTCGAAGGGGGCAGCCAAGGCCGGCATCTGGATGAACACGGGGGAAGGGGGCCTTTCCTCGCATCATCTGGCCGGAGGTTGCGACATCGTGTTCCAGATCGGCACTGCCAAATACGGGGTGCGGGATGCGGAGGGCAACCTGTCGGACGACAAACTGCGAGAGGTGGCGGCCCACGAGCAGGTGAAAATGTTCGAGTTGAAACTGTCCCAGGGCGCCAAACCCGGCAAGGGCGGCATCCTGCCCGGTATCAAGGTCACGCCGGAGATTGCCCATGTGCGTGGTATTCCCGTTGGCATGGATTCCATCAGCCCCAATGGCCATCCGGAAATCCGCGACGTGGATGGGTTGCTGGATATGATCAATCATATCCGCGACGTCACCGGCAAACCGGTCGGCTTCAAGTGCGTTATCGGCGTCAGCGACTGGCTGCACGATTTGTGTGCGGCTATCCAGCAGCGCGGTATCGAATCCGCGCCGGATTTCATCAATATCGACAGCGCCGATGGCGGCAGCGGTGCCGCCCCCCAGAGTCTGATGGATTACATGGGCCTGCCGCTGAGTCGCAGCCTGCCGCTGGTGGTGGATTTGCTCGAACAGTACGGGCTGCGCGAGCGGGTGAAGGTTATCTGTGCCGGCAAGCTGCTCACCCCTTCCATGGTCGCCTGGGCGCTGGCGATGGGGGCGGATTTCGTAAACTGCGGGCGCGGTTTTATGTTCGCTCTCGGCTGCATCCAGGCAATGCAGTGCAACAAAAATACCTGCCCTACCGGCGTCACCACCCACAACCCGGATCTGCAGCAGGGGCTGGATCCGATGGACAAAGCGGAGCGCGTGTATCACTACGCGCGCAATATGGAATACGAGGTCGGCACCATTGCCCATTCCTGCGGCGTGCCGGAACCGCGCCTGCTGCGCCGCGCCCACGTGGAGGTGATCAACGAGCGCGGCGTGCCCGTGCCGCTGAACGATCTGGTACCCGAGATAAAACCCAAATCCGTGATCGCCAGCGACCGCAGTATGAATTGATGAGCTGAAGAGAAACAGGGAGAGCACCATGGAAGGCGTCACCACACTGGTCGGGCAAGGGCTGTATATGGCGCTTGCCGCCGTCGCGGGCCTTGGTATTGCGCGTCTGCTGAAACGCGACGATACCCTCGGCTGCCTGATTGCGGGCGTGCTCGCCGGAATGCTGTTGCCGGTTTTTGATTACAACACCGGCCTGCGCGCAGAGAACATCCACCAGTTGGTGTTTTTCATCATACTGCCGGTGCTGATTTTCCAGTCCGCCTGGAAGATCGATCCGGATGCTTTGTTCCGCTGGCTCGCGCCGGCACTGCTGCTGGCCACGGTGGGCGTACTGATCTGCGCGTTGATTACTGCAGTGCTGGTGTATTTCGGGGTCGTGCAGTCGGGTGGTTTTCCATGGATCGCCGCACTGCTCACCGGCACCATCCTCGCCGCCACTGACCCCGCCGCGATTGTTGCCCGCCTGCGCAAGACCGGCGCCAATAACGAACTGCTTACCTTGCTCGAAGGAGAAAGCCTGTTCAACGATGCGGCGGCGATTGTGCTGTTTTCCTTTGTGTTGGGTATCGCCAGTCACAGTGCCATGGAAGGTGCTGTTGCCACAGGCGAAGAAATCGCGGGCGCGGGCAGTTTCGCGCTGTATTTTGCCGTGGTTTTCTTCGGTGGGCTCGCGGTCGGTACCATCTGCGGCTTGTTGACCGCCATTACCATCCTGTTTCTCCGCTCCGCCGGTGCTGCACTGGTGGTGCTGGTGTTGGCGGCCTTTGGCAGCTTTTACCTGGCGGAACACGTGGTGGGTGTGTCCGGTATTCTCTCGGTAATGATCTGCGCGATTGTCGCCCGAGCTTGTCTGCGCGAGCAGGAGCAAACCTACCTTGCCCACGCGGCACCGACCTGGGAATGGTTGGGGCTGCTGTTCCATGCGCTGATCTTTGTGATGATGGGACTGGTGATTACAGTCGATATGTTTGTTAATCACTGGCTGGCGATGATTGTTGCCATTGTGGCGGCGATTGGCGCCCGCGGGTTGGCTGTGTTTTTGGTGGCACCAATGGCGCGCTTTGTGGGGCCGCCGATCACAAAGAACTGGCGATTGATTCTGAGCTGGGGCGGTTTGCGCGGGGTGATCGCGGCGGCACTGGTGCTGTCGCTACCGGTGGATTTGCCGTACTGGGAAATGGTACAGGCAATGGTATTTGGGGTGGTGCTGTTTTCGCTGTTGGTGCAGGGAACTACGAGTACACGCCTGATTCGGAAGCTCGAGCCCTAAGGGGTTGTGCAAAGTGGTAGGCGGGAATTGTTTGCTGGTAACTGGTTTCTTCTTCTCCGGCTTTGCGGGAATAGAACAGGTGGGCTGCTATGGCCAACAGCAGCAGGGCAAAGAGGAGTACACCGATGACTCTGAGCATTGTTGGCCCTCGCAGTATTTTGGGTGCTATTGATTACTCGTCAGTGCGTTCATGCAGCGTTGTTTTAATATAGCTTCCGCGCGGCTGGTAGTAGTGGGAAACGGTGGAGGCATATTTTCCAACTCTGCCCAGATGCCCCGCCAAAGGTTTGAACAGCAGTTCATCCAGATTGAACCCAATGCCCACGAAGAACTCAGTGCTTCGCTCGGGAAAATACGGCGCATCCTCAGCCTTGAATCCCTGGGCCATATAGCCGAGGTTGAGCTCCAGGTATTTGAACGGCGTGTCCTGTAGTGCGGGTATCCCGGCTGCTTTTACCGCCAGTAAATAGCGCATGCCACTGTAATCGGTGACCGGATGGAAACCCTTCATTCCCTTTGAGGGACGGTAATCCAGGCGATAATCGAGCAGGTTCTTCAGCTCCGGGTTGCGTGTTCTCAGGTAGGACAGGGCAATACCGGTAGTGTTGAAAATGACGTCTTCGTAAGAAAAGCCGTGATCGGCGGAGTATCCGTCGAACATCTCGACGTAGAGCATCAGGCTGCTGGCCCAGAGCGCGCTGTACGTTGCCGCGAATTCCGGTTCATTCTCGCGGGAAAGGCCATTGCCGATGGCCTCGGCGATCAGGTAGGACGAGTACATATGCCCGAGTTTGTCCATGCCGCCGCTCCCCGTGTCCATGCCAAACCAGCCCTCATCGTTGAACCGGAATGAGGAGCTGCCCCAGTTCCATTCCTTGACGCCCAGGTAGGTAATGCCGCCGCCAACCGCGGCAATTTCATATTTGGCATCCAGCAGGGACTTTTGGGTGCCTTCCCAAGTGATCGCGGCGGCACTCAGTGGTGGTGAGAGCAAGAAGCACAGTGACAATACCAGGCAGCGCAAAGTTGAGATCGGTTGCATGCAGTGAAGCCTTTTTGGGTGCGGGCGAGAATGGCGTGCGAGCCAAATTTTTGGCGGAAGATACAAGTCCGGCGGATGAAATACAAATGCACCAACGGCCAGGATTAGCTGGCGAATAATAATAGTGGCGGCGGTTTCTCGCCCAGACTGCGAAATTGTTCCGCTACAACTACGCTTCTCTGGTAGTTGATGTCAGGGAGGAACCGCTTTGTTGTATTTGAGGGGAAGATTGGCAGTACTGGGAGTTTTTGCACTGACCTCCCTTGCCTGCCTTGGCAGCGAGGAACATCCATCCTTCCCGACACCCTCGGGGGCGACCGCAGATGGCGCAGGTGAGTGTGTCGTTAACGAGTCGTTGCAGGAGTTGACGATCACCGAGGGAGAGGGCGACGCAACGGCGCCCAAACGGTCGCGAGCGGAAGACGCCCAGGCAAACAGCGCGCCCGAGCCCTATCACAGCGAACGCATACAGGCAATTCGCCAAGCTATCGACAATCCATTTTCACTGATCGGTTACCGGGCGAATTATCTGCTGCCTGTGGCCTATCGCCATTTCCCGGAGGAAGACAGTTCGATAGCGGCGGCTCGCTACAGTGTGCGAGGCTTGAAACCCTCGGAAATGCAGTTCCAGCTCTCGCTACAGTTGCCCGTATTTAGCGGGTTTTGGGGGGAGAACTCGTTTCTCAGTTTTGCCTACACCAATCGGAGTTTCTGGCAGGCGTATGCACCCTCCTCCCCCTTTCGGGAAATCAATCACGAGGTGGAACTGTTGGCGACATGGGTCGGTGATTGGGAGGCTTTCGGCTTTCGAAACATTCCCATGCGGATGGGAATCAGCCATCAGTCCAACGGCCGTGGCGATATATACTCGCGCGGATGGAACCGGATTTATGCGGATTTTACCTTTGAAAAAGGCCGTTACTTTCTCAATCTCAAGCCCTGGTACCTAATTTCGGTTGATCGCGAAGTCGGGCGCAGCAGTGAATTTGGTACCTATTTCGGTAACTTTGAGGTCACAGGTGGGTACAGTGCCGGCGGGTATACTTCGTCGATCATGTTGCGCAACAACCTGAAATCAGAAAATTTTGGCGCTGTGGAGCTGTCCTGGGGATTTCCCATTGCGCCACGTGTGCGCGGGGTGGTGAAATACTTTGACGGTTACGGCGAGAGTCTGATCGACTATTCAACGCGAGTGCAAATGCTGGGGATAGGTGTGATGCTCGTGCCGGGTCTCTAAGGGTATTGAGCTGGCGGAGCGAGGCTCCGCCAGCTCGGCTCAGGCCCAGTTCAGTATCACTTTTCCGGATTCCCCAGATCCCATGGTCTCAAACCCTTTCTGGAAGTCATCCACCGGGAACTGATGGGTGATGATGGGCGAAAGGTCGAGGCCGGACTGGATCAGGCTTGCCATTTTGTACCAGGTCTCGAACATCTCGCGGCCGTAGATACCTTTAAGGATCAGGCCTTTGAAAATAACCTGGCTCCAGTCGATTGCCATCTCGCCGGGAGGGATTCCCAACATCGCGATCTTGCCGCCGTGATTCATAGCCGACAGCATATCGCGGAAGGCCACAGCAACACCGGACATCTCCAGGCCGACGTCGAACCCCTCGGTCATGCCGATGTCTTTCATCACATCTTTGAGATGTTCCCGAGCCACGTTCACGGTGCGCGTCGCGCCCATCTTTTTTGCCAGATCCAGGCGGTAATCGTTGATGTCGGTGATCACCACATGGCGCGCACCCACATGGCGCGCGACCGCTGCAGCCATGATGCCGATGGGACCGGCACCGGTGATCAGCACATCTTCGCCGACCAGATCAAATGACAGCGCGGTGTGCACCGCGTTACCAAACGGATCGAAGATGGAAGCCAGCTCATCGGAGATATTATCCGGGATCTTGAATGCGTTCAGTGCCGGGATTACCAGATACTCGGCAAATGAACCCTGACGGTTTACGCCCACACCGTAGGTATTGCGGCACAGGTGGCGGCGGCCGGCGCGGCAGTTGCGGCAGTGGCCGCAGGTGATGTGGCCCTCGCCACTCACTCTATCGCCTACTTTGAATCCGGCCACTTCCTGGCCCATGCCCACCACTTCGCCCACGTATTCGTGGCCCACTACCATGGGTACCGGAATGGTCTTCTGCGACCACTCGTCCCAGTGGTAGATGTGCATGTCAGTGCCGCAGATGGCGGTCTTGCGGATCTTGATGAGCAGGTCGTTGTGACCGGGCTCCGGAATTTCGACATCGGTCATCCAGATGCCGGGCTTTGAATGAAGTTTGGATAGTGCTTTCATAAAACGACTTAAATAATTTCCAGCTCTTTGCCGACTTCGATAAACGCATCAATACAGCGGTCCAGTTGCTCGCGGGTGTGCGCGGCAGACATCTGGGTGCGGATACGGGCCTGACCTTTTGGCACTACCGGGTAGAAGAAGCCCACCACATAAATCCCTTTTTCCAGCATGCGATCTGCCATCTTCTGCGCGAGTGCCGCGTCGCCGATCATCACCGGAATGATCGCGTGGTCAGCACCGGCGAGGGTGAAGCCCGCTTCGTTCATACGCTTGCGGAAATAGGCCGAATTTTCCTGCAGTTGTGTGCGCAACTCGCCGCCTTCGATCAGCATATCCAGCACTTTCAGTGACGCGGTGACGATGGCCGGCGCCACGGAATTGGAGAACAGGTAAGGGCGCGAGCGCTGGCGCAGCAGCTCGATAATTTCCTTGCGGCCGGAGGTAAAACCGCCGGAGGCACCGCCCAAGGCCTTGCCCAGGGTGCCGGTAATAATGTCGACGCGTTCGATCACATCGCAGTACTCGTGGGTGCCGCGGCCGTGTTCGCCGAGGAAGCCCACTGCGTGGGAGTCGTCCACCATTACCAGCGCGTTGTATTTGTCGGCCAGATCGCAGATGCCCTTGAGGTTGGCAATCACGCCGTCCATGGAAAACACGCCGTCGGTGGCGATGAGTTTGGTTCTTGCGCCGGCGGCATCGGCGGCTTTCAGCTGTTCTTCCAGGTCCGCCATATCGTTGTTGGCGTAGCGGAAGCGCTTGGCCTTACACAGGCGTACACCGTCGATGATGGAAGCGTGGTTCAACGCGTCGGAAATGACCGCGTCCTCCGCGCCCAGTAGTGTCTCGAACAGACCGCCGTTGGCATCGAAGCACGAGGTGTAAAGGATCGTGTCTTCGGTCTGCAGGAATTCAGACAGCTGAAATTCCAGCGCCTTGTGAATGTCCTGGGTGCCGCAGATAAAACGCACGGACGCCATGCCAAAGCCGTACTGGTCGAGGCCCTCTTTGGCCGCCTGGATCAGTTCCGGGTGGTTGGCGAGCCCGAGGTAATTGTTGGCGCAGAAGTTCAGCACCTGGGTGTCGTTGTTCACCTGGATCTCAGCACTCTGCTGGGAGGTGATGATGCGCTCGCGCTTATAGAGGCCATCGGCTTCGATCTGTTTCAGTTCGTCGCGCAGGTGCTGGAAGAAATGCTCGGGCTTTGACATGGCGTTGTTATTGGCTCCCTGAGTCTATAGGGCTATGTATGGTAGACGTGTGTCTCGTGGCACAAGTCTAGTGGTCACACGGCCAGTTCACAGGCTTTGTGGGCCGTGACTGGTGCGTCGCTGGCGCGGCAATGGGTGGCAAAGGCCAGCGCGTCTTCCGTCGAGTCGAACAGCAATTGCCACAGCAGTTGTCGATCGCTGCGTTTGACTGCCCGGACTGCCGTGCGGCTGCGCTGGGGGGCAATCTGGATTTCGATAACGTCGGTGGTGGATAGCGTGAATTCGGACATGTTCCCTCCAAATAAATTGTCTGGAGGGCTGACGGCGGAAGCGGCGATTCGTCCGCAGACAAACCGCATCCGGTTGGATTGCACAGCTGGGCCGAATTTCTCGGTTGCCAGCAAGAGCCCCATCCCCTGCACAGCTGCACCCAAAAGGCGCATTCCGTGAAGAGAAACCACCTTGCCCCGGTAGGCAGGTTGGCGTTGGCGTCAGCCACTCTCTTGATGTCGCGGGCAAAGATAGCGAGGGGAAAACGGCCAGTCAACCGCGCCGCCCATAAAGGCAGCGCGGCAGTTTTTTATGCGGGAAGCTGCACGGATTTCAGTTCAATAAACTCGTCCAGTCCGGCATTGCCGAATTCGCGCCCATTGCCGGAACGCTTCACGCCGCCGAAGGGAGCGTCGTAATTGAACTCGGCGCCGTTGACGAAGCAGAGCCCCGCCTCCAGTCGACGCACGATGGGCATCGCCGCCTCGGCGTCTTTCGCCCACACGCCACTGGAGAGGCCGTACTGGGTGTCGTTGGCGATGGCAATGGCCTCGTCCAGATCCTTGTATGGAATCATGCAGGTTACCGGGCCGAAGATCTCCTCGCGGGCAATGGCCATATCGTTGTTCACATCCGCAAACACTGTGGGGCTGACATAGAAACCCCGCTGGCAGCCTTCCGGTGCTTGGCTGCCGCCGGCCACCAGGCGCGCGCCTTCTTTCACCCCTTTGTCGATGTAGCCGCGCACGATCTCGCGCTGGCGCGCGGAAGACAGCGGGCCCATAAAGTCGTCGGCGCCGGTGCCCATGGCGATTTCTTCGGCCACCTTTTGCGCAATGGCCACGGCTTCCTCGTAGCGCTCCGCCGGTACCAGCATGCGGGTCAGCGCGGTGCAGGTCTGGCCACTGTTGATGAACACGTCCTCGCAGCCCCAGCGCACTGCCGCTTCCAGATCGGCGTCCGGGGTGATGATGAACGGCGACTTGCCACCGAGCTCCTGGGTTACGCGCTTGACCGTGGGCGCCGCCGCGCGGGCCACCTCGATGCCGGCGCGGGTGGAGCCGGTGAACGAGACCATGTCGATATCCACATGGCTGGACAGCGCCGCCCCCACAATCGGGCCGGCACCGGGCACCAGGTTGAAGACCCCGGCGGGCACGCCGGCGGCGTCGATGATTTCCGCCATCACGTAATCCTGCAGCGGTGTGATTTCCGACGGCTTCTGGATCATGGTGCAACCCGCGGCCAGTGCCGGTGCCACCTTGCCAACAAACTGGTGCAGAGGGTAGTTCCAGGGTGTGATGAAGCCGCACACGCCCACCGGCTCTTTCAGTACCAGTGAGTGGCCGGCCTTTTCCGTTTCTTCCATTACCGCCGCACGGTCGGCGTAGTAGCGCATGGCGTAGATCGGGCCGTCGACATGCAGCCACTCGGTGATGTGTGGCGGGCAGCCCAGGGCCTGGGAAACGGCAGCGATCAGATCCTGCTTGCGCGCTTCCATGCCATCGGCAATGGCGTGCATCAACGCCTGGCGTTTGGCGGCGCGGGTGTGGCGCCATTCCTTAAAGGCGGCTTTCGCCGCGGCCACGGCGTCGTCCACATCGTCGAGGGTACCCTGGATGACCTCGCACAGGACTTCTTCGGTGGCTGGGTTGATCACCGGGTGCAGGCTGCCGCCCTTGGAGTCGCGCCACTCGCCGTTGATGTAGAGTTTGTCTGTGGGCAGTTTGCGGATTTCTGTCATGGATTTGTTCCGATATCTTTTTTCTGTATTTCTGCTGTAGGAGCCTGCCTGCAGGCGAACGGCAGTTGAGTTCGGCTCAATTTCGCCTGCAGGCAGGCTCCTACAGCGTGTCTATTCAGGGTGCGGTGATCTCGATCAGGGTTGGGCCCTTGCGCGCAAATGCCTCGGCCACCACTGGTCCCAGTTGTTCCGGTTTGTCGATGCGGCAGCCTTCGGCGCCGAAGGCGCGGGCCAGGGCGACGAAGTCCGGCGCGTGCAGGTTGACGCCTTCCTGTTCCACCTCGGCGGCATCCATGAAGTCGCGGATCTCGCCGTAGCCGCTGTTGTTCCACACCAGAATCGGTAGCGCCAGCTGCTGTTCCACCGCCGCCGCCAGTTCGCCGAGGGTGAACATGATGCCGCCGTCGCCGATCAGCCCGATTACCGGCCGCGGGCTTGCCAGCGCCGCGCCGATTGCGGCCGGCAGCGCAAAACCCAGGGTGCCATAACCGGTAGTGCAGGTGATATGGCTGCGTGGCTGGAACAGGCGCAGGGCGTGGTTGGTGTTGTAGGCCAGTTGGGTGGAGTCGGTGACGAGAATACCGTCTTCCGGCAACACGTCGCGCAGTGCCTGCACCCAGGGGTAGCGTTCTTCGGAGCCTGGCCACCATTCGCTGCGGCATTCGCGCAGCAGTTCATCTACCTCGGCGGCGCTGTGCCGCTGGCGCTCGCTGTCCACCGCGGGCAGCGCATCGTTTAACTGCGCAAGGGTGGCCCTGGCATCCGCGCAGATGGCGAGGTCGGGGTTGGCATTACACACCAACTGCGCGGGGTCCAGATCCACGCGGATCAGTTTGCCGTGGAACTGGTAGTTTTCCCGCACCAGATTGCGGTCGGTTTCCGCCAGCTCTGTGGCTACCGCCAGTACCACGTCCGCGTTTTCTACGCGCGTGCGTACCTTGCTGAAACTGAGATTGGCGCCGCCACACAGCGGGTGACGTTCGTCGACGATACCCTTGGCGGCGAGCGACAGAAACACCGGTGCCGCGAGCTTTTCCGCCAGTGCGGTGGCCTCTTTACCGGCGGCTTGTGCGCCGCCGCCCAACAGGATGACTGGTGACCTGGCCTCCGCCAGCCACTTCGCTGCCGTGGCAATACTTTCCGTTGGAGCCATGGGCAGGGCGGTGGGTTTGACCGCGCGATATTCCGCCAGCGGCATCTGCATGGGTGCGGGAAACAGATCGATGGGAATTTCGATATGCACCGGGCCCGGACGCGGTGCGTGCATCACCTGGAAGGCGCGCGCCAGTACTTGCGGCAACTGCTCGGCGCTGGTGAGTGCGTGCTGCCAGACACAGAAGCCGCGGGTCACGTCCTGCTGGCGCGGCAGTTCGTGCAAACGCCCGCGCCCGGTGCCGAGATCCTCGCGGCGATTGACCGCGCTGATCACCAGCATGGGGATCGAATCGGAATACGCTTGGGCCATGGCGGTGGCAGCGTTGGTGACGCCGGGGCCTGTGATCAGGAAGCACACGCCGGGCTTGCCACTGGCGCGGGCGTAACCATCGGCCATAAACGCGGCACCCTGTTCGTGACGCGGTGTGATATGGGTCAGTCCACTGCCGGGCAGGCCGCGGTAAAGTTCGATGGTGTGTACGCCGGGGATGCCGAACACTGTGTTTACGCCATATTGGCGCAACAGGTACATCAATGTCTGAGCGCAACTGGGAAAAGTCTGTGAAGGGCTGTTGACCATTCTTAGTTCCTGTTGTTTTTTTCACTTCGTGTCGCACGGCGTGTTCGCTGCACGCTTTGCGCCATTGCTGGTCGGAGCCTAGTCGCGCGCCGCGAGGGCTGCAAGCGCCCGCAGAGTCTGCATCCCAGTGGGTGAAAACGCAGGAAAATTGAGCCACAGCGGTGTGGGCGGCAGGATATTTGTGTTTTTGGCGGGCGTCGTCACTGGTGGTGAGATAGACCCGCGCACCTGTTGCCCATAGGTGCCCCGGTGCGCAGTGGCGTAGTTCCCGCTGTGGAATCTATGCTTCAATACGCGCCTGCAAAAATAACAAACAGCTGGTTTTAGGTTCAGGGGGAACAATGGCCATTGTCGGGATAGATCTGGGAACCACCAACAGCGCCTGTGGCGTCATGACGGAAGAGGGGATCAAACTGATCCCGAATCGTCTCGGTGAAGTGCTTACACCTTCGGTGGTGGGGCTTGATGACACCGGTGAGCTGGTGGTGGGGCGCACCGCCAAGGAACGCCTGATCAATCACAGCAATCGCACCGTCGCCGCATTCAAACGCCTTATGGGCACCGATCACAAGGTCAAACTCGGCCGCCAGCTGTTCAGTGCCACCGAACTCTCCGCATTGGTACTGCGCGCACTGAAGGAAGACGCTGAGGCGTTTCTCGGAGAAACCGTCACCGAAGCGGTGATCAGCGTGCCCGCCTACTTCAACGACAACCAGCGTCATGCTACCAAGCTTGCCGGAGAACTTGCGGGCCTGAAAGTGGAGCGACTGATCAACGAACCCACCGCGGCTGCCATCGCCTATGGTCTGCACGATAAGCGCGAGGGCAATTTCCTGATCCTGGATATGGGTGGCGGCACCTTTGATGTGTCCATTCTGGAGTTTTTCGACGGCATCATGGAGGTGCACGCCAGTGCCGGCGATAACTTCCTCGGCGGCGAGGATTTTGTCGAGGCCATGACCGAAAGCGTGCTGAAAGAGTCCGGTATCGATCGCACTGCACTGTCGCCACGCCAGCAGCAGAACCTGTATATGCAGATGGAGAGTGCCAAACGTCGCATCGGCCAGCAGGCGGAACAGCAGCTGGAACTGGAACTCGGCAAGGAACGGGTTCACTGGCAGGTAAATTCCGCGTGGTTTGAAAAAGTCGCCACGCCACTGTTGCTGCGCGCCAAGCGCCCGATCGAGCGCGCCATGCGCGATGCGGATATGCCACCCCAATCCATCGACGAGGTAGTGCTGGTGGGCGGCTCCACCCGCATGGGGTTGTTCCGCTCCATGGTGGGGCGCATGTTCGGGCGCCTGCCATCGTGCCATCTGGACCCGGATACTGTGGTAGCCATGGGCGCGGCGATTCAGGCCGGGCTAAAGTCCCGCAATGCCGCGCTGGATGACATCGTACTCACCGACGTCTGCCCGTACACCCTCGGCACCGGCATCATCAATGAAGACAGCCCGGACCAGGGCGAGTATTTCCTGCCGATCATCGAGCGCAATACCGTGGTGCCGGTAAGTGTGGTGCGCTCCGTGTGCACCGCCAGCGACAACCAGACGGAACTGCGGATCGATGTTTATCAGGGGGAAAACCGCCTGGTGAAAAAGAACGTATACCTCGGGGAGTTGAGCGTGACGGTGCCGAAAGGTCCACGCGGCAAGGAGTCGGTGGATATCCGCTACAGCTACGACATGAACGGCCTGCTGGAAGTGGACGTCACCGTGGTTTCCACCGGCAAGACCTACAACAAGCTGATCGAGTTCGCTCCCGGCGCGTTAAATGACAAGGAAAAGGCCGCGGCACTGGAAAAGCTCGCGGCGCTGAAATTCCATCCGCGCGAAGACGAGGTCAATCGCGCGCTGATCGCCCGCGGCGAACGCCTGTACGAGGCGAGTCTGGGGCAACAGCGCGAGATCATTTCCCGCGCCCTGGGTGAGTTCGACCGGGTACTCAACGGACAGAATCCTGCGGAAATCAAAAAGGCCCAGACGGGCCTGCGGGAATTCCTCGACCGCTTCGACAGTGAGGACTGGATCTGATGAGCCCCTGGGCGATTCTTGGCATTGAGCCGTGCGATGACCCGAGGGCGATCAAGCGTGCCTATGCCGTACAGCTGAAGCAGAACCGGCCGGATGAAAAGCCGGAGGCATTTCAGCAGTTGCACAGTGCCTACAAACACGCGTTGAAACTGGCCGAAGCCGGGGCGTCTCGGCGGGAAGTCCGCGCGGAAAAACCGGTCGAGCCGCTGCTGGATGTCACCACCGCTGAGACGACCGATGCTACTGTGCCGGATTCCGAGATGCGCCCCTCGGTGGTAGCGGATGAACCGCCAGTATTGCCGGTCCGTTCCGAGACCGACACTCTCTCCGCGCCGGAGCCGGAAGCTCCAGCGCCTGTTGTTGGGGAAGTGGCTGTGGCGGCACCGGACGACGGGGATGAGGATGCTGCCCGGCAGTTGCGGATCGACGGCTACCACCGGGTGCTTGAACAGGTGGAGCAGACGCTGCAAGACCCTCTCAGGGTCCATCTCGAAAGCCGCTGGCATTTTCTCGCGGAATCGCCCTATATGCTGGAGGAGGAGTACAACTGGAACCTCGGCATCGCGGTGTTCGAGCGTTTCGCCCGCTTTAATCAGGCCGCGTTGGAAGGAAAGGGAAAAGGCCGGGAAAAAAACCGCACCGTCATCACCGACAATGTGCTCGCCTGGTGTGACCAATTGTTCGGCTGGTCGGGCAGCGCGGAATCCTATTACGAGCGCTTCGATGAGACGCTGGCGGATAGCATATTCGACCGGTTGCAAACCGATGCCGGTGACCGCGACCCCACTTCGGCCATTCGCGGCGGCGGCAAACTGGTGCGGCAGAAAGCGAGGGTGGTGCAGGAGCGGCTGGAGCACTATTTTTTCGGTGGTCTGCTCGGCCGCGCATTGGCAGTGATTCTGGATATCGGGCTGATTCACCTTTTGATTGGTGTGTTGGCAACGGCAGTGATCATGAAGGTAACCGGGCAGACGGAATCGGATGCCACCTTTTTCGGGGTGCTGTTCTCTGGTGGCGCTTACCTGTTGTTGTCGTGGCTGGCGGAGTGCTCGCAGTGGCAGACCACACCGGGAAAATGGCTGCTGGGCTACCGGGTGATGGACCGGAATTTCCAGCGGGTGGGTTATCTGCGCGGCCTGTGGCGTACGCTGAGCTTCCTGCTCACCGTGCCGACCTTGAAGGTTGGCTGGTTTATCAATTGCTTCCTCGGCGGCAACCTGCTGCATGACCGTATGAGTCGCACCTACGTGGTGAACTACCGCAAGAGCCGCGAGGAATATCTGCGCCGCCAGGCGTGATGGCCGCGAGCGGACGTGGCTGGATTGGGATTGGCAGGGTAACTTCGTACACTTGCCGGAGTTATCCGTTTCGAATGTTGCACTAGAGGTAAGGGAAGGATTATGACAGCGATGGAAATAGGTCAGTGGCGGCGCGAGTATCTGCAGGGTGGCCTGCAGCGCGGTGATCTGGCGGACGACCCGATCAGCCAGTTTCGCACCTGGCTGCAAGAAGTGGTGAAGGCGGATATTTCCGACCCGAGCGCCATGTGCCTCAGCACCGCCGACGCCAGCGGTCAGCCGTCCCAACGGATCGTATTGTTGAAAGGGTTCGATGAGCGCGGATTTGTGTTTTATACCAACCTGAGAAGCCAGAAAGCGTGGGACATCACCGCCAACCCCAAAGCGTCGCTGTTGTTTCCCTGGCATTTTCTCGAGCGCCAAGTGATCGTGCGTGGGGACGTGCAGTTGGTAACGGACGCCGAGGCCGATGGTTATTTTCGCACCCGCCCGCGGGACAGCCAGATTGCGGCCTGGGCATCGCACCAGAGTGATGCCATTGTGTCCCGCCAGGTACTGGAAGACAGTTTTGACGCCTTCCGCAAAAAGTTTGATGGCCAGGATGTGCCGCGCCCGGAATTTTGGGGCGGCTACCGCGTGATCCCTCACGCGGTGGAATTCTGGCAGGGGCGCGCCTCCCGCCTGCACGACCGTTTTGTCTACCGCGCCATCGGTGATGGCCAATGGCAGATCGAGCGGCTGAGCCCCTGATCGATATTCACCCTATAAACCGCTGCGTGTGGTAATCGGTGCTGCCGAACAGATATTGGATGCTGGTAAGACGCTTGAACAGGTGCGCCACATCCAGTTCGTCGGTGACGCCGATACCGCCGTGAATCTGCACCGCTTCCTGCCCCACCTTGCGCGCGGCCTTGCCGATGCGGCTCTTGGCCGCAGACACCGCTCTCGGAGCCACGCCGTTACCCGCATCCAGTTGCATGGCTGCCATCATCAGGATGGAGCGCGCCTGTTGGCACTCGATAAACATGTCCGCCATGCGGTGCTGTAATGCCTGGAAACTGGAGATGGTGGTGCCAAACTGCTTGCGGGTCTTGGTGTATTCCACCGTTTTCTGCAGTGCGCTTTCCATCGCACCCACCGCTTCGGCGCAAATGGCCAGCGTGGCGCGGTCGATAATTTTTTCGATGGCCGGCAGGGCTTTGCCCTCGACACCCAACAGGTTGGCGCGCGGCACGCGCACCGCGTCGAAATAGATCTCCGCCGCGTTGTGGCCGTCCACCGTTTTATAACTGTTGCGGGTAATGCCCGGGGTGTTGCTGTCCATCGCCAGCAGGCTCACACCTGTCCCCGAGCGCACCGAGACCACTAATGTGTCGGCGGCACCGCCGTTCAACACCACGGTCTTGTGACCGCGCACAACAAAGTGCTCGCCATCCGCTTCCGCGCGGGTGGCTACATTGGCGAGGTCAAAGCGACTCTGAGGCTCCGCAAAGGCGAAGGCGAGCTGCAACTGGCCGTCCATCAGTGGCTGCAGCCAGTCATTCTTTTGCGCGGCACTGCCGGTTTCGGCAATGAGCCCACCAGCGAGAATGGCGCTGGCCAGCAGTGGCTCCACCACCATGCCCTTACCGAACTCCTCCATCACCACCATGATATCCACGGCGGAGCCGCCGAGGCCGCCGTCGTCCTCGCCAAAGGGCACCAGCAACCAGCCCAGCTCGGCGAACGTTTGCCAGTAGTCGCGGTTAAAGGGGGCGCTGCTGGTGACGGTTTTCTGGCGGATGTCAAACCCGTAGTCCTGGCGGATAAACCGGATTACGCTGTCGCGCAGCAGTTGTTGTTCTTCGCTGAATGAAAAGTCCATGTCCGCTTCCTCCGGTTACAGGCCCAGCACGGCCTTGCAGATGATGTTTTTCTGGATCTCGTTGCTGCCGCCGTAAATGGACGATTTGCGGTTGTTGAAATAGCGCAACCAACTGTTGATGGCGCTGTCGGATCCGACCTTGTCACCTTCAAAGTCGTCTTCCAGTTGCCACGGCACGTAGGGCAGGCCGCCGCAGGCGGCAATCTCGGCGTGCAGCTCGTCAATACTCTGGGCCAGTTCCGTACCTTTGATTTTGAGGATGGAGGATTCCGGGCCGGGCGCCTGGCCGGTGCGCACAGCGTCCAGGGTGCGCAGCTCGGTATACTCCAGCGCCAGCAACTCGATTTCGATTTCCGCGAACTTGTGCGCAAACACCGGATTCTGCATCAGGGTGCCGCTGCCATCCGGCGTGGCGCTGGCCAGTTCGCGTGCGCGCTGCAGCTGGCAGCGGGAGTGGGCGACACGGGCAATGTTGGTGCGCTCGTGGGTGAGCAATACCTTGGCGTAGGTCCAGCCGTGGCCTTCTTCGCCAATGCGGTTCTCCACCGGTACCCGCACATTGTCGAAGTGCACTTCATTCACTTCGCGATAGCCGTCCAGGGTCAGGATTGGCGACAGGCTGATACCGGGGCTGTGCATGTCGATCAACAGGAAGCTGATGGCCGTCTGGTTTTTTTCCTGCGGGCCACCGGTGCGCACCAGGCAGAAAATCCAGTCCGCATGCTGCGCGAGGGTGGTCCAGGTCTTGGTGCCGTTCACTACATAGTGATCGCCGTCGCGGTAGGCGCTGGTTTTCAGGGAGGCGAGATCTGAGCCCGCATTGGGTTCCGAATATCCCTGGCACCACCACACATTGCTGGCGAGGATGTCTGGCAGAAACCGATGCTGCTGTTCTTCGTTGCCATAGGTAAAGATGACCGGCGCCACCATCTTCATACCGAAGGGGATTACCTCCGGTGCGCCGGCCAGCGCGCACTCGGTTTCAAATATACTTTTGCGGGTGGCGTCCCAGCCGGTACCGCCATGCTCCACCGGCCAGTTCACTGCAGCCCATCCCTGTTTGTGCAGGATTTTTTGCCAGCGCACACAGTCGTCCTTGGTCAGGTGCATGCCCAGTAGTGTTTTCCTGCGGATATCTTCCGGCAGCTTCTCCCTCAGGAACTGTCTGACCTCGTCTCTGAAGTGCAGCTCTGCCTGCGTATACTCGCTGTTCACAATCCGATTACCTCCGGTTTCATACCGATTTGACAGTGACGTCAATTTAATGACTGATCGGGAAAAGAGTGCGCTGTGTGGCGCAGGCATACCACTACCGCGGGGGTAATGGTGTGCAGGAGGGCGGAGTAGGAGTATTTCCCCGAGGCCGTTGCTGCCGGTATCCTGCGGCGAATTTTTACCGGGCGGGTGCCGCATTACCGATGAGGTTATGGTACGGGCGCGGCAGGGAATCCACACTCGATACACGCTGCCGGTGCATTCGTGAAATGGATATCTGCTATTACTTCGCGCAATGTGGCGGGGTGCAGAGGCTGTTACCAATGGAATCAACGGATATCCAAATTGCTACAGCGGCTGGAGAGGGGAGAATTTAGGAAACAGATTCTCGCGGTCCCAAGAAGTGACGATAGAGTCATTTATTCTTGTGTATTTCCATGGCTGGGGTTCCATCGCTCCGGGAATAAATAGAATGAATTACTCAGAAAAATAAACTTTTGTAACGGAAAAACCTCTTGTAGTCTTTCCTCTGCCAGTGTGCCGTTTTACGGTGCGGGCGGAAAACAGCGCGGTTGCTGATCGGATCGTGATAAATGAGCGTCACGAAGTAAGCAGTACCGATCGCGGTGGTTCTGTTGCTGGAAAATACATAAAAATAACTCGGTGCAATGGAGAGAAAACATGGGAAGCCCATCTGACGCTTTCACCTCAAAATCCTTTCGTTTGACTTACGCCAGTGGTAGAGGCAGGAACCTGGTGCTGGCTTCCGCCTGCTCCGTGGCCGCCATGTCGCTGGCCTGTGGTGTGGGAACCGCCCACGCCATGGAAAATTCCATCGACACCCTGCTGGAAGAAGTGCAGGTTGTCGCGCGCAAACGCGGTGACGCGGAGCGCCTGCAGGACGTGCCGGTAGCGGCCACAGCCTATTCCGGTGACCAGCTGGAAGCGCTGCAGACCCGCGACCTGGAAAGCCTGGCATTCAAGATGCCCAATGTGCAGATGGACGATGCCGGTACCATCAAAAGCACCGCCAACTTCACCGTGCGCGGCCTTGGGGTAAACAGCTCCATCCCCTCCATCGACCCCACGGTCGGTGTGTTTGTGGATGGCATGTACATGGGGATCAACGCCGGTGTGATTCTGGATCTGTTCGATCTGGAGGGGATTGAGGTATTGCGCGGTCCGCAGGGGCTGCTGTTCGGTCGCAACGTGACCGGCGGCGCAGTGGTCGTGAAAACCGCCAAGCCCACCGAGGAGTTCACCAGCAAGGTGCGCTTCTCCACCACCGCCCAGCAGGAAACCAATCTTGCGGGCACCATTTCCGGCAAGATCAGCGACAGCGTTAACGGACGCCTGACTGCTTACTACAGCGATGACCAGGGTTGGTTCGAAAACAAGGCCACCGGCAACGACAACTTCGGTGCCTCAGAAACCTGGTTTGTACGCCCGAGCTTCACCGTCGACCTGAGCGAGACCGCAGACCTGATTGTGCGCCTGGAAAAAGGGCATGTGGATGCGGACGGTATTACCGGTATCAACCGCGGCGAAGGTGCCAAAGCGCTGGCCGCATCCGTCGGTATTACCGATTGGGACAACAGCGAAGACTCGTTCGAACTCGCCATCGACGAAGAGGGTTATGCGAAAACCGACTGGAGCCAGGCGATTGCCGAATATAACCAGGATGTGGCCTTCGGTAACGGTACCATCACCAATGTGCTGGCGTGGCGCGATTACGAAACCATTGGCGATGGCGACATCGACTCTACGCCGCTGCCGCTGTTCCACTCCAGCAGCCTGATCGAGCAGGACCAAATCAGTAATGAGCTGCGTTACGCCGGTCGCTTTGGCTCCACTTCCGTTACCTCTGGACTCTACTGGTTCAGCCAGGACCTGAAATATATGGAAGGCCGCCAGATCCTGGGGGTGCTAGCAGCTTTGGGCGCGCCCTACGACCAATTATTCCCGCAGCTGCACAACGGCGGCGGTTTGCAGGATCACGAAGCCAAGGGCGTATTTACCCAGGCGGATATCGACCTGAACGAATCCTGGGTGCTGACTTTTGGGGGGCGTTATTCGTGGGAAGAGAAAGAAGTACAGATCGCCTCCATCCAACAGAATAATGGCTGTGACCTATACGGCTGCGAAGTCTACGAGTTCAACGACAGTGAAAAGTGGAGCGCGTTTACACCGAAAGTTGGCCTGCAGTGGGTGATGAGCGATTCCGCCCAGAGCTACGCTGTGTGGACCAAGGGCTTCCGCAGTGGCGGTTACAACATGCGTAATACCGTCCCCGGTGAATCTCCGGGGCCGACCGACCAGGAGGAGCAGAACAGCTTCGAGCTGGGTGCCAAGGTGCAGTGGCTGGATGGCCGCATCAAAACCAATATGGCGCTGTTCCACAACACCATCGACGACATGCAGCGGGAAGTAAACCTGCCGAGCCAGTCCGCTGGTGTGGCGCAGCTGATCCGCAACACCGCTAATGCCACCATTCGCGGCGCCGAGTTTGAGCTGATGGCGGCGGCCACCGACAATCTGCTGCTGACCATGAATCTGGGTTACGTGGATGGCGAGTACGACGATATCTGGCTGGATATCAGCGGCGACGGTGTGGTGGATGGGGCGGATTATGCGCTGGAGATTCCGCGCCTGGCCCCCTGGACCTACGGGGTCGGAATGGTGCACGACCTGCAGCTGGGCAGCTGGGGTGCGCTCACCTCCCGTATCAACTACAACCACCGCGATGCCTCCGCCTATACCGACAACAACCTCGGCATGTTGAGCGAGGTGGAAATGGTGGACTTCAGCATCGGCATCGAACCGGACGGCGGCAACTATCGCATAGCGCTGTTTGGCAAGAACATGCTGGACGAAGTCAGCGAGGGCAACGATACCCAGCTGCCCGCAGCTCTCGGCCCCATTGTGATGGGCTCAGGCGCGAGCTTCACCCCGCTCAACCGCGGACGTATTGTGGGCATCGAGCTGAACTACGAAATCTAACCGGACACTTACCTCCTCCAGTCTTGATTGGCCCGGCTCTGCCGGGCCTTTTTTTTTGTTGTAGGATTTACGCATCGCACACAGGGAACAGAGGTTATAACCAATGCGCTATATCGACTTGCCTGAATGTGGTGGCCCGGAAATGATGCAACTTGCAGACGGCGAGATACCGGAGGCGGGTGCTGGCGAGGTACTGATCCGCGTGGCTGCCGCCGGTGTAAACCGCCCGGACCTGATCCAGCGCGCGGGCTTTTACCCGCCACCACCGGGGGCGTCACCGGTGCTCGGGCTCGAAGTGGCGGGTGAGGTAGCTGCTGTGGGCGACGGTGTGACCCGCTGGCATGTGGGTGATCGGGTATGTGCGCTCACCAATGGTGGCGGCTATGCGGAGTTTGCACTTGCTCCCGCCGCGCAGTGCCTGCCGATTCCCGATGGGCTGACCGCGGTGGAGGCCGCGGCCCTGCCAGAGACTTTTTTTACGGTGTGGAGCAATCTCATGCACCGCGCGCAGCTCAAGCCCGGAGAGGTGCTGCTGGTACACGGCGGCTCCTCCGGTATCGGTACCACCGCGATTCAGGTTGCGGCCAGCCTTGGGGTGCGGGTACTTGCCACCGCTGGCAGCGCGGACAAATGCGCGGCCTGTGAAAAGCTCGGTGCCGAGCGCGCAATCAATTATCGCGAGCAGGATTTTGTGGCGGAGGTCCTGGCGGCCACCAGTGGCCGGGGGGCAGACGTTATTCTCGATATGGTGGGCGGCGACTATGTGGATCGAAACATCCAATGCGCGGCCCGCGACGGGCGCATCGTCAATATCGCATTTCTCGCCGGTGCCAAAGTTGAGGTCAATATGCTGCCGGTGATGGTGAAGCGCCTGACCTTGACCGGCTCCACCCTGCGGCCGCAACCGCCAGAGGTAAAGGCGGCTATCGCGCGGGACCTGGAGGCGCGGGTGTGGCCGTTGATTGCGGCCGGCAAAATCCGTCCGCAGATTGCCGCAACATTCCCGCTTGCAGAGGTCGCGGCTGCGCATCGCCTGATGGCCTCAAGTAGCCATATTGGCAAGATAGTACTGACGGTCTGAATGGTGGAATCGGTGCGCTGTGGCGAGGTTGTGTGGTCTGCGGATGGTACAGCAGACGTATCAGCGCCACCTCGCCGGGCGTCAGGGCGGTATAGGCGCGGTAGAGCTTGCTGATATTGCGCACATACTGCACCGGCTCCGCGCCTCGCACAAAACCATACCGGGCGTTCTTGAAATAGCGCGGTTCCGACAACTTGAGCATGGCGACCTCAACGTTGTCGAACCAGACGTTAGGGTCCAGGTTCAGCGCTTTTGCTGTGCGCTGTGCGTCGTACAAGTGGCCGATGCCGGCGTTGTAGGCCGCAAGCGAAAACCACAGCCGGTTCTCCAGATTGACATTCCCCGGGAAGCGATTGCGAATCCAGTCCAGATATTTCACACCAGCTTTGATACCGCGTACCGGTTCGAACAGCGGCGGTGGATAGCCGACTTCTTCGGCGGTGCGGGGCATGACTTGTAGCAGACCCTGGGCACCAACGGGGGACTCTGCCTTAGGGTTAAAGCTGCTTTCCTGCCACATCTGGGCCACGATAAGGCGCCAGTCAAATTCATGTTCACTGGCAGACTGCTTCACCAGTTTGTCATACGGGGATAGGGCCTCCCCGGGGCGTAGTCTTGCCAGTATCTTTTCTGTGCCTTGTTTGTTCGGTTTGAAATAGAAGCCGACTTTCTTGGCGTACTCGCTGGATTTTTTATAGCGAGTCAGAAAGGCGTTCATTTTTTTCAGTAGCGATTCATTGCCCTTGATCACCATCCACCCCTGGGGAAGCGGGCCGCTGACCAGTGGCCCCGCCAGCAGTTCGTCGCGCAAGGAGGCGCTGACCTCCGCCGCACTGGCGTCGACAATCGTAGCATCGGCTTCTCCTTCGGCTACCATGTTGACGATGCGTTCGTAACTTACCTCGGGGGCAGCGATTTCAATCTTCACCTGAATACCGCTTTTCTGCAGGCTTTTGGCGATGTCTTCAAATATGGTAAAAGCGCGAAGTGTGAGCGTGCGCCCATTCAGATCCTGCAGGCTATGGATGGGTGGCTTGCTACTGCTACTCAGTATTTGTTCTGGCATTGCGATGTAGGGGATGCTGAAGTCCACTCCCTGTGATTTACGCTGATCGGTAATGGTGGTGGAGGCCCCGGCGAAATCGCCTCGCCCGGCCTTCAGCCAGTCGATCAGTGCTTCGTCGTGCGGCACTACGACCAGCTCCAGCTCCAGGTCGTGCTTGTCGGCAAATTTCTTTGCCAGATCGTAATCAAATCCCATTAGAACGCCTTTCCACATGAAATAACTGGTGGGGCCGTTGTAGGTGAGGAAGCGGATTACTCTGGATTTTTTAATAGTCGCCCAATCCGCTTTTCGCTCTTTGGGCACGGTTACCATTTTTCTGGTGAGAAAGTTGTTGATGCGCAACTTGAGCTCCGGTGAGTCCTTGCGCATCGCCCACACAATATCTTCTTCTTCACTGACGAAGGCGCCTGTTTTGAAATCATCGCGGTAGCTTTTCACCCCTTCGACGATATTGCTGTCGATTACCGTTACTAGATTATTACTCTGGTTCAGACTGTCGAGAATATTGTCGACGGTGTCGTCCGGCTGCAGTGCCCGCATCTCCATGCGTGCCGTGGGATTTTTTCTCTGCAGCTCTTCGGCTGTGGCTGCATAGGTACTACCTTCCATGACGGAAATAATGACGTCCCCAAGTTTGGAAGGGTTGCTGATGTCGGGGCCGTTTACTCCGCTTACCAGTTGCTGCCGGGATCTGGTAATGGTCTCTGACAACGCAAATTTCTGCTCGCGCTGTTTAGTGCGGGTGAGATTGCCGGTGAAGACATCGGCTCGCCCACTCTGAATCATCTGCAGGGCCTGTTCCGGCGAGGCCGCGGCCAGCCAGCGAGGGGTGAGCTTGAGTCTCTTGGCGAGATCTGTCGCCAGCTCGTAGTGCAGTTGGGTGACAATAGCGGCGCGGGGAAGCAGATCTCCTTCGTTCGCGGCGAGCGTGATAAAGCGGATAGTTCCCCGTTTTTTAATGGCCTTTAGATCGCCGGACTCGGTGTAGTTTTCGAAGCGGGTATCCTTTTCCACGTGGTATTCCCGCGGTGTCTTCAGGGCCCGTGCTCCGGTCTTCTCGTTATTTGGGTCTCTGTTTTCGCACCCGGCGGTGAACAGTAGGGTGATTGCGGCGACGATAATTGTGGACAGCAGAATCGAATGGGAGTGCTTTTCGACCATGGATTACTCCGCTCTCTCCGGCAGAAGCGACGGTGTAATCCTAAGGTGCCGGCGGAGCGGATGGTTGCTGGAAAAAAACGGTGGTTTTACTCAACCACCGCGGTAATTTCCCCTTCTGCGAGTTTGGCGTGGATTCTCTGCCCGGAGTAGGTGTCCTGGGCGCGTCGGAGGACCTGATTGTGGTCATCCCGGACAATGGCGTAACCGCGCTCCAGTATCGCCAGCGGGCTGACGCTGTGCAGCAACTGGCCGGTGTGCGCAATCTGCTCCTGTTTGTGTTGCAGCAGTGCCAGCGCGGATTTGCGCAGGCGCTGTGTATGCTGTTTCAGCTGGACCTGCGCACGCTCGATACGGTGGCGGGGGTGTACCTGGGCAAGCGCGCGTTCCAATTGTGCCAGGCGTTGTGCATTGCCGCTTGTGCGCAGCCGAATGGCCGCGCGCAAGCGCATTTCCAGGTGGTCCAGTTGCTGCGCACGGTTCTGCAGCTGCTCGCGCGGGTGGCGCAAGCGATTGCTCACCAGTTGCACCTGCTGGCGCAGATGGCGCAGCTGCAGTTCCATGGTGCGCGTCAGCCGCCAGCGGATCCCGTCGATCTCTTCGCTGAGCGCGGCGGCATTGGCACTGGCGATCTCAGCAGCAGCGGACGGGGTGGGTGCGCGCACGTCGGCCACGAGGTCGGCAATGGTGGTATCGGTCTCATGGCCCACCGCGGAGATGGTGGGGATGGGGCAGGCTGCCAGCGCGCGCGCGACAATCTCTTCATTGAAGGACCACAAATCTTCCAGCGAGCCACCACCGCGTCCCACAATCAACAGGTCGTGCCGCTGCAGACGGCCTGCGAGCTCAATAGCGCGTGCGATCTGCTGCGCGGAGCCCTGTCCCTGCACCTGCACCGGGATCAGTTCGATTTTTGCCGCCGGGTAGCGCCGCCCCAGCACCTGGATCATGTCCCGCACCGCGGCTCCGGTGGGGGAGGTGATGATGCCAATCGTGGCGGGCAGGTAGGGCAGGGGCTTTTTGCGTGCGAGGTCGAACAATCCCTCCGCCTGCAGCTTGGCCTTCAGCTCCTCCAGCTGGCGCATCAGGGCGCCGAATCCCGCCTCTTCGAGGTGCTCGATGATCAGCTGGAATTCCCCGCGGCCCTCATACAGGCTGACACGGGCGCGGGCGAGCACTTCGCGGCCATTAGCCGGCCGGAACCGGACCATCTGGTTGCGCCCCCGGAACATGGCGCAGCGCACCTGGGCGCGGGCATCCTTGAGGGTGAAATACCAGTGCCCGGAACTGGGCGCGGCGAAATTGGAGATCTCTCCGCTTACCCACAACAGCGGTACACTGCCCTCCAGCAGTTGCTTCACCTCCCGGTTGAGATCGCTGACCGTCAGGACGGGCCGCCCGTCGGTGGGCAGCGGGGATCGGGAAGTGGGCATAACTGGTGGGAAATCTGGCATTTCATTCTCATGGGGTGTGATCTGGGCGGCCAATATTGCAAGTAAGTCCTTTCGGGTAAAGAGTTTTGCCCATCCACGGCAAATAGTCTTTTGCTTCCGGGCGCAATGTGGCTATAATCGCGCCGATACCCATTCCCGCTCAGTTTGAGGTTTGAGTGTCCATGTCTGAATCTCTGCGCATCGCGCGCGAAGCCCTCACTTTCGACGACGTCCTGCTTGTGCCCGGTTACTCCGAGGTCACCGCCAAGGATGTTTCCCTGAAGACCAAGCTGTCTCGCAACATCACCCTGAATATTCCTCTGGTGTCCGCCGCCATGGATACCGTGACCGAATCCCGTCTGGCCATTGCGCTGGCCCAGGAAGGCGGTATCGGGATCATCCACAAGAGCATGTCCATCGAGGAACAGGCTCTGGAAGTGCGCGCGGTGAAAAAATTCGAGGCCGGGGTGGTGAAAGATCCCATCACCATCGAAGCCGACGCCACGGTCCGCGAGCTGATCGCGCTCACCACCCACCACAATATTTCCGGCGTACCGGTGATGAATAAGGGTGACCTGGTGGGTATCGTCACCAGCCGCGACGTGCGCTTTCAGACCAATCTGGACGTTTCCGTTGCCAGTATCATGACGCCGAAAGAGCGGCTCGTAACCTGCGATGAAGGTGCCGCTCCGTCTGAAGTGCGCGAGCTGCTGCACAAGCACCGCATCGAAAAGGTGCTGGTGGTGAACGACCAGTTCCACCTCAAGGGCCTGATTACCGTCAAGGATTACAACAAGGCCGAGAAGTATCCGAATTCCTGTAAAGACAGCGACGGCCGCCTGCGCGTGGGCGCCTCTGTCGGCACCAGCCCGGACACCGACGACCGCGTCGCGGCGCTGGTGGAGGCGGGCGTGGACGTGCTGGTGGTGGACACCGCCCACGGCCACAGCAAGAACGTGATTGACCGCGTGCGTCGCATCAAGGAAATGCATCCGCAGGTGGATGTGATCGGCGGCAACATCGCTACCGCGGAGGCGGCCATCGCCCTGGCGGAAGCCGGTGCGGATGCGGTCAAAGTGGGCATTGGCCCCGGCTCCATCTGTACCACCCGTATCGTTACCGGTATCGGCGTGCCCCAGGTCTCCGCCATTGCCGAAGTGGCTAAGGCGCTGGAAGGCACCGGCGTACCGCTGATTGCCGACGGCGGTATCCGCTTCTCCGGCGATATCTCCAAGGCAGTGGCCGCCGGCGCCTACGCCGTGATGATGGGTTCCATGTTTGCCGGTACCGAAGAGGCGCCGGGTGAGGTGGAGCTGTATCAGGGGCGTACCTACAAGTCCTACCGCGGCATGGGCTCCCTTGGTGCCATGTCCCGCACTCAGGGTTCTTCCGACCGCTATTTCCAGGACGCCAGCAAGGGCGCGGAAAAACTGGTACCGGAAGGCATCGAAGGTCGCGTGCCGTACAAAGGCCCGATTTCCGCCATCGTGCACCAGATGATGGGTGGCCTGCGCTCCGCCATGGGTTACACCGGCAGCGTGGATATGGAAACCATGCGCACCAAACCGCAGTTTGTGCGGGTAACCGCCGCGGGCATGGGCGAGTCCCATGTGCACGACGTGCAGATCACCAAGGAAGCGCCGAACTACCCCGTGGGTGGCCGCTGATAAGACGATTCCCAGCCGGGGCCCGGTCTCGGCCAAAAGACTAGAAGTGCACTTTCAAGTGAACCGCAAACGGACCTCTCATGGTCCGTTTGCCGTTTATAAAACCGTTACGAGTAAGCCATGAGCCAAGATATCCATTCCAGCCGAATCCTGATCCTCGACTTCGGTTCCCAGTACACCCAGCTGATCGCCCGTCGCGTGCGCGAACTGGGTGTGTTTTCCGAGATCCGTGCCTTCGACATGAGCGACGAGGAAATCCGTGAATACGCGCCCAAGGGCATCATCCTGGCCGGCGGCCCGGAATCCGTGCCGGAAGAGGGCTCCCCGCGCGCGCCGCAGGCCGTGTTCGAGCTGGGCGTACCGGTGCTGGGTATCTGTTACGGCATGCAAACCATGGCGCACCAGCTGGGCGGTGCGGTGGAAGGCAGCAACGTGCGCGAATTCGGTTACGCGCAGGTGACCGTGGAAGGGCAGTCCGCACTGTTGCACGACATAAAGGACCATCTGGACGACAGCGGCAAGGCGCTGCTGGACGTGTGGATGAGCCACGGCGACAAGGTGGTGAAAATGCCAGAGGGCTTCGCGCTGATGGCTTCCACCCCGTCCTGCCCGATCGCCGGTATGTACCACGCAGAAAAGAATTTCTTCGGTGTGCAGTTCCACCCGGAAGTGACCCACACATTACAGGGCACCCGCATTTACGAGCACTTCGTCATCGAACTGTGCGGCTGCGAAAAACTGTGGACCCCGGAGAACATCATCGAGGACTCCATCGCCAAGGTGCGCGCGCAGGTTGGCAGCTCGAAAGTACTGCTGGGCCTGTCTGGTGGTGTCGACAGCTCCGTAGTGGCGGCACTGCTGCACAAGGCCATCGGTGACCAGTTGACCTGTGTGTTCGTGGACAACGGCCTGCTGCGCAAAAACGAAGGCGACCAGGTGATGCAGATGTTCGCCGATAACATGGGCGTGCGCGTTATCCGCTCTGATGCGGAAGAGGCCTTCCTGTCCCGCCTCGCCGGCGTCGACGAGCCGGAAGCCAAGCGCAAGATCATCGGCAACACCTTTATCGAAATTTTCGACAAAGAAGCCTCCGCACTCCAGGACGTGAAATTCCTGGCTCAGGGCACCATCTACCCGGATGTGATCGAGTCCGCCGCCGCCAAAACCGGCAAGGCGCACGTGATCAAATCCCACCACAACGTAGGCGGCCTGCCGGAAGACATGGCGTTTGAACTGGTGGAGCCGCTGCGCGAACTGTTCAAGGACGAAGTGCGCAAGATCGGCCTTGAGCTGGGCCTGCCTTACGACATGGTCTACCGTCACCCCTTCCCGGGCCCGGGCCTCGGTGTGCGCATCCTCGGTGAAGTGAAAAAAGAGTACGCGGACATCCTGCGCGAAGCGGACGCGATCTTTATCGAGGAATTGCACAATGCGGACTGGTACCACAAAACCAGCCAGGCCTTCGTGGTGTTCCTGCCGGTCAAGTCCGTGGGCGTGGTGGGCGACGGCCGCCGGTACGAGTACGTGGTGGCACTGCGCGCGGTGGAGACTGTGGACTTTATGACCGCACGCTGGGCGCACCTGCCGTATGAGCTGATCGAGAAAGTGTCCAACCGCATCATCAACGAGATCGAGCACATTTCGCGGGTCACCTACGACGTTTCCAGCAAGCCGCCGGCGACGATTGAGTGGGAGTAATTGGCACTGGTTGGCATCGCAGCTGAGGCTTCTGCCTGAGCTGCTGCACAGCGACAGCAATTTACTTGGGGGCGGCAAATCCCTAGCAGCTCAGGCTCAATCCCAACAACAGTACTGTTATGCGCCGGCACCGGGAACTTGAAGGAACTCCAGCACCGCTTTCATAAATTCCGCCGGCCTCTCGATGTTGGAGAGGTGCACGGCGGGAAGCACCAATATCTGCGCGTTCGGAATCGCGGTTGCCATCGCTTCACTGTAGCTGGCCGCGGTAACGGTATCGTGCTCACCCGCAATAATCAGTGTTGGCCGATCGATTAGGGTGATAGTCCGCCGCATGTCCGTATCGCGGACAACCGCAAAGTTGCCCGCAAGCCCCTCCGGGTTCATTGCCAGCAATGTCGAACGGAATTCCTCAACCACAGGCGTGCCATTCTCAAGCATTTGTGCCGGAAACCAGTTGTGCAGAAACATATTTGCGGTCTCTTGCATGTCCTCGGCCTGCAATATCGAACTGATGGCCTCGTCCCACTGTTCCGCCGGCCCTAAATAGGGGGCTGTATTACTGAGAATCAAACGATCAATGCGTTCGGGTGCATGGATACCCAGCCACTGCCCAATAAAGCCTCCGAGCGAAAGGCCGAGGAAGTGAGCGCGTTCCACCTCAAGTTTATTCAGTAGTTCTATTACGTCCCTCCCGAGTCGGCCTATCGAATAGGCCCCCGCCGGAACATCCGACGCGCCGTGTCCGCGCGTGTCGTATCGCAGTACCCGAAAATGCTTGGTCAGCTCCGGAATCTGGCGGTCCCACATCCGCATCGTTGTGCCGATGGAGTTCGATAGCACGAGCACAGGCTTGTCATCGGGGCCATCCAGACGGTAGGCGATGCGCGTGTTATCCCCGGTGGTAATGAATGATAGGCCCGAGTCACCCGACGCCACCGACTTGCTGGCGACAGGATCGGATTGTGTGTCTGCGTGGGCAAACATGGGAAGAAAAGACGACAACAGCGCCAAGCCGGTCAGTACCTGCAGTGCTTTACCGCCGTCGTCCGCGAAGGGGGATTTGAGGCAGCGGCGCAGGTGTTGCACCGTTACTTCCCGCGAGTTCCTCTCCTGAAACTTGCCTGACGGCCGCCGGTGCACTGTGGCGTGGCGCAATCAGCGGCTCTTTGGCAACCGTTAACCAAAGCAACCCTTCATCTTCTTACTCCAGCCAACCTATTGCGGTTTGCCGTTAAGCAGCGAAACAGGGGCAACTCATCCGCATTGCAGTGTTCTGTAAAGGTGCAGACTAGATCATGAATATAACTAATGATTGGGTGAGATATATTCAATTTTATTCAACTACGACCCGGCATAGAATGCGCGCATCCCTTAGCGGTGACCGATAGAAAGGCCGCCAGGAGAAAGCCAGAAACGTTGTAAAACTCTGAAAGACAAGAAATGAATTCAGGTTTTATCGCAGGAACCAGGATACCGGATCGCAATGAGTAAAGAGTTTACATTCACCATCAAGAGCATTTGTTTCGACGAAAACTACCATCCATCGGACAACTCGCGCATCACCACCAACTTCGCCAATCTGGCTAGAGGGGAGCGCCGTCAAGACAACCTGCGCAACGCCTTGAGGATGATCGATAATCGTTTCAATACCCTGGCGCATTGGGACAACCCCAAGGCAGATCGCTATTCCGTTGAACTCGAAATCATATCTGTTGATATTGATGTTGAAGGTAATGGTGAGACCTTCCCCACGATTGAAATACTGAAAACGAATATTGTTGACCACAAGAGTAATAAGCGCATTGAAGGCATTGTGGGGAACAATTTTTCCTCATATGTGCGGGATTATGATTTCAGCGTATTACTGCTGGAGCACAACAAGAATCAGTCCCAGTTCAGCCTCCCGCAGGGCTACGGCGATCTTCACGGAAAAATATTTAAGTCTTTTCTGAACTCAAAGGCTTATCAGGATAATTTCAGCAAGCCACCTGTTATTTGTCTGAGTGTCTCAAGTAGCAAGACGTATCATCGGACCGAAAATCAGCATCCGGTGTTGGGTGTTGAGTACCAGCAAGATGAATATTCTGTGACTGATGAATATTTCGCTAAAATGGGCCTGCAGGTTCGCTATTTCATGCCTCCCAATAGCGCTGCACCTTTGGCATTTTATTTCCAAGGTGATTTGCTTGGCGATTACACGAATATTGAACTTATCAGTACCATTAGCACGATGGAAACCTTTCAAAAGATCTACCGACCTGAAATTTACAATGCAAATTCTGCAGCGGGGAAGCTCTATCAGCCGAGTTTGAAGAATCAGGATTATTCGCTGACGCAGGTTGATTACGATCGAGAAGAACGAAGCCAGTTGGCAATCAAGCAAGGGAAGTTTACGGAAGAGCAGTTCATCAAGCCATATAAAGACATTCTCGAACAATGGGCTGCGAATTACGCCGCTTGATATAGGCAATATAGATAAGATTATTTGTTATGAAGAAATTGTTTCCGACTTCAAGCGCTGGCAGCTTGCCTAAACCGTCCTGGCTTGCAGAGCCCGAGAAGCTCTGGTCGCCCTGGAAGTTGCAGGATGATCAGTTGGTTGAGGGCAAGCAGGATGCTTTGCGTTTGGCATTGCAAGAGCAACAGCAAGCCGGCATCGATATCGTCAGTGACGGCGAGCAAACACGCCAACATTTTGTTACTACGTTTATTGAGCACCTCAACGGCGTTGATTTCGAGAAGCGTGAGACAGTCAGAATTCGTGACCGTTACGATGCGAGTGTGCCCACGGTCGTTGGCGCAGTGTCTCGCCAAAAGCCGGTTTTTGTTGACGATGCCAGGTTTTTGCGTCAGCAAACCACGCAACCTATCAAGTGGGCCCTGCCAGGCCCCATGACAATGATCGATACGCTCTATGACGGTCACTATAAGAGCCGTGAAAAGCTCGCCTGGGAGTTTGCCAAGATTCTCAACCAGGAGGCCAGAGAACTGGAGGCCGCAGGTGTTGATATTATCCAGTTTGATGAGCCTGCGTTTAATGTGTTCTTTGATGAGGTAAATGACTGGGGTGTCGCCACCTTGGAGAAAGCCATTGAAGGGTTGAAGTGTGAAACCGCCGTACATATTTGCTATGGCTATGGCATCAAAGCCAATACAGATTGGAAAAAAACTCTGGGTTCAGAGTGGCGGCAATATGAAGAGGCGTTTCCAAAGCTGCAGAAATCCAATATCGATCTGATCTCACTGGAATGTCACAACTCTCGTGTTCCGATGGATCTGCTTGAACTCATTCGAGGTAAAAAGGTAATGGTTGGGGCCATTGATGTGGCAACCAATACCATTGAAACTCCTGAGGAGGTAGCCAATACGCTACGAAAAGCACTTCAGTTTGTAGATGCTGATAAGCTCTATCCTTGTACCAACTGCGGTATGGCGCCTTTATCTCGTCAGGTCGCAAGAGGCAAGCTGAATGCTCTAAGTGCAGGTGCAGAAATCGTCCGGGAAGAACTCTCGCTCTAGAATTTGAAACTGCATCTAATATTCAGGACCTACCATGTCACTTCCTAATACTGCTATCGAGACGTCCATCGAGCCAGTGCGCTTTCGTGAAGCGCTCGGGAACTATGCATCCGGTATCACGGTGATTACATCACATATTGGCGACGAGCCGATTGGCTTCACTTGCCAGTCGTTCTATAGCGTGTCGATGAGCCCGCCTCTGGTATCATTCAGCGTTATGTCCAGTTCGTACAGCTATCCGAAAATTCGCCGGGCAGGGCGGTTCGCGGTCAATATCCTGTCAGGAGAGCAGGTGGGGATTTCCAACCAGTTCGCACGGCAGGGCGCGGACAAGTGGCGGGGAGTTGAATGGCGGAAGTCGCTGCTGGGTAATCCGATTATTGACGGCAGCCTGCACTGGCTTGACTGCGAAATTCATGCCGAACACGCGGCCGGTGATCATATGATCGTGATCGGTGAAGTGAAAGCCTTAGACCTGCAAAAAACTGCTGCGGCGCAGCCACTGCTGTATTTTAAAGGGCAATATTGCAGTCTCACCGCACCTGGCGTGGTTTGAGGGTCGGCGGGAATCATGCTCTCCACGATGGCAGCCGAGACTGCCACCCGTGAGAATAGTGTCGGTTGTTATCGCCGCTACCGTCCAGAGTCCCTTTCCTTGCCAGATCGTTGAGCAAGGCTAACCCGCGTTGGCTGTAGCCACGAAGGTAGGTCCAATGACTTAGCGCCCAGGTGGCGTAGATTTTCCTCTGCCGTTCGTACCATCACGGATTTTTCATTTAGGGATTTGAGGTTTGGCATCTAAGTAAACTACGCCTCACTCTTTCACCTCTCCCCCCCTCGGAGCAGGGGGGATTCCCTTCTGCTTCCCTCTATGTAGCTTGCCCAACTGTCCCCAACGGGATATTTCCTGAGAAGTTTGTTGTTCAGGCTCGGGCCCAAAAGTTAACTGATAATAACTGGGCCTTTCACTTAAAAATCCGAATAACAAGGTGATTAGAATGAAACCCATAAAAGCGATGGTGGGATCACTGTTACTTGCGTCTTCTTGTGCCGCAGTCAGTGCCAATACACCAAGGACAGCGTTCGTTCATTTGTTCGAATGGCAGTGGGAAGATATTGCATCAGAATGCGAAAATGTGCTCGGGCCAAAAGGATTTAGCGCGGTCCAGGTTTCGCCTCCTCAGAAGTCTATCAGTGGAACCCAGTGGTGGACTCGTTACCAACCAGTGAGTTACCAGATTGAAGGCAGATCTGGAAACCGTTCGCAGTTTTCTGACATGGTAAGTCGCTGCAAGGCCGTAGGCGTCGATATCTATGTGGATGCAATTATTAACCATATGGCAGCGTGGGATAGAAATTTCCCTGAAGTTCCTTATAGTTATGAGCATTTCAACAGCTGTACTTCAGATATTGATTACGGTAATGCCTGGTCTATTCAACACTGCGACTTGGTTGGGTTGAATGACCTGAAAACCGGATCCGCCTACGTACAGCAAAAGATCGCCGACTACTTGAATGACCTCACCAGTCTCGGTGTCGCCGGCTTCCGGATTGACGCAGCAAAACATATTCCTGCGGAAGATATTAATGGAATAAAAAGCCGGCTGACAGGAAACCCGTATATTTTCCAAGAGGTAATCGGCGCTGGTGGAGAACCCGTTCAACCCGGTGATTACAGCTGGATCGGTGATGTCACTGAATTTAATTTTACCAATACAATGGGGCACTATTTTAAACTTCGTGGACCGTTGCGGGAAATTAGTAACATCGGTACATGGTCAGGTTGGCTGCCGAGCGAGGACGCTGTCGTCTTTGTTGCCAATCACGACAACCAGCGCCAAAAAACCGCAGACATTATTACCCACAAAGATGGTAACTACGCAAATAATCTGGCACACGTATTTATGCTGGGTTGGCCTTATGGCTATCCCAAAGTAATGTCAAGCTATGATTGGCACGATCATGATCAGGGGCCGCCCTCATCCGGCGCAAGCAGTTGCAGCAATGGCTGGTTATGCGAACACCGCAACCGTGAAATTGCAAACATGGTGGGATTCCGCAACCATACTGCCGCGCACTGGGGCGTCACTGACTATTGGGATAACGGCAGCAATCAGATGGCGTGGGGGCGTGGCGGACTGGGCTTTGTCGTGCTCAACATGGAGGGTTACGACCTCCGCCGTAGTTTCCAGACGGGAATGCCTGAGGGGCAGTACTGCGACATTATTCAGGGTGATTTCAACAGGATCACCGGTGAATGTAGTGGGTCAACCGTTACTGTGGATAGTAACGGTAATGCCAACTTCAGTGTCTATTACCGCAATGCTTCCGCCATTCATGTGGGAGCGCGCGTTGGCGAACCCTGCATCGACGATTGCAACACCTCAAGCAGTAGCTCATCGGGTGGTGGTTCCAGTAGCAGTTCTTCCGGTAGTAGTTCCAGTAGTGGTTCCGGTGGTAGTTCCGGCGGGAGTCGCATCGATACTCACTTTACCTGCTACAACGGTTACTCCTACTGGGGGCAGAGCGTATACGTGGTCGGAAACGTAGACGAGCTTGGCAGTTGGGACCCCGCCAGGGCACAAAAGCTCAATCCAGATGGCTATCCTACCTGGAATGGGCTGATCAATTTACCATCCAATCAGCCTATTGAGTGGAAATGCCTGAAACGGGAGGAGCAAAATCCCAATGGCGGTATCGAATGGCAAAATGGTTCCAATAACTTCTTCAGATCGGGAGATAACACTTCTCCACGGTCAGGTTTTTGATATCCGCTGACTTTGGAATTTGGGGCTGCGAATTTCACTCTAGTAGAACTAAACTAGAGAGTAATTGGAGTTTGCAGTTCCCCTCTCACTTTACTCTCTCAAAACACCTGCAGCGGCCCGGAATCAGTGCCGACGTAGGGCTCACGGTCGCGATTTTCCCCGCTCTGGAAATGGGTATCCTCGGTGGGAACACGGGAGAGCGGCATACAATACTGAAAATTCATTAGGGATAACCCGCCATTTTTGGTATTTTTTCGCTTTCGCACAAACGCATAAGAAGGGATTTCCATGAAAGGCTTGCAGAAGGCGACCTTGTGGCTGGTATTCGGTTTGATGTTGGGCTGCGTGGTAAGTGGATGTGGTCACGGCGACCGAAATTCAGAAGATATTGTCGATGAAGAAACGGTCGAACAGGATTTTTCCGATGACGAAGAGTTCGTGGATGAAGAGGTTCCAGAGCCGCACCTTGGTGACAACGCCTGTGATCTTGTGAGTCTGGCCGAGGTTTCGACGGTTTTTGGCGGTGAGCCCGCGCGCATCACAGATCGCGTTGACGTCGGTCAAGCAGGGTGGCAGCTGTCTGACGCCACAAGTTGTATCTGGCGGGAATCGCCCGGCGGTGTCATGTCTATCTCGCTACCCGTGTACTATGAATATCCCCGCCCACTTTTTGAGGGTGTGTTTGCCGAGGCCCTGAAAAACGCCGAGGCCATCCCGGGAATTGGAGAAGAGGCTCACCTGACTGTAGATAGCGATTCGCAGATCAACCTGTTTATTTACGATGAGCCAATGTTGCTCATTGTCAAATACGGCGATGACACGAACCTGCCCGCAGCGCGTGTTCGCGATGAATTGATCGCACTTGGCGCAGCGGCTTTCCAGCGCGCAGCGCTGTCTGCCCAGCCTGTGACTTCGCCCTGAGGCATTATTTGTGTGCCTGATTTCCCATGGGCGGCGATCTGCTCCGCGGGCCATAAGATCTGTTGAGCACTGTCCGGTACCGTAGCGCCGCTCAGGCACGAGAGAGAGTAAAAGCTTGATAAGTGGCTTTGGGGACTTGTGCTACAATCGCGCCGGTGAAAACCACGGTATGCATTGCAGCGCATCCTAGGGAGATTTACGGTGGGCAAAACCTCGCGACAAGCAGAGACAATCGATTATTACCAGCCGGAGAAGGGGCGAGCGCTGAATACCTTCAACAGGATTCTGGAAATTTCCCTGGACGTCATCACAAGGGAAGGGGTTGAGGCGCTGAATACCAATCGTATCGCACTCGACTGCGGTATTAATATCTCGACCCTTTACCACTATTTTCCCAATAAGGATTCGATACTTCACGCCCTGTATACACGGTGGTTCGAGCAATTGAGCACCGTGGCGGAAAAGCACCGTGAAGACCGTCATAAAGCGCATAAACTCAGGGCGGCCTATAAGCACTATGTGCTGGATTTGTTGCGTATCGACGGCTTTCCACCCCGGGCCGCGGTGGAATTGGAACGCGCGATAAAAACGCGGAAAAATCTCCTGGCACTGGACAATGACATCGTCGAACGTTCAATCACTGCCTATGCCGAGGATATCCTTGCACATCGGCCCGAGACGGAAGAATCCCGTTTGCCGATACCATCCGCCTTTATGCTGGTCAGTATTTGGGGTGCGATCAGCATCGCGGCGGATATGGACGAATCCGAATACCCGGCCATTGCCGAGCATTGTGCGGAAATGATGGTCGCCCTAATTCGGCATTGACCTCACCCAACTATCTATCTGGTCGATAACGCGCTCGTCATTTTCCTTCCGCTGGGTAGGTCAACTCTCCGCTGAGTTCGGTACCGTCCCAAGGGTTGATGAACTTCACTTGGACGATATTGTATAACCTTTCACTGGGCTTCTGCGGGCGCTGACCCAGTTTGAACAGCAGTTCATCGAACATGGAGCTGCAGGATGCCAGTAATCCGGCGAATGGCAAAATAATCCATCTGTATCGACTTTTCCTCACGGTCGCTTCCTCAGTTACTCAAGATTTTTCCAGTCGCTGTTTGATGGTCGTTGCCCCACGCTCAATTCGTTGCCGATCACCGGGGATAGTTCGAGGCTGAGCCAGTCCAGGAAGTAGTTTTGATAGATCTTCCACGGGTGCTTGTTGCCCTGCCTCGGCAGCAGGTGCTTGCCCCGCAAAATATATCCTGCGGACAGCGGCATAATATCCTGCTCGGCGACGGTTGAATCTGGCTGGTTGGGTTTTGCGTAGTGGTAACCCTTTTTGTCCAGGTGCTTGATCAATCGGCAGGCGTAGCGCGCGGTGAGATCGGTTTTCAGGGTCCAACTGGCGTTGCTGTAGCCCATGAATAGGAAAAAGTTGGGAATGCCGGAGAGCATCATGCCCTTGTAACTCGTACAGTCCGATGCCGGGATGTCCCGGCTGTCCACCTGCAGAGTCACGCCACCCAGCGCCTTCAGTTTGAGCCCGGTGGCGACGACGATGATATCGGCTTCAAGGTTTTCACCGGATGTCAGCAGAATGCCATCGGGTGTGAAGCGCTCGATGTGGCCGGTCACAACGGAGGCCTTTTTCTCCTTGATTGCCAGGAAAAAGTCGCTCTCCGGCACCACGCAGACCCGCTGGTCCCAGGGGTTATAGTGGGGCCTGAAATGCTGGTCGACATCGCAGTGCCCTGCGAGGGCTTCGCGCACGCCATTGATCAGTATTGTCGCGGACTGCTCGGGAAAGGCTTTGGCCAGTTGGTAGAGGACGATCGACAATGAGATATGCTTCCACCGCAGTATGCGATACACCAGCGATTCAGGCAGAAACTTTGATAGCGGGTCTACCCACGGATCCTTTGAGGTGGTGCTTGCCACGTAACCCGGTGATCGCTGCAACATGACCACTTCCTTTGCTTCCTTGGCCAATGCTGGCACCAGAGTAATGGCGGTGGCTCCCGAACCAATTACCACGATGCGTTTGTCGCGCCAGTCTAGTGCGGGATCCCAGTCCTGCGTGTGAACGACCGGGCCGGAAAATTTCGCCTCGTTAGTGAAGTCCGGTTTATAGCCACTCTCATAGTCGTAATAGCCCGAACATGAGAAGAGAAAACGCGCTTCATATATCGTGGACATGTTCTCGCCTGTATCGACATTCACTTGCCACAGGCACTTCTCACTGTGCCAGTTCGCAGCCAGCACTTTGTGCCGATATCGAATGTGCTGTTCCACTCCCACCTCCCTGGCGGTATCGCGAATATAGCGCTTGATATCCTTGCCCTCGGCGATTGCCTTGGGTTCGGGCCAGGGTCTGAACGAATACCCGAGTGTGTACATGTCGGAGTCCGAGCGGATTCCGGGGTAGCGAAAAAGGTCCCATGTGCCGCCTAGATCGGAGCGCATTTCCAAGATGGCGAAAGACAGGCTTGGACATCGGCGCCGCAGGTGACAGGCGGCGCCGATGCCAGAGATTCCGGCGCCGACAATAAGTACGTCGAAATACAGGGGTGACTGCGTCATCTTGATCATTCCTCTTTGGTGAGCGCCACGAGAACGCTGGTCTGAATGCCGTGCGCTAGGATAATCTCCGCTTTGAATTATCATCAAGTAAAAGCTTGATAATAATATTTTCCATCCCTAACATGCAGTTCACTCCAGCGTGAGGAAGGGTAATCTATGAAAATTCTGGCTTTGGGCGGTTGCGGTGATATGGGCAAGGTGGCGGTGCGTGAAATCGTCGGCGAGTCGAAGGTATCTGAGGTGGTGATAGCGGATATCGACTTCGTCAAAGCGAAGCTATTCGCGAAATCCCTGGGGCCGAAGGCCAGGGCTATTGAGGTTGATGTGCGCAGCGATCAGTCACTGGCTGCGGCATTGCGAGCTTGCGATATCGTGGTGTCAACAGTTGGGCCCTACTATCTGTTCGGTCCCCGTGTGCTGTCCGCGGCGATTGAGGCCGGTGTTCACTATATCGATATCTGTGACGACCCGGAGCCAACGCTGGAGATGTTGTCGCTGGACGATCAGGCGAAGGCAGCGGGGATCACCGCGATTATCGGCGCAGGGGCGAGTCCGGGGACTTCCAATCTGCTGGCGGCGAAAGCGATGCAGCTACTGCCACAGGCAACAGAGATTTATACCTTCTGGGGAAGTGGTGGCCCCCTGAGCGACGATGAAGGGACCGAGCTCGGAAGCAGTGCCTCCGGGCCGGCGGCGGCCACGCTACACTGGGTCCAGCAGGTATCAGGACAGGTCAAGGTATACAGGAGTGGTGGTATCTGCGAGGTTGAGCCTTTGCAAGCGGTTAAGCTGGAATTTCCGGGCAGAGGCGCTGATCGCTGCCATATCCTGGGCCACCCGGAACCCATCACTCTCCCGCGGACTTACCCCGGTATCAAACAATCCTATAACCTGATGAATATGCCGGGCTACGTCATTTACGCTCTGGAAAAGGCGGCGGCAAGGGTGGTGGAGGGCGATCAGCAGTCGATCTACGATGCCAGTGTCGAGTTGACACGCATGCTATCCGATAACGGGCAGGGGTTGGGGGATATTGCCCAGTATTTCGCGCACGGCGCGAAGGACGTACTTCGCAGTTTCTTGCCGTCACTCGGCGCGGTAGCCAGGGGGGCGGGGCGGTATGGGAAGACGAGTCTGGTAGGGGTGCATCTGCGGGGCAAGCCCAAGGCGGACGACATGGCGCATTCGACCTGCGTACCCACGGCGATCATTGTCGGGATGCTGTTGGACGGCCAGATTCAACGGCGTGGTGTTATGGCTCCTGAAGCCTGCGTCGATCCTGACGATTTCTTTCTGCGCCTGGCCGATCACATCCATATGGAGCAGGGATTTGATAAAAACAATTACGTCGAGTGCCTGTTGAGCCACACACGGCAGGCCTATCGTCCCCTGTAGGTGTGGAGTACTCCAGTGCAACGGCGCCTGCAGCCCTGGATAAGCAGGGGGTTGCGCTATTAGCTCACGCCTCTGTGTCTTGTTACCGCGTTCGCCATGCTGTTGGAATTGCTGGAACAGTTGCTCCACGCTGTTATTTTTTGACTCGCTCACTCTTGTTCGAAGAAGGCGTGAATGTGGGCCACAAGGTTCTGGTGCAGTGCTGAGGGGAGGTCGTGCCCCATGCCCTCAACCAGTAAATATCGGGCATTGGGAATTGTGTTGGCCACGTCCCAGCCACAGGCCGGCGGAATTAGCCGGTCCTCGTCACCGTGTATCACCAGGCAGGGCAGTTGCAGGCCGGCGAGTATCTCAGTCCGTGAGCCGTCCGCGAGGATGGCGCAAAACTGGCGTTCGACACCGTGAAGGTTTGGGTGATCGCGCTCGACACTGGTAACAACAAAGTCGCGAAGCTCATCGGGATCAGGCGGGTAGCGCTTACTCGCAATCAGCTTCCAGAAAGCAAGATCGTGAGTGATCCTCGCTTGTTTTCCCGGCGATGTGGGTGCGGAAAGCAACAGCTTGCGTACCGCTTTCTCCGGCCCGGGCAGGCCTTTGCGACCGGAGCTGGACATAATGCAAACCAGCTTAAATATTCGCTCCGGCGCCAGGTCTGCCAAGTGCTGGGCGATCATGCCCCCCATGGAGGCCCCCATCAGAAAACAGCGATCAATACCGAGAGTGTCCAGCAGGTCGATGCAATCCCTCGCCATGTCGCGCAGCGTGTAGGGCGCGCGGCACGGTAAGCCGATTTTACTGGCAAGCAGTATCCACAGCAGATTGGGCGGGCCTAGGGCGTCGAAACGGCTCGCCTGGCCAATGTCACGGTTGTCAAAGCGAATGACACGGTAACCCTGGTCCGAGAGGGACGCACAGAAGTCATCGTGCCAGGCGATACGCTGAGCGCCGAGACCGTGCACCAGAAGCACCGCTGGGTCGGCATCATGACCAAACTGGTCATAGCGCGTGCGTATTGATTGAAGGTCAATAACTGCGCTGCGGTAAAGCTTGTTTGGTTGGGTAGATTCCGTCTGATTGTTCATGACATATCCCGGCGATAATTAAATCAAGTATATACTTGATTTAAAGGCCTGTTCAATTGTAGATTGACCGCACTGAGTCGCACACCGGTGAAACATCAACAAGGAACGCGAGGAATGTGGAATATTAAGAACAGTAACTGCTCGATTGGCGGTACGGCGCCTTTCCTGGTCGTCTTACTTTTGATTGCACCGCTGGCGATGTTGCCCGCGAAAACGTTGGCTGAAGGATGGCGCTATGAGTACGACTTCTATCTTGATGGCGATATCGTCGGCACTGTGTCCCGGCAGGTCGATAAGTTAGGCAGCAGTACTGAGGTACAGGAAACGGTTGTATACACTGAGCCTGCTATTGATAAAGCTGTCGAAGTGAGCATCTCACGCAGCGAACGCTACGACCCTTTGGGCCGACTACAGTTGGCGGATACAAAACAGCAACGGGGAAAGGCTGCCTATTGGTCGCGTATCGAATCGGTCGGTGGTGAACTCTGGGCCATCCGTTCGCCGGTGGAAAGCCTGTCCGAAAAGGAAGATGCACAGTTTGTTGGATTTGCCTTCGCAGCTGTTGCGGATGCCGTTCCGCTGGTGGGGCAGGTGGTGTCTTACTCCAGTATTTTGCTGGGCGATAGTGAAAACGCCGAGGGCAATATTCGCCTCCCAGACAGCGGCTATGATTCGACTCTGCATTTTTTGCCTGAGTTCTGGCAACTGGCCAGCGAATCGTTGCCGGAACAAGTCAATATCCTCGATATTTCCGGGCACCGGGTCTGGCGTGCGAATGTGGTCGCCGTTGAGAATCTTGGTCGTGCGGGCAGCTGCTACCGCATGGATTCCGATGAACTGGATAGTCTGGAATTCTGCCTGGACACGGGAGAAAACGGGTGGCCGCATTATTCGATGCTGCGCCAGTCCACCGTCAGCGGTAGTTTCGAATTGCGCTTGCGATCGCTTGCGGTCGACAGCGGTGCGGTTTCGGGGAGTGAAGGATGAAGGCGCGCGTTGCTGCCATAGTACTATTCTTGCTGCTTTGTGGTTGCGGTCTGGGTGCGGAAGACATTGCGTTTCACAGCGGCGGGAACCGGCTCGCAGGAATTTTTCTCCCTCCTGACACAAACACCCAACCCTGCGGCGTGATTGTGACCGTGCACGGTGACGGCCCGCTCGATAGGGAGGCCTTTGGCTACTATCCGCTGATCTGGGAATTGTTGCGGGCCCGGGGTTACGCCGTGCTCTCCTGGGATAAACCGGGAATAGGCGGTTCCACCGGCAACTGGCTGCATCAGAGCATGGAGGATCGCCAGCGGGAGGTGTCGGCGGCCATCGAGTATATCGAGCAGCGTTTCGCGCCGAATCAGCTGTCAATTGGCCTGTTGGGGTTCAGCCAAGCCGGCTGGGTTGTGCCCGCGGTGGCGAACCAAAACCCCAGTGTGGATTTTGTTATCGGTGTGGGCTTTGCTATCAATTGGATAGAGCAGGGCTGGTATCTGACACTGTCTCGCCTGCAAGGGGAGGGCGCCAGTGAATCCGAAATCGATGAAGCCAGAACACAATATATTGACGATATGGCTTTTTTGGCGACCATGCCGACCTACGAGGCTTATCTGGCCTCACTGGACGCGGGTGAGAAACCGATGTCCCTGGATCGCTACGGCTTTGCGCTGAAAAACGTTCAGGCCGACGCGATGGATGACTACCGGCAATTGCACAAGCCCCTGTTGATGTTACTGGGTGAGGACGACCTGAATGTAGATGTTGTCGACACCCGGGACAGGCTGGCGGCACTTTCGGCAACCCATCCCAACTTCCGCACGGTAGTTTTGCCCGCAGCGACGCACTCGCTGCTCAAGAGTCGCCAATTCAACACACAGAGTCCCGGTTTGCTATTTCTTGCCAAGCTCCACCTGTTTGGCGATAGCGCCGTGTCACCGCAGCTGGAGCCGGTTCTCGATGAGTGGTTGTCCGATAGGGTTTGTTCAGGCTGAATTGGTTACAGTTGCACTGTTCGACTCAGCGTGAGTCCGTCATTTCTAGGAGAAACCGGTGAAAATTCCACAATTGGCAACTCCTTTTCTTTTTATTTTCCTCGTGTTGTCGTCGGCGCTACCGGCTGGTGAGGAGAAGATGACCTGGCGACTGGTCCTATCGCAGACTTCTGGAGGATGTAGCCTGACACTGTTTGCGGATGGTTCCGGCAAACTTTCCTACGGCGCCGCGCCTTACATGGTTCGCGTTGCCACGCGGACCTTTGATTATGAACAGATTAATCGTTCTGCCCGGTTGCGTGCCCTGCCCAGACGAGCCGATGCTCGCAGTGATATAGAGCCCGCCAGCGTTGTTTTCTATGAGTCCAGTGTGGTGCGGTATCTCAACGATACGCAATGGGTTCGCGGTTTGCTGGAGCAGGGCTGGAAGTCACGCTTGCCGCCCCGCGCAGGCTTGGGTGAGGAAGACGAGTATGCCTCGATAGGGCGGACCTGTGGCTTCCGTTGAGCCGCTGGACTGTTTTGGAGCCATATCCGTGCCGAGTGGCACCTGTTCTTAATCCGGCAGTCTGAAAACTGTATAGATCGCCGAGTATCTGAAAGGACAGCTGGTTGTTATCCACAACGCCAGTTATGACTGGCCAATCTTGCTGGATCATGTGGGTAGATACCACTTAGTGGCTCCCGAAATTCAAGGTGTGTTTTGTAGCCAGAAAGCTGCTATTCCCTGGGCACAGGCGATGAGATTACCCTGCAGTGATAGAGGACCGTCGTTGGATACATTGACGAAAGCACTCGGCGTCGAAAATCTCAGGGCTGAGGGCAATAGGCTTCATGGATCGGAAAAAGACAGTCGACAAACCGCCGGAGTGGTGGAGGCGTTGAGGCGGTTGTGGGGTAGGACGGCATGAACGACAGCCCTGTATAGTTGTTGGTTCAAGTTTTTGGCAATTTGTGGGTGATGGCTTTCTCACGATATTTGCCGCAACAATCTGCTCTGCGGACCACAAGGCCGCGCAGAGCAGTACTTCAGTTCAACTTACTGATTGCTGTGCATGGCTTCAATCAGTTCGCCATTGCCGGTATCACCACTCAGTTCCCAGAAGAAAGACCCGCCGAGGTCCTGATCTGCGATGTACTGCATCTTGCCGGCGATGGTAGAGGGGGTGTCGTAGCTCCACCAGTTGTTGCCGCAGAAGGCATAGGCGGTGCCGGCGACGAGTCCGGTTGACGGGCAGGTATTCTTCAAAACCTTGTAGTCCTCGATGCCGGGCTCGTAGGTGCCGGCGGCGGCACCGGTTGCGGAGCCACCCGGGGCAGACTGACTGACGCCGGTCCAGCCGCGGCCATAGAAGCCAATGCCCAGGTTGAGTTTACTGGCCGGTACACCCTTATTCTTCAGTGCCTGAATGGCTCTGTCGGAATAGAAACCGGCATTCGGAATTCCCGGGTAGTCGTACAGGGCCGAATGCGGCGCGGTAGGGCCATCCGCGTCGAATGCGCCGAAGAAGTCGTAGGTCATGACGTTATAGAAATCGACGTACTGCGAGGCGCCGGCGTAATCCGCCGCATCGATCTTGCCGCCGGCCGTCCCGTCGGCGGTAATGGCCGCAGTCACCAGTTCATCGCCGAAGCGCGCGCGCATGGCCGCCATGACGTTGGTCAGTGATGAATAGCCACTGCTGTCGCAGCTGAGACCGCAGGCGTTGGGGTATTCCCAGTCGAGGTCGATACCGTCAAACACGCCGTCCCAGCGCGGGTCGTGCAGCAGGTTGTAACAGGAATCCGCGAATGCCTGCGGGTTCTGCGACGCCTGGCCGAAGCCGCCGGACCAGGTCCAGCCACCAAAGGACCACAGCACTTTGATGTGCGGGTACATCTGCTTCAGTTTGCGCAACTGGTTGAAACTGCCGCGCAGTGCGCCGGCATCCCAGGTATCCGCCTGGCCATCCACACTCTCTGCCGCACTGTAGAAACGGTCGTAATCGGCATAGGAATCGCCGATGGTGCACTGGCCGTTCTGCACATTGCCGAAGGCGTAATAGATGTGGGTCAGTTTCTCTGCAGACCCACTGGTGACAATGTTTTTCACATGGTAGTTGCGCTGGTAAACGCCCCACTGAACAAAGTAGCCACCCAGTCGGCTCCCGCCACTGGAGGAGGCGCCACTGGATGAGCTGCTGGACGAGGAGCCGCCGGACGAACCGGATGAGCTGGAACTCGAAGAGCTGGAGGAGCCGCCCGAGCAGTTTCCGTCGTTGCGCCAGACGCCGTATTCGCCGCTCTCGCTCGGATTGTCTCCCTGGGTCCACCACTTGGCGGTGTATTTTGCGCTCGAGTGCTGCACGGCGTTGCCACCGACATAAACTGTTGCCGCATCCCACACCGGTAGACCAGCGCAGCTGGTGGACGATCCGCTGGAGCTTCCGCCGGAAGAGGAGCTGCTGGATGATGAGGAAGAAGATGAAGACGAACTGGACGACGAGCTGCCGGTACAGGCACCCAGATCGGACCAAGCCTCAGTCCATGCCCAGCCTTCACCGGGCGCGTAGGGCCCCCCGACGGTACACCAGCCACCAACCTTGCAGCTGTAGGCCACAGAGTTGTTCTGTACTGTGTCGCCCGTGCTGTAGGTGCTGCCATCCACGTATACCTGCAGGCCGCCACAGTCGTACGCATACACCTGTGCGGCCAACAGGCTGAGCAGCGTTGCCGCCGCCAGCCGTAAACAAGTCATTATTTTCATTGTGATCACCGTTTATTGGTTTGAATTTTCTGGAGTGAAACCGAAAAGGCCAATGGCGGATCAATGCGCAAACCCCACGAATCTCCGCCGCGACCTCACTGCTGCCTTTGTCCCTACTGCTACAGCGAGATTGTTCACACGAATGTGCAAGTCGTTGCACTGGCCGCCCGGCGGGGTACTGCGGTGATCTCCCCCTATGCCGAGCCAGCGAGAAACAGCGCTGTCATTTAAAATGATAGCGTTGTCATTCGTGTGCAGTTGAAGATACGCCCAATTGTTATCTGATACCAGCGGCAAACTGGGCATATATGCTTAGATTTTCTCAAATGTTGGTGGAAATTCGCGACACTCAATGTTTCCGTAAATTTTTATGCTGAACTCGGCCGGGTGACTCGGCTCGACAATAAGTTGCGAACGGTAAAATCTGGACTGCCCTGCGGCGGCAGCCTATGGTGCTGGCCTTTGGCATCGGGTAGTTATCCATGAGCAACCGTTGGGACATTTTTTGTCGCGTAGTGGACAACTATGGTGACATCGGCGTGACCTGGCGCCTGGCCAGGCAACTGGCCGCCGAGTACGGACTGGTCGTACGCCTGTGGGTGGATGAACCGGCCGCCTTCCTACGCCTGTGCCCTGCTGCTGAAGCGCCGTTGTCCGGGCAGTGCATTGAGGGCGTGGAAGTGCGGCATTGGCCGGTGGTGTTCCCGCCGGTGGAGGTGGCGGACGTGGTTATCGAGGCTTTCGCCTGTCACCTGCCGATGCGCTATGTGGAAGCCATGGCCGCGCGACAACACAAGCCCTTGTGGCTAAACCTGGAGTACCTCAGCGCTGAGGCGTGGGTCACTGGCTGTCATGGACTCCCTTCGCCGCAGGCCGGCGGTTTGCCGAAGTTCTTTTTTTTCCCGGGGTTTGTCGATGGCACCGGCGGTTTGTTGCGCGAGCGCAATCTGCTGGCGCAGCGGCGCGCGTTTCAGACGGCGCCTGAGGCGCGCGGTGAGTTCCTTGCGCACCTCGGGGTCAGACCGGCGGGCAACACCCGGCTGATATCTCTATTTGCCTACGAGAATGCGTCGCTGGCAGGTTGGCTGACGGCGCTGGCGGCGGATCGGCAGCCGACACTGTTGCTGGTGCCGCGGGGGCGTATCGAAGGCGAGTTGCAGCGCTGGTTTGGGGCGCAACCGTCGCCGGGACATTGCTGGCGGCGAGGCAACCTGCAGGTGCAATTACTGCCATTTCTCCGTCACCAGGACTACGACCGGCTGCTGTGGAGTTGCGACGTCAACGCGGTGCGCGGCGAGGACTCGTTTGTGCGGGCACAGTGGGCTGGTCGGCCGCTGCTCTGGCACATCTACCCGCAGGAGGAGGGGGCTCACTGGACCAAACTGGATGCTTTCCTCGACCTGTACTGTAGCGGGCTGTCGCCACAAGCCGGTGCGGCGCAGAAGTCGCTGTGGCATGCCTGGAACGGCCGGGGAAACATGCACGCCGCCTGGGTTGCGGCACAGCCACAAATGGCGGCACTTTCTTCCCGTGCCGAGGGCTGGTGCCGGGAGCAGGCCAAGCGTCCGGATCTTGCGTTGGCACTAGTGCGTTTTCACCGAAATTGGCTATTATGCGCCGCCTGAAAAAGGTATCCCCATCCCTATCCGGATACTCCAAATGAAAACCGCACAAGAAATGAAGGCCAACAGCGTGGCCTTGATCGACGGCCACCCCTGGCTGGTTCAGAAAGCTGAGTTCACCAAGTCCGGCCGCAACAGTGCCATCGTCAAGATGAAACTGAAGAACCTGGTCAACGGTTCCAAAACCGAGACCGTGTACAAGGCCGACGACAAGATGGAACCGGTCATCCTCGATCGCAAGGAAGTGACCCTGTCTTACATCAATGGCGAGGACTACGTCTTCATGGACCCGGAGTTCAACTCATATGAGCTGCGCGCCGAAGACCTGGAAAGCGTCCTGCCGTTTATCGAAGAGGGCATGACCGACATCTGCGAAGCTGTATTCTTCGATGGCAAAGTAATCTCCGTCGATCTGCCGACCACCATCGTTCGCCAGATCACCTACACCGAAAACTCCGCCCGTGGCGACACTTCCGGCAAGGTGATGAAACCCGCCAAGCTGCGCAACGGCACCGAAGTCAAGGTGGCGGATTTTTGCGAAATCGACGACTGGATCGAAATCGATACCCGTGACGGTTCCTACAAAAACCGCACCCAGGCGCCCACGGCCTAACGTCCGTTGCCCTGCAGTCTGGAGCCCGGCCAAGCGCCGGGCTTTTTTGTGGCCCGCCCCCGCGGAACCCGCCAAGGTGCGAGGGATCAACCCCCGCTACAATGTGGGCGGGTTCGCCGAATGCCGCTGGACAGCATCTGTTCGCGGGAATACATTGCCGCGGAAAATACGCGGCCACAAACCACCAACAAGTTCCTTACAACCCATCCGGAGAGAGAGCATGCGCTTCCAGTTCCCCATCATCGTGATCGACGAGGATTTCCGTTCGGAAAACTCCTCCGGGTTCGGTATCCGGTCGCTGGTGACCGCGATCGAGGCCGAGGGGATGGAAGTACTGGGGGTGACCAGTTACGGGGATCTGACCTCCTTCGTGCAGCAGCAGAGCCGCGCCTCCTGCTACATCCTCTCCATCGACGACGACGAGTTTAGTGAAGCCAACCAGGACGAGACTCTGGCACGGCTGCGCGCGTTTGTGGCGGAGCTGCGCTTCCGCAACTCGGATATCCCGATCTTCCTCTATGGCGAGACGCGCACCTCGCACCACCTGCCGAACGACATCCTGCGGGAGATGCACGGCTTCATTCATATGTTTGAGGACACGCCCGAGTTCATCGCGCGCTACGTGGTGCGCGAGGCCCGCGCCTATCTGGAAAACCTGGCGCCGCCGTTCTTCCGCGCGCTGGTGCACTACGCCTCCGACGGCTCCTACTCCTGGCACTGCCCCGGCCACTCCGGCGGCGTCGCATTCCTGAAGAGCCCGGTGGGGCACATGTTCCACCAGTTCTTTGGCGAGAATATGCTGCGCGCCGACGTGTGCAACGCGGTGGATGAGCTGGGCCAGTTGCTGGATCACACCGGCCCCATTGCTGCCAGTGAGCGCAACGCCGCGCGCATCAGCCACGCAGATCACCTGTTCTTCGTCACCAACGGTACCTCCACATCCAACAAGATTGTGTGGAACTCCACTGTGGCACCGGGTGACATCGTGGTGGTGGACCGCAACTGTCACAAGTCGATCCTGCACTCCATCATCATGACCGGCGCCATCCCGATCTTCCTGATGCCGACGCGCAACAACTTCGGCATCATCGGCCCGATTCCGCGCAGCGAGTTCGACTGGGAGAGCATCCAGAAGAAGATTGCGCAGAACCCGTTCATTACCGACAACGGCGCCAAGCCACGGGTGCTGACCATTACCCAGAGCACCTACGACGGAGTCCTGTACAACGTCGAGGAGATCAAGGAGGCACTGGACGGCAAGATCGATACCCTGCATTTCGACGAGGCCTGGCTGCCACACGCCGCCTTCCACGATTTCTATGGCGACTACCACGCCATCGGCGAAGGCCGTGTGCGCTGCAAGGAGTCGCTGGTGTTCTCCACCCAGAGCACCCACAAACTGCTGGCGGGCATCTCCCAGGCGTCGCAGATCCTGGTGCAGGATTCCGACAGCCGCAAACTGGACCGCGACCTGTTCAACGAGGCCTACCTGATGCACACCTCCACCTCGCCCCAGTACGCGATCATCGCGTCCTGCGATGTGGCGGCGGCAATGATGGAGCCGCCCGGCGGCACCGCGCTGGTAGAGGAGTCCATCACCGAGGCGATGGAATTCCGCCGCGCCATGCGCAAAGTGGACGAGGAGTGGGGCAGCGACTGGTGGTTCAAGGTGTGGGGTCCGGACCAGATTGCCGAAGAGGGCATGGGCGAACGCGAGGACTGGATGCTGCGCGCCGGTGACAACTGGCACGGCTTCGGCGATCTGGCCGAGGGCTTCAACATGCTCGACCCGATCAAGGCGACTATTGTTACCCCGGGCCTGGATCTGGACGGCAATTTCGACGACTGGGGCATCCCCGCGGCCATCCTCACCAAGTACCTGTCCGAGCACGGCATCATCGTCGAGAAGTGCGGCCTTTACTCCTTCTTTATCATGTTCACCATCGGCATCACTAAGGGCCGCTGGAATACCCTGGTGACCGAACTGCAGCAATTCAAGGACTGCTACGACAGCAACAGCCCGCTGTGGCGCTGCATGCCGGAATTCCTGGCGAAGAACAAACACTACGAGGGCTGGGGCCTGCGCGATCTGTGCAACGCGATTCACAATGTGTACGCGCAGCACGACGTGGCCCGCCTCACCACGGAAATGTATCTGAGCAACATGGTGCCGGCGATGCGCCCCGGGGATGCCTGGGCGAAGATGGCGCACCGCGAAGTGGAGCGGGTGGATATCGAGGAGCTGGAAGGCCGCATCACGGCGATGCTGGTGACCCCGTATCCGCCCGGTATCCCTCTGCTGATCCCGGGCGAGCGCTTCAACCGCACCATCGTCAATTACCTGCGCTTTGCGCGCACCTTCAACGAGCAGTTCCCCGGCTTTGAAACCGACTGCCACGGTCTGGTGAAGGAAGTGAAAGACGGAAAAGCGCGCTACTGCGTGGATTGCGTCAAGGACTGAAGGCCGTCAGGGTGAAGTGCCTGCGGGCGCCGACAGGGCCCGCAGGTTTTCCAGTACTTTCTCCGCGCGGGCAATATTGCCCAGCAATTCGACGTTGTCCGGGTCCAGCGCATTGGCCTCGCGCCACACCTGCAGGGCCCGCTCGATCTCGCCCTGGCTGTACAGGTGATTGCCGCGGGTGAGGGCGGTGTCGACGCGGGTATTCAGCTGCATCCGGAAGCGCGATTGCAGCGGCAGCAGTTGCGGGTGCTGCGGCGAGTGTTGCTGCAGCCAGTTCAGTTGTTGGCGGGCACTGGGCAGGTCGCCGCTCTCCAGCGCACGTTGCAGTTCCGCGACATGGTTCTCGTCCGGTTTTTGCTGTGGGGCTTTGGCGGGGCGCGGGCTGGCCCGGCGCAAGTGACGATTGGCGGCAGCCAGATCCTGTTCGAGGCTTTGGCGCAGTACGTCATCCTGTTGCAGGTCGTCGCCGTACAATCCGCGAGCGATCGTCAGGGCTTTTCGCGCCAGTGCAATATCTTCCGGTTTTTCTCTCAACAGTGCCTTTTGTGCAGACTCCTGCAGTGCTCCGGCCGACGCGCGCCGTTGGCGATCGTAATTCTTCAGTTCCAGCCATGTCAGGGCACCGGGCTCTTTGAGCTGCTGCAGGCGCCGGTAGGCCTCGGCATCTTTCAGCAGCTGCTCGCCGCGGTGAATCTCAAGCTCCATACGCACGCGCGCTTCGTGTAATTGCCGCCGCGCCGCCAACTGCTGCTGAGCACTCTCTATTGCCGCGCTGTGGGGCAGCACGCGTGCGGCGCTCTGCAAAACCTGTTTGGCCGCGCGCCAGTCGTCCTTCTTTTCCAACCGGTTTGCGGTGCGAATGGTGTCGCGCTCGAACTGTTGCAGATTGCGTCGCACCCTCTGGATATGTTGTCGCTGGGCCGGGGTTGCGTCGTCCAGTTTCTGCAGTTCCCCCAGCTCGGTTACCTGCTGGCGGATTTCCTGCAGCGTTCCGGGTGGAAAACCTTCCAGTGACTGGGGAGCCTGCACCAGGCTGCAGGCCGGCAGCAGCGGCAACAAAAGCAGCCACGGAAGAGCGCGCAGAAATGTTAACCGGCGATCACGCATGATCGGCCGCTCGCAGATTTTGCTGCACGGTTTTGCTGTTCAGAACCATGCGCAGATTGGTTGCGAGCTGCGGCCGCGCGTCGCCGTGGATATCCTGCACCGAGTAGATCTGCACTGGTGCGGATTTGCCGCGGATCGGCAGCGTTTGCCCGGCCTGCGCGACGATGCGCGGCTGCAACAGCGTAAACAGCTGCTTGCGGATGATGATCTGGTCCGGCTCCGCCTCGCAGCACAGACGGGACGCGAGATTGACTGCGTCGCCCACCACCGTGTACTCCATGCGTTCGTCTGAGCCGAGGTTGCCGGCGAGCATCGCGCCGCAGTTGATACCGATGCGGAAATGGACTTCGGGCCGGCCGTCGGCCCGGCGCTGTTCATTCAGCTGCGCTGCCAGTTGCTGGATCAATACCGCACAGCTGACCGCATTGAACGCGTGGTCGGTATCATCCTCGAGTACGCCGAACACCAGCATCGCGCAGTCGCCGATAAATTTATCGACGACGCCGCCATACAGGGTGCAGGCGTGCGAAATATAGGAAAAGTACTCGTTCAGCAGCTCCGAGACCTGCTGCGGCTCCAGCTTTTCCGACATGGCGGTAAAACCGGTGATGTCGGCGAACAGTACTGTCGCCTCGATCGGTCGATCCACCAGCCGGACCTCGTCCAGATTGGCCAGCACCTTGTCGGCCACACTTTTCGACACATAGCGGGAAAAGACCTGCTCGACCTGGGACTTTTTCAGCAGTCCGGCGGCCATATTGTTGAATCCTTCGAACAGAAAACCGATCTCGTCGTTGCGCCGCTGGTCGATGCGGATCGCCAGGTCACCGCGGCCAATGGCCTGGGTGGCCTCCATCAGGTGGTGGATGGGCAGCGACAGGCGCCGACTCAGCCAGTAGGCCAGCAGGGAGGCCAGTACTGTCATGGCCAGGGTGGCGTAGATGATTGCTTTCCGGGCGCGGAGGGCGGCCTGATCCATCTGAGACGCCGACAAGGTCACTACTACCGAACCGACACGGACCCCCTGATATGTGGCTGGGGCCTCGAAACTGATCAGCCTCTCGGCGGCGCCGTCCGGCGCGGATCTGAACCATGGACGGGAAATAACGCTATTGGCATCGGAAGAGGGCGCAGCCAGAGTCGGCTGCAGTCCGGTTGCCGACAGCAATTCACCATCGTGAGCGTAAATTCCCGCGCCGAGGATTTTCTCGTCCTGGCCGAGATTAGTGGTCAACATGCGCAGGTTAAGGCCGTTCTCCGACAGGATCGGCTCGCTGGCCAGCTTTGCTAACTGCAGTGCCATGGTGCTGCCGAAATCGTGCAGTTGTGTCCGGATCAGACGGTTTTGGTTTTCGCTGATAAACAGCCCCAGGCTCGCCATTCCCAGTACCAGCAGCAGGGTCATGATCAGTGCCAGTTTGAACGCGATTGGGATATGGCGGGGCAACCAGCGGGCGAGACGCACCTGAAGACCGTCAGCGATGCGCTGCAGGGCGGTTTTGGTCTTGGTGGTCAACGGGCGTACTCCAGTGGGCAGTGGACGGCAACGTGAACAGGGTCGAGCGGGAAGGGACTATACCAGTTATTGGGTCAGTTATTGACCGTCACCCGAACAGTTCTCATATGTGCCGCGCGCCGCATCATCACGACAAGGTGGAAGGCCTGTAATTCGGCACCCTAGCGGCGCCTGCGTTGATTTCCGGGTCAGTAACACGCACCAGCTTCTCTTATAACGTGCAGATGATGAAAAAAACTGTGAAACGTATTTCCGCGGAAAGCCAGTGGGTGAGTCCGGATTGCAGACGCGAGACCCGCCAGCGGGCAACTTGGATGCTGCGGGGGCGATGGGACCAGGGTGAAATGCTGCGCCTGGGCTGTTAGTATCGCGTCGCAATTGCAAGTGTCGGTAGTCAGCTAATGATGAGAGTCCGCAGTTAGATCCTTGCAAGCTGCCCTTTCCTCAATCTTTGATAATGAGTATCATTTGCGGAGATTGACGCAATTAGAGTGGAAGCATATGCAAGTTGAATCTTTTGTACGGAAGCATCGCGGCCTGGGTTTCGCTTTTGGCCTTTTTGCCCTGCTGACAGCCAGTCAGGTTTCCGCCAACGGCGCCATTGGCGACCATGTGAATGACCTTAAGGCTCATATCAGCTCCTATAGCGAGGAAGTGAACTGGCTGGTGAGCAAGTTCGACGAGGTGGTCGATACCTACGAGAAGAAAGGGCAGAAGGGTACCGATACCAAGGTCATGGTGGAGTACTGGGAAGAGGTAGACTTCCATTCCGCGATCGAAACCAATTATGTCCCGGTCTATGCCAATATCTGGCAGGGCATTTTCGGGGTGAAGCAGGCGATTGAAGCCGGTGCCCCTGTAGCCAAGGTGCGTGAAGAGCAGGCCAAACTGAACCAGGCACTGTGGCAGGGACTGGGTGCGGTGAAGCTTGCCGCCCAGTTCCAGGAGAAAGGTCTGCTGGCCAAGGTGCAAACCACCGAAGCCGAGCCCACCACCATGCCGGAGACCCTCGACGACATCAAGCATCGCCTGGATCGCGTGGTGGCCAAGTATGCGGAAAAGTTGCCGGAAGCGGCGACTTCCATCGTGCACGACACCTATCTGCACCGCTTTGAAGGTGTCGAGGGCGCGCTGATCGAGCAGGACGCGGCATTGGTCGAGGATCTGGAAAAAGACTTCAACGTGACCCTGCCTCAGGCACTGGATGGCAAAACCAGCGTTGATGACGTGCGCAAGGTGGTAGAAGCCATGCAGGTGAAACTGGACAAGGCTAAGAGCCTGCTGCAGGAAGCAGAAAAGAAACGTAAAGACGTCTTTTAAGGTCCCGCCGGCATCGGTATGTTGCCGGCTCCGCTCTTTATTTTCAGTAAGGAATCATCGTGCAGCGCAGAGCTTTTTTGCATAGCCTGGCTGCGGTTGGCGCGCTGGGTTGTCTGCCGGCAGCCCGCGCACTGGCTGCGAGCCCCATGGCCAATTCCGGGGAAGGTGCCGTCTCCGTCGATCAATTGCCAAAGCTGGAAGGTGACCTCACCCTGTATCTCGGGCGCGGGGAGGGTGGGCTTTACGAGAATGTTCTCGAAGCCATCAAGAAGCGCAATCCCAAGCTGAATCTGCAGATCCGTCGCGGTGTTACCGCCGCGCTGGCGAATACGATTGTGGCCGAAGCCAAGGCCGGAGTGCGCCGTGCTGACGTGTTCTGGGCGGTAGATTCCGGCGCTATTGGCCTGGTCGCGGATGCCGGCCTGGCGCGCTCCCTACCTTCAGATCTGATCGCGCAACTGAAACCCGGCTTCCGCTATCCGCAGTGGGCACCGGTTACCGGCCGCATCCGCACCGTGCCCTACAATACCGAGCGTCTGACCGCGGAGCAGATCCCCGACAGCATTATGGCGCTGGCGGACAGCAACCTGAGTATCGGTTGGGCACCGGCTTATGCCGCGTTTCAGTCTTTCGTTACTGCCATGCGCCTGCTGGAAGGCGACAAGGCAACGGGCGAGTGGCTGCGGGCGGTTAATCAACGCGCCAAAAACTACGCCGGTGAGCTGGGCGTGGTGATGGGCGTTGAGCGGGGTGAAGTGGACGTCGGCCTCGCCAACCACTACTACACCTTGCGTCTGAAAAGCGGAAAACCCGACGCTAACGTGGATCTCGCGTTCACCAGAAACGATGCCGGATGCCTGGTGAATGCAGGCGGAATCCTGGCGCTCAGTGAGGGCGATCTGCCGATCAACTTCATCCGCTACCTGCTGTCCCGCGAAGTGCAGTCTTACCTCGCCTCCGAGGCCTATGAAATTCCGCTGGTCAGCGGCGTAAAGCCGCCGGAAGGTCTGGTGCCCCTGAGCAGTATTTCCCCGCCCAAAGTGGATCTCACCCAGCTGGCTGACCTGCGTCCGACGCTCAACCTCATGCGCAGTGTTGGCGTTCTATGACGCTAGGGTCTCTGCTGCGCTGGCCGGTGTCCTATCCGCTGGCACTGATCGTTGCGCTCATGGCGCTGGTGCCGGTGGGGGTGCTGTTCGGGCTCGCCTCCGATGATGTGCAACTGTTCGATGCCCACAACCTGAAGGTTCTGACCAACACCCTGCTGTTGATGGTGTTCACGGTACTGGGGGCAATCCTGATCGGGGTGCCACTGGCGCTGCTGACCGCCTATGCGCAGATGCCGGGCCGCCGGCTGTGGCTGATTTTGCTCGCCGCGCCCCTGGCGATTCCCAGCTACATCGGTGCCTTCACGCTCTATGCGGCATTTGGCCGCGGCGGTGAGATTGAAAACCTGCTGGGCCTACCGGTACCCGCAATGGATGGGCTGATGGGCGCCACTATCGTCATGATCCTGTATTCCTATCCGTTTGTGATGCTCACCACCCGGGCATCCCTGCTCAGCCTGGATGCCAGCCTGGTGAACGCCGCTCGCACTTTGGGAATGAGCCTTGGGGCGAGTCTGTGGCGGGTGGTTCTGCCCCGCGTCGTTACCGGTATCGCCGCCGGCGGCTTGCTGGTGGCCCTGTATACGCTGTCGGATTTTGGTACTCCGGCGATCATGCGTCTGGATACGTTCACCCGAGTGATCTTCGTTGAATACAACGCGTTTGGTCTCAGCCAGGCGGCAATGCTGTCACTGCAACTGCTGGTGATTGTCGGTCTGGTGCTGTTTTTGGAATCCCGCGTGCGCGGCAGCCGCGAACGGCCGGGGCGCCACCTCACCCTTTGGCCCGGGCGCGGCCAGCAGTTTGCCATTGTGCTTTCGGTGGTGCCGATCCTGGTGCTCGCGATTGCGCTGCCGCTGGCGGTGTTCGGGATCTGGCTGGTACGCGAGGGTAGCGAAGGATTTGAATTCAGTTACGCATGGAACTCAGCACACGCTTCTTTTTTGGCGGCGATATTTGCGGTAATTCTTGCCATTCCGGTGGCCCATGCGGCTATTGCGGGCCGCGCCGGGCGCCTGATGGAGCGTATGACCTATTTCGGTTTTGGCGTGCCGGGTATTGTGATGGGTACGGCGCTGGTGTACGTCGGTCTGCAGTTGCCGTTCCTGTACCAGACGTTGGGACTGTTGGTGCTCGCCTACGTGCTGCGTTTTCTGCCGCTGGCGGTGGGTTCAGTGCGCTCCACAGCCGAGGGGCTGGACCCGAGCCTGGTAAAGGCCGCGCGTGTGCTGGGCGCCAGCCCCCGCGAGGCCTTCCAGCGGGTGACTCTGCCGCTTACGGTGCGCGGAATGGTCGCCGGCGCGGCGCTGGTGTTCCTGGAGGCCATGCGTGAACTGCCTGCAACGCTGATGCTCGGTCCCACGGGATTCGAAACTCTGGCCACTTACTTGTGGCGGGTATATGAAGCGGGGTATTTTGGCCGCGCTGCGATTCCCGGCTTACTGCTGGTTCTGATGTCCGCCCTGGGGCTTGCGCTGATGTTGTCCGGTGAGCGCCGGGCTGAAATTGATGTTACTGAGACTCCCCAATCCTGATGCTGAAGGTTAGTAATCTGTCGGTACATTACGGCGCGACTGCCGTCGTAAAAAATCTCAATCTGGCCTTGGCGGAAGACGAAGTGCTGATGCTGGTTGGCCCCACAGGCTGTGGCAAGACCACGATCCTGCAGGCGCTGGCTGGGCTGATTCCCATTTCCAGTGGAGAGATCGAGCTGGGTGCGTGGCGCGCGAGCGCCACCCGGATCGTGCCTCCGGAAAAACGCAATGTGGGCATGGTGTTTCAGGATTTCGCGCTCTTCCCGCATCTCACGGTTGAGCAGAATGTCTGCTTCCGCCTCACCGATACGACACTTGCGGATCACTGGCTGAATCTGCTGGGGCTCGACAGCTTCCGTCATGCCAAACCCGCGCGGCTGTCCGGCGGGCAGAAACAGCGGGTGGCGCTCGCACGCACCCTGGCCCACCAGCCGGCATTCGTGCTGCTGGATGAGCCGCTGTCAAACCTGGACGCAGCGCTCAAAGACAACCTGCGCTGGGAGATCCGCGAGGCACTGAAGGCAGCCGGCGTGCCCGCCATCTGGGTGACTCACGATCAGGAAGAGGCGCTGTCGGTCGGGGATCGCGTTGGTATTCTCAAAGGGGGAGTGCTGGAGCAGCTGGACACGCCGGAGATTTGCTTTGCGGAGCCCGCGAGCCGTTTTGTGGCCGGATTTCTCGGGGAGGCGAGTTTCCTGCCTGGTGAACTGCGCGCGCACCAGGTATCCACCGCTCTCGGTCCGGCGCCGGGGATCCCCATCGATACCAGCGAGGGCCCTGTGGACCTGCTGTTGCGTCCAGACGACCTCTCGCTGGTGCCATCGTCGATCGGTAACGGTGTCATTGACTGGGTCCGCTATGAGGGCTGCTCCCGACTTTATGCGGTGACCGTGGAAGGCGGCGCCCAGCTGCGGGTGAGAACCAGTCACGAAGTACACGGCAAGCCCGGTGACCGCGTACAGATGGCGATTACCACGACACACCCGCTGGCGGCTTTTTCCCGCACAGGCTGAACCTTCCCCTGATCCATTCGCGGTGAGTAATCCGGCGCGAAGCGCCTGTGGCGGGCCGCGGATTTTGCTGGCCAATTGGTCAGCCAATGCGCCGCGCTGGGGCGCGCCCGCTATAACCCGCTCTCATACTGTGCAACTCTCCCTTCACCGCCACTTCTCCTGCTTCTAGCGCCAAATTCAGTAGCCAGGAAGGGCTACACCAAAAAGCTTTCCACAGCGGGTGAAGAACGAATGTGGTGTTTCAGTTACATCGGAAATTTGTCAAGATTGATTTGAAGTTAATTGCAACCATCTGATTTACAAGGAAAAAATCATTTTGGTTAAAATTTCTTCACATTGTTGTCACGACGAAGTAATGGGGCCTGGCGGCGTTTTCCCGTTGGTTGCTCACAGACATATCCACAGATTCTGTGGATTGTGAATAAAAAAAGCCGGCGAATGCCGGCTTTTCTGCTATCCGGGGATTTGCGTCCCCGGAAGTGATTTGGTCATACCTCCCGAGCGCGGCGTTTCTCCCATCGCTACAGCCTCGCTCGGACGATTGACCCGACTCAGCGGAAGGTGAGTTCCACCCGGCGATTTTGCGCCCGGCCTGCCTCTGTCGCATTGGATGCGATTGGTTTGGTTTCGCCGTAGCCACGGGCGGTGATGCGCGCGGCGTCGATTCCACTTGCGATCAGGTAGCGACGAACGGACTCTGCTCGCTGGCCCGAGAGGCGCAGGTTGTAACCGTCATTGCCCTGGCTGTCCGTGTGGCCCGCCACTTCCACTTGGGTGTTGGCCTGGTCGCGCAGCGATTGAACCACCTTGTTCAGTGAGGCCTCCGCTCTCGGGGTCAGCTTGGCGGAGTTGAACTCGAACTGGATGTTTTCCAGGGTGATGGTCTGGTCTTTGATTACACAGCCATATTCGTCGACCTTGGCACCTGGCAGGGTGTTGGGGCAGCGGTCGTTCTGGTCCAGCACACCGTCGCCATCACTGTCGATATTGACGATTTCAGGTTTCGGCTCCGGTGGCGGTGCCATGACGACGGGGGCAGGCGCCGGCGGCTGGCTAAGCGGAATGCTGACGCCGACGCCGAACTGCCAATCGTCGAAATCCTCTGCAAAAAAGTCACGCATATAACGGACCTCGGCGCGGACTTTCAACCCATTCTGGCTGATGGCACCACTGGTGATACCGGCGCCGAGATTAACGAACGCATTGGTTTCCTGCACACCGTAATCGAACTTGGTGTTGTTGTGGGAAACCCCCAGGCCACCGAGCAGAAATGGGCCGTAGCCATTGCGCCCGCTGAAGCTGTAGACGACATCCATACCAAGGCCGGCCAGGTCATCTTCACTGCTGGGAACAAGCTTGCCGGTATACACATAGGGGCTGGGCACAACCGGCGGAGACTGGAATCTGTTTGATCTCCTGTCGAGCTGGGTGCCGAAAAGCTGTACCTCGGTAAACCAGTTGCCGCTGGTCTGCCATCCATAAACCGCGCGCAGCCCAGCGGACTGGCGGTCGGTATTGCGATCGGAGTCTACGCGTGTGACGAACGGCATAATGTCGACATAGCGGTCTTCCTGTGCCATCACCTGGGTGCTGGCGATCATGGAGGTCGCCAGTACGATCCCCAGTTTATTTGCGATGGACATGGATTTAGAAGGCATAAATATCATCCTTGGATTTATGGTTTATTTGCTCAGCGCGCCGCCGCCTGTTCAGTTGGCTGGAAAATACCGGCGTCAAATCTCTGGTTGGTACATGTGTACACCTTTGTGACCGGATAGCGGAATCCGTCGTTATACCCGTTACTTTTTAGTTGATCCCGGCGACTTTTCCAGTCGGGCCGCGATAAAAAGGCGAATTAATGGCGCGAAATTTCTTTTTCGCGGCTGCTGTTCTGAGGAACACAAGCGAATGGCGGGAATTTTCTCGCGAGCTGGGCTCAGTGCTGGTGACGAAAGCTGATCAGCGCCGCAGTGATGGCAACATTCAGGCTTTCGACGCCATTTTGCATGGGGATGCGCAAGCGCTGGGTGCAGGCCTTTTCCACCGCAGGGCTGACACCGTGGGTCTCGTTGCCGAGCACAAAGATTGTTGGTTCCCGGTCGTCGACGGTGCGGAGAGTGTCGCTGGCATGGGAGGAGAGGGCGTAGACGCGTGTGCCCCGTTCGGAGAATTTCTGCAGAACCGGCGCGAGCTGGTCGCAGCGCAGAATCCGGGTTTTGAACAGGGTGCCGACACTGGCCTTGATCACCAGAGGATCAATCTGTGCACAGCCCTTGCGTGGCAGGATTATGCCGTCAATACCACCGGCACAGGCGGAGCGGATAATCATGCCCAGGTTCTGAGGGTTGGTGATGCCGTCCAGTGCCAGTAACTCGAAATGCCGTTGGCGGTTTTCCTTCAGGAAAGTTTCCGCGTCTCCGTAGTGGGGCAGCGCCAGGTCCAGCGCTACACCCTGATCCTGTTTCGCATTTTTGGAAATACGCGAGAGCGCTTTCCTGTCGCAGTGTGCGACTTCAATTCGCCGTTCGGCTGCCAGCTGCTCGATGCGACTGATCAGCTGGTCTTTGCGGTTGCTGTCCGCCAGGTGCAGCTTGTGCACCGGTAGATTGTTGTCTTCCAGCGCCTCAAGTACGGGTTTGCGCCCGTAAATAGTGAGCAGGCTGTCGAAAAATGCGCGTTTTTTCAGATATTCGGGGGAGTCGGTCACGGTGCTGTGTCGTTGCGGTGGGCAGAGAATAGTGCAGCCAGTTGGCGGCGCGCAGTTTCGCTCAGTCCCGCGCGTTTTGCCAGTGGCAGCGCGGCCTTGCCGAGGGTGCGGTACACCTCTGACGGTGCGGAGTGCTCCGGTTCGCGCTGTGCCAGCGCTTCCAGGGCCTGGAGCTGGCGGGCCACGGTCCCAACGTCGCCGCGCACCAGTGGCCCTGTGAGGGCGCGTTCTGTGCCGAGGGCAAAATTATTGCGCGCGGTCTGCAGCACAATGGGCGCCAGCAGTTGTTTGGCCGTTTCGCTGTCGATACCGGCAGCGGCGAATGTCTGCAAGCTGATATCCATCAGTACCGTGAGGTAATTGCACGCCATTACCGAGCCGGTGTGATACAGCACTTTCTGCTCCGGGGTAAGGGAAAGGCAGTGGCAATCCAGAGCGTGAAACGCATGCTGCAGCCGTGTTACGCCGGCTTCGTCGCCCTCCAGTGCTACGGTGGCACCGGGCAGCTCGTCCAGCGAGCGCTGTGGGTCGGCGAAGCTGTGGACGGGGTGGGCGCTGACGAGGAGCGCGGGAGTGCATGCGGCGAGCGCATTGGCGGGGAGGGCGCCGCTGCAGTGGAATACCAGCGCCTGTCCGTTCGCAGGCAGATGTGGCGCAAGAATTTCCGCGGTGGCCGCGATCTGGTCGTCGGGGACGGCGATCAGCCACACATCAGCCGGCGGCATGGCATGGAGCTTGTCCACGGCGTTGCCGGCACCGATGAATCCCCGGGCACTGGCGCTGCTTTCGATGCTGCGATTGCAGATTCCGCCGATGGCAAACACCCCGCGCCGGTACCACAGGCGCGCGAGGGTGCGTCCCAGGCGGCCGGCGCCAATGATATTCAGCGTGGGGAGTTCTGGGGTTTGCAATTATTTGCCTGCCAGACAGTTAACGTAGGCCGCCACTGCGTTGGCCATCCCCATGCTGATGGCGTCGACCGTCAACGCGTGGCCGATGGAGACTTCCTGCAGGCCGGGCAGGGTGCGGTAGCGGGGCAGGTTGATCAGATTGAGATCGTGCCCGGCATTGACGCCCAGGCCCATGTGCAACGCGTGTTCCGCGGCGGCGCAGTGGGCGGCGAAAATCTTTTCCAGAGCTGGGCTCTGATTGCTGACCGCTTCGGCGTAGGGGCCGGTGTAGAGTTCAATGCGATCCGCGCCCACGTCTTTGGCGAGACTGATCTGGGCTTTGTCCGGGTCCATAAACAGGCTGACGCGTATACCCGCGTCGCGCAGTTCGCGAATGATGGGTTCGAGGCGCGCGCCGTCCTTGTTCAGATCGAAGCCATGGTCCGACGTGAGTTGGTCATCGCTGTCGGGAACCAGCGTGCACTGCTGCGGGCGGGTCTCCAGTACCAGTGGCAGCAGACCCGGGTAGCTACCCACGGCGCCGGCAAAGGGGTTGCCTTCCACATTGAACTCCATCTGGCGGCTGGCGCAGAGGGCGGATAGATTGCGCACGTCCTGGGGGCGGATGTGTCGCTGGTCCGGGCGCGGGTGCACGGTGATGCCGTGGGCGCCGGCATCCAGGCAGGTGCGCCCATGGGCGACCACGTCCGGGTAGTTGCCTTCGCGGGAATTGCGGATCAGGGCGATCTTGTTGAGATTGACGCTGAGTGCAATCACTGGCTGTTGCCTCCGGTGCTGTCGGTGGTGGGGTTGGCGTCGCTGGCGCTGTCTGCGCGTCTGGCTTTCAGTATACGCACTGGGGTGTTGGGGGCATCGGGAAAGCTCGCGTACTGGCCGCGGGGCTCAGCGGCAATCTGCTGCACCACCGCCATGCCCAGCAATACCTTGCCGAATACGGTGTAGCCGGCCTTGTTGGCACTGCCATCGAGGCGGCTGTTGTCCACCAGGTTGATAAAGAACTGGGAGGTGGCGCTATCGGGATCGTTGGTGCGTGCCATCGCGATGGTACCGCGCGCATTGGAGAGGCCATTGGCCGACTCATTGGCGATGGCGTCGCGGGTCGGCTTTTCCTGGAAGTCGAAGGTGTAACCACCGCCTTGGGCCATAAAGCCGGGAATGACGCGATGGAAAATGGTGCCATTGTAAAAGCCGCTGTCTATATAGGCGAGGAAGTTCTCTACGGTTTTTGGCGCCTTGTCGGCATACAACACCAGTTCCACATCGCCGAGGTCGGTTTCCAACACGACCCGTGGGTTTTCACTGAGGGCGGAGGCGAAGCATGACAGGCAGGCCAGCAGTGTGGAGGCGAGTGATTTGAGCAGCGACAGGCGTGTCATATCGGTTATCCCTGTTTGAATAGTTTTTCGAAACGCAAAACAAAAAAGGCCCGGTCGCTGACCGGGCCTTGTGAGCCGGTTTCTGGATTCTAACCGCAGCTCATGACGACGGAAACAAGGATGAAATCAGTTGGCCCACTCCGAGTGCCGTTTACGCGGACGGAAATGTGGGGCGATCATCGCGAGGAAGGCGCCGAGAAACACCGAAAGGGCGCCGTACATATACCACTTGCGGGTCTCACTGCTGGCGAGACGCTGGATTTCCGCTTTGTCCATGGTTTGTTGCTGCTTCAGCAGCTCGTGCTGGTTGAGCAGTTTCTGGTGGCGCTGGTTGAGCGCCACTGCATCAGACGACAGGGACTTCAGCTCTTTCAGTTCGCGTTCCAGGGCGTCGGCACGCTCCAATGCGGCGTGCAGCTCGGAACTCAGCTTGCTGTTGGATGCTTCCAGGCGGCGCACTTCACCGCCGAGATCACCCTGCATGCTCTCGACATGGCTCAGGCGCGCTTCCGCCTGGGCCAGCTTGATTTTTGCTACCGGCTCGTCTTCCAGGTACTGGCGGCGAACCCACCCCTCTTCACCGCCGGGCGTGCGCACCTTGGCCCAGCCGGTATCGGGGGCGTCCTCCAGCAGGGTCAGTTTGGTACCGCTCGGCAGGCCGCGGTGCAGGATGCGGAACTCGTTGCCCTGACCGGAGCGCATGGGCACGTGCAGCTCGTCGGTGATGTAGCGGTCGGAGCTGATGGCCTGGGTGTGGCTGGCGCCGAGTGCGATCAGGGTGGCGGCGAAGATGTTGCGGAGTCTGTTCATGGTCTGGGATAAGTCGGGTCAGATAATTGTTATCGTGGCGGTAATTTTTCGGCAATTCATCGGTACCAAATGCCGGGGATTCAGGGCAATACCAGTTTGTAGGGTTTGACGGTTACCGACGCGTAGACGCCGGCGGCTACATAGGGGTCGGCGTCTGCCCAGGCTCTGGCATCTTCCAGTGAAGGAAAATCGGCCACCACCAGGCTGCCGGTAAAGCCCGCTTCGCCGGGGTCTTCACTGTCTATAGCCGGGTGTGGTCCGGCGATCAGCAGGCGGCCCTGTTCCTTTAGGTCATTGAGGCGCGCGATATGTTGCGGGCGCGCGGACTGGCGCAGGGGCAGGCTGTCGTCAACATCCTGGCTGATAATGGCATACCACATAGGCGGATTCTGTTTCCTGTGTTCGGTTTTTGCGGATTCAAAGTTTTCTGATGCAACGGTCGGGGTGTGATTACTGTTGTACCAGTATCTCTTCCAGTGTCAGCCCGGTCAGTTTGCCGATTCGGCGAAACAGGAATACCAATACCAGCATCAGGATTGCCGTGGCGGGCAGGGCGATTACCGGGAAACTGAGCGCGGTCATTTTTCCCAGTTCTTCGTTGAATGCCTCGGTGCCGGGGGGGCTTTTCAACAGCACTTCCGCAAGAATGTAATTCAGCGCAGACGACAGGAAAAAAGATCCAGCAATCATCCACGAGGCCTGTTGCAGAGTGCGGTCAAATGCGGACTCGGTGCCGCGGGCTGTCAGGCGGCGGGCCACCTTACCGGTATCGAGTATGCGATCGTTGTAGATCAGGGTGCGCACCAGTGGCCAGCGGGTGTAGAGACTTGCAATGGTGGCGATGCCCAGAAGACCGGGAATGGCGGCTTCCTTGATGGCGATGTATCTGGCTTCGAACTCAAGCAGGCTCATGCCGCCGGTCAGCAGGATACTGATGATGCCGAGTGCGGAAAAGAAGTTCACCTTGCCGGAGCGCTGCAGGTCGCGCAGGCCATAAAGCAGCGGAAATGCCAGTGCCACCACGATGGCCCACTTGGTGCCAAGCCAGCTGTCTCCGGACAGCTTGGACAGGATGACGGTGGGAATAACGATATTGAGCAGCAGATTGGCCAGCAGGCTTTCTTTCTGCGGCTTTGTCTCGGCGATCTGTTTGTCGGAGCCCGCGGCCGTCGGAGCCTGCTCCGGTTGGCGGGTAGGGTTTTGATTGGTATCAGTCATCGTCTGTTCCGGTGATAATGCCCGCTGGCTGACGGTACAGCTGTCAGTGGCGATGGTGATTCCCCCGCTTGCGGGGCGTTATCCCTGAAACCGGTGAGCCGGTCCGCTGGGCAACCGGCTTCCTGAAGTCGCAATTACGAACCTAAGACAGCGGTAGTTAACGGCGGTTCCTTCAAAATAGCCACCCGGTGTCGGGTTGGCAAAACAGGCCGAAAAACAGAGGGATTGTTCCATTAATCGGGCACTTTCCAGAACACAGTTTTTGACTTCGCGGGCAACCCACTATGAATCCTGAATATGGACCCTGACATGCCGCTATCACAACACCTGCTGACCGCTGAGGCTGTAGCTGGTCAGGTCGACCTGCACTGCCACAGTAGCGCGTCCGACGGTATTTTAAGCCCTGAAGCGCTGGTGTCGAGGGCGAAATTGGCCGGTGTGACGCTGTTGGCACTCACGGATCACGACACCGTAGCGGGCTTCGCCGCGGCTCAGGTCGCCGCCGGCCAGGAAAACATTGTCCTGCTGCCCGGCATTGAACTGACGGCGCGCTGGGGGCGGCAGGTGGTGCATATCGTTGGTCTCAATATCGACCCGGCGTCCGCGGCCATGGGCGTGGCCATTGATACGCGCGACCAGCTGCGCGACCAGCGCGCGCGGGAGATTGCCGCGAGGTTGGAGAAGCGGGGATTTGTCGGTGCCCTGGAGGGGGCCAGGCGGCTCGCAGGAGCGGGGGTCATCGGCCGTCCCCATTTCGCCCGCTGGTTGGTGGAAGCTGGGCATCTGCCGGATGAAGGCAAGGCATTCAAGCGATACCTGGGCAGCGGTAAAGCTGGCGATGTCGCTGTGGCGTGGCCGGACATGGCGGACACCATAGGCAGTATTCACGCCGCCGGTGGTGCCGCGGTACTGGCTCATCCCCTTAAATACGGACTTACCCGCATGCGTCTGCAGTCACTGCTGGGTGAATTCCACGGTGCCGGTGGCGACGCGGTGGAGGTGGTGTGCGGGCAGCAGAACCCTGTGCAGACCCGGGAAATCCTCGCGCTGCTGGAGCGGGTCGGCGCTGTGCGGGAAAAGGGCAAGCCGCTGCTGGCCTCCCTCGGCAGCGACTTTCACCAACCGGATCAGCCGTGGCGCGAGCTGGGCAGTGTGCGCCTGCCGGAGGGCGTCGAGCCTGTTTGGGCTCTTTGGCGCACTTAACTCTTTGGGGCACTTAATAAGCACCGCTCGCGAATACATAGAGCCGCTGGGCCGACGACGGCCTGGCGGTAGCTCCGTGGGCGGCTGCTTGCCCGAGGTCTTTGTGGCAAACTGGCGCCACTTCAGATTAATGAAAATTACCGTCTCAGGGGGTATGAATGGCGCAGTTCTTCCAGATTCATCCGGATAATCCACAAGCGCGTCTGATCAGTCAGGCAGCGGAGATCGTCTCGTCCGGCGGCGTGATCGTTTTTCCCACAGACTCTGCCTATGCCATTGGCTGTCGCTTGGGGGAAAAAGTGGCGGTGGAGCGCATCCGCGCCCTGCGCCAACTGGACAAGGACCACAATTTCACCTTGATGTGCCGGGATCTGTCAGAACTGGCGAGTTACGCCAAGGTAGACAACCAGATGTTTCGCCTGCTGAAGAATCACACCCCGGGGCCATACACCTTTATCATGCCCGCTACTTCCGAGGTCCCGCGGCGCCTGGCGCACGCGAAGCGCAAAACCATCGGCCTGCGGGTGCCGGACAACGCCATTGTGCAGGCGCTGATCAGTACTCTCGGCGAGCCGTTGATGAGCTGCAGCCTGATCATGCCTGGCGACGATCAACCCCTCACCGACCCGTACGACATCCGCGACACCCTTGAGCACCAGGTGGAGCTGGTGATCGACGGCGGTTTCTGCGGTCTCGAGGCTACCACAGTGGTCGACCTGACCGGCGACGAGCCGGTGCTGGTGCGCCAGGGCTGTGGTGCGATTGATGAAATTCTCGGCTGACGCTGATGTATAATCGCCCGTTTGGTTTTGGCTTAGGACGGCAGTGTGTCCAGTGACGACGTAGAAGAAGCGACCGGTGTCGCATCCGGCGAGGCTGAGGTGGCGGAATCCACGGCGGCCGGGACCGACCTGGACCCCGCGCCCGTGGCGGAAGTGACCTATTCGGTAGAGGTGCTCGAGGACGAGCCCGCAGCCGGAGACGCCGATGCGCAGGCCGTGGATGCCGAGCCCGCTGCTGGCCCCCGTCAGGGGGAGATGCCCTTCGCGATGGTTGCCGGCAAGGCGTTCACCGACTTGCCCAGCGACCTGTATATCCCGCCGGACGCCCTCGAAGTCATTCTCGAAGCCTTCGAGGGGCCGCTGGACCTGCTGCTGTACCTGATCCGCCGCCAGAACCTCGACATCCTCGAGATCAACGTTGCGGATATCACCCGCCAGTACATGTCCTACGTGGAAATGATGACCGCGATGCGCTTTGAACTCGCGGCGGAGTATCTGGTGATGGCCGCGATGCTGGCGGAGATCAAGTCGCGTATGCTGCTGCCGCGCCCGCCGGAAGCGGAGGAAGAGGAGGGCGAGGACCCCCGCGCCGCACTGATCCGCCGCCTGCAGGAATACGAGCGCTTCAAAACCGCGGCGGAGGATATGGACGAGCTGCCGCGCATGGGTCGCGACATCCACCAGGCCAGCGCTGCGGGGCCCGACCGCAAACTCACCCGCCCGGAGCCGGAAGTGGACCTGAAGGAGGTTCTGCTGGCTCTGTCTGAGGTGCTGCGTCGCGCCGACATGTTCGAAAGCCACCAGGTGGAGCGGGAAAAGCTCTCCACCCGCGAGCGTATGACCCAGGTGCTGGACAAGATCCGCCACCGCCAGTTCGTGCCTTTCGTCGCCCTGTTTCGCGCCGAAGAAGGTCGCCTGGGGGTCGTGGTCACCTTCCTCGCGGTGATGGAGCTGGTCAAGGAATCTCTGGTGGAGCTGGTGCAGAACGAGGCTTTTGGCGCGATTCACGTACGCTCCCGCGGCGAGGTGCAGCGGTCTCCTGACGAAGGCGATTTTGACCGTGACTTTGACGACGACGATGCTGGCGATCTCCTCGCGGCGGATGACGAATTCTCCGGCGACGACCATGGTGTGTCGCCGGCATTGAGCGATCCCCAGGACGATGCCCCCGAGGTGGCGCAAGTGGGCAACCTGGACCATGACGGCGAAACCGTTGATCAGGAAAAAGCCGGACAAGAAACAGAACAAGAGACAGGCGCGGCGACAACGCCGTCACTGTTCAGCTGAAAGCGAGTGAACACCAGACCATGAGCATTACCCCGGAATTACTCAGCCGGATCCTGGAAGGCGCGCTGTTGGCGGCGGCCCAGCCCATGTCGGAAGACCGCCTGCTCGCTCTGTTCGAGGAGGGTGAGCAACCCGAGCGCGGACAGCTGCGCGAAGCGCTTGAGCAGATCGCCCAGCGCTGCGAAGGCCGCGGTTTTGAGCTGCGCCAAGTGGCCAGCGGTTGGCGCTTCCAGGTGCCGGAAGATCTGGCTCCCTGGGTTAACAAGTTGTGGGAGGAAAAGCCGCAGCGGTATTCCCGCGCCACTCTGGAAACCCTGGCCATCATTGCCTATCGCCAGCCGATCACTCGCGGCGATATTGAGGAAATCCGCGGCGTCGCGGTCAGCTCCCAGATTGTGCGCAGCCTTGCGGATCGCGGCTGGATCAAGGTAGTGGGGCAGCGGGACGTGCCTGGCAAGCCGTCGCTTTACGCCACCACCCGCGAGTTCCTCGACTACTTCAACCTGAAGAGCCTGGACGATCTGCCAACCCTGGCGGAGATCCGTGATATCGACAGTCTGAATGCGGTGCTGGATCTGGGTGTTGACGCAACCGGTACTGATGACGACGAGCCGGCAGCGGACGCCGCTGGCGAAGACGCCCAGGCAGGCGCCGATACTCGCTCTTCTGAATCCGAAGACGAGCAGCTGGAAGAAGGCCTGCAAGAAGCTGGATCCGATCAACAGACATTGGAGACGGCGCCGGAAGAAACAGAACTGGCCGATGAAACAGGTGCAGCGGTGGAACTAGCGTCGGAAAGCTACGCTGAAGAAGCGCTGACTCCGGAAACTGAGGCAGGTAATGACGACGCCGAGCCGCAGAGCAATGCGGATGAGGCTGACCACGAGACCGGTGCTGACGAACCGGTAACTCCCGACCATCCAACCGCTGAAGCGCTGGATGAAGATGACAACAAATCCCCGGAAAATCTCAATTCATGAGTGAAGACGCAGCGCCAGCGGGCGAAAAACTGCAAAAAGTACTGGCCCGAGCGGGCCTCGGTTCGCGCCGAGAAATGGAGCGGGCCATCGAAGCGGGCCGTGTCACCGTTAATGGTGAAGTGGCGGGGCTGGGCGAGCGGGTAACTGACGACGACCGCGTCGAATTCGACGGCAAGCGTGTCGCAGGCGGCGATGAAAACCGCTTGCGGGTCATTCTTTACAACAAGCCCATCGGCGAAATCTGTTCCCGCCACGACCCGGAAGGTCGCCCAACGGTGTATGACCGCCTGCCGCGCCTGGGTAGTGGTCGCTGGATTTCCGTCGGCCGTCTGGATTTTAATACCAGCGGCCTGCTGCTGTTTACCAACAGCGGCGAGCTGGCCAACAAACTGATGCACCCCTCTTCGGTGATCGACCGCGAATACCTGGTGCGTATTCAGGGCCAGGTGGACGATGAGATGAAGAAACGCCTGGTAAAAGGCGTGCAGCTGGAGGACGGCGAGGCGCGTTTCACCGATATCGTCGAGAGCGGTGGCGAGGGCAGTAACCGCTGGTTCTACTGTGTGGTGATGGAAGGCCGCAATCGCGAAGTGCGCCGCCTTTGGGAGTCCCAGGGCGTGCGTGTGAGCCGCCTGAAACGCGTGCGCTATGGCAGCGTGTTCATCCCCTCCCACGTGCGCGTGGGGCAGTGGATCGAGATGGAACCGAAGGAAATCGACGATCTGTGCATCACCGCCGGATTGCCGAAACTGGGCCAGCGCCCGTTGACCCAGGCAGAGAAAGAAAACCTTCAGCGCCAGCGGCGCAAGCTGCGCAAAGCGCCGACGTCCGCACCGGTTCGTGCGCCGCTGAAGCCGACTGCGGGCAGCTCCGTGCCTGGCAAAACCGCGACACCCGCAAAGGGCGCGGCGGTGAAAAAATCTCCAGGGAGAAGCGGGCCGAACAAGGGGGGTGCCTCCGGCAAGAGCGGCGGTGTTAGAAACACGAACGGGCGCTCACGTCCTGGTCCCGGATCGCGCAAGTAAGCGCCGAACAATTTTGTCCGCACAAAAAGAAAAGGCAGCTTAGGCTTGATGCTGTTCACTTAGCAAAATATCGGGCGAAGGTGGCGATGCCGGGTGCGCTCTTGTGAGACCTTCTGCGAGAGGGACCTCGCAGAAGAGCCCCCATGGATGGGTCTACGGCGTGTCTCACAAGAGCGCACCCGGTAGCGGCACCGCCACAGAGCTGCTTAAGTGAACACCATTACAGCTTTGGCTGCCTTTTCTTATCCGGTCCCGGTGTGTCAGCTCAGGGCTGTATTTTCCCGCTCAGGGCTGTTTGTCTCGCTCAGGGCTGTTCCCGCTCAAACTCTTCCAGCGCGTCTCCGTCGGTATCCGGCTCCCCGGTCTCATCTTCGTCGATGATCTCGTTTTCCATACCGGGATCAATCGCCTCCGGTTCGACAGTGCCGGGGCCGGCGGGAACTGCGTCGTCAGCACCGCTGGGGGAGCCCGGGGAGCCCGCCGATTCCACCACCGTTTTCAGTTTTTGCAGCCCCTCTTCGTAGGACTTGCCCACCATTTTTGACACCATCAGCCCCATCCAGCGGGCGATGGGGCTGCCACCCATTTCCGCCGAGAAGGACCAGGTTACGTTGGTGCCGCTGCCCTGGGACTGCAACTGGAACTCGGATTTCGCCTTGCCCTGGGTGCCGAAATCCAGGTCCATGGCAACGTGGGAGTAGGGTTCACTGGCGGTGATAGTCTGCGAGCCAGTGCCCACACTGGGATTGTCGCTCTGCCACTTCATCACCGCACCAGTGCCCTCCGGAAAGCCCTCGTAGCTGTATTCGGTATCGGGATCAATCTGGTACCAGGGCGACCACTGGTTGAAATTGCGGAAGTTGTTCAGGTAGGGAAAAACCACTTCCGGCGGCTCGGTGATGTACACGCTGCGCTCGGTGGTGGCGACCCGCGGAAAGAGAAAGCCCGCAAGCACCAGCAGGGCGAGAAAAACCAGAATGTACAGTATCCAGCGCATAGTGGATGTTCCCCAGAGGTTGACCCCATGGTTGTCGGTCTGCTTGCCAGCGAACTGAGGCATGCAGCCTGGCCGGACCCGCGCAGGCGGATCTGGCCCCGGGTGTTACTTCTCACTCGAGTTTACCGTTGGGAAATTGGCTTCGCCAGTACGGTGATTTATGGAACAAGCGCCCCTGGGTTAGAAACTGGTTTCCAGCAGTGGCAATGTGACACACACCGCGAGGCCGGCATTTGGTGCATTGAATGCTTGAATGCTGCCGTTGTGCTGTGCCACCGTGCGCTGGGCGATGGCCAGGCCGAGACCAAAACCCCCGCTTTCGCGGCTGCGCGCTTCATCAGTACGGTAAAAGGGGCGGAAAATTGCTTCCAGCTCGGCCTCGGGAACACCGTCTCCGCTGTCGGTGACCTGAATCTGGCAGCGTTCCCCCTGGTGGCGTATAACGACATCGATATGGCCACCCACCGGGCTGTATTTGATCGCGTTGCGCAGGATGTTCTCCAGTGCCGCGGTGAGCGAGCTGCCGCGGGTCGCCACAAGCAGTTCACGATCATCGGTGCGCACTGCGAAGTGCGCCTGTTTGGCGGCGGCTTCTTCCTTTAGGTCATCGGTGAGCGCGGTGAGCAGGCTATTGATCTCTACCACATCGTCAAGGGCGCGCTCGTCGCCACCGCTGACCGGCAGCGACAGAATATCGCCGATGATATCTTCCAGGTAATCCGCTGCTTTGCCGATCTTATCCAGCTCCGGGTCAAGCGCCTGCACATTTTTCTGCCGGGCGATGCCCAGGGCCACTTGCAATCGCGCAAGGGGTGAGCGCAACTCGTGAGATACGTCTTTGATCAGGCGTCGCTGTTCCGCCATGGATTCCTGCAATTGCGCGGTCATGGAGTCGAAGTCGGCGGCCAGTTCCCCCAGCTCCCGGCTGTGGCCCCGCAGTATCGGGCTTACCCGGTAGCTGAGATCCCCGGCCGCCACCCGACGGGTGGCAGTACGCAGATTGTCGAGCGGTTTGCTCAGGTATCGCGCGAGCAGATAGCAGGCGAGGCCCGAGGCCAGCGTCGCCAGCACCAGAATCGGCCAGAAGTTGCGCAGGATGAACCGCAGCAGCAGTTCCTCCTTACTCTTGCCGGCGATAAATACAACACGCAGGCTTTCGCCGTCCCGCTGGGGTACGAAAAAACCAATGCTGGGCTTTTTGTCTACCAGCGCGTGGGACTCCCGATTGCGAAAGCTGAGTGATTCGAGCATCGGAGTCATGGACGGGGGAACCGGGCGGTTGAGGATTTCCTCTCCGCGGCGGTCGACGGCAAAAATCCGCCTCTGGGTTTTGGCGGGCTGGTCCTCGAGCCAGTGGCGGAAATGGTCGGGGTCGTGACGGCGGGCCATGCGCAGATTGTGGGTGACTTCCCGAAACAGCTCCGGGCCCTCCCAGCGGTCCTTCTGCCGTGGATCGCCAAACTCCCGGAAGTGGGTGATATATACCGCCACGAGCACCATGATCACTGCAGTGAGCCAGGCGCCGATGAACACTCTGCCGAACAGACTCATGGGTTTTCTCTCATCCCTGGGGGCTGGTGAGCATGTAGCCCGCGCCGCGGATATTGATGATTAGCTCGCGGCCCGCACCCTGTTCCGCCAGCTTCTTGCGGATATTACTGACGTGCACGTCGATGGAGCGGTCGTAAGGCATGAGTTTCCTTCCCAGGGCTTGTTCCGTAAGTACTTCTTTGCTGACCACCTCACCGGTGTGCTCCACCAGGACCTTGAGCACCGAAAACTCGGCGCCGGTCAGATTGACAGGCTGCTCCAGCCACAGGCACAGATGCTCTCTCGGCAGCAGGTGCAGAGCACCACTGCTGAGCTTGTCGTCGGAACTGCTCGTTTCAGAACGGCCGCGACGCAAAATCGCCCGCAGCCTCGCCGCCAGCTCCCGCGGGTTGCAGGGCTTGGGTAGATAGTCGTCGGCTCCCATTTCCAGGCCCACGATGCGGTCCACGGTGTCGCCCTTGGCGGTCAGCATGACCACCGGCAGCGAGTGCCCCGGACTGGCGGCGTCTTCCCGCAGTTTTCGCAGTACGTCAAAGCCGTTGTGGATTGGCAGCATCACATCCAGCACCAGTGCGTCAAAAGAGCGGCTGCGGGCCAGTTCGAGGCCGCGCCCTCCATCGTTGGCGACAGTTACCTCAAATCCCTCGCCGCGCAGGAACTCCTCCAGCAGTTCGGTGAGCTCGGTGTCGTCGTCGACCAGCAGGATGTGGCTCATAGGGCCTCCGTCATACATTCATGGCTGTTTCGATGTGAGGGGATTATATGCGCATGGCGATGCTGCACAGGGGAACGGTTTTGCCTGTTTTACCGTTCTTAACATTTGTTTACCGCGCTTAGCCCCTGTTTACAGAGCGCCGGCCTACTATGCACCTACCGAATCGGGAAACACAGAAAGCAATTTGCAGTTTGAACCTATCGCCTGGCGATAACGCCACGAAGCATCACTAGAGGATGAAAGTTATGAACAAATGGAAAGCACTTGCAGGCAGCCTGATTATTGGTGGCGCACTCACCACCTCCGGGCTGGTTATGGCCTTCCCCGATGGGGATCACGGTCCACGCGGTCACCACAAGGGCGGCTTCCACCGGGAGCACATGTTTGACCGACTCGCGGATGAGCTGGACCTGACCGAAGGCCAGATTGCTCAACTGGAAGCCAATCGCGAAGCTGGCAAAGAGAACCGCAAGGCGGACCGAAAAGCGATGCGTGAAGTGCATAAGCAGTTGCGTGAGGCTATCGAATCCGGCGCCGACCAGGCTGCGCTTGACACTCTGGCGGTGAAGCTCGGGCAGCTCGAAGTCAAGAAATTCCAGCAGATGCACGAGCAGCGCACGCAGTTCGAATCCATTCTGACGCCCGAGCAGAAGACCAGGCTTGACGAGCTCAAGGCCAAGCGCGAAGCGCGTCATGAGAAGCGCATGCAGCGCTGGAAGGACAGTCAGAACGACGAATGAATCTGCCTGTCGGGACAGCACCCGCGGCGTTGACTCACCTACCTCTTGAGTCAGTAATCCGTGGCCTGCCGGCGCCCACCCCAACAGCCGGCCGACCATCCTTTGGCGCCCCTGTGTTACAGGGGCTTTTTTTCTGCGCGAATATCCGCCGCTTCCATTTTCTGCGCCTTGCCGTACCAGCCCAATGTTGGGAAAATGCCCGCCCACCGGGCGATCTCCGGACCCGTTTCATTGCGGCTCCGGGGTCAGAGTGCCCCGAAACCGTTGAGGAGAGAGTGTGAGCAAGATCGGCCTGTTTTACGGAAGTGACGAGGGCAACACAGAGAGTGTTGCCCACCGCATCGTTGCCCGCCTGGGTGAGGAACGGGTTGACCTGCACGATATCGCCGACGTTACCCAGCTTGAGATCGAGAGTTACGAGCAGCTGATTTTTGGTATCCCCACCTGGGATTTTGGCCAGATTCAGTCCGACTGGGAGGATTTCTGGGAGGACGTCAAGGAAATCGACTTCAGCGGCAAAACCGTGGCGTTGTTCGGGCTTGGCGACCAGTTCGGCTACGGAGATTATTTTCTTGACGCCATGGGGATGCTGCACGATGTGATTGTGGCCAACGGCGCCGCCATCGTTGGTCACTGGCCCACGGCGGGCTACGAGTTCGAAGCCTCCAAGGCGCAGGTGCCTGGGCAGGATATCTTTGTCGGCCTCGCCATAGATGAGGACCAGCAGGAGGAGCTGACCTGTGCGCGCCTCAACGACTGGTGCGAGCAGATTGCCGAAGAGTTTGGCCTGGAAGGCGGCGCTGACAGCATTGCCCTGCTGGAGGATTGACGCTGCTATGACCCATCCCGATACCCTTTCCCTGCAGGATTTCTGGCCCTGGCTTGCGGATCACTGCAACTGCATCCTGCGCGCGGGCACGCCGGACTCCATCCTTTATGACGATGACGACTTTTTCTGGCGCTTCACCCATGAAAACCCCAACACTCTCCTGGTTCAGGTAGTGAAGGGCAAGCGACTGGTCGGTGAGGTATTCATAGAGCCGGACCTGGTCAGTTCTGTGCGTATCACGCCGGGAGAGAAGGAGGAAGTGATCTTCGACCTAATGGCCGACGCCGATGGTGAGGAGCAGGTGCTGTACTATTTTGTGATGGCCCACGGCTACAATGTCCACGAACCGCCTGCTGCGGTGACCCGCCACGGCAGGCTGCATTGAATGCTCACTCCAAACAAAAAACGCGGCTTTAAGCCGCGTTTTTTGTTTGGAGTTGAAGCTGCCGGTTATTCAACCGGTGAATCGACCAGCAGGCCCACCAGGATTTCCCGATACATGTCCTTGATCAGGTCGAGGTCGTCGGCCTTAACGCATTCATCCACTTTGTGAATGGTAGCGTTCACCGGGCCCAGCTCAACTACCTGCGCGCCAGTCGGTGCGATAAAGCGGCCATCGGAAGTGCCGCCTGCGGTGGAGAGTTCCGTTTCGCGGCCGGTAACTTTGCGGATGGCTTCTTGGGCAGACTCTACCAGCGGGCCTTCGGCGGTGAGGAAGGGGTGGCCTGAGAGGTTGAAGTTGGCTTCGTATTTGAGCCCGTGCTTGTCAAAGATGGCGCGCGCGCGGCGCTCCAGATCTTCGGCGGTGGTCTCGGTGGAGAAGCGCCAGTTACATATGACTTTGACGTCGCCGGGTATCACGTTGGTGGCGCCGGTGCCGCCGTTGATGTTGGAAACCTGGAAGCTGGTGGCCGGGAAGAAGTCGTTGCCCTGGTCCCATTCTTCGGCGGCCAGTTCGGCGAGTGCGGGTGCGAGTTTGTGCACCGGGTTTTCTGCCAGGTGTGGGTAGGCTACGTGGCCTTGGATGCCGAATACGGTGAGCTCAAGGCCGAGGGAGCCGCGGCGGCCGTTTTTGATCACGTCGCCGGCGAGGGTTGTGCTGGATGGTTCGCCGACGAGACACCAGGTGATTTTTTCGTTGCGCGCTTCCAGCCATTCGACCACCTTCACGGTGCCGTGTTTGGCCGGGCCTTCCTCATCACTGGTGATGAGGAATGCAATGCGACCATTGTGGTCGGGGTGGGCAGCGACGAATTCTTCGCAGGCGACGACCATGGCGGCGAGGGAGCCTTTCATGTCGGCGGCGCCACGGCCATAGAGCATGCCGTCGATGATTTTTGGCTCGAACGGCGGGTTTTGCCAGTTGGCTTCTGGGCCGGTTGGCACTACGTCAGTGTGGCCGGCGAAGGCGAAAATCGGGCCTTCTTCGCCGCGCACGGACCAGATGTTGTCGGTGTCGCCGAAGCGCAGGTGTTCAGTTTTGAAACCGATATTTTCCAGGCGCTCGAGCATGAGTTCCATACACCCCGCATCTTCGGGGGTGACGGATTGGCGACGGATGAGGTCGCAGGTGAGTTGTACTGTTGGGGTCATCTTGGGTTGATCTGGCTCCGTGGGTTTTTGTCGAAGCACTGTTCCTGTTTTGTGGCGGCCTGCCTGCCGGTGGCTGTTCGCGAGACACGGACTAGGCGTCCCCCCTCAACCCATCCCTGGGGGCTCTTCTAAAACATCCCTGTTTTAGAAGGTCTCGCGAACAGCCCCCGGCAGGCAGGCCTTCGCGTTGAAATTAATCACACTGAATTAATTAAGTAGTACGACCAATTTGTTGTAATCGAAGTGCAAAAGGTCGAGTAAGGCAAAGCGCTGGGTGGAGCCTTTCGGAACCGTCGGTGCCATGGATGGCACCGCCGGAGCGTACAGGGATGTATTTACAGCGATTCCGAAAGGCTCCACCCAGTGATTTGCCGCCACCGGACCCGCTTCAAGCGGACCCCGCGGCGGAAAAGCACTCATAGCTCTAATTAATTGCTATGCAGTTCCGCATTCAATTCAACCGCACTCTTGTTGGTCAAACACTCAACAGCACCGGTAGAGGAGTTGCGGCGGAACAGCAGATCAGACTTGCCCGCCAGATCGCGGGCTTTCACGGATTCAACCACCGCACCCTTGTCGTCCAGCACCGCAACCTTGGTGCCGGCAGTGATGTACAGGCCGGATTCTACCGTGCAGCGATCGCCCAGCGGAATGCCGGTGCCGGCGTTGGCACCGAGCAGGCAGCCTTCGCCGAGGGAGATCACGATGTTGCCGCCGCCGGACAGGGTGCCCATGGTGGAGCTGCCGCCGCCGAGATCGGAACCGGCGCCCACGAAAACGCCCGCGGAGATACGGCCTTCGATCATGCCTGGGCCTTCGGTGCCCGCGTTAAAGTTGACGAAACCTTCGTGCATGATGGTGGTGCCTTCGCCCAGGTAAGCGCCGAGACGCACACGCGCGGTGTGGGCGATACGGACGCCCTTTGGCACCACGTAATTGGTCATTTTCGGGAACTTGTCCACGCAGGAAACTTCCAGCACTTCGCCGTTGAGACGCGCTTCCAGCTGGCGCGCCGGCAGCTCGGTCAAGTCGATGGCGCCCTTGTTGGTCCAGGCTACGTTCGGCAGCTGGCCGAAGATGCCGTCCAGCCTGATTTCGTGGGGCTTTACCAGGCGGTGTGATAACAGGTGCAGTTTCAGGTAAGACTCGGGCACAGACTGCGGCGCATCGTCGCTGTGCAGTACTACCGCTACCAGCGGACGCTGTCTGTTGGCGAATTGGCGCAGAATGGCGGCCTGCGCGGTGGAGCCTGTGCTTTCCAGCTGGTTTGCCAGTGGTTCCAGCTGTGCTTCATCCAGCGCTACCGCGACGTTGCCGCCGCTGATGTCGAGAACACTGGTAACCGCTTTGGCTACGCCTTCAGAGGGGTAGAGCATGGGCTGGGGGAAATACACTTCCAGCCACTCGCCCTTTTCATTGCAGGTGCCTACACCGAAGCCGATGCTAAATACTTTACTCATGTTGGTTTCCTTTTCCTTCATCTGAATTTTCGGTCAAGCCGCTGGGCGCATTGGCTATTTGGTAAAAGCGGCGTAACTGTCGGCCTTGAATCCGAACAGCGTGTCATTGCCGTGCGTCATTACCGGACGTTTGATCAGCGTTGGCATGTCATTGGCCAGCACTTGCGCACTCGCATTGTCGAGTGCATTTTTCTGTGCATCGCTGAGTTCGCGCCAGCTGGTGGAGCGGCGGTTGAATACCTGCTCCCAGCCGAATTCACCCAGCCAGTCCGCCAGCGGCACGCCGTTCATGCCGTCGTCGCGGAAGTCGTGAAAGGTGTAGTCCACGTTGTTTTGTTCGAGCCACTTGCGGGCCTTTTTTACGGTGTCGCAGTTCTTGATGCCGTAAAGGGTAATCATCGGATTTCCTGTGAAGTTTGGGGCCGTCGGAATCAGGCCTTTTTGACTTTTTTCGGATTCTTGCGCGCGGGATAACAAGTGGTGCAGATCTCGCACACGGTGCCGTCGCAGCCGCGGGCGGAGCAGTATTCGCGGCCATAGAAAATGATCTGCAGGTGCAGCTTGTTCCATTTGTCTTTCGGGAACAGGCGCTTCAGGTCTTTTTCGGTCTGCACCACGTTCTTGCCGGAGGTGAGCCCCCAGCGCTGCGCCAGGCGGTGGATGTGGGTGTCCACTGGAAATGCCGGGTGGCCGAAGGCCTGGGCCATCACCACGCTCGCGGTTTTGTGTCCTACCCCGGGCAGGGTTTCCAGTGCTGCCATATTTTCCGGTACTTTGCCGTGGTACTGGTTCACCAGGATTTCCGAGAGCTTCTGTATTGCCTTGGATTTCTGTGGCGACAGGCCGCAGGGACGGATCACTTCGCGGATTTTCTCCACCGGCACCTGCGCCATATCGTGGGGGTTGTCCGCGAGTTTCCACAGTGCCGGTGTGATCTGGTTAACGCGCTCGTCGGTGCACTGTGCGGACAGCAGTACCGCCACCAGCAGGGAGTAGGCGTCGAAGTGGTCGAGGGGGACCGGGGTTTCCGGGTAGAGTTCTTCCAGGCGGTTCTGGATGTAGTCTACGCGTTCCTGTTTTAAGAGATTTTTTGCGGTCATTGGTTCGCCTGCAAGCAGGCTCCTACATACGGAAGTGGCGAATGCGCTTCGCGGCTTCGATGCATTCTTCCAGGGTGGCAACTAGGGCCATGCGCACGTATTCCGTACCGGGATTCACACCGTTGGCTTCGCGGGCCAGATAGGCGCCGGGGAGTACGGTGATGTGTTGCTGACGGAACAGTTCGCGGGCAAAGATCTCGCCGTCGCCCACCTTAGGCCAGAGGTAAAAGCTCGCTTGTGGTTTCTGCACTTCCAGGCAGCCGTCGAGAATGTTCAGCACGGCATCGAACTTCTGCCGATAGAGTTCGCGGTTTTCCTGTACGTGCTGCTCGTCCTGCCACGCGGCGATAGATGCGTATTGGGTGGGCACTGGCATGGCGCAGCCGTGGTAGGTGCGATACAGCAGAAATTTTTCCAGGATCTCGCCGTCGCCGGCGGCGAAACCGGAGCGCAGCCCCGGCAGGTTGGAGCGCTTCGACAGGCTGTGGAAGACCACGCAGCGGCGGTAATCATCGCGGCCGAGTTCCGCGCAGGCCTGCAGTAGACCGGCCGGTGGATTATTCTCGTCGAAATAGAGCTCGGAATAGCACTCGTCGGAGGCGATGGTGAAATCGTGCTTATCCGCCAGTGCAATCAGCTGTTTCAGTTCGTCGAGATCCAGCAGGGCACCGGTGGGGTTACCGGGGGTGCACAGATAGAGCAGGTCGCAGGATGCCCAGGCGGATTCCGGTACGCTGCTGAAGTCCGGTTTGAAGCCGGTTTCCGCGCTGCAATTGATAAAGTGCGGTGTCGCACCGGCGAGAAATGCCGCGCCTTCGTAGATCTGGTAGAAGGGGTTCGGCATCAGCACTGTGGCGCCGGGGGAGACTACGGCCTGGGCGAAGGCGAACAGCGCCTCGCGGGTGCCGTTGACCGGAATTACCTGGGTGTCGGGGCATACGGCATTTAACTGAAAGCGATTGCGCAGCCACTGCGCGATGGTCTCCCGCAGTGGGTCTATACCCTTGGTAAGCGGGTAAGCGGCGAGCTTGTCGAGATTGTCGATCAGTTCATCGCGCACAAATGTTGGCGGTGTGTGCTTGGGCTCGCCGATGGACAGCGCGATATGAGCGAGATCCTCGGGGCCCTCGATGCCCGCTTTCAGTTTTGCCAGTTTGGCAAAAGGGTAGGGCTGCAGTTGTTGCAAATTTGGATTCATCGTCTTTTCTGCTTATTCGCGTGTTCTTTTCTTCGGCTCTGACATTTACGGCTGCGGCGGCAGCGTCGCCTGGTGCGCATCCAGTTCCTGACAGATGGCCTGTTCCAGTAATTCGATCAGTGCCGGGTCCGTGAGCGGTTCGTCGTTGGCGTCAGTGATATGGAAAATGTCCTCGACCCGCTCCCCCAATGTGGAAATCTTGGCGTTGTGCAGGCGCAGATCGTGGGTGATGAAAATACGCGCAATACGCGCCAGTAGACCGGGGCGGTCGGCGCTGATGATTTCCAGCGTGCTGTAAGTGTCTTCCGGCTCGGTGGAGATATGGGCCTGGGTCGAAAGGTGGAACATCTTTAGGCGGCGCGGGGTGCGGCGCTTGATCACCTTGGAGTAGTCGCCCACCAGCTTCAGTTCTTTCTGCAGGGTATTGCGGATCTGCTCCAGGCGCTGGGGTTCATCCAGTAACGGCTGTCCGGTTTCGTCCAGCACATAGAAGGTATCGAGTGTATAGCCGCCGGCGGAGCTGTACAGGCGCGCATCGTGAATATTCAGGTTCAGCATGTCGAGGCCGGTCACCACCGCAGCGAACACATTGGGCCTGTCCGGGGTATATACGAACACTTCTGTGGCACCGTCGTGTTCGCCGGGGCCGGAGTTGCGGGTAAGGACCACCGTGTCGCTGTCGGCGTCGCGCTTGGGGTCTTTCTGCAGTTGATAAATGGCGGCGGTGTGCCAGGTAATGTTGTCGGCGCTCTCGCGCACGAAATAATCCTCGCCCATTTCACACCAGATATCTTCCACAGCATTGCTGGGTATCCCCATGGCGCGCAGCATGTTGCGCGCCTGCGCCTGGGTTTCCTCGTAGACTTCGTCGCGGTCGATGGGGTTTTCGAGGCCCCGGCGCAGCGCGCGCTGGGTGTACTGATACAGCTGGCGCATCAGGCTGGCGCGCCAGCTGTTCCACAGATCCGGGTTGGTGGCGTTGATGTCGGCCACGGTCAGTGCGTAGAGATAGTCCAGGTGCTCGCGGTCGCCCACTTCCGCGGCGAAGGCGTGCACCACTTCCGGATCGGTGATGTCCTGCTTCTGGGATACCGCACTCATCAGCAGATGCTTCTCCACCAGCCAGCATACCAGGCGGGTGTCGCGAGCGGAGAGACCATGGCGTTGGCAGAAGGCTTCCGCGTCCACCACGCCCAGTTTGGAGTGGTCGCCGCCGCGGCCCTTGGCGATATCGTGATACAGGCCGGCGATATACAGTAGTTCCGGCTTGCGCATGCGCGCAAGGATTTCCGCTGCCAGCGGGAATTTCTCCCAGGCGTCGTCGCCGCGGAACGCGCGCATATTGCGCACCACCTGCAGGGTGTGGGCGTCCACGGTGTAGATATGGAAGAGATCGTGCTGCATTTGCCCGGTAACGCGGCCGAACTCGGGTAGATAGCGGCCGAGAATACCGTAGCGGGTCATGCGCGTGAGTTGCGTGGACAGCCCGCGGGGGCTGCGCAAAAGCTGCATGAACAGGCGCGCATTGGTGGGGTCGGCGCGGAAGCGATCGTCGATCAGGTAGCGGTGTTCGCGGATCAGACGAATGGTGGAGGCGCGCACGCCCTGGATTTCCGGGTTTTTCGCCATCAGTACGAAGATTTCCAGCAGCGCCGAGGGGTTTTCGGTGAAGGTGCGGGTGACCGCGGCTTCGATGGTGTTGCCGCGCAGCTGGAAGCGCTCGTTGATGGTGGTGACCGGCAGGTGCTTGCCGCGCTGCAGAATCACTTCGTCGAGGAACTGCAGCAGCACATCGTTCAGCTCCCGCAGGGCCATCACGATGCGGTAGTAGGTGTGCATGAACTGCTCGACCGCGAGGTGCGCCTCGTTGTCCTTGTAACCGAACTCCCGTGCCAGTTCGCGCTGGTAGTCGAACAGCAGCCGCTCTTCGGGGCGGCCCGCCAGCAAATGCAGGCCGTAGCGTACCCGCCATAAGAAGTCTTCGCCGGATTGCAGGATGGCGAATTCCTGCTCGGTGAAAAACCCCTTGCCCTGCAACTGCTTCAGGGTGCGCACCTGGAAATAGCGCTTGGCTACCCAGTTGATGGTCTGGATATCCCGCAGGCCACCGGGGGCGTTCTTGATGTTGGGCTCAAGGTTGTACTCGGCACCGCGCTGTTTGCGGTGGCGCTCTTCCTGCTCCTCAAACTTGGCCTGGAAGAACTTGTCCGCCGGCCAGATGGCGTCTGGTGTCATGCGCTCGGCCAGCGCCTCGCACAGCGCCGGGTTGCCCACCACGGTGCGGCACTCCAGCAGGTTGGTGGCCACGGTGATGTCTGCTGCCGCCATCTCCACGCAGTGTTCAATGGTGCGCACCGAGTGGCCGATGTCGAGTTTCAGGTCCCACAGGAAAGCTACAAGACGCTCGATGTTGTCGACCACCGTCGCATCGGGCTTGTCGTCGCTAAGGATCAACAGGTCAATGTCGGACTTGGGGTGCAGCTCGCCGCGGCCATAGCCACCCACTGCCAGCAGCGCGATCTTCTGTGGCCACTGGTACTGGTGCCATGCATAGTGCAGCAGGCAGTCTACGAACAGGGCGCGCTCGTAGACCAGGGTGCGCACGTCCTCGCCCTCGCGAAAGCGCCGCGCCATCTGGGTGTTGGCGGCGCCCACTGCGTCGCGGAAAATCTCCAGGCGCGGGCGGGCTCCCTCTTCGAGATCGCGACGGAAGCGCGACTGGTCGAAGAAAAACAGGGGTTTTTCAAAATGCGGGATTTGGGCCAGCTGCATGGAATTCATCTGTTTAGATTCCGGGTTCGGCACGGAGCTCAACTCAGTGCCGGTTGTTCCTTCCCTGGCCGCTACAGGCCATGTTCGCGCGGTTGCGACGCCTCCGATTGAGGCCGCTTAGAAAGACTCCTCCTTGCGCGCGGTCAGGATTTCCACGCCGGTGCTGGTCACCGCCATGGTGTGTTCCCATTGGGCAGACAGGCGGCGGTCTACGGTGACGGCGGTCCAGCCGTCGCGCAGTACGCGGCTGCCGGGCTTGCCGGCATTGATCATGGGCTCGATGGTGAAGGTCATGCCTTCCTCCAGCACCTGCCCGGTGCCGGGCTTGCCGTAGTGCAGGATCTGCGGGTCTTCGTGGAAGACGTCGCCGATGCCGTGGCCGCAGAAGTCTTTCACCACCGAGTAATAGTTGCTCTCCGCGTGCTGCTGGATCACATGGCCGATATCGCCGAGAGTGGTACCCGGACGCACGATTTCAATGGCCTTGTACAGACACTCCTGAGTGATTTTCACCAGCCGCTCGGCGTGGGGGAGCGGGGCACCGACGAAGAACATTTTCGAGGTGTCGCCGTACCAGCCATCTTTGATGACCGTGACATCGATATTGATGATGTCGCCCTTTTTCAGCACCTTGGACTCGGACGGAATGCCGTGGCAGATGACCTCGTTGACCGAGGTGCAGATGGACTTGGGGAAGCCGCGATAGCCGAGACACGCGGGGATGGCCTGCTGCACATTGACGATGTGGTCATGGCAGCGGCGGTCGAGCTCCTCCGTAGTGACGCCGGGAACCACGTAGTCACCAATCATTTCCAGCACTTCGGCAGCCAGGCGGCCCGCGGTACGCATTTTGGCGATCTGTTCCGGTGTCTTTACAGCATTGGTCATGAAGCTTTCCAGGTAACTCGTTCGTGTCTCTATCGACGTGTCCGCCGGGCTGATGCGCGCGGCGGGCGGTTGCGGCGCGGTATTGTAGCGGAATTGGTGCCCGGCGGCATCAGAGCGCCGCTGAGGCGATTTTTCGCCCGCTCTCGGCCGGGTGGTCGGGATGCAGAGTGCGCGCGCCGGGTATCTGGCGGGGTTTGCGCTTCCCGCAACCCTGTGGATGTGGTATAAAGCGCGCCGCTTTGGGCATGTCCCGGGCGAAAACTATTATCTGGAAGCGTGGCTTGTGCCTGCTTCTTATACAAACGCCGCACATATACCGGCACATTCGCCTGGGTGTCTCCGCGAGCGTGGCTTCGGCTGCCGCTGTCGGAGATTGGTGAATGGGGTATGTGGAGGATGCAACCCGGGAAGTGATCGGTATGTTTGAAACCGCCGCTTCCGTCTGATTTTGAGGTTTATTATGCCGCAAGTAAGCATGCGCGATATGCTGCAGGCTGGTGTCCACTTCGGTCACCAGACTCGCTACTGGAACCCGAAGATGGGTCAATACATCTTTGGTGCCCGCAACAAGATTCACATCATCAACCTGGAACACACTGTTCCGGCCTTCAACGAAGCACTGCAGATCATCAAGGGTATGGCTGCGCAGAAGAAGAAGGTTCTGTTTGTTGGCACCAAGCGCGCTGCGCAGAAGGCCATTCAGGAGCAGGCGGAGCGTTCAGGTCAGCCCTACGTCAGCAACCGCTGGCTGGGCGGTATGCTCACCAACTACAAAACCATCCGCGCCTCCATCAAGCGTTTCCGCGATCTGGAAGCCCAGTCCCAGGACGGCACTTTCGAGAAGCTGACCAAGAAAGAAGCGCTGATGCGTACCCGCGCGATGGAGAAGCTCGAGCGCTCCATCGGTGGTATCAAGGATATGGGCGGCCTGCCGGACGCGCTGTTCGTGATCGATGTTGACCACGAGCGTATCGCCATTCAGGAAGCCAACAAGCTGGGCATTCCCGTGATTGGTATCGTCGATACCAACAGCAGCCCGGAAGGTGTTGACTACGTTATCCCCGGTAACGACGACGCGATCCGCGCGATCAAGCTGTACACCACCGCCGTGGCCGACGCCGTACTGGCCGGCGCCGCGAATGCGGGTGGCAGCGCTGCTCCGAGCGAGTACGTCGAAGCCAGCGACGATCAAGCCGCTGCGCAATAAGCCGTAAGGCTACTGGCGGTGTAACACATCTGAGTTACGCTGCAGGGAAAAGGGGCCTCCTATCTGGCCCCTTTTTTTCAAATCCATCAAAGAATTTGAATCTGAACCCGAGGATTGAATCATGGCGATTACCGCGTCAATGGTAAAAGAACTGCGCGAGCGCACCGGTCTGCCGATGATGGAGTGCAAAAAAGCACTGACTGAAGCCGATGGCGATATCGAAAAAGCGATTGAAGACCTGCGCAAGGCATCCGGCCTGAAGGCCGCCAAGAAAGCTGGTCGCACCGCCGCCGACGGCGTTGTTGCTGCCAAAGTTGCCGAAGATGGCAGCTACGGCGTTCTGGTTGAAGTGAACTCCGAAACCGACTTCGTCGCCCGCGATGAAAACTTCCTGAACTTCGTTGGCAAAGTAGTAGACAAGGCATTTGCCGAGCGCCAACAGGATGTCGCCGCGTTGATGGACGGTGCGCTGGAAACCGACCGCGAAGCACTGGTGCAGAAAATCGGTGAAAACATCGGCGTGCGCCGTATTCAGCTGGTCGAAGCTCCGGTTGTTGGTGCTTACGTGCACTCGAATAACCGCATTGCGGTACTGGTTGCCCTGAGCGGCGCTGACGTGGAAACCGCACGTGATATCGCGATGCACGTCGCTGCCGTGAATCCGCAGGTTGTGAAGCCGGAAGATATGTCTCCGGAAGTGGTGGAGAAGGAAAAGGAAATCATCCGTGCCCAGCCGGATATGGAAGGCAAGCCTGCAGAGATCGTCGAGAAGATGATGGGCGGCCGTATCAACAAGTTCCTGAAGGAAAACAGCCTGGTGGAGCAGCCTTTCGTCAAGAACCCGGACGTGACCGTTGGCAAACTGGCCAAGGACGCGGGCGCGGATGTTCTGGGCTTTGTGCGCTTTGAGGTAGGCGAAGGTATCGAGAAGGAAGTGGTTGACTTTGCGGCAGAGGTTGCCGCTCAGGTCAAATCCAGCTCCTGATGCCTTGACAGCCGGTGGCCGCAGGCCGCCGGCACCAGCGGGGTGTTCCCGGTGAGTTCATCAGAATGTCACCGGGGCACCCCGCGCTGGTATCTGGCTTGTAGCAAACCTGCTGGTTGCGGAGTGAGTGAGCGGTTGCGTGAGTAGCCGAATCTGGCCTTCCGGAACCCCCGCGCAGGGCAAGCCATAGGTAAAGCGCCGATTTTGTTGTAATGTTCGGCGGGCGTAACCCGGAATGGGGTAGCGTCTCAACAATGAATTTTGCCCGTAACAGTTGAGGAACAAGGGATGCCAGGTATTAAAGACCGTAAGTACAAGCGAATCCTGTTAAAGCTCAGCGGAGAAGAGCTGATGGGCGAACAGGGGTTTGGAATAAGCCCCAAAGTACTGGACAAGATGGCGCTGGAAATTGGCCAGCTGGTGGGAATCGGTGTGCAGGTCGGCCTGGTGGTCGGCGGTGGCAACCTGTTCCGCGGCGCGGCCCTGAATGCCGCTGGCCTTGATCGCGTGACTGGCGACCATATGGGAATGCTGGCGACGGTCATGAATGCGCTGGCGCTGCGCGATGCGCTGGAGCGCTCGAATATTTCCTCGCGGGTCATGTCGGCGATCCAGATGAGCGGTATCGTCGACCACTACGACCGCCGCGCGGCCATCCGTTACCTGGAGCGGGGCGAGGTGCTGATCTTTGCCGCCGGTACCGGTAATCCGTTTTTCACCACCGATTCCGCCGCCTGTCTGCGTGGGATCGAGATTGAAGCCGAGCTGGTGCTCAAGGCCACCAAAGTGGACGGTGTCTACTCTGCGGACCCGAAACTGGTGCCCGATGCCACCCGCTACGACCGCCTCACCTACGACGCGGTGCTGGACAAAAAGCTCGGGGTCATGGATTTAACCGCAATCTGCCTCTGTCGCGAACACAATATGCCGGTGCGCGTATTCCGGATGGACAAGACCGGTGCACTGCTGAACATCGTTGTGGGTGGCGAAGAGGGCACACTTATTGAAGAGGACCTGAACCAGTGATCAATGACATTAAAAAAGACGCCGAAGGGCGCATGAAAAAATCCATCGAAGCGCTGGGAACCAACTTCAACAAGATCCGTACCGGCCGCGCGCACCCGAGTATCCTCGACGGTGTGATGGTTTCCTACTACGGCTCTGACACTCCGCTGTCCCAAGTGGCCAACGTGAATGTGGAAGATGCGCGCACGCTTTCCGTAACGCCCTGGGAAAAGAACCTGGTTCCGGATATCGAAAAAGCAATTATGAAGTCCGACCTCGGCCTGAACCCGAGCACTGCCGGTAGCGTGATCCGTATCCCTATGCCCATGCTGACGGAAGAAACCCGCAAGAACTTCATCCGCCAGGCCAAGGGTGAGGCGGAAAACGCCCGCGTGGCCATCCGCAATGTGCGCCGCGATGCGCTGGCGGAAGTGAAGGCGCTGGAGAAAGAGAAGGAAATTTCCGAAGACGACGAGCGCCGCGCGGCGGACGAAATCCAGAAACTGACCGATAAGTACGTTGCCGAAGTGGAAAAAGCGCTGGCGGCAAAAGAAAAGGATCTGATGGAAATCTGATGTCTGAGCGCGGTACGGATGTGACGGGACGAGAAGCTGCAGGACCGCGTCATATTGCCATCATCATGGATGGCAATGGTCGCTGGGCCGCGCGCCGGGGCCTGTCGCCGTCCGCCGGACACAAGGCGGGGGTGGAGCGGATCCGGGATCTGATCGAGGCCTGTAAGGAGCTCGGTGTCGAGGTCCTCACGCTGTTTGCGTTCTCCAGTGAGAACTGGCAGCGTCCGCCGAAAGAGGTGGAGCTGTTGATGACCCTGTTTCACTCCTACCTGCGGCGCGAAGCGCGGAGGATGCAGGAGCAGGGTGTGGAGCTGCGGGTGATCGGTCGTCGCGACCGCTTCTCCCCGCGGCTGCAACGCGCTATCGCGGAAGCCGAGGCAATGACCCGGGGCGGCGTGCACGGCACACTGGTGATAGCGGCGGATTATGGTGGCCAGTGGGATATCGCGCAGGCGGCCCGCGCTCTGGCCGAAGAAGTCGCCAGCGGCCGGCGCTCTGTCGAGTCAATAGATGAGGCGGCGCTCGCGGAGCGGGTGCAGTTGGCAGACCTGCCGCCAGTGGATCTGCTGATCCGCTCCAGTGGGGAGCAGCGAATCAGCAACTTTGTCCTATGGCAGGCGGCTTATAGTGAATTTTATTTTACCGATACGCTGTGGCCGGATTTCGGGGTTGATGCGCTGAATGAAGCTATAACGGCTTTTTGCCAGCGGGACCGCCGCTACGGCGGTCGCAGTGAGGATGGACGGGAGGTGCAGGCCCGATAGCGGATGCGAACACAGGTTTCGGCGGATGCTTCAGGCGTGCTCTTCTGGCTGCCAGATTGAACTGATCAAGGGTTAAACGGTGCTAAAACAAAGAATAATTACCGCGCTGGTGTTGGTTGCTCTGTTCCTCGGGTTGCTGTTCTTTGTGCCCATGCAGTGGTTTGCGATCGCGGTAGCGGCAATCATTCTGCTAGGGGGCTGGGAGTGGGCGAACCTTTCAAACCTGAACCGTGCGCTGCGCTTTGTATTCCTCGGTGCTCTCGGTGCCGCACTTATCGGTACTGCCCGTTACGTTTTCAACTTCGAGTTCACAAGTCCGGATATCGACCGCGCGCGCCAGATTCTTGCGGTGGCCTGTGGCTGGTGGGCACTGGCATTTCTCTGGGTGCAGGGATATCCCGCCAGCGCCATGCTTTGGGGTAATCGCTGGGCACGCGGACTGATCGGGCTGGTGGTGCTGGTGCCGGCATGGCTATCGGTTGTAATTCTCCAGGGACTTGAGCACGGCGCCTGGCTGGTACTGTTTGTTGTGGCAGTGGTGGTGGCTGCCGACGTAGGGGCCTATTTCGTCGGCCGCAAGTATGGCAAGCACAAACTCGCCCGAGAGGTGAGCCCGGGTAAATCCTGGGAGGGTTTTTTCGGGGGGCTGGCCGCCTGTCTGATACTCGCGCTGGTGGTGTCTTTTGCGTTTGACCTGCCGGCGAAAAATACTGTGCTGTTCACCTTCGGTGTGCTGGTTACCGCGCTAGCATCCGTGATCGGCGATCTGGTGGAGAGCATGTTCAAGCGCCACCGTGGTATCAAGGACAGCAGCCGGATTTTGCCCGGACACGGCGGTATTCTGGATCGGCTCGACAGTCTCACCGCGGCCCTGCCTGTATTTACCATGGCGGCGTTGGCCAGCGAACTGCCCAAGTACCTGTGATTGGATATCTGTGCGTGGCATCTGCTAAGCGGGGCAAGCGTTTGTCTGTAGATCCCAGGCAGCCATCCCCGCCGACGAGATTCGGCTCCACACTGGCAGTGTCAACCACTGTCCGGTCGGGCCGCTGAGGTTATTCGTTCAATGTATTCCACCCTTCCGCAACCTGTCTGTGTTCTCGGGTCAACCGGTTCCATCGGCGTCAGCACTCTGGATGTGCTGGCGCGTCATCCGCAGAAGTACTCGGTGTACGCGCTCACCGCCCGCGACCGTATCGAGCAGTTGGCGCAGCAGTGCCGGCGTTTTTCTCCGCGCTATGCGGTCGTGCTGGACGATGACAAGGCCGCGCAGCTGCGTCTTGCATTCCAGGCCGACAATCTCGCGACCGAAGTCCTGAGCGGCGTTGACGCCCTTTGCCGGGTAGCGTCAGACGATGCGGTGGCGATTGTAATGGCGGCCATCGTGGGGGCTGCCGGCTTGCAACCGACGATGGCGGCAGTGCGCGCTGGCAAGAAAGTTCTGCTGGCAAACAAAGAATCCCTGGTCATGGCTGGGCCGCTGTTTATGGCGGCGCTGGAGGAGAGCGGCGCCCAACTGCTGCCCATCGACAGTGAACACAACGCGATATTCCAGTGCCTGCCTTACCCCTTCGACGGCCTTGGCGGCGCCGGTGTGGAGCGGATTCTGCTGACTGGCTCCGGTGGACCTTTCCGCACCACGGACCTGGCGGCACTGGATTCCGTGACGCCGGAGCAGGCATGCCGGCATCCGAACTGGTCCATGGGGCGCAAGATTTCCGTGGATTCCGCCACCATGATGAACAAGGGGCTGGAATTTATCGAAGCCTGCTATCTTTTCCACGCCACTCCCGCAGAAATCCAGGTGGTGGTGCATCCGCAGAGTATTGTGCATTCCATGGTGCAATACCGGGACGGTTCGCTTCTGGCGCAGATGGGCAACCCGGATATGCGCACGCCGATTGCGCACGCGCTGGCATTTCCAGAGCGTATCGACAGCGGGGTTGCCGCGCTGGACCTGATTGCTCAGGGGCATCTGGATTTCGAGGCACCGGATGAGTCCCGGTTCCCATGCCTGAAGCTGGCGCGCGAAGCCATGGAGGCCGGCGGTAGTGCGCCGACCACCCTGAATGCCGCCAATGAAATTGCTGTAGACGCTTTCCTTGCCGGCGAACTACCGTTTACCGGGATAGCGCGGCTCATCGAAAAGGTCATGAAAACCACGCAAGTGGTTGAACTGACAGACCTGGATGCAGTCGAATTGGCTGATCAGAGTGCTCGTAAACGGGCAGTGGAAGTGTTGGCAGAGTTGTACGGCGCCCATGGGGGCGCACCGAGCCCGCAAACGAGATCAAAGTAAACTGACACCATGCTAGATTTCTTACAGACTGCAGTCTGGGCCCTGGTAGCCCTCGGCGTACTGGTGAGCTTTCACGAGTTTGGCCACTTCATCGTGGCGCGCTGGTGTGGCGTCAAGGTGCTGCGCTTCTCTATCGGCTTCGGTCGCCGGTTGGTTTCCCGCTACGATCGCCATGGCACTGAATTCACTATTTCCGCGATTCCCCTCGGCGGCTACGTCAAAATGCTGGACGAGCGCGAGGGGGCAGTGGCACCGGCGGAACTGGATCGGGCCTTCAATCGCAAAAGCGTGTGGGCGCGTATGGCCATTGCGGCGGCGGGCCCCATTGCCAATTTTCTACTCGCAATTGTGCTGTTCTGGGGCGTGTTCCTCGGCGGCACTTCCGGCCCGGTACCGGTGGTTGGCGATGTGGAAGCCGGCAGCCTGGCGGCGGTCGCCGGTCTGGAGCCGGGGCAGGAAATCCTCGCAGTCGACGACGAGCCCACACCCACTTGGCAGGCGTTGAACTGGCGCCTGGCTAACCGCCTTGGTGACAGCGGACATATCAAGTTTTCCGTGCGCTATCCGGATTCCTCCCTGGAATACCACATGTATGCGGATATCGACCGCTGGCTGGCAGGGCGCGAGGTGCCTGACCCGCTGGAAGAGATCGGTTTGTCACTGTGGGTGCCTGAGGCCAGTATGAAACTGTCTCAGGTGATGCCCGGCAGCCCAGCGGAGCAGGGTGGCTTGCGGGTGGGTGATGAGATTGTGGCCACAGACGGGCAGGCGTTCTCCACCTGGGATGACTGGACCAGTTACATCAAGGCGCATCCGCAGCAGCCGGTTCAGGTGACCGTGGTGCGGGATGGTGTGGAACAGGCGCTGACTGTCACTCCTGATTTGGTCGAAGTGGATGGCGGCGAGACGATCGGGCGTGTTGGTGTGGCTCCGGTCGCTGCATCTTGGCCGGAAGAGAAGGTGCGTCGCTATCACTATGGTGTATTGAGTGCGCTCAACAAGGGCCTGAAGGAAACCTGGGACAAAACACTTTTCACCCTCGACAGCCTGAAAAAATTGCTGTTCGGGCAGCTTTCGACCCGCAACTTGAGTGGCCCAATCACGATTGCTAAAGTGGCCGGCACTTCGGCGGACGCCGGTTGGCAGTCATTCCTGTCTCTGCTGGCATTGTTGAGCATCAGTCTCGGAGTGTTGAACCTGCTGCCCATTCCGGTGTTGGATGGCGGACATCTGCTTTACTACGGCATCGAAGCCGTCAAAGGCTCGCCAGTGTCCGAGCGGGTGCAGATGATTGGCCTGCAGGTGGGCATGGCCATGGTGTTGGGCATCATGGCGTTGGCGTTGTACAACGACATTCTTCGACTTTAGTTGTCATATACGGGTGCCTGAAGGCATGCGAGAAATGAACGGGCCCGACGCCCGGCTGGAATTGCGAATAAAAACTCGGAATTAGTAGATGAAAAATTTCCTGAAAGCGGCTTCGCTCGGCCTGGCTCTGCCAATTACTGCCTATGCACAGTCGTTTGTGGTCAACGATATTCGCGTAGAGGGTCTGCAGCGGGTTTCCGCCGGCACCGTGTTCGCGGCACTCCCGGTACGGGTGGGCGATCAGGTCGAGAGCGTGGAGATTCAGAGTGCTACTCGCGCGCTGTTTCGCACCGGATACTTTCAGGATATCCAGATTGGCCGCGAGAACGGGGTGCTGGTTATCACCGTGCGCGAACGCCCGGCCATTTCCAAGATTGAAATTACCGGTAACAAGGCGATCAAGACCGAAGACCTGCTGAAGGGCATGAATGATAACGGTCTTGCGGAAGGCCAGATATTCAAGCGCGCGACGCTCGAGGGTCTGGCCCAGGAGCTGCAGCGCCAGTATGTCGCCCAGGGTCGCTACGGCGCCAGCGTAACCACCGAGGTGAAGGAGCTGCCGCGCAATCAGGTAGAGCTGAAAGTGGTGGTGGACGAGGGTTCTGTTGCCGCAATCAAGCACATTAATGTGGTGGGCAACCAGGCTTTCTCCGATGACGAGCTGGGTGAAATCTTCGAGCTGCAGACCACTGGCTGGTTGTCATGGTTGAACAGCGACGACAAATACTCCCGGGAAAAACTGACCGGCGACCTTGAACGGCTCGAATCCTACTATCTCGACCGTGGCTATCTCGAGTTCAAGATCGACTCCACCCAGGTGTCGCTGAGCCCGGACAAGAAAAGTGTTTTTATCACCGTTAATATCACCGAGGGCGATGTCTACACCGTTTCCGATGTGGAGCTCGCCGGTGACCCGGTGGTGTCAGAAGAAGAGATCCGCCGCCTGCTGCTGGTGCGCAAGGGGCAGACCTTCTCTCAAGTGTTGATGACTACCACTTCGGATTACATCACCAAGCGCTTGGGTAATGAGGGTTACACCTTCGCAGAAGTGAACGGTATGCCCGAAGCCAACGAAGAAGACAAAACCGTCAAGGTCACCTTCTTTATCGACCCGGGCAAGCGCGCCTATGTGCGCCGCATCAATTTCCGTGGCAACACCCGGACCTCTGACGATGTACTGCGCCGGGAAATGCGGCAGATGGAGTCCGCTTCTGCATCCTCCGCGCGTATTGAACAGTCCAAGGTGCGCCTCGAGCGCCTTGGCTACTTCAAAGAAGTGCAGGTGGAAACCACCGAGGTACCCGGCACCTCTGACCAGATCGACGTGGAGTACACCGTAGAAGAGCAGCCCTCCGGCTCTATCGGTGGCACCGTGGGCTACGCCCAGGGCAGTGGCCTGGTGCTCGGGGCCAATGTGCAGGAGAACAACTGGCTGGGTACCGGCAAATCCGTCGGTTTTGCGGTAAACACCTCCAAGTACCAGACGGTGCTCAACTTCTCCTACACCGATCCTTATTTCACACCCGACGGCGTCAGCCGCGGCTTCAACGTGTTCTACCAGGAGCGCGACTACTCCGAGATCAACCTGTCCAGCTATAACACCACCACCTATGGCGCGGGGTTGAGCTTTGGTTACCCCATTTCGGAAATTTCTCGTATTGGCCTGAATATCGGCGTTAACCACCTTGAATTAAGTACCGGTCGCGGCTCCGTACAGGAAATTATCGACAGTCCTCGTCCGTTAGCTGATGCCATTGGTGAGGTGGATCGTGATGATGTAGAAGCGATTAGAGCTGAACTGGAGCAGGCGGCGAAAGCTGGGGACGCTCTGGATCTGAGTATGCCGGTCGATCCGAATTTGGTGAATACGAATTTGGACGGCTTTGTTGATCTGTATGGCGATGAATTCGATACTTGGTCAATTACGACCTCTTATGCGCGTTCGACCCTGAACCGCGGTATTCTTGCCACCCGTGGTGCCTCGCAGCAGGCGTCGGTGGAGATCGCCCTGCCCGGTGGAGATCTCGAGTATTACAAGTTCATCTATACCGCGCAGTATTTCCGCCCGCTGACCAAGGACCTGACGCTGCGCCTGCGTACCCGCTTGGGCTATGCGAACGGTTACGGTGATTTGGATGAGCTGCCGTTCTTTGAAAATTTCTACGGCGGCGGTTTCGGCTCGGTGCGCGGTTTCGAGCGCAATACGCTCGGTCCGCGCTCCACGCCGGCGGTAGACTATATTCCTGCACCCTGTGCAGTTAATGCCGAGGGCATTTACTCGGTATGTTACGTGCTGGACCCGGAAACCGGTGAATTGGTGACAACCAGTCCAACTCGCAACCCGCAGCCATTCGGCGGCAATATTCTGGTAGAAGGCAGCGCTGAGGTGATCTTCCCGATTCCTTTCGTGAAAGATCAGCGCTCCATGCAGTCTGCATTTTTTATCGATGCGGGTAACGTATTCGAGACAAACTGTGGCGCCACCCAGCTTAACTGTTACGATATCGACGTCGATTACCTGAATGTCTCTGCGGGTATCGGTCTGACCTGGATTACCGGGTTCGGCCCTCTCACCTTCAGCCTGGCCAAGGCACTGCGTGAGAACGAAGACGACGATGTGGAAGTGTTCCAGTTCTCACTGGGTAACAGTTTCTGATAAGGGGGTGCCGCTGTCCCGCTTGGGGTTTTGTGTGGGGCGGCCGGCGGTTCTGATAATAATGTGCGCCTTTTAGTGCACCTAAATTTATAAGTTACGGAGAGTAAACGTGTTCAAATTTGCAAAAGCTGGTGCAATTCTGTTGGTCGGTCTGCTGTTTGCTGGTGCTGCATCTGCGCAAACCAAAGTGGCGGTAGTCAACATCCAGGCCGCGATCATGAGCACAGAAAAGGCGAGCGCGAAAATCAATGCCCTCAAGACCAGTTCCGAGTACTCGCAGCTGCAGAACAGTGCGGAAAATATTCGTGCAGAGGTGCAGAAAATGGCCGAAGACGCACAGAAGAATGGCGTGACCTGGTCTGAGGAGAAAAAAGCGGAAGAGCAGCGCAAGATGAACTTCAAGCGCTCAGACTTTGAAACTGCGGTTAAAAAGTTGCGCGCAATGGAAGGGCAGGCGGTGCAGGATCTGCAAAAGGATCTCCTGCCGAAGGCCAAGGAAGCACTGGAAGCCGTGATCAAAGAGCGCAAACTGGATCTGGTGCTGGATGCCAGTGCGGCCGTTTATGCGGGTGATGGTGCCAACCTGACCGAAGAGCTGGTCAAGCGTCTGAACGCTGCGAAATAATTTCCCATCGGTGAAAAAATCCATGAGCGAACAGCCAACGCTGGCTCAGTTGGCTGAAATACTGGGCGCCGAGCTGCGTCTGGCTGCGGGAGTCAGCGGTGAACTGGTGCCCGCAGGTCTCAGTACGCTGCAGGATGCCAGTCAGTATGAAGTCAGCTTTCTGGCTAGTGCCAACTACCGGCGTTTTCTCACCAGCACGCGCGCCTGCGCGGTGCTGGTGTCACCTGAGCACGCGGAATCCTGCCCGGTAACGGCGCTGGTGGTGGCGAACCCGTATCACGCATTCGCACGTGCAACGGCGATTTACGACAGAACCCCGCAATATGCCGCCGGTATAGATACAAGTGCCAGCGTACATCCCAGCGCGGAAGTGCACAGTACCGCATTTATTGGTCCGGGTGTGGTTATCGAAGCCCATGCGAAGGTCGCCGAGTACGCGGTGATCGGCCCCGGGTGTGTGGTGGGTGAGGGCAGCGAAATCGGTGCCCGTTCACGGCTTTACCCCAATGTGGTCATATATCATGGCTGCTTTATCGGTGCCGACTGCAGTGTGCACAGCAACACTGTTATCGGCGCCGATGGTTTCGGTTTTGCACCGAGCGAGGGGCGCTGGGTCAAGATCCACCAGCTCGGCGGTGTGGAAATTGCCGATGAAGTGGAGATTGGGGCCTGCACCTGTATCGACCGCGGCGCGCTGGGAAATACGCTGATCGGGCGCGGGGTGAAGATCGACAACATGGTGCAGATCGCGCACAATGTGCAAATTGGTGACTATACAGCCATGGCGGCATGCTCCGCCGTTGCGGGTAGTGCCGTTATCGGCAAACACTGCACCATTGCTGGTGGCGCCGGTATTGTCGGCCACGTCACTATTGCCGATCATAGCCATGTTAGCGCCCGCACACTGGTGACCAAGTCCATAGATGAGGCCGGTTCCTACTCCAGTGGCACGCCATTTTCCGATACTCGCTCATGGCGGCGGAATGCGGTGCGCTTCGGGCAGCTGGATCAGATGGCCCGGCGTCTGAGTGAGCTCGAAAAGACGCTTGCGGGCAGTCTCGACCAGAAGGCGGGCAGTACACCGCCAGGCGACAGGAATTAGAATCCGGATTTTTGCCGGTTTCAAACAATCAGATTTTTTAGCAGATTCGGGGCGTTCGGCGCCCCGAAGTGGTTTCTGGGGACAATTCGTCATGATGGACGTTCAGGAAATTCGTCAATACCTTCCGCACCGCTACCCTTTTCTTTTGGTAGATCGTGTCGTCGAGCTGGAGGAAGGCAAGTCGATCAAGGGCTATAAAAACATCTCAATCAATGAAGAGGTCTTCAATGGCCACTTTCCGGCAATGCCGATTTTTCCGGGTGTAATGATTGTGGAGGCTCTGGCTCAGGTTTCCGGCATTCTCGGGTTTAAAACATTGGGGCAGAAGCCGGAAGACGGTTATCTGTACTTGTTTGCCGGTATCGACAATGTGCGTTTCAAGCGTCAGGTCGTACCGGGGGACCGCCTGCAGCTGGAATCGGAAGTGGTTTCCGAGCGTCGCGGTATCTGGAAGTTCTCCGGAAAGGCGAGTGTAGATGGCGAACTGGCGGCAGCCGCAGATATTCTGTGCGCAGTTAAAAAAATCTGAGCTGCTGCCAGTGAATGACGGGTTGCGATAAAACAGCGATTTGCGCGGACAGATTTTACGATGTTGCGCGGCCCGAACCGGTGAGGAGATAACCACAGAATGCAGACGAGTATTCATCCGACCGCCATCGTCGATGACTCGGCAAAAATTGGCGAAGGTGTGCACATCGGCCCCTACAGTGTGGTCGGGCCGGATGTCGAGATTGGTGATGGGTGTGAGATTGCCTCCCACGTCGTGCTCAGCGGGCCGACAAAATTGGGCAAAAACAATCGCATTTACCAGTTTGCCACTGTGGGGCAGGACACCCCGGACAAGAAGTACCAGGGAGAGCCCACCACACTGGTGATTGGTGATGACAATGTGATTCGCGAAGGCGTCACTATTCACCGCGGCACAGTGCAGGACCGAGGTGAGACTACAATTGGTGACGGCAATCTGCTGATGGCCTATGCGCATATCGGCCATGACAGTGTGATCGGCAATCACACCATCCTCGTCAACAATGTGGCGCTTGCGGGGCATGTGCATGTAGGCGACTGGGCTATTCTCAGTGGTTATACCCTTGTTCACCAGTACTGCACCATTGGTGAGCACGCATTTACCGGAATGGGATGCGGTGTTGGCAAGGATGTGCCCGCCTATGTGATGGTGGCAGGCAATCCCGCGGAGGCCAAGACGATCAATTCTGAAGGCCTGCGGCGCCGGGGATTTAGTCGTGAGGACATCGCGCTGATCAATCGCGCTTATAAAGTCGTTTACCGCCGCGGTTTGACCACCGATGAGGCATTGGAGTCTTTGCTGCAGTTGCGGCAGGAATCCGCGGTGATCCAGCCATGGATAGATTCTCTGCAAAATTCTACGCGCGGAATAGTCCGTTGAAGGCGCCTGGGTCGGAAACGCGCACATTGCGGGTTGGTATTCTGGCCGGGGAGGCTTCAGGCGATATTCTCGGCGCGGGCCTGATTGCGGCGCTCAAGAAACGTTTTTCCGCGGTGGAGGTGCGCGGTATTGCCGGCCCTCGTATGCAGGCACTGGGCGCGGAATCCCTGTTCCCGATGGATCGGTTGTCTGTCATGGGGCTGGTGGAACCGCTGAAGCGTCTTCCCGAGCTGCTCCGTATCCGCCGCACTCTGCGCGAGAATTTTCTCGCCGATCCTCCTGATGTTTTTATCGGTATTGATTCACCGGATTTCAATCTGGGGCTTGAGGAGGCGCTGCGCTCCGCGGGCATTCCCACGGTGCATTATGTCAGCCCATCCGTGTGGGCCTGGCGTCAGGGGCGGATAAAGAAGATCGCCCGCGCCGTGGACCATATGCTTACGCTGTTGCCGTTTGAAGCGGATTTTTATCGCGAACATCAGGTACCGGTAACGTTTGTCGGCCACCCGTTGGCCGATGAGATTCCGCTGGATGTCGATGTGGCGGCAGCGAGACAGGCGCTCGGGTTTGCTCCGGAAGATGAGGTCGTCGCGCTACTGCCCGGCAGTCGCGGTGGCGAGGTCCGGTTGTTGGGGCCGTTGTTCCTGCAGGCGGCACTCTGGTGTTCTCAGCGGCGCCCTGGTCTGAAGTTTGTGCTGCCGGCGGCGAGCCCGGATCGCAAGGCGCAAATTGAGCAGCAACTGTCGCAGTTGGCAGGTATCGAGGCGCTTCCGCTGACCGTACTGGATGGCAACTCCCAGCAGGCATTGGCTGCCGCCGACGCGGTATTGATCGCGTCGGGTACCGCCACTCTTGAAACCATGTTGATGAACAAGCCAATGGTGGTGGCCTATAAAATGGCGCCGCTCACCTATGCGATTTTTTCGCGAATGCTGCATACCCCTTGGGTTTCTCTGCCGAACCTGTTGGCGCAGCGAGAGCTGGTGCCGGAAATTCTTCAGGACGATGCGACTCCGGAAGCACTGGGGGCGGCGCTGTTGAACTATTTTGATGACCCCCTGCTCGGCGATCGCCTGCGCCGGGAGTTTAGCGAGCTGCATCAGCAACTGCGTCGCGACGCTTCAGAAAAAGCGGCGGATGCCGTCTGTAAATTGTTGCACGGCTGACTCTCAATCCAGTGCATTACCCCTCGCGGAAAAATTCCCTATGAAGAACAGTGCATCCCTGCCTCCGTATGTTTGCTCCTACACCGGCACGCTGCTGGCCGGTGTCGATGAGGTCGGGCGCGGTCCACTGGCGGGGGATGTGGTGGCTGCCGCGGTGATACTCGACCCGGCGAATGCAATTGAGGGCCTGGCGGACTCGAAAAAACTCAGCGAGAAACGGCGCGAAGTATTGTTCGATGAAATCCGAGAGAAAGCGCTGAGCTTCTCCATTGCTCGCGCGACCGTCGAGGAAATCGACCAGCTAAACATTCTGCATGCCAGTATGCTGGCAATGAAGCGTGCGGTTGAGCAACTGTCAGTGCAACCGGAATTCGTGCTGGTGGATGGCAATCGCAAACCCAGTTGGCGCTATGCTTGCGATGCGGTGATAAAAGGAGATGATCGGGTTGCCGCGATTGCGGCAGCGTCGATTCTCGCCAAGGTTACGCGGGACCGGGAAATGGTTCTGTTGGATCAGAAGTATCCGGGGTACGGTCTTGCCGGCCACAAAGGCTATCCGACCAAGGCACATATGGCAGCTCTGGCGGAGTTGGGTGTAACACCGATACACCGTAAGAGTTTTGCGCCAGTGCAGCGGCAGCTGGCGCTGGTGTAGCGCGGAAATTTTACCGATGTCAGCCGTGGACTTTCCTGATTCGCGCGCTGGTGATCATCTTGTCTGACACTTCCACGATTTCTATCAGATAGTTTTGGATATACAGGCTGATATTGCCTTCCGGAATGCTTTCCAGATGCTCCATGATCAGGCCGTTGAAGGTTTTCGGCCCATCGGTGGGGAGGTTCCAGTGCAGGGTGCGGTTGATGTCGCGTATCGAAGTTCCGCCATCCACCAGGTACCAGCCATCCTCCTGCTCAACGATTTCCTCATCGTCACTGGGCACCGGGCTCGCGGTAAAGTCGCCGACAATCTCTTCCAGCAGGTCTTCCAGGGTCACAATCCCCATTACCTCGCCGTACTCGTCCACGACCAGCCCCATGCGCCGCTTCTTCTGCTGAAAATTCATCAGCAGTGTGGGCAGGGGAGTGGCCTCGGGTACGAAATAGGGTTCATCCAGGTGTGACTTCAGCGTTTCTGCCGTGAGAGTTTCCGGGCCGTCGCGCAGGATTTGTGCGGCGCGCCGCAAGTGCAGAATGCCCACCACATGATTGATATCCCCGCGGTATACCGGAAGACGAGTGTAACTGCTTTCCGCCAGCTGCTTCAGGATCAACTCGGCAGAGCTGTCGAGATCCAGGCCGATGACTTCGTTGCGGGGAATCATGATGTCTTCCACCGTGGCCTGATCCAGATCCAACACATTTAGCAGCATACCCTTGTGTTTTGTGGGCAGCAGTGCGCCGGATTCGAATACCACGGTGCGCAGTTCTTCCGGTGCCAGATGCTCGGCTTCGGACTCTTTGCCCGCTTCCACACCCACGAGCCGTGCCAGGCCGTTGGAAATACTGCCTACCAGCCACACGAAAGGTGCCATCAGCCACATCAGCGGGCGCAGTGCCAGGCTCGCAGGAAAGGCAACTTTCTCCGGGTGGAGGGCGGCGATGGTTTTCGGTGTCACCTCTGCGAAGATCAGGATGACGAGTGTGAGTGCCGCGGTAGCGTAGGCGACACCGGCCTCGCCGTAGAGACGGGTGAACAACACGGTGGTAATGGCGGTGGCGAGAATATTGACCAGGTTGTTGCCGATCAGGATCGCGCCAATCAGCTTGTCCGGACGCGACAGCAGATCCACGGCGCGCTTGGCACCGCGATGGCCGCTCTTGGCCTGGTGGCGCAGGCGGTAGCGGTTCAACGCCATCATGCTGGTTTCAGAACTGGAAAAAAAAGCGGAAATAACTATCAGCAGGCCTATCAGCGCAAACAGTAGGCCGGGGGGCATCTCGTTCAAGGGGGAACTCTTTTTATGGAATCAGGGCGATATTGGAACAGTTTGCCAGTGCTCGCAAGTTTGCTGCGGTCAGTGTCGGGCGAAAATGACTTCCAGCGCCAGTTTGCTGCCAAAAAACGCCAGCATCAGCACCGCAAAGGCAGACAATGTCCAGCGCACGGCGGTATTGCCGCGCCAGCCTTTTTGCCAGTGTCCCCACAGAAGAATGCTGTAGAGAATCCAGGCGAGAATAGACAGTGCGGTTTTATGCACCAGATGTTGTGCAAACAGGTCGTCGACAAACAGCGCGCCGGTCACCAGTGATGCGGTCAGCAGCATCTGGCCGAAGGCGATCAGCCCGAACAGTAGGCTTTCCATGGTCTGTAGCGGTGGCAGCTGGCGACTGATACCCGACGGGCGGTGGTTATGCAGCTGCTGATTCAGCCAGTAAAGGTAAATCGCCTGAAGGGTGGCGAGGGTCAGCAGTGAGTAGGCAGAAATGGAAAACAGGGCGTGCGCGGCAATACCCGGGGAGGTCTGCGCGCGCGGCGGCACCCCGCCCCAGGCGTGAACAGCGGCCATCTCTGCCAGGGCCGCTAGTGGGGCTATGGCGAGGATCAGCAGGTTGAGCCGGTGGCGCAGTGACAGGAAGAGAAGCAATACAGCCACGGAGCAGGTGATCAGGGATAGCACCGCTGCGAGATCGAAGCGAAACCCCTGGTCTGAAAGCAGGGTGAATTTCAGAGATACTGCGTGGGCAATGACCGCGCAGGCGAACAGCCCCAGCAGCAGAGGCCGCCGGGAAGTGGAAGATGGGCGAGACAGGGACGCAACCGCTACAACGGTAGTGGCTATATAAAGTGCGATTGCTATCCAGTGGGCCAGAGCCGCCATCGGGGTAGATCCGTCGTCTTTTATCTTGAAGTTCCGGGCCAGCAGTGTGTCACAGCGCGCCTGTGCTGGAAAGCCCGGCTGGGCTATACTGCCGCGTTTTCGGGGACCGGTAGCACCCGGGCCATCAGGCTTTTACGATTTGAGAAGGTGATATGTTCGATAACCTGAGCGACCGTCTGTCGTCGGCACTGAAGAAAGTCACAGGCAAAGCGCGCCTGACGGATGACAACATCCGCGACACCCTGCGGGAAGTGCGCAAGGCGCTGCTGGAGGCGGATGTGGCACTGCCGGTGGTCAAGGCCTTTGTGCAGCAGGTGCGCACCGCTGCGGTGGGGCAGCATGTCAGCAAGGCGCTGAACCCCGGGCAGCAGTTCGTCAAGATCGTGCAGGATGAGCTGGTCAAGGTCATGGGGGAGGCGGCCACACCCCTGAACCTCGCGGTTCAGCCTCCGGCTGTCATTCTGATGGCGGGCCTGCAGGGTGCGGGTAAAACGACCAGCGTGGCGAAGCTCGCCAAGTACCTGCAGGAGCGGGAAAAGAAAAAGGTGATGGTGGTCAGTGCGGACGTCTACCGCCCGGCAGCCATCAAGCAGCTGGAAACTCTCGCAGGTGAGGTCGGAGCCATTTTTTACCCCTCCGAACCTGACCAGAAGCCGTTGGATATCGCCCGTGGCGCGGTGACTGCCGCGCGCAAACAATTTGCCGATGTGCTGATCGTGGATACCGCTGGCCGCTTGCATATCGATGAGCAGCTGATGGACGAGATCCGCGAGCTTCACGGCGAGCTGACGCCGGCGGAAACCCTGTTTGTAATCGACGCCATGATTGGTCAAGACGCGGTGAACACCGCCAGCGCGTTCAACGATGCGCTGCCTCTGACGGGGGTTGTGTTGACCAAGGCCGATGGCGACGCCCGCGGCGGCGCCGCGCTTTCGGTGCGTCACGTTACCGGCAAGCCGATCAAGTTTATCGGTGTCGGCGAAAAGACCGACGCGCTGGAAACCTTCCATCCCGACCGTATTGCATCGCGTATTCTCGGCATGGGCGACATTCTCTCCCTGATCGAGCAGGCCGAGCAGAAGATCGACCGCAGCAAGGCGGAGAAGCTGGTCAAGAAGGTGCAGAAGGGCAAGGGCTTTGACCTGGAAGACCTGCGCGACCAGTTGCAGCAGATGCAGAACATGGGTGGTCTCGGCGCGCTGATGGACAAGCTCCCCGGCATGGGAGGGCTCGCTCAGGCAGCGCAACAGGCGGATATGGGCAAGGAGTTCCGCCGTATGGATGCCATTATCGGATCCATGACCCCGGAGGAGCGTCGCAACCCGGATATACTGACCGGTTCCCGCAAGCGCCGCATCACCGCAGGCTCCGGCACCCAGATTCAGGATCTCAATCGCTTGCTCAAACAGCATAAGCAGATGGGCAAGATGATGAAGAAGCTGAAAGGTGGCGGCATGAGCAAAATGATGCGCGGTCTCGGCGGTTTGCCGGGGATGGGCGGCGGTGCTGGCGGAGTAGGTGGTGGTTTGGGCGGGATGGGCGGCGGCCTGCCGCCGGGTTTCCGCAAGAAGTAAGCGCAGTATCAGCGCTTGGCGGCGGGTTTATTCGCGCTATACAAACCGGGATCGGTACATTAGAATACGCCGCCTTTCAGCTGGCCCTTGGCCGCTGAACATTGATTTAGTAACAGAATTTTGCTCCGGCAAAATCTGCAATACCGCCGTGAGGCGGAATGTTCCGGTCGCCCCTGGTGACTGGTTGGTGTTGAAACTACAGGATAGCTACATGGTAACCATTCGTTTGGCTCGTGGCGGTGCGAAGAAGCGCCCTTTTTATCACCTGACTGTGACTGACAGCCGCAATTCCCGCGACGGTCGTTTCATCGAACGTGTTGGTTTCTTCAACCCGGTTGCCCGCGGTCAGGAAGAGCGTCTGCGCGTTGACCGCGAGCGCGTTGAATTCTGGGTGGGTCAGGGCGCTCAGCTGTCTGACCGCGTCAGCAAGCTGCTGAAAGAAGCCGCCTGATATCTCTCCTGACTGGCTGTAACCGGGGGTATGTCCGTGGCTGAGCGTTCGCTAGTAAACGAAGATCTGGTCACTGTTGGGCGTATCACCGCGGTCTACGGTGTACGCGGCTGGGTGAAGGTGCACTCCTATACCGAGCCGATGGAGAATATTCTGCAGTTTTCCGGCTGGTGGCTGCAGGCTCCCTGTGAGGGAGGTAAGGCGAGCTGGCAACCTCTTGAGATCGACGACGGCAAGCGCCACGGCAAAGGCCTGATCGTACATATCAAGGGTGTGGATGACCGCGACATGGCGGCCACCTTCTGCCAGCGGGATATCGCGGTTGACGGCAGTGAAATGCCACAACTGGATGACGGTGAGTACTACTGGCATCAACTGCAGGGGCTGCAGGTGATCAGTCAGTTCGAAGGTCGCGAATACCGCTTCGGTGAGGTGGTGCGGCTGATGGAAACCGGTGCCAACGACGTGATGGTGGTCCGCGGTGGTGAAGATGGGCGTGAGCGCCTGATTCCCTATCTGCCCGGTCAATTCATCACGCAGGTTGACCTCGACGCTGGACAGATGATCGTCGACTGGGATCCCGAATTCTGATGGCGGCCAGGCGCATTGCTGTGGTGAGTATCTTTCCGGAGATGTTTGCTGCACTGACCGATTACGGCATCAGCGGCCGTGCGGTAAAAGATGGTCTGCTGGAGGTGCGCTGCTGGAATCCGAGGGATTTCACCAGTGACAGACACCGCACCGTAGATGATCGGCCCTATGGCGGTGGTCCCGGCATGGTCATGCTGGCAGAGCCGCTGTCGCAGGCGCTCCGCGAGGCGCGCAGCTGGGCGGAAGAGACCGGTACTGTGCGCTCGATCTATCTGTCCCCCCAGGGGCGGCAGTTGGATCAAGGCGGGGTGGAGCATCTCGCACAATCCGGCAACCTTGTGTTGCTGGCGGGTCGTTACGAGGGCGTCGATGAGCGTATCGTCGAGTCCTGGATCGACGAGGAGTGGTCCATTGGCGACTACGTGCTCAGTGGCGGTGAGCTTGCGGCCATGGTGATGGTGGATGCCATCACGCGGCTGATTCCCGGAGCCCTTGGGCACGACCAGTCCGCGGTGGAGGATTCCTTTGCCCAGGGCTTGCTGGACTGTCCGCATTACACTCGCCCTGAAGATTATCAGGGCAGTCGGGTTCCGGAGGTTCTGCTTTCCGGTAACCATGAAAGAATACGCCGCTGGCGTCTCAAGCAGGCCTTGGGGCGCACGCAACAGCGCCGGCCAGACCTGTTGGAAAAGCTGGCGCTTACCCCTGAACAGAGGCAGCTGCTGGATGAATTCCTGCAGGAGTCTTCGGTCGGGGGCGAGAATTAATATCGGATTCGCCGTGAGGCGAGAGTAATTCGGTGATCTAGCCGTGAGGCTACACAAACCCTTTTGGAGACTTCCAAATGACCAACAAAATCATCCAGCAGCTGGAGCAAGAGCAGCTGAAAGCCGAACTGCCTGAGTTCGCCCCCGGCGACACCGTAGTGGTGCAGGTAAAGGTAAAAGAAGGTAACCGCGAGCGCCTGCAGGCGTTTGAAGGTGTGGTGATCGGCAAGCGCAACCGCGGCCTGAACTCCTCCTTCACCGTGCGTAAAATCTCTCATGGTGTTGGCGTTGAGCGTACCTTTCAGACGCACAGCCCGCTGGTAGAGAGCATTGCTGTGAAGCGTCGCGGTGACGTTCGCCAGGCCAAGCTGTACTACCTGCGCAGCCTGACTGGTAAAGCCGCTCGTATCAAAGAGAAGCTCAACTGAGTCTTTCTTATGCAAAAAAAACCGGAGCTTGTCTCCGGTTTTTTTATTTTGGGGTCAGGTCCTGGCAAAGTGTTCCCCTAGTGCGACCGGGGTTGTGGAACCGCAGGTCAGTCTGTAGTAAAACGCGTCCTGGTTGTCCGTATACTGGAGACAGGTGCCATACTGGCGGGAACTGGTGTCCGCATTCGCGGTCAGAACAACGAATAATCTGGAGCAAACCGAATCATGACCTTTCTTGCCAAACCGCTGACGGCGCTTGTTGCCGCAACCTCCCTTTTGCTCGGGCAGGTTGCCTTTGCCGCGGTGGACGACGCTGTCGCCAAGCAGATCAAGGCCAAGCTTTCCGCTGGAAATCCCAATGCCACATTCGGGGATGTGCGTGAAAGCCCGCTGTCAGGGCTGTACGAAGTGGAAGTGAATGGCGGGAATGTCCTGTTTGTGTCCAAAGATGGTGGGCATTTCATTGCCGGCGACCTGTTTGAGGTCGGCGCCGAGCAGGTGGTCAACCTGTCCGAGCAGCGTCGCGGTCGCCACCGTGCGGAAGTGATGGACCAGCAGGATCTCAAGGACATGATCGTGTTCTCTCCCAAGGGCGAGACCAAGGCGCACATCTATGTATTCACCGACGTAGACTGTGGTTACTGCCGCAAGCTGCACGACGATGTGCCAGAACTGAATCGCCGCGGAATCGAGGTGCGCTACCTGGCTTTTCCCCGCGCCGGGCTCAACTCCGTGGGATACCGTAAAATTGCCACTGCCTGGTGTGCGGATGACCCCAACAAGACGCTCACCGACCTGAAAAGTCGCAAGGACGTTCCGCTCAAGGTGTGCAACAACAACCCGGTTGCTGCGCAGTACAAGCTGGGCAACGAAGTCATTGACGTGCGCGGCACGCCCACCATTGTGATGGAAGACGGTACTGTGGTGCCTGGGTATCTGCCGCCGGATACTCTCGTCAAGGCGCTGGGTATCTGACCCGGTCACACAGATGTATGCGAGGCCGGCAATAGCCGGCCTCGCTGTATCTGGAGTAAGCGAGTTGCAGGTGGGCGTGTCGGTATTCGGCGCGGCGGTTGTAATTTGATCGCCTCGCGCAATTTAATTGACAATTTCACCCGGATCTCAGTAAGGTTGTCGACCTTTTTTTGATTTATACGCCAGTTATTGCGCAGTGTTCCAGTGAGTCATGCGCGGAGGGAAGTTGTGAGCGCATTTGCCGACGAAGCTATCAAGGTATCGGAAAAATCCTTAACTGCGGGCGCACTGCCCCCAGTGCGTATTGGTATCTGTGGTCTTGGGACCGTGGGTAGCGGTACGGTCAATGTCATGGCGCGCAATTGCGACGAAATCGCCGCCCGTTGTGGCCGCAGGATTGATATCGTCCAGATCGGTGCCCGTCGCGACAACCCTAATTGCGATACCAGCCACCTGAACGTAACCCGCGAAATTTTCGATGTGGCAAATAACCCCGATGTGGATGTGGTGGTGGAGCTGATCGGTGGAACCACGGTGGCCAGAGAGCTGGTGTTGACGGCCATTGCCAATGGCAAGCACGTGGTTACCGCCAATAAGGCGTTGATCGCCGAGCACGGCAACGAACTGTTTGCCGCCGCGGCGGAGCAGGGTGTGACCATTGCTTACGAAGCCGCAGTCGCGGGCGGTATCCCGATCATCAAGTCCTTGCGAGAAGGGCTCGTCGGCAACCGCATCCAGTGGTTGGCGGGGATCATCAATGGTACCGGTAACTACATTTTGACGGAGATGCGCGAGAAGGGCCGCAGCTTTGCTGAGGCGCTCTCGCAGGCGCAGGCGCTGGGTTATGCCGAGGCCGATCCTACCTTCGATGTTGAGGGCATAGATGCCGCGCACAAGCTGGTGATTATGGCGTCGCTGGCGTTTGGTATGCCGCTGGCGTTCGACAAGGTATACACCGAGGGTATCAGTGGTGTGGCGCGGGAGGATATCCAGTATGCCGATGAGCTGGGCTATCGCATCAAGCACTTGGGTATTGCCCGACGTACAGAAGACGGTGTCGAGCTTCGGGTGCACCCGACCCTGATCCCCCAGCGTCGCTTGATTGCCAACGTCAATGGCGTGATGAACGCGGTACTGGTCTCTGGCGATGCTGTGGGGCCGACCCTGTATTACGGCGCCGGCGCCGGTGCCGAAGCCACCGCTTCCGCGGTGATTGCCGATATCGTGGATGTGGCGCGGACGCTCAATGTGCGCCCGGATCAGCGGGTGCCGCTGGCCGGCGTAACTCAAGACAGTCAGGGCAATCTGGATGACGTGCTGCCCATGGGCGACACCGTCACCAGCTATTACATGCGCATTTTCGCCCACGACAAGCCGGGTGTAATGTCGCAAGTGGCGAAGATCTGCAGTGACCAGGGCATTAGTATCGAGGCGCTGATCCAGCACGAGCCGGCGGAAGACGAAGAGCTGGTACCGGTTGTGCTGCTCACCAGTCGCGCCCGCGAGTCCCAGCTGCAGGAGGCGGTCAACCAGATCGAGGCTCTGAGCACAATTCAGGCGCCGGTGGTCCGCATTCGGGTTGAATCCCTCGGCTAATTGCACTTTGAAGGACGGCAGGCGCTCAAGGCCTGCCGAACCCGTTTTAATCAAAACCCATCTATTTCCGAATCCAATCGAACAGAATACACCGTGAAATTCATCAGTACCCGCGGCCGCGCGCCGTCTCTCAGCTTTGCCGACACTGTACTCACCGGACTCGCCAGCGATGGCGGCCTGTATGTCCCGGAAAATCTGCCCAAGTTCAGCCAGCAGGAAATCGCCGATATGGCGGGCCTGGATTACCGCGAACTGGCCTTTCGCATCATGTGGCCCTTTGTTGCCGAGGACCTGAGCGAAGATGAAATGCGCGGTATTATCGAGCGCGCCTATACCAGTTTCCGCCACGCGGCCGTTGCACCATTGGTGCAAACCGGCCACAACGAGTGGGTGATGGAGCTGTTTCAGGGGCCGACACTGGCATTCAAGGATTTTGCCCTGCAATTCCTCGGTCAGTTGTTCGATCTGTTGCTGAAAAGGCGTGGCGAAAAAGTGGTGGTGCTGGGCGCGACCTCCGGTGATACCGGCTCGGCCGCCATCGAGGGCTGTCGCCACTGCGAGAACATCGACATTTTTATCATGCATCCGCACAACCGGGTGTCGGAGGTGCAGCGCAAGCAGATGACCACCGTGTTGTCAGACAACGTCTTTAATATTGCGCTCGAAGGCAATTTTGACGACTGTCAGAACATGGTGAAAGCCAGCTTTGCGGATCAGTCGTTCCTGCCGGACGGGCGCCGTCTTGTCGCGGTGAACTCGATCAACTGGGCGCGGATCATGGCCCAGATCGTGTACTATTTTCACGCGGCACTGAGCCTCGGCGGCCCCCACCGCGCGGTTAATTTCTCCGTGCCCACAGGCAACTTTGGCGACATTTTTGCCGGTTATCTGGCTCGCGGTATGGGGCTACCGATCAATCAGCTGGTGATCGCCACCAACGCCAACGATATTCTGCACCGTTGTATCAGCGCCAACGACCACTCGCCGCAGCCGCTGGTACACAGCCTGTCGCCGAGCATGGACATCATGGTATCCAGCAACTTCGAGCGCCTGTTGTTCGACCTCTACGATCGCAATGGTCCCGCCGTTGCCGAGCTGCTGGCGGACCGCAGCGCGCCAATGAAGCTCGACGAGCGGGTGCTCGCCAAAGCGCGCGGCCTGTTTTCGTCCGAACGGGTGGGCGACGAGCGCACCGTGCAGGTGATACGCGAGGTGTTCGAGTCCACCGGATATCTGCTGGATCCGCACACCGCTATTGGTATGGAGGCCGCGCGCCGCGCGCGCAAGTCTTCCGCCGAGCCCATGGTCTGCCTGGCCACGGCGCACCCGGCCAAATTTGCCGAAGCAGTGGACAAAGCGCTGCCGGGCACCAGTGTGCCACTGCCACACCATATGCAGGACCTGTTGCAGCGCGAAGAGCGGTTGCAAGTCCTGCCAAACGACCTTTCCGCGGTACACGATTTCATCTCCCGCGCATTGACCTGAATCCGGGTTGAGTCGCGCCCGTGGGGCGGTAGAATGGCGTTTTGCCGGTTTGGCCGGCAGCGACAGGATTCGGATACAAGCGGACGCGATGAACGCCATTATTCAGAGACGGCCAGTGGATTTGTCCACTGGCCGTTTTACTTCCTCCACACCGGAGATTCTTCAGCGGGTACTGTTGGCGCGCGGGGTTGACAGCGACCAGGCTCTCGACCACCAGCTTGCCCGGCTGCACAGTCCTGAATCCATGCGCGGGGTGGATGCTGCGGTCTCGCTGTTAACGGAAGCCGTGCGTCAGCAGCACAAGATCCTGATCGTTGGCGACTTCGATGCGGATGGCGCCACCAGCAGCACCCTGGCGGTGCTGGCGCTGGGAGCGCTCGGCGCCGGTCCGGTGGATTTTCTGGTGCCGAATCGCTTCGAATTTGGCTATGGCCTCACGCCTGAGATCGTCCAGGTCGCGCGTGAGTATCAGCCGGATCTGCTGATCACTGTCGACAACGGCATCAGCAGCATCGATGGCGTGGCCGCTGCCAGGGCTGCGGGTCTTAAAGTCATCGTAACCGATCACCACTTGCCCGGCAGTGAATTGCCGGACGCGGATGCCATTGTTAATCCCAATCAGCCGGGTTGTGACTTCCCCAGTAAGAATCTTGCGGGGGTAGGGGTGATCTTCTATTTGCTGAGCCGACTGAAAAGCGCACTGCAGGCATCAGGCTGGTTTGAGGAATGCGGTATTCCCGCGCCCAATATGGCCGAATATCTGGACCTGGTGGCGCTCGGCACGGTGGCGGACCTGGTGCCGCTGGATCACAACAACCGGGTGCTTGTGCACCAGGGAATCGCGCGGATGCGTGCCGGTCGCTGCCGCGTGGGAATCCGGGCGTTAATGGAGGTTGCGGGTCGCGAGATTTCCCGGCTTTCGACTACGGACATAGGGTTCATTCTCGGTCCGCGGATCAATGCCGCCGGGCGCCTTGATGACATCAGCACCGGAATCCGCTGTCTGCTCACTCATGACCCCGAAGAGGCGCGCGAACTTGCGGTGGAGCTGGACGGCCTGAACCGGGATCGCAAGTCCATCGAGGCCGGTATGCAGCGGGAGGCCATGGCGGCACTGGAGCAGTTGCAGCTGGCGAATGACGAATTGCCGTGGAGCCTGTGTCTGTATGACGCCGCTTGGCACCAGGGCGTGGTGGGTATTCTCGCCAGCCGCATCAAGGAAAAATTCCATCGCCCGGTGATCGCCTTCGCCGACGGCGACAACGGTCTGGTAAAGGGCTCGGCGCGCTCGATACCCGGGTTGCATATCCGCGACGCCCTGAGCGATGTGGCTGCCGCCCACCCGCAATTGATCAGTAAGTTCGGCGGACACGCGATGGCCGCCGGGCTCAGTTTGCCGGCGGGCAATCTGCCGGCCTTTACCGCGGCGTTCGAGCATGCCGTACGCAACCGGCTCACGCTTGCGCAGCTGCAGGCCGTGATCGAGACTGATGGCGAACTGCGCGCTGACGAGTTCACCATGGAGACTGCTGCGATGCTGCGCGCATGCGCGCCCTGGGGGCAGGGTTTCCCGGAGCCCGAGTTCGATGGTGAGTTTGTACTGCAGCAGCAACGGATTGTCGGTGAGCGCCATCTGAAAATGGTGGTGGCGCCGGCGGCCGCGCCGCGACAGTCGTTGGACGCTATCGCTTTCAATATCGACACGGATTTCTGGCCGGCTCCTGTGGAAAAGGTGCAGCTGGCGTTCAAGCTGGATATCAATGAGTTCCGTGGTCGGCAGTCATTGCAGTTGCTGGTGAGTCATATCATTCCGCGGTGACGCGTTTTTACGAATCAAATTTTTCTTTTTCGCGACGGAGGCCGAGAGGTCTCTGCTCGCCAGGTGGGCGGTATGAAGCAAAAGCAGGCGAAGGCTGAAGTGTTGTTGCTGCTGGCAGCATTGTTCTGGGGCGTGGCGTTTGTTCCCCAGAAAATAGCCATGGCGCATATCGAGCCGCTGGCGTTCAACGCGTGGCGTTTCTTTCTCGGCGGCCTGTTGCTGATCCCGATCGTTTACTGGTTGTCTTCCCGGCGGGACCTGAACCCACAGGAAGCAGCGGGCGCGATCATCCATCACCGTTGGCGCAAATGCCTGCCTGGTGGCGCGATACTCGGCTTTTGGTTGTTTCTCGGCGCGGCGCTGCAGCAGGCGAGCCTGGTCTATACCACCGCCGGTCGCGCGGGCTTCATTAGTGGTTTTTACCTGCTGCTGGTGCCGATTATCGGCCTGTCCCTCGGTCATAAAACCAACCGCTGGACCTGGGGCGGCGTTGCCCTGGCGTTGCTCGGTCTCTACTGGTTGGCGGATTTTTCCGAGCAGGCGCAGCTCATCGGCGACTTGATGGTGTTTGCCAGTGCCTTCGTGTTTGCGATTCAGGTGTTGTCCGCAGACTATCTGGTGCACCGGTACGATGCCCTGCGTCTGGCGGCGATCCAGTTCCTGGTGTGCGGAGTGTTGTCGGCAGTGGCGTCATTCGTCGTAGAGCAGCCGACCTTGCAGGCGGCGTGGCACGCGGCCTGGCCGATTGCCTACATGATGGTGTTTTCCACCGCGATCGCATTTACGTTTCAACTGCTCGGACAGCGCAATGCGGCGCCGTCTCACGCCACGGTCATCATGAGTCTCGAATCGGTGTTCGCTGTTGCCGCCGGTTGGTTGTTCCTGAATGAGTTGTTAAGCGCGAAAGAGCTGATCGGTTGCGGGTTGATGCTGGCCGGCATGTTCGTCAGCCATTACGGCAACCACAGTGTCGCGCACCACTGAATGTTCGATTGCATCTGGATGTTGTTATGCTCGATTGGTCTGTTCTGGCGCTGTTTGTACCGACATTTTTCTTTGTCTCTATCACCCCGGGTATGTGTATGACCCTGGCGCTGACCATGGGGATGACGTACGGGGTGCGCCGCACGCTGTGGATGATGCTGGGGGAGCTGTGTGGGGTGGCAACGGTGGCTATCGCGGCGGTACTCGGGATTGCCGCGTTCATGCTGAAGTACCCCACCGCGTTCCAGGTGTTCAAATATTGCGGCGCGGCCTATCTCGCTTATCTCGGTATGCAGATGTGGCGTGCCCGTGGACGCATGCTACTGGTGGAGCCGAGCGCGCAAGGCATACCGATGATGTCTGTGTTTTCGATGATGACCCAGGGGTTTGTTACTGCTGTGGCGAACCCCAAAGGTTGGGCATTCTTTATCGCGCTGCTGCCGCCGTTTATTCAGCAGGACAGGGCTCTGTTGCCGCAGATGAGTGTCCTGTTGGCGATTATCCTGCTTCTGGAACTCGTGTGCCTGCTGATCTATGCCAGTGGCGGCCGAACCTTGAGTCGGCTGCTGCACCGGGGCGAGAATGTGCGCCTGATGAATCGAATGGCGGGAACCTTGATGTTGGGCGTGGGCGTTTGGCTCGCGCTAAGCTGACAGGGGCGGCACACGGTTTTGCACCGCGTCCGTCAGCCAGAGACCGGAAAAGCAGAGGAGCAGACAATGGACTTCAGAAAGTGGATGGTGGCGATCGCGGCTCTTGCGGTGCTGGCGCTCGCAGGTTGTGGTGATCGCGACACCAAATCGGTTGACCCGAGGAATGCGGGAGGCGACACGATGTCGACAGAATCGGAGGGCAGCGAAAGCGGCGCGGCGCCCTCTGCGCCGGAAACACAACAGGGTACCGGTCCTCAGGGGCAGGTGACAGACACCCTGTGGGTGATGGAGTCGCGCGGTACCAAACAGTGTGAAGGTGGCGGTCTGACCGTGGAGCAGAGTCGCGGTAAGCTGGCAGATGGCGGTATTCAGGTGGTTGAATCCCGCTGCGGGGTGCGCACGGATCGCATGTACCCGTCGGTGTGTGGTGGTGCCACCGGTGACATTCTGCTGCATCGTATTCCCACCGCTATGCTGGATGCGGCTCTGGAGCTGGGCTTCGATCCGGTGGGCAATGTAGCCTATCAGTTCTCCAGTTGCGCGCCGAAGCAGGGATCAGGGTCTGGCGCCAGCGATATCTGATGCACTGCGACTGATCAGGAGGGGTAAATTGGTCGATCTCGATATTCAAGGCCTGGCGGAGACGCTGGGTAGTGAGCTGCAGAGGCTGAAGTGGCGGGTGACGTCAGCTGAGTCCTGCACTGGGGGCGGCATTGCCGCCGCCATTACGTCGGTTGCGGGGGCATCTGCCTGGTTTGATGGCGCCGTGGTCTCTTATGCAGACCGTATCAAGCGGGATTTTCTCGGCGTGGACCAACAGGACCTGGATCGGTTTGGCGCTGTCAGTGAGCCGGTGGTGCGACAGATGGCGGTGGGTGTACTGAACCGACTGGATGCCAACATTGCGGTCGCGGTCAGTGGCATTGCCGGACCGGACGGCGGCAGCGATGAGAAACCCGTGGGTACCGTCTGGATTGCATGGGCGCACGGCGTGGGGCAGGAACCGCTACAGGCGGATGCGCGCTGCATGCACTTTCATGGCACGCGTGCCGAGATTCAGGCGCAGACGGTGGCCGAGGCGCTGCGCGGTCTGCTGTCGATTGCCGAGTCCCACCGCAAGTAATTCCTCCGTTCGAACTCCCGGTAGATTTTGCCGACCGGGAACCGCTGATTCCAGATTACTGGTTGCTTATACAGTAATTTTTCTCTAAGCTCCCTCCCAATAACCAATCTTCACGTACACGGGAAAGGTCATGGATTCCAACAAAGACAAGGCATTACAGGCGGCGCTGTCTCAGATCGAGCGCCAGTTTGGCAAGGGCACCGTCATGCGCATGGGGGAGAAAGGGCGCGAGCGTATTCCCGCCATTTCCACCGGCTCACTGGGGTTGGATGTGGCTCTCGGTATTGGCGGTCTGCCCCGCGGCCGTATTGTCGAGATCTATGGCCCGGAGTCTTCCGGTAAAACAACCCTGACCCTGCAGGTGATTGCCGAGGCCCAGCGCAAGGGCGGTACCTGTGCCTTCGTGGATGCGGAACACGCGCTCGACCCGATTTACGCGGAGAAGCTCGGCGTCAATGTGGATGAGCTGATCGTCTCCCAGCCGGACACCGGCGAACAGGCGCTGGAAGTGGCGGACATGCTGGTGCGTTCCGGTGCGGTGGACGTGCTGGTTGTGGACTCCGTGGCGGCGCTGACCCCGCGTGCGGAAATCGAAGGTGAAATGGGTGACTCCCACGTCGGCCTGCAGGCGCGCCTGATGTCCCAGGCACTGCGCAAACTGACCGGCAATATCAAGAACACCAACACCCTGTGTATCTTCATCAACCAGATCCGTATGAAGATCGGCGTGATGTTCGGCTCTCCGGAGACCACCACCGGGGGGAATGCGCTCAAGTTCTACTCTTCCGTGCGTCTCGATATCCGCCGCATCGGCTCGGTGAAAGATGGCGAGGAAGTGGTCGGTAATGAGACCCGCGTCAAAGTGGTCAAGAACAAGGTGGCGCCACCGTTCAAGCAGACCGAATTTCAGATCATGTATGGTGAGGGTATCAACCTGCTGGGTGAAATCGTCGACTATGGCGTGAAGCATGGTCTAGTGGACAAGGCTGGTGCTTGGTACAGCTACAAGGGCGACAAGATCGGTCAAGGCAAGGCTAATGCGGTCAAGTTTCTGCGAGAAAACGCAGATATCCGCAACGACATCGAGTCCCAGCTGCGTGCGTTGCTACTGGGTGATGCTGGTGCCGGCGCTGCCCAACCGGCAGTGGAAGCTGCGGAAGACTGACTTTGTCTGTGCCAGGATACGTTTCCGGCGGCCCCGAAGGTGGGCTGTCGGAGACTGCTTTCTCTACCAGTCCTACAGCTGCGGTGGATTCCACCGAATTCTTTCAGGCGCTGTTCACCAGCGCACTCGATCTCCTCTCCCGCCGCGAGCACTCCTGTCAGGAGCTGCGCCAGAAACTTCGTTCCAAGTACCCTGATGGGGATTTCGAGGCTACGTTCGACAGGGTGCTAGTGCGTTTGCAGGAGCTTAATTACCAGTCCGACAAACGCTTTGCGGAAGTATTCTGTCGCTCCCGTGTACAGCGGGGGCAGGGGCCGTTGCGCATCCGCCAGGAACTGCAGCTGCGGGGGGTGGAATCCGCGCTGGTGCAGGGCGCCATGGATCAGATGCAGGAGGAGGTCGATTGGTACCAGCTCGCACTGGACCTGCTGCAGCGTAAGTTCCACCGCCCCATAGACTCTGCGGCAACCCGGGAAGAACAGATGAAAGAGCGCGCCCGCCGACAGCGTTACCTCGCCTACCGGGGCTTTTTTTCCGATGCAATCCAGTTTGCGCTGGCCGAGTTAGACGCCGGGCGAAGCCAGTAGCAAAGTTGATTGCGGGCAGTGTGGCTCCTGAGTGGTAAACATCTGGGCTGCCCCAGGGCTGTTTACAGCGTATATACTGCCCGGGTGAGCAACAGCACCCACCCCGGTGGGTCGACCGGCTGTAGAATAACCAGAAGCGAGCCGCGATGATCCTCTCTCTCGACCAGGGTACGACCGGTACCACCGCCTTTATTTTCGATGCTGACGGCCAGCTGCGTGGTCGCAGCTATTCTGAATTCCCCCAGTACTACCCTCGTCCTGGCTGGGTTGAGCACGATGCTGAGGAGATCTGGCAGGTGACACTCAAGGTGAGTGCTGCCGCCCTGCAGCGTGCCGGAATTGCCGCCACAGACCTGACCGCCATGGGAATCACCAATCAGCGCGAAACTACGGTTCTCTGGGATCGGAAGACCGGTGAGCCCGTACATCGCGCCATTGTCTGGCAATGCCGTCGTTCTGCGGGTATCTGCACAGAACTTAAGCAGGCCGGTGCCGAAGCCATGGTGCGGGCGCGTACGGGACTACTGCTTGATGCCTATTTTTCCGCCAGTAAATTGAGCTGGATTTTCCGTCGATTTCCTGAACTCCATCACCGTGCAAGAGCCGGAGAACTCTGTTTTGGTACCGTGGACAGCTGGCTGATCTGGCGCCTGACTGGCGGCCGGGCGCACCTTACCGATCACACCAATGCCAGCCGGACCTTGCTCTACAATCTCGATCGCCGTCAGTGGGATGAGGATCTGTTGGGCCTGTTCGATTGTCCAGGCTCGATTCTCCCTGATATCGCGCCCTCTGCCGGTATCTTCGCGCGGACTGCGGCGGATGCTTTCCTCGGTGCCGAGGTGCCTATCGCCGGTGTCGCCGGCGACCAACAGGCCGCCCTGTTCGGGCAGGGCTGTATCCAGCCCGGCAGTCTTAAGAATACCTACGGTACTGGGTGCTTTATGCTCGCCAGTGCGGGGAAGCGCCGGCCGCTGGTACCGGAAGGTCTACTGACAACGATTGCCTGTGACCGCTCTGGGCAACCGCAATTTGCCATTGAGGGCTCGGTGTTTAATGCTGGCGCTGCGGTGCAGTGGCTGCGGGATGATCTGGGTATCATTCAAAGAGCGGCGGATACGGAGTCAATTGCGCAGACAATTCCTGACACGCGTGGTGTTTATCTGGTACCTGCATTCAGTGGTCTCGGCGCCCCTCATTGGGATGCAGCAGCGCGCGGGTCAATTTTTGGCCTGACCCGTGGGGCCGGGCGCGCGGAACTGGTGCGGGCAACGCTTGAGTCCATTGCCTATCAGAGTCATGAGCTGGCGAACCTGATGGCGCAGGCGTTAGGCGTGGAACTGCGATGTCTGCGGGTAGACGGTGGCGCCAGTGCTAACAACTTTCTGATGCAGTTCCAGTCGGATATTTCCCGCTTGCGGGTCGAACGGCCGCGTCAGATTGAGTCCACCGCGGTGGGGGCTGCGCTTCTTGCGGGGATCGGTGTCGGTATCTGGGAAAGTGAACGCTTTCCCGAATCCCTGCAGGATATCGAGCAGGATTTCCTGCCCCAGATGGGCGAACTTCAGCGCCGCGCCTTACTTGATGGTTGGGGGCGGGCGGTGGCGGCCTGTCGCAGTTATCGCGCAGATGGACGCGAATGATGAGATGACATCAACCAATAGGGAGTGCTCGGCCTGTGGTGCGGTCGGCACAAAGCCCTTTTCGGAAATACTTCGATAACATCGAAGTGGCAGTATCCGTACATAAGCATAAGAAAAGGAGTGCCATGTATTTCGAATCCAGAGAAATCCGGTTGCACTACCGGCGATGGTGGGTGGAATGCGCGCTGGGTGTCGTAGTCGTTTCCCACGGTCTCGGTGAACACAGTGGTCGCTATCGACGGTTGGCGGGCGAGTTGAACGCCCGAGGCTATAGCGTGTATGTCCTGGATCACTACGGGCACGGGCAGTCTCCAGGCCGCCGCGGAGATGTTGGCGATTTTTTCGACTATTCTCGGGATCTGTGTCGATTTGTGCGCCTGGTAAGGCATGAAAACCCGGGATTATCGCTTCATCTGCTGGGCCACAGTATGGGTGGGGTGATTGCCTGTGCGAGTGTGGTATACCCGATGGACGACTGCGCCGTTGAGAGTCTTGTGCTTTCGGCGCCCGCATTCGTCGGGGCTAACGAACCGAGTGGCGTTGAGTTCGGGTTACTGAAACTGTTGGGTCATATATGCCCGGGGCTGCCACTGTCAAATCGCCTGCAGACCCAGTGGATCAGTCGCGATCCCGACATTGTTGAGGCCTACCGCGGCGACGAGCTCGTGCACGGAAGGATAACCCCGCGGTGGTATGCGGGTTACCGACGGGTGCGGGAGCAGCTGCTGGCGCAACCCGAAGCGCTAAAGATCCCCTGCCTGCTGCTGTTGCCTGAGCAGGATATGCTGGTCGATGTATCTGCCAGTCACCGCTGGTTCAATGGCCTGTCGGGCAGTGTGCATCGACTTTGCCGCTTTCCCGGTGCCTACCACGAGATTTTTAACGAACCGGAAGATGGTGATAAAGCCCTGGATCTGTTGGTTGGCCACCTCAATGCGCTCTCCCGGTCCCCCTCTCCAGCCCTGCGCGATGCGGTCAGCCCTTGAGGCCGGCCGTATTCCCGCGATTTCTGTTACTGCAATTCCTCCGGCGGCCGGTGAAAACCCCCGAAAAGCGTTGTACCATACGCGGTCATTTTTGACCTGAGGCCCGGTCATCCCGGGCTTCGGGCCTGCGCAGAGTGAATCATGGACAAGAAACTGTTGAGTCTGCTGGTCTGTCCCGTCAGCAAGGCACCGCTTGAATATCGCGAAGAAACCCAGGAACTGGTGTGCAAGGCCAGTGGTCTTGCCTACCCGATCCGGGACGGCATCCCGGTCATGCTGGAGACGGAAGCCCGTCAGCTGACAACGGACGAAAAGCTGGAAAAGTAAATCCGCAGCGAATGCGGCCGTACCAGGGAGGTGGAAAATGGCGGAAAGTAGTGTGTTCACCCGGATCATGGCCGGGGAGCTGCCGGCTCGGCGGCTATACGACGATGATCAATGTATCGTCATAGAAGATCGCTCACCTCAGGCGCCGACACACCTTCTGATCATTCCCCGCAAGCCGCTGGTCAGTCTCGCGGAGGCGCAGGTAGAAGACGCGCCGTTGTTGGGGCACCTGATGTGGGTGGCCGCTGAAATGGCACGGCGCCTCAAACTGGACGATGGTTTCCGCCTGGTGGTCAACAACGGCCGCGGCGCGGGGCAGACCGTGTTTCACCTGCACATCCATTTGTTGGCTCAACGCAAGATGCCTGAAGCTGGGCTGGCCGACGGTCTGCAGGGCTGAGCAGAGATTTCGAAGAATGGTACCGATCGCCGGTACCGATGTTTATTACTGACGATGTGGAAATTGGCTGGATGAAGAGCGCACAGATACGCGAAGCATTTCTCAACTATTTTGCCGAGCAGGGGCACACCCGTGTGGCGTCCAGCTCTCTGGTGCCGGGCAATGACCCGACCCTGTTGTTCACCAATGCCGGCATGGTGCAGTTCAAGGATACATTCCTCGGGCAGGATCCGCGCCCCTATGTGCGGGCGACCAGCTCGCAGCGCTGTGTGCGCGCCGGCGGCAAACACAATGATCTGGAAAACGTCGGCTATACCGCGCGCCATCACACCTTTTTCGAAATGCTGGGCAATTTCAGCTTCGGTGACTACTTCAAGCGTGAAGCGATTCAGTTTGCCTGGGAATTTCTGACCAAGGTGCTGAATCTCCCGGAAGAGCGCCTGTGGGTTACCGTTCACATTAGCGACGATGAAGCTGCTGATATCTGGCTGAAAGAAGTCGGGGTCAGCGCGGACAGATTCTCCCGTCTGGATGAAGACAACTTCTGGCAGATGGGCGACACCGGTCCCTGTGGTCCCAGTTCAGAAATTTTTTACGATCACGGTGAGGATGTTCCCGGTGGCCCGCCCGGTTCGGAAAATGACGATCTGGATCGGTATATCGAGATATGGAACCTGGTATTCATGCAGTTCGAGCGTTCCGCCGACGGTGAACTGCACCCGCTGCCCAAGCCTTCCGTAGATACTGGTATGGGCCTCGAACGTATCGCCGCAGTCATGCAGGGAGTGCATTCGAATTATGAAATTGACCTGTTCCAGGCCTTGTTGAAGGCGGCTGGAGAGATCGTCGGTTGTACCGATACCGAAGAAAAGTCCCTGCGCGTGATTGCCGACCACATCCGCTCCTGCTCTTTCCTGATTGCTGACGGTGTCATGCCGTCCAATGAGGGGCGCGGGTTTGTTTTGCGCCGCATTATTCGCCGCGCGATCCGCCACGGTCACAAACTCGGCCACAACGAGATTTTCTTCTACAAGCTGGTGCCGGCGCTGGTGCAGGAAATGGGGGAGGCCTATCCCGAACTGCGTGAAAAGCAGTCCATCATCGAGAACGCTCTGCGTAAAGAAGAAGAGCAGTTTGCTAAAACGCTCGACAAAGGACTGGCGCTGCTGGATGAGGCTCTGGAGACGCTCGAAGGTACCGAAGTGCCGGGTGACCTCGTTTTCACTTTGCATGATACCTACGGTTTCCCGACAGATCTGACGCAGGATATTGCCCGTGAGCGCGGCCTGACTCTGGATATGGCCGGTTACGAAACCGCCATGGAAGCGCAGCGTCAGCGCGCTCGGGCGGCGGGCAAATTCAAGCAGGACTATACCGGCAGTTTGAATATCGAAGGTACAACAGAGTTCCTCGGGTACAGCGGCACTTCTGCAGTTGGTAAAGTTCTGGCCATTGTCAAAGATGGCGAGCAGGTCGAGCGCCTGGAGGAGGGCGAATCGGGAGCCGTGGTTCTGGATCGCACGCCGTTTTACGCGGAGTCTGGCGGCCAAGTCGGCGACAGTGGTTACCTGCAGGGAGCGTCTGGTCGTTTCGAGGTTTCCGATTGCACCAAGCTGGGTGGCCACCACCTGCATCATGGCAAACTCCTGTCCGGAAGCATTGTGGTAGGTGACGAGGTTGAAGCCGATGTGGCGGCAGAGGTGCGCCAGTCCACCGCACTCAATCACTCGGCTACTCACCTGCTTCACGCGGCCTTGCGTAAAGTGCTTGGTGAGCATGTCGCCCAGAAGGGTTCACTGGTGGATTCCGAACGCTTGCGTTTCGATTTTTCTCACCCCGAAGCCGTGACTACCAAGCAACTGCGTGCGATTGAGGCGCTGGTCAATAGCCAAATCCGCGCGAACACACCGGTAGAGACTGAAGAAACCGATATCGAAAGCGCTAAAGCGAAAGGAGCCATGGCGCTATTCGGTGAAAAGTACGGTGATACCGTTCGTGTCCTGTCCATGGGTGAACACAGTAATTCCGGAACCTTCTCTGTGGAGCTTTGCGGTGGCACCCACGTAAAGCGCACCGGTGACATAGGTTTGCTGCGCATCGTGGGGGAGAGCGGTATTGCATCCGGACAGCGACGTATCGAAGCTGTTACCGGCGCGCATGCGCTCGCTCTTTTTGACCAGGCCCAGCAGCGGCTGGATCACACGGCGGCGCTGCTGAAAGCCCGACCGGAAAATCTGGCGGAGAAGGTGGAGCAGCTGCTGGCTAACAATCGCAAGCTGGAAAAAGAGCTGGCGCAATTGAAAACCAAGCTTGCCAGCGGTGCTGGCGGCGACCTCAGCAGTGAAGTGATTGAAGTTGCTGGTGTGAAACTGCTGGCGACCTCTATCGAAGGTGCGGATGCAAAGTCCCTGAGGGACTTGGCGGATCAGCTGAGAAGCAAATTGGGCAGCGGAGTGTTGCTGCTGGCTGCGCCAGGTGAAGGCAAGGTTGCGCTGGTTGCCGCGGTAACCAAGGACCTGACCGGTCGATTGGCGGCTGGCGATCTGATGCGTTTTGCCGCTGGTGAGCTGGGCGGCAAGGGCGGTGGTCGCCCAGATATGGCGCAGGGCGGCGGTGTGAATGTCGACGCACTGCCGGCGCTGCTCGAAGCAGTGCCAGAGTGGGTGAAAGACAATATCAAGTGAAACCAATCAGCCGATTATATCGGCGATCTGGGAATCGCAAGCTTCGCTTCAGCACTAATTGCGTCGTTGCAGTTGATTTGCCTCGGGTTTGGTGATTAAGTGCGCGACACGCGCGATTTGGGTACCGCGCATACGGTAGTAAGGAACACTAGAACGATGAGTTTGTTCGTGCAGAAATACGGTGGCACCTCTGTGGGCTCGGTCGAGCGCATTGAGGCCGTTGCTGACAAGGTGGCCGGCTTCAAGGCGCAGGGTCACGATATGGTGGTAGTGCTTTCCGCAATGAGTGGAGAGACCAACCGCCTGATCGATCTGGCCCGGCAGATCCAGGAGCATCCGGACCCCCGCGAGATGGACGTGCTGGTATCAACTGGTGAGCAGGTGACCATCGCATTGCTGAGTATGGCGCTGAAAAAACGTGGCTACGACGCGTGCTCTTATACTGGCGGGCAAGTCAAGATTCTTACCGACAATGCCCACACCAAGGCCCGTATTCAACATATCGATGTCGAGCGAATGCGCCGAGATCTCGACTCCGGAAAAGTCGTCGTCGTTGCCGGTTTTCAGGGTGTAGATGATCAGGGCAATATCACGACTCTCGGTCGCGGCGGCTCAGATACAACGGGTGTTGCCCTGGCGGCAGCTTTGAATGCAACCGAGTGCCAGATCTACACCGATGTTGATGGCGTCTACACCACTGATCCCCGGGTTGTGGATAGTGCGCGTCGTCTTGATCGCATCACTTTCGAAGAAATGCTGGAAATGGCCAGCCTTGGCTCGAAGGTGTTGCAGATTCGGGCGGTTGAATTCGCTGGGAAATATAAAGTGCCATTACGTGTACTCTCCACATTTGAAGAGGGTAATGGCACGTTGATTAGTCTGGATGAGGAAGACAACGAAATGGAACAGCCTGTAGTCTCCGGCATTGCGTTCAACCGCGACGAGGCGAAGCTCACAATCCGCGGTGTGCCGGATACCCCCGGAGTGGCCTGTCGTATTCTGGCGCCGGTCGGGGCTGAAAACATCGAAGTAGATGTAATTGTACAGAACATCAGCGCGATCGACGGCACTACTGACTTCACGTTTACCGTGCACCGCAATGATCTGAGCAAGGCGCGAAAGGTGCTGGAACGGGTGGCGGAAGAGCTCGGGGCACGTGAAGTGGTTTCCGATGACAAGATCGCCAAGGTCTCGATCGTTGGGGTGGGGATGCGGTCACATGCTAATGTGGCGTCACGCATGTTTGAGGCTCTGGGGGATGACAACATCAACATCCAGATGATTACCACGTCTGAAATTAAAATTTCAGTCATTATAGATGAGCGTTACCTGGAGCTAGCTGTGCGAGCCCTCCATAGCGCCTTTGAACTGTCCGAGCCCAGGGCTTCGGAGTAGCTATAACCAGAGTGATGGATGGCACCGACAACCATAGCAATTTGGTTGTTTGGCGCCTGGTGCGACCTGTTGAGATTTTCGACGTCTGGGTAATACTGAATAAAGTAACGGACAAGATTCTCGGTTTGCAGCTTTCTCGGGTTATTATGGCCCTAGGCGCGGGCCAGGGATAACCGGTCGTGCCAAATCACAGGATGATCAAGGAGAAGTAGGTAATGTTGATTTTAACCCGCCGTATCGGTGAGACACTGATGGTTGGTGACAATGTGACGGTTACCGTGTTGGGTGTAAAAGGCAACCAGGTGCGGATCGGTGTCAACGCACCGAAGGAAGTTGCTGTTCATCGCGAAGAAATTTACCAGCGCATTCAGCGTGAGAAGCAGCCTTCTAACGAAGGTGGCGCTGATTGAGGTTCGTCTTCCAGGTGGAACCCTGCACGAAAAGGTCGCTACGGCGGCCTTTTTTAATGTCTGAGTAATTTATAGGCGCTCCTGAAGAAATCGCAAAAAGTTATTGATTCCCCATTGATTTTTGTCAGGCCGCTGGTATTATGCCGCACACTTTCAGCGGCCAAGAGTGATTGTTCAAAGTTGCTGAAAACCTGCCAGGCAGGATATGAAGTTGTACGGTGAGGTGGCCGAGTGGCTGAAGGCGCGCCCCTGCTAAGGGCGTATGGGTTAACACTCATCGAGGGTTCGAATCCCTCCCTCACCGCCATATAAAAAGCACTCTCAAGTGAGGGTGCTTTTTTGTGAGCGGTAGCCGGATTGCGGTTGGTGGAAGTGAAGTATTTCTTGCCACTTGCAGCTCTTCCATATATTGTTCGCGCCCTCGCCGCTGACGAGGCAACTCAAAGCGCGGCGGGATGGCAAAGTAAGCTGTTGATTTTCAAAGGGTTTTCCCTGAAAAAGAATTTCAGAAAGCGCTTGCCAAGGTCGAAGAGGTCGCTATAATGCGCGCCACTTCGAAGGTCACCGAAAGCGGTGGCCGAGGTGCTCGGAAGCGTTGACGTTTAACGTTTCCGAAGCCAAAAAAAGTCTGCCAGAAAGCACTTGCTTCAGCAGATTGGATGTGTAGAATACGCGTCCCCAGTGATGACCGAGCGTCACGCTGAGTTGTTTAAAAATTCGATCAAGCAATATGTGTGGGTGCTTGCGGAGCGATGGATCGAACATTCTGGCTTCGGCTAGAAAAAGATTTATCGGAAGCAAGTAACTCATGTCAATGAATTACGCCAAATCTCAGGATTTATCTTGAGGCTAGGTACAGCATTCCGAGCAA
>NZ_VANI01000016.1 GCF_005771435.1 Microbulbifer harenosus
ACCTCAACGCTTTCGAGCACCTCGGCCACCGCTTCCGGCGACCTTCGAAGTGGCGCGCATTATAGCGACCTCTTCGACCTTGGCAAGCGCTTTTTGAAATTCTTTTTTCTTTCGAAAACCCAAGAAAATCAACAACTTACCAACCCTCGCCAACTGCCTCGGCAGCGGTGAGGGCGCGAACTATACGGAGAGCGACGGGGGCGCGCAAGCGTTTTTTCAGAAAAACTTCGCCCTTGCTCTTTGACTCAGGATGCGAGGACTAAATCGCGGTCTGCGGGGTCCAAGTGGAACAATTTTCCAGCCTGCTTCGACTACAGCCCAGAGATTGCCAGAATCCTGTGCTTCACCTGCCAATCAAACGACAAGCGGCCCTGCGGGGCCACTTGAGGGACGGGTTTAAAACCGCATAGAACTAGCGCGATCAGCACTGAGTTATCGTTTGCTCAATACGCCCAAAAATGGACTCGCCATTTTCATCCAGCATTTCAATCGCAATCCTGTCGCCAAACTGCATGAACGAGGTGCTCGGCTTGCCACTCTCGATGGTTTCGATCATGCGAATCTCGGCGATGCAGCTATAGCCGACACCGCCCTCTTTCACCGGCTTGCCCGGGCCACCATCGAGTTTGTTCGATACGGTACCGGAACCGATAATCGCGCCCGCACCCAGCGGGCGGGTTTTGGCCGCGTGGGCAATCAGCTGTCCGAAGTGGAAGGTCATATCCACTCCGGCGTTTGGCTCACCGAATTTTTCACCGTTCAACTCGGACACCAGCGGCAGGTGCAATTTGCCCGCTTGCCAGTGGCTGCCCAGCTGTTCCGGCGTGACACACACAGGTGAAAACGCACTGGACGGCTTGGACTGATAGAAACCGAACCCTTTCGCGAGCTCGTTTGGTATCAGGCCTCGCAGGGAAACATCGTTCACCAGCATAACCAGCTTGATGTGTTTGAGCGCATCTTCCGGGGATACCCCCATGGGTACATCATCGGTGATGACCGCGATTTCCGCTTCAAAGTCGATACCGAAGCCCTCGGACTGTGGCATCCTCACCGGTTCGCGCGGCGCCAGGAAGGTATCCGAACCGCCCTGATACATCAGTGGATCGGTCCAAAAGCTCTCCGGCATTTCCGCACCGCGAGCCTTGCGCACCAGTTCCACGTGATTGACATAGGCGGAACCATCCGCCCAGTGATAGGCCCTCGGCAGCGGCGAGTGGCACAGCGCCTGGTCGAAGGCTTCTCCCTCTATCTCGCCGCGATTCAGCCTCTGCTGCAGGCTTTCCAGCTTTGGGGCGAGCTCCGCCCAGTTGTCCAGGGCGGATTGCAATGTGGCCGCGATCTCGCCGGCTTCCGCCATGCGGGTCAGGTCGTCACTGACGACGACGAGCTTGCCATCGCGTCCGTGTTTAAGGCTGGCTAACTTCACTGTGCCTTCCTCTTTGTTTCGATTAAGGAACTAAATCAAGGATCTAGGGGTTTGAATTCTGTGTCGCCGTGCATCCACGCCGCATGACGCGGTGCTTTTTTGGTGCGCGACCACTCTTCCAGCATGTCTTGCGCCACCCGCTTCAGCTCCTTGTGCATACCGGGCTTGGCAGTATTGGCGGCGAGCTCGATACGGTGGCCGTTGGGGTCGAAGAAGTAGATGGATTTAAAGATCGTGTGATCGGTGGGGCCGAGCACATCGACACCGACCTCCTCAAGCTTCTGCTTCATCGCCAGCAACTCGTCCATGCTCTCCACTTCCAGCGCGATGTGCTGCACCCACTTCGGGGTGTTCTCATCGCGGCCCATGTCCGGGGAGTTGGGCAGCTCGAAAAACGCCAGCACATTGCCCTGGCCCGCATCGAGAAATACGTGCATGTAGGGATCCGGGGCCCCGGTGGAGGGCACCCTGTCTTCGGCGATGGCCAGCTGGAACTCCATGCCCAGAAGATCGCGGTAGAACTCCACCGTCTCTTTGGCATCGCGGCAGCGGTAAGCCACGTGGTGAATACGTTTGATTGCCATAGATGGCCTCCCGATACGCGGCCGTCTCAGGCCGCGTCTTCTTTGCCTTTGCCGCCGATCACACCGCGCTGCAGCTGGTCGCGCTCAATGGATTCGAACAGTGCCTTGAAGTTGCCCTCGCCAAAGCCCTCGTCTTCCTTGCGCTGGATGAACTCAAAGAACACCGGACCCAGCATGTTGGCGGAGAATATCTGCAGCAGCAGACGGGGCTGGCCGCCCTCGGTGGTACCGTCGAGGAGGATACCGCGCGCTTTCAGTTCCGCCGTGGGCTCACCATGGCCCGGCAGACGCTCTTCCAGCATTTCGTAGTAGGTCTCGGGGGGCGGAGTCATGAATTGCATGCCCTGGGCTTTCAGGCGATCCCAGCAGGCCACCAGGTCGTCGCAGGCGAAGGCGATATGCTGGATGCCCTCGCCGTTGTACTTCATCAGAAATTCTTCAATCTGGCCGCCGCCACCGGCCGCCTCTTCGTTCAGCGGGATGCGGATCTTGCCGTCCGGCGCGGTCATGGCCTTGGACAGCAGCCCGGTGTATTCGCCTTTGATATCGAAATAGCGGATCTCACGGAAATTGAACAGATCTTCGTAGTACTTGGCCCAGTAGTCCATACGGCCGCGATAGACGTTGTGAGTCAGGTGATCCAGGGTGTGGAAACCGCAGCCCTCGGGGTGACGGTCGACACCTTCCAGCCAGTGGAAGTCGATGTCATAGATACTCTCGCCTTCTTTATAGCGATCGATCAGATACAGAGTGGCACCGCCAATACCCTTGATGGCCGGCAGCCGCAGCTCCATCGGACCCGTTGCCACATTTACCGGCTGCGCCCCCTTCTTGAGTGCTTCGTTATACGCGAAGGTGGCGTCCTTCACCCGGAACGCCAGGCCACAAGCGGATGGACCGTGCTCGCGGGCGTAGTAGTCCGCGTGACTCCCCGGTTCATAGTTGGTGATGAAATTGATATCGCCCTGGCGCCACAATTCCACGTCTTTGGTGCGGTGGCGGGCCACTTTGGTGAAGCCCATGGCCGCGAATACGCTTTCCAGGATGCCCTTCTCCGGCGCGGTGAATTCGACAAATTCAAAGCCGTCCAGGCCCATGGGGTTTTCGAACAAATCGGCCATGTGATCCTCCTTATGCGAGATCTTATATAGGACCTGAGGCGCCGCTTGTGGCAGCGAAGGTCGCTTTGGTTTCAGGTGCAACGAATTTAGTTACGCATGTAACCAATGTCAAGGACTGCGCCGCGAGGCTAACTAGTAATAGGACAGGCAAAGGGCAGTGAAGAGGAAATTGGTGACCGAATCGGAGATTGCGGTACCAATCTTACGGGCGGGATTGATCGCTTAACCCCGGGCCGACTGAGCGGCCCGGGCATGTCAGAAAAGATCCGCGTAACGAGAATCAGATCTGGGGTTCGGTCATTTTGCTGAAATCGCCCACACCGGCCTCCTTCAACAGTGAATCCACCAGTGGCGCCATGGCACGGTGCTTGAGAGCGCTGCCGACCAGTGCTTCGGGCAGGCTCTGCCCTTTGGATTCGCCATCGCTGTCGAGGATACCGCCGCTGGCGCGGCCATCGATTCCATTCAGCCCCTCCACGGATATGATCTTCATGCCGTCGATCTTCTCCATTGGGCGCACGCTTTCGCGAATGATGTTCGGCAGTGCATCGTGCAGGCTGAGGATACGCTTGAGCGCGATTTGCGCTTCGCTAAGGCTGTTCATGGCCTCGTTCATCAGGCGTTGACCCTCTGCATCCACAGCGTACTTCTCGCGATCCGCCTCAACCTTGATACGCACGGCTTCCGCCTCAGCCGCTGCCTGCAGTCGCAGCGCCTCGGCCTTGTCTTCAGCGGCCGCCTTTTCCGCTTCCGCGGCCACCTTGATGGCGGTGGCCTGGCGCTCGGCTTCTTTCTGCGCCTCGATGATCTCAATGCGCTTATCGCGCTCGGCTACCTCAACATCCTTGGCGGTGCGCACCTGCTCTTCCGCTTTAACGGCTTCAGCGCGGGCGACGTTGGCCTGCTGGTCGGCCAGTGACTGCTCCTTGGATTTTTCCGCAACCGCAATGGCGCGCTCTTGTTCAGCAATTTCAAGGGATTTCTGCTTGGAAATGCGCTGCTCTTCGAGAATGCGCTCGCGCTCAATTTCCTGCTCCTGCAAGCGCTTTTCCTTTTCGATCTCCAACAGACGAGTGGCCTGCTCCGCGGCGATGCGGGACTGATCCACTTCACGCTGCGCCTCGATCTCTGCCTGGCGCGCGGCCTTTTCCTGAGCCGCCAGTTCTTTTGCCATATCGGCTTTCTGGGCCGCTTCGCGGTTTTCTATTTCGCGCTGCTGCTCCAGGTGGGCGTAGCGCTTCTCTTTTTCGATCTCCAGACGCTGGCGCTCGGCTTCCAGGTTCTTGGTCTCGATCTGCACTCGTGTTTCCTGCTCGACGTCGTTCACTTCCTTGCGGCGCGCCTCAATGGAGCGCGTCATGCTAGCGAGACCTTCCGCATCGAACACGTTGTCCTGATTGAAAAACTCCTTGCTGGTCTGATCGAGGCCGGTCAGCGACACAGACTCCAGCTCAAGGCCGTTCTTCAACAGATCTTCAGACACCACCTGCTGTACTTTCTGTACAAACTGGCTGCGCTGCTCATGCAGTTCTGCCATCTGCATTTCCGCTGCCACGGAGCGCAAGGCGTCGACAAACTTGCCCTCGATCATATCTTTCAGCGCTTCCGGGTCCAGGGTGCGAATACCCAAGGTCTGCGCGGCATTGGCGATAGCATCGATGTCCGGCTTCACCCGCAGATAAAATTCCGCAAGCACGTCCACGCGCATACGGTCCTTGGTGATCAACGCGTGCTGCTCCTTGCGCGAAACCGCAAGACGCAAGGTATTCATGTTGACCGCGATGATTTCGTGCAGCACCGGAAGCACCAGTGCGCCGCCATTCATGATGACCTTCTGTCCGCCCATACCGGTGCGCACAAAAGAACGCTCCTTGGAGGCGCGGGTATACAGGCGCGCGAAGATAGTGCCGATAACGATCAGGCCGATAAGCACCGCCCCCGCCATGATCGCAATACTGGAAAGATTCTGAATCACGTAACTTTCTCCAATTTAGTTGTTTTGCGTCAGGTGCTGGCTGGCTGGGCGGATCACCCGGAAACGGGCTCCGCAATCTTCCACCAGCAACACCTTTTCTCCCTGTGAAAAGGTTTCCCCATCATCCGGCTCCACCATTACATAGTGGGTAGTGCCAAATTCGTCGCTGAAGCGCGCTTCCGCCGGTGAGCCGGGCGCGGCCTCGCCGATGGTGATGACCGCCACACGCCCAACAAAGGATTTTCGCCCTACGGCTTCAGTCTCATCGCCCACCGCAAAGCGGCGCAGCAGATTGCCAACAAAACGCACCTGTGGCAGCGCAAGCATGAATACCGGTACTGCGAGCAACCAGCCGGGCAACAACAGACCGAACAGTGAATCTACAATCATCTGGATCAACAGGCCGGTCACACCGAAGCCCACCAGAAACGCCACCAACAGAATCAACGCCGGTACTTCACCAAAGCGCAACCAGCCGAGTAGCTTGGTGAGCACGCCCCCCGCCTCGGTATCCGGTGTGTCCAGGTCTACATCGGGCAAGAGATTGTCGAGCATGTCGGAAATACCGGCACCAATCAGCGTCATCACGCCTTCCAGTACGGCAATCATCAACATCAACACCAGGGCGCCGGTGAACAGCTGATTGCCATCTTGCAGAAAGAACGCCATCAGACCTCCGCCTGGGTTTTAATTTTCGCCAGACGCTCTTTGATACGATTGCTGCGCGAAAGCTCTTCCAGCTCCGCCAGCTTGCTGGCATCGGCGCTCGACTCGGAGGTGGGCACGCCGGCATTTTCCAAAATACGGTTGAACGCACCAGAGGCCTGCTCCACCTTGTTGGCGGTGGTGCGGCTGCTGCCTGTTTGTTCCGCAGTGGTGCCGTTACTCACGTGCTCGCTGGCCTTGGTGAAATCGCGTAGCTGCTCGCGCATCTCGCGCTTTTTGCCCTGCAGCGCACTGATATAGGAACTCAGCTCGGAAATTTCCCGATCACTTTCCGCGATGGCTTTTTCCAGTACCGGAATCTGCGCTTCGATATCCATTTGCTTGGCAATCGCGGCCTCCGCCAGGTCGTCGCGGCCCTGCTGCACCGCCACCTCGATCTGCTCACTGAGCGTTGCATGGCGCGCATTTTCATCGTTCAGCGCCTTGCTGCTCAGATACTTGGCCGCTTCCGCTTTGCCGAGCTGATCGCGCACTTCGGCGATTGCATCGTCGATTTCACGGATCGCCTGCTCCATTACCAGTTGCGGCGTAGCGTTTTCCACTGAGTCCACCAGGGCATTGGCAGAAGCAGAAATGATACGGGAAATGCGTTTTATCAGTCCTTCTTTCATGTTGTTCCTTCCTCGTGTTTATTGTCAGTCAGTCGTTGTATGCAAATATTTTTACACCGGATCTTTCCGCAGTGTCAGCGCTTGAGTAAATCCGTCAGGCGCTGGCGAATGATGGCCGCCGCCTGCCTATCGATAAGTCGCGGCTCATCCTGCAGCGCCACCAGCAGTATTTTTTCCATGAACGCATCGACTATCGGTAGCGCCTTATGCTCGAGCGCAGGGGCGATCTGCTCCTCGTCAGTACACACCTGAATTGCGGCGGCGCCCTCGATCACGAGTTCCAGCAGCGCCTCAACCAGCAGGCTGCGCCGGTTTTCGTCAGCGTATCTGGCTTTTACCGGGAGCATGGTTTCGCCGGCGGCAAGGTAGGCGCGGACAAAACTCTCCACACCCACAGACTCCCGCGCCATGGCGATAAGCTCGCGCACCTTTTCGCTCTGGGTTATAGCGCCATTGCGGTCGATGGACATGAGGTAGGTGTAATCGTCCGCGGAAAGGCGCGCCGATATGGATTGTGTCTTGTTAAGCATGGCAATCCCTGACTTGCGATGTATACAAAAGTACACACGATTCCGGGATGCCGTCAATTACACGCGCTTACATCGCAGCAACTTACAGCAAAACCATGAAAGAAAGTCACGAAGGAATGTTGCGGCGAAGTCTTGTCCGCACAAATGGCAATGAGTACTTGGTAGCCGTTGCCGCCAGCCAGGCTCGGCCTATCCCAGCTGGCATGCTGACACTGGCCTAGTGGTATGAGAGCTGCACGTTAAGAAAACGGATTCGCCAGAACTATCGCTTGGCAAACAAGCGGTCGCCGACAATTTTTACCGGGTTGTCTTGAACCAGAGCCCACGCGTGCGTTTCTCCAATGATCTGCTCTGCCGCACGCCGCCCCTCTGCCAGATTTGGTGGGCGCCGATAGAGGTGGTGCGTGTCGGTGGCAAGTATCGTTGCCAGCCCCTTCTTCAGTAATTTCTCCGCACAGAGGCGCGAGGGCTCGCCAAATTGCCCGACCAGCGCACCGGCGGTCAATTGAAACAGACAGCCCGCTCTGACCAAGGGCCCGATTTGATCGAGATCGCGCAGAACATCCTTGTTGCGTTCGGGATGCGCGATCATCGGGCGAATGTTCCGCTGGGCGAGCCACTCAACCAATTGGGTCACGCCAGCAGGGATATGGCTGTGTGGCATCTCCAGCAGTACAAGCAGATCCCCCTCCCAGTGCCCCAACGCGGGAAGCTGTTGCTTGGAGGCCATATACAAGAGTTCGTCAGAGATCCGCACCTCTGCAGCGAGGGCCAGCTGAACGCCGAGTTCCCCCTCGGCCGCCAGACAAGAAAGGAAGTCCCGGAAAGCCAGCTCGAGCGAATGGGAAGTGTTCAAGTAGCGCCCGGGATGGATATGTGGCGTAACCACAATATGGGTAATACCATTTGCCGCCGAAGCCCGGATAAGTTCCAGGCTCTGGGCAAATGACCTGGGGCCGTCGTCGATTCCAGGGAGGATATGGCTATGCAGGTCGATCATGAATACTGTATGTCCGTAAAGCCGCAGGTATCGGTATCAACTGCAAGGGCGCATAACGCGGGCGAGCGGGTCAGTCACCCCCCCGCCGGAATGTGAAATAATTGCGACTAAAATAATCGCCACTAAGAGTACTCGGGATAGTATCCATAATACTGATCGGAATAGGCGCTCTTGCGATCCATGGTCACACTGTTGAGAATGACGCCTTCCGGCTTGACACCAAGACTGAGTAGACGGGAGATGGCTGCTCGAATGATACCCATGCGGGTGTCTTCGGCCCGCACTACATAAAGCAGCGAACAGACATACCTGGAAATTACCAGCACATCGCTTACCGCCTGGACAGGCGGTGTATCAATAAGGATACGGTCATACTTGGTCCGCAACTCTTTCAGCACACTCTGGAATTGTACCGATCCCAGCAGTCGCTGTGGGTCTTCCGGACGGATGCCCGCTGGGATTATGTCAATGCCGCTTTTCTTGTCCCTGACAATACACTCGTCGATAGAGAAGCGCCCCGAGAGCAGATCAGCGAGGCCCGGTCTGCTTGGTGCCACTTCGAAGCGACGGCCAATGGAGGGCCGTCGCATGTCTGCGTCAATTAACAGCACCCTTTCCAGCTGGCCCAACGAGAATGCCAAGTTGATGGCAACCGTTGTTTTCCCCTCGGATGGAGCGGAAGAAGTAATACAGATAACTTCGGCCTTGTTCTCAACACGGGAAAGTACCACGCCGGTCCGAAGTGAGCGAATTGCCTCTGCAAATTGACCGTGTCCAGCGTCAAAGTAGCTGTACAAAGGCAGCGCGTCATGCTCGGCTATCGCAACTTTGGGCACCATCCCCATCAAAGGGAAACCCAGCTTTCTGTTTACGTCCTGCGGATCGCGTATTCCACTCTTCAGCAGATCCAGTAAAACGACGATGGCGACACCCAAGCCCGCGCTGGCAACAAAGGCGAACAATATCAGCAAGCGCTTTTTAGACGCCATTGCGCGGCGCGGTACAATTGCGGGGTCAGCCAGACGCGCCGCTGCTGTTTCGTAGCCGGATACCTCCCTTGTTTCCTTGAAGCGTGTCAGGAAGGTATTGTAAAGCTGAGTATTGACATCCACTTCCCGCTTCAGCTCATCGTAGCGAATTTCCTTTTGCGCGACAGTTTGCAGATCCGCTTTAGCATGCGAGAGCTCCTCCTCAAGCGACTGGACTTTTCCTTTAACCTGGAAATAGTCGACCTCGATACTCGCGACAAGCTTCCTTATTTCACTGCGCAATTGCGCACGCGCATTGTCAAGCTCGTCCTGCGCTGCCTGCATGACAGGATGTTTTGGTCCGTAGCGCCGCGCCAATTCCGTGACACCAAGCAATGCATTGGTTTCGGTCTGACGTGCCGCCTGGACCAGAGGATTATTGAGAACTTCAGGTTGATTCAGCAAAGCCTCCTCGGGGAGATTTTTTTGCCGCACCTGACTGTACAGTAACTGGACATCTTTCAGTTCCCGCTTCGCCTCAAGCAACTGATCCATCGTTTCATTCAGTTCCTGCGATGCCAGCCCGCGAACGCCCTGAAGATCGACAAGATCCTCCTGTTGCTGAAATTGATTCAGCGCCTGCTCGGACGCTTCCAGCTTACCGCGTAAACCTTCAAGCCTCTCACTCAGCCAACTGGTTGCCTTTTCCGTGACATCGGCGCGGACCCTCTGCTGTTCCGCGATATACGCGTTCACAACCGCATTCGGTACTGCGGCCGCCAGTTTCGGGGAGTAGCTTTCGTAGGAGAGCTTAATCAGCTGGGTATTTCTAACCGGTGTAACCACAATACCTTTGGAGATACTGTTGACGATGAATTCCCGCTTCTGCCGCGACTGAGTTGCAGGATCAACGATAGGCCGTTCGACCTCTATCCCAATCAGCGCCCTGAGCCTTCCGACGAGAGTGGGCTTGACTGGCTGATTAAACTCATCATGATCTTCAAGGTTCAGAGAGTCCACTACACGTTCTGCAATACCCCGCGATCGCAACATTTCCACCTGCGTCATTAGAAACTCTCTACGTTGCGCGCCAACGTCATACACGTCGCGAATGGAAATGAGATTGGCCTCACCGCCTCCAATTAATAATGTAGCTGTTGCTTGATACCTGTCGCGAATGTTCTGGACAGCAAAATAGGCCGCGGCCGTCACCGCTAGCGCAAAAGCTATGATGTACCATTTCTTTTCATAGACAGCGAAAAACAGGGCAACAAAATCTATATCCCCCAATGGAGAGGGGGCCGCCTCATCAGCGTTGATTGCATTTTTCTCCATACTTGTATTCAGAAAAACCCCTGCTCAATAGTTATCACATCACCAGGTTGCAGTTTTGTAGACAAACTGACGCGCATTTTCTTGCCTTCCGGCATTCCCTCCCGGGTAAGATATATCCGGCTTTCGGAACCACGCTCGGTAAGCCCCTGAGCCAATGCGGCAGCCTTACCCACGGTGAGACCGGGCTGGTAGCTGTATCCTCCCGGAACCTGAACCTCACCATAAATAAATACCGGACGATACTGCGTGATTGTCACCGTGATACTTGGATTAACCAGGTAGTCCCCTTCGAGACCTTTGAATATCTTTGCTTCAAGCTCTGTAGGCGTAAGGCCGGCCACTTCGACCTCACCCAAAAATGGATAGTTGATACTTCCAGATTCACCGAGCATAGCGTCGACGCTCAGGTCGCTTTCCCCGTATACACGGATCGAAATCCGGTCTCCCGCATTCATACGATATTCCGCCGTATCCGCAGTAAGCTCTCCAGCCACCGAAAAAGGCCACGCTGTAACAACCAGGTAAAAGAGAATTCGTCTCATGCTGTCCATATTGCTATATCCATTGCACTCTACAGCGGTGCTTCCACACCCAACATATACCGACTGTTCTCAATACCACTCGCCGTAGTGGAAATCTGGTTTTCCAACCTCGAGAATCCCATATAAAGCCTCAGCCAGTCTGCCGGTTGGTAGCGAATCATGAGGTTCGATCGCAATACGTTGCTGGTGCTGGCTTCCCCCACAAATTCTCCCACCGTGCGACTATAAGAAAGTGTGCTGTCAAGAGTTCCGGTCCACTGGTGCGACCAGGAAAACACACTGCTCTCGACATCCACAAAGTCCGCAGTACCCGGTGACTCCTGCACCGTTCTGCCGGTGGTAATTGAAAGCGTGCTGTATGTTTTTGGGCTCCAAGACGCTGTTACATCCCAGCGAGGGCCAGCGAAGTCTTGCCGTTCATTAAGCCTGAAGTCCTTATTCAGGCGCCCCGCCCTTAGCCCAAGCCTGGTTTTCGCCAGTCTGTACTCCGCAGTACCTAGTACAAGAATCTCTCGGCTGTCGCGATCCGGAACCACACCGAGATCAACATAATCGAACTCGGTATTCGCCAATTGAACTCCTAGCATTACTCGGTTACTGGGTGAATAATTCATGTCGATCGAAGAACGTGCCGTTGCAAAATCCCGCGCGGGCTCCTCGAATGCGTTCTTCTGCTTAGCATGGCGAATAACTCCCTGTGCACTGCTACCCTGGCGTCCAAGTATGAAGGTAACATCTGCGCTTGGCCGTCGCGTTCTCTGTCCTTCTATCAAGATAGGATCCAGACCACCATCCGGATTCCCGCTAATTGTTTGCGCTAAATCCGTATAGTTGACCGACGTCTGCACTTCGAGAAAATTCGCCGCACGCCACCGCCAGTCGAAATTTCCTACATAATCATTAAAACTCTGTCGACTGCTGTCACGATAGTGGCTATTGGCCAAGGAGAAACTTCCCGAAAAGCTGGTTGCCGTGCCCTCTCTCGAGATGTCCAGCGCAGGTATCGTCCTTGTGACCCAGTCGTCCTGCTCGTTTTCTGCCGCCAGGAAGACGTTGTCATCATATTGAACCTCTACGGTAGCCATACTGTTTAGTTCGATGTTTGCTGGCAACGCTATCGTAACGGCAAATCCTGACTGGCTCGCCGCCATCAAGCTCCACAGAAGTATGATGCGAGGTCTGTTCCTCCGGCGACAGCGCATAAAAGCAAATGCAAGTGTGTCGACTTGTAAAAGCTTCATTTCAGTGTCCTGTTGTATTTTGAGTGCTGCTATCGTGATGTCATTAAACAACGTTTAATACGCATTTTTATGGTAGAAACCACGGTAAACAGTCAAAAATACTATGCGTAGATCAAGCAGTATCGACCATCGGCGAATGTACTCGAGATCGTACTCGACACGCCGGCTCATTTTGTCCAGGGTATCTGTCTCTCCACGAAAACCTTTGATCTGCGCGAGCCCCGTAATTCCCGGCTTCACTTTATGGCGAAGCATGTAGCCGTTAACCAGACTCCGGTACTCCTCATTGTGCGCAACCGCATGTGGTCTGGGACCGACAATTGACATGGTACCCTGTAGAACGTTGAAGAATTGTGGAAGCTCATCCAAAGATGTGCGTCGTAGTATTCTTCCAACAGCGGTAATTCGTTGGTCACCAATCTTCGCCTGTTGTACTTGGTCGCCGTCATCCATTACCGTCATGCTGCGGAACTTCCAGACATATATTGTTCTGCCATCAAGACCATAGCGCCGCTGCTTGAAGATGATTGGTCCCGGAGATGAAAGCTTTACGGCCACCGCCACAAACAACATAAGCGGTGAAATTACAGTGAGAATTATTGATGCGAGGACCAGATCCTCTAGTCGCTTAAGCCAACCATCAAAACCCTGTATTGGTGTATCAAATACACTGAGCAGGCTGCTGCTTCCAACCTGATGCCAGCGCGCATGCAGCATTTTGGCCACAAAAAAGTTCGGCAGAATGTGGACGGTCGCAGTAGTGTCAGAAAATTTATCCAGTGTTTCACTGATGAGATCCTCTGCCCGCATCGGTAATGCAATAAATACGACATCAAGACCTCCGGCGCGCCCCTTGGCAACCGCTTCATCCACCGTGCCGAGAATGGGAAACCGGGTGCAATTACGCTCTCTTGCGCTGCGATCCTGGAACTCTGGAACATCGTAAAAACCGACTACGTGTATGCCCAACTGTGGATTCGTCATCAAGTCATCCGCCAGCTTATAGCCGGCATCGGTACAGCCAATAATGACAGCGCTACGGGTATTGCGTCCGCGCAAGCGTATCGAAAACAGAACCTGACGCAGACAGAATCGCCAGAAAGCCAGGCCAAATAATGTAGATACAAGCCATGCAATTACTGCGGGTCGCTTGTAATCGGCGGAAAACGTATTGAATGAAAAGGCGAGAAGAATCAGAAAAATGCACACAGCTACCCAGGCAACTGTGACGGTACCCAGGATTCGAACATACGTCTCACCCCGCCACGATCTGTATAGCTCTACCGATTCCGCTATAAATGCAAAGCTGACGGACGCAAGCAGACCTGCTATCAGCCAGTCTTTACCCGGTGGGACCTCAAAAAATGTGAGACACGCGTAAAGAATACCCTGGATAAGCAGGACATCGAACAAGCGATAAAGCGCGGTAATACGACTCTGACGATTGCGGACCCATCCCTGTTCCACAAGAACCCCCTGATTTTACGAGGCATCGGCCCCAAACTATTCCATGTACTCATCAAGGTCGGCAAAAACACCGACGTCACTGCTGGGGAGCAGTGGTTCCTACCTTTATTGTGTTATACCCCCTCAACCATCTCCCGTAGATGTCAATGCATATACTGGGCCGAATTTCGTTTCTAGAAAGAGGTAATTTTTATTGGCGCCGTGGCCATTCGGTAGCGCACTCCAGTGCCCGGCGATTATCCGCTCAAACTGTGACACAACTCAACTAAATTTGACGCACTTATCTGCTCAAGCGCGCCATGCATCCGTATTGGCATGATATTCATCAGCGCCATTACACAGCCATTACAGATGAATCGTGCGCCTTCTCTTTTTCTACTTCCCTTTTTTGGGGCAGCGGACCGTACCAAGTGCACAATTTTGACAAAACCAAGATGCTATCTAAGAGTTTTGGGCGCTAGCTCACGGTAATTTTCGGTTGACTTTATTTTTGGCGCTGCCATATTAGACGGCGTTCATTTCCGTTTTATTTTCGGCAAGGACGTGCTTATTCTTATGGGGGACAAGGAATGTCTAAAGTCAGCAGAGTTGATCACATTGCCTACGCGGTAGAAAAGGGAATGATCGAAAAGTGGGCCTGGTACCACATCGAAGTTGAGGGCGGAAAGCTTACCAAGCGTGTCGATGACGTGCGACCAGATGACCCAGATAGCAGTATGAAACTCTGGTGCATCGACTTCGCCTCTTTTGGTGTGGTTCTGGTTGAAGGAATTGATCGCAATAAAAAAAGTCAGGTGACAGCCTTTGCCGACTGTCACGGCGACCATAGCGTACAGCACATCGCTTTCGATACCGAAAACCTTGAGCAGTTTGTTTCTCACGCAATTTCCAAGGGCGTAAACCTCCGCGGCCAGCAGCTTGTAAGCAATGACGGCTTTGGAGAACTTAAACAACTCTTTGGAAAAGGTTACGCCAAGCAGAACGCTGCAGAAATGTCGTTTCCGGAATACGTGGAGCGCCCCAAACAGGGCGCCAGCATGAGCACCAGCGTGCCGCCAAACACGGGCAGGAACTTCTACCAGCGCATCGAACACGCGCGCAATACCGGCGACACATCCACCCTTATAGATTTTTCTCTGATGCCATCTGACTGGGCACCGGAAAGCAAGCCGGTTGCAGCACCTGGCAATGTATCGCAAGCCTGCGCTCGCGAAGAATTGGCACCGGCTTGATAATTGGTCTCGGCTGTAAACGCCAGTAAAGCCAACCTCCGAACGGTTTCCTATGAAGACCCTCTGGCATCCTTCTGGCACGAGGAGACCTCCGGTTAACCCCTTCTGTTAAGCGAATATCCGCCACCTATGGACGATATCATTGTGGGCCGTACGCCGATAACTAGCGTGCAGGGTAAAAGTAGTGACGCAGCTATTTTGCCTTCGGATCAGTCCGCCCTCGCGGATGGCGATATTCCCGTAATCCGGCGGATAGAACGTAACGCGGCGCGCGCGCCCGATAAAACCGCGCTTATTTATGATGACCAGAATATTACTTACGCCACTCTCGTTTTATCCGCAAGGCAGGCGGCAGCGGGGCTTCTCAGGCTCGGGGTAACAGCGGGATCTCGGGTGGCCGTATTGATGCACCCCAGCCCGGAACTGGTCAGCTGTCTGCTGGGCATTCATATGCTTGGTGCCACCTATGTACCGATCGATCCCGGCTTTCCCAAAGGGCGAATCGACCTGATTCTTAAGGATGTGGAGCCTTCCGCGATTATTTGTTCGGATCATGTGTTTACCGAATTTTCATGTGAGATCGCTAGAGAACTTGTAGAACGTCTCTACAGTTACTCTGCGGTACAAACCGACGGTATCCCACATGAAGAGCATTTTCGCCCCCATCCAGTCAAGCTTGACGACGAGTCGCACATATTTTTTACCTCAGGTACTACCGGGCGTCCCAAGGGTGCCATCTCTTCCCAACGCAACCTGGCACACGGGATGTCGTCTTCCGTTCGCTGCTTCGAACTGAGCGATGATCTTGGAATCCTGTCGGTCGCGGGTGCCTCGTTCAGTATTAGCACCTTTGAGCTACTGGCCCTACTCACCTGTGGCGGCTACACAATGATCGCGCGACGCGCCGATATCCTGGACCCTGAAAAGCTGTTCGCTGCCGCCCGAAAGGTATCGGTCTGGCATTTTGTCCCCTCGCTTTTGGCGAGGCTGATTGACTATATAGAGGAAGTACCCGAGCGAATCGCCGTGCTTACTTCACTCAAACGCATACTCACCGGTGGTGACAACGTGCCACTGGACCTCCTTTGTCGGGTGCGCAGGCTGCTTCCTGCGGTACAGCTTTATGTGAACTACGGCGCAAGTGAAACCAATTGCATGGTGACTTATTGGCCAGTACGGGATGCCGTACCGTCAAAAACAAGAATTGGGGTAGCTCAACACAACGTCCAATTGATGGTTCTTAACAAGCAGAGGAGCCCGGTTATTCCCGGCGAAGTGGGTGAACTGTTTGTAGCAGGCCCGGGTGTAGTTTCTGGCTATATGCACCGCAATGATCTAAATGAAGAAAAATTTTTCTGGCACCACGGCAACCGCTTTTTCGCTACCGGCGATATGGTGCGCATAGATGAGAATGGAATCTACGAAATTCTTGGCAGAGAGGACTTTCAGATCCAACTGAATGGCAACCGGATCGAGTTACTGGAAGTCGAAAGTACGATTAAACGGATTGGTAACATCAAAGACTGTGTTGTAACCGCCAGATATGCGAGCGCTGACTCGAATACACTTACACTGATCGCTTATCTGGTCGGCACAGATAAATCATTGCCACCGGTCGAACACATAAAAATCTGTCTACGTAAACACCTACCAGAATACATGATTCCATCGCTTTATCTGGAACTTAATGCCGTGCCGACAAATCACAATGGCAAAGTCGACAGAGCAAATCTTCCTGAGCCAGGCACATGTAAGGTTCTCGAATCGTCAGCTAGCGAACCACTGATTGGCGAGCTTGAAAAACATCTGGCAAGTATTTGGCGAGATCTCCTACCGGTACAATATATCCATGCAAACAGCGATTTCTTCGAACTCGGCGGCGATTCCATAGCGGCCGTTCGAGCAATGGCACGAATATCTACTGAACTCAACTGCAATGTCTCGATGGGAGATATCATCTCCAATAGAACGGTGCGACAAATTGCCAATACAATAACGAGTCGGTCGGTGAGTCAACGCGCGAATGGTGATACAGACCCCGGATATCTGATGCTCAAGTCCGGCCGCAGGGATCTCTCCCCGCTTTTACTGATTAATGGTGTGGTGGAGTACATGGCGTTAGCCAAAGCGCTTCGTACCCAGAGAGCTATTTACGCTGTCTACCTGCCAGAGGAGGTAGACCTCATCGTGAATGGCGAAAAATCTGCAGCTGCCACAAGTACCAGTTCCATCGCGGGAATTACGCAGCTCTACCTATCGGTAATCTGCAAGCTACAACCTGAAGGGCCGTACTTCCTTGCCGGGAAGTCCTATGGCGGAATAATCGCTATTGAAGTCGGACGATCACTAAAGGCGATGGGGCACAAAGTTGAGTTTACGGGGCTTCTAGACACAGTTATTCCCGAAGTCTTCACCACGCATAGGAAATTATCTTTTCGTATTTCCGAACACTTAAAGAGAGCCGTTAACGAGGGCCCAGGCTATCTCCTTGATCGTTTCAGGGAGCGTTATGGAATTATCAAACTGTCGGCGCAGCCTACAGAAGACGAACGATCCCAAAATGCGGTTTCGGACAATATCCGTACCCGCCACCAGGTTCGAAAGAACGCAATTTTTACAACCCGGCTATCAAAGATCAGCGGCGCTATCACGCTGATTAAAGCCCGGGACAGGAAATATTTATACGGGGAACGCCCGTCGAAAGACCTCGGATGGAACAAGTACTGTGACGACCTGACTATTTATGAAGTACCCGGAGATCACCACTCAATATTGCAGGCGACGCATGTCGGAGAAGTGGCCAAATACCTGGAAGCGCATATCTGATGCGCCTCCCAAAACGCAGTGACAAATTTACAAGAATACGGCGTTGAACAAGCGTGCTATTTAATTCCCTACCTTTTATCTTTGTTTTTCTGCCCGCGGTAATTTTCGGGTTTTATCTTTTACGCCGTTTCCATCTGTTTCGTTTTTCCCTCACATGGCTCGCACTCGCCTCCCTACTATTCTACGCTTGGTGGTCACCTCAGTATCTTGCTCTATTGCTAGGATCTATATCAGTAAACTTTCTCATTGGAAAACGTGTAGCGTTATCTTTTCACAAAAAGGCCTGGCTTGTTGCAGGCGTCATCGGAAATCTATCGGCCATTGCCGTATACAAATACCTAGGTTTTTTTGCCACCACCGTATCCCAGCTTACAAATACGGAAATTTCAGTACCTGATTTGATACTGCCTTTAGCCATTTCTTTTTTTACCTTTCAGCAGATTGCTTACCTGGTAGACACCTATCGCAGTGGGCAGCCAGAATATGAATTCGTTCGATACCTTTTATTCGTATCGTTCTTCCCACAACTTATCGCCGGACCGATTGTTCAACATAAAGAGGTTGCAGGTCAGCTTTCCCGGCTCGCCATCCGCTCAATACGCGTTGAACAGATAAACTTTGGTGTATGTTTATTCGTTATCGGACTCGCCAAAAAAGTAATTCTTGCGGATCAACTCGCCCCCTATGCGACCCCCGTATTTAATGCCGCAGACGGTGGTACATCACCAACCTTCCTCGAAGCCTGGGGCGGTCTACTGGCCTACTCATTCCAATTGTATTTTGACTTCAGTGGCTATGCGGATATGGCCGTAGGGCTCGCAAAAATGTTCGGTATTGAGCTTCCGCGGAATTTCAATTCACCCTATAAATCAACCAACATTATCGAATTTTGGCGACGCTGGCATATCACGCTATCAAATTTCTTACGGAATTACCTTTATATACCACTTGGGGGAAGCCGAGAAGGCTCCCGTTCATTTAATCTTTTGGCAACCATGCTGCTCGGCGGATTCTGGCATGGTGCGGGCTGGAACTTCATTATCTGGGGTGGCCTACACGGAGTGTATCTTGTCGCAAATCATCAATGGCGATATCTACACGCAAAGGTATTCGCGACTTTTCCGTCCAATTATGTGAACGTTTCCGGCTCCGGCGCTTCGATACAAAACAATACCGCTTGTCTGGACGACACGGAAAATATTACCAGTCAGGGCTTATCGCCCAAACGCCGCCTGCTCAAGACTATTTCAGGTGTCACAGGTGTAATATTTACCTTTCTATTGGTATCTCTGGCTTGGATATTCTTCCGGGCGGAGTCTCTAAACGGCGCCGTCGCTATGCTCCGCGGCGTTTTTGGACTTCATGGTCTGGCATTACCCAGCGAGATATACAACATGGCACCGCAGTTATTTTCAACATTTTCTGATGTCGTACCAAACTCCAACCTCGGTTCTTTCCCTCATATAAAAGGCTTCGCCGTTATTCTTGTCGCCGCCGTTCTGGCATTCCTCGCACCAAATTCAACGGAAATTTCACACTGGTTAATGACAAGACCTGACCGTACAGTGAACTCTCGAAGGCATTTAATTTTGACCACCTCATGCATGACTCTTCTGGGGATCGTTTTCTCAATATGTCTTAAAATTCTGGTATTCGCTCCTGATAGCGAGTTTCTCTATTTCAACTTCTGAACGCTATGCGACACGCTATTGCATTCATATTTGGCACTTTTGTGGGTACTGCTCTGCTGGTTTTTCTGGTAATCACGCAGATGGGCACACCGACCTCCAGCTCAAAGTGGGCTTACGACCTGTATTCAATAAAAGAACGACATGCCAGTCAGGAAAATAGGAATAAGTTATTAATTGTGGCGGGCTCGAACAGTTTGTTTGGCATTAACTCTTCGTTGCTGGAAAGCAGGTTACGGATTCCCACCACTAACCTTGGCGTTCATGCTGGCTTGGGATTGAAGTATATACTCGAGCGAAGCAAGCGATCGCTAGGCAGAGGCGACATTGTCTACCTGCCACTGGAGCTTGATTTGTATCAGCAGGATGATACGCCGTCTGCGCAATTAATGGATTTTGTGTTGGCACGAGATCCACAGTACCTTCATACCTTGCCCATACAGCAACAGATTTTGGGCTTTGCCAACGTGCCAATAGCAAGGATTATTGAAGGATTGCGCGGAGGGAGTGACCGATATTTAGGGAGTTCTTCAACGGTTTATAATGTTCACAACGTAGATTCTTCGGGAGACCAAACAAACAACACGTTGGAAAAAGCGAGAGATTACTCAAGCCGTCTGGAGCGGCTGGCACCAAAAGATATTGGCAATACAGAAATATCCAGTCACTCCAAAAATCTTATACGCGACTACATTTACTGGGCCAGAGAAAATGGTGTCTGTGTAATTGGCGGGCCGCCGAGCCTGATGAAATTTGAAGAGTATGAGTCCGAGAGGTTTCTGGAGTTCTTAGGAAAGACCGTGAATTTATTCTCCGACCTGGGCGTTCATTACGTAGGAAGGCCGGCGGATTACCTTTTCCCCAGGGAACTCTTCTTCGACACGGAGTATCACTTAAATACGAAAGGTGCAATGATTCGCACGCAACTTATCATCGACGACCTCGGTACGGGTCTTTCGGCACATTGCGGATAATTGGTTCACTCGCAAATTTCTCTCAGCCAATTATTTCTCTCAACCAATAAAGTACTGTACCCCCCAGTTGAACAAGTATCCGGCAGCCGCACCCGGCAATATGAATGCGGTATAACCAATTTCCCGGGAAACCCGCATTAAACCCGCCCTGTACTTGAGGTAGAGTAAGAGTGGTACAGTCAAAATCGGGTAAATTCCGAGAAATGCCACGGCGCCAAAAAAACCATACTCATGCAGCGCGAGCGGTAATCCCAGGGTGAAGAGTACGGCGCGCCACAGCGCGATCGGCATCATTTTCTTCGGCTTACCTTGGGACTGATAGTAGAGCCCCAATCCGCGATACCTGTCACCCAACATCCCTACAGACAGAAATACCAGAAACATACCTGCCTCACTGTATCTCTCATCATACAGTGTCCAGATAATTTGCTCGCCGGCTACTGCAAGAAATCCGCACAAGCCACAGATCAGGAAATCGAGAGGCAACCGGAAGCGGTAATAAACTGCAACATGGTCATGGCCCTCCTGCAGCGCACGACTCAACGCTGGATACATGACTTTTTGGAGAATATTGTTTGTCGTGTCTCTTACCGAAGCCACCACAAATATGGCAATGGAGTAAATACCCATTTCGCGCGCGGTTATGTCGAGCCCTAGAATGATTCTGTCACCGTTGAGAACCCAGTAAGTTAAAAGAGAGCTCGCAAAGATCCATTTCCCGAAGTGAAAAATCTCCCCTGCATATCGCCTGTCCCATTGAAACCGGTTGGTTTCACCCGGCAACCACAAAAACTCGACACCGATTTTTACTATGCTCGCGGTCACCGTGCCGGCAACTAGAGCCCAGACGTCCGGGGAGTAACTGGCCCAGACAATCATTGTCATAAACGCGCAGATTTGGGCCATCAGCTCGATTGTGGTGAGCCGTCCCATATGCAGTTTTCTGTTTGCAACCGCAGATTTTGTGGAGCGAAATCCGCTAATGATGAGACTGCTTGCCAGTATGCATAACACGATCGGCAAATCAGGGTGAGAGTACACACTTGAAGCAGGTAGGCCCGATCCGATCAACCACAGAGCCAACGCAAATCCGCATACTATGGCCGCTAGACACGCGCCGCGTGCGATCTGTAACACCCAAGCGGTATTCAGAAAGCGCTTCTGGTCACCTTCCCTACTTTGAATGATGCTCTTCTGGATCCCCATATCCGTAAGCATCTGTACACCCGCGATCACTACGTTAGCCAGCGCCATGATTCCAAACATCTCGGGAGCCAGCATCCTTGTCATTACGAGATTGCTGAGCAACCTAAGTATTTGCCCCGTCGCGTAACCGCAAAAAACCCAAAAGGATGCCGTGCGAAGTCTACGCCCGCTGAACGCGTTTTGCGGTAATTGGCTAACCTGCGTTGCTGAACTCATCAAACGGCATCCTTACAAAGGGGCATCTCCGCGTCAGTCAGGCACGCCAACACCTTCTCAAAGGTGTTTGAGGAATTGCTCCAACTACTGTTTGCCACCGCATCAATCGCCGCTTTCGACATTGTCACCCATGCCGCCGACTCCAGACGAAGAATGCTTTCGATACTGTTAGCCTGGCCATCGACGTCATCTACCTCATTGATATAGCCATTTACTCCATTGCGTATGTATTCCGGCGCGCACCCGGCATCCGTTGCGACAACCGGGCATCCGCACGCGAGCGCTTCCAGTATTGGTAGACCAAACCCTTCACTGCGGCTGCTAAAAACGTAGGCGCGAGAGCTAGCATAAATTTGCCTGAGTTTTGCCCTCGATGGTGCCAGCACAAACTCAACTCCTTCGGGCAAGGTGCGGCCATCACGTAATGGCTCAGCACCAAACATGATCATATGTGCCTGAGGAATCCGCTCGCGAACACGAGAGAATGCAGACAGAGTGATGTCGACACCTTTAAACCTGGTTTCCGAGTACATACTGCATACCGTGAATTCAGCAGCGGTTGTATCTTCTTCTCTGAAAAAGAGCGTGTGGTCAACCGCGTTTGGTACCAGGTGAGTTCTGTGGTCATCATATTGTTCCGCCATTACCTTTGACAGCCACTCGGCGATGACTATTTTAGGGTACGGAGTCTTATACGTGAGCTCCACACGTTCCCGTGGCTGCTCGTCATGCACTTCATGGTGCTGGACAAAATAACACTTCTTCCCCTTTTCTTCGGGGAATCCGGCAATCCACTCCACCGTTTTCCACCATGTCGCTACCAGAACGTCAGCCCGGGGATAAAAAGACGGAGAAGACATTTTAGCCGGAGGGAGCTGTATGATGTTGACACCCGCGAGATTCGAGAAGTGTGAATGGGCCAGATGATCTCTCAGAAAGATATCACCTTTCATAAGGCGTTTCAGTGTAGCGGCCACCCCACCATTCTTGTGCGAAGGACACACAATGGTAACTTCATGGCCATTGTTGGCGAGCGCTTGCGCATAAATTGCGACGACCCGGCAGCCCCCACAGAGAGAAGGGACGGGAAAAGCGAAAGTGACTTTCATCCGTGATTTCACCTCGAAATTAGGTGAGGATTTTATCGCCGTTTACCCTTCATTGTAAATCACCGAAGAATTCGTTTCTCGCACGGTTTTTTTGCCGAATATGCTACAAGGATCGCGGTTTAATACGTTTATCGCTTCAACGGCTTGGTTTACTATCACCTTCAATGACCAAATCAATCGGCAAATTACCTGATTTGCCTGGGATCATTTTCCAGCATTGTTCCAATGCCCAGTCACTGCTGCAATTTACAAATTGAATATGGACGTTTTTTTGCATTCACGGCTATACGCCGGACATGACTCATATGGATCTATCATAATGAAGTATCTACTCACTATTGGCGTTATTAGTGCACTTTTGACGGGCTGCGGCAGTGGTGGCAGTACGAGCGAAACCGCCATGCCCCAAAACCGGGAGCCGGTAGCTAACGCCGGCGGTAATCAGGTTACCGAATCCGGGCAGTCAGTGCCCCTAAGTGGTGCAGCCAGCCACGATCCAGACGGCGATTCTTTGACGTATACATGGAATATCGTGTCGTCACCGAGTGGCTCAAACCCAGTTATCTCCCCCGCTTCCGCTGTTTTCACTGACTTCTCCGCCGATGTAACCGGCAGTTACGACATCCAGCTCTCGGTAAGCGATGGTGTTTTGTCCGACACGGATTCCGTAACAGTAACGGTAATCGACCGGCAGAGCGCGTCGCTCATTGCGGAAGCGGGCGGTAGATATTCAGCCGCGGAGGGTCTAGATATTCAGCTTGACGGCACTGGCAGTGCGGATCCCGATCGCGGCGCCTTGACTTATAGCTGGGAAATCAAATCCGGGCCGGCAAACTCAGTCGCGTCCCTGGCCAACGCCAATAGCGCGACACCAGTACTCCGCGCGACTTCTATCGGCAGTTACGAGGTTGAACTGAAGGTTACATCTGAAAGCGGCAACACCGCTACCGATACGGCCAATGTGCTTGTGTATGATTATTTTCCACTTATGCACAAGGTCGAACATTACACACAAATTTTGCCTGCCGACGATACACGTATCGTCTACGTCAGCAGCAGTGAAGGCGATGATGCTAACAACGGGTTCTCGTCAAAAACTCCTGTAAAAACTATCGGCCAGGGTATTTCGCTTCTGAGAGATGGCTTTCCAGATTGGCTTGCGCTTAAGTCCGGTGATTCCTGGGAAACCGGTGTCGGTGCCTGGGCCAAATCCGGTCGCAGCCAGACCGAGCCAATGGTCATCACCAGCTATGGCGCCGGAGCAGCAAGACCTCTACTGCGAACGCATGACGAATCCGCTTTCCGTTTTCAAGGTGGAGGCGGGAGTCCGGAGTACGTGAATTATCTGGTTATTCACGGGCTGCACTTTTACGCAGCGTCGCGCGATCCGAACTCATCGGAATTCACGGGTGCATCTGCCGACCGCGCGATTGTGTGGTTAAGAGGCACCAATGGTCTTTTAATTGAAGACAATTTGATTCAATTCTATAAAGAAGGAATCACGCTTCAGGAGAGCGACGGATTCGATATCAGAAATGTGCTTATCAAGAACAATGTCATTGTGGATTCTTACCATACAATGGATGCACATTCACAAGGGATCTTCCTAAAACTGACCGATCACGTTCGCATAGAACGCAATGTGTTTGATCATGTTGGATGGAATAGCGACGTACCTGGCGCAGAGCCGACGAAGTTCAATCACAGTATTTATGTGCAATTCGACAATCGCGATATATCCATCGTCGATAATATTATCACTCGCAGCTCAAGCAACGGCGTTCAGCTTCGCCCCGGCGGCTTGTTGGAAGGCAATGTTCTTGTACACAATCCGATCAGTCTGATGCTCTCCGGAGATAATTCTCAGGGAGATCCAGGCATTATTAAAAATAACGTCGTTTTGCATGGAAACGATATTACTGAACTCGACCCCAGAGGTTGGGGGATTGATATAACTCCAGAGATTGTCTCCGCCGAAGTTACCGGAAATATCGTTGCACATGAAGCTTCAACTTCCAACAACCCCATGGCAATCAGCGAGAACAGTTTATCCGCTCAATCCGGAAATGTAGTTTTCGAATGGGGCGAGCAATCCCAGATAGAAGCTCGCTTCTCTAATCCTTCCGTAACGATTCTCGACTTCGACAAGCATGTGGGGGGCGATGGTACGCTGGTCTCCTTTATTGGCAATATCCGATCTCACTCTCTGCGTAAACCGAACCCCAAGTACAACGTAGAAAACATCAGGAGCTATTTCCAGGAGGCATTTTCTGTCAAGAACTAGCTCCGATGGTTTTCAGCTGCTAAGGACTTTCTTCACCAAATCCGTCCTTGAAGAACTTTCTTAATCTTTCAACGGAGTAGTCCGGGTTCCAGTTTATCCTAGATTGGGCCCGGATGTTTTTCACGAATGATTCGAATGTCCCCTCCCCGCCTACCAGTAGATCGTACTCCTCGATTGATCGCTCAGGATCGAAATAGTTTCCAGGGTCTTCCGTTCCTGACTCCCACTTGTACGTAACATTACTGATGTAACTTGCATTTACAGATTGCCGAATCCCAAATCTGTTGTTTGCTTCACTCATGACGTGAGCCACGATGTTGCCTTCTACAGTCGCATCACTTTGCGTGCTGAAATCTATTCCCCAGCCCCGCAGCTCTGTCGGCGAAATATCATTTCCATTCAAGACAACGTTATTGAGAATATGACCACCGATTCCCTCCGAACCGGATAATCCCAGCAGTATTGAAATTGGGTTCCTTATCAGGAAGTTTCCCTCTATCAGCCCGCCCGGACGCAGTTGCATCCCATGACTAGAGCTTCGGGAAATGATGTTATTTTTTATCGTCACATCCTGATTGTTGCTCTGTATATAAATCGAATGGTTAAATTTTGTTGCTTCACCGCCGGGATAGGAATCGTGCCAGCCATTATGGTCAAATATATTTTCCTCAATAAGAACGCCTTCGGTTCTCGCGATATAAATACCCTGTGCATGGGCACTTGCGGCAAACGAATCAACGATAATATTTCTGCGTATGGTCACTCCGCTAATATTCAGATTGTCGAGGTCATCGATCTGAATGCCCTCTTTGTAGTACCCGATGTAATTATCTTCAATCAATAGTGAGGTTACACCGCGATACCAGTTGATCCCGCGGTTTAATGTGACCTCGCTAAAGGTTTCGGAGTTTGGGTCCCGGGTTTCGGCGTAAAAATGGAGCCCACTGATAACCAGATTGTCCACAACCTCCGGCGAGCTGCCGCCACCAGATACGCGTAACCCGTCTTCGGACCCGGTCATTAGCAGTGGTCGTATCGAACCACTACCATATGCCGTTACTACCATTGGCTCACCAGAGGATCGTCCGCTTTTGCCCCACTTCCCCAAGCCTTCCTGCCATTGGTCTCCTATTTTCAGCAACAGCCAATCTGGGTTCCCGTTTCGCAGCAGGCTCTTTCCCCTTGTTATAGACTTCACCGGTGTATCCGGTGTAAGACCATCATTCGTATCATCACCGGAACTACTGCTGACATAGACCAGCCGCGAATCCGGTAAAGGCGTAACCGTTGTGAACCCCGGCTTGTCTACAGTAATTGGAATATGCGCATACGGCGACGGTTTCGCAATCACCGTTACGGATCTGGTGATCGAGGCATCGGCACCCGCAGAATCGACCACGCTATAAGTCAGGGTATAGGAGCCCACAATCGCCGTGTTAACTTCACCTGCTACCTGCACAGTGGCAGTAAGGTCTCCGTCCTCTTCATCGCTTGCTGTTGCCCCCGGATCCGAAAAGGCCGCATCCTGCTCTACTTCCATTGAGGCCTCACCATTCAACTGGATGGTAGGCGCATTATTTTCTGCAACAATTACCTGACGAACCGCAGTATCCGATGCACCCGCGCTATCGGTGACGCTGTACTGAACTTCGTAGTTGCCAGCGGTGGAAGTGGGGATCGGCAGGCCGGCAACCTCGATCTTATCGGTGAGATCACCATCTTCTCTATCACGCGCCGTCGCTCCGGCGTCACTGTAAGATGAGCCATGTTGAATCTGAACACTGCCTTCTCCCAACAACTCGATGACAGGGGCTCTGTTTCTTCCCGGACCGGATGGATCCCAGCCACCACAGGCTGTACATATGAACACGATCAACGCGTACATTGCGTACCTAACCATTCGCTACCTCGTCATTCGCTGTGGATAAAATGCAAAAAAAAGTATGGTTTACGCCTTTTGCTTTTCCACGCGCTGACGAGATTAATCGATTAACAATCAGGAATTCGTTAAATCATCCCATATATAGTCACAGAAAAAATCTTTTTGTAGGAAGAAACTACCAAGAAAAATAAGGTTCAAATACCACGAACGGGAAATCTTGCCTACGACTCCTCGCCACTAAATTCAACCTCATCAGCGGCTAATGGATTATTGCACCAGATATTAATATCTCAACGTTTGGTTGCGATTACGTGCAGTGGTTGCCGGTCAGAAAAACGATGAAACAACCTGCGCCGTAGCCTCAAATAAAACAGTAAATTTCCAGCCCATGCCTAGATACAAGCATTCAATATGTCGGTTGGGGCGCCAGCTTTCCCGTCCCGCCGCAGGTGACTAGTGCGCGGTAATATACCTCCTCTAGTTCACGACTTTTGCGATCCCAGGAAAATAATTCACTCCTGACTCTAGCGCACCGCGCCAGGTCGCCTAACTGCGCCCGATCGTTCGCTAGTCTCCGAATATGTTGACGCAGCTTTTCGATTACATAGGTTCTTCCAAGCGGGGAGATTTTCACGCCGGAGTCTTCTGTTACATACTCACCTATGCCTCCATTATCAACAACGATGCATGGAAGCCCTGACGCCATAGCTTCCATAACTACCGCGCCGCCAAATTCGCGCACCGAAGGAAAGCAGAATAGATCGGAGACCGCATATTCGTGACGCACCTCGGAGTGCGCGATCCAACCACGGAATTCCACCGTGTCCGATAAGTCAGAATTTTCTACGTAGGCTTCAAGACCGGCTTTCTGTGATCCATCACCAACGACTGCCAACTTTATTTTCTGACGCTCGGATACTGTCAGGCCGGCAATCGCCTCAATTAACATGTCACAACCCTTGTAGGGTTCGAGACGACCTAGAAACAGAAGCCGTAGCTCATCGCTGTCTCGTTCTTGTCGTTCAGTATCCTGATAGAAGTAACCTGGTACGCCATTCTCATACATAATTTGCATGCGATCCGCTGACCCAGGGAAAGCGCTCTTGAGCCAAGTGTCCGTGTACGTTGAGCCACTTAGGATAATGTCAGCCTGTAAGTAGGTATAGCGATAACCCGGAATCATCCAGTACCCCAAGCGTCGCAACCAATTGAGGTAGCTGAATTCCTTGTGGCCAATACGTTTGAAAGCTTCAGGGAAAGGAACTCCGCCATTTACAGGCCCAAGGATAAATGGCGTCCTGCGATCCCCATTCCTGCAGAAGCGGAGAATTCGGTAGGGGTAACGGGGCATAATTGGTGTTAGTGCATGCACCAGGTCATAGTCACCGCGCTTTACCGATGAAGAAAATGTTTTACTAACAAAGCGGTCGAAGAAAAAGTAGATAGGAAACTGCAGCAAGTGTCTGATTGGCCAGACAGTCTGACCTCGGAATGTTGATAGACGACGAATGATTCGGTAATAGACATTTTCCAGCCAAGTCTGTTCATAGTAGGTAACGTTGCTCGCCACACCGAAGCGACGCAGGGCGGACCTGTTTCTACAGTGCGTTACTAGATGTACATTGGCAAACTGTGCAATTGACTTGAAGAAGTTGTAGCCGACAAGAGGTACGGAACTCAGCTCCGGGTTGCAACTTTCTATAACCAACAGTACTTTGTATTTTTTGTTCGACTTTTGGGGCATAGCGCCATTCATTTCTCTATCCATCCGTATTCGCGTGATACCTGCTCACCAGAAATGTGGGAAATACTCTGATGCTTGCGATGTTTCTTGGCATGTGAACCTCCCTTCGAAAAGGCGGCTTCTCGTTTAGACGCAAACAGGCCGGTTGCCGCACCATATAGAAAAAATACCCAGCTATGCTGCGATGCGTTGGGAATCTGGTCGATCATCAGCATGGCGATTAGCACACAGAATGCCGCGGACACCTGTTTTTCCAGTGGGCTCCTACTGCGTGCGCCTTCCTTCTTTCCATTCATTACTGCGAGCATGGGCAAACCAAAGTATACGAGATAACCAAGCAGGCCGAATTGCGTAAATATGATGATCCAATAGCCATCGGTTACGGCGCCGTCTATGCGATTTCTGTCCCAGCCTCCCCACCCAAACAGTAATTTATCTTTGCCATGCGCGAGCATGATCTCTTCGTGGTTGAAACGGAATTCAAGCGAAGCCGCTCTATCGGAGCCGAATGTTTCAGCGAGGTCCAACAGCGACTCGCGCGGGATATAGTCGAATATAGCAAGGACGGGATAGAGGAATACGGTACATGCAAGGATAAATGCAATTAACATGGACAGGCGAGACGGGAAAAAGACAAGAAGAGTTAGCCCCAGAAAGCCGAGCAGCCAAGCGCCAACAGATTTGCATACAAGCAATAAGAAAAAGCCGTAGAAAAGGTAAATGACGTTAGGAATGAATAGTATTTTTTGCCTGATCTTAAACAGCGCGGTTATCGCTATCAGTACCGCGACGGTGAAATTTGCAACAATAAGTCCATGCCCCATAAATACCACCGGACGGTATCCGCCAAATCGGATCTGCTGATCGAACGCATGCGGAAAAAATCCGTAAATCCAGGTATGTAACTGTGGACTCAACAGCACTTCGATCAGCATCAATGGTGAATAGATCAGTCCGGCAATGGCTAGCAGACGCAGAATTTTTACGCCATCTTTGAAGTCCTTGACCAACAACGCCGCCAGCACAAAGGGCACCAATGTGAAAACAAACTGGAGTGTCATCGAAAGCGTGTCTTTTGGCGAAAGTGCTTGTTTGACTTGAACTCCGGTGAATACTGGATCAAGGTTTGTCAGCACCGTAAAGGTTGGGACCATTAATCCAAGAAGAACCACTACCTTAGCGGCGCGCGCCCCTGAGAGGAGACGGAACCGTATCCGCCTTACTGCCAGGCAGCCAATCAGAGTGCAATAGGCGGCGATGTTTTCCTTTTCAATATTCGGAATTAAAGGCAGGACGAATTCGACTTTTTGGGGCAGAAACATATATGCCCCAAAAATTGTCCAGAAGGTAGCCGTCAACGCACTGCAGCGCCAGTATAGAATTAGCGAGACGAAAGGCCAGCATAGAAGCGCTAGCAGGGCAAGGATGTTTGGCATTCCCGCTCAGCTTTGTCTGCGCAGATATAGTGGAAAAGCAACTTTGCGTTATGCGCGAGGTTGAATTCCGTCTTGACCAGATTGATCGCACGCCAGATCTTGCTGGCTTTCTCCTCTTCCGATTCAGACAACGCGGTAAGGAGCGCATTGGCAAGCTCTTCCGGATCAGGGGATGCGATATATCCCGTCTCATTGCGGCGCACCAGCTCCGGGATTCCCGACACCCTCGTTGCCACTACCGGGACGCCGCGCATCATTGCCTCCATCAGTACGACCGGTATCCCGTCCATATCGCCATTTGAATCCATTTTCCCGGGAAAGACGAAGTAGTCGATATGTTCGAACCAGGTCGACACCTGATGGTGTGGTAGAGCACCGCCGAATGTCACATGCTCTTCAAGCCGCAGGGTTTTCACCTGCTCGCGAAGTGTCGGCTCCAATGGTCCTTCACCCATGATCTGCAAATGAACATGCGCGCCGCTGTCTAGCAGCAGGCGCATGGCACTGACAAGAAGGTCGACTCCCTTTTTCTCTACTAGTCGCCCGAGGAAACCGATGGTGGCTACTTCCTGTTTTTTTGCGACAGGAGTACGCGGAGCGAATTTTTCGATATCTACCCCGCACCTGACAAGTTTTAACTTGTCGGCGACGATACCCGCATCCGTCAGGTATTTGATGTTGAAATCCGAGATTGTCGCAACAAATTTCGCGCGAGCCCCCTTCTCTCTCAACAGGTAGCCGCGTTCAAATATATCGTTGGCGTGCGCCGTAAAGCTGAAAGGAGTGCCGGATTGCAACGCAGCGTACATACCAACATCAGTGGCGATATGGGAGAAATGACAGTGAAGATGCCTGACGTTTTCCTTGAGTAACCGGTGGGCCAGAACACCGGCAACAAAAAAGCGGTACATCAAACCCGCCGCAATCCGTGGCTTACTCAGGCATTTAATCGCATCGCCGTTACACCGGATGAACGCACCAATGTATTTCCGGGGAGATTGCCAAAAGACATTTACGTTTGCCTTGAACAAGCTCGACGGCGACTGTGCATAGAGATATTCACAACACTGTGCTAATTCGCTAAGCCGTGTATCGCCTACCATCGCCTTTACTGTATGTAGAGAATAAGGTCGTACCGATACACCGAAGTTTTCGATCTCAATGATTTCGTTGTAGACAAAGGTGCTGGACGGTCCCGGGATCTCCGGAGCCAGGTAGGCAATGGGCCGTTTGTCCTGCTCGCCATTTAGCATCCTTTCACCTCCTCAGACCCAGGCTGCGCCCCCTGGGTGTGTCCGGTGTCGGGTTCGCCTGCCGGACTTATACGAGCGCGCAACAGGGCTCTGCCACCTGAGAGATTCTCAGGATTCCATCGGGTGTTATTTTTTCGCTCAATAAATGCCGTGGCCCGCGACTTTCCAACAAAAAGGGAGCGCCACTGAAACTGGCGGATTTCCGCCACAAGTTCCGGGTCTTGGAGGATGGCATCGCACCGCAACCGCGCTCGTATATAGCCATAGAACATGGCTGCGCCACCGATCAGAAACGGATATTCAATAGCCCGGTACATACAGGTAGCCAGCATATACACCCAGCCCGTGCCCATAAAATGCTGCCCAAAGCCGTGCCTTGACCGGCCCCTCAGCACGCCGTGCTGGCTGGATCCCATTACCCGCAGGTGCGTAAAGTTGAGATCGGGTTCATCCCAACTCCGTGCATACCAGCCCAGCTGCCGACATTTATGGCAGTCGATTGCATCCCACATGACCTCGCGAACAAATCCGCCAATCTGTTCGAAACAGGAGATACGGTAGAACTTGGTCATCCCTGCCGACATTTCGTCTCCGCGCCTTTCACTGACCAGCCGCCCGTCCCTCTCGTTGTATGGCTTGCCGCTGCAGGTACCCAATCTGGGATCAGCTTCCATCCTTTCCATCAGCGTCTCGAAGTAGCGCTCCGGCAGTTCCAGGTCTAGATCGAGTTTGCAGACATATGCATAATCGTTCAGATTAAGTGTTTTCAGCCCAGCGTAGAATGCATCGACCACACCCGGGCCCACACTGCGAAATCCGCGATTTTCTCGAGTGAGAATTTTTATAAAAGAATATTTTTCCGAGTATTTTTTCAGAATCTCGGGTGACTGATCCGTCGATCCGTCGTCAACAATAAGCCATAATTTCGGGGTTACGGATTGTCTGGCGATACTGTCCAGAGTCCGCTCCATATACTCGGCCTCATCTCGACAGGGCGATACAACAACATAATCTCTATTGTGCGTAGATATTTTCTCTCGGTTGGATTCCCTGTTCATAATGTGGTGCCCTGTAAATTTCTCGCCAGGTGGCGGTTGATGGCTGGCAGGGAAAGGGCGTTTTTCAGATAGCGTATCGTCAACCTGGATGGATTTTGGCTCATCCGATATAACCACTCCAGACGCAGCTGTTGCATCCAGTTCGGTGCACGTTTTTCCGCTCCGGCGAGAAACAGGATCGAAGCGCCGATGCACAAAGTGACCCCTCGGTATTCATCTGTGTTCTGCAGCAGATTCGCGAGTATTTCTTGTTGCGGGGAGCCAACCGCCAGAAACACATAATCCGGATCCGCTTCGGCAATATGCGCCACAATGGCGTCGACCTCACCGGGTTTCCGTATGAAACCCATTGTTGGATTGTGATGCGTAATATTGATACGCGGATACCGGTTTTTTATCCGCATGAGAATTTCATCGCTTCCACCCAGGATATACACGCTGTCTTTTTCGTTTAGTTCGTCGTTAAACAACCTCGCCGTCAGATCGCTGCCGGTAACCACTTCGGGAATCCGGTTGCCGTGCAGTTTCAGCATAAACTCCAGGATTCGGCTGTCGCATAACGACAAGCTCGCGTTTACGTAGACCCTTTGCAGACTGCTGCTGCGCCTGCTCCCAGCCAAGCGCGCAAGATGATCGATGTTCGGGGTAACCACATACCCTTTGCATTTTTTCTGTCGCATCGCCACGATCTGAGATAGAGCTCGGTCCATGTCTATCATGTCAATCCGGCAAAGCCCGATGTTCAGTGATGAAAAGTTGCTAGTCATGACGGTCTACTTGTATTCGATAATGGCGGTGCGTCTACCCGAAAGTCGCGAAGCAGCGTACCGAAGGACACCCAAGAATTGCGGAAATTTTGCCAGCGGGATAAGTATGCTGTAGACGAAGGATCTTCGAAGTGAATATCTCAACTTGATACGTTTCAAAAAAATTCGCAGTACTATCGCGGGGTATGCCGCCAGCAAGAGCAGAGAAGCAAGCGGTGAGAGTACACTAAAGATAAGTGCCAACAGTGGTATTACACATGCCCACAGGCAAATACTTGCAACCTCTCTCACACAGTAGGGATTTTTTTTTGTCGCGTGCATGGCGCATCGTTCGGCGTAGGCAAACCCGGCGCGAATGTTGCGCAGGTAGAACTGACGGAAGCTTGTCATGGCCGCATCATGAGATGTCATCTCATCAGCGATTCGCCATATTTTCCAGTTTTCTTTGCGCAGCCTGAAGCACATCTCCGGTTCCTCACCGGCAATCATGTTCGGATTGAAGGCGTTGACCGATTCAAGCGCAGTTCGCCTGGCGAGAAAATCACCGCCACAGGCTTTTGCTTCTCCAACCGGCGTATCCCACTCCATATCGCAGAGCGCGTTGTAGATCGATTTCTGTGGATAGACCTCCCTGCGCCTACCACAAACGATCGCAACTTCGGGATTTACGGATAAAAACGCGGAAGATTTCGAAAGCCAACCCGGCTGCATTAAGCAATCGCCATCGACAAACTGCACCCATTCGACATGCGGGAATTTCTGGACGAGATGTTTCAATCCAGTGTTCCGCGCCCGTGCTGCGGTGAACGCAACGGCATCGTCCAGCGCTATGACTTCGCAACCCGCCGATCTTACGAATTCCACACTGCCGTCCGTCGAACCGGAATCCACATAGACAATAGGATGCGCGGCGATACCCTCATCTCGCGCAGGCGAAGAGTCAGCGCCAGTACTTCTTTGCAGTGCCCATGATTGCTCCAGGATAGAACTGATACAGCGACGCAGACGCTCCCCCTCATTTCTGCCGATGACGACAAAACCAATCGCTGGGATTTTACTCAGCGCAGTTTGCGTGTCGTTGATACTCATAGGTTCATGCCACTTTTTCACGCTGCGGTTGTGGGTTCCAATCCGGGGTCCGGCTCAGAACCTGTTCCGTGTAACGGTCGGTGCTTAGCTCCATGCCCAGCAGATCACCGAGCTTTGCGAGCTCAGTATCAAACACTGTTTTTAGCTTCTTCTTGTTGGCTTCATTGAGTTGCGGGCGGTCTCGCATGCGCAGGCGTGATTTCACCGCCTCCCGCACCTGGGCTGGAACCAATGCTCTGCGCAATGCTGTAAGCAATGGATTCTTGATCAGGAAACGACTAAATGCAGTGCTACGCAATCGCTCAGATGAAACGTTGGTTTGTGACAGTGCTTCATGCCAGCACACTTTTCCGGTATATCCGATAAAGTTCGCTACCCGAGTCAACTCCGCTTGCGGATATGCTCTGATCCGCTCAAAAAAAACCGGAAGAATGTTCTCCGCACCAAAGTGCAGAAGATACGGTGTCAGCTGCTGGTGGTAACAACTGTATGAAATCAGCTCCGGGTGTCGCTCGATGGCTTCATTGAGGTCAACGCGAATATTGTTGCAACTCCACTCATGGATGTACTGCGATACCAGGCGGTCGACAGGGTGCCGCATAACGTAAATGAGCTTTGCATTGGGCAATGCACCAGACAAGCGCTTCAGGGTGTCTGGATAGGTGGGTAGCTTTGTATAGTGCGTGCTCGCTTCACCAATAATGTCACCTTCTTTCGCCGCTTCGAACAGCTTCCGGTAGTAATCTAAGCCGCGTTTGTACTGTCTGTCGTCACTAAAAAAGTTTGGCTCTTTCAGGTCTGGCATGAATATGCCATCCAACAAACGCAGCTGTTCGTAAAGTGTCGTTGTGGCAGATTTCATTGCACCAATAATGACGAAATGTGGCATCTTGGCGGATGTATGAGTAAACATGCTGTTACGTGACCTGGCGGTTGTTCTTGAAAACTGGAAGCGGATGTTGCCGCTGTGGTGTAAAGAAGCCCCGCCAGAGATCGGCCCACTCGCAGGGAATCGACGGACCTACCGTGGACCTGGCCACTCGCTTGCACAACCTCAACAGCCGCCCTGTATACCAGGCGATGTTTGCCCAAAAAAGTTTGCGTCTTCCGCCCAGCAGGGTGAAATAGCGGGAGCGCGACTGATAAAAATAGGCGGGGATGCGCTGTTGGTTGCTGTCGTTCCTTTTGACGCTTGACGTTCCTCCACGCAAATGGACCACGCGCGCATCAAGCTCCTGCTTAATGGCGTAACCGGCGCTCTTTATACGCAGGCAGTACTCAATATCTTCGAAGTACATGAAGAAGCCCTCGTCCATATCGCCCACCTGTTCGATGACATCCGCGCGCAGCAGAACACAGGCAAAACTGATCCAATCAATTTCCTGTTCGGGTTCATCGAGTTCGATCGCGGTGTTTTTTGCGCGGAAGATTCTGGTTATGAGATCCAGCTGTGCGCCGCGAATCAGCTCACTGGTTACCCCCCTGCGGCGAAAGCGACTGACCTGTGGGCGCCCATCAAGATATTCCAGACGCGGGCCAAGTGCACCGAGCCTGCAATCCCCTTCCATTCGCTTGACCAGCGTTGTGATTGCACCGGGCCGCACTATTGTGTCGCTGTTGAGTAACAGGTAGTAACAGGCAGCTACCTCCGCAATGCCGAGGTTATTACCTGCGGAAAACCCGCCATTTCGAGGCGATTCCACCAACGTGATTCGAGTTTGTGCGAATGGATTCTGCGCGGATAGCCAACCGGCAATCTGCGCAACGGAGTCGTCGTTTGACTTGTTGTCGACAATAACCACCCGTGCCTCACCACACGCTGCATTCATCGTGTGCAGCTCGGGCAGCAGACTTTCCAGGCAGTCTATGACCATCTGTGGAGTCTTGTAATTGACAATTACAATACTGAGTTTGACGGTTTTTTCGCTATCCATGCTGATTCTCTGCCCGGGCAATCAATTGCGTTCAGGCGGCAAACGGGGTTCGACAGAAGGATTTACTTGAGATATTGAATGTCGATGGCGTTGGTTTTTTCACGCGCGCGGTCCTGCCATCCTTGTATTCGCAACTTGCGTGCCAGAATGTACTGGGCCCAGAGTCCAAAACCCCATTTTTTGATCTGATATCTGGCTTTGTAAACGCGATTCTGGACAAAAATGTAGATACGCTCGCCGAGACTGAGCGAAGAATGCGCTGGTTTGTGGCGAACATAGCCCGCCGCCTCAATCTGCCCGCCCAGGCGCAACTCAACCCAGCGGATATCCCGCTCAGACATTTTTCCCTGCCACTGATTAGCGTACTTTGCGGATGGGCAGCTATAGCTTGTGTTACCCTCAATCTCCAGCATTTTTGGATCGAAGTTAATTTCCAGGAAGTCGCAAATCCGACTCAGCGTTGCTTCCGGATTGCTCACAAGGTCCTCATAGCGAACCTCCAGGCGCTGGCTTCCGGGCACCTGAGCGTTGAGGGCGGCGCGGTGCTGCTCAACCTTTTGCCAAAAGTAGGCACCTTCATAGGTGTTTCCCGCCCAGCCCATTCCGATACAAGATTTTGCGACATCGCGCGGGTCGCGCATTAGGTTGATGTAGCGCGCTTTCGGCCATATTTTTGGCAGAAGATCAATACGCGAGTGAACGGAGGCACCGATCAGTCTGCGGGGCTTGCGCTGATGAAGCTGTCGCAGAAAATCCCGAACGAGCGCCGGGTAGTCCAGGCTCTGGTCGATCTCCAGATCCAGCGCCCGGGTTTGTCTGTCGCTGTTAACAAAGTGCCAATAGCTCGGCATCGTTGGCCATTGGTCACCGTGTGCCTGAGACACGGCACCTTCAAACTCACCAAACACATTGGTATCCGGGTGTTGATCCATCAGCAAGCGCAATAGCGTAGAGCCGGAGCGGAGGGGACCCACAATAAACACCGGGCGTTCAAGCGCCTCCTGATGCGGTAGAAAATTCTCGTGAGTCATATCCATGTACTCTGTACGTCACAAAATTTTAGGGACCGTAGATCAGCGCCCGCACTGCTTTTGCAAGCGGCGCGGTGAATGCCCGTTAATACGGCATATTTGGGGCGCACAGGCCTCGCCCCGGAACCGGCTAATTCCGGGATGCTGAGGATGGGACGACCGGGGTCGACGCAGGCATCAGCAAAGGCGACTGAGACAACAGTCAGGCGGGATTGGAAAGGGGAATGGGGGCGAATGTTGCCGGCAGGCTATCGATCAATAGCCTTTCTGACCAGTCCCTGATCAACTGCATGCAATCCTTGCACAAGCTGTTGTGTTCGGTCCGACTCGGAGTTCGACACCAAGCACCCTTAATAACAAGCACCGTTATAAACAGGTAAATAAAACAGCGCAACGAACGACCAGCGACAATAACGGGGCAGGTCGAGACATTCGTCACACTTTATCAGGGAATCGTGACAATTCAAAAGCTTTACGTCAGTTTTTGCGACTCACCAAAGAGTCGGCCCCGATTGAACTGACAACGCGATCAGCCCGACGGTGCTATGCGGGGGTGTGGTGCTGGCGCGCACAAAAAAACCACCCGCTGGGTGGTCATTAAACAGAATTTGCCCTTTCACCGGCCGGCGCCCGCATTGTGCGGGCAAGTGGCAGGGCACCGGGGTCGACACTTGGAAATACAGAATTCCGTTTCTGTCCTTGCGCAATCCTTCACGCGATTACCTCAAAGTACCGACGCCGCTGCCCTGCCCTGCCGCTTACTTCTCGACGAAAGCGCGCTCGATAACGTACTCGTGGGGAACGCCTGCACGGGTCTCTCTGAAGCCCCATTCATCGAGGATACGGGTAAGGTCCTTCAGCATGGACGGTGATCCGCACAGCATGAAACGGTCTTCTTCGAGGTTCGGTTTCGGCAGATTCAGGTCACTAAAAATCTTGCCGGAGAGCATCAGGTCGGTGAGGCGGCCGTTGTTGCGGTAGGCCTCGCGGGTAACAGTGGGGTAATACAACAGCCCCTGCTGTACCATTTCGCCGAAGAATTCGTGTTCCGGCAGTTCTTTCTCGATGTAATCCTGGTACGCCAGCTCGGATTTATAGCGCACGCCGTGGGTCAGGATCACCTGGTCAAAGCGCTCGTACACGCTCGGGTCGCGGATGATGCTCATGAACGGCGCGAGTCCGGTGCCGGTAGACAACAGCCACAGGCGCTTGCCCGGCAACAGGTGATCCGCCACCAGGGTGCCGGTCGGCTTGCGACCGACGAAGATTTCGTCACCCGGTTTGATCTTCTGCAGCTGGGATGTCAGCGGGCCATCCGGCACCTTGATGCTGAAAAACTCCAGCTCGTCCTCGTAGTTGGCACTGGCAATGGAGTAAGCGCGCAGCAGGGGGCGGCCGTTCGGCTGTTCCAGGCCGATCATGGTGAAGTGGCCGTTTTCGAAGCGAAACGCCGGATCGCGGCTGGTCTTGAAGCTGAAAAGGGTGTCGTTCCAGTGATGGACTTCGAGCACCGTCTCCTTATTCAAATTTGACATAACTATAGAACCACTTATTCCTGACCTTTTTGCTGGGTGAATTCTAGCGCTGGTATATCTATAGGCAAAATGGGATATTTCGATATTCCTTATCTATTAGTTTGATGAAGGGTCGACCCTCCCTATGCGTTATTCCCTGCGCCAGTTGGAAGTCTTTCTCGCCTGCGCCCATCACCAGAATGTGAGCCGCGCCGCCGAGAGCCTGAACATGTCCCAGTCCGCCGCATCGACCGCATTGAAAGAGTTCGAGCAGCAGTTCGACCTGCGTCTGTTCGAGCGGACCGGAAAACGCCTGCGCCTGAACGAGCTGGGGCGCCAGCTGTGGCCGCGGGCAGAGGAACTGCTGGAACGGGCGCGGGAACTGGAAGACACGCTGCTGGCCCACGGTGACCTCGGGCGCCTGAAAATCGGCGCAACGCTCACCATCGGCAACTATTTGGCGGCAGGGATCATGGCCCGCTATATGGAGATACAGCCAGGAGCACGGGTGGAGTTGGAAGTGGCCAACACCTCGGCGGTGGCACAGCGGGTACTCAGTTTCGAGCTGGATCTTGGACTGGTAGAGGGTGAACTCAATCACCCCGACCTGGAGATGATCCCCTGGCGGAATGACGAACTGGTGGTGTTCTGTGCACCGGAGCACCCGCTGGCGAGCCGCCCACGGCTTGACGACGAGGACCTGAAAGCGGCGACCTGGATTCTGCGGGAAACCGGCTCCGGCACTCGCCAGACCTTCGAGCGCGCCATGGCCGGATTATTGCCGGAACTGAACATCCGTCTTGAGCTGCAACACACAGAGGCAATCAAACGCGCGGTGGAAGCCGGTCTCGGCATCAGCTGCCTGTCGCGGGTTTCCCTCACCGATGCATTCAAGCGAGGCGCACTAGTTGAGCTGCCCGTACCGCATAGGGACTTTCGCCGCGAATTTTACTTCGCCCTGCATCGGCAAAAGTACCGCAGCGCCGGTATCGAGCGCTGGCTGGAGCTCTGCCGACAGATTGCGTGAGCGGGTATTGGGTCTTTATTCATTCTGCTGTCCAGCCCGCCTGGCCTCCAAACGGCGGATGAACTCTTGGAGAATCAGGCGGTACAGTTCCTTGCCCAGATACTTGTCTTCCACACTGCTGTCGATAGAGGGGTTGTCGTTCACCTCGATCACATAGCCCTTTCCGGCGGACTCCTTTACATCGACCCCGTAAAGACCGCGGCCGATCGGCTTAGTGGCCTTGATGGCGGCCTGCAGCACCGCTTTTGGCACCTCGAAGGTGGGCAATGTGTCGAACCCACCGCTGACGCTCTTCTTGTTGGTGTGGCTGTAGATCTGCCAGTGGTTCTTGACCATGTAGTAGCGGCACGCGTACAGCGGTTTGTTGTCGAGCACACCGATGCGCCAATCGAATTCCGTGTACAGGAACTCCTGCGCCAGCAGCAGGCTCGACTCGGCAAACAGCTCATCCAGCTTACCGAGCTCGGCCTCCGTGTTCACTTTCACCATGCCCTTGGAGAAGGCGCCATCGGGGATTTTCACCACCATCGGCAGGCCCAATTCTGCCGCCGCCTGACGGATTCCCTCCTCGTCGCCACGGCGCAGGATACGAGTGCGCGGCGCCGGGACCTTGTTGTTTTCGAACAGGTCAGCGAGGTAGATTTTGTTAGTACAGCGCATGATGCTGGTCGGATCGTCCAATACCACCAGGCCTTCTGCTTCCGCCTTTTTGGCAAAGCGATAGGTGTGGTGGTCGATGGCGGTAGTCTCACGAATAAACAGTGCGTCGAATTCCGACAGACGCATGTAGTCTCCGGGTCCGATCAACTCTACCGACAACCCCAGTTCGCGCCCGGCACTGACGAATTTTTTGATCGCCGGGCCGTCGGAAGGCGGTAATTTTTCCTCCGGATTCACCAGGATCGCCAGATCGTAACGGCTGTTGGCCGGCTTGCGGTGCTGGCGCCAGACCTTGTTGCTGAAGTTGTCCAGCGCCTCGGCAAACTCGGTCTCTTCCGACTCGCTCAGTTCCTTGTGGGAACACACTTTCAGCTCGACGATCTCCCACTGGGGATCAGCGCGCAGATGGATCTCCAGGACCGGGCAGGCAAAGCGGTCGAACAGCACCCGCGCCAGCGGTTGCAGGGACGGCTCGCTGCAGCGGCCGAAGTAAGACTTCACCACCCACTCAGCACCCGAGGCTGGCGGCTTCAACTTTGCCAGCGAGGGCATTGCCTGCGCCAACTGCAGTTTGTACAACTGCGGCAATGCCAAATCATTGAGGGTGCGCACACTCGGCAGCACATTGTGGCTGCGCGCCTCCGCCAGCAGCGAACAATAGTAGCCCTCGCTGCGGTAGTCGTAGCTGCCACAAAGGTTGATCACGCGCACCCGCTGCTGGCGCGCGGGCAGCGCAAGGTAATCCGCAAAAGTAATAACCCGCTCACTGGGGTAATAGGGAGCCCAGTCTTCGGGCTTGTCGATCACAATAAGGACCTGGGACATGAATAAGGGATGCGCCTCGGTATAGAAATGTGTGGTGTTGTGTGGGCGGCGAAGGGACTGAAATGGCCCGTTTGATCTGCGAAAGATAGAAGAATTTGCCCCCTCTGCCTAATACTATTTAAGGCTCTATTCCGCACTTGGGAAACCGCTAGGTAACGCACGCCGCATGCCAGCCGTCACCCTCCACCGCCGACATGACTAATCCGTCACTCGATCTGTCACAAGCAGCCATCATACCAGTGGCAATTGCCTGTATGACCAATTGTGGTAGTATCCCGATATTGTGAACATCAAGCTGCAACCTTGGAGCTATATCAAAGAACACCATGATGAAAACTGCATTTTTGAGCAATAGCCGCCGCATATATCAACAGGTGGTGGAGAAGATGCTGGCGCTGCTCGATAGCGGTGAATACCCGCCGGGCGTACGCCTGCCTTCTGAACGCGAGTTGTCGGAAATGTTCGACGTAAGCCGCCCTAGTATTCGCGAGGCTATTATTGCGCTGGAGGTTATGGGCCGCGTTTCTGTACGTACGGGGTCAGGTGTTTATGTCATCGAGCCCGTCAATACCTTTACCGACACCAAGGAATTCAGCCCGTTTGAATTGACCGAGGCGCGAGTGTTGGTTGAGGGCGAAGCAGCTGCGCTGGCAGCGACCATGATCACCGACGACCAGCTCGAAGAACTGCGCAATGCCTATCGGGACATGGTGCGCGAGAACGAGGAGGGAAATCTCACCTCTGAGCGCGCTGATCGCAAGTTTCACGAAGTGATTTCCCGCGCGACCAACAACCGTGTACTGATGAGCACGATTGCGAAATTATGGGATATCCAGGGACAGTCTCCGGATATCCAGTATGTGCACAAGTCCGTATGTCGAAAGGACGGACAAAAGCGCCTTGCGGAACACAAGGCAATCCTGCAGGCCTTGGAGGCTCGCGATGCCAACGCCGCGCGCCGCGCCATGCGCTTGCATTTCAGTCGTTCACTGAATGCACTGCACGATGCTTCAGAGGCAAAGGCGGTGGAAGTGGTTCGTCGGGAAATTTCCGAGCGGCGAAAACGCTTCTCCATTGACCGGCTGGAAGAGGGCACCGGGTTTTAGCGTCTGTTTTTCGGATGACTTATGGGTGACAGCGGTCCCGGGATTCCCTAGCGATCATCCTCTGGACTCTCCAGCGCGGTTCCGGAATATTGCACGGTGGCAATATTCCGGAAAATTTCGCTGTTTCAACCAACAGTCGGCGCCGAGAGGCGGCCAGGGCTACTCATCGAGGCTGTCATAGACAGACAGGTCGTCCACATAAGCACTCGTAGCACTGGTACCACTGACTGTTCCATATTTGATCTCCACCCGGTCGGGGACGAGACCGCCGATAACGACCTCATACGCGGTACCGATCGGGTTGCCATTGAGATATAACGCGTAGCTGTTGCTGGAATCAATGTCCACCCAGCGCATTTCGACGTCATTCCATTGGCCAGGAACATAACTGCCCACTTCAGCTTGGCTGCCATCCGCAGCGCGTCGGTATAACCTTCCGCTCGCCGTTAAAATTGTTTCCGCAATCTTGTTCGCGGAGGCTGAGTTACCACCAGAGAACACCGTCAGGTAAAGGGTCGAGTCCGCATCCTCGGGCATCCAGATTGAAGCTTTGAAACTGCCGGTGTTGAGCGCGGAATCCGCACTCAGTCGCAACTTTCCGGCATCGCTGGTCAACGTGTCGGAAATTTTCACGGACTGGGAACCGGACTGCGCCTGCTCGGCGCTGATCACCGCTTCTACGGAGGTGAACGGCTCACTGGGAGCCGTGCCCAGTTGCTCCGCATCAAAATCGAACTGCGCGGTTTCGTCGGTATCGCCACCGTTTTCGGATTCACACGAGAAACAACGCGCGAACGCAGAAATGTCATCGACGAAGATACTGGTTCCACTGGTACTGCTGGAAGTACCGTACTTTATCTCGACGCGGTCCGGAATCAGGCCACCCAACACCGACTCATAACCGGAACCAACCAACACACCATTCAGGTACAGTGAATAGCTACCGCTGGTTCCAATATCCTCCCATGCGAATTCGAAGTCATTCCACTGCTCAACACTGTAGCTGCCGACCGAATTTTGCGAGCCGTCAGCACCGCGCAATCGCAAATCGCCGGCCGAAGTCAAAATCGCTTCAGCTACCTTATTAGAGGCCGAAGAGTTTCCTCCGGAAAATAGCGTTAGATAAGCGGTGGTGTCCATATTATTCGGAACCCACACGGAGACCCGGAAGCTGCCACTGGCTGCTGCCGCCGGAGCGGTTACACGCAATTTACCATTGTCGGTGGTGGAAGTATCAGACAGCTTCACCGCCTGGCTGCCAGACTTGGCCTGTTCGCTGCTAACCACCGCCTCGACCGAGGTAAAGGGGTCAGCCGGCGCGGCCCCCAGCAAATCCGACTCGAAATCGTACCGGGGCGCTGCAGTGCTGGAACTTTCCGCGTCCAACGGACAGGTGTTGGTGCCCTCTGCGATACAGAAGTCATTGAAGCGAAGGCTTTCATCCCTCAGATCTGCGCTTTCGAGAATATTGCGGTAGATGCCCCATTTAGGTCGATTGAACGAAGCACCGGTACGAAACATATCGATATTGTTGTTGATGTAAGAAAGCAAGGTCTCCTGGGTAAGATAGTCGCGCAGAATAATTTCGAAGTAGCCTGATGTGTCGACACTGCGTATGCGGACAAACGCGTCTATCCATTTGTTGTTGAACAGGCTCAGATCCTTTTCAACAAGAACATTGTTCACAGATCCCTCTTCTGATCCACTGACGTGCACTACCTGTAACCGATTGGTACTGGACTTGCGCGGGATAATGCTGACAATCGGATTTGAGTCATCACCGCCGACGGGTTTCAACTGGAAGATATGTGTGAACCGGGTCGAAGGTTGGAACTGGTCGGGCAGACGGAATTTCCAACGGAAACTGTGCCATTCGCCCTCACTGGAAAGGAGTTCCGGTGGTGATTGACTGTAGGTTTTCACTTCCAGACGTTGCCGGTCGCTCTTGCCGGTCGAACAGTCGATATCGTCGCTCAGGTGGATGTTGAACTGAAACACCGGCGCATTGAGCAACTCATCATCAACTTCGGTGATATGGCGACCAAATTCGTTGTGCCCGCCGGCACACTCTTGCTCCTCAACCGGATTGCCGCCAAACGCCGCGGCAAAGAGTTCAAAGGCATTATCGGTATCCGCACCATCTGCAGATACGAGGGCGCGTCGGTTGACGGAAGAATCCAGGGACGCCTGCAGGTGGCTTACGGCGTCCGATTCCGGCACCAGCGAAGTAGTACCCGAGCCTGAGTTGGCTACCAGAGTCGCACTGTCGCTTTCAAAAGTGGTGGAGTCTGTGGAGAAATCAAGCGCGTAGCCCGCCTGTAAGGCCATATTGTCGATGGAAATGCCATTGCTCGGATTGCCGTCCTTGTCCAGTGAAAGCAACAGGCGGGTCATGTTGATTACCACCTGATCGCCAACGGGTAGATTACCCCCAGCCAGGTCGATCGGCGTGATCGTCGGCCGCGCTCGCACAGTGGGGAATTTCAGGTCTCCAATATAGAAAGTGACACTCTCGCCTTCGCGGTAAAGGAACAGCCCATCATCACCGGTGGTGACGAGCGAGTCCTGGCCAACACTCTCGGTGCGGTAGCCAATTCCGCCCACTGCCGAGTCGATCAGGAATCCAAACTTCAAATCGTCGGGAAGATCACCATTCGGCGGAGGAGTGGAAGCACCGCTGCTCGACGAGCTTGAACCACTACTTGAACTGCCACTCGATGAGCCACCGCTTGAGCTGCTGCCGTCACTCGGTGGCTGGGTCTCCACTTTAGAACCCGGATATTCATATTCATTTTCTGCACTACAACCGCAGATAAAAGCCACAACCAAAGAAATGACGAACCATTTTCTCGCAGGCCCTGTAGCCTGTTTATTATTCCGTATCATTTAATTTACCTGTTATTTTTCCCTTTCACCCGCTGTCATGTATTCCACAACGTGGTGCAGACGGTTGCCATAGCGAACCGCCGTTCAGCCGGCCGGTAAGAGTTTGTTCTGCGCGAGGAACTTTTCGACCTGCGTACGCACCCTGCTCTTCCATTCGGGATAGCCTTTGCTGTAACCGTGGCCCCCGCGGGGAACAGATACCAATTCGCATTGATTTCCCGAAGCCGCTAGCTTTTCGCAAAGATTCACCGCGGTGGAATAGTGGACCAGTTCATCGTCAACGGCGTGGAACATCAGCAACGGCGGCATCTGTGCATCCAGCCGATGCACCGGCGAAAGGTCCTCGGCATAATCGCCAAACCGGTTCGGGGTATATCCGGTTGCTGTTGATGTATCGGTAACAGCCGAACTCAAAAACAGCAGCGCCGGTTTGACTGCAGGGGCCTCCTTCTGGCTGGAACCAGGCGGCGTTGGGCCTATGGCAGTCCACAGGGCTACGTGGCCGCCGGCAGAAGTTCCCCCCACTGCAATCCTGTGTGGATCTATCCCCAGCTCATCCGCATGCGCGACTACCCAGCTGTACGCCGCGCGGCCGTCCGCTACCGACTCAAGCGGACTGGTACCGAAGCGGTTATGGGTGCGGTAGTCCGGCGCTATGCCAATCATGCCCTGAGCAGCGGCCCAGCGGGCCCAAGACTCAGCTTTCACGGGTGTACCTTTGGTCCAGCCACCGCCGAAAAAGTACACCAGTGCAGAACGCCGATCAGTTGCCTTCCAGTCTTTGGGTTTGAATACAAAAAGATTCATCGAGTTTTCGCCGCTGCGGTAGGCAATGGTCTCAGCGCCACTCAAACTGGTGGGCGTAATTTCCTGCCGATCCCGTGCTGATCGAGAGACCACCTGGCTCGGTGGAGAAACTGTCTGGTCTTTACCAGTTTCCACGCGCAGATTGTCGATCGTGAAATCGGCTCGGCCACTGGTGCTGGAGTTGAAACCGATACGTCCTATCCCGGCGTCACCGGCGGTCACCGCCGCAAGCATGGGATATCCACTGGCTGGCTCTCTGGAAATCAACTGTCCGTTAATCCAGACAACAAAAGAATTCGGGTCAAGGATTGCTTCCTCACCGTTATCCGGGCGGATATAGGCAAGACCCAGCTTTTCCCGGTCGTTAACCCATACTTTGACGTTCTGCGGTTTCGCATGATCGTAGGTACCACGCTGTAACATTGAATTTCCAACCCGCAGTCCCAGGTTTTTTCCACTTCCAGATTGATGGAGCTCCAGGCCAAATGCACGCCGGGCGGCAGCGTTCAACAGGATACCTTGAGAAGAGTTCCAGGGACCGACAGAGAAAATCAGTGACGCAGGTCCTTTGTTTTTGACGGGCTTGTTGTTGATAACATCGAACTCCACAAAAAGGGTGTCAACTCCCTGAGAACCAACGACATACTCAAGGACGCCCACATGGTCACTGTCATCGAGAAAGTGCGCCGCATGACCACTATTCAACGCGGAACCGCCATCGACCACAGTAACCTGCTCCACTCTGCGCAATCCGCTGCCAAGAGGTTCTTCCCCGAGAGAATATGCTTCGAAGTCCTCGAGTACTAAACTGCGGTTATTCTCATTATCTGCAAACGCCACGGCACACAGCGCAGTGAGCAGAAAATTGACAATTAACAACGGTAGCAGACGAGTCCGTCGGTAATAACAGGAGCGGGTAAAAATTGGATTTCTCATCAGTTCTCACCTAGAAATTTATAATTGATGGTGAATTTGCACCTTTTGCATTTAGGCATATAGCTTTCGCCGGATTTCTCTGCCTGCGCAGAGCACGCACCGGATAAATCGTCAGAACCTGACTTGCACGCCAAGGTAGTACGTCGGTCCATAGGCCTGGTAATCACGCTGACTACCGTAAATCGGCATATGATCCACTCGTGGCTCGTCAGTTAAGTTCACACCCTGTAAACGCAGCTGAATATTTCTTGTGATTCGATAGCTCGCACGCAGATCTACAACCTGACTTGGCTCCACATACCGAAGCTGTGAATTACCGCCCACAAAATCCTGATAGTAGTCGGAGCGGTACTTGTAGATGGCCTGCACGTCCACAGCGCCAATTTCGTAGAACAACTGGAATGAGCCGGAGTGACGGGAGTAGCCGGATATCGCCGCGGGATCGACCATCCCTTCCACTATTTCACCGGTAACTGGGTCTATAACATCACCGAGAACAATGTCATGAGAGTGGTAATCGGTATCCGCGTAGTTGTAACCCAACTTTACGCCAAGGCCATTCAAGGGCGTGGGTAGATAATCAAAGCTATGAGCAGCAGACAATTCAAAGCCGGAGAGCGTGCTTTCGTCTTCGGTAGTGATTGTTTGAGTAACGGGGATCGTTACGCTCTCGCCATCGATAACGAACGTTTCATCAATCGCGATCGGTACGCGGCCGCCCTGAAAACGTTTTAAATACAGTGCACCGCTGAGCAGGGTGTCGTCATTGGGGTACCACTCCAGTGAAAGATCCGCATTCCAGGAACGCAGTGGCAGCAGGTTGGGGCTACCATTGGCTGTTACCCCGCCTATTGCTTCAGCAATTGATGAAAATCCGGCATCGTCATTCTCTAGTTGGAAATCCCGCCCCGCACCCAGCGAACTGGGATCAGGGCGCGCCAGAGCCCGGTAAAGTGCCCCTCGCAACAGAAGATCCGAATCCAACTCCAGTGTGGCGTTAACACTGGGCAACAGATCCCAGGTGTCATTTTTGTATCTGACCTCTTCGAAATCACCATTGGCAATCAGCTGGATATTTCCGCTATCACCCAGTGGTTCCGCCGTCAAGCCAGATCTTAGCCCGGTTGAAGTAATTTCTGTGCGTACATAACGCACACCGAAATTTCCTGACAAAGGCAGCCCCAAACGTACTGCGAAATCGGCCATGGCGTAGGCTGCATAAGTACGTTCTACGACATCCCGACTACTGTTGCTGCGACGTTCATCTGGCAGACCGGTGTCTTGCGTGCCAGTGTATTGCTCATACAGACACAAAGTGTCGAAAGTGGCCCAAGAATTTATGGCGGCCCCGCTCACATTCTCCATAAAATTTCCCTGAGGAAATTTGATGCGACAGGCTTCATTTACGGCCATGTCTAGGGCCCTGTCGTCCTGCGAAAATTCATTGCGCAGGAAATAATCCTGATAGCGCATTTCCGCCAGGCGCACACCGGATTTCACCTCACGGATAAATGCGTGTTCGAGTGCATAAGCCCCGTCAAACCGGAAGGCCTCTATGGTGTGATCAAGTCTTGTGTTATCTCGCAGCAATAGTGCGTCGTCGCTGAACAAGGAATGGTCATTGAGGTCGAATCTCGGATCCACGGCGATAGCGGCGACATCCCCACCGCGGATATCCCAGGTATACGGCACGGAACCATCAAAGCCGGCGTATTCTTCCGTGAATTCAGCAAGAGAGTTACCATAGATATCCAGAGCGTCGGTGCGCAACCTTGACCTTCGGTTGACGTCGTTTCTGAGTGTGTGGGAATAAGAAAGATCCGCACTCAACGTTAGTTGATCGTTTACGAACCAGGCTGTGTTAATGCCGACGCCGCGGTACTCTTCCAAACGCTCGAAATACTGCCCTTCCGAGGAGAGTTGACTTGTTCCCGCAAACGCAAGCAATGTACCGTTTTCATCATAAACAGCATCCGGGCCGATACGGCGGGCGTCGGCAAACACCAGATCGTGGCGATCTTCTGTGAAGTTGCGTTTGGAGTATTGCGCATCCAAATTTACTTCCAGCACATCATTCGGTTGCCACTGAAAGGCGGTGAATAGGGCCGAGCGTTCATCCTCTTCGCCCTGTTGACGCAGACCAAAAGAGTTAGGCACTAGGTAATAGGGATTTTCACTGTTCGCAGAACCAGGCGTTATCACGGTATCCGTACAGCGGTTGTAGCGCCCGCGGGAATCCCGCGAGACTGTTGCCGTAGCATCGCAGGCGCTCCAGGTTGAACTGCTGTAGGCGCGATCCTGAGGGTTGGTGACTTCGTTCTGCTGTATGCCGATTGAAAATCCCAGTTCACCCATGGATCCAAGTTGGAATTGATCCAGGTATGACGCCGTTCCCCGCCACCCTGCGGCATCGCCGTTCTCCATGCTTTCAGCATACGGGCTATAGCTAAGTTTGGTATCAGCCTGCACACGGCGTTTGCCATAGTCCAACGGGCGCACACTGCCGATATCCACCACGCCGGCTATCCCGCCTTCCACCATATCGGCCTGTTGCGATTTGTATATTTTGATGGAATTGGCTAACTCGGAGGGGAACTGGCTAAAGTTAACTGACCTGTCACCACTGCCGTTGCTAGCCTGACGGCCATTGAACGTGGTAGCACCGAGGAAGGGGCCGAGTCCGCGAATTGCCATCTCACTACCGCCACCCTTGCCGCGATGACCGGCAGCACCGGTGACCGTTTCAAGTACTTCACTCAGTGACATGGCGGGCAAATTGCCGATATCGTCCGTCGAAACTGCATCGACAATCGTGCTCGAGCGCATTTTTGTGTCTATCGAGCTGCGCACTACTTCGCGTATACCTTGGACTGAAACCTCTTCTATCGTTTCACCTTGCTTCTGGGCAACACCCTGATCAATCTCTCGACCATTGTCCGCCATCGTAATTGCCGGACAACAAAGCGTCAGGCCGATACTCGCCAATACTCTCGGAGGCCACCTATGTGGAGGAGACCGCCTACTGAGGAACAAATTACTATTGTTATCCATGTAGTTTTTTTTACTTTTCAACTTTCTCATCTCCCTTGCAATTTAATCTTATTAGAATCTTTTATTTGGCTATAGAACTGCTCTTATGATTCTTCGAAAAGCAAGTACATAGGAAAAATATCCAGAAACATACCTGCGCTTGTAATTATCGGTATTGTGAAATATTAAATTTCACGGAAAGTTATCTGAGTATCCGCGACCGCGGTTAAAATGCCATACGATATCTATGCCATTCACAATCAGAGGAATGATCAACAAGTGTAGATTTATCGAACTTCCGGCAAAAAAACCGTAATAGATTTATGGATGTAGGAATAAAAACTAGTGTCGCAGTAGAGTCTGGTTAAGTTAACCGGTTCACCCACTCAAAATCTGTGGGTGAACCTTGTTTCAACCGGATCAAATAGTTTTTAGAACTTTGCCTTCAGCCCCAGGAAAACGCGCGGACCATAGCTATTCACTTCACCCAGATTGTCGGTAGTGAAGAAGTACTGCTCTTTCGGTGCATCAAACAAATTGATCGCTTCCAGGCTGAGCTGCACACTGTCTGTCAGGCGGTAGGAAGCTTTCGCTTCCCAAACACCAACATCTCCCACATAGCGCAGACGGGTTCCGTTGCTGGTATAAGGCTGGAAGTACTCGCTGCGGTACTTGTAGATCAGGCTCGTGTCGAAGTTCCCAATCTGGTAGTAGACCTGACCGGAGAATACATGCTCGGAAAAGCCAGGAAGATTAGCAGGCGCAATAATGCCGATATTCTGGGAAACCACATTGCCGTTTTCATCCAGAATCACTGAATCGCCGTACTGGCTGTCTTCGAACTCGAAGTCAGAGTCTGCGAAGTTGTAACTCGCCTTCACACCCAGACCGCTTAGATAGCCTGGCAGGTAGGAGAAGCGGTGAGTACCGGTAAGCTCGAAGCCATTCATCGTACTGGTGTCTTCGTTGGTGCGCACAATGTCAAAATCCGCATTCAGATTCTGACCATCAACCAGGAAGCTCTCGGTGATACGTGCGGTCTCAAAGCCACCCTGGAAGTTTTTATGGTAAATACCAAAGGCCAGCATGGTGTCGTCGTTTGGATACCATTCGATGGCGGCGTCAAAGTTCCAGGACATCAGGGGCTGCATATCCGGGTTGCCGTCACCATCGACACTGCGAAGAAGTTCACCGACCGTGGTTACCTCTTCTGAAGTATTTACATCAAAGGTACGCTTGTATCCAAGGTCACTCGGATCCGGGCGTGACATGCCGCGATACACTGCGCTGCGCAGCATAAGATCCTCACGCAAATCAGCAATTATGTTCAGACTTGGAAGCACTTCCACGTAGTCGCCACCGGCTGTCACCCGCTCGAGCTCGGCATCCGCTATCGGTCTCATCGATAACACGCCGCTATCGCTTTCAACAATCTCGTAAGGTGTACGGTAACCAACAGACTCAACTTCGGTCTGAACTACCCGCGCACCTAAGTTACCGCGCACTGGTATACCTTTCAGAGCACTCTCGAAATCTGCCATGACGTAAGCCGCGGTGGTCGTTTCCGTCACGTCGGTTACATCGCTGGTTTCTCCCTGCAGCTCCGGATAGGCGAATTCTTCACCAAGGTACGCGAGCATCATGTCGGAAACACACTGGGTATCGAAGGTCGCCCAACTGTTGGCAGCACCGGTTACATTGCCGTCCCCATCAACGCTGGTAATCAGATCTCCATCGCTCACACTGTTCAGGAAATCTTTCTCCGGAAACTCAATGGCGCAGGTCTCGTTGATATCCTTGATCGCCGCTGCACCAGATTCAGAGCTGCGGGAAATACTGTATTCATCACGCGCGCTACCCAGGTCCAGATATTCCAGTTCGGCGAATCGAAGTCCCCCACTAACCGCGGTGATGAAGCTCCCGTCAACTCGCAGGTCGAAATCGGTACGGAACGCTTCCGAGGTATTGCGTCGATCCACATCATTGTCGATGCGGATACGGTAGGCATCAGAAAAAAGCGAATGGTCATTAACATCGAAATCAGTGATTTCGTACTGAAGAATGCCGGAAGTCTTGTCCCAGTACACCAGTGGGCGGTAATTCCCTGCGGTTTCCTCGCCGTAGATATCGTACTTGTCGGATTGCGTACGGATACCGACCTGGAGTTCATCCCGGGTTGTCTCGGAGAATGAGTAATCGGCCGACACGCTCAGTTTGTCGGTAAAATCGTACGAAATGTTCAGGCCGTAGCCCAGATAATCCTCTGTGCGGGAATAGAGTTCGCTGTTGGATTCGATCGCGGTTTCACCAGCCCACTTCATTAGCGCACCGGTATCTGTCACAACTAAAGATCCCGCGGTAACGCCGGGAGTCACCCTCTTCATATTGGCAAAGTTAAGAATCTGGCGCTCTTCCGCCTGCACGCGCTCGGACTGCTGCAGGTCGAAATTGATATCGGTCTTGTCGTTCGGTTGAAACTGCAGCGCTACGAATACCGCGTCGCGCTTGTCGGATGTGTCGTTCTGCTTATAACCGTTCGAACTGCCAACAAAGGCATATGGACTGCCGTGACTTACTGCCTTACCGGTCTCAGGGTCCACGCTGGTGTTGTAACCCTGGTCCTTGGCACCACCAACCTGATCTTCACAATCGCCGGCAGAACGATAGAAGCCCTCGTTGGTAATATTGGGGTCATTCAGACAGGCAAACAATGAAGTACCGCTGGGGCTGGAGGAATTCATTTCCGCTTCCGGCTGGGAAATGTCACTCTTCTCAAAACCCAGAGAAACACCGAACGCCATGCCATTATCGAACTCGAACTGGTCCACGTAACTGGCTGTACCGCGGAAACCGACATCACCGGCCATGGGGTTGTCGAGATTTGCCTGGTCCGGATTAATGTTCGCCTTGGCATCAAACTGGATACGCTGCTTTCCGTACTCCAGTGGTTTGAGAGTTTCCAGTGCAATAAGGCCGGCCACGCCACCTTCAATCAGGCTCGCATCCTGGGTCTTGTAAATCGCGATCTTATTCATCAGTTCGGAAGGGAACTGGGAAAAGTTGACCGAGCGATCGCCGCTGCCGTTGGTGGCGACACGCCCATTGAAGGTGGTGGCACTCAGGTACGGCCCCATACCGCGGATAGAGACTTCGGTGGCACCGCCGTTTTCTCGGTGCGAAGAAGCACCAGTCACATTCTCCAGCGCTTCACCGATGGACAGCGCAGGTAAATCACCAATTTCGTTTGCAGACATGCCGTCTACGATGGTGGTGGAATTTCGTTTGATATCAATCGTGGTCTGGATTGTCGCGCGGGTGCCGGTTACCACAACCTCTTCCAGCGCGACGGTCTGATCGCCTCTCGCGACCTCCTGGGCCTGCGCCGCCCCTATATACGATGCAGCCGCCACTGCACTTACCAACAGTGACTTTTTAAAGTTTCTTTTATCGGCGAAGGTCATCTTCGCCGCTCTTTCAATCGCCATTGCATTATTCGCGTGATTATTATTATTACGCATTGTTACCCCCGAGGAAGTCTGCGCTTGTGGATATTAACAAGGTACGCCTGCCTGGCGTCTTATTTCTCATCAGCGTCGCGGTCTCTCAAGCCCAGCCTGCCGACCAGATCCAAGGCTCTGCCGTGTCTGTCCGCTATCTGGTGAGAGAAAAGTCTCACCAAGAACCCACCCCGTCAACCAATTTTCAGAAAAATTACATAAATTGGACTGACCTCTGATCACAATAAAGCCACAATCCCTAAAAACATCGCGAAACTTCATAACTGAAGATGCGCACCTCACAACCCGGCCACAACAATTGGTTGACAATGATTTTTTACCAATTTAGTCTGAATGCATAACAGCTTCGGCCAGAAGGCTCTCAACCACCTTGCCGGCAGCGACAACATAAAGACGATACCCAGACGATTATGAGAATTTCACGAGTCCAACAATTGTTGACTGCAGCCCTACTGACTTGCGGGCAGGCCTCCATATTCTGTGTGCAGGCAATTGCCGAGGAATATCTTGTCAGCAGCCAGCGGGAATACTCAGAGACCGTTAAGAAGCTCACAGCCGGCGATACGGTGGTGTTGGCGAACGGTGAGTGGAAGGATTTTGAAATTCTGTTTCACGGAAAAGGCAACCCGGAAAAGCCCGTCTCGCTTACAGCGCAAGATAAGGGGAAAGTGGTTCTTACGGGGCAGTCGAACCTGCGCCTTGCCGGCGAGTACCTGGAAGTATCCGGCCTCATTTTCAGGAACGGCTATTCACCCAGCAGCGAAGTGGTTTCCTTTCGTCGCAACAAGGAACATTTGGCCAATCATTCCCGTGTGACGGAAATAGTGATCGAAAATTTCAGTAAACCGGAACGTACCGAATCCGACTACTGGGTGGGTATCTACGGTAAGAACAACCGCTTCGACCACAACCATATCGCCGGCAAGCGCAACACGGGCGTGACCGTCGCCGTGCGGCTCGACAGCGAAAACAGTCAGCAGAATCACCACCGCATCGATCACAACTACTTCGGCCCGCGCCCGGTGCTTGGCTCCAATGGCGGTGAGACCCTGCGTATCGGTACCAGCCACTATTCCCTGACGGATTCTTTTACCCTGGTTGAAAACAATTTTTTCGATCGTTGCGACGGCGAGGTGGAAATCATTTCGGTAAAATCCGGGAAGAACACCATTCGCAACAATACCTTCTATGAATCTCGCGGCACGCTTACCCTCCGCCATGGCAATGGCAACCTGATTGAAGGCAACGTGTTTTTGGGTAACGGTGTGGACCACACCGGGGGTATTCGCGTAATCAACCGCGACCAGATTGTACGCAATAACTATCTCGAGAGTCTCACGGGCTATCGTTTCGGGAGTGGGTTCACCATGATGAATGGTGTGCCCAATTCCCCGATCAATCGCTACCATCAGGTGGTCAACGCCAGAATTGAGAATAACAGTTTCGTCAATGTCGAGCATATTCACCTTGCCGCCGGCAGCGACTCAGAACGCAGCGCCGTGCCGCAGAATTCCGAGTTCTCTGGAAACCTGATTTACACCGAGAACGGACTTTCGCCGTTCTCTGTTTTTGATGATATTTCCGGTATCGCATTCCACAGCAATGTCACTAACGGTTTCAGCGAAACCAGCGTCAATACCGGTATCGAGCGCAAACTCAGCCGGCTTGCGCGCGCGGCCAACGGACTCCTGTATCCCACAGGCGAGGCTGGAAAAAATTACGGAGTTTCCAGGGATCTGACGGTGACCACGAAGGAAATGACCGGCGCACCCTGGTATCAAAAAAAAGAACCGGTAACACCGTTTAACAGTGGCAAGATCATTGCTGTTCGCCCTGGAGAAGATGCCATTTTCAATGCACTGCAAGCTGCGCGCGATGGCGATGTACTGCTACTGGAGAGTGGTAACTATCTCGCGCGCAAACGTCTGCAGATCAAAAAAACCATTACGATCAAGGCCGAAGAAGCCGGAAAGGTGATACTGACTTCAGAGAGACCGGTGATGTTCGAGATCGCCAATGGCGGCAGCCTTGCACTGGACGGACTCGTCATTACCGGCGCCAGCAGCCCGGATGCCGCCGGCAATACCCTGATCCGCACTCTGCCCTGGGGTATGTTGCAAAATTATCGTTTCAGCATGCAGAACTCGCGGGTGACAAACCTGGACATCAACCATTCCTATCACCTGTTCGATGCCGGCAGCCGCGCCTTTGCCGATCGCATTTCACTTAAAAACAACCTGTTCGAAAACATTACTGGCGATCTCCTCAAGCTGGACAAGGAGCAAGATGATCTCGGCATCTATAACGCCGAGTATGTCGACATTACGGGGAATACTTTCCGCAATGTCCAGGGTGCGCTAGCGAGCGTATACCGTGGTGGCAGCGATGAAAGCACCTTTGGGCCCCATGTCAACTTCAGCAACAATACGGTAGAAAACTCCGGTCTCGGCAAGCGCAACCGGGCGCAGTCTCTCATCAGACTGCACGGCGTGCAGGTAGCAAACATTAACGAAAACACCATTACCGCAAGTGCAGGTATTGTCGTCGAGCACACCGTCGGTGAACCGGTTACTCGTATTGCCGGCAACCAGTTCAACAAAACACCAGCACCGGTAGTCAGCGAACTGGTCGTCGAGGGTGACCACACGGCGATTCTTGCCGATAACGAAATTCGCTGAATTACCGCGGTAGGGAACGAGATAACCATGTTTTTGCACCACACCCATAAAAAAGCCAACCTTGTTTCAGCAGCGATCGCACTGGCGCTCGGCGTATCCTCGATTGGATCTGCAACGCCTTTATTCGCGGCCACGCACCCTAATCTTGTGATCAATGCGGGCGATGTGGACGCGATGCAGGGCGCCGTGAACACGCCCGGTCGCTTCCGCAACGCATTTCTCGCCAGCAAGAAATCCGTCGATGAATCCTTGCAGGTGCCCGTCGCCGTACCGGTACCTTTGGATGCAGGCGGCGGGTACACCCACGAGCAGCACAAAAACAACTACCAATTGATGTACAGCGCCGGTGTCTTGTATCAGATCACCGGAGATGCCAAGTACGCAGAGCGCGTGCGCGACATGCTGATCGCTTACTCCGAGCTATACCCTACGCTGCCGCTGCATCCAAAGCGCCGTCCCGACGCAGACAACCCGGGTAAACTGTTCTGGCAGAGCCTGAACGAGGCGGTATGGCTGGTGTATACCATCCAGGCATACGATCTGGTGCGCACCGCACTGACGGACAGCGAGGCTGAGAAGATTGAGCAAGGTTTACTGCGTCCGGTCGCGCGATTCCTGTCTATCGAATCGCCGGAGACGTTCAACAAGGTCCACAATCATGGCACCTGGCTCACTGCTGGCGTCGGCATGACCGGCTATGTGCTGGACGAGCAGGAGCTGGTGGAGCAGTCACTGCTGGATCTGGAAAAATCCGGTAAGGGTGGTTTCCTGCAGCAATTAAACACGCTGTTTTCACCAGACGGTTATTACAACGAAGGCCCCTACTACCAGCGCTATGCGCTGATGCCGTTCGTAACCTTTGCCAAGGCCATCGACAACAACGAACCGGAGCGGGAGATATTTTCCTACCGCGACGGCGCGCTGTTAAAGGCCATCGATACCAGCATCCAGCTCAGCTACAACGGGCTGTTTTTCCCCATCAATGACGCCATCAAAAGTAAAGGAATCGACACCTCAGAGTTGGTGCAGGGTGTTGCCATTGCTTATGGAAAAACGGGCAATCCGCAGCTGCTGGATATTGCACAGAAGCAACAGCAGATATTGCTGACGGGCGATGGCCTGAAAGTGGCGCAGGCACTCGATGCCGGCGAGAAGCGAGCCTATGACTTCAGATCTGCCGTTTTCCGCGACGGTAAAGACGGCGACGAAGGCGCGTTAGTGGTCATGCGCCAGAAAATCGGCAGCGATCAGGCGCTGGTGTTTAAGCCCGCTGCCCAGGGCATGGGCCACGGACACTTTGACAAGCTCTCCTGGCAGTTTTACGACCATGGCTCGGAAATCGTAACCGACTACGGCTCGGCCCGTTTTCTCAATGTCGAGGCAAAGCACGGCGGGCGCTACTTGCCGGAAAATGAGACCTATGCCAAGCAGACCGTCGCGCACAATACCGTGGTGATTGACGAAACCTCCCACTTCAACAGTGACCTCAAGATCGGTAACAGTAACCATCCCGAACTGCTGTTTTTCCATGCAGATGATCAGATCAAAATCAGCTCGGCGAGCATCGACTCCGCCTACCCCGGCGTAACGCTAACCCGCACCATGGCGCTGGTTAACGACACCGACTCGAGCTCAACGTTCGTCATTGATCTTTTTGACGTGCAGGCGAATAACAATCGTCGCCTGGATCTGCCACTGCACTACAACGGCCAACTGGTAGACACCAACTTCAAACTGCATAGCTACACCGACCGTATTTCCGCGCTGGGGAAAAACAACGGTTACCAGCACTTGTGGTTGAAAGCCAGAGGTAAACCGGATGCCGGCCTCGCACAGATAACCTGGCTCAACGACAACGGTCGTTTCTACACCCACTCCACCATTGCCGACGGGAGAACCGAACTTCTGTTCACCGAGCTCGGCGCCAATGATCCGGAGTTCAATCTGCGCTCGGAAAAGGCATTTATTGCCCGTCACGACAAAACCAACGCGCATACGTTTGTCAGTGTCCTCGAACCGCACGGTGAGTATAACCCATCCCGTGAATTCACCCTTGAGGCGGAAAGCCGAGTTATAGGACTGTCGCACGAGCGCGAGGGCAAACTGGAACTGGTAGCGATTGATCTGAAATCCGGTAACTCACTGTTACTCGCAATCAATGGCGATGTATCGGCAACAGAGAATGCCTCTACATCATTTACGTTTCGTGACAAGCCTTACCAGTTCATCGGTCGCGGTCAACTGTTTTCCATAAACGATTAAGTATTGGCGGAGGTATTTATGCCCGCGACAGACGCATTTGTCCTGTCACAGGACGTGGAGATCGAAGACCTTGGCGGCGGTATCAAGCGGCAGATCCTCGCCTTCGACGAGCATCTTATGGTCGTCCGGGTCTGGTTCGATGAAGGCAGTATCGGCTACGTGCACAAGCACCCACACACACAGGTGAGTTATGTGGAAAGTGGTGAGTTTGAGATACAGGTGGACGGACAAAAGAAGCTGCTCAAAGCGGGCGACAGCTTTTACATTGCCCCACACCTCGAGCATGGCGCCGTGTGCAAGAAGGCCGGTGTATTACTGGATACCTTCAGTCCCTACAGGGAAGATTTTATTAACCCATGAGCAGGATAATAATAATGAAAAACTTACGCTGGGCCATTGTGTCACTGGTGGCGATCGCCACCATCATTAATTATATCGATCGTACCGCACTGTCGGTCATGTGGCCGGGCATTGCCGATGACCTTGGCATGGACAGCCACGATTACGCCAACATTATGAGTGTCTTCCTGATCGCCTATGCCGTCGGGCAGGCAGTATTCGGCCGTGTATTTGATGCGGTTGGCACGCGCATCGGCTTTATGCTCTCGATTGTGGTGTGGTCCATTTCCATCGCCCTGCACGCGCTCGCAACTTCGGTGGCGTCTTTCAGTATATTCCGCATCCTGCTGGGTTTCGGTGAGGCGGGTAACTGGCCGGGTGCGACCAAAGCGAATGCCGAATGGTTCCCGGCGAAAGAGCGCGCACTGGCGCAAGGTATTTTCGGTGCAGGCGCCTCCGCCGGCAGTATTATAGCGCCGCCGCTGGTTGCCTTCCTGTACGCGTTCCTCGGCTGGCAGGCGACATTCGTTGTGATAGCACTGCTCGGTTTCGTCTGGCTGGTGCCGTGGCTGATCATTTACAAAAGCGGCCCGGAAGCACATCCCTGGATCACTCAGGAAGAGCGCGAACTGATTCTCTCCGGCCAGATTGCCAAAAGCAGCGAAAATCAAGACGAGTATGTGCCGACGCTGCCGGAATTACTGTCCCATCGTCAGAGCTGGAGTGTCATCCTGGGGCGCTTTTTTATCGAGCCGATCTGGTGGCTATTCGTAGCCTGGCTGCCGCTGTACCTCAACGACAAGTTTGGATTTGATGTTAAGGCCATCGGCGCTTCCGCCTGGATTCCCTATTGTGGTGCGGCAGCCGGTGCGCTGTTTGGCGGTTGGCTCTCAGGGAGACTGATGAACGCTGGTTGGAGCGTGAACAAGTCGCGCAAGTTTGCGGTGCTCGTAGGTGGTGTGTGTATGCTGCCGGCATTGCTCGCGACCACAGTAGCATCCACACCCGCCGCAGCATTGGCATTGATTACGGTAATCCTGTTTGGGTTCCAGGCCGCCATCAACAATATCCAGACACTGCCCAGCGATTACTTTTCTGGAAAAAGTGTGGCGAGTCTTGCCGGTATTAGCGGTGCGGTCGGAGTAATCAGTGTCATTACCGCTATCCAGCTGGTCCCGATCATCACCAACGACGGTACCTATTACCCGCCCTTCTTCATTCTCGGTGCCTCTCTGGTTCCGCTGATGTTGATCTCAGTTCTGTTTGTAGGGGGACGTATCGCACCGGTGCGCAGCAAACAAAAAAACAAGCCATTCGCTGAGATGGTGCGTTGATTCCTATCTACTTGGACATCTATTTAAAAACGAATTTCGAAAATACAAAGGGGAGTCGCTATGAAACTCAATAACAAAGTTGCCGTGGTCAGCGGTGGGGCCCGCGATATCGGCAAAGCCGTTTCGCTGAAGCTGGCAGCGCAGGGCGCAAAGGTTGTTATCAACTATTTCAGCAACGTTCAAACCGCGGAAGAGACACTCAATGAGATTCAACAAGCCGGTGGCGAAGCCATCATCGTGCAGGGTGATATGACCAGGCAGGAAGACGTAGCGCGTGTCGTAGCGGCCTCTCAGGAGGCATTCGGTCCGAAAATCGACATTCTGGTGAACGTGGCTGGCGGTCTGGTAGAGCGCAAGACTTTGGCTGAAATGGATGAAGATTTTTTCAATAAGGTGATCGCCCTCAACCTGAACAGTACCTTCCTGCTGACCAAAGCGGTTGTACCGCATATGGACGGTGGCGCTATCGTTAACCTGGCATCACAGGCCGGTCGCGACGGCGGTGGTGCCGGCGCCTCCGCCTATGCCACCTCCAAGGGTGCGGTTATGACGTTTACCCGGGCCATGGCCAAAGAACTCGGCCCGCAGAATATCCGCGTGAATTCACTGTGCCCGGGTATGATCAGCACGACCTTCCATGACGTGTTTACTAACGACACCGTGCGAGCAAACGTCGCCAACGCAACTCCGCTGCGTCGTGAAGGCAGGGCGAGTGAGGTGGCCGACGCGGTGGCCTATCTCGCTTCCGATGAAGCTTCATTCATTACCGGAGCCAACATCGATATCAACGGTGGCCTTTTCTTTTCCTGATATGCTGATTTGCAGCAGCCTCCCCTTGGGGTAGACCTGCAAATGACGTGAAAGGCAATGAGTGTACTGAGGTGTAGAGACGTCGGATGATGCAAAAGCGCATAGCGGTAATTGGCGAGTGCATGCTCGAAATGAATTTGGGCAGCAACTGCCGCAACCATCAGAGCGAGGCGCGCCTAGCGGCGGACCTGTCTTTTGGCGGCGACTCCCTGAATACAGCGCTGTATATGTCGCGCCTCGGCTCCGCGGTGGACTATGTCACGGCACTGGGTGACGATCACCTGAGTGACTGGATGATCCGGCAATGGCAGTTGGAAGGCATTGGCTGCGATCTGGTAAAGCGGGAGGCCGGTGGCACACCCGGACTTTACCTGATCGAAACCGATGCAACCGGCGAGCGCACCTTCCATTACTGGCGTGATCGTTCACCGGCCCGTCGCCTGCTGGATAATCCGGCGGCGACAAGGCAGCTTTTCGATCAGCTGCGTAGGTTTTCCACGGTATATCTCTCGGGAGTATCCCTCGCTATTCTGTCGCCTTACGGCCGCGAATGCCTGTTCGATTTCCTGGCGGAATTTCGCCATGGAGGTGGAAAGGTGGTTTTCGATGGGAACTACCGCCCGCGCCTGTGGAGTAGCGAAACACTGACCCGCAAGGCCTATGAACAGATCTATCGACTGACCGATTTGGCACTGCCAACCATGGAGGATGAATCGGCGCTGTTCGGCGATACCGATGCCGACAGTATCGTAAGCCGGTTGCGGCGTTGGGGCATTGCTGAAGTCGTGCTCAAGATGGGGCCGGATGGCTGTCTTATTGCCTGCCAGAACCACGAACCCCATCTGGTTGCAGCGGAGAAAGTGATACCGCTGGACACCACGGCTGCGGGCGACTCCTTCAATGCGGGTTATCTCTCGCGCAGACTGGCAGGAGACAGTGTGGAAGTATCGGCCAGAAGCGGCCACAAACTGGCGGCGACGGTGATTCAGCATCGGGGGGCCATAATTCCTTTGTCCGCCATGCCGGGTACCGATCAGCAGGCCTGAACGTTAGGCAATTGATCATAAGCTTCGCAGCCCATTAATGGGTATTTTTTCCTTTGCGAATTTGCGCCGGCAAAGGCGGCGCGCATCGCCACCTATCCTCCCGTTTTATTTTCCCGATCAATTTCACATGGCTTTTTCCTTCCATGCGCTTTTACGCGCGCATGAATATTTTCCGCATTGCTGCTAACAGACGGTCTTCAGGGCGCGATTCCATTCCCACACACGACAGCTTAACTGGTTGACCAATTTTACCTCATAGCGTGCTCAGTACCTGTGTGAATCGGCTTTTCGGGCGCTGATGAGTCCTCTGGAGTTCACACAAACTAAGTTTATGCGAATATTCGCGCCATTGTTTGAAAGTTTATTCTCTAACTAAAACAATAAGTTAATCGAAACAGATGCAACCCATCTTACCAATTGGTATTACCCATGATGTTGACAGGTTTTCCAGGATTGGTTTAACTCGTGCGACTGAACTTCATAAAAACATAAATCAGTTCTGAGAATGAGAGGAAACCAGCTCGATGAAAAACGATAAAAACTTCTCCAAGCAAAACGTGATGAGAGACCTCGGCCTGCTGATGCTTTCCGCATCCACCATGGCATTCGTATCCAGTGCGATGGCACAAGATACCGATGTGATGGAAGAGGTTGTCGCAACCGGTATCCGTCACAGTATGGAAGCCGCCGCCGATGCAAAGCGTGACGACTCCCGCGTGGTCGATGCGGTAGTCGCCGAAGATATTGGCAAGCTTCCCGACAACAACATCGCGGAAGCACTGCAGCGCGTTACCGGGGTTTCCATCAACCGCGATTTCGGTGTGGGTTCTGAAGTGTCTATCCGCGGTCTGAAACAAAACCGTGTAGAAGTGAATGGTCGCTCGCTACTCGGTGACAGCCGCAGCGGGATCGATTTTCAGGACTTCCCCGCAGACTTCCTGTCCAAAGTGGAAGTGGTCAAATCCCCCACACCGGAAATGATTGAGGGCGCCCTCGGCGGTACCATCAGCCTGGTTACTGCTCGCCCCCTCGACCTTGCCGAGCCGCGCGCTTCGATTTCCGTGCAGGGCGAGTATGCGGACAAGGCAGATCACTGGGCACCGATCATCAGCTCCTCTTTTGGCGACAGTTGGGATCTGGGCGACGCCGGTACCTTTGGCGCCATGGCCTCTCTGTCCTATCAGGATCGCACCTTGCGGCGCGATGAATCGCTGGTGCAGCTGATGGTGGGCAAGGTCGACTTCAATGCCGACGGTGTTATCGATGCCGCCGACAACGCCAAAAACACGCCGAGTGGAAATTATGTGTACGCGCGCGAGCATACCTACAACCCGCGCACCGAACAGCGTGAGCGCACCGCGTTCAATCTTTCCTTCCAATGGGCGCCCGCTTCAGAAAAAGGCCAGTTCTATCTGGACCTGAACGCCACCGAGCGCAGTGGCAGTCAGGAAACCTTCTCCCTGCTGCATGTGGGCGGCACTCCGGTCACCACCCCTGGCGTGACCTATGAAAGCCCGAATGGCGAGCTGCAGAATTTTACATATGAGTCCGTACAGCCCCTGCTGACCTCGGGCTCCAGCTTCCGCAACAACGAGGCCTACAGCCACGCGTTTGGTGGCGAGTGGGAATTCACGGATAGGCTCAAAATATCCGGTGAATTTGCCACGGCAAATTCCGACAGCTACACCCCCTTCTCCGAGTTCCGTTTTCGCGGCACCGATCACGCGCTTGAAGGCGATGGCGATGCCGCCGAGAACAAGTGGAATGTTCCAGTGAGCTTTGTGAACAACGACAACGGCGCCCCGATCGTAGACTTCGCCGACGGCTATGTCTTCACCGACCAGCAGAATCAGGCATTCCGCCGTTACGACGACACCCGCACCTACGTTGCCAATCAGGAAGACGCACTGCGTTTCGACCTGGAATACAGCGAGCCTTTCGGACTCAACTGGGTATCCGCCGTGAAAACCGGTGTACGCGTAACCAGCCGCGACTACGAGCAGGAGCAGTATCTGTTCCGTATCGACAATATTTTCAAAAGCTTGACAGACAGCGACGGCAATCCGGACATCATCTGGATGGAGGATATCGCCGCGCAATTCCCGAACGCGATTACCGAGTACGATTTCTCCGGCGATGCGTTCGAGCACAGCGGCCGCGCCGGCGCATACGATCTGGCGAAGCTCGCCGCATACAATACGCGGCTGCTGCAGGATCAACAGGCAACCTTCGCTATCGTGCAGCAGTTGCTGGCCGGCACCAACATGCAGATTGACGGGACGCTCGCCGACAACCTCGCCTTCAATGAAGCCGGCTATTCTGCCATCGAGGAAGACACGTCCGCGCTGTATCTGCAGGCCAACCTGGAATTCGGCGATGTGCGCGCGGTGGTGGGCGGCCGCTACGTGGCAACAGACATTGAGGCCGGCGCCTATCAGAGCGTGGATGGTGTCTACGAACAAGTCAGCGACGGCACCAGCTACAACGACTTCCTGCCCAGCCTGAATGTGACCTGGGATATTAGCGAAGATACCCTAATGCGTTTTGCCGCCGCCAAGGTCATGCGCCGCGCCGACTTCGAACAGTTGAGTCCGGCCTATGCATTCCGCGACGCCTATATCGCTGCCAGCCGCGGCAACCCTGAACTTGAGCCCTATCGCGCGACTCAGTACGACATCGCCGCGGAACACTACTGGGGCAGCAACATGGTTTCCGCCACCCTGTTCTACAAAGACGTCGCCTCGTTTTTGAAACGCAGTTACCAGTGTGAAAACATGCCGAACATCGTTACTACGCTGACCAACAAATCCGACTTCGAAAAAATCTGCCGCTGGCAAGCGGACGGCATTCAGTACGCCACTGCGGACACGCCGGTTTCCGAGATGGGTATTCTGGTGGACCAGTTCACCAACGGAGAAAATGGCAAGGTCCAGGGCATCGAGCTGAGTTACCAGCAGGCCTTCGATTTCCTGCCAGGCCGCTGGTCTGGTCTCGGGATCAGCGCCAACTACACCTACGCCGACAGTTCTACACCGGACGGTGTGCCGATGGAGGACATTTCCAAAAATACCTTCAACACCCAGCTGTACTATGAGTATGAAGGTCTTGGTATTCGCCTGGCGTATACCTTCCGCGACCGCTTCCTTGATGCTGAGGAAACCAAGCGTGTGCTGCCGCTGGGCGAGCTCGTTCTGGCTGGCTCTGATGCAACCCAGGAAAACGATCCCACTCTCGGTAACGACTACCGCGAAGATCTCGCGCAACTGGACCTCTCGGCCAGCTATGACATTACCGATGACATCACCGTTATCGCCAACGTCACCAACCTGACCGGGGAACCCACTATTAACACCGGCACCAATGGCTCGGTCTTCCAGGTAATGGAAAACGACCGTCGCTTCGTGCTCGGGGTTCGCGCCAACTTCTAAGGCCTGGGGCCGCCGCGGAACTTCTCAATTCGCGGTGGCCAGTTCCCTGCACACATCTCTCTCCCCGAGTCTCACAGGGTGATACGCGGCAAGTCCGTATTTTCCCACACCCAGTTTGCAGTATGGAATGAGCCCCGTTTGGCTGTTTCAGCGGGTCCGCTCGATCCAGTAAATGTCTGCCGCACGCCGTAATCGCTGCAGAGAATATCAACGTCCAATAAATCAATAATGAGGATTCCATGAAAGTTTCCAAACAAAAAATGGCGATGACAGCCAGCGGCGCCGCGCTGTTTTCCGTGATAGCACTGAGTGCCGCGGCATCCATTGAAAATCCCGGTTTCGAAAGCGACTGGGAAAGCTGGAGCGATACTGACCCCTCCGCAATCTCCGGTGTCGCCTACGCCGGCAGCAAGTCCGCCAAGCTTTCCGGCAGCGGCGCGAAGATGGAACAGCAGGTCTCTGTTTCCAGCAATACCAATTACCGCCTCAGCGCCTATGTGGACGGCGCGGGCACCCTGGGTGCGGTGGTAAGTGGCAGCACACACCAAGTAAACACCAGCAGTGGCGCGTGGAAAAAACTGGAAATGGAATTCAATTCCGGCAGTGCTCAGGCGATAACGGTGTTTGGCGCCTACAACGGCGCCGAAGGACGCTTCGATAGCTTTGCGCTGGAAAATCTTGGCGGTGGTTCCTCCTCCGGTGGCTCGTCCAGCAGCTCATCCAGTGGTGGCGGTGTCTGCACCGGAAACAACAATCTCGCCATTGTTTCCGCCAGCGATGAAGGCAGTAACGATGGACACGGTCCGGCCAATGTCATCGACGGCAGCCTGGCGGACGAGTCCCGCTGGTCTTCTCAGGGCGTTAAATGGATCACTCTGGATATCGGCGTACTGAACACGGTAAAAGCCGTGGACATCGCCTGGTACAAGGGCGACCAACGCAGCAGTTATTTCAGTATCGAAACCTCGGCAGACAACAGCAACTGGGCAACGGTGCTGGCATCGGGCCAATCCAGCGGGAACAGCGCAGATTTCGAGAGCTACGATCTGATCGATTCCACGGCACGTTATCTGCGCCTGACCGGCAGTGGTAACAGCGCAAACAATTGGAACAGTATTCTGGAGATGGATGTGATCGGATGCGGCGATTCCGGTTCTGGCTCCAGCTCCGGCGGCAGCTCCAGCTCGAGCTCAAGCAGCAGCTCCGGTGGTTCCAGTTCTGGTGGTACCTTGGACCCCTCCCTGCCACCTTCCAGCAATTTTGACCTCGGCGATTGGTACGTCAGCGTGCCAACTGACAGCAATGGTGATGGCAAGGCCGACTCCATTTATGAAAGCGAGTTGAACAGTGGCTACCAGAACAGCAGTTATTTCTATACCGCGTCCGACGGCGGCATGGTGTTCCGCTGCCCCATCAACGGATACAAGACCTCGACCAACACCTCTTATACACGTACGGAATTGCGCGAAATGTTACGCCGTGGCGATACCAGTATCAGTACTCAGGGCGTGAATAAAAATAACTGGGTCTTTGGCAGCGCGCCTTCCTCCGCACGCACGGCCGCCGGCGGTGTCGATGGTGTATTGCGCGCAACACTTGCAGTGAACCATGTCACTACCACCGGCGACAGCAGCCAGGTGGGACGCGTGATCGTCGGCCAGATTCACGCCAACAACGACGAGCCCCTGCGGCTCTACTACCGCAAGCTACCGGGCAACAGCAAAGGTTCCATCTACATTGCGCACGAACCCAAGGGTGGCAGCGATACCTGGTACGACATGATCGGCAGCCGTTCCAGCAGTGCCGCCAATCCGTCCGACGGAATCGCCCTGAATGAAACATTCAGCTACGAGATCAAGGTGGTAGGCAACACCCTGACTGTCACCATTTCACGGCAGGGCAAGGCCGACGTTACCCAGGTGGTGAACATGAGCAGCAGCGGCTACGACACCAGTGACCAGTATCACTACTTCAAGGCCGGCGTGTACAATCAGAACAACACCGGCAGTGGCAGTGATTATGTCCAGGCGACCTTCTACGAACTGGAGAACAGCCATACCGGCTATGCCGACTGACTCTCTCACCAGTTGCGTGAAATGGGCGGCCCTTACCCCCAACCTTGAAGTAGGCGCCGAAGGGGTCGCCCAATATTAGGGAGCCCCTGAGCAAGCCCTGAAATTTTAATGGAAGTTAGATTTTCTTCGAAATTTTCCAATTCCAGGCTGATAGCGGCTCACTTTTAGTACCTATCTTGGCTCGAAATCCGCCTTTAGTCGGATTTCGAGCGCACCTCCCCTACGCGAGAAGGTAATCTTTGCTCTTTAACGCTGGCATTTTTAACAACGTATGCTGCGAGCGACAGCGGAGGCAGGCGATGACTATCAAGGAATTTTCCAGCCGTACCGGCATCAGCGCACATACGCTGCGCTACTACGAAAAGATCGGCTTGTTACGCCATATCCGGCGACTACCCAACGGGCACCGCGACTTTTCCGAAAAAGATATCCAATGGATCGCGTTTGTGCAGCGCCTGAAGGACACCGACATGCCGCTCGAGCAGATTCGCCGCTACGCCGATCTCCGGGAAGCGGGGGACACCACCCTCGCGGAGCGCCAGCAGCTGCTCGAGAACCACGCCCGCGGGCTGCGCGAGTCCCTCGCCCAACAGCAGCGACACCTGGACAAGCTCAACGAAAAAATCGCCCTCTATCGGAGCGCCGTAAAACGCGGCCGACTCTCTTGAAATGCCCTTGACTTAGAGTCCACTCCAAGCCGTAGCCTGCTCCCGAATCCACCGCCAGTGGGAGGGAATAATGGCAGGATCAAGCCGCAAACCAAACAGCGCCGCGAGGCGGGAGTTCCTGTACGCGGCAGGCCTGCTGACCGCCGTGGCCCTGGGTCACGGCGCCCTCCCCGGCTGCATATCCATACGCAAACGGGAGCAACCGATGAACGACAACGACAACGACAACGACAACGACAGTGAACGTTTTAAACGCGGCTGGGAGAAGCTGCGGGAAATCGACGGAGACGCCGGGGAAAAGGTGATCGAATCCCTGAAAAATATCGCGCCGGACCTGGCCCGTTACACCATCGAGTTTCCCTTCGGCGATATCTACAGCCGCCCGCAACTGGATCTCAGATCCCGCGAGATCGCCACCGTCGCCGCGCTGACCGCCATGGGCAATGCAACGCCACAACTAAAAGTGCATATCCACGGAGCGCTGAATGTGGGCTGCACGCCGCAGGAGGTCGTCGAGGTGATTATCCAGATGGCCGTCTACGCGGGTTTTCCGGCCGCGCTGAACGGGGCCTTTGCGGCGCGGGAAGTGTTTGCCGAGCGCGGTATGATCGAAGACTGACGCCCCTGTAAAACTCGCGACGGTCACGCGGCCGGGGTCGCCGTGCCGGACAGACTCTCGGTCAGAAAGTCGGCCAGCGGCCGCACCAGCTCCGCCTGCGCGGTGTCCTCGCCGATCAGCACTATCTCGGTCATCGGCAACGCCGGCCAGTGCTCCGGCACCTGCAGTTCCTTCAGCCCCTCGCGCACGAAGGCGCGCCCCAACACCGTAACGCCCAGGCCGCCGGCCACCGCGGCCTGGATGCCCATCAGGCTGCTGGCAGTACAGGCCGGGTACCAGTCGCGGCGCAGCGAGTCCAGGGCCCCGGTCATCACTTCGCGATAGGTGCAGGGCGGTGGCAGCAACACCAACGGCAGCGGTTCGCTGAAGTCTGCCTTGTACTCCGCAGCCGCCATCCAAACTAGCGGTTCACGCCAGATAATGCGGCCGCGCCTGGCCTCGCCATCCCGCTTGGCGATCACCGCGTCCAGCTCCCCGGCCTCGTAGGCCGTCAGGAGTTCGCAGCTCATGCCGGTCTTCAGTTCCAGATGCACGGCGGGATAGAGACGGCGGAAACGCGCCAACACACCCGGCAGCTGTTGCGGAATAAAATCCTCGGCCACCCCGAGGCGCAGGCTGCCCACCGCTGCCGGCTCCAGCAACTCGCGCACCGCGGCATCGTTCAGTTCCAGCAACCGCCGCGCCGCCACCAGCAGCCGTTCACCGTCGCCGGTCAGGTTCAGGGAGCGGCTGCTGCGCTCGAACAGGCGCAGACCGACGGCCTCCTCCAGGCGCAGTATTTTCTGGCTTACCGCGGACTGGGAGCGCCCCACCACCTCGGCGGCGGCGGTAAAGCCGCCGCTCTCGGCCACGGCGACAAAGGCCCGCAGCAGGTCTATCTCCAGGTCCGGATAGCGCATGGTCGCCCCATCTAGTTACAAACCGAATTGATCCAATTAAAACTATTCGTTTCTCTTCTTTTCGGCAAGCCCCTAAGCTTCTCGTAACCAAATCGTTGCCACAGCAAGAGGAGCAATCCAATGAAAGCCATCGGCTACTACAAACCCCTTCCGGTCGACGACGAGGAGTCCCTTCTGGACCTGGAACTGCCCCTGCCCTCCCCGGGGCCGCGGGACATCCTGGTCAAGGTGGAGGCGGTGTCCGTCAACCCGGTGGACGCCAAGGTGCGCGCCGGCGCCACACCGCCGGAGAGCAGCCCGCGCATTCTCGGCTTCGACGCCGCCGGCACCGTCGAGGCCGTGGGCGCGGAAGTGACGCTGTTCAAAAAGGGCGACCAGGTCTTCTACGCCGGCGCCATCGACAGGCCCGGCAGCAACAGCGAATACCAGTTGGTGGACGAGCGCATCGCCGCGCGCAAACCGGATTCCCTGTCCTTCGCCGAGGCCGCCGCGCTGCCGCTGACCGCCATCACCGCCTGGGAGCTGCTGTTCGATCGCCTGCGCGTCCCCTACGGGGTAAAGACTCAGGATGACGCCCTGCTGATTATCAACGGCGCCGGCGGCGTCGGCTCGATACTGACCCAGATAGCGGCGCGCCTGACCGGCCTGACGGTAATCGCCACCGCCTCGCGCCCGGAAACCGTCGCCTGGTGCAAATCCATGGGCGCCCACCAGGTGGTCAACCATCACGAACCATTAAACGTGGAACTAAAACGGATCGGCATTCCTCAGGTGCGCTATGTGGCCTCCCTCTCCGGCACCGAGCAGCATTTGCCGGCCATCGTCGAACTGCTCGCGCCCCAGGGTGCGATGGCGGTGATCGACGACCCGGCTACGCTGGATATCAAACCCTTCAAGAGCAAGAGCCTGTCAGTGCACTGGGAATTTATGTTTGCCCGCCCCCTTTACCAGACGCCGGATATGACCGAGCAGCACCACCTGCTGAGCGAGGTGGCCTCACTGGTGGACGCCGGTATGCTGAAGACCACACTGAAGGAAGCGTTCGGCACCATCAATGCCGCCAACCTGCGCCGTGCCCACGCGGCCCAGGAGAGCGGGCGCAGTATCGGCAAGTCGGTGCTGGCCGGTTTCTGAATTTACCTTTCGCAGGATTTACACTGATGAAATATAAATTTTTAGCGGCCGCTCTGGCCGCCAGTCTCCTACTGCCCGCAGCAGCTGTCTCGGCGCAGCCGGGTGGCAAACCGCAACTGGAAGTAGCCGCCGAGAGCGACGAAATGATCTGGAACGCGGTGGCGGTGCACCGGGACAGGGTGTTCGTGGCCGGCCCGCGCTGGACCGGCTCCAAGGGCCCGGCGCTGGCGCTGCTCGATAACGACGGCAAGCCGAAAGCCTATCCGGATGCGGCCTGGAACGCCTGGCACCCGGGCGCCGACGCGGCCGGAGCCTTCGTCAATATCAATGCCATCCACCTGGATCGCGACAGCCTCTGGGTAGTGGACACCGGCGCGCCGGACTTCGGCGGCGATCCCCTGCCCGGTGGCGCCAAGCTGGTGCATATCGACCTCGTCCGCAATCAGGTCGTGAAGCGCTATTTCTTCGGGCCGGAGATAGCCCCGCCGGGCAGCTATGTGGACGATGTGCGTTTCAGGGGCGACATCGCCTACCTGACGGATGCGGGGCGCCCGGGACTGATCGTGCTCGACCTGGAAAACGGGATGGCACGCCGCGTGCTGGAGGGTCACCCATCGACTGTCGCGAGTACCGCGCGCCCGATTGTGCTCGACGGAAACATCGTGAAGGCGCCGGACGGCTCGCCCCTCATGGTCAACAGCGATCCCCTGGACCTGTCCCCGGACGGCAAGTGGCTCTACTTCGGCCCCCTGTCTGGCCCCTGGTCGCGGATAGAGACCCGCTGGCTGGATGACGCGGGTCTGTCGGCGGAGGAACTGGCGGCAAAGGTCGAACCCTGGACCAACCTGCCGCCGGTGGGTGGCACTGTAGTGGACGCCAACGGCGATTTCTATTTCACCGACCTGGCTGAAAATGCGCTCAAGCGGCGCGCGCCGGACGGCGAGATCACCACCGTTATCCGCGACCAGCGCCTGCACTGGGTGGACGCGCCCTTTATCGAAGAGGAGCGCACTATCTGGCTACCGGTGCCGCAAATGGATCGGGTTGCGCTGTTCAACGGCGGCACGGCAAAAACCCGCTGGCCGGTACAGCTCTTCCGACTCGAGCTCGAAAAGAAATAAACCCTAAACGCCGGCCGGTAAACGAGCGTTCTCCCGGCCGCGCCCTTTCCGGCGCCTATCTTACGTAAAAAGATCCACTAATATTTTCATGCCACTCCTATTGTCACAGGCCCAACCGACAACCTAATCTCTCAATCCTGATATCCACCCTGGCCGTTTGACAGCTTTCCCCGTCTATGAACCTCATCGGCAATCCGCAATACACTATCCGCCCCGTGGTTTCCGGTGACTTGAACCAGCTCTGTGCACTGGAAGAATCCAGCTTCCGTGGCGACCGCCTCAGCCGGCGCAGTTTCCGCCACTGGATCAAAACCGACAACCGCGTGTTTCTTGTGGCCGAACAGGATGACACGCTGCTGGGCTACGTACTGGTGCTGCTGCGTCGCGGCACCCGCCTCGCCCGCCTCTACTCTCTCGCTGTCGGCCCCGCCGGGCGCGGCAAGGGCAACGGCAAAGCATTGCTCACCGCCGCCGAAGACGCCAGCAGCCGCAGCGGGCGCCTCTACATGCGTTTGGAGGTGGCCGAGCACAACAGCGCCGCCATTGCGCTGTACCAGCAACTGGGCTACCGCACTTTCGGCAGCTACGCGAATTACTATGAGGATTCCGGCAACGCCCTGCGTATGCAGAAGCGCATCCGCTATCGCCCGGAGAACCTGCACACTGCAGAAGTGCCGTGGTACGGCCAGCGCACCGAATTCACCTGCGGCCCCGCCGCCGCGATGATGGCCATGGCCGGGCTCGACCCGAGTTACACCCCCAACGCCAGCGATGAACTGGCGCTGTGGCGCGAGGCCACCACCATCTTCATGACTTCGGGACACGGCGGCTGCCACCCCATTGGCCTGGCACTGGCACTGCAGAAGCGTGGCTTCAATTGCGAGATCTACCTGAACCAGAGCGGTACCCTGTTTATCGACAGCGTGCGCAATCCGAAGAAAAAAATGGTGATGGAGCAGGTGGATGCGGACTTCCGACAGGAAGCGGCAGAACACGGTTTGCGTATCGTGGAACAGGATTTCACCCAGGGACAGTGCCAGCACTGGTTGGAGCAAGGTGCACTGGTATTACTGTTGATCAGCACCTATCGCTTGGATGGGAAAAAAGTACCGCACTGGGTAACGCTGACGGGAATGGACTCAGAGTGTTTTTACGTACACGACCCGGACGTGGACGATGAGGACAATCCGCTCGACAGCCAGTATCTGCCGATTGCCAGAGATGATTTCGCATTAATGTCCATGTTCGGAAAGGAGCGACTGAGAACGGCGGTAGTCATCAAGCGGCCAGATAAGACCTGACGTCCAGCCACTTTAGGATGGCATTTATTGACGCTGTTTTTTTCCAGTGACATTTGTCAAACTTGCTGCCCCCTTCAACGAATAACAGGAGAAATCCGGATGACCCGTTGCTTGAAGCTTTTGCTGGTTTTTGCAACCTTCTGGTTGGCAGCCTGCACCAGCCACCCTCTCATGAATGTCTACGACCGGCCCGTACCGGACCGTTTAGATGGGAAGTCCCAGAACGCGGAAACCGTAGCCAAGGCAATTCATGCGGGCTGTATCGACAAGGGCTGGACCTGCCGCGAAGTCTCCCCGGGTGTGATTGACGCGTCCATTACTGTACGTAAACACCGCGCAAATGCCGAGATCAACTACAACGCACAACGCTACAGCATTACCTATAAGAACAGCCATCTGCTGGATTACAACGAAAGGCGAAACACCATCCATCGCAATTACAACCGCTGGATAAATAACCTGGACCACGCAATTGCCAAGAGTCTAGTGTTGTAATTGCGGTAGAAGCCCAACAACAAAGGCCCATCTAGGGCCTTTGTTGTTGGAGAGGGTCCTGCTTACGCTGCGGAACCGCCTTGGCTTATCTTCAGCAAAGCGGTCTTGGTCAACAGCTGATCGACCAGCTCACGGATTTTTGTTTCCGCATCGATAAATTTGCTCATGTTAGCACCACCGCGTGTGGAGTCGTACAGTGCGCTGCCATCCGGTGCGCCATTGCGGTAAATCTTGATTTCCGCAAACGACATGTACAGGGCCATGTCCCATGTCCAGCGCGCATTGTAAGTCGCTGTCCATTCACACTCCACCAGGGAAGCGTTCGCCGGTAGAAGCCGGTTCTTTACCCCATTTGCAGTCAAAGAAGCCTGCAATTCCTTCAGGAAGCCCTCGCGCACTTTGGAGTTTTCCACAATACACAGCTCCCCACCAGAAGAAACGCTGGTAGGCTCTACGGTCTGCTGAATAGAACAGCCAGAAAACAGAACCACGGCCCCCAAAAGAAGAGAAAATTTTTTGTACATTTTTTATTCCATTTATAAGTATATCAATATAAGAGAGAGCGTCGATTTCATCACATTTAGATAGAATTTTGAACTGGGAAACACACGTATTGTGGGTGCGTCACTTTAGACAGTAATTTTTGAGTTGCGCTTTCTTTTCAGAAATTGTGGAAAGTTGTTCGCGTCATTCTTTCTCGGGAATATTTCTGTCGGTATTGACACCCGAAGAAAGCCGCAAATGTTCTCCCAGCCCTCTTCAATATTCAGCGACAGTAATTGCTCGGGTCTTGCCAGGCCCAAAATATTATTCCTGTGGCGCTCATAGGACTGTTGCAACATGGGTTTCTCTAAGGCATCTCCAAATGAACCAAAAAGTACTTCTCGTTCCACAAGTTCAAAAAAGGGCGAACGTCGCTCGAGAGGGATATTTTTAAGCCACTTCAGCGCCGGCACTATGGTCTGGCTGACACTTTGATACCAGCTCTCAAAAGGCCGTTCGGTATAAATGATTCTGGCATCGGGAAATTTGCGCAACAGGGAATAGAGGTGATTGCACGCAGGCCAGTCCACTACCGCGCGGTAACCGTGCAGCAGATTTCCCCAATCCGGCTCCGCTTTTTTAAGTTCTCCCAGCCACAGACAACACAAATCTGCATCCGCAGCGAAATCACTCATATGCAGGCAGGGAAAAAAACCGAGGCGTTCCAGCGCCAATTTCAGCGAGTAGGTACCAGTACGTCCCAGACTGGCACCGATGATGAGCGGCTTCACAACATGGGAATCAGAAATTCAGGCCGACATTGATCACGAACGGCATATCGATACCTTCGTTATCGCTGAACAGGTTGGCGTTGGAGAAGTGCTTCCAAGAGACCATCACCACCAGGTCTTCGCTGGATTGCCAGTTGATACGGGCGGCATAGCCGACCTGGGCCTGGAAGGCGAAGTGATTGTCCTGGTGGCGATCGCCCAGCTGGTTGCTGCTGATATAGCTGGGACCCAGGGCGCGCACAAAGAAGTAGGGCTGGCCCCAGCTCTGCTTGCGCGGGTAGAGGTTCAGTTGCGGATAGATGGAAACCGCGTGAAAGGAATTGTTCTCTTGCGTATCGGTTTCCACTCGGGTGTAACTCACCCCCAGGTGGATGTGCTGCCGGTGGCTTTTTTCAAATTTCTTGAATGAATAATCAATGCCGTAGGTGCGATTGGTCTGCGGCGAATCCGGTTGCGGGCCGCCACCGGCACTGATCAACAGCTCGTTGGCCGCCGCCTGCTGGAAAAAAAATATCGAAATTATTATTGCAAGCAGACGGAGAACCAAAGCGCTAACCTCATTTAGATTATTTTTCTGAATATGAGCGAAGTATTGATGCCGCCGAAGGCGAAATTGTTACTCATCACGTACTCGGTATCCAGCTCGCGGCCATCTCCCTGAATGTAGTCCAGATCGGCGCACTCGGGATCGATATCGACGAGATTGATGGTGGGGTGAAACCAGCCCCGCTGCATCATCTGGATACTCGCCCAGGCCTCAAGCGCACCGCAGGCGCCGAGGGTGTGGCCGGTGTAGCTTTTCAGGGAGCTGATGGGCACAGCGCGGTCAAAGGCTTCGCGGGTGGCGCGGGTTTCGGCGACGTCACCGCGGTCGGTGGCAGTACCGTGGGCGCTGACATAACCGATGGCACTGCCGTCGATACCCGCTTGCGCCATGGCCTGTTTGAGGGCGACCTGCATGGTTGCGGCCTGCGGTTGGGTGACATGCTGTCCGTCCGAGTTGGTGCCAAAGCCGACGATCTCGGCATAGATACGGGCGCCGCGGGCCATTGCGTGTTCATACTCTTCCAGAATCAGGGTGCCGGCGCCCTCGCCGATCACAAGGCCATCGCGATTCCGGTCAAACGGGCGCGGTGTGGTGCCGGGGGCGTCGTTGCTGGTGGATGTGGCAAACAGGGTGTCAAACACCGCCGCCTCTGTGGCACACAGCTCTTCGGCACCGCCGGCCACCATCACGGTCTGGCTGCCGTTGCGGATGGCTTCAAATGCGTAGCCGATCCCCTGGCTGCCGGAGGTGCAGGCGGAACTGGTGGTGTAGATGCGGCCGCACATGCCGAAGAAGACACCGATATTGACCGGGGCGGTGTGCGCCATCATTTTGATATAGCTGGTGGCGTTGAGGCCGTCGGTGCGGTGATTGATCAGCATATTGCCGAAGTCGCCGATGGCCGACGGCGTGCCGGCAGATGAACCGTAGGAAACGCCCGCCATGCCGCTGGTGATGACCGGGTCATCGAGCAGCCCGGCATCTTCCAGCGCCAGCTCGGTGGCGCGCACGGCGAGCAGTGATACGCGCCCCATACTGCGGATTCGCTTGCGGCTGTAGTGCGCCGGCTTGTCGAAATCCTTGACCGGTGCGCCGAGACGCGTATTCAGGCCCTCATACTTGTCCCAGTCCTGCATGTACACCACACCCGACTGACGGTGGCGCAGCGCGTGTTCGACCGCATCCCAACCCTGGCCGATGGGCGACAATCCGGCCATCCCGGTGACGACGACACGTTTCATCAGCAAAGCCCACCGTTTACTGAGATCACCTGGCGGGTGATATAGCCGGCGTGTTCGCTCATCAGGAAGGATACGGTGGCGGCCACCTCTTCCGGTTTGCCGAGTCGACGGGCGGGGACCATTTTCATGATTTCATCCACCGGCAATTCCGCGCTCACCATATCGGTGTCGATCAGCCCGGGGGCCACGCAGTTGACGGTGATCTTGCGCTTGGCCAGTTCCAGGGCCAGCGCCTTGCTGGCGCCAATCAGACCGGCCTTGGAGGCAGAGTAATTCACCTGGCCGCGGTTGCCGGCGATACCGGAAACGGAGGTCATCACCACGATACGACCACCGCTCTTGCGGCGCACCATGGGCATGGTCAACGGGTGCAGTACGTTGTAGAAGCCATCCAGATTGGTGTGCACCACCCGGTCCCAATCTTCCGCGGGCATTGCAGGGAAGGCGTTGTCGGCGGTGAGTCCGGCATTGCATACGACGCCGTAGTAGGCACCGTGGGTTTCCACGTCGGCTTCGAGCGCGCGGCGTGCGGCATCGCGATCGACGATGTCGAACTGCAGTACGCGACTCTCGCGCCCCAGTGCGGAAATCTCACCCGCGACCTGCTCCGCCTCTTCGCGGCGGCTGCGACAGTGCAGCACAATGTTGAAGCCGTCCCCCGCCAGGCGCAGGGCAATCGCGCGCCCGATACCGCGGCTGGAGCCGGTAACCAGTACCCAATCAGACATTCAGCGTTTTTCCTTCAGATATTCTTCGATATTGTCCGGCTGAAACACGTTCAACCGCGCACTCTGTTCAACACCCTCGCCGGTGAGGCGACATTCGAACGTCGCCATACCATTGTCCGCCTGAAGCAGGCGCTCGACCGCAATTTCCAGCGTGCTACCGCAGGCAAACCAGGCCACAGTAGTGTTGAAACGGCGAGTACCGAGGAGGAAACCCAACTCTACCGGCTTTCCCGCCTGACGCGCATGGTAGCCGGAGAAAGCCGCTACCGCCTGCGCCATGTATTCAATCCCCACATAGGCCGGTACCCGATTGCCGCGGCTGAAAATACCATCGTCGCGCACTTTCACGCGCGCACGCAGGGTTTCCTCAGCGACTTCCAGCACTTCTTCCAGCAGGGACATATCGCCACTGTGGGGCACCAGTTCCTCAGCGCTATAGGGCTGGGCAGGGGACGATGGATGCTGTTCCATTATTTTCCCAGTATCAGGGAGCAGTTGCTTCCGCCGAAGGCGAAAGAATTGCTCATTACATAGTCGGGCGCAGGCGCGTCAACGCCCTCACGCAACAGATTCAGTGATGGCAGAGCCGGGTCGCTGCCGCCGCCATTGCAGTGCGGCGGCAGGCGGCCGCGGGTAAGCGCTAGCCAGCAGAACGCCGCCTCCAGGGCACCGGCAGCGCCCAAGGTGTGGCCGGTCATCGGTTTGGTGGAGGAGCAGCTCACCGCATCCCCGAGCAGACGACTCACCGCCCGCGACTCCATCACGTCATTCTGGGGAGTACCGGTACCGTGCAGGTTCAGGTAACCAATGGCCGACGCCGCCAGACCGGCATCCCGCAGCGCACCACGCATGGCGGCTTCGGCACCGCGCCCCTCGGGTTCCGGCCCCGACATGTGGTGGGCATCCGAACTCGCGGCAATGCCGCACAAGCGCACCGGCCCGGGCTCGCGGCTCATGATAAACATGGCACCCGCCTCTCCCAAGTTGATACCGTCGCGGTCGGCACTGAATGGCCGCGTGTGCGCGGCACTCAAGGCGCCCAGGCCATTGAACCCAGTGACCGTCATGCCGCACAGGGTGTCCACACCACCCACCAGCACCGCGTCGCACGCGTCCATGGCAAGCAGGCGACGCGCGCTGGCAAAGGCATTGGCACTGGAGGAGCAGGCTGTGGACACGGTGAGACGGGGTCCGCCCAGCCCCAGAAATCGGGCGACGTATTCCGCCAGCGCGGCCATCTGTTGTTGATAGCGGTAGCGGTAATTTTTGCCATCCTCGCCAGCGAGCCGCTGCTCGCCGCTGGCGATACCGGAAGTGGATGTCCCCATGACAACGCCGATACGCGCCGCCCCGTGGCGATTCACCAGTGCGTCCAGTGGCTCTCTCAAGGTAGCCAGCACCTGCTGCGCCAGGCGGTTGTTGCGGCAGTCGTACTCCCGCAGCGCTTCAGGTACCGCTGGCAGCGCCGTGTCCACCACGCCAAAACGACCGTAGTCAGGGCCGAGCCACTGGCTACCCGGACGCATCGCGGAGATGTCGCCGCGAAACAGGCGTTCGGCCACCCGGTCTGCGTCCGCATCTGAGCCCGTGCCCAGGGCACAGGTCAGGCTCATATGGTTGAGGTAATAGTCGGGCATCACACTACTCGGTTTAATTCGTCCTCAGTCCCGCGCGCAGATTTCCGCGAGGGTACGCAGGCGGCGCTGGGCGCTGGCCACGTAGGGATTATTCCGGTCCCAGGCGTAACCGGCGAGGATCGAGCAGATCATCCGCTTGATCTCCGGCTGCGGGTTGGGGTGGAAGATCACATCCTGGAAGGTACCTTCATACCACGCGGTCACGTAGACCTTGAACACGTCTACACCGGCTTTCAGTGGCTCGGCAAATTCGGCCTGCCAATCCACCGCTTCCCCACGCAGTTCCCGGTCCAGACAACGGCTGGCGAGCTGGGCGGACTTCATGGCAATGGTGACGCCAGAGGAAAATACCGGGTCGAGGAATTCCCCCGCGTTGCCCAACAGCGCAAAACCCGGGCCAGTGAGCGATTTTACATCGCTGGCGTAACCAGTGATGCGCTGCACCGGGGTGTCGAACTCGGCATGTTGCAGTGTCTTGGCGAGGTTCGGTGAGCCGTTGACCGCCGCGCGCAGAATCGCTTCCGGTGTCTCGCCCAATGCCTCGATCTGTTCCTGCTTGCCCACTACGCCCAGGGAAGCGCGGCCGCCGGCGAAGGGAATCAGCCAGTACCAGATATCCCGCTGCTGCGGGTGCACGGTAATCAGGATTTTGTCGCGGTCGAAGCCGGGCTCGCTGATATTGTCCTGCACGTGGGTAAAGACGGACTGGCGCACGGGGAATGCCGATGGGCGATCCAGATCCAGCAAGCGCGGTAGCACGCGGCCGAAACCGCTGGCGTCCAGCACGAACCTGCCGTTGAAGGCCACCTGCTCGCCATCGCACTCGGCGATCAACCGCACCTGCCCCGGCTCGATCTCCGCCGATACGATGGTGTGGCGGTAAAAGATATCGGCGCCCTGTTTTGCGGCCTCATCCGCGAGCAACTTGTCGAAGTTGCCGCGCTGCACCTGAAAGGTGGTGCCGTGACCAGGGGAAAATTTGTCGGGAAAATCAAACGCGGTGCGCGCACCCGCCCACTCAAACGCGGCCCCGTTTTTGAACTGGAAGCCGGCGGCATTGACCGCATCCAGCATGCCCGCCTGTTCGATAAACTCCATGCACTGGGGCAACAGGCTCTCACCGATGGAAAAGCGCGGAAACGCCTGTCGCTCGATCACCGCCACTTTCCAGCCCTTGCGTACCAACAGCGCACTGGCGATCGCCCCTGCCGGACCGGCACCAATCACCAAAACATCAGCCTGGCATTCCTTCACCTGTTACCTCCGAAAATTCCTGTTGTGAAAACCAGGGCGGCCAATGTCAGCGTCGCCACTGTGCCCACCGCCAGGGTAAAACCAAAATCAGCAATAGCCGGCGTCTGCGACAACGCCAGCAATCCAAAACCCAATAGTGTGGTGATCCCGGCCAGCAGAATGGCCAGCAACGTGTAACTAGCCTCCTCGCGATGGCTGAAATAGCCGAATACCGCGTAATCCACCCCGATACCAAAGACCAGCAACAGCGCCGCCACATGGAACAGGTTGATCCCTGCACTGAACACGGACGCCGCGGCAAATGCGCAGGACACCGCCGCCAGTGGCAGCGCCGCAATACCCAGCGCCCCGCGCCAACCGGCATGCAGGGCAATCACCACGCTGGCGATCAACAGAATCAGCGGCAGCAGCAGCAGCAATTGGTCCCGCTGCTTTTCCAGCACTGCGGCAATCGTGGCCGCGGGATTGTGGAAGCTCACTCCGGGCAAGTTTTCAACAAGGTTGTTGCCATCAAAAGCGGGGGTGACGCCGAAGATGCGCACCAGCGACAGGCACTCGCCCTTCTCGCAACCGAGCCACAACTGGCGATGGGTTTCCGGCAACTGCGACTGCCATTCGGAAACAGGTACCGCCTGCAGCGGGCGCTGCAGACCCTGCAGCAACGCAGTGGTTTCGTCGCTGCTGTACCCCAGTTGCTGATAGAAATTCTTTACGCTCGCGGAACGGTAAAACGCAGTGAGCAGCGTATGGTTTTCCTGTTGTACGGATTGGGCCGGCAGTAAATCCGACAGCGCGGAGTAGCCATTCAGCACCCGCCGGGTACGGGCCGCATCCAGTCGCGCGGTCAACGCCGCTTCCCGCTCCAGCACGGTATTTTCATCGCCGCCGCGCACCAGAAAATAAGCAGAAGCCGGGCGCACTGGCAGCAGCGTATTGATGCGCTGCTCTTCCGATTGCAGCGATTGCGGCGGCTGGTAAAACAGGCGCAGATCATTGGCCGGTGTGGCGATGGCGATGCCACCGATACCCGCCGCCACCATCAGCGCAATGGTGGTTGGATACAACCAGCGCGGCAAGCGGGAAAAAACGCCGGAAAAATCCAGCGTGCGCGGACGCACCCGGAGTAAAGTCGGAAACAGCAGCACAACGGTCAGCCAGGCGCCCAATAGCCCGAAGCCCACAAACACGCCCATCTGCTGTAACAGCGGGAAAGGGGTGAACGCCAGGGCAAAAAAGGCCAGGCAGCTGGACAGCAACCCCAGCACCAGACCGGGCATGATGTCGCGGTCTTTTTCACTACCCGGGCCGGCACCCGGGCGCAGCCGGTTGCAGATAAAGTGAAACGCGTAATCGATCGCGAGCCCGGTCACGGTGGTACCGAAAACAAACGCGAGGATGTGCATCTGCCCGAGCAGTGTAATAACTGCGGCGGTGCCGCTGGCCATACCGCAACCGATGGCGAAAAGACACAACAGTATTGGACGCAGCGAGCGGAAGGTCACAACGCACAACAACAGGATCGCCACTATGGAAAACCCGCCGATCAGACGGATTTCCCGCTGGGCACCGGCGGCGGCGTATTCGGAATGCAGCGGCGCACCGGCGACCAGTAATTGCAGATGTTGCGCTGCCGCCCACTGCTGCAAATCATCCCGCAGCTTCAGCACCGGTGTGTGCACGCTGCCGCGCATATCCAGTGGCTTGCCTTGGCTGCGCACCAGGGTGAACAGGGTTTTACCCTGCTGGTACACCGGAATATTGTCGATCAGAGCCGTAACCCGATCACTTAGCGCACTGTTTTCCGCGGTGAGGAAATGCTGGAAGGTGAAAAACGGGTCCCGCTCCAAATCCAGCTGGGTGCCGGCACTCTGCGGACTAAAAATAAACTGCAGTTGCTGTTGGGTAATAGCGGGAATACTTTGCTGCAATCGCAGGCGGTCGTTGTGGCTGAGGAGTTGTCCACGCAGGGGAAACAGGAATTGCCAGAGGGCGGCGCGCTCACTGTCGTCGCCCCAGCGGAACGTGGTTTCCGTCACCGCGCGGCTGGCCTGAAGCTGTTCACCCAGCGCCGCGGTGGCCTCAACCAGCTGTTGTACAGCCGTGGAGTCATCCTCGGCATCTTCGACCGCGAGCAGCCAGATCAGGCTCTGCTGGAACTGGCGATTGGCCCGCTTCACCGCGTGTGCTGTGCTCTCGTCCAGCCCCGCCGCCAACTCATCTTCCGCCAGCGCGACAATATCCGTCTGCAGCCAGCCATCACTGAAGCGCAGCGCGGCGACGAGCGCCAACGCACCACTCAGCAATAACCAGAGTATCAGTCGCCGCTTCATCTGCCGGCTCAGTCGGAATCAAATTCGGCGAGAAACTGCGCGTCCTGCGCGGTGACCGGCTGCATGTTGATAAATTCGATATCGGTGACCGACTGATTGCCTTCCAACAGGCGGATGCGGTGCACGGATTCATTACCGAAAATTTCGATCGCGTTCAGGTATTTCTGGAGACGCGCATTGCGTGGACGCAGGGACATTTTCCAGTTGTCGCTGGTCACCGATGCTTCTTCGTCTTTTTCATAGCCGGCATCCACATAGAACATCTGTTCCAGTGCGGCAAAGTCACCGCGCAGAATATGCATCATGGGTTCGGCCATCTGACGGGAGAACGCACTGGCGGATGCATTTTCTCCTTCGCCTCCCATCACAATATGCGAAGCCACCGGCTGCAGGGTGCGCCAGCTGATGCCGTGCTCCTGTGACAGGGAGATCTGCCCCTGGGACTGCAGCGGGCGCGGCAGATTAGGCAAGGTTTTCTTCTGCAGGAATTCACCGCGCATCTGCGCCGGCTGATTGAGCTGTTCGGAAATTTTTGCAAGGGCCTCCACGGTCACCTGCTGGGGCGACACGGCATCCGTCTGCCCGGCGAATGCGCCCAGGCTACTGCACAAAAACCCGGCCACAGCGCTTGCCATCAGAAACCCGCGGGTTGATCGATATTGCTTTTGCATTTTCAGGCCTCCGCCGCTTTCGGCACACCCAGTTTCTCCAGCAGGATCGCCGGGGAGGCGAACAGCATTTCCTCGCTGCGCATATCTACGGCCACCTGCATGGTGTGGCCCTTGGTGAGTCGCTCGCCACTGTCCCGGTCAAATACCTGGTAGCTGACCTTCAGTCGGTTTTCGTATTCCGCAATCTGCGCGCGCACGGTTACCGTCTGCCCGAAGCGCAGCGGTTTTACATAGCGCACGTGCAGATCGATCACCGGCCAGGCGTAACCGGAATCGCGCATCTGGCGATAGTTGTAATCCAGCTGGTCGAACAGGGCACAGCGGGCGATTTCAAAGTATTTGACATAGTGGCCGTGCCAGGCGATTTCCATCATATCCACATCGTGGAACGGCACTTCCAGTTCAACATCTGCGCGCCAATGATCGGGAACCTGCTTTTTACTGGTCACCGTACAACCTCCAGTGGCGCTGTTGAATCAGGCCAATAACGTTGCGCAGGTCCTGTTCCAGTTCGCGGTCCTGATCGAGGAATTCGAAGGCGGCGGTCACCTGTTGCAGGGTGACCTGTACCCCTGGAGAAAGGCTCGCATCGGCGACTTCTTCAGCGCGCAGACGCAGCTGCACACCCTGCCAGGACATCATCAGGGCCGCCGCAGCCACCTGCTCGGTCAGTTGCAGCACACGCATACAATCGCGCGCGGCGATGGTGCCCATGCTCACCTTGTCCTGGTTGTGGCACTCGGTAGAGCGGGAAAAGACGCTCGCCGGCATGGTCTGTTTGAGCGCTTCCGCAGTCCAGGCGCTCGCGCCGATCTGCACGGCCTTGAATCCGTGGTTGAGCGGGCGGCGTTCGCCGGTGGCACCGGTAAGGTTGGCCGGCAGACCGTTGTTGAATTTGATATCCGCGAGCTGGGCAATCTGACGATCCAGCAGATCCGCCAGGTTGGCCACGGCATTTTTCAGGCTGTCCATGGCGAAGGCGATGTGGCCTCCGTAGAAGTGGCCGCCGTGCAGTACCTGCTCGTTTTCGCCGTCGATGATCGGATTGTCGTTCGCGCTGTTCAGTTCGCTTTCGATGAACTGGCGCAACCACGGCAGCGAGTCCTGCAGTACACCGATCACATGGGGCGCGCAGCGCAGGGAGTAGCGATCCTGCAGGCGGCTGCACTGGCGCGGCGCATCGCCCACGTTCAGGTCGTCGTGAATCCAGCGCGCAATCTGGTTCTGCCCCGGGTGGGGTTTTACCGCAAACAGCGCATTGTCAAAGTGGTAGGCGTTGCCCTGCAGCGCGACGCTCATCAACGCGGTAATACGTGCGCTCAGCTGGCACAGGTATTCCGCGCGGCTGTAGGCGAGGCACGCGAGCCCGGTCATGGCGGCGGTGCCGTTCATGATCGCCAGGCCCTCTTTCGGGCGCAGCTTCAGCGGCGCTATGCCCTGCTCGGCAAATACCTCGGCGGTTTTGCACTGTTCGCCACGGAACCACACCTTGCGCTCGCCGGCCAGAACCGCAGCCACATAGGACAGCGGCGTCAGGTCACCACTCGCACCGACGCTGCCCTCCTGCGGAATTACCGGAATAATGTCTTTCTGCAGCAGCAGTTCCAGCTGTTGCAGCAGTGTGTAACGCACACCGGAACTGCCACGGGCCAGGCTCGCCATGCGCGCGCCGACAATGGCGCGGCTCTGTTCCAGGGTGAATACGTCACCCAGACCGCAACCGTGGAAGGTATACAGGTGCCGCGGCAACTCTTCTACCAGGTCGCCGGGGATATTCACCGTACAGGAATCGCCGTAGCCAGTGGTCACGCCGTAGATGACCCCTTCCTGTTGCCACAGCTGGTCGAGAAACTGGACGCCCTTTTCGATGCGCGCAATAAATTGCTCATCGGTGGAGAGTTTCACCTCGGCTTTGCCGCGCGCGATCGCGTTGATCTGCTCGACACTCAATGCGGTACCGTCGAAGAGCACCGGGGTACGCTGCATGACTGCGCTGTTCATAAGGCTTGGTTCCAGAAGGGATAAAAGTTGTACCACTGCAAGGGCGCCTTGTGGCAATACTGCTCAAGTCGGGCCGCATAGGCCGCAATCAGTTCGCGAATATGGGCTTCGCGATTGCCCCGTTCCATGACGACCTTGTCACAGAGTTTTTCCAGATGAATGTCGTAGCCCGCTTCGGTGCGCAGGCAGAACAGGGTGTATACCGGGCAGCGCAACAGGGCACCGAGAATATACGGTCCCTGAGGAAACGGTGCGGCGCGGCCGAGAAATTCTGCTTCACAGGTGCGCCCCACGGAGTCCACCGGCGTGCGGTCACCGACGATCACCACAAACTCCCCGCGCTCCACCGACTCGGACAGCTGCATCGCTAGCGCCGGAGAAATTTCCGTCACCTGAGTCAGGCGCAGCTGGCTGTTGGGATTCAGCAGCTTCATCATGCGATTGAATTTTTTCGCATGCTTGGTGTGCACCAGCACATTCACTTTCATACTGGAGTGGAAGCTGCCCAACGCACGACACACTTCCAGATTGCCCAGGTGCGAGCCAATGAGAATACCACCCCTGCCCTGCTCCGCCAGGCTGTGCAGATAGGCCTGGTTGGGAAAATTCATGCAGCTGCGGGGAATACCCACAAACCAGGCCTCGAGTTTTTCCCGCGCGCTGTCGGCAAAATTCAGGAAAATACGAAACGCGGTATACCAGTCCGCGTGCACACCACTGTCGGGGAAGCGCTGTGAAAACAGTGTCAGATATTCGCGGATGGCGCGACGGCCAGCGCGGTTTTTCAGGAAGTAGCACAGCACCACCGGATACACCGCGATCTTGAACGCAATGGGACCGAGACGGTGGTGCAGCAGGAACAGAAATTTAATCCCGAGAAAAAAACCCTGTTCGCGGTAACGGGACCAATGCAGCGCGCTCATATAACCACCCGCCGGCCCGGGCGACGGAACAGCCGCGCCAGCATGCCAAAGAACAGCCGCGTGTGCATCGCAGAGATCAGCCAGTTGTCGTGGAATCCGCGAAAATGGGAGACCCCATCCACCGGATAGCACACGTTTACCGGCAGCTGTACCAACCCGTATCGGCGCCAGTGCCAGCGCACCAGAATTTCCGGATCAAAATCCATGCGGTCGCCCGTGTACTCTTCGTCCAGCAGCGCCACCGTCTCGGCCAGCGGATAACTGCGCAGGCCGCACATGGAATCGCGAATTTCCAGGGAGCGAGAATTGATCCACACCCAGACGTGGGTGAGATAGCGGGCGATATACCGGCCCATGGGTACAGACTGGTCATACACCGGGTAGCCGCACACCAGTGCCTGTGGTTGCTCGGTGCTGTGCCGGATGAACTGGGGAATATCGGCCGGATTGTGCTGACCGTCCGCGTCTACCTGAATGCCGTGGCTGTAGCCGAGTTCATGTGCCGCGCGCAGGCCAGATTTTACGGCCGCGCCCTTGCCGCCATTTTGCGTCCGCACGACAAGATGCACCCAATTCTGGTTGGCATCCGCAAGGTGCCGCAGCGTTTCCCGGCACGAGGCATCGCAACCGTCATCCACCAGTACGCAGGGCAGGTCGAACGCACGCAGGGATTCCAGCGTGGATGGAATGGCGCCTTCGTGGTTGTACACGGGGATGACAAAGCAGGGCTTAAACATTGTGGAAACTCAACCTGCCGCTGCTGAATTCGTCGCCGTCCCAAAAAAAACGATACGTCAGTTTCTGCTTGTCAATGTCGAAGGAAAGCTCCAGTTCGGCCTGCTCTTCGGGCACCAGCAATTGCTTGAATTTGATATTTTCCATACCGGAAAATTCGCCGGGAATCTGCAGCAACTGCTTGCCGAAATGCATCGCCCAATCTAGCTGTACCACGCCGGGCACGACCGGTGCCGTGTCAAAATGCCCCGGCAGGCAGGGAAGATCCCGCGGAATGCGCAGTTTGACGCGCGCGCTTTTACGCTGCGAACCGTCCTCACCATCTTGTTCGGCGAACTCAACCTTCGGCAGCATCGCCGCCGGAACAGAAAACGATTGGTCGTGCTCAAACGCTTGCATCAACAGCTCTCTCGGGCTTTTGCCCTGTTGATTGACCGGGATCTCGCCGACAAACCGCCAGGACCTGGGGACGGCCACCCCGTCGAGGTCCGGCGCCAGCCAGGTGCGCAACTGCCGCACCAGTGTCGATTTGCCCCGTGTATTTAATTCTTCAGCGCCTACCGCGCTGAGCACAACCAGTGCACCCAGAACATCGCGACTGCGCCGGGTATTTTTGGGCAATACCAGAACCCTCGCACTGGCCACCAGTGGCGAAGCCGCCAGCAATCTTTCCACCTGGGTGAGGGAAATCCGCTTTTCCTCGATTTTCGCAATGGTGTCGGCGCGCCCTTTCAGCTCAAAGCGCTCGCCCACAAAGGTCACACAGTCCTGCGTGGTAAAACCGGACGCGACCCACGGCGACTGGACCTGCAACAACGGCGTTGGAGATTCCCCGCAGGTGTGGGTACTGAGCTGCACGCCGGCCAGCGGCGTCCACAGGATGTTGCCGTCCTGCTGCTGCCGCCACGCAATGCCGCCGGTTTCGGTGCTGCCGTAGATTTCCAGCGGCCAGTGTCCACTGAGCGCGGCAATGGCGGCGGAGTCCTCGGCGGCAAGTGGCCCACCGGAAGAAAAAATTCCGTTGAGATGCGCGGCCTTGTGCCACGCCCAGGTTTCATTGCGCCGGCTCAACTGTGCGGGGCTTGCGACCCACAACGCCGGAGCCAGCTGCTCCGCGTCTTCCAGCAACGCGGCCACATCCACATAGGTTCTGCCGGCAAACGGGCGACCGCTGGAGAGCGGCCACAACAACCGGAACAACAGGCCGTAAATGTGTTGATGACTCACCGTGGCGAGCACGGCGCAGTTGGCGGTGCGCTCGGCCCATTGCCGCTGTTGCGCGGTGATTTCCGCCATCAACTGCGGCAGGGTTTTGTCGATACTCTGCGGCTCACCGCTGCTGCCGGAAGTAAACAGTTGCAGCGCACCTTCGAACGTCTGTGGCAGCGCATTTACGGCGGTGTCGCTCAGAGGCAAGGCCGCCACGGCGGAGGTCTGTGAAGGCCATTCCCCCAGCCAAAGATCGATGGCTTCGAGCGCGTTCGCTGTCGCGCGCTTGTTGTTGGCAGGAATCACCAGTTGCAGATTGCAACCGAGGCCAGCGCACAGCCAAACACAAAACTGATAGGTATCGGTGCAGAAAAGCGCGGCGCGCTTGCGCGGTGTCTGCGCTGCGGCACTGTGTAAATATGCACAGGCAGCGGCGAGATCGCGCTTGAATTCCGCGAAGGAAATTTTACGGCCATCGGCGGCAGCACAGACAAGTGCGTCGTCCGCGGAATAGCCGAAAAGCTGCTGCCACTGCATAGCGTCCACCGGTCGTCAGGAGGTTGCGCTGTCGCGGCGTACGCGACTGCGCACCAGCCACTCACCGGCCAGCAACAGGCCCATCAGCAGGTAGGAAACCAGGCCGTTGTACAGAGTCCACATTTCCAGATCACCACGCAGCGCAGTGGCGGCGGCAAGGCCGCCGTTGAGAACGAAGAACCCACACCATACCTGGGTAACCCGGCGGGTGTAGGCAACGCCGCTTGACGGCAGCTCCGGCTCGCGGACCCGCGCCAACCGTTCAATCACCGTCTGCGATTGGAAGTACAGGCTGTGGGCAAAAACACCCAGCATCAGCAGATTGCACAAAACCGGGTACCAGAGCAGGCCTTCGCTATTACCGCGCAGCCAGCTGGTGGCGGCAAGAACCGCGAGGATTGCGGCCAGAGCGCCAGCACTTATGCGGCCGCCGGCACTGCCTTCCGCTTTGCCCTGAAATATCAGTAGCAGGCGCAGCCCGGCCACCGCCAGCAACAACGCCAGCAGATAGCCCAAGGAAAGGTACTGGATGCCGAAATAGACCGCGAACGGATACGCGGTGACAACCAATACCAGAATGGCCTGCGCAAGTCGCGACATTACTCGGCCACGACCTTTTCTATGGCGGTGACCACGTCCCCGACGGTGCGCACATTTTTGAATTCTTCCGGCGCAATCTTTTTGCCAGTGAGTTCTTTCAGGCGCACGATCAGATCGACGGCATCAATACTGTCGATATCCAGGTCGTCTGAAAGATGCGCGTCTTCGCGCACGTCTTCCGCTTCCACTTCAAACATCTCAACCAGAATGTCTTTCAGCTGGATAAAAATGGCTTCTCTGTTTTCAAACATCGTTCTTTCTCTTTTTCCCAGGGGTACGCGAATCAGACGCCCTGGCTCTCTGCCACAAATTTCGCCAGGTTATTCACGCTGGCAAAGTGGGTTTTGGTGTTTTCGTTTTCTGCGTCGATACTGATGTTGTATTTCTTCTGCAGTGCCAAACCGAGCTCCAGTGCGTCAATAGAGTCGAGGCCGAGACCTTCGCCAAACAGGGGCTCTTCCGCCTGGATATCGGCCGGGGTTACGTCTTCCAGGTTCAGTACATCGATAATCAGAACCTTGAGCTCTTCTACCAGATTGCTCACGCCGCGTGCTCCTCAGTGAAATACACTTTTAATTGATGGGTAATTTTTCGCGCTGCGAGCGGCGTTTCCTGCAGATCCTTGAGCGGGATCAGCTGCTCACCATCGGTAACTTCAAATTCAAAATGCGGCCGGGATTTCGGGATGCTGTACCAGGGCACATTCTTCATCAGCATGGGGGGGTTGCAGCGAATAGTCACCAGGGTCGGCGTTACGCCCGCCCGCAGGGCCATATAGGCGGCGCCGCGCTGCAGGCGCAACTCTCTGCCCGGCACCGTGCGCGTGCCCTCTGGGAACAGCACCACACTTTCACCCCGCGCCAGCGATTCGGCGGCCATCGCAATGATTTTTTCCGGGTCGTCGTTGGGAATGTATCCGGCGGTGGTGACCGCACCGCGCATAAAAGGGTTGCGGAACAGACTCGCTTTCACGATGCAGTTGGCGTTGGGAATCCGTGAGATCAGGAAGACCACGTCGATCAGCGACGGATGATTGGCCAGCACCAGCCGGCCGGGCTCCCGCAGTTTTTCTTCACCCTGCATCCGGTAGGTGTAGATACCGGTGACATGCATGAACCCGATAAAGGATCTGAAGCCTGCCTGGACGATATTGCGCGCCTTGCGCTGGCGCACTGCGGGGTCGCGGTACAACAATTTCAGCGGTGGGAACAGCACAAATCGCAGCACCAGCCCGCCCACACCAAACAGGCTGAATGCCGCGGCGGTCGCCAGCAGGCGCAGCCAGTAGTGATCGCGACGCTTGTTGACGGCGGGTGCGATGGAAGTCGTGGGTGAATCAGGCATCGCCACCTCCCTGCTCTTCGATTTTCTCCAACGTCAGTTGCCAACCCTGCCCGAGTGGCAAGCTGCCACGGCCATCCACCAATGCGGTGATCAGCGGCAGCTGGTATTCGGGCTGCTCAAACGCAGAAGTTGCCTGTGCCGGTGATCCATTTGAGAGACGGGCCGTATAACCACGCGACGGACTGGTGGCATGGACGCCGGCTGCTTGCAGATGCAGACTGGTGGCACATATGCGCTGCGGGCTGGCGGTGTTGTGCAGATACAGCTCGGGGAGCGGCTCTTCATAGAATTGCAGCAACATTTCCGACGCCCCTTCCGCCAGCATGGCGGCCGCCTCGATAAATCCGCTCAGCAATGGGAAATCGCCCCCCGCCAGTGCCAGTGCCGGCGAACGGATTCCGAGGGAAATGGACATCTGACCGACGATGGCATTGTGTACAGAGAGACCAAATGCAGTCGGCGAAAGCGGCTGCGCTGCCGCGACGTCCTGCAGGAGTGCGTATGTGCGTTTGGCTTCGCCATGCACGGAGCAACAGAGCACCGGCAAATCGCGGCCATTCAGCAGGGGGTGGGCCGTGGACATGGCCGCCTTTGCCAGGGGGCTCAGGCGGCGACGCTGCATGGCCGGCAGAAAACCGGTATCCGGGATAGCCTCGTCGGCGAAGCTCAGTTCACCTTGGCGCCAGCGCCGCCATTCCACAGCATCGCTGACGCCTGGCGCCCAGGCGCGCCATGCGGAAATAGTGAATTCTGACACCGGCTATTCAATGGAGACGAACCCCACCCCTCTGGAAAATGGCAGGCACCGGGTAAAGCCCTGGTTTTCCGGTCGCCTGTGGAATCGGAAACTGGCGGCAAAATCACCCGCCGCCAGCGCGGCCGGAAATGGTACACAAACTGACCAACCACTACCAGCTGCACAACGCGGTTTTGAACCAATTCCGACCGGAACTAACCAGACATTCCTGAAATTTTGATCTGTCTACCCGGTCGATCTGGTTCAATGTCGCGCTGTGTCAGTTTTCGGGGTGTACAGATCCCCAAAGAAATCCCCGGCATTCCAGCTCGGCTTTTTCTCGGAGTTAGCCACTTCCCGCGCAATCGCGAAATTCACATCCGCAAACTGCTTGGCTGCCACATAGCTGATCTGCTCATCCGCCTCATCACTGGGGCGGTGGTAGCGGGATTTGAGGAATTCAACCTGTGCTTCGGTGCCGTTGATCTTCGGATCGACCGCTTCGCGGCCGGTGATCAGGTAAATGGACGGCACGCCCTGGCGCACGAAGCTGTAGTGGTCGCTGCGCACGAAAATTACCTGCTCCGGCATCGGGTCCGGGCTCAGCTTGAGGCCGGTTTTCTGCGCGGCGTGGGCCGCGGTCTCGCCGAGGCTCGAGTGCTCCGCGCCGAACGCGATCACATCCTGGAACGGGTAGAGCAGCATCGGCATATCCAGGTTGATATTCGCCACCATTGATTTGCCTGCGACCGGCGGATGCTGGGCGAAATAATCGGAACCGAGCAGTCCCTCCTCTTCCGCCGTCACCGCGACAAACAGTATGGAGCGGCGCGGCGCCCTACCGGATTCAGTGAACAGGCGCGCTACTTCCAGCATCACCGCGATACCGGCGGCATTGTCCTGGGCGCCATTATTCACCTTGTCATGGCCACCCTCTTCGCCGTGCGCTGCGGCGCTCACGCCGATATGGTCGAGGTGCGCGGAGAACACCACGTACTCGTCTTTCAGTTTCGGATCGCTGCCCGGCAGCAGGCCGACCACGTTGGGGCTCAGAATTTTCTTGTGGCTCGACTGGCTGGCGAGGCTCGCGCGGGCGGGCAGTGCGAAACCCTTGGGGGTCTCGCCCTTTTCCAACTCGGCAAAAATCGCATCGAGATCCTTGGGCGCGCCGGCGAAGAGTTTCTTCGCCGCGGGCATATCCAGCACCGCACCCGGGTGCATACCGGCGACCGCATTGCCCGGTACGCCGTCGGCGCGCAGCCAGTCAAAACCCGGTTCCGCCAGGTGTTCGGCGGAGCGCGCGAACGGGCGGCGGGCTTCCCGCGCCGGAGTGTTGAGGGTGACGTAGCCCACCGCGCCATGGGCAGCCGCGGTTTCGCGCTTGGTGCGCCCGGAGGCGTAGTGGGCACCCACTTCGTTCGGCAGCTGCGGCGGGCGCCCATCCAGGATAACCGCGATTTTGCCCTTGAGGTCGAGGCCGGCGTAGTCGTCGAGACCGAACTCCGGCGCCTCGATGCCGTAGCCCACGAACACCAGCTCACCGCTGACGGCGGTCTGCTCGGCGATGGTGGGCGGCCCGGCGATAAAGTCCTCACCCAGTTTCAGGCGGACGTCCCCGTCGCGGCTGTGCAACACCAGGCTTGCGCGCTCTCCGGCCCAGCTCGCCTCGCGAAACGGCACCGGCTGGAAATAGTCGTCGCCGGTGATGGACTGAAGACCGAGGGTCTTGAAGCGCGCGGCCACATAGTCCGCGGCCTGCTGGTAACCGGCGCTGCCTGTCTGGCGGCCGGCGAGGGCGTCGGCGGACAGGAACTCCACGTCCTGTTTCATCCGCGCGCTGTCGGCGCCGGACTGGGATGGCATGGAAGGTTGTGATGCAGTCTGGGATTGGGGCTGCAGGTCGCCGTTGCACGCGGCAAGCAGCGCACTGGCGATCACCAGGCCGCTGGCGAGAGCGGATATTTTCATGCTGGACTCTGAATGGATTGCGTTCGCTTGGCTATTCGTAGGAGGGTTGGTGGCGCAGCTTAACACGCGAGCCGCTTTCGCGGCGGCGGCTCACGCTCAGAGGAGGAGGCGGTGCGATCAGTGCCGCAGCGCAAGAGTTGCAAAACTGCTGACGATCGCGCGCTCGGCCAGTTCGTGGGCGCGGTCGGCACAGAAGTCACCGTGGGCCCCCAGCAGATGGTAGAACGGCAGGCTCAGCAACCGCCGGAAATCCGCGGCAAGCCAACGCCGGCTGTTCTCGTATTGCGGGGTGGCGCGGCGACACCAGGCCGGCGCCACCAGCATCCCCTGATGGACGCCACTGAGGCGCAGCGCCCACCTGCCCGCCCAGTTGCAGCCGATCCAGCCGGCCCAGTATTGCAGCGCATCGCAGGTGAGCAGCAGACCGCCGGCCTGGGGGATAAGCAGCGCCGCCTCGGGTACTTGGCTGTTGCTGAATTCGAACACGCGTCCGCCGTGGATAGGGCTGGGACCACCGTCACTGAGCAGCTGGTCCGCCGGCGGCAGCGGGTAGTGGTCGGAGAGCGCCTGGCGCCAGAAGAATGCGTTGAAACGGTCGCGGTAGTAGAGATCGTCACAGCCGTGGTAGTAGCCAAGGCGGACCACTTGACGCACCCGCCCCAGATCGCGCAGGCGCTCTTCTGTGGTGGGACAGAGGCGCACCGGATTTACCAGCAATAGATCATCACCGCTGCGCACTATGCCCATGTTGCGATTGACCACCACGCCGGGGGCGATACGCGCGCTGCCCCTTACCACAAAGAAATCCGGCAACAACTGTCGAATGCGGCCGTGGGGCAGCGGTGCAGGATAGGCAATATGCATGGTCGGCGGGGGAGCTCCTTCGCGGCACTCCCTGCCGCCACAGTGTCGGTCTAGATGCGGTTTTACGTGCGTTCAGCTGTACTGCAGGCGGTTGCTGATGCCGTGCAGTATCTGCATGGCCTGGGCGGTGTCGCGCTCGCTGACCAGGATGTGCTCGTGGTAGCGGGCGGAGACCACGTTGGCGTGAATACCGGCATCCGCCAACTCTCGCACCATGATGGCGGTGAGTCCGGGGACCTGCAGGCAGGAGGAAAAGTGCAGGGTGATCTGGCGGAATTCCCCTACCCTGGCCAGGTTTTCGCGCTCGGCGACCTCCCGCGGCAGCAGCGCACACAGCCCCTCGCGCTCGCGAAAAATGCACAGACACTCGCCGAGCAGCTGCTGCAACTGCTCCTCACTCAGCTCGCACATCACCAGCGGCTCCCGGTTGAGAATCGGGCTCAGGCGTTGTAATAGCTGCTCGATCTTTACCTGTGCGTTCATGGGCGTCTCCGGATTGATCTGGAATCAGTTGGGCTGGCGTTTTCGGGGTCTGCTGCCGGGCTTGGCGGCGCGGTCTTTCACCCGGGCTTTGGCGCTCTGCTTGCGCTGTTGCCGCAGCGCGTCGGGCTTATTCGCAGGGGTGCTCTGGGCCGGGCCGAACTCTTCGCCATCAAATTCGGGTTCACCTTCCACGGGCGTGGTGTCCACCAGCTCCTGCTCGCGCGCCGCCTCCATGTCCCAGCGATCCAGCGCCAGATCGATATCCTTCTCGATATCCATGTGCGGGAATACCGGGCAGGGCGCATCTTTCTCCGGGTTGTGCCAGCCGGACAACGGCGCCACAAATACCACCAGGGACTTATGCAGGTAGTTGGTGCCAATGCTGGCTTCGGTCCAGGTGGTCTGCCAGGCGTACTTGCCCTTTACCGCGTAATCACTTTCGTAGGATTTCAGGGTGAGGAAATAGGGATAAACCTTGCCGCCTCGGCACACGATGCGGCGCTCGGTCTTGATGTTGGCCATCTGGGTGAAAGGATCGAAATACCAGCGGATGTCATAGCCGTAAGCAAACTCCATCTTGCCGCCCTGCTCGGAAAAGGCGTAGGAGCGGCCGCTGCCATCCTTGTTCAGGCTCCACACGTGCTGGGCTTCACCGTCGCGGGAAATCAGCCAGTTGCCCACCCACTGATCGGCTTGCAGACGGGATTTTGCCTGCCAGCCGCGGTACTCGGCTTCGGCGTCGCCCTCTGTTCCGGTTTCCTGCGGTTCTTCTTCCGGCGTGGCGGCACCTTCCTGCGCATCGGTGGCACGTGCGCTGCTCTGGGGCGCCGCACCGGCACTCAGGGCAAGGGCGGTGAATACCGCCAGCAACAGTGTGGGAATAAAGCGTTGCTGTTTCACAGCCGGTCTCCGCTTGCGCTTTATTCATCCCTGAAACTGGTTTCGTCGATCGGGTCCGGCCCGCAGTTCCGCACCGCCGGAGGGTCTTACCTGACCGCACTGACGGTGGAAACTTCGCTGCGCCGCCACGTTTTGCCGTGGTCTGCGTGTCCGGCAACCCTTATTGGTTGCCCGCGGATGCGGTCTGCTGGGTATCCCTGCCGTCGGCCCGGTACAGATTGGGGCATTCGGCACCGTGGTTGGGGGTTTCCCAATTGGGCAGACGGCGCTGGAAGGCGAGAATGCCACCGTTGTGCTGGCGCCAGTGACGACCGTCAATCACGTTGAAGTCTAGGGTGACAGGACTCCAACCGGTAAATTGCGCGTACACCATGCCGCTGTTGCAGTGCAGGGTGCCACCGGTGCGGATGCGCACCGTGTCGCCATCCATACGCCAGGAGATCGCGAAACCGTGGGTGAGCTGGCCATCGGCGCGAAAGCCGTGGGCAAATCCGGTGCCGTCCGCCTTGAGCTGCCACACCAGCTGTTCATCACCCTGCCCGACTACGAGCCAGTTGCCAGCCCACTGCCGGGCGGCGGCCTGGTTTGCAGTCTGCTCCTGGGCGGACGCGATGACGGGAAGCAGGAAGAACACTGCGAGTACAAGGATGTAGGCCTGCAGCAGCGAAAGGAGAACAGGACGGAAGGACAACTGACGCAACAACTTCATGCGGCACTCTTCTCTGTTGGGTTCTACGACTGGCGGTTATTTGCACAACCTAATTAAAAGCCTAGACGTAAATCTCAACTGTGGCAGCGGAAGCGACAAAAATCTTTGTTTCCGCGCCAGACACACACTAGGAGTGCCGAGAGCGCAGTCGGTACCACAGCAGCACACCCAATCCGAGCGCGGCGATAAACAGCAATGCCCCCCAACCATAAATCCCGGAGCCGCTGCTTGGCTGCAACTTCTCGCGGGCGCGCACCACGTTGCTCTGCAGGCGCTGAAATTTTTCGATAACTTCGTTGGTGGGCGCCTGGTCGAGGATGGCGCCGCGCAGTTCCTGCCACTGCTGGTCCAATTGCGCGGTGAGCGCGGCGTTGCGTTCCGCCAGTTGGGGGCGGGATTCCAGGTAGCCCTCGCGCAAAGCGAGCATCAACTGGTGGTAGGCACTGGCGATATCGCCAGCGCGGTACGCGGCCTGCGCCAGGTACAGAAGACCAGCGGCACGCGCCAGCGGATGTTGTAGATGGCGGGTTTCCGCAGGGTGGGCCCGCCACCACATAAGGGCGTTGCGGGCCTCTTCCGGCAACTCTGCCGGGCGCAGTACCGCCATGCCGGGAAGGCCCACAAGCGCGGGATATTTTTCTGCCAGCTGCGGTGCCGGCGCGATATCGGGAGCGGCAAAGCCCGCAACCAGAACCGCAAGGGCCCAGCGCTGGCGGCTGCTGAGGTCGCCGTCCAGGTCAGCATCATGGGCGTCGTTGCGGGTGGGTTCGAGTACGTTGTAGAAGTCGTAGAGGCTCAAGTTGGCCATGCGCACCGGGTCGTCGAGGCGCCGCTCCGGCTGCGCAGCGTCGCCGCGCACGCCGTGGCATCGGCTGCAGCGGTCCCGATACAGCGCCTGAGCTTCGTCACCGGAAGGCAGGGACTCCGCTGGCGAGCGCGGCAACTGGTAGAGCGCGGCGAGGCGATCGGCAGCGGTATTCGCGCGCCGGCGCACCAGATCGGGAGCGGCGCGGTCGGCGATCAGCCGGGCAAGCTCTTTGAGGCTGTCCTCCAGCTGGGCGCGGCCCGGTTTGTCTGGCAGCTGCTGCAGCAGCGCAGTGGCGACATCGACGTTGTTCTGCTGCTGGCGGTACAGCTTGCGGTCGCGGATAGCGCCGTCGGCCACTGCTTCGGCATAGTCGACGGCGACGAACGACAATAGGCTCAGCGCTTTTGCGGCGATGTCCTGTTCACTTTTCCTGTCGGGGAGCTGTTGCTGGGCCCAAGCGGGGTCGATCCAGATCCACAGGGACAGCAGCAGTGCGATGTAATGAAACGGGCGGTATCGGGTCATGCGAACGGCGCGGAACCAGAGCTGGCGGAATTTTTTCGGCACCCCGCTTTAGCGTAGCAGCGGCGGCGCCAGGCCGGGGAGACGAGGCGCGCAGATACAAAAAACCCCGCGCGCGGCGGGGTTTCGGCGGCGGCGGCGATCAGCCCTTTTCGGCGCGCTCTTTCTCCACCAGGAAGTCGACCACGTCCAGCATGATCTGCTGGCCGTCGGATTTGCCCTTATAGCCTGGCAGTGAGGTGCTTACACGGTATTTGCCCGCCACGACCATCTCCGGGGTACCGGAGAGTTTGTAGGCGCGCTGCTTGGCCTGGCCCTGCTTGATCTTGCTGTTGATGGCGAAGGAGTCCATCAGTTTCACCGCTTTGGCGCCGTCAGCGCCATTCTTGTCGAACAGCTCGGCGATGGCGGCGTCGTCCGCCTTCCACTCGCGACCGTCGCGGGTGGCAAACATTTTGCGCTGCTGGGCAATGGCGCTGAAGATTGGGTCGTGCATTTTGTCCAGCACACCCATGGCCTCAGCCACATAGAACAGACGCGCGTGAATTTCCATCACCGGTTGCCAGATAGCGGGGATCTTAACCAGCGCCACGTCGGCGGGCATGTCTTTCTTCCACTTCTTCAGCGGCGCCTCGAAGTGGTAGCAGTGGCCGCAGCCGTACCAGAAGAGTTCGGTTACCTCGACCTTGCTTTTGTCGTCCTGGGCGACGGCCTGGGGCAGCACTTCGTAGTACTCACCGGCGTTGAACTTCCCCGGGGTTTCCTGGGCGCAGGCCGCGAGGCTCAGCAGCATGGTAAATAGGGCGACAACGGCTCTCATAAGTACTCACTCCAAACGTTTATTCTGTTTACCGCCGGCATTGTCCGCCTGGGTAGCTGACGCCGGCCTGAATATAGACCGTGGGAATTATTGAAGTTCCACGCGGGCGGCGCAACCCGGCTTCCGAAAACCGCGTCCCAAAACCCGGAAACCATACGCTAAAAACGACAAGGCCGGTCAGTGACCGGCCTCTTTATCCTGCTCTGTTGCCGATTACTCGGTCAAACCGGCCACATAATTGGCGACCGCCTTGATCTCGGCATCGGACAACTGCTTGGCCACACTGCGCATGACACGGGTATCACCGTCGTTGGCGCGGGTGCCCTCGCGGAAAGCCCGCAGCTGTTTTTCCACATACTCGGCATACTGACCGGACAGACGCGGATAGCCCGCAGGGGCATTTCCCTGACCGGTGGGAGAGTGGCAGCCCATGCATGCGGGGACATTGGTGGTTGAGTTACCAGCGCGGAACACTTTGCGACCCAGCGCCAGACCATCGACGTTGTCACCGCTGTTCAGCATCACGGAGAACGCTTCGGAGCCGGACAGCTGCATGTTCTGGGCGTTGAAATACGCCGCCACGTCGGCCATGTCCTGATCGCTCAGGTTGTCCAGCATGCCGGTCATCTCCGGCACTTTGCGCGTGCCATCCTTGATGTCGTGCATCTGCTTGAGCAGGTACTTCTCACCGAGACCGGCGATTTTCGGAAAGGTCGGCGCCGGGCTGTTGCCATCCGCACCGTGGCAGGCCGCGCAAACGGCCGCCTTGGCCTGGCCCGCACTGGCGTCACCGGCGGCGTGGCCCAACTGGGCAAACGCCACCATCCCCAAAGCCAGAGCGGCCTTCTTTATAATGCTGTTCATACGTCGTCCTGTTGCGCGCTGAGGTTCTGCATCCGATCTTCGTTGCTGGCAGCAACCATACGCCCGGCAGCCATCAGCGACGATAAAACCGCGGCATTATATACTTGCGCGCCATCTGAGTGTACCGGGAAGACTCATGTCTGAATCCAATCCAGAACAAATCAATTTTCGCCGCGCGCAATTCCTTACCAGCGCGCCCACCCTCGCCGAATGCCCGGAGGATTCCGGTGCCGAAGTGGCATTTGCCGGGCGCTCCAACGCCGGCAAGTCCAGCGCCATCAACGCGCTTACCAACAACGGCAAGCTGGCGCGCACCTCCAAGACTCCGGGGCGCACCCAACTGATCAATTTTTTCTCACTGACTGAACATCAGCGCCTGGTCGACCTTCCCGGCTATGGCTACGCCAAGGTAACCCGCTCGATGAAGGACGAGTGGCAGCGCCACCTGGCTTTTTACCTGGAACAGCGCCGCTGCCTGAAGGGGCTGGTGCTGCTGATGGATATCCGCCAGCCGCTGAAGGAGTTTGACCTGCATATGCTGACCTGGGCGGTCAGCTCCGGCCTGCCGGCGCATATCCTGTTGACCAAAGCCGACAAGCTGAAGAACGGCCCCGCCAACAACGCGCGTTTTGCGGTGGAAAAGGAGCTGAAAGCCCTCAACCTGTTTACCAATGTGACGGTGCAGACCTTCTCGGCCACCAAACGCCAGGGGCTGGAAAAGCTCGAACAGCGCCTGAACCAGTGGCTGGCACTGCCTGCGGGAGAGCCACAGGAGATAGATGAGGAAGACGCCGGCAGCGAGGACGGCAACTCGGATTAAACGTGTGTACGGCAGGCAGTGGCGCAGGTGGGCTCAGGGATTGCTGCCAAGCGCCTCTTCTTTAAGGCTGTCCAGCAGAATCCTGCGCAACACCCTTCGGGCCGCGGGGTTTAACCCCCGCAGCTGTTCCGCGGTGAGATGGCGGCCGGCAATCAACGACGCCAGCGCCTGCTGGCTGATCTGAATCTTGAGGTAATTGTCGCGCGCGGACATGGGGCTCCCCCCTCTTTCAGTGCAACCTTGTTGCCGCACTGCCCACAGCCGCCTGGACCCCGCCGGCCCGCGCATCGCGAACGCGCCCGCGCCAGGGCTCGGGAATGCTCGCCTCGGCAGTGTACAGCGTGCGAATACAGTCCGCCGTCAGCTGGTAGCGGGCGCGGTCCGCCAACTCCCGCGCCAGGCGGGAACTGGAGGTGACCAGTACATAATTGGCGTGCCCGCTGTCACCGCGCTGGCGGTAGGCGTCGATCAACAGGCGTGCGCTGTCGGTAAAGCGCATCGCGGCCACAGAATATCCCGGTGCGCGCGCACCGAGCAGGAAGTCTGCCAACTCAAACGCACACCCCAGAAACGGCACCGCCTCGGCGAACTGCCCCTCCTCGCACAGCAGGCTGCCCCGCTCCAGCCAGTCCAGCCACGCCTGCTCCGCGCGGCGCGCATCACTCATCAACCACTGGCGGTGGTTGGCACACAGATATCTCAGGTTCACGGCAACTCCTCGTTCCGGGCATACAGAAAGTCTACTCGAAACCATGCTAATGCGAAGCATTATCATTTTCAATTGATAAAGCGGGACTCTGCTACGCACAGGAGGCTTGCTCCGCCAGAATTCTACTAGACTGTAATTAAGTGCCCGATTTCCCGGTGCAAACCGGAATGAAGAAGTGACCTTGTCGGAAAGACAGGCAAAAAAAAGCCGGCAGATTGCAGCTGCCGGCCAGGGGTCAGTGCCCTTGGGGACGGGCACTTGGGGAATGCGCCCAGGGGGACGGGCGCATCCTTGGGTTCTCACCCAAATTCCACTGCATCCGATGCATTTCCTTCAATACAAAGACTAAGCTCGGCGGCGAAGGTTCCCCACTTTTTTCGCCACTGTCGGATGCTGAAACTGTATCCCACATTTCTCCCAGCCGGGGGCATATTATTTCTGTTCTGAGACTTTATTCCCCCGCAGGTGATCAAAACCCGCGCCTGTAGGTAATGTTCAGGCACACGCGCCATCAGTCGCTCAAAATTCAGGCAAAAAAAAGCCCCGATGGGGGTAGTCTCGGGGCGAGGGGCTTCTGACTAAGCTTTGGGGATGATGTTGCAATCCAACGATCTGCTTCTTAGAGAGCCCCGTTTTCGGGTAGTTCCGCCGTTTCTGAAAAAAATCGAAAAAATATTTAGTGGCGCGTTGAAACGGGACGCTCTGGCGGCGCCGCTACCGGGTACTGCCTTGTGAGACACGCCGTGACCCCATCCCTGGGGGCTCTTATAAAACATCCCTGTTTTAGAAGGTCTCACAAGGCAGTACCCGGCATCGGCACCTTCGCATCCAAGTTCCGGGACTCTTACATTTAGTGCGCCTCATCCCAGTTCGCCCCCTCTCCCAGATCCGCAATCAGCGGCACATCCAGTTTCGCCGCCCCCTGCATCAATTCCGGAAGCCGCTTCACCACCCGCTCGCGCTCGTCCGCCGGCACTTCCAGTACCAGCTCATCGTGCACCTGCATGATCAGGCGGGTCTTGAGTTTTTCCTCGCGCAACCAACCGTCCACCGCGATCATCGCGCGCTTGATGATGTCCGCCGCGGTGCCCTGCATCGGTGCGTTGATCGCGGTGCGCTCGGCGGCCTGGCGCTGCATGGCGTTGCGCGAGTTGATCTCCGGCAGGTACAGACGGCGGCCGAACAGGGTTTCCACATAGCCCTTGTCCGCCGCCTGCTTGCGGGTATTTTCCATATACGCGAGGACCCCGGGATAGCGCGCGAAATAGCGGTCGATATAGGTCTGCGCATCTGCGCGCGGAATATCCAGCTGCTTGGCGAGACCGAAGGCGCTCATACCGTAAATCAGGCCGAAGTTGATCGCCTTGGCGCGGCGGCGCTGTTCGTCGCTGACTTCCTGCGCCGGCACCTCGAATACCTCCGCAGCGGTCGCGCGGTGGATATCGGCCCCCTCGGCGAAGGCGTCCAGCAGACCTTTGTCGCCAGACAGATGCGCCATGATGCGCAGTTCAATCTGTGAATAGTCTGCGGCCACAATCACGCTGCCGCCGTTGATGCGCGGATCGGCCACAAACGCCTGGCGGATACGGCGGCCCTCCTCGGTGCGGATCGGAATGTTCTGCAGGTTAGGATCCGAAGACGACAGGCGCCCGGTAGCGGCCACCGCCTGGTGGTAAGACGTGTGCACACGGCCGGTGGCCGGGTCGATCATCAGCGGCAGCTTGTCGGTATAGGTATTTTTCAGCTTGGCCATGCCGCGGTACTGCATGATCAGTGCCGGCAGTCGGTGGGACAGCGCCAGTTCCTGCAGCACCGGCTCCGCGGTAGACGGCGCCCCCTTGGGAGTTTTCTTGATCACCGGGATCTGCAGTTTCTCAAACAGAATGGTACCGAGCTGTTTGGTGGAACCGAGATTAAATTCTTCCCCCGCTTCCTCAAATGCCTTTTGCTCCAGCTCGCGCATTTTCTGTTCCAACTCACCGGACTGCTTTTTCAGCATCGCCGCATCGATATAGGCCCCGTTGCGCTCGATGCGGGTAAGTATTGGCACCAGTGGCATTTCAATCTCGTCGAGCACTTTTACCAGGCTGGGCTCTTTTTCGAGACGACTGCTCAGCTCGCGATGCAGGCGCAGGGTGATATCCGCATCCTCCGCCGCGTAGGGGCCTGCCTTGTCCAGTTCGATCTGGTTGAAGGTGAGCTGCTTGGCGCCCTTGCCGGCGATGTCCTCGAACTTGATCGTGGTTTCACCGAGATACATCTGCGCCAGGCTGTCCATATCGTGGCGACCGGCAGTGCTGTTCAGCACGTATGACTCAAGCATGGTATCGCGCGCGATGCCGCGCAGTTCGATACCGTAGTTGGCCAGGATATGGCTGTCGTACTTGAGGTTCTGGCCGACTTTCCGGTACTTCTCGCTCTCGAGAATGGGCTTGAGCTTGTTGAGCGCGCTGTCGAAGTCCACCTGTGCGAGCGCACCCATAAAGTCGTGGGCGAGTGGCAGATAGGCTGCCTCTCCGGCTTCCACCGCAAAGCTCACCCCCACCAGTTTCGCCTGCATGTAGTTGAGGCTGGTGGTTTCGGTGTCGAAGGCAAACACCTCAGCGTTTTTCAGTCTTTCCAGCCAGTTATCCAGTTCCTTTTCATCGGTGATGACGCTGTAGTTGCGCTCGACCGCCAGCGCTTCCACCGCCGACTCAGCATCCCCGCCGCCGCCGAGCTCATCCACCCAGCTGCGGAACTCCAGTTCGGTGAACAGCTCGCGCAATCGTTCGCTGTCCGGCTCGCCATTGGCCAGCGCATCGGGCCTGTGCTCCATCGCCACGTCGGTCTTGATGGTGGCAAGTACGTAGGACATGTCTGCGGCGTCCTTGTGTTCGGCCATTTTTTTGCCGAGGGTTTTGGCGCCGCGCACGTTGATCGAAGCAATGGCATCCAGATTTGCGTAGATGTCTTTCAGGCTGCCGAGATTCTGCAGCAGCGCCAGCGCGGTTTTCTCACCAACGCCGGGTACACCGGGGATGTTGTCCACCTTGTCGCCCATCAACGCGAGAAAGTCGATGATCAGCTCCGGCCCCACACCGAACTTTTCTTTTACTCCATCGACGTCCAGCACCGTGTTGGACATGGTGTTCACCAGGGTGACGCCGGGGCGCACCAGCTGCGCCATGTCCTTGTCGCCGGTGGAGATGATGACATCCATGCCCAGCTCGGCGCCCTGCAGTGCCAGGGTACCGATCACGTCGTCCGCTTCCACACCGTCGATCACCAGGCGCGGCAGGCCCATGGCATCGATGATGTCGTGGATCGGCTGGATCTGCGCGCGCAGGTCGTCCGGCATTGGCGGGCGGTGCGACTTGTAGTGCTCAAACAGCTCGTCGCGAAAGGTCTTGCCCTTGGCATCGAACACCACCACCACCGGGCTATCGGGATGCTCTTTCAGGTGCTTGCGCAACATGGAGATCACCCCGCGCACGGCACCGGTGGGCTGGCCCTTGCTGGTAGCCAGTGGCGGCAGGGCGTGGAAGGCGCGGTAAAGGTAGGAGGAGCCGTCGACCAGGATCAGGGGTGCTGCGGCGTTTTTGTCATTGCTCATAGAAAATCGGGGAATTCGGTTGCAGGTAAATGGCAGGGCGACAGGATAACCGCGTTCGCCGGATTTCGCTGCGCTCGCGCCCATTCTTTTCCATCACGCTCCTTCAGCCGCTTTCTTTCCGCCGCCTGCATCGCGCCAGTCATCGCAGTGTCACCACCACCCGCACGGGGGCTTCTAGGCTTGTATCAGGGAAGACGCACAGAGGTAATCACCATGAAACCCCGCCTTTATTCCGCGGTGTTGCTGGCTGCGGTTCTGGCCGGTGGCGCACAGGCCGCGGATCACGCCATGGAGCATGTGGAGGTCATTGGCTACCCTGCGCCGAAGATGGCGGAGCAGGTCGCCGAAGGCAAAATCGACGCCGCGCAGTTAGCGAAGCAACAGCGCCAGGAACTCTTACAACATCTGCAAAAGTCCCTGCGCAAGCAACTGGCAGCGGTGCGTCGCGAGGATGCCATCGCGGGTGAGGAAACCGCCGCTCGGGAATCGCCGCACCAGCAGCAGGGGCAACTGGTGCCGGCGGGCGCGGAAAGTGTGCCGGTCAAACTTGAGCAGCCGCCAAAGCTGGAACAAAAAGCCGGGGAACGTCAGCCGGCGCAGGAAGCCGAGGGCGTCGATGCACAGCAGGAGCCGTCCTGATTCGTTGGAGTCGACCAGGCGCCGACGCGCTCACTGGCTGCGGTCGGGCACACGGCTCAGGCACAGACGCGCATCCGCCAGCAGTTGCTCCATGAGCTGGCGATAGTCCGCATCGGCGGGCAGCAGTGCGCCCAGCGGATCGAGAGCCTGATAGCCGAGCTTGAGATGCACAGCGGTCTGGCGGTCGCGGTCATTGGCCGGGACTTCACCGAACAGGCAGCCGCGCACGAAGCCGCCTTGTGTGGTCTCCGAGCGGCTTTCGGCCGGCACTGCCGCTTGTTTCTCGAGCATGCTGCGGGCGCCGTGCTGGTGGCTGGCGGAGCTACCCAGGCTTTCCACTTTTACCCCGGCCGCGCCGAAGAAATGCCCGTAGGCTTTATGGGTAGAAACAATGGGCACATCGCGGTAGCCCCAGAGCGCACGGTCCTGCACTTTCTGCAGGTTGGCCATGGCGCGGGAGAAGTCCCGCGCGCGCGCGCGGTAGGCATCTGCCTGTGCGGGATTCAGTTCGCCCAGGCGAGTGGCGATATGCGCGGCCATCACCGACGCGTTGCGCGGGCGCAGCCACAGGTGGGGGTCGTCCTCCTCCGCACCGTCAAATTCATAGCCTCCGGCTTCCAGCAGGCCGAGCTGGCGATCCGCCGGCAGCAGCGACATCTGCCGCGCCAGCACCGATTCCATCGCCGGTCCCATCCAGATCACCAGCTGGGCCTTTTCCATCGCCATGCGGTCGGTGACCGTAGGTGCATAGTGGTGGGGATCGCTGCCCTGTATAAGCTGACGAACAGGAACCTCCTGGCCGGCAATTTCCCGGGTGATCATCGCCAGCGGGCCAACACTTGCCACAATCTCAGCGCCGGGTGCGGGCCGATCGGGCTGCGGTTTTCCGCACGCCAGCAGCAGCACACCCAGCGCGGGAACAAGCAAACGGATAACGGCGGTTTTCAGCGATGCCCGCTGAGACAGAAACTTCAACATGACTACCTGGTTCGACACCGGGTGCGAGTCCCGGGTTGGCGAAAAATAGTGCGATATAATCACACCCGGCTTACACTCGCCAGCCGAATTCACCCATCCCGGTTAGCTAAACACCCGATCTGGAGTCTCCCCTGAGCGCACCCGCACCGCTTATCCGCGCCCACAATCTCGGCCTGGAAATCGCCGGGCGGCAACTGCTGCGGAATATTTCCCTGGAGCTGCACCCGTCAGAGATTGTCACCGTCATCGGCCCCAACGGCGCCGGCAAAACCACTCTGTTGCGCCTGCTGCTGGGGCTGACAAAACCGACTTCCGGCCGAGTGGAGCGCCGTCCCGGCCTGCGTCTGGGTTATATGCCACAGCGCCTGCAAATCGACGCCACCATGCCGATGACCGTGGGACGCTTCCTGCAACTGGGAATTGATGGAGTGAATATCGCCGATGCCCTCGCCCGCGTCGGTGCGCCACAGCTGGCGGATGCGCGGCTGGCGGATCTCTCCGGGGGTGAAATGCAGCGTGTGCTGCTGGCCCGGGCAGCTGCGCGCAAACCGCAACTGATGGTACTGGATGAACCCACCCAGGGGGTGGATGTGGGCGGCCAGAGCGAGGTTTACCAGTTGATCGCGCAGTTGCGCGACGAACTGCACTGCGGCGTACTGCTGGTTTCCCACGACCTGCACCTGGTGATGGCCGCCACCGACCGCGTGCTGTGCGTCAACCAGCATATCTGCTGCCACGGCCACCCGGAGCAGGTGAGCAGGGACCCGGTGTACCTGGAGATGTTCGGCGACAAGCTCGCGCTCTACACCCACCAGCACAATCACCAGCACGGCCTCGGTGGCGAGGTGGTGGACAACAGCGCCTGCAATCACGCCCACAGGCACAACCATACCCAAAACAAACCGGACCAGGACGCACCGTGAACGAATTTTCCCAGCTGCTGCACAGCCAGTTTCTGTGGTTCGCCCTCGCCGCCGGACTACTGGTCGCCGTGGTCAGCGGCCCGCTCGGCTGCTTTGCGGTGTGGCGCCGCATGGCTTATTTCGGCGACACCCTCGCCCACTCCGCCCTGCTCGGCGTAACCCTCGGTTTTGTACTGCATATCCAGTCCACCCTCGCGGTGGGCGCCAGCAGCTGCCTGCTGGCGCTGTTGCTGGTGTATTTCCACCGCCACCAGAATCTGTCGATAGATACGCTGCTGGGGATCCTCTCTCACTCCATGCTGGCACTGGGGATCATCACCGTGAGCCTACTGGATATCAATGTGGACCTGTTGTCGCTGCTGCTCGGCGATCTGCTTGCGGTCTCCGGCCGCGACCTGATCCTGATGGCCGCCGCCACAGTGATCATCGCCCTGCTGCTGTGGCGGCTGTGGCCGAAGCTGCTGGCATTCACTCTGCACGAGGAGCTGGCTGCGGTGGAAGGCGTAAACATTGAAAGAGTGCGCCTGGCGCTGATGTTGATGCTGGCGCTGCTGATCGCCATCGCCATGAAAGTGGTGGGTGTACTGCTGATCACCGCCCTACTGATCATTCCCGCGGCTACCGCGCGGCGGATCTCCTCGACCCCGGAGCAAATGGCCGGTTTCGCTTCAGTGATCGGTTGTGTATCCGTGCTACTCGGCCTCGCTGCCTCGGTAATCTGGGACAGCCCGGCGGGGCCGTCTATTGTACTGGCAGCGGGAATTCTGTTTTTACTGGGGCAGTTTTGTCGTCGCGAGGCGGTGTGATTGAAACCCGTATCCCGGCATTCAGCCGGGATATCTCAGCAGCGTCATATGCAGCAGGTTCACGCCCCAGTGGGTGAGCACACAGGCCCAGAAGCTCCCGCGCAACTGCCATACCAGCGCGTAGCCAAGCCCCGCGACGCCAACCAGCGCCAGCAAGGTGGGCGATGCGGCCCAACCTGTGTGCAGGCCAGTAAAAATGGCGGCGACGATACATGTGCCCACCCATTTCCATTTCTTCAGCCAGGTGTCCAGGCCGCGCTGGAACACCCAGCGGAAGAATCCCTCCTCGGCAATACACACGACCAGCAGATTAATCAGCGCGGCGATGGCGATAGTGGCATTCAGCTTGGGGGCAACGCCGATCAGGAATGCACCGGCCACAATCGGGACCGCGATTACCGCGAGCATCAGCGGCAGGTCGGCGCGCCGCAATGGTTGTGGCCGCATCAGCATGAACACAACGATAGTCAGGGCAATGGCCGCCTTGGCCGGGCGGAAGCTCGCGTAAATCAGATTGCCTTCGGCGTCGCTGTATGGCGCAAGCACCGCAATGTGTTCATTACCCGGAATGACGCCGCTGTTGACCACCAGCATCAGAAGTCCGGTGATTAAAAAGCTCGCGGCCTTTTTCCAGCCTGCGGTGTTTTCGATCGCCACCAGCCCAAGCCAGATAGCCGGCGCAAATACGCCGATCCAGCCAAAGGGAATAGCGAGCAGGCAGAGAAAGGCAGCGGGCAGCCAGAGGCTTTTGTTGTCGAAGGGTTCCGCAGTGCGAATTACTGGCGCGCCCTGCTGGACATTGAGTGAAAACATAGAAAATCCATTTTCAATTTTCAAGAAAGGGACATTTGGCGCCATCATAGCGGCTGTCGCCTGCAAATTCAGGACACGATGCCCGTCATGAGACCTGCTTCGAAAAAAACACCCTGAATCTGTTGTCAGCCGTTAAAGGTTGTGCGCATGGAGCGGTACGTCAGTTTCATTTTTGCAGGATCGAGCGGGGCCTTGAAAAAAGCGTGGTAGTGACCGCGGGGATTGATCAGTACCACCTGGGAGCCATGGTCGACGGTGTAATTGCCGTCTTCCAGAGGCACTTTGTTGAATGGCACATTCAGCTGGTTGGCAAAACGTTTGAGATTGAGAAACTCCCCGGTGACACCGGCAAACTCCGGATTGAAGTAGCGCACGTAGTCGTGCAGCTGCTGCGGCCGGTCCCGCTGCGGATCGACGGACACCAGCAGAATATCCGTATCTTTGCGCGTGTCTTCGTCCAGCGTCAGGTAAAAGCTGTTCAGAGTCGAAAGGGTGGCCGGGCACACATCCGGGCAGTGGGTAAAGCCGAAAAACACCAGGGTCCAGCGGCCCGCCAGCTGTTTGGTCGTAAATTGCTCGCCGGTGTCCGCAAGCAGCTCGAATTCATCCAGAATGCGCGGGCGCTCCAGCTTGATGGCGCCGTTGGCCCGCAGCTCTGCGTCCGTGATCACCCGCGGCTGCCCCATTTTGTGCAGAAAGCCCGCAAGCACCGCAAAAATAAACAGCGTGATGGCCACGACCGTCATGAGAATGCCGCGCCTTTGCTCGGGCGTGTGCTGAACCTGACTGCTCATGTTTATACCCCGCTGGTCGGCAGTGCCACCAGATAGTGATCCAGCAGCATAATGCAGAAAAGCGCCATCAGGTAAATGATGGAGTACTTGAACGTTTCCATGCCCGCCTTGGGATTTTTATCCCGCAACATTTCCACCGCCCAGTAGAGGAAGCCGATACCGAGCACCACCGCACCCAGCAGATAGATCCAGCCGAGCATAGCGGTGGCAAATGGCAACAGGCTCACGGCAAACAGGATGATGGTGTACAGCAGGATATGAATCTTGGTGTAGTGCACGCCGTGGGTGATCGGCAGCATCGGGATTTCCGCCTTGGCGTAATCATCGCGGCGGTGTACGGCCAGCGCCCAGAAATGCGGCGGTGTCCACGCAAAAATGATCAGCGCAAGCAGCAGACCATGGCCGTGCACGTCGCCGGTCACTGCGACCCAGCCGAGCAACGGCGGCGCCGCGCCAGCGAGTCCGCCGATGACAATATTCTGCGGCGTCGCGCGCTTCAGGAACATGGTGTAGACCACGGCGTAGCCCAACAGGGAGAACAGCGTGAGCCAGGCGGTGAGCGGATTGACGAAGGCAATGAGAATCCCCATGCCGATACAACCGAGCACCAGCGCAAACAACAGCGCCTTGTGCGGCTCGACCCGGCCGCGGGCGACCGGACGATTGGTAGTGCGCGCCATTTTTATATCCACATGGCGATCGACCAGATGATTGACCGCGGCGGCGGAGCCGGCGCACAACGCAATGCCGAGATTACCCAGCAGTAGAATATCCAGCGGCACCATACCCGGCACCGCCAACAGCATGCCAATCACCGAGGTGAGGATCATCAGCATCACCACCCGCGGCTTGGTGAGCTCGTAGTAGTCGCGCCAGCCGGCGCGATGAACACTTACTGCCTGGATACTCATGCTTACCACCTCGTTGTGATTATTATTTTTGCCAAATTCCATTTGGCGATATGTTTTAGCTACGCGCAATTTCTTATCGACGGCTGCACCGTATTGATCCGGTAACAAAATGTCAGCAAGCTCAATAGCAGCAGCGCCGCGCCTGCGTTGTGCGCCACCGCGATTGGCAGTGGCAGCGACATCACCACATTCGCAATTCCCAGGGCCACTTGCAACCCGAGAACCGCAACCAGTCCCAGCGCCCAGCGCGGCGAACCCGCCTGCCACGCGCGCAGCGCCACCAGACACACCAAAAGACTGACAATAATGGCGCCAATACGGTGGGTCAGGTGGATAGCCGTGCGCGCTTCGCCCTCCAGCGCACCACCCAGGTAGTTCGGACCGATCTGCTGCGCAATGTTAAAGCCCTGACTGAAGTCGGCAGCCGGCCACCACTGGTTGTGACAAGTGGGGAAATCCGGGCAGGCAAGAGCCGCGTAATTGGAACTGGTCCATCCCCCGAGGGCGATCTGCAAACCCACTGCAATAACCGCCGCCACCGCCAGCGGGCGAAGGTTCTGCAGCGCGGTGAATTCATGCGGTGGTATCTGGCGTTTCCGGTAGCGCAGCCTTTCTGCCAGCATCCACAGCACCGCCAGTGTGGCCATGCCACCCAGAAGATGGGCGGTAACCACTTGCGGCCACAATTTGAGAGTGACGGTCCACATGCCGAATGCCGCCTGCAGCACAATCAGCCCCAGCAGTATGTGACTCTGAACAAACCCGCGGTGGCCGCGGCGGCGCCAGAACATGTAGGTGAGGCCGGCCACCAACAGCAGCAACATACCCGCGAAATATCGGTGTACCATTTCCGGCCAGGTTTTGTCGGTCTCTACCGGAGCGTGGGGAAAAGCCTGATTGGCCGCGTCAATTTCGTGGCCCTCGGTGGGCCACAGCAAATGACCGTAACATCCGGGCCAGTCCGGGCACCCAAGGCCGGCGTGGGAGAGACGAGTGAAAGCGCCCAGAACCACAACCACCAGCGCGAGCCCGGTGCCAATCAGCGCGAGGCGGAAGCGCCAGTCTTTCTTGTAATTTTTTCGAAGTTCGGTGACATCGGATTCGACATCCATTGCGCTCTCTCCTGGCTTTTCTTCGCCGCTGTGCCGCGGTTTCTTTCCCGACGCTATTTTTCGTAGGAGTACTTCAGCAGTCGTTTAACATCTTTCAGCAGCTGGTTGCCGGTGTGATGATTGTCATAAACCATCATGGCAAAGCCGTTCTGGTCCACCAGCAGCGCGCTGGGACGCTTCGGCTGCGGGTGATCACTGTCGGCGAGCCAGCGCTCTAATTGCTGTCGGTCGGCGGTGGCGAAACGCAGACGCGGGTGTTGGTTTTTCAGTTCAGCCTGGTGCAACTCGCTGAGTGGTTCCTCGGTGACCAGCATACGCTCGACCCGGTGGGCCTTATCGCCAAGGCGGATATGCACCTGGCGGGTGGTGTAGAGCAGCTTTTCGCACTCGTCCGCACAGTGCTCTGACCCGAGAATCAGATAGCGCCACTTCGGGTCTTCGCTTGCCAGAGCAATCTGCTCACCATCGGCGGACGAAAGTTCAACTTCCGCAACATTCTTTGCGGGTACCAGCAGCTCGCCCTGATTGACGGTGGCCGTCGGCATGCCAATGCCGGTGTAAAACACGATATACGCGGCCAGCATGGGTAAGGCTACGGCGCTGAACACCGCGGTGCCCGCCCAGCGCCCGAGCCCTCTCCGGCCCTGCGGGCTGCCTGCGGCCTGCACACCAGCCGGCGCTGTTTGCGAGTGAATATTGTCTGTCACTACGTCTACCTCGCTGTAGCGCCGCTGCCCTCAAATTGCCTTCCGTAGCAGTAGGCCTGCCGAGCAAGGTCCAAATGCGGCGCTCGTTATTGTTATGGATTGATTATGTCTGTTTCGCCGTCTTTTTAAACCACTTTTGTCGCACTATCAGCCTGACATTGGTCGCGGCCAGCAACCAAAGCACGACCAGTGCCGAAGCCATGGAAAACCACTGTAGCGCGTAACCATGGTGTTTCTGTGGCTTGACGTTGACCAGTTGCCAGTCGGTAACGAACGCGGTATCCGAGTCTGCACTGAGCCGGATATGCCAGGAGCTGCGGGTGAGATTCAACCTATCGGCCAGCGCCGCATCCAATTGCTGGATTCGGCCGTGCGGTTCAATGGAACTATTCCCGCCCTCTGTCTGGGTGGTTTGCGGAACGGGATACAGGAATCCGGTAATGACCTTGGCAGCGAGCGGATAGGCAACATCAGGTAGCTGTCCGCGGTCTGTACCCGCGGCAAGCCAGCCGCGGTTGATCAGCCAGCGGGTTCTACCACTGCCGCTGTTGGTTTCGAACACCTGTAGAATTTCATAACCGGTACGCCCGTTGCGGGTGCGGTTGTCGAGGTAGAAATATTCGTCGGTATAAAAGCCGAGCAGACGCACAGGGGTATAGGTTTGTGCTTGGCGCAGCTCGGATATTCTTGCCGGCTGTGCGCTGAGGCGAGCGTCTATGTCGCGAAGTATCTGCTGCTTTTCCTGCGCGCGCTGCAGTTGCCAGTTACCGAGGCCGAGCAACAACGGAAAAAAACACAGGCACAGGATACTGAGTGGCCAACTGCGGATAAATGCTACACTGGCTGCTCGCGATGGTTGTCCAATGTCAGCGGAGTGACCTGCGGTTCCGCTCGATAACGCTTTGCCGCGCAATGCCTGCGGCGTTCTGGAAGCTGTCATGCCAATAAGTACTTCAATAAATGGCGTTTGATTATGTGGCTAAAAGCAATAATTGTTTTGTTGTTTGTCGCCGTGCTGGCCAGCCTGACCAGCGCTCTGGTATTTCTACTGCGCGATATGGGCGCGCCCGAATCAAAGCGCACACTTTACGCGCTGGGTATTCGCATCACGCTCGCGGCGCTGTTGCTGCTCGCCATCTGGTATGGATTTTATAGCGGCATTCTTTCCAATACTGCGCCCTGGGCCAACAAATACTAATTAGTCACTGTTTCTGTGACGGTGATATACCTGGCGGAGATTGCGAAATCTCCCCCAGGTGACTTACCTTCACCCCAATTTTCTGGCCTCGCTTCTCTGGTCGACTTACGCACCCAATACATAAACAAAGATAAACAGTCCCACCCACACCACATCCACAAAGTGCCAGTACCAACTGGCCGCCTCAAAGCCAAAGTGATCGTTCGGCTTGAAGTGGTGAGCGATTACTGAGCGCAGCAACATAATCAGCAACATGATGGTACCAAGGGTGACATGGGCGCCATGGAAGCCGGTGAGCATGAAGAAGGTGGTGCCGTAGATACCGGACTCCAGCGTCAGCCCGAGGTGCTGATAGGCTTCAAGATATTCTTCGACCTGGAAGAACAGGAAGGCGGCGCCGAGGACCACGGTAATGCCAAGCCAAATATTGAATGCCTGGCGTTTGTTCTTTTTCAGAAATACATGCGCCACATGCACGGTGACACTGGAAGCCAGCAGCAGAAAGGTGTTGAGCAGCGGAAGGTGCCAGGGGTCGATAACGCCTTTGGGGCCGACTACCTTGGCGGCATCACCGCTCACCGCCTGATCGGGGGTTACCATCAGCGGCCAGGTGTTCTGGAAGCCCTCCCACAGCATATTGGAGGAACCGCGGTCCCCTTCGCCACCGAGCCACGGCAGAGTAAAGGTGCGGATGTAGTACAGGGCTCCGAAGAAGGCTGCGAAGAACATGACTTCGGAGAAAATGAACCAACCCATGCCCCACACATAAGAGCGTTTCAGCTGGTCGCTGTTCAGCCCCTGCATGTTTTCGCGGATAACGGCGGCGAACCAAAACCACAATACCGTGGCCAGGGCGAGAGCGCCGGCGAAGAATATGTACGAGCTGCCGCCGTTGACCCAGTTGGCGGCGCCGAATGCGGTTAGAAACATGCCTATGGTGGCAAAAATAGGCAGCCGGGACTGCTCGGGAACGTAGTAGCTGCTTTCGGTGGCCATAGTTATCTATCCCTCTCGCTTGGTGCCTGTCTTACATTGGGCTCAGATCTGGGCTCAAATTGGGGAGGCATCCGCTTTCTTGTTTTGTGTCTGTTGCGCTATCCGGTCCGTGACATCAAACAGCGTGTAGGAGAGCGTTATGGTATTCACGCCGGGCGGCAGGTCCGGGTCGACGATGAAACGCAGACCCAGCTCGGCGGTCTCGCCGGCGGCGAGTGTTTGCTGATTGAAGCAGAAACACTCGGTCTTGTGGAAATAGCTGGCGGCCTTGAAAGGCACGAGGCTCGGAATTGCCTGGCCGACCATATCGCGATCGGTGGGATTGCGCGCGTGAAAGACGGTATCCACTGCCTCGCCGGGATGCACCTTCAACTCCACTACCCCGGGTTTGAATTCCCAGGGCATGTTTTCGTTATTGCTGGCAACAAATTGCACCTTCACCGTTCGCTGTGTATCTACCGCAGCGGGTACCGCTTCGTAGCGCCCGCCGGTTTTGCCGTTGAGACCGGTGATTTCACAAAAGGCGTCGTACAATGGCGGCATCACGAAGAGTGCAAAGCCGAGCATGCCGACCGCGAGGGTCAGCAGCTTGGCGGTGGTTCTGGTATTTGCACTCATTGCCATGGTCGCTACTTCAAAAAATCAGCGCACAACCGGCGGGGTGCTGAAGGTGTGGTAAGGCGCCGGCGAGGGCACGGTCCACTCCAGTCCCTGCGGGTTTTCCCAGACTTCATCGGTGGCCTTTTTGCCACCGCGCACGGTGCGGATCACATTAAACAGGAACACGATCTGCGCCGCGCCGAACAGGAAGGCGCCCACGCTGGCAATCTGGTTGAAGTCGGCAAATTGCAGCGCGTAGTCGGGAATCCGCCGCGGCATACCCGCGAGACCGACAAAGTGCATCGGGAAAAAGGTGACGTTCAGGCCGATAAACGCGAGCCAGAAATGCACCTTGCCCATCGCCTCGTTGTACATATTGCCGGTCCACTTCGGCAGCCAGTAATACACACCGGCGGTGATGGAGAAGATCGCACCCGGCACCAGCACATAGTGGAAGTGCGCCACCACAAAGTAGGTGTCGTGATACTGGAAGTCGGCCGGGGCAATCGCCAGCATCAGACCGGAGAAGCCACCCAGGGTAAACAGGATCACGAAGGCGATGGAGAACAGCATCGGCGTCTCGAAGGTCATCGACCCCCGGAACATGGTGGTCACCCAGTTGAACACCTTCACCCCGGTGGGCACCGCGATCAGCATGGTGGCGTACATGAAGAACAGTTCACCGGCGATGGGCATGCCCACGGTGAACATGTGGTGCGCCCACACAATGAAACTCAGGAACGCAATGGACGCGGTGGCGTACACCATGGAGCTGTAACCGAACAGCGGCTTGCGCGCGAAAGTGGGAATGATCGCCGACACAATACCGAAGGCCGGCAAGATCATGATGTACACCTCGGGGTGGCCGAAGAACCAGAATACGTGCTGGAAGAGTACCGGGTCGCCACCGCCGGCGGCACTGAAGAAGCTGGTGCCGAAATGAATATCCATCAGCATCATGGTCACCACGCCCGCGAGCACCGGCATCACCGCGATCAGTAGATAGGCGGTAATCAACCAGGTCCACACGAACAGCGGCATCTTCATCAGGGTCATGCCCGGCGCGCGCATATTGAGGATGGTGGCGACGATATTGATCGCACCCATGATCGAAGACGCACCCATGATGTGGATGGAGAAAATGAAGAAGGTCACGCTCGGCGGCGCGTACTCGGTGGACAGCGGAGCGTAGAAAGTCCAGCCGAAGTTCGGAGCACCGCCCTCCATAAACAGGGTGGATGCCAGCATCGCGAACGCGAACGGCAGAATCCAGAAACTCCAGTTGTTCATACGCGGCAGCGCCATATCCGGAGCACCGATCATCATCGGCACCATCCAGTTGGCGAGGCCGACGAATGCCGGCATCACCGCACCGAACACCATGATCAGGCCGTGCATGGTGGTCATCTGGTTAAAGAATTCCGGCTGCACGATCTGCAGGCCGGGTTGGAAAAGTTCGGCGCGAATTACCAGCGCCATACATCCGCCGAGCAGGAACATCGCGAAACTGAACCACAGGTACATCGAGCCGATGTCTTTGTGGTTGGTGGTGTAGAGCCAGCGGGTAAAACCGGGTTTGGGACCGTGTGCCATAACTAAACTCCTTTCGGCTCCTGCTTACTTATTCTTGAAATTGAGAATGTCGATGGGCTGCACGGTGTCGCCCATGTTGTTGCCGAAGGCATTGCGCTGGTAGGTGATGACCGCAGCGAGGTCCACTTCATTCAGCTGGGCGCCGAAGGCCTGCATCGCCGGATTCTTCGGCGAACCGTTCACCACCATGCTCATGTGACCTTCCATGCCGCCGGTGGCGACCTTGGAACCGGCAATGGCCGGGAAGGTACCGGGCACGCCCTGACCATTGGGCTGGTGGCAGGCGGCGCAGGTGCTGGCATAGACTTTTTTGCCGCGCTCATAGAGCTCGTCGAAGGTGAAAGTCTTGTTGGTCAATTCCTTAATCAGCGCGGCCTGTTCTGCGCGGTCATTCAACCAGGAGTGATATTCGTCTTCCGGTACCGCCTTGACCACGATGGGCATGAAACCGTGGTCCTTGCCACACAGTTCCGCACACTGGCCGCGGTAAATTCCGGGCTCGTCGATACGGGTCCAGGACTCATTCACGAAGCCCGGAATCGCATCTTTCTTCACCGCCAGGTCCGGTACCCACCACGCGTGGATCACGTCGTTGGCGGTAATCAGAAAGCGGATTTTTTTATTCACCGGTACCACCAGCGGCTCGTCCACTTCCAGCAGGTAGTGATCGCCTTTAGGTTGCTGGTTGCTGATCTGGGAATGCGGGGTGGAGAGATTGGAGAAGAAGGAAACATCGGAACCCAGGTAGTCGTATTTCCACTTCCACTGGTAGCCGGTGATCATGATGTCGAGATCGGCTTCCTTGGTGTCGTAGATGTCGTACAGGGTTTTGGTGGCGGGAATCGCCATTCCGATAAGAATCAGCGTGGGCACGATGGTCCAGGCCAGTTCCACCAGCGTACTCTCGTGGAATTGCGCCGCCTGGTACCCCCTGCTCTTGCGGTGGCGCCACATGCTGTAGAACATCACCCCGAACACCACTATGCCAATCGCCACGCAGATCCAGAAAATCAGCATGTGCAGATCGTAAGTGGTACGGGAAACCTCGGTTACCCCCTGGGTCATATTGACCCCCCAGCGCGCTACGCCCTCTTCCGCTTTTTGCGCCGTTTCCTGGGCAAATGCGGTAGAAGCGAAGGCCGAGACAGTCGGGAAGGCGAACAGCCGTTTGAAGCCCATCAACATCGCCTGCAGATCTCCATGTTTGTTATTCTCGCGAGCCGCGGTCCTGCGGTCACATCGCTGCTTGTCACACGGCCAATGACGCGTGTAGGGTCGCGGCGCTGCAACCAACAAGATAGCAAAACCCTGTGACAGCGGTTGGCTGCTGGGAGAACTGGAGTCTGCCCCGATAGGGATATCGGGAAAAATCCACACATGAAAATGTGGACATGCTGTAGTAAACCAAGACTACATACACTGTTCGCACAACCCGGGGAGGCCGCAGCTGCGCGATACTGCCGTCAGTGCAACTTGTTATTTTTACTTCAGATGTCGTCGCCCGGAAGGTACAACCAACAACCTGTGTCTTTTTGTCGCATCTAGCACTGACCAAAAGAAACACATCACCAGAAGAAAGTCAATTCACCGCCACGCTGTATGAAGAAATTATCGGTGCGGTTGCGCCCGGGCTCGAGAGGACTCTCGCGCCGCAGCACCACCCCCTACCTGAGGGTCTGGTATCTCGCCTGGCCCATGATTCTGAGCAACATTACCGTGCCACTGCTCGGTGCTGTAGATACTGCAGTGCTCGGACATCTGCCCAGCCCGGAATATCTTTCCGGCGTCGCCATTGGCGCGAGCGTAATCTCCATGCTGCTGTGGGCCTTCGGTTTCCTGCGCATGGGCACCACCGGTCTGGTGGCGCGTGCGAACGACGGCGGCGCGCGCTGGCTGCTGCGCTCACTGTGTCTCGCGGGCGCCTTGGGTGCGCTGTTGCTGCTACTGGCATCACCGCTGCTAGCGGCGATCACCCAGTGGATGAATGCCAGCGCCGACGCCGCGCCCCACGCCCGCGCCTACCTGCAAATCCGATTGCTGAGTGCGCCGTTGGCGCTGGCGAATTTCGCGCTGCTCGGATTTTTTATCGGCCGCCAGGACAGCCGCGCACCGCTCGTCATTCTGGTCGCTGCCAATCTGCTGAATATTCTGTTGGACTTGCTACTGATCCTCGGGCTCAACATGGGCGCGCGCGGCGCCGCCTGGGCCTCGGTGAGCGCCGACCTGTGCGGTTTTGCGCTGGCATGGTGGCTGCTCGGCAGGCGCCACGGCGAAGCCCTGAGCGAAATGGCCGGCATGTTGCGGGAAGCGGATTTCTGGCCCTGGCGCGCCATCTCTCCCTGGCAGGAACTGCTGCGGATCAACAGCGATCTGTTCATCCGCACCTGTCTGTTGCTGTTCACTCTGACATTTTTCACCGCTCAGGGCGCCGCTCTGGGCGACACCGTGCTCGCGGCCAATGCCATCCTGCTGCAGCTACTGATGATGACATCCTATGCGCTGGACGGTTTTGCCCACGCCACCGAATCTCTGGTGGGACGCGCGGTCGGCCGCGGTTCCGCTACACAGTTCCGCCGCACCACGGCAGCCGCAGGTGTCTGGGCACTGGGCACGGCGCTGCTGATCAGCGCGTTACTGGTGGTGGGAGGGGAGTGGATTCTGCCGCTGTTTACGGATATTTCCGCGGTGTTGCGCACGGCAGAGGCGTTTTACCCCTGGCTCTGTGCCCTGCCGCTGGTGGCGGTATGGAGCTACCAGCTCGACGGGGTTTTCATCGGCGCCGGCAAGAGCCAACAGATGCGCAACACGATGTTTATCGCCACCGTGATGGTTTTTTTGCCCTGCTGGTGGTTTACCCGCCATTATGACAATGTTGGCGTCTGGTTCAGCCTGTTTTTGTGGTTTGTCGCACGATCCACCGGATTGATGGTCTATTTTTATATCTACACTAAAAACAAATCATGGCTGTAATTGGAGCTACGGTACCGATTCCTCTTCCATCGTTAAGCCGTCTTGTCCGCCCTATTGGACACAGCCCGATCCGGGCATTGCGGGGGTCCAGCAGGTACTGATCGACAAAGAAACGGGGAGGCGGTTTCGCCGTTTTCGTTTTGATGTATGTCTGACCATTACCACTTGATCCAGCAGTGCATCGACCGCGCGGTTGCCGCGGAACAGGCCAGGGGCCGATTCCGGCGCTCCCTGCACGACACCCTGCCCAACCTGCACCGTAGCATTCAGTTGCCACAGCGCGATGCGCCACTGCACCTCACCTGTTTTGTGATCCGCTACATCCAGGTCATTCCCGGCTGGCTACAGCGTCTGGATCAGTTGTGTCAGGCCGGCGGCCTCGATTTTTATCCGGTGCGCGAACTCATTCTGCACAGTTTCAGTGAAATCCCCGAGCGCCAACCCTATGAGCATGGGCTCGGTTCCATTCTCGACGAGGCTTATCTCGCCCACCGCACCATGGAAGAAATCAATGACGTGCTGCAGCCCTTGTGCGGTACTCCGCTGCTGCCGATGGACCCGCTGGTGGCCAATCTGGTTGTGCGCGAGTTGTTGGGGGAAGCGCTGGCCTGCCAACTGGACGACCTGGCATGCGTGCTGCTGCAGCGCTTTGAGCCGACTGCACTTGATCCCGCGCGGCTCGTTTCGATGATCCTTTACAAGCAGCGCTACGACGATGCCCCGGGAGAGTGGCCGGATTTCGCCAACCATATGCAGATTGAACTGAGCACGCCATCCCTGGCACAGCAGTTTGATCTTTCGCACTAACAGTACTTCCAAGCCGAATCATTTACCGTTTCGGCAAACCACTAGCATCTTCTCAGTGCTGGACGATAAGACGCCAATTGCTGAAAAAATCCACCTCACCCTGTAACAGCGCACGGTTGAGATCATCCGCCTGGCGGTGGAGGTTTTTATTGTAGAAAAACAGACTGCCACCGCGCAGGGTAAAGCCCTTCGGGTTATCGGTCAGCAGTTGGTAGAACGATTCCTGCCGTTCCAGATACTGCAATACCCGCTGCTTGCTGAATTGTCCCTTGCGGTACTTGTCAAAAATGGCCTTCTGCAGCTGCTGATCCGTCAGCGCACGCGCCTCCGGTGATATCCGGTTGGTATCCAGCAGCCTTTTCACATCCGCCCGCAGATCATCCAGATAGCGGTCGGCGGCTTCCGCTGCGATTCTGGTGCGGTAAATCGCCTTTATCCGCCGCTCCTGAAACTGTTCGCTCTTCGCCGTATCCAGACGCCAGATATCCTTCTTTGCCATTTCTGTGAGCGGGCGAAAAATGGTCCGGTGCTGACGGTTGGAATTGACCGTAAGGCGGTCGCACACATCCAATGCGCCTTGCCAGTCTGCGAATGGCTTTTGTATGCCAACCGTATCTGGCAGTGCGGTTACCCGCTGTTTCAGACGCTCCTCCTCTTCATTCAACTGTCCGGGATTGCTCTCCCAGTCGTTTGCCTGCAGGGAAAACAGTGAAAGCAGCCCCTGATTGACGCAGCGGGTAATCAGGTAGGCAGCTTGCGCCTGCTGCTGTTCGCGCACCTTGCGGTAGTGTTCCAGACCATACAGTCCGGCAATCACAACAACGATCGCCAGCGCGATCAGCGGGTAAAGTTTTTTCAAGGGTATCGATTTCTGTGGATTACTTTTTATTATCCGTCTTGCCAGACGGCAGCAGTATTTTTACCGCGGTTTCTTCCACTTCCCTGTCGGCAGTCTGGTTGACGCGAGTATCCAGCTCCCGCGCCGAAGCCTGAAGTCGGATCTCATCCTTGAAGCCACAGGCCACGCATTCGCGATAGTTTTTATCGCCCAGTTTGTAATTGACGATTCTGTCCATGGCACTGCAGCGGGGACACACCGCACCGGCAATAAAGCGGCGCTTTACCGGTTTTTCAAATTCTTCGCTCAAGGTCTACCTCTTTTACAGCCTGGCTGGCTGAATACCCGACTTATTCAATACCGGAGTGACGCAGCAGCGCATCTATTTTAGGGGCTCGGCCGCGAAATTCTGCGAACAGGTCCTGCGCATCGCGACTTCCGCCCTGCTCCAGCACGGTGGAGAGAAATCTCCGGCCGGTGTCCGCATCGAAGATACCGTTTTCCTCAAACAGGGAAAACGCATCCGCGCTCAACACCTCCGCCCACTTGTAGCTGTAGTAACCGGCGGCGTAACCACCGGCAAAAATATGGCTGAAACTGTGCTGGAAGCGGTTGTCCGGCGATACCGGTACCACCGACACCCGGGTGCGCACATCGTTGATCAGCCGCTGGATTTCCTCAGTATTTGCCCCCTCCGGACGCGAGTGCAGCAGGAAATCGAACAGTGCAAATTCCAACTGGCGGACGGTAAACATCGCCGACTGGAAATTCTTGGCCGCGAGCATTTTATCCAACATGACCTGGGGCAATGGCTCGCCAGTCTGATAGTGCCCGGAAATCATCGCCAGGGCCTGCGGTTCCCAGCACCAGTTTTCCAGGAACTGGCTGGGCAGTTCCACCGCATCCCAGGCCACCCCGTTAATTCCGGACACCGCCGCTACATCCACCTGGGTGAGCATATGGTGCAGGCCGTGGCCAAACTCGTGGAACAGGGTGGTGACCTCGTAGTGGGTCAGCAGCGCCGGTGCGTCTTTGGAAGGAGAAGAAAAATTGCACACGAGATAGGCCACCGGCAGCTGCAGGCCGGCGATGGCCTGGCGGCGCACGCGCGCGTCGTCCATCCAGGCACCACCGCGCTTTTTCTCACGGGCGTAGGGATCGAGATAGAAGCCGGCGATGGGTTCACCGCCGCGCTTCAGCCAGTAAAAATGCACATCCGGGTGGTAGCTGGCCACAGTGTCATCCCGCTCGGCGACCACGCCGAATAGCCTCTCCGCCACCGCAAACATTCCGGCGAGTACCCTCGGGTAGGGGAAATACGGGCGCAGGTTCTCCTGACTCACGGCGTAGCGGGCCTGTTTGAGTTTTTCCGCAGCCCAGGCGATATCCCAGGGCTGCAGCTTGTCGAGACCGAGTTCCGCGGTGGCGAAGGCCTGCAGCTCGGCAAATTCCCGCACCGCCGCGGGCCTGGCGCGCTTGGCCAGATCCCACAGGAACTTCTCCACCTCCTCCGGTGATTCCGCCATCTTGCTCGCCAGCGAGCGCTCGGCGTAGTTCTTCATACCCAGCAGGTGCGCCTGCTCCGCGCGCAGGGCGAGGATTTCCGCCATTACATTGGCATTGTCGAACTCGCCGGCGTTGGGGCCCACATCGGAAGCGCGGGTGATGTAGGCGTAATGAACCTTCTGGCGCAGCGCGCGATTTTCCGCGTGGGTCATCACCGCCAGGAAACAGGGGCCGTCGAGGGTCAACAGCCAACCCTGTTTGCCTTTCGCTTCCGCCAGTGCCGCAGCCGCCGCCAGCGCAGAATCCGGAATCCCCGCCAGTTCCGCCGCGTCGGTGATATTCAGGGTCCAGGCATTGGTGGCGTCCAGCACATTGTTCGCGAACCGGCTCTTCAGCTCCGCCAGGCGCTTGCTGATAGTGGCATAGCGCGTGCGCTTCTCGCCCTCCAGGCTCACGCCACCCAGATGCATATCCCGCAGGCCGTGGCGCACCGCCTGCTGGCGGGCCTGAGGCCAGGAGGAGAAATCCGGCGACTTCGCCAGTGCGCGATAGACCGCGTAAAGCTCGGCGTTCTGCCCGAGTTCGGTCCAGTACTCGGTCACCTTCGCCAGGCAGGACTCGTAGGGCGCGCGCCAGTCGCCGCTCAGCACGCTGTTCAGGTGCGAAACCGGCGAGAACGCCTTGCTCAGCTGGTCCTGAGCCTCCTCCAGCGGGGCCAGGGTTTCCTCCCATACAGGGTGTTCTCCGGCCTTTTCCAGGCTGGATTGCAGCTGTTCGCGGCATTTCCCGATCAACGCGCTAATGGCCGGCTCCGCGTGCTCCGGCTTTACGGTATCGAACGGCGGCAGTACCGGAGCGGCGAGCAGCGGGTTGGACGACGGCGTGTCAGACATGGGCATTCCTTGACGGTGGGCGAGCTTCGCCCGGGCGAGGCTCGTGGAGAAGGGTTAACATATGTTCCGTATTTTAGTGGATTGCCCAAGTGGAGGTCAGCCTTGTCCAAGCCCGATTCCCAAACATTGCGTCAACACCGGGGCCACAGCCCGAAACCCGGCGAGCGGGTGTATATCGACCCCCAGAGCTGTGTGATCGGCGACGTGGAACTCGGTGACGACTCTTCCGTGTGGCCGATGGCGGTAATCCGCGGCGACATGCACCGGGTGCGCATCGGCGCCCGCACCAGCGTGCAGGACGGCGCAGTGCTGCACATTACCCACGCCAGCGATTTCAACGAAGGCGGCTGGCCGCTCACCATCGGTGACGATGTCACCATCGGACACAAGGCCTGCCTGCACGGCTGCACCGTGGGCAGCCGGGTGCTGATCGGCATCGGCGCGATTGTACTGGACGGCGCGGTTATCGAAGACGAAGTCGTGCTCGCCGCCGGCGCGCTGGTACCGCCGGGCAAGCGGCTGGAAAGTGGTTACCTGTATGTTGGCTCGCCGGCAAAACAAGCGCGGCCACTGTCGGAAAAAGAGAAAAAATTCTTCACCTACACCGCCGGCAACTACGTAAAACTCAAGGATGAATATCTCGCAGGCTGACGCAAAGGCCGCCGGCGCACAGCAAATGTTGCCATGTACGCCGGCCCCAGTTGCGCACCGCGGTTATTGCGCCGATGCCTGCAGTGGCGTCGGCTCCAGTTCAATATCGTAGTAGTAGGGTCCAACCCATTTTTCCTTGCGCTTGTAGGCCTCCATCCGATGGTGCACATCGCGCAGGTCCCACTCCAGCCGGTCGGCAATCTTCACGGCCTTCTTCTGCAGCCGCTGTGCGCGCGGAAAATCGCCCCGCGCGGCAGCCACAGCCGCTTCGGTCTCCAGGATGCGGACCTTGTCGAAATAATTCACAGGCTCCGCCGCCACCAGCTTTTCCGCGTGCGACAACTCTTCCTGCGTAATCTGGCCCGGGCCGGATACCAGCTCCCATGCCAACAGCAGGCCCGAGAAATAGTGGCCATTGGCCGCAGCGTTTTTTAGCCAGCGGATGGCGTGGGCGCGGCGCTCTTCCTCAGGCATTGCCCCAGGACTGCTGGCCAGATACTGCTGTGCTTCGGGCAGGCCTGCGACCGCTGCGGCGCTGATCCATTTCATGCCGCCCTCAGCGTCTGCTTCACACCCTCGCCCGGCGATCATATTGCGGCCAATCTCGTACTGGGCGTGCGGTATACCCTGCTTTGCCGACTCCAGATACCACCTGTTGGCGGTCTGATACTCCAGGTTTACGTCTTTCATATAGTGTTGGAAGGAGCGGAACACGCCGAGCCGATAGGCATACACATACTGCGCCAAGCCGTCGCCGGCCTCGGCCTTGTCTCGCCACTCCTGCAGCTCCGCAACCAGCCCTTGCTTGTTGTCGATCTTGCCGTGCATCGAGAACGAAATGGCGGTCTTGTAACCGCCGGTCGGCTGCGCAAGCGGCATCGGCTCATAGCGATAGTAAAGGGCCGACTCGCCCGCGGCCTGCGAAAAATCTTCCCCACTGGACTGCACCACTGCCACATCCCGCACGTGGCCACCGGGCATCACCGAATACTCCACCACCACGCGGCCAAACTGCCCCTTGCGCAACGCTGTCTGCGGGTATCGCGGCTGCTTCTTCGACACCGGTGTGCGGTCCACGTCGCACTCATCGTCTGAAAGCAGTACCGGCGCTAACTCCGTGCTCAGTACTTCTGTGCTATAGCTATCCAGCAGCGCATCCAGACGCGCCTTGGCCGCCTGCTGCTGCGCCACACTGAGGCCTGAGAAGACTTTCTCAGCAGTGAGCAACATGTTTTCCGTGTCAGACTCGGACCCCGCCAACTGCATCCACGCCCAGGCCTCTACAGGGTCGCGCTCAACATACTCGCCCCGGTAGTACATGACTCCGATATTGAATGCCGAACTGTAGTCGCCGATCGCGGCCAGTGCGTCGAAGCTGCGGTAGGCTTCGGTAAAGTTTCCCGCAGTGTAGGCCTCCATGGCCTTGTCGAAATTTGCCTGTGCCGGCAGCGCAGCACCGGCGAGAATCAACATCATCCCGAGAAAAGTCCTTTTCACCGCAATCTCCTGTGTTTTTGTGTTCTTTGTTGCTACTTGGCGCGGAAGAATAACATTCAGGTGCGCAATTTTTCACCCGGGCCCGAGTCGCAACGGGTGATACGCGGATATTTCACTAGCGAAAAACACAGCAGTTACTGCACTTAGCCCTTCGACATTCCGCAGTTTCATCGCGGGCGGCCACCGAGTTCAACAATCATCAGTTCGCTGCCGCGGCAGAATGGCAACAGCCATTTGTACTAAACCTGATGTACCGGGCCTTGGATACACACAACGGCTCCTCTAAAAATCTACTGCTTTTGGACGACTCGATGACCGACTTCAGCCAACTGCGCATTGACGGCCAGCGCCTGTGGGATTCTTTGATGGAAATGGCGCAAATCGGCGCCACCGAAAAGGGGGGCTGCAACCGCCAGGCGCTTACCGACCTGGATAAACAGGGCCGCGACCTCTTCGTGCACTGGTGCAAAGACGCCGGTTGCGATGTCACGATTGATAAAATGGGCAACATCTTCGCCCGCCGCCAAGGCAATAACCCCCACCTGCCGCCAGTGCTCACCGGCTCGCACCTCGACACCCAGCCCACCGGCGGACGCTTCGACGGCGTCTACGGCGTACTCGCCGGCCTCGAAGTCGTGCGCACCCTGAACGACGCGGGCATCGAAACCGAAGCCCCGCTGGAAGTCGCGGTGTGGACCAACGAAGAAGGTGCGCGCTTTTCCCCCGCCATGATCGGTTCCGGCGTGTGGAGTGGAAACTTCGACCTCGACTACGCCTACGCGCGCGCCGACAAGGAAGGCAAAACCTTCGGCAAAGAACTCGCGCGGATCGGCTACAAAGGAAAAGCGCCCGCGCAAGCGCGCCCCCTCAGCGCCGCCTTCGAAGTCCACATCGAACAGGGCCCGATCCTGGAAGCAGAACAGAAGCAGATTGGCGTGCTCACCGGCGTTCAGGGCATGCACTGGTACGACCTCACCCTCATCGGCCAACCCTGCCACGCCGGCCCCAGCCCCATGGAAGGCCGCCGCGACCCCTTCATGGGCCTGCACCGCATCCTCGACGCCCTCTACAAACTCGCCGCCGAACACGCCCCCTGGGCCCGCGCCACCTTCGGCGACATCCGCGTCGAACCCGGCAGCCGCAACACCGTCCCGGAAAAACTGGTCCTCGCCGTCGACCTGCGCCACCCGGACCAGAATATCCTCAACACCATGGACCAGCGCTTCCGCGAAATCGCCGCCCGCATCGCCGACGAAACCGGCCTCGAACACCAGATCCGCGACGAATGGCGCTCACCCGCGGTGAAATTTGACGAGAAGTGCGTGGAAGCCGTGCGCTCCGCTGTCGCCGAGCTCGGCTACAGCAACAAGGAAATGGTCTCCGGCGCCGGCCACGACTCCGTGTACATCTCCCGCGTCGCGCCCACCAGCATGATCTTCGTGCCCTGTGAAAAAGGCCTGAGCCACAACGAAGCGGAAAATGCGGAGCCGGAAGATCTGGAAGCGGGTGCGAATGTACTGCTGCACGCCATGCTGAAAATGGCAAACAGCGCCGTTTAGATTTTTCTCTTACAGAGTAAAGAAATTCAACGCGAAGCTCCTGCTGCCGGGGGCCATTCGCGAGACCTTCTAAAACAGGGATGTTTTAGAAGAGCCCCCAGGGATGGGTTGAGGGGGGGCGCCTAGCCCGTGTCTCGCGAATGGCCACCGGCAGCAAGAGCGCCACAGAGCCAAAACAGCGCTCCTAAAAACCACAGAACTCGCGAGAACCACAATGACCGAATTTACTTACAAACACCGCAACGACAATGGCGATACCGCCCCCCTCGCCCGCTGGGGTATCGACTCCGAGTACGGCGTACTCACCGACCTGCTCGTCGGCCCCATCGACCACTACACCTGGCAAATGGGCAACGCCGCCTCCCGCCGCTCCGTGCGCCTCGGCCGCGAATTCAATGCCGATGTCGCCAAACGCCAGCACCAGGAAATGCTCGACGCCTACAAACACGCCGGCGTCACCACCCACCTGCTGCCCGCCGACGAAAACCTCCCCTACCAACTCTACGCCCGCGACAGCAGCGTCATGACCCCCTGGGGCCCCATCGTCACCCAGATGTACTCCCCCTGGCGCCGTGGCGAATGGGTCGACGTGGTCAAGACTTACCAAAAACTCGACATCCCGATTTACGACATCATCACCGCCGGCAGTTTAGAGGGCGGCGACTTCATGGTGCTCGAGCCCGGCGTCATCCTGTGCGGCCACTCCGGCGAGCGCACCTCACCGCAGGGTTTCAAGCAGATGAAAAGCTGGATCGAAAAAGAAGGCTGGGAAGTAAAAGGCTACGAGTTCGACCCCTACTTCCTGCATCTGGACGTGCTCGTCGCCGCACTCGCCGACAAATTAGTAGCCGTGTGTGTGGACGCGGTGGAGCCGGAACTGGTGCAGTGGTTCAAATCCCGCAACTTCGAGATTATCGACATCTCCTACCCGCAAGTAATGGAACTGGGCGTCAACGTCGTCGCGCTCGGCAGTGATCGCGTAATGCTGCCATCGGACAACACCGAACTGAAAGAGAAATGCCGCGCGCGCGGCCTCACCGTCATCGACCCGGATATTTCCATGATCACCGCCGGCGGTGGCGGCGTGCACTGCATGTGCCAACCGCTCGCGCGCGCTTCCGTAAGGCCCGCAGTTTCCCCGGGTTAATTGAGCCCGCGATTACGCAGCGTACTCAATTTCCACCAGACTGCAGCGCTGGGCAATGCCCAGCGCCCGCTTGATGGTCGGGTAAACCGCTGCCGTCGCCACGCAGATTCCCAGCTCAATACGCTGAGCCTTGTCCAGTTGCTGGTCGATCCGCGCATCCAGTTGCGGGTCAATGGCGCGGTAGCTGGCGACAGCACTGGCGAAGTCATAGACGTCCTTGAGACTTTCCGGGAGGCGGCTGCCGCCCTCGATGCATGCCTTTACCAGATTTTTATCCAGCCCCGCCTCCAGCGCCATGCGCACGGTCAGTTGCAGGCACTCGCCGCAGTCCGCTATCTGCATCGACGCCAGCCGGCTCACCCAGTAAATATCCAGCGGCAGCTGGTCGCGGTATAGGGACAGCGGTTGAAATCCCTGGAACGCCTCGTAACCCTTGGGCGCAAGCTGCAGGAAATCCTGCAGATACCCCACATCGTAGCGGTAATATTCACCAAACTCTGCCAGTTGTTGTTGTGCGGTTTTGTCATCCACAATTCACCTCCGGGTTTCATCAACGAATAACTATTGGAAAAAATTCGCCAGCACCGCGCTGCACCAAAGTCCCACGCCAAATGCACCGTGAGTCAGCACACTCAGGAGTCGCGCGCGCATCGGCCGGGGTGTGCGAGCGGCAGCGATACCGGCACCCAGTGCCGGCTGCATCACAAAAAATGGCAGCAGCACGGTAGCCAGACCGAAGGCGAGCGCTTCAGAAAGCCGCGGTGCCGCCACCCAGTCGTTGCCATAAATACCCAGCATTGCGGCGGCCAAAGCGATACCTGTCAGGTAGTGGGCGCTCCAGCCCAGCGCCGTTTCTGCCCTGACGGGCTGTGCCTTGCCGATATTGTCGTGGGTGAATGCGCGTGGCATATGCCCGATCCAGCGCCCCACCAAACGCCAATCCAGCGGAGCTATACCCGTGACCAGGCGCACGAACTGCCCCCAGATGTCGCAGACAAGCGTCGCCCCAATACCCAGCACCAGGCTGTTGCCTATCCATTGCCAAAATTCGCTCACGAAAATACCTCTCCGCCACTTTTGATCATGCGCGAAGTTTCTACTGGAATATCCTTCAGTAAAAGTTGGTATCTATCGGAAATTCAGATAGGAAAAACGATCAGGGAGAGATCTACTGGGGAGGGCTGTAGTAGTTGCCGTAGAGACGATGCGCTTCCCGCGCAAACCAGCGTGCGGCAACGCCCTGTGCTGTGCGGTTGGACCACAGCAGGTCTACACCGAGGCTCCAAGCCGAAAGTGCGCTGGTGAGCTTCAGCTCCACCAACCGACCACTTTTCAAGTAGGGGCGCGCCAGCTCGAAGGGCGCGTTTACCCAACCCACCCCCTTGGCGGCCAGTTCCAGCCCCTGCAAAAGGGAATCGGTGAACCAGCATTGGGCGGCGACCTGGGTATACGGGGGATCGAGGGCGGATTCGCTGGCACTGCTGGCAATCAGAATCTGCCGGTAATTTGCCGCCTCGGCGAGGCTGGCCAGCGGCATTTGCGCGAGAGGGTGGTCCGGCGCAGCGAGGGTAAGGATCTGTTGCTGGCCGAGATTATTGGAGTCCACCTCGGCCGGATAACCACCCCGTGCGGTAACGAAAGCGAAATCGGCCTCACCTCGGCTGATCCGGTCGATGGCCCACTCCCCGTCGACACTACTGGCGTGGATCAGGGTGTTCGGAAACTGTTCGGCAAATGCCGCGAGCATGTCGTTCAGCCGGTCCGGCATGACCTGCTCTTCGAACAAAATCCTGAGTTGCGACTCTTCGCCGCCCTGATAGGAGTCCGCAGCCTGCTGCAGGCGACGCAATTGACCAATCGAAAGGCGGGCCATCGGCAGCAAAGCGAGGGCTACATCGGTGGGTCTGGGGAATTTGCCGCTGCGGTCGAACAGCGCGAGACCGAGATCGAGCTCCAGGTTTTGTATCTGGGCACTCACCGCGGACTGGGCGCGACCGGTTTGGCGGGCAACTGCGGAAAAGGAGCCGAGCTCGCACGCGCTGACGAACAGCTGCAGTTGATCGAGACTGAGATTGCGCACAGCCCTCGCCCGCTCTGTGAGGTTTATTTGCCCTGGGCTCGCAACAGCCCGGACCCGGCAATACCGCCGGCCGCACAGGCGAGGATAATCACCAGCGGTGTCAGCGTCCCCAGGGCCAGCGCGCCGATGCCGAAGCCGCGCATGGGCAGCAACAGCAGCAACAGAATACCGGCGGGAATCAGTGACAGCAGAAAACCACGGGCCACCCAGCTCTTGCGCCACGGCAGCAGGAAAATCAGGCCGCACACACCGCCCCACACCACGCGCTGGTAGATATAGGCATTGGAGAGATGCGGGGCGATATCCACCGACAGCGCGCGGGTAATCCCGTAGTGCCCCAGCGCCCACAGGCCCAGCGCATAGGCGAGGCCGGCAAAACAGCCCGCGGCAAAACACACCGACAGGTTTTTCAGGAATTCTCGCACTTATTATCTCCTGTTATTTTGCCCGATCAGGCGGGTCTTTTCGTCGGACCGTACAGCTCTTCCAGCATGCTGTCGATGCGCGCGGCGAGTGCTTCCTGGGTGTCGTCCAGCAGGATCACGTGGCCCATCTTGCGCCCGGGGCGCAGTTCCTTACCGTAGGACCACACGCCTTCGTTCGGCAGTGCGGGGGTTTTGTCGACGCCGAGCATGTTGATCATCACCGCCACGCGCTCGCAGTGGGTTTCGCCGAGCGGCATGCCGAGGATCGCGCGCACATGGTTGGCGAACTGGCTGGTATCGGCACCGGCCAGGGTCCAGTGACCGCTGTTGTGCACCCGCGGCGCCAGCTCGTTGATCAGCAGGCCGTCGTCGGTAACAAAGCACTCCATGGCGAGCACACCCACATAGTCCCAGGCATTCATCAGAGTGGCCAGGTAAGTCTCAGCGGTGTGCTGCAGCGCCTCGCTCACGTGAGGCGCCGGTGCGGTGGAGACCAGCAGGGTGCCCTGGTAGTGGTCGTTTTCCGCCAGCGGGTAGGTGATCACGGCACCGTCGGCGGTGCGCGCGCCGATCAGGGAAACTTCGCGGGAGAAGTGAATGCCCTGCTCCACCACGTATTCCGATTCGGGTACATCGTTGGCGATGGCCGCGAGATCCTCGTCGCTGTTCACCCGCCACTGGTTCTTGCCGTCGTAGCCGTGTTCACAGCTTTTGATGAACGAGGGGTAGCCGAGCTGTTTTACCGCCGCGCAGATCTCCGCGTAATTGCTGGCCGGCAGGAACGGTGCCACCGGCAGGCCGGCGGCAGTGATGGCGGTTTTCTCGCGCAGGCGGTGCTGGGTTTTTTCAAACGCGTCCGGGCGCGGGTAGACCGGGCAGAATTTTTCCAGCGCGCGCAGCAGCTCCACGGATACGCCCTCGCGCTCGGCGGTAATCACCTCTGGCTCGCCCATGGCGCGGTACAGGGCCTCGATATCCGCACCGCTGGAGGCGTCGACGATCGTGCCGAGCCCCTCCACGCAGGTGGTGTTCTCACCGCCCTCGGCGAGGAAACTGAATTCAATGCCCAGCGGGCGCGCTTCCTGGGCCATCATCTGCGCCAGCTGGCCGCAGCCGACAATGCCTACTCGTCTCTCGGTCATTTCCGGTATACCTCTGAATTCGTACGTCTTCTCTGCTCCGTTCTCGCCAGTCTTATTCGACTTCGAACGGTACGCCGGCGCTCTGGCTCTCGCGCCACTGAATCAGACGCTGCTGCAGCTCCGGGTCCGACAGGGACAGCATCTGCGCCGCCATCAGGCCCGCGTTGTAGGCACCGGAGGCGCCCACCGCCTGAGTGGCCACGGCCACGCCCTTGGGCATCTGTACAATAGACAGCAGGCTGTCCATGCCGGTCATGAACTTGCTCTCCACCGGCACGCCGATCACCGGCAGCGGGGTCATGGCGGCAATCATGCCCGGCAGGTGCGCGGAACCGCCGGCGCCGGCAATGATCACTTTGGTGCCGCGCTCGTGGGCGGTGGTGGCGAACTCCACCATGCGCTGGGGCGTGCGGTGGGCGGAAACCACCGCCGTGGCAAAGGGGACTCCCAGTTCGGTGAGGGGCTTGGTCGCCATTTGCATGGTCGGCCAGTCAGATTGGGACCCCATCACGATGGTGACTGTTTCGAAGGGAATCTGTTTCACGTGCGCTTAACTCCAGAGGTTCACGAGCGCCGGGGCGTTATTCGCCACCGATACCAGGGATGGGCAGGGAGGAAACGGGTCTCACCACAGGGCGTGCCCGACCCGGCCCAAATTAAGGGGCGAGAGGATACCAAAAAACAGCCAGAAAGCACGCTGCACCGCGCCTTCATCCGCCCCTATTACGCCCTGCTCACGGCAATTTGCCGACGTTTCTGAAAAATCCCGCAGAAAAATGACCGGCGCCGATAAAATCGTGCGGCCCGCAGCGGAAAGATAGTGTGGCGAGACGGTCACGACACCTGTCTGTGACCGTTCAGTAATGAAAACTGTCCCGGGAAAATGGTGGGATAGCGCGAAGGTTTATTTCGCGGTCGCGGCCAGTTTCTTGCGCAGTTCACCGCGCAGCATTTCCAGTACCGGCTCAACCTGCGGGCGCACCCCGCGCCACAGGTAAAACGCCTCCGCCGCCTGCCCCACCAGCATGCCCAGGCCATCGGCGGTCTGCGCGCCGAGATCGGCCGCCCAGCGCATAAACGGTGTCGGCTCCGCACCGTACACCATGTCGTAGGCACAGCCGCCCTGCCCTACCACCACCTCGGCAATCTGCGGCCGCTCCCCGGAGAGCCCCGCGGCGCTGGCATTGATGATCAGGTCAAACCCCGCAGGAATATCCTCGAGCCCGCTCGCCGTCAGGCTGCCGTGCGCGGAGAAATCGTCCGCCAGCTGCTCGGCCTTGGCCGCCGTGCGGTTTGCGATATGCAGCAGCGCCGGCTGTTCCTTCAGCAGCGGCAGCAGCGTGCCGCGGGTCGCACCGCCGGCTCCCAGCACCAGCAGCTTCTTGCCTTTTATGCTCCAGCCCAGGTGATTGCGGATATCCGACACCAGTCCCGGGCCGTCGGTATTGTCCCCGAGCAGCCTGCCATCGCCCTGCAATGCCAGCGTATTCACCGCCCCCGCCGTGCGCGCGCGTTCGCTCAGGGTGTCGGCATACTCAAATGCATCCAGCTTGAAAGGCGCCGTGATATTCAGCCCTTTGGCCCCCGCCGCAAAGAACGCGTCCACCACGTCTTTAAAGCCGTCCACCTCTGCGAACAGCTTGCCGTATTCGAGTTGCTGACCTGTCTGCTGCGCAAACGCGGTGTGAATCACCGGCGACAGAGACTGCTTGATGGGATTGCCGATGACGGCGTATCGATCCATGACCATTAAACCTGATTCAATAATTATTCTTACTGCTGACGCAGCGCATTCTTCAGCTGCACCGTTTCGTTCACCCCGATCAGCCCGTCGATTTTCAGCGTATCGGCATGCTCGCACACCATGTAGCGGGTAATTGCGCTGTAAATCTGCTTCGGCTTTTCGCCACTGGTATCCAGCAACACCCAGTTGAGGGTTGCAAGACTGGTGTTCTCGTTCAGCTCGATCACATCTGTTACCGCACCGACGATCTGGCTTACGCCGAGTTTTTGATACAGCCGCAACAGCTTTTTCACACGGCCGATAAAATACTCGCGGCTCAGTTGAGACTTTTTGCCATCGGAAAAATAGTAATGAATGGGGAAACGGTAGAAGTCCGCGATCTTCTCCGCATCGCGCGCTTCGAACAGGCGGCGGTATTCCAGGAACAGTTTATTGATGTCTTCCAGACGAGCCTTGTGCATGGCGATTCCCTATTAGAAAAATACCACTGAAATAATCGAGAAGGTGTCGATGCCGGGATTCCCTTTGCGAGACCTTCTAAAACAGGGGTGTTTTAGAAGAGTCCCCAGGGATGGGTTGAGGGGGCGCCTAGCCCGTGTCTCGCAAAGGGAAGCCCGGTAGCGGCACCGCCACCAGCGCTATTCAAAATCTCAGACCCAATCCCGGTGCGGCAGGAAATCTGTATATAGCTTTGCTTCAGCAGATCCGGGCTCCGGATGCCAGTCGTATCGCCAGCGCACCTCCGGCGGCAGCGACATCAGAATGGATTCCGTGCGCCCACCGCTCTGCAACCCAAACAGCGTGCCGCGGTCAAACACCAGGTTGAATTCCACATAACGTCCGCGGCGGTACAGCTGGAAATCTCGCTCGCGCTCACCGTATTCAATATCCTTGCGTCGGTTCAAAATTGGCAGATAGGCCTCCAGATAACTGTCGCCCACCGCCCGCATCAGGCCAAACGCATGGTCGAAACCACCCTCGTGGAAATCGTCGAAAAACAGCCCGCCCACACCGCGCGCCTCGCTGCGGTGTTTCAGATAAAAATACTCATCGCACCAGGTTTTAAAGCGCGGATAAACCTCTGCACCGAACGGCGCACAGGCATTCTTCGCCGTCTGGTGCCAGTGCACCACGTCTTCCTCGAAACCGTAGTAGGGCGTCAGATCGTAGCCACCGCCGAACCACCACACCGGCTCCGCCCCTTCCTTTTGTGCGACGAAGAGACGCACATTCGCGTGACTGGTCGGCGCATAGGGATTGCGCGGGTGGATCACCAGGCTCACCCCCATCGCCTCGAACGAGCGGCCGGCAAGCTCCGGGCGCGCCGCCGTCGCCGACGGCGGCAGTTTGTCGCCATATACGTGGGAAAAATTCACCCCACCTTTTTCGATCACATCACCGTTTTCAAGCACCCGCGTGCGACCACCGCCGCCGCCCTCGCGCTCCCAGGTGTCTTCAAAAAATTCGCTGCCGTCCACATCCACCAACGCCGCACAAATGCGATCCTGCAGGTTCAGCAGATAGTCTTTGACGGCCTGGATATTCACTGTTGTCATGGATTTATGCACGCAGCTAGATGTGAATGGCAGTGAGGGGTTAGGTCACCAGGTGGACGGGGCGGGCCTCAACCGGCGCGCACAATCCGCCCGCTGGAGGCGTCGCGGATCTCGCTGGGCGCAGAGCGGCCACCGGTATTTCCGCCGCCGACAAAATCCAGCTCGTCGCCGAAATAACGCAACACCTGATATTTGTACCTGGCCGGCTGGCAGCCGGTTGGATTGGCAGAGGTAGATACGATAGGCCCACCGAAGGCGCGCGAAAGTGCCGCAGTGAAGCCGTGGTTGGTGTGGCGCAGGGCAACACTGTGATGCACACCGCTGACCCAGGCCGGCACCTGGTCAAAATGGGGCACAAGCCAAGTAACCGGGCCCGGCCAGGTGGCGTCGATGCGCGCGCGCTGGTCACCGGAAAGGTTGTGCAACAGGCCCGAAAAATGATTCACGTCGCCGGACACCAGAATCAGGCCCTTTTCCAACGGGCGATTCTTGAGCCGCAGCAGTCGGGCAACCGCATCGGGATTGTGGGGATCACAGGCGAGACCCCACACGGACTCGGTTGGGTGTGCGATCACGCCACCCGCTAACAGGGCGCGCACCGCATTGGCCATGGTAAGGCCGGCGCAGTGAAGGATTGAGGGGCTGATTTCTGACAAGGGTCGGGACTCTTTCAGGTCTTGTGATGCGGCGGTTGGCCGGCACCGCGGCTCTCAGGAAGCGCCGCAATTTATCGGATAGTACCAGCCTAGACAAGGCTGGCGCCTCCCGGGCCCCTTTTTGCGGCGCAACCACCGGAGCGGACGGAGGGGCCCTGCGTGAGGCGCCAATTATCCCTCGTAAGTTACCCGGTATATGGCACCGGCGTAGTCGTCGGACACCAGCAGCGCGCCATCCGGCATCACCAGCACATCCACCGGGCGCCCCCAGACTTCTTCACCCTGCAGCCAGCCATCGATAAACGGCTTGTAGCCGGTGGCCCGGCCATTCTCGTCCAGGGTCACCTGCGTCACCCGGTAGCCAATCTTCTGACTGCGGTTCCAGGAACCGTGTTCGGCGATGAAGACCTGGTTTTTATACGCCTCCGGGAACTGGCCGCCGGTGTAGAACTTCACGCCCAGCGGCGCCACATGCGGGCCCAGCTTCTGTACCGGCGGCACGTAGTTGCTGCAGTTTTTCCCGTTGCCGAATTCGGGGTCGAGGATGTCGCCGCCGTGACAGTAGGGGTAACCGAAATGCTTGCCCGCCACCGGCGCGGTGTTCAGTTCACAGGGCGGAATATCGTCGCCGAGCATGTCGCGGCCGTTGTCGGTGAACCACAGGTGTTTGGTAACCGGGTGCCAGGTGAAACCGACGGTGTTGCGCACGCCTTCGGCCCAGGTTTCGGTGGCGGTCACCTTATCGCCGTCGATTTTCAGGCGCTGGATGTTGGCGTAATCCTTCTCGTCGCAGATGTTGCACGGCGCGCCGATGGGCACGTAGAGCCAACCGTCGGGACCGAAGGCGATGTACTTCCAGCCGTGGTGTTTGTCCGGGAACTGGCTGGTGATGGTGACCGGCGCCGGCGGGTTGTCGAGGCGGGACTCGATATCATCGAAGCGCAGGATGCTGGTGACGGCGCTGACATACAGGTCGCCGTCTTTGAAAGCGACGCCGGTGGGGCGCGTCAGTCCCTCGGCAATGACCTTCACCTCATCCGCCCGCTGGTCACCGTCGCTGTCGACAACCGCGTACACCTTGCCCTCCCCCATGGAGCCCACGAACAGGGTGCCCTTGTCGCCGCGCACCATGTGGCGGGCGTTGGGGATGTCTTTGGCGTAGACCTCGATCTTGAAGCCTTGCGGCAGGTTCAGTTTGTCGAGGTAAATATCGCCTTTTTTGGCGCTCGCACTGGCGGCAAAGGTCAACGCCAGCGCGCTGGTGATGACGGCGGCCTGGCGCCGGAGTGAATTGAGGTATTTGAACGGCCACATGGATGGACACTCCCTGAAAATGACAGATGTGACCCTAGCGGCTTTTCACCCATCCGGCCAGCGCCCTCAGTCTGGAAAAGCGCATTCAGCCTGGCAGCGCGCGCACGCCACTGCCGGTGAGCTGGTAACCGCCGGGCAGCGATTCCACCAGACCTTCCAGCTCCAGGTGCAGCAGGCTCGCCATCAGCTCGCCGGTCTCACATCCGGTATCCCGCGCCAGCTGCTCGATGCTGCGCGGATCGCCGCCGAGGGCGCTCACGATCCGGCGCTGTTCGGCGGTGAGCTGGGAAACTTCTGACCTGTCGTCATCGAACAGTCCCGGTTGGCTCGCCATGCCGGACAGCAAGCCGCCCAGCTGCTCGGCGATATCGCGGCTGGTTTCCACCAGGTGCGCACCGTGCTTGATCATGTGGTGACAGCCCCGCGCCATCGGGTTGTGAATCGACCCCGGAATGGCAAATACCTCTCGGTTCTGCTCCAGCGCCAGGCGCGCGGTGATCAGCGAACCGGAGCGCACCGCGGCTTCCACCAGCAGAGTGCCCAGGCTCAGCCCGGAGATGACGCGGTTGCGCCGGGGGAAGTTGCCCGCCTCCGGCGCGCTGCCGAGCGGCATTTCGCTGACGATGGCACCGTCAGCAGCGAGAATCTGCTCGGCCAGTACCGCGTTGCGCACCGGATAGATGCGGTCGACGCCAGTACCCAGCACCGCGATGGTCTTGCCGCCGCCCTTCAGCGCGCCGCTGTGGGCCGCCGCGTCCACGCCCAGCGCGAGTCCAGAGGTGATCGCGAATCCGGAGGCGGCGAGGTCGGCAGAAAGGTCCCGCGCATTGTCGAGCCCGGCGCGGCTGGCGCGGCGCGCGCCAACCACCGCCACTTGCGGCAGCGACAGGGTGTGCGGATTGCCGCGCACATACAGTACCGGCGGCGGGCGGTGGATTTCTTTCAGCAGCGCCGGGTAGATGTCATCGTCGCGATGCAACAGGTAAACGCACAGCTCGGCGCAGCGCGCGCGCTCGGCCAGCGCCCATTGCCCCAGCTCGCTCTCGGGCCCGCGGCGCTGGAATTCCGCCAGCTGCGCATGGGCGCGCTCCGGCAGTTTGCGATTCAGGTTTTGCGGGGGTTGCTGCAAGACGGCGGCGGCGGAGCCGAAGCGCTCTACCAGTTGCCAGTAGAGACCTGGGCCTATGCCCTCGAGCCTTAAAAGGGAGAGTGTAGCGGTCAACGCATCCATGCGCGGGTACCTCCAAAAATTGTCTTTTTGCACGAGCGCGGCGTCGGCTCCGTGCTCAAATCCTCACGTACTACGTGTACGCTCCGGTTTTGCGCGCGGTGCCTCCTTGCTCTCGCACAAAAATCCAAATTTTTTGAGGCACCCTTCTTCTCTATCGGTTACGGATTACGGACTAAGTCCATTACGGCCAGCGGCTTGTCGGCTTCGAGTACCAGGCCGAGGCTCATTTTCTCAAAGCTGCGGAACACCATGAGCACGCCGGCGCGCTCGTCCGGCAGTTTCACATTCTGGCGGGCTATCTGGTCGCGCACGGTGGCGCCGCGCTTGTAAATGGCGAGTACGTGACCCGGTTCTATCCCTTCGCGCAGGCCGCGGTTGATGGCGACCACGTCGTATTTGGCCACCTGGGTCACCCCTTCTTCGACACCAAGGATTACGCCGTCCACCGGTACTTCGGGGGCAGCGGGCTGGAACAGGGCGTCAATGGCGCGCTCTTCTGTCGGCAGCAGGCGGTCCTGCAGACGGATGTCGCGACTGGTGCGGGTGACGTCCAGGGTGGCAACCGCGAATTCGGTGTTGGCGTTGTCCGCATCCAGCTGGCGCAGGTCTACGGAACCCACATCCAGTGCCTGCTGGCCCAGCTCCTCGCCGGTGTAGGGGTCGGCGTAAACCGGGCCAGGGCGGTAGATGCCGTAGGACGGCAGCGGCTCGCGGAAATCGCCGCGCGCGTAGATTTTCTCGCCGGCGCCCATCAGGATGCGCTGATCCTGGCCGGAGATCACGTAGGGCACCCCTCTGAAGGCGCCCGGGCCGACTATGCGGGTGCGGGACAGGAAGGCATTGATGGCGTCCAGCGGGATGGCGGGGATGGCGGAGTCGATGGGTTCGCGACGCACGGCCGGGCCGAGGCGGTTGTTGCTGGCCGGGCTAAGCTTGTAGGCGGTGGGGCCGCGCTCGAGTTCAAGGCGCGGCTGGCCGTTCACATAGACGAGATTGAGGCGGTCACCGGGATAGATCAGGTGGGGGTTCTCAACCTGCGGGTTGACCTGCCAAATTTCCGGCCAGTACCAGGGCTGGGAGAGGAAGCGCCCGGAGATATCCCAGAGGGTGTCGCCCTTCTGCACCACGTAGGTGTCCGGGTGGTCAGGCTTCAGGCGTACATCTTGCGCCTGCAGGCCGAAGGCCACCAACAGAGTGGCGGCGGCGGCCAGAATTATTTTTTTCATGGAAGCATTCCTATGCTTTTTTGTCGCTAACGCTGTCGGCCTAATGGTTTGCTGCGGGGCTATATCGCTATCGCTGGGAGTTTATATCGCTATAATCTCTCAGCGCTGGACCGGTAGCGGCGGATGCCGCCCGCAAAAGGGGATATTCGACGCCCGCTGGCTTTGTGGCCAGAATGCGGCAGCGGCCCTTTTATCAGCAAAATAGTTCAGCAAATTTCAAGCGCGATCATTATGTTATCAGCGCAAGTTCCACTAAGACTAGAAGTTTGTCACAGGTGTTATGGCCAAACTGGAAATCCTCGAATTCCCCGATCCCCGTCTGCGCAAGGTGGCCGAATCCGTCGCCGAGGTGACAGATGCGCACCGTGCGCTGATTGAGGATATGTTCGAAACGATGTATGAAGCGCCCGGAATTGGGCTGGCGGCGACGCAGGTCAATGTGCATGAGCGCATTGTGGTGATCGATGTGTCGGAAGATAAGAGCGAGCCGCTGGTGCTGATCAATCCGGAGATTGAGGTGTTGGATCCGGAGATCCACAAGTACGATGAGGGTTGCCTGTCGGTACCAGGTTTCTACGAGACGGTGCAGCGCCCGCGCAAGATCCGCCTGAAGGCGCTGGATCGCAATGGCGAGGCCTATGCGCTGGAGGCCGAGGGGCTGCTGGCGGTATGCATCCAGCACGAGATCGACCATCTCGACGGCAAGCTGTTTGTGGATTACATCTCTCCACTGAAGCGCAATCGCATTCGCTCCAAATTGGAGAAGGCCCACCGCCAAGGGGCTTGAGCATTTCTAAAGCAGGTGCTTTTGCGGCCAAGCACTGGGTACCTGTTTTCAGAACCGCTGTGAATACGTCCCTGTACGCTGCGTCGGCAACATCCCTGTTGCCGACGCTTCTGAAAACAGGTACCCAGCACTTGGCCTTCACTTCTACCCACTGGACTCCGTTGCCAGACCGCTTTCCTGATATCGAAAATTATCCATGAGCCTGAATATCATCTTTGCCGGCACACCCGACTTTGCCGCCGTTCACCTGCAAACCCTGCTCGACAGTGAGCACAATGTCATCGCCGTTTACAGCCAGCCCGATCGCCCCGCCGGGCGCGGCAAGAAGCTGCTGGCGAGTCCGGTGAAACAGTTAGCGCTCGAACACAACATTCCGGTGTACCAGCCACTGTCCCTGCGCAATGAAAAGGCGCAACAGGAGCTGGCAGCGCTGAATGCGGATGTGATGGTGGTGGTGGCCTATGGGCTGATTCTGCCGCAGGCGGTGCTGGATACGCCGCGGCTCGGCTGTGTGAATGTGCACGCGTCGCTGCTGCCGCGCTGGCGAGGGGCGGCGCCGATTCAGCGGGCGGTGGAGGCCGGGGACGCGGAGAGCGGTGTGGCGATCATGCAGATGGAGGCGGGGCTGGATACTGGGCCGGTGCTGGTGGAGGTGCGGACGCCGATCGCGGCAAACGAGACCGGCGGCAGTCTGCACGACAAGCTGGCGGGTCTCGGTGGGCCGGCGCTGTTGGCCGCACTTCATCAGTTGGAATCCGGCACGGCGCAACCGCAGGTGCAGGACGACGCGCTCGCCAATTACGCGGGCAAGATTTCCAAGGAAGAAGCGCGCATTGACTGGGCGCGCCCGGCCGCGGAGCTCGCGCGCCTGATCCGCGCGTTCAATCCGTTCCCGGTGTGCTGGACCGAGTTTGCCGACAGTAAGGGCAACGTCGAGCGCCTGCGTATTTACAGTGCCCGGCTGGAACAGGGCTGCCACAACGATGTGCCGGGCACGATTCTGTCGGCGGACGACGAGGGCATTCTGGTGGCCTGTGGGCGCGAGGCGTTGCGCCTGACTCAACTACAATTGCCGGGCAAGAAGGCGCTGCCGGTGGCGGAAATATTGAAGGGCTACCGCGACCTGTTCGCAAAGGGTATCAGACTGGGTACCGGCCATGAATGACCCAAGGGCGCTGGCGGCGCGTGTGATCAGTCGCCTGTACCAGGACCGCGGCTCGCTGCAGCGATTGCTGCCGTGGGCGGAAAAGCAGGTGGACGACGAGCAGGCCAATGGAAAGAACCGTTCGCTGCTGCGGGAACTCTGTTACGGCACCGCGCGCTTCGCCCCGCGCCTGGAGCTGCTACTGGCCAAGCTGCTGCGCAAGCCGGTAAAAGATGAAGAGCTGGAAGCGCTGATGTTGGTCGGGCTGTACCAGCTGGAATACACCCGCATCCCCGACCACGCCGCCATCAGCGCCACCGTTGAAGCGGCGCGCGCACTCAAACTCGGCCACGCCAGCGGCGTGGTCAACGGCGTGCTGCGCAGTGCCCTGCGGGATAAGGAAGCGCTCACCCGCAAACTCTCCGGCAACCCCCAGTTCAGCTCCGCGCACCCGGAGTGGCTGCAACAGGCCATCAAGAACGCGTGGGGAACGGAAGCGAGAACCATCTTCACCGCCAACAACAGCAACCCGCCCATGACCCTGCGGGTGAACCTGTCGAAAACGTCGCGCGATGACTACCTCACACAGCTCATCGACGCCGGTATTCCCGCCCAACCCTGCGAAGTTTCCGCCGCCGGCCTGGTACTGGAAAACCCCGTCGCCGTCACCCGCCTGCCCGGCTTTGACGACGGCCTCGTCAGCGTCCAGGACCAGTCCGCCCAGCTTGCCGCCGAATTACTCGACCCGCAGCCCGGCGAACGAATCCTCGACGCCTGCGCCGCCCCCGGCGGCAAAACCTGCCACCTGCTGGAGCGGCAACCCGACCTCGACCTCAGCGCCCTCGACGTCGAAGAAGAACGCCTCGACCGCGTCATCGAAAACCTCGAGCGCCTGGGCCAGAGTGCCCAACTCATCTGCGCCGACGCCGCCGAACCGCAGCACTGGTGGGACGGCGAACCCTACGACCGCATCCTGCTCGACGCCCCCTGCTCCGCCACCGGCGTCATCCGCCGCAACCCGGACATCAAACTCCTGCGCCGCCCCGACGACATCCCCGAACTGGCCGAACTCCAGGGCCGCATCCTGCGTGCCATGTGGCCCCTGCTCAAACCGGGCGGCACCCTGCTTTACGCCACCTGTTCCATACTCCCCGAGGAAAACAGCGCACAGGTGGCGCGCTTCATTGCGGAGACACCGGATGCGAGGGACAATACGCCGCAATTGCTGAACGACCAGCCCTGGGGGCTGCCGCAGGAAGCGGGTATACAACTATTACCTGGCATCCATGCGGGCGACGGCTTCTATTACGCGAAGCTGGAAAAAGTACTTCCTGAGAATTGATGGCGGTGTCGCCATCGCTTACGAAGTAAAAGAGTAAGAATCGAAGCCGCAGTGCCGGGTGTAGGTTTTCAGGATCGTCGGCAACAGGGATGTTGCCGACGAAGCGTACAGGGATGTATTCACAGCGGTCCTGAAAACCTACACCCGGTGCTGCGGCGCCTCCGCACTAGCAACAAAGCTCCAGCGGACAGGGCGCAAAAGCCAAAGCACCAACTATGAAAATCATCATTCTCGGCGCCGGCCAGGTCGGCGGATCTCTGGCGGAAAGCCTGGCTTCGGAACGCAACGATATTGTTCTGGTGGACAGCGACGAGAAAACCCTGCGCGAGCTGCGCGACAAGCTCGACATCGGCGTCGTCCACGGCCACGCCTCGCACCCAGACATATTGCAGGAAGCCGGCATCGAAGACGCCGACATACTCGTCGCCGTCACCAACAACGACGAAACCAACATGGCCGCCTGCCAGATCGCCCACACCCTGTTTCGCGTCACCACCAAAATCGCCCGCGTGCGCGCCGCCGCCTACCTGCAATACCCGGAACTCTTCAACACCGACGCCATCCCCATCGACGTCCTCATCAGCCCCGAACAGATCGTCTCCGAATACATCTCCCGGCTGATCGAACACCCAGGCGCCCTGCAGGTTCTCGACTTCGCCGACGGCCGCGTCCAGCTCGTCGCCGTGCGCGCCGTCCAGGGCGGCCCCCTCGTCGGCCAACAACTGCGCTACCTGCGGGAGCACATGCCCAAGGTCGACACCCGTGTCGCCGCCATTTACCGCCGCAACAGCCCCATCATCCCCCAGGGCTCCACCGTCATCGAAGCCGGTGACGAAGTGTTCTTCATCGCCGCGCGCCAGAACATCCGCGCCGTCATGAGCGAACTGCGGCGGCTCGAACACGGCTACAAACGCATCACCATCGCCGGCGGCGGCAACATCGGCCTGCGCCTCGCACACAAACTCGAAAACCGCTACTCGGTAAAGGTCATCGAACAGGACCACGACCGCTGCCTGTTCCTATCGGAAGCCCTGAGCAACACCATCGTGCTGCACGGCAGCGCCTCCGACCAGGACCTGCTGCTGGAAGAAAACATCGAAGACACCGATGTATTCCTCGCCCTCACCAACGACGACGAAGCCAACATCATGTCCTCGCTGCTTGCCAAACGCCTTGGCACCCGCAAAGTAATGGCGTTGATCAACAACCGCGCCTACGTAGACCTGGTGCAGGGTGGCGAGATCGACATCGCCATCTCGCCGCAGCAGAACACCATCGGCAGCCTGCTCACCCATGTGCGCCGCGGAGACATGGTCAATGTCCACTCCCTGCGCCGCGGCGCCGCCGAAGCCATCGAAGTCATCGCCCACGGCGACAGTCGCACCTCCAAAGTCGTGGGCCGCAAAATCGAAGATATCGACTTGCCGGAAGGCGCCAGTATCGGCGCCATAGTGCGCGAGCGAGACGGCGAGAGTCAGGTTCTGATCGCCCACGACAGTCTCGTCGTCGAAACCGACGATCACGTGATCGTATTTCTTGTCGACCGCCGCCACACCCGCCATGTGGAACAGTTGTTCCAGGTTGGCTTCGGCTTTTTCTGACGGTGGTAAGAGTGATGAACAACAATTTGACCGGGAACTGCCCGGCGGTGAACGGTTAAATGCGCCTGGCAGTCATAGCGCGGGTCTTCGGTATTCTGCTGACGGTATTCAGCCTGACACTGCTGCCCCCCATCGGGGTGTCCCTTTGGTACGACGACGGCACCCATACCGCCTTCAGTATCGCCTTCGGTATCACCCTGCTCACCGGTCTGTTCATGTGGCTGCCGGTGCACGACCTCAAACAGGATCTGCGCACCCGCGACGGCTTCGTGGTGACCTCTTTGTTCTGGCTGATCCTCGGCTGCTTCGGCGCCCTGCCCCTGATCATCAGCCCACAGCCGGACCTGAGTATTGTGGATTCCATTTTCGAATCCATCTCCGGCCTTACCACCACCGGCGCCACCACCATTGTCGGTCTCGATACCCTGCCACCAGCCATTCTGTATTACCGGCAGCAGCTGCAGTGGTTCGGCGGCATCGGGGTCATCGTCATTGCGCTGGCAATTCTGCCAATGCTCGGCATCGGTGGTATGCAGCTGTACAAGGCGGAAATTCCCGGACCGGTGAAAGACACCAAACTGACGCCGCGTATCGCGGAAACGGCGCGCGCCCTGTTCGTAATTTATATTGCCCTCACGGTACTGTGCGCCATCGGTTACTGGTGGGCAGGCATGAGCGTGTTCGATGCCATTGGCCACTCGTTTTCCACCGTCGCCAACGGCGGTTTCTCCACCCACGATGCCAGTATGGGCTTCTACGCTCACAATCACGCGATCATGACCATCGCCATCATTTTCATGCTCACCGCCGCGATCAACTTCGGCCTGCACTTTTACGCTTTCAGCAACCGCACCGTTAAACACTACTGGAAAGACTCCGAGTTCCGCTTTTACATTCTGGTGACACTCGCTGCCTGCGCGATCATTGTCGGCTATCTGTATGTATCCGGTACCTTTGACATGCGCGGCAGTTTTCTGCACGGGATTTTTCAGGTGGTTTCCATCGGCACCACCGCCGGTTTCGGATCCGAGAGCTTCGCCACCTGGCCGGCATTCCTGCCGTATGTATTGTTGATGCTGGGTATCATGGGTGCCTGCGCCGCCTCCACCTCCGGTGGTATCAAGGCGGTGCGCGTAATGCTGATCGTGAAGTCTGGTCTGCGTGAACTCAATCGCCTGGTGCACCCCAACGCGGTGGTGCCAATCAAGGTCAATCGGAAGATCGTGCCGCCGCGCGTTACCGACGCTGTTTGGGGATTTTTTGCGGTTTACATCCTGTCGTTTTTTATTCTCACCATTGTCGTCATGGCGACCGGGGAGAATTTTGTCACTTCCTTTTCTACCGTCGCCTCCTGCCTCAGCAACATCGGCCCGGCACTGGGCGATGCGGCGGCGCACTATGGTGAAGTGAACGAGGTCGCGAAGGTTTTCCTGATCCTGGCGATGCTCGCCGGGCGACTGGAAATTTTCACGCTGCTGGTATTGCTGACACCCGCGTTCTGGCGAAACTGACTCGTCGCTTGTTTTACAGGGGCATGTATCTATCCGACCATGCCCGAGCCGCGCTACTCGAACGTATCGTGACGACCGCGAATGATCTGCCAGTAGCGCGGTATAAATTTGAGCATTATCCAGATTTCCAACAGGCAACCGATCAAGGTCAGCGCATCCATGGTGTGCTCAAAGGTGTTCTCCGCGCCGGAGCTTTCATCGAACAGCTCAATCGCCAGCAGATCCGCAAATCCCATCCCCAGCACGGCAAACACAACCACCGCGGCCAGCCGCGAGATCCAGTCCGGCACCACTCGAAAAGGGATTTTCAGCCACAGTATGAACACCGGCAGCGCACTCAGCTGTATGGCGTAGCGCACCACGACCAGAACGGTGTATGCGGTACCAATGGCGTCGAAATACCACAACAGGGGAATCAGGCACAGCACAAATACCCGGTCTGCGATGGGGTCCAGCAGGGAACCGAAATGGCTCTGCCAGCCAAAACGCCTGGCCAGGTAGCCGTCGAGCAGGTCGGTCAGCGCGCCCGTTGCGAAGACCAGTAGCGCCAACATATGCTCGTGGATCAGCGACAACCAGACAATGACGGGAATCAGAGCAATTCTTGTCGCCGACAGCAGATTGGGCAAGTGGCGCCAACGGGAACTGGTCATGTCTTCCGTCGCTGCGCGGTTTCGTTTATGGATCATTGTGGTGGTGCGCTGGGAAATTCCGGCTTCAAATTAGAAAAATAGAATCCAGTACAAACATAGCCCATTGGCACCAATAATCCGCGGGCCCATGATTTAGCGGCCACGGTCTTGTTTCCGGAATGCGGTTGTCATTCGCGACAACCGCCCCTTTTCATCTCCGCCCCGCCCCCGCTCTCCGCTCTGCTCCCGCACTAAGACTACGGATACAGACCACGGTAACCTCCCGCCCAATAGGCACCGGACAGTGCCGATACTGTGCCGCTTCTTGCCAATCCCAGGTTCTGGCTTCACTTACCCCCCCGATGAGGAGGAGGCGTCCCATCAATAAGATCTCCAGAATCGCGGATTGCTAGCAGGCCAGATTCTGATAGCAGGCTTTAACAGCCATACCATCCGCATCCAAAATGGAGTTTATTTCGATGCAACTTCCCGAAAAAAAATCGACCACCCCTGCCCCTATGTGTTCCGGAGCATATTTACGGCTGCCAACTATTAATTTATCGCGTCAAGTGCGCTGAGGAGTAACCAAAATGAAAAGTTGGTTGTATATACTCGCTACCGGTCTACTCCTTTCCATCTGCGTTTCGGCCCAAGCCAAACCAGAAGAGAATCCACATATTAAGCGGCAAAAAGCCCTTAACACGGCAACCTTGCAGAAAATGCGCAGGTTGAACGCTCCAGATCAAAGAAAAACGGCTTCCCCTGCTCCGGAGCGCATTGCATTAACCCTGTTTGACGGAACCAGTATTGTTCTGCTTGAAGAGCGTTTGGAAAAACGCGGCACCAACGACTTTTCCTGGTTCGGCCGCGTTGAAGGCGAACCCGGAAGCCTTGCTATTCTTGTGGTTAAATACGGTAACGTCACCGGTCAAATCGAATTCGGTGGCAAGCAGTATGAGATCCACCCTGCCGGCGGTAGTACGCACAGCCTCGCCGAAATAGACCGATCGGCCCTGCCTCCGCTTGAGGACGACGTACTGGGTTTTGACCCATCGCGGGGCGCCGACCCTGGCGACACCTTCGTAAACAATGATGCCGAGCCCTCTCTACTGGCGGATGCGATCTATGATGGCCACGCTGAAGTGATCGATGTACTGGTTGTTTACTCACTGGAGGCAGCGCAAAACTATTCTGATATCCAATCTCGTATTCAGTTGGCTATTGATTACACCAACAACGCTTATGCCAACTCTCAGATTCCACACCGCCTAAACCTGATAGGGGCCGAAGGCTTGCAAAGCAACGAATCGGGAGGCACATCGGAGCTATTCCACTATGGAAACCTCTTCGATGGGCGCCTGGATGAATTGCATCAATTGCGGAATAACTACGGTGCCGATGTCGTGAGCCTGTGGGTCAACCATATAAATAACTGGTGCGGTATGGCCGCCGCCATTGGCTCCACCAATATCTCCGCCATTCACATGATGCGCGTGCACTGTGGCGGTGCGACCTTCGCCCATGAGCTGGGCCACAATCAGGGCGCCCGGCACAATATGGAACAGGATTCGACTATTTACCCCTTCCGTTACGGGCACGGGAGCGGCAGCCCCACAAGCCAATGGCGGACGATCATGTCCTACAGTAACGCCTGCGATGCCCCCTGCTCCCGGATTCCCTACTTCTCGAGCCCCCTGCTGACTTATGCGGGCGAGCCACTGGGAGACACCGAGTATCGTGACAATGCACGCGTGATCACTGAAACCGCCTCCGAAATAGCCCAGTTCGGCGCGCAATTATCCCCCTTGGGTGCCGAAAATGTGGCGGTGCAAGATCTGGAAAAAGGCTTGAATATCCAGATGGAAGAGATATTCCCGGGTGTCTGGCAAGGTGAAACTTTATTCAAATCCTGGGAGTTCTATCATCTGGAAATGTTGATTGATGGAGAACTTCACGGCCCCCGAAACCCAGTGTTGTCGATAAGGAGAACCTTTAACGGTGCAATGGCAGCGGGCAGTGCGAACACGGTACTAATCAGGTCATACTCAGACCAGGCCGCCGTAGTCTTGTACGATGAACGATATAAATACCTGTCTGTCAGGCTAGCCGGCTCCGATCCCAGTATGTACTTTCGCGGGACGCCCAATAATTTTGATACCAGTATTCCCATGATCCCCCTCGGCAATCACCACTGGGTGGCGACGGTAAACTTTACCGGCGAGGCTGATCAGCGCTTCAAATTCGATGTTTTCGGCGATTGGAGTCAAAACTATGGTTTTGATACCGCCAATAATCGCATTGTCCAGGGGGGCGAGGACATCTATGTCAGCGTAAGTGGCGAGTATCGCGTGTACCTGGACCGGGGGAATATGACCTACTGGCTGGCACCGGGGGTATCTCACGGCAATCAGCCACCTGTTGCTATTGCCGGCGAGAACATGACCGTTGCAGTGGGCGAGACAGTTCATCTCGACGGTAGTGCTTCCTACGATTCCGATGGCGAGATAGTGCAGTACACCTGGGAGGAACTGGGAATTAACAGCGCCACGGCCGTCGCCAGCTTTGAGCAGGCAGGCACCTATACACTCACGTTAACGGTGACCGACGATCAGGGTGCCAGCAGCAGCGACACACTGGAAGTAACAGTGACTGACAATGGTGGCTGGAAGCGCACGGTGATATTCATCTACGGCGAGGCCCAGGCTGGACAGGACATGTTTATCCGCGGCGGTATTGATCACCAGTATGCCGCCGATGTGTTGGGACGCAACTGTACGGACACCAATTACGCATGTGCGATCCCCATTACACATCGCAACCTTCTAAACGACACCACGGCCCCGTGGAAGGCAAACGATAGCCATCTCGACTGGTACGGCCTGGAGGCCGGACAGAGCGGTGGCGAAGGCAGCCCGCTTGACTGGACCACCAGCCAATGGAACAGCAGTTGGGGCCCTTTGCGCCGCGTGGATGTGGACGGCTATGGCGAGACACCCTTGAACCAGTGGGGCGACCACTACTGGATGCTGGACGTGGATATGGACTGCTCCGCCACGGCCGGTGGCTGGTTCGAATTCAAATCCTATTTAAACAACGGTACCGGCTGGGAAAGTGATGTAACCCAACCCGGAGCGCCCTGGGTTTCAGGTAACCACTTTGCCGAATGCGGAAAACTCAATGTGTTTCGACGCAATGAAAGCGCACCCGTATTGATCGGTGACTTGTAAAGAAAACAGCCATGAGCGGGCAATATTGCGGGATGGGTGACCCGGTGCGTTCACAACATCCCGCTGGCTAGCGCCGCCCGAATAGAAGCTTGAGGGGGCAAACCCAACCGCTCCCTCCGGTGTTTTCCGAGTGGTCGGCGCATTGGTAGACCTCGGCCTGCCAATGCGCCGCATCGAGCACCAATCTGTGGAACCCAATCAAGATGGTCAATGGGGTCGAGGTCATTGATCCGAACCCAATACGAACACAGCCCATCGGCACCAACAATTTGCAGGCCCATGATTTACCGGCCACTGTCTTATTTTCCGAATGCGGTTGTCATTCGCGACAATCGTTCCTTGTGCGACTGCCCGCCAATAGTCAGCGCCGGGGATTTCTGCCAAAGTAACCCGTTCATGGAAGTAACAATAAGAAAACGGGCAAGATGGCAAAAACTACCAGTGAGCTGCTGGACCAGCTGAAAATCGATCGCGACGCACCCGCAGAACACAGCGGAGTAAAACCGCGCACCGCACTTGCGATTGGCGTTGGATTTGCCTTGACGGGACTGCTGGCGGGACTGCTATTCGCCGGCGACGGCGCCACTGGCACCCAGACCGTCACCCCGCCGGCAGAGCCATCCTCTGCCGCGTCGCCCGCCAGACTCGATCTGCCACCTCCGGCAGACAGTGCATCCCCCGAGGCTATCCTGAATGCCTCCGGCTATATCACCGCACGGCGTATGGCCACGGTGTCCGCGGAAGTCATGGGCCTGATCACCAGTGTTGAGGTTGAAGAGGGTATGCGCGTGGAACAGGGCCAGGTTCTCGCCACCCTGGACGCGGCGGTGGCCGCGGTGAATCGCGACTTTGCCCGCGCTCAGGTCAAAGTGCTGGAGGCGCGCGCTGCCGGTATCGAAGCCAATCTCGCAGAGGGCCGACGCCAACTGGTGCGCTACGCCGGGTTGATTGACCGCAACTATTCCAGCCATGCCGAGCTGTCGCAGGCGGAGGCCAATGTGGCGAGCCTGCAGGCCAGTCTGGTGAGCGCACAGGCAGATATCGAGGTAGCCCAGCTGGAAGTCCGCCGGCAGCAGGAGCGCCTGAACGACCACACCATCCGTGCACCATTTGCCGGTGTCGTCACCCAGAAGAATGCGCAGCCCGGTGAAATTGTCGCCCCCAGTTCCGCCGGTGGCGGTCACACCCGCACCGGCATCTGCACCATCGTGGATATGGAATCGCTGGAAATCGAAGTGGACGTTAACGAGGCATTTATTGGCCGCGTGGAAGCCGGCCAAAAGGTGCGCGCAAATCTCGACGCCTATCCGGACTGGGATATACCCGCCACAGTGATCGCGATCATTCCCACCGCCGATCGCGCCAAGGCCACGGTACAGGTGCGTATCGGTATCGACAGTAAGGATTCGAGAATTCTGCCGGATATGGGTGTGAAAGTAGCCTTTCTCCGCAACGAATAGTGGTTGTCAACCACCACGCCGCAAACAAATAAACAGAAAATTGATCGAGGGTTTGAAGATGTCACAGGAAGCGCTGTTTGAACTCAAGCAGGTGGAAAAGAGTTTCGTCAAAGGCAAGGAAACGATATCCATCTTCAACGATCTCAACATGACGATCGACCGCGGTGATTTTCTTGCCATCATGGGTCCCTCCGGCTCCGGCAAGACCACTCTGCTAAATATGCTCGGTGGCGTCGACCAACCCAGTGGTGGTGAAATCTGGTTCGACGGTGCGCGCATGGACAATCTGAGTGAAAGCAAGCTCACCCAGTGGCGCGCCCACAACATCGGTTTTATTTTCCAGTTCTACAACCTCATGCCGATGCTGAATGCAGCACGCAATGTCGAACTGCCGCTGCTGCTTACCAGACTCTCGCGCTCCCAGCGCAAACGCAGTGTAGAAGCGGCACTGGCACTGGTGGGTCTCTCCGACCGCGCAAAACACATGACCAGTGAAATGTCTGGTGGCCAGCAGCAGCGTGTCGCCATTGCGCGCGCTATCGTTTCCGATCCGAAACTGATCCTGTGTGACGAGCCCACCGGTGACCTCGACCGCACTACCGCCGATGAAATTCTTGAAATGCTGCAACTGCTCAACCGCGACCACGGAAAGACCATCGTCATGGTCACCCACGACCCGGCGGCCGCCTCCTATGCCAGACAGACCGTGCACCTCGACAAAGGAAAATTCGTGCACAAGGAAGTGCTGGCATGAACGATCTCTACCTCATCTACAAAAACATGACACGCAAACCTCTGCGACTGTTTTTGACCTGCTTCGCAATCTTTATCGCGTTTCTGATTTTCAGTGCGGTGACAACACTGAAAAGCGCACTGGATTCCGGTGTGGACCTCGCCGCAGACGATCGCCTGGTGGTGGTGAATAGCATCAATTTTACCCAGCCGCTTCCCATCGCCTATTACCAAAAAGTTGCTGCGATTGAAGGCGTAAAGGAAGTCACCCACCTGAACTGGTTCGGCGGTTTTTATCAGGACGCAAAAAACCAGATCATTACCATGGCGGTGGAACCGGAATCCTATCTACGGGTATATAACGAAGTGGTGGTTATCCCGGAGCAAAAATCCGCCTGGCTGCAGACGCGCCAGGGTATTTTGATCGGGAGAAAGCTGGCGGAAACCCAGGGCTGGAAGATCGGCGACAAGATTCCGCTGTCTTCGAATATTTTTTCCCACAAGGACGGCGGCCACAGCTGGGAATTTGTGGTCAGCGGCATTTTTGACGGTGTCGACGAGAATTACGATACCCGCTACGCCGTATTCCACTACAAGTATTTTATGGAAACCCAGACCTTCGGCGGCGACTGGATCGGCTGGATGACACTGGTGACCCAGGACCCATCCATCAACCAGCAGGTCGCGGACGTCATCGACGCCACCTTTGCCAATTCCCAGGCAGAAACCGACACCAGTACGGAAAAAGCCTTCAACAAAGCGTTTATCGAACAGATCGGCAACATCGGCCTGATTATTTTCGGTGTTGTGTTCATGGCGTTTTTCACCATTCTTATCGTGGTCGGCAATACCATGGCACTGGCGGTGCGTGAGCGCACCGGTGAAATCGCGGTGCTGAAGACCCTAGGTTTTTCGGCACCGCGGGTATTCGGTATGGTGTTGGTGGAATCGCTGCTGGTGGCGCTGATCGGCGGGTTTCTCGGCCTCGCCATGGGTTGGCTGATCATCGAGGGTGCCAAGTCATCCATGGCGCAGTTCCTGCCGAATCTCGCCATGGGTGGTGACATCGTCGCCCAGGCGGTGCTGTATATGATCCTGCTGGGACTGGTGACCGGGCTTGTGCCCGCCTACAACGCCCTGCGTCTTAACATCATCACCGCCTTTAATCGGAGCTGACACCATGACCTCACTTTTTGCCCAGATCGGCACCGTGGCGATGATGAATATCCGCAGCCTGCCGCGACGCCTGTGGATGTCGCTGGCGATGGTGCTCGCCTCCGCCGTGGTAGTGGCTATCCTGCTGGCATTTCTTGCCATGGCCAAAGGGTTTGAATCCACCATGAACAGTGCCGGCTCCGATCGCGTCGCGGTAATGATGCGCGAGGGATCCGCAGCGGAAATCAACAGCGTGATCACCCGCGAACAGGTCAACCTGATTGAGGAGTCTCCCGGTATTGCACGCGATACAGAGGGCGCACCGCTGGTATCGCCGGAACTCTATGTAATCGTCGACGGCCTGAAAAAATCCTCGGCCACCAAAGCGAATATCCCGCTGCGCGGTATTAACACTACGGGCATGGCAATGCGCGGCAACATGCAACTGGTAGAGGGACGCATGTTCACTGCCGGTACCAACGAACTGATCGTGGGCACCGGCGTGTTGCGCGAGTTCGATGGCTTCGCCCTCGGTGAGGAAGTGCGCTTCGGCAAGAATGTGTGGACCGTTGTGGGGGTATTTACCACAGGCGGTAATGTGTTCGAGAGCGAGCTGTGGGCGGACGTTAAGGTGATCCAGAGTCACTACGACCGCGGCAGCAGCTACCAGACCATTCGAGCACAGTTGGAGACACCGGGAGACATCAGCGGCCTGGAAAAAACCATCGAGCTAGAGCCGCGCCTCAATCTGGAGGTACAAACCGAAAGCGCCTACTTCGCCGCCCAGGGAAAACAGCTGGAATACATGGCCATTTTCGGCCGCGTGATCAGCGCTATTATGGCCCTCGGCGCGCTCGCCGGCGCACTCAACACCATGTATACCTCGGTGGCCGACCGCGCCAAGGAGATCGCCACCCTGCGCACCCTCGGCTTCAGCAACCTGTCCGCGTTCTGCGGCACCATGATCGAAGCCCTGGTACTGTCCGCCGCCGGAGGCCTGCTCGGCTCCGCCGCCGCCTTCCTGTTCTTCGACGGACTGAGCGCCTCAACCCTCGGCGGCAGCTTTACCCAGGTGGTGTTCAGTTTTGAGATGTCCCCAGACCTGTTCGCCCAGGGCGCGCAACTGGCACTGCTGATCGGCTTCACCAGCGGTTTCTTCCCCGCCTGGCGCGCCGCGCGGCTGCCGGTAATTGTGGCATTTCGCGCGGCGACCTGATCGGCAACTACTTCATCTTTTACATATGTAAACGTGGTGTTCAGAATTCTGTGTCATCTCTTTTCGGTCACTGTTAAAGAAATGACACAGAGTTTTGAACACCCTCGGCTCATGAAAAATCCGGGCTAGCAGTCTGTCCGCCCGCAGATACAGGGAAGGGGTCCGCCGACGGCTTTCCTGAAGAATGTATTGAAGACCAACTCGCTATTGGAACCCACCTCCAAGAATTACCCTCGTAAAATCTGTTTACTGTGACAGTACAAGCCCTTGCGCGGTGCCGGAATCGTAAACCACTATGCTCCCAGGCCACTGTGACAGATAGTAAAGGCCGGTATCCGGGTCCACGGCTACATCACCATTGCCATGAGAACCCGATGGCAGTTGTCGCTCTCGGTCGCCCGTTTCCAAGTCCACGAACACCATACCGCCATGGCCATGGTAATCTTTCACAACAAGCTTATTGCGCACCGGATCCAGGCGTATCTGCCACGGCATCACAATAGGCGGCCCGCCACCAATGCTGTCGCTGTCACTGGAAAAAATCTCGCGATCACCGCTCCGCAGATCCACTCGATAGATTCTGCTCTGCTCCACATCCGTCACATAGGCAATCGAATGATTGGGATGCAGAGCCACAGATGATGGTTCCCCCCATTCCGGCCCCTCCCCTTTTGCACCAGGCTGACTGGCAAGACTTCTGTTGCCAGTTTGCAAATCAACCGCAAAAAGTGCACCAGACCCATCCACCACATACAAAACCGCAGCCTCGTCATCCAATTCGATCCCCAAGGGACCGCTGAACACAGGCCCCAGACCGGCGCCGTTGCCTGAAATAAATTTGCGGTTTCCGGTTTCGGGATCGACCTCCACGATTGCCGCAGTCCAATAACTGTTGTCACTGGCATATATCTTTCCATCGCGGCCACTTACTGCAAGATCCCGGAAGTAGGAGTCTGTACTGCCTTCCCCTTTCAGATCACTGGTTATTATATGTCTGTCGCCGGAAACCGGATCGACCGCCATGATTTCCGGCATATAAGAAACGGCCAGGCCATTGATGTACAGAAGTCGGTTGTGGACCTTGTCGAATCGTATCGAAGCGGGCGAATCATTGGCGGGTCCGGAGCCACGCTCCGGTGGCGTAATGCGGGCTCTTTTACCATTTTCTATGTCGATTGCAATTAGCTGATGGGATGCGCAACTCAGATAGAGCTGGCCTCGTTCGCTATCCAGAGCCATCCCGTAGAAGTCAACCATAAGATTGGATTCCAGCGAGTCCTGTCGCCCGGAGCCGGACACCAGCCGTTTTTCCCCGCTAACGAGATCCACTTCGGTAATCTCGTCCCAGTCAAAGCTGAGATAGGCCTTTTCGGCATTTTCATCGACAACAAGGCCATCAGCGTAGGACAGGTATTCACCATCCGTCTCGCCACTGGACACCAGACGTCTGTCGCCAGTGTTTTTGTCTATTTCCACCAGACGGTAGTTTGCGGAGTCGTAGGCAAACAATCTGCCATTGGCAGCTGCAATAGCTACCCTGTAACTAAAATCAGGGCCTGTGCCCATCCCGTTACCTGACACCAAATTGCGTGCACCAGTAGTCAGATCAACGGAATAAACAGCCTTGTAAGGAGCTGCATAAATAAACAAGGCGCCGGTGGAATTATCCAGTGTAATCCAGGCGTCGGAATCCGATATTTCCACGTCATTGCTACCGTCCCAGGAAACCATGTTATCCGGGGCCGGACCCAGGCTCACTTCTAAGACGTCACCATCACCCGTCAATGCATAGAGCTGGCCACTGCTTCTACTGAATGCAAATTGCCGATATCTGTTGTCGTATTCCTGGTAACGGCTAAAGTAGCTCCGGCTGCCATTTTGCACATTCGTAGCTATTACGCCGGAATAATAGCCATCGATTGTGGCACTATTAAAAACCCTTCCATCTATTGGATCATAGGCAATTTGACCGCACACAGATTCTCTGTAATGTGGAAAAACAGACACTGCTCTGGTAGCCGCTCGCTCAGTGATGTTGCCATTGACATCCTCAACCCTGACCACCAACTCGTTGTCCGATCCTGACTCAAGAGACACCTCGGCTATCCAACTTTGGAAACCGTTAACGGAGGTAGCCTCGACACCGCTTACCCATACTGACTTTACACCAAAGTCGTCGGCAGCTTTACCTCTCACCGTGACAGATCCGGGATTGGATTTCAGGCCATCCATATGAGGGAAGTCTATGCTCGCAGTCGGGGGGCTGGTGTCCGCTGTTCCTCCGCTGGAGCTGGAGGAACTACTACTGCTGCTGGAACCACCACTGCTGGAAGAGCTGCTACCACTAGTCCCTGTCCCGTCGTTGCCGCCACTACCTGAGCCACCACCACAGGCGGACAGACTCAGGACAAGAAAAATCACCAACACCACACGACTCAACCAGATCATGAATTTATCCCCAAGATTCAGCACGAACGTTCTTTTTATCATCAATGACAAAGTCTTATTTGTGGCACGAGTAAGCCGGCGCCGAGCCCATTGATACCTGCGTCCCCAGAGACACAACTACCGCGCGGCTTATGCCAGTCGTAACGCTCGGCGCCGGCACTCTCCACAACGGAGAAATGCATCGCCTTGCACCTAAATTGCAAAGGAAAATTATCAGCGCTAATCCACCATGTAAACGTTTTCACAATTACACGCCATTACAGATCGTGATCGTTTTATAGGTGAGTCAAGAAATCAGGTTGAAATTGAATTGTTTTGGCGGGTTTTGGAACGGAAAGCTCGAGTGACCGGAGAAAAGGATGACCTCGCCGCCGGAGAGGTCTGGCTCCTAGTCCGATAGCACGCCGACGGCGCCAGAAGCGCATATTTCGCCGCCCAGGGCGCGCTACACCGTATCTGCGGCGGTATAAAACAGACCCAGACGGTACTGGTGCCGCTGTGCGCGGTGAAACAATACGCCCAGCGTGAGCAACAGGGCCAGCCCCTCCGCGACCGGACCGGCAAGCCAGATTCCGGTTTCACCAAACTTCATAGGCAGCAGAAATACCAGCGGCAGCGCAAATAGGTAGGTTTTTGACAGGCTTAAAAAGCTGGCGCGCGCGGCATCACCAATACTTTGGAAAAACATATTGATCATCATTAACGGCCCCAGCAAGAAAAGTGCGAGCGTGGAAATAGGCAGAATGCGGGCAACTTCTTTGGCGATATCTACATCGTCAACAAACCAATATCCAAAGCGATCTTTTATCAGCCATATCAAGGCCTCGATCAGCAGGCAGTAAATCAGGGCGGATAGAATCGCAATTTTTATCCCGCTGTTGGTGCGCTGGAATTTTTTCGCACCAACGTTGTTTCCGGTGATGCTTTGAAATGCCATGCTTAGACCCAGGAGTGGCAAAAATACAAAGGTCATCAGGCGAGTAATAATTCCGTAGGCACCCACCGTGGTTGCGTAGTCTCCTTGGTTCCAGATTTGCAGGTTGTACAGTATTGCCGCTGACGACAGTGCCAACCCAACGTATGTCAGGCTCGACGGCGCGCCAAGTGCGAGAAATTCCTTCCAGCGGCTTCGCGCAAGTGAAAACTGCACTACCTGAATATTCACAGGACTTTTTTTCTTTCGGCGAAAATTGAATACCACCAGCAAAGACAGCAACTGAGCCACTACCGTACCGTAGGCGGAACCTGCCACACCCATATTTAGTTGCGCAATAAATATGTAATTGAGTACGCCGTTGAACAGCACGGAAGCCAGCGATATCAGCGCCATAAAACCGACCTGTCCCTCACAACGCAGTGAGTCGCCGTTAATGTTAAGGATGAACATCAACGGCGAGCACAAAACAAGTATTGAAATATACGTGTAACTCATGTGCGCCAATTCAGCGGAACCACCGTTTGCCAGCAGTGCCGCCTCTTTCCCGAACATCAGAAACAGTGCGATAAGTATCAGACACACCAGTAGCGACAAACTAATGGCTTGCGCAAATGCTTCCCTCGCTGCCGGCTTATCGCCGGCACCCAGTATGCGCGCCATAACACTCGCGAAGCCATTTGAAACCAGAGTAGATAAAGCGACGACCAACATCACTGCGGGGAACATTGACGTTACCGCCGTCAGCGCGTCGGCACCGACAAAAATTCCCAGAAAGTAGGCATCCACCAGATTGAAGGATCCGTTCACCAGCATTATCAAAATGATGGGCGCCGCAGTTTTTGCAAAAACCGAGCCGAGGGATCCGCTTAAGAATTTGTTGTCTTCTCTGCGTTCAGTCATCGTTTTTTTCCCGGTGCAGCGCGCCGATGGCGTCAAATTTCTCCACCAGTAGCTGTTGGATATCCTCGGGCCAAGTGCCAATTGCAGACTCAAAACCCCGTTTGCTATTGCGATACAGCGCGCGCGCCGCCTCTTCAAACCCGGGCTCGTCCGCGAGCACCGACATCAAACCGTACAGTTGATTCTGCTGCATACTGATGCGCTCTTCGGTGGAGGCACTTTTCATTGCGCTATCCACCAGCCGCCGCAATGTCACCGAGGCACCGCCGCGCTGGGTTGCCAGCCAGTCCCAGTGCCGGGGCAGCAGAGTCACCTCTCTTGGGATAACCCCAAGCTTCGGGCGACCGCGCTTGTTGGTGCCCGGCGCTCCTGCACCGGGCAAATTGTCGATGACGCTTTGTGCATCGCCGTGCCAATCGAGATCGACGCGTTTGCAGGTCTCCAGTTCAAACACCACTGGCTCGATATCGCCGCCGATGGCTTTGGTCTGGCGCACGATGGCCTCCAGGTCCCCTCTCGCAATCAGCGCCTTGTCGTGTATCGCGACATACTCCCCTGCCATGATTTCTCTCTCCGAATCCGCTATGTGAATTGATTATTACCCGGATATTAATAATGGTCAATTTACCCGGGTAAAATAATTGCTCATCGCCTGTACACAGGCAGGGTTCAAGGGGCGCGCTTTGCCACCAAATAGAAAGAATTCGGGAAGATACCCGCCAGGGCGACTGCACGGGGCCTCGCGCAACGAGGCTCCGTTATGAGGGAGGGGCTAGGGAGGAGTTAAAAAGAAGGAAGAAGAAGGATATGCAGGAAAAACGCCGCTCCAATCAGCGGCGCTGTTTCTGGTAAATGCCGCTTTTGCCTTCCGGCACCCGTCGGAAGCGCTTGTACTCCCACTGGTACTGTTCCGGCGCCTCGGCGATACAGGACTCGACTCCCCGATTGAGCGCCGCCAGCGACACCTTCACCTCCTCACTGAAGATCGCCTGCTCCGCCGGCAGCAACACCAGTTCAAATCCGTCTGCGAGCCGCTTGGCAAAGCCAAACACCACCTTGCAGCCGGTGCGCTGGATCAGGTTGTAGGCCAGAGTCATGGTAAGGGTCGGGTGGCCGAAGAAAGGGGCGAAGTCGCCGCCGGAGAGTTCTGGCTCCTGGTCGGGCAAGACGCCGACGATGCCGCCGTCCTTCAGTGCCTTTAATAGCGCGCGCACGCCGCGCACATTGGTGGGCACCAGATGGGCGCCGGTTTTCTCGCGCCCCTCGCGAATCACGGGGTCCAGCGCGGCGATCTTCGGCGGCGCGTACAGGCTAGTGGTGGGGCCGACCGTGGCCAGAAACTGGCCGAAGATTTCCCAGTTGCCGATATGCGGCGCCAGCACCAGTACCCCGCGGCCCTCGCGCACGCCGCTGGTCAGAAGCTGTTGGTTGCGCACCCGTACGATCACATCTTCCGCCCGGCTCCAGGGCTGGCGCCACAGGCTGGCGACCTCAAAGCCGGTGATGGCGGTGTTGATCACGCTGTCGCGGGCGAGCTTTTCCCGTTCAGCGGCGGGCATCTCCGGGAAACAGCGCTGCAGGTTGATACGGCTGATGCGCAGGTTGTCGCCGCGGCTCCACACCGCCACGCGGCCCACGGCGCTGCCGAGGCGGCGCGACCAGCGCAGGGGCAGCCGGCCCACCATTTTCAATGCGCCCGCCGCCAGTTGCCCTTTGATATCCAAAATCGGTACTTCCTTCTCGAATCCATCGCCGCTGCGACTTTTCAGTATGGTTCGCTCCCGTTGAGCTTTTGTCGCGCCCGCTGTTTAGTGCGCAACCCGCTACCGCTATAATTGCGCCCCTTGTCTTTTCACCCAGCTGAAACCGGAGAGTGTGGTGTCCGAGCAACAAACCAGCGGATCTAGCCCCGCGCAGGATCTGAGCACCTTTCAGGGACTGATTTTTACCCTGCAGGAATACTGGGCGCGCCAGGGGTGCGTCATTCTACAGCCTCTGGATATGGAAGTGGGCGCCGGCACCTTTCACCCCGCCACCTTCCTGCGCGCCATCGGCCCGGAAACCTGGAACGCCGCCTATGTGCAGCCCTGCCGCCGCCCCACGGACGGCCGCTACGGTGAGAACCCCAACCGCCTGCAGCATTACTACCAGTACCAGGTGGTGATGAAGCCGTCGCCGGCGAACATCCAGGATCTGTACCTGGACAGCCTGCGCGCGCTGGGCATCGACCCGGCGGTGCACGATATCCGCTTCGTGGAAGACAACTGGGAATCCCCGACCCTGGGCGCCTGGGGCCTCGGCTGGGAGGTGTGGCTGAACGGCATGGAAGTGACCCAGTTCACCTACTTCCAACAGGTGGGCGGCCTCGAGTGCTATCCGGTCACCGGCGAGATCACCTACGGTATCGAACGCATCGCCATGTACCTTCAGGGTGTGGAGTCTATCTACGACCTGGTGTGGACACGCAACGCCGATGGCACCCCGGTTACCTATGGCGATGTGTTCCATCAGAACGAAGTGGAGATGTCCCACTACAACTTCGAGCACGCGGACGTGGAGTTCCTGTTCCACACCTTCGATCACTGCGAGCGCGAGAGCCAGCGCCTGATCGAACTGGGCCTGCCACTGCCGGCCTACGAGCAAGTGATGAAGGCCTCCCACGCGTTCAACCTGCTGGACGCACGCCACGCGATTTCCGTCACCGAGCGCCAGCGCTTTATCCTGCGCGTGCGCACCCTGGCACGAGCAGTAGCCCAGGCCTATTTCGACGCGCGCCACGCCCTCGGCTTCCCGCTGGCCACCGAACAGGCCCGCAACGACGTATTGGCCCACCTACATGAAAAGCAGGAAGCGCAGAAGGAGAAGAAGTAATGGCTCAGGATTTTCTGGTTGAGCTGGGCACCGAAGAGCTGCCCCCGAAAGCGCTATCGACCTTGATGCAGGCATTTGCCGACGGCATTGAGCAGAGCCTGAAAGACGCCGAGCTTGCGTACGGCGAAATCAAAGCCTTCGCCAGCCCGCGCCGCCTCGCCGTCGCCGTGAGCGATCTGGCCGAGCAGCAACAGGACAAGCAGATCGAAAAACACGGCCCCGCAGTAGCCGCCGCGTTCGACAAGGACGGCAAGCCGTCCAAGGCCGCCGAGGGTTTTGCCCGCGGCAACGGCGTGACCGTGGACCAGCTCGCACGCGTGCAGACCGACAAGGGTGAACGCCTGGCATTTATCAGCGAGCAGAAAGGCGAGAGCACTGAAAAACTGCTCGGCGATATCGTCAGCAAAGCCCTGGCACAACTGCCTATTCCCAAGCGCATGCGCTGGGGCGCGCGCAAGGAAGAATTCGTGCGTCCGGTGCACTGGTTGCTGATGCTGTTCGGCAACAAAGTGGTAGACGCGGAAGTACTCGGTCTCAAGGCCGACAATACCACTCGCGGCCACCGCTTCCACTACAATCGCGAACTCACCGTGGCCTCCGCCAGCGACTATGTACAGCAGCTGCGCGAGCCGGGTTTCGTGGTGGCAGATTTTGCCGAGCGCCGCGAGATTATCCGCGAGCAGGTGCAGGCGGAAGCCAATAATGTGAACGGCGAAGCAGTGATCGACGACGCACTGCTGGACGAGGTGACCGCGCTCGTGGAGTGGCCGGTTGCGCTGACCGGGCGCTTCGAAAAACGCTTCCTCGAGGTACCGGCGGAAGCGCTGATCTCGTCGATGAAAGAGCACCAGAAATATTTCCACGTGGTGGACGAAGACGGCCAGCTGATGCCGTTTTTCGTGACGGTCGCCAACATCGAGAGCACCGATGCCAAGCAGGTACTTGAGGGCAACGAGCGCGTGATCCGCCCGCGCCTGTCTGATGCGGCGTTCTTTTTCGAGACCGACAAGAAAACCAGCCTGGAAGCGCGCCGGGAAAAACTCAAGTCCATCGTGTTCCAGCAGAAACTCGGTACCGTCTTCGACAAAACCGAGCGCCTGGCAAAACTCGCCGCGGCCATCGCGGAAAAAATCGGTGGCGACTCCGCACTGGCGCAGCGCGCCGCACAGCTGTGCAAATCCGATCTCGTCACCGAGATGGTGTTCGAGTTTGCCGACATGCAGGGTATCGCCGGTTACTACTACGCGGAAAACGATGGCGAGCCGCTGGACGTGGCCAAAGCCATGTACGAGCAGTACATGCCGAAATTCGCCGGTGACGAGCTGCCGCAAACCGGGACCGGCACCATCGTCGCCCTCGCCGACCGCATCGACACGCTGGTAGGCATATTCGGCATTGGCCAGCCGCCGAGCGGCTCGCGCGATCCGTTCGCGCTGCGCCGCGCAAGCCTCGGTGTGTTGCGTTTATTGGTCGAGAAAAATATCGATCTGGACCTGCGCGAACTGCTCACGCTGGCCCGCGACGGCTACCCGCGCACCGCGCTTGCCGAGCACGACAATGTGGTTGAGCAAACCCTGGCGTACATGCTTGAACGCTTCCGCGCGCGCTATGAAGACGCCGGTATCAAGGCGGAAGTGTTCCTCGCGGTTTCCGCGCGCAAACTGTCCCGCCCGCTGGATATCGACAATCGTGTAAAAGCGGTGCACAGCTTCAGCCAGCTGCCGGAAGCGGAAGCCCTGGCCGCCGCCAACAAACGCGTATCGAACATTCTCACGAAACTGGAAGGCCCCGCGCCGACACAGGTAGAGCAGGCGCTGCTGCAGGAGGACGCGGAGAAGGCGCTGTACCTCGCGCTGAAAGACGCGCAGGATGCGGTCGCCCCACTCTACGCCGAAGCGCGTTTCGAGGAGGGTCTCGCCGGCCTCTCCGGCCTGCGCGAAACCGTGGACAACTTCTTCGACGGCGTGATGGTGATGGCCGACGACGAACAGTTGCGCAACAACCGCCTGGCCCTGCTGGCACAATTGCGCGGGCTGTTTCTGGAAGTGGCGGACATCTCTCAGCTGGCACCCGCCAAGTAAGCCGCCCTGCACCTGTAGGAGCTTGCTTGCAAGCGAACCGAACCGCACTCCGGAACTGTTCGCTTGCAAGCAAGCTCCTACAAATGTGGTTTCTTTCAACTACAGCATTAACTCCATGGCCATCATCATTCTCGACCGCGACGGTGTGATCAATCAGCATTCGGACAGCCATGTCCGCAGTGCCGACGAGTGGCTGCCCATCGCCGGCAGTATCGAAGCCATGGCGCAACTCAGCCAGGCGGGCCACCAGTTGGTCATCGCTACCAACCAGAGCGGCCTCGCGCTCGGCCATTTCGACCTCGACGACCTGGAAGCCATGCACGCAAAAATGCGCGCACTGGTGGAAGATGCCGGCGGCGAGATCGCCGCGATTTTTTACTGCCCCCACAGCGACGAAGACCACTGCCGCTGCCGCAAACCCAACACCGGTCTGCTCGATGCGATCGAGGCGGAATTCGATACCAGCCTGCACGACTGCTATTTTGTCGGCGACCGCATGGCCGATCTGCAATGCGCCGTGGCGAAGGGCTGCAAACCGGTGCTGGTAAAAACCGGCTGCGGTGATAGAACCCTGATGTCGCTGATTCAAAGTCCCGATCCCGCCCTGATTGGCACCACAGTGTTCGAAAACCTCGCGCAGTTTGCCGACTTCGCGCTGCGCTGACCGTGTAACCGCGGCCGAGGTTTTTTCTTGTTTCCGTTCCCGCCTTCCACTCCCAGAAGATAATTTTCACGACGTAATGACAAAGTGAATTGCGACAGTTTTGTGAAGTACTTTCACTTTTTTCACCTTTAAAACCCTTGTTGCGCCACCCTATTGCCGCCCGCTATTGGTTTCCGTAGAAACCGATGAGAGGGATGCTACGCCGCGCGAATTCCACGGAACGGAAAATAACAAGTCGCGCGGTGCACCGGATCAGAGGTTGATGGAACGACCAGAATGACGGGATGTATTACCGGGAGTGTCGGGCGAAGCCGCAGTATGGGAAAGACGCAGACACTCTCAGGCACCACCACCGCTCCGTTTATTCGGCGCGCCAGCGCCACAGTTCCATCGGAGATCTTTTCCGTTATCCATCGGAACGGCCTGTACCCAGCCGCCAAAAGCGGTATGGCTGCAGGTTTTTTTATTTTTACGGGGCATATTCAATGAAATTGTTTTCCGCACCGAAATTGTTCGGGGGGCTACTCGCCGGCCTGTTGTTATCCACAACCAGTGTCGCCGATGAGCGCACCGATCTGCCGGCACCGGCAGAGGGCAAACGCAAAACCTACGTTGTTCAACTCGCCGACAAGCCGCTGATCGCCTACGAGGGCGGCATTGCCGGGCTGGCAGCCACCAAACCGCAGATGTCCGCGGCCGGCAAGTCGCGCCGGCTGGATTTCAACGACAACAATATCCGCAACTACGCCGCACACCTGGCGAAGCAACGCAGCGAGGCGCTGCAGGCGATTCCCGGTGCACGCAAGGTACACGAGTACCAGATCGCATTTAACGGCTTCGCCGCGCAGATGACCGCCAAACAGGCGCAGGCGCTGCGCAACCGCAAGGACGTGCTGGGCGTATGGGAGGACCGGCTGCTGAAGCCGCAAACCAATTCCACCTATCGCTATCTCGGTCTCGATCACCTCCCCGGACCCTGGTTGCTCGGTGCCACCGGTGAGGATGTCGTGATTGGCGTGATCGATTCCGGTATCCACCCTGAGCACCCCAGCCTCGAGGACGCCCGCACGCCGAAGCGCGGCCACCTGGGCCGGCCGATTCTGTACGGACCCGCACCGGAGCACTTCACCGGAAGCGGCTGCGAATTTGGCAACAGCGCTTTCAATCCCGCGGATATGCCGTTTGACTGCAACAACAAGCTCTTGAAGGCGCAGGCGTTTTCCGCCGGCTTCCTCGCCGCCAACGAACTGGCGGACTACGAGTTTCTGTCGGCGCGGGATGCCGACGGCCACGGCACCCACACCGCCACCACCGCGGCGGGCAACTTCGGCGTGGAAGGCGTTATGAATGGCGAGGCCACCGGCACCCTCAGCGGTGTCGCGCCGCGCGCGCGGGTGGCGGTGTACAAGGTCTGCTGGGATGCACCCAACCCTGACGACAGCGGCTGTTTCTCGTCCGACTCCATGGCCGCCATCGACCAGGCCGTGGCCGACGGTGTGGATGTAATCAACTTCTCCGTGGGCGGCGCCAGCACCCAGTTCAACGGTCCGGATGATATCGCCTTCCTGTTTGCCGCCGACGCCGGTGTGTTTGTCGCTGTGTCTGCAGGCAACTCCGGCCCCGGTAACGGCACCATCGGCACGCCGTCGGGTGTGCCCTGGGTCACTTCCGTGGGCGCAGCGGAAGACAACGAGAGCTTCGGCACCGGCGTGGAAGTGAGCGCGCCGTCGGATCTCGCCGGAATCTTCGAGGGCCTGCAAGGTTCCGGCCCGGTGCAACTGGCGGATACCGGTGCCATCTCCGCCGACATCGTCAACGCGGAGCCACTGGACGCCTGCTCCCCGCTGACCAATGCGGACGCGCTTAATGGCAAGATTGCGCTGGTGGTGCGCGGGGTCTGCGCCTTCTCGATCAAGTACGACGAAGCCGCGGCCGCCGGCGCGCGCGCCATTGTGGTGTTCAATGACGGTACCGCGCCGGATCGCGTCGATCCCATCACCATGTCGGCGCCGGATACCACCATCCCCGGGGTGATGATCCGCCACCCGGACGGGTTGGCGTTGGCAAACGCGAGCGGTACCGCCGGTACGCTGAGCCCGGAAATCCAGGTGTCGCGCGATAACCGCATCGCCGGTTTCTCTTCCCGCGGCGCCAACGGCGGCGCACCAGACATCATCAAGCCGGATATCGCCGCCCCCGGCGTGGGCATTGTCGCGGGCATCTCTCCGGTGTTGTCCGGTGGTGAGATTTACGGCGCGCTGAGTGGTACGTCCATGGCCAGCCCGCACATCGCCGGCGTATTCGCCCTGTTGAAGCAGGCGCACCCGGAGTGGACACCGGCGATGGCGCGCTCCGCGCTGATGACCTCGGCGCGCCAGAACCTGAAAAAGTCCTTTGGCGATGAGGCCGCCGACCCGTTCGACATCGGCGCCGGTATGGTACAGCCCGCCAACGCCTTCTTCCCGGGACTGGTGTACGACGCCGGGCTGCTGGATTACTTTGCCTTCCTGTGCGGCGCGGAGAACCAGCCGCAGCTGATGGACCCGGCAGACTGTACTTACCTCGAGGAAAATGGCTTCTCCACCGATTCCTCCGACCTCAACCTGCCCTCCATCGGTATCGCCGAACTGGTGGGCAGCCAGACCGTCACCCGCCGGGTCACCAGTGTGGCCAAGGGTACTCAGTGGTACTGGGCAGAAGTCGATGCACCCCCGGGTGTGCGCGTGGAGGTTTCTCCGCGGCTTCTGCGTTTGAAGGAAGGGGAAACGGCGAGCTTTGACGTGACGTTTACCGCCACGGCCAATGCGGCGCTCGGTGAATGGGCTTTCGGTTCCATCAACTGGTCCCAGGGTCTGCGCCATGTGCGCAGCCCGATCGCGGTGCGCCCGGTACCCATTTCCGCGCCCGGTGCTGTGGCTGGCAGCGGCACGGACGGCAGTCTGCAGATCCCGCTGGTGTTCGGTTATTCCGGTGCTTATAGCGCGGTCATCGATGGTCTTGCGTACGGTACGCCAAGCGATGATTCTGTGGCCGATGGTGCCTATGTACTGAAGTTTGTGACAGTACCCGAAGGAACAAGCTTTGCACGTATCGCTCTGTTTGATGCGGAAGTCGGTGACGGCGACGGCTCGGACAATCTCGATATCCAAGTGCAGGGTCCAGATTCCGCCGGCTATCCGTTAGTCGGTACCAGCGGCTCACGGACGTCTGCAGAACATGTGGACATGATCAATCCGCCGCCGGGAGATTACGCGGTTTTTGTGATCGATAACATCTCAGCTCCCGGCGATACGCCGTTTACTCTGTACAATTTCAATCTAAACGGCGACGCTGGCAACACCATCCTGGAAGGCCCAGTTAGTGCCAGTTTCGGCGGTAGCGGTAATCTGAATCTGGAGTGGCAGGGTCTCAGCAGCGGATCCCGCGCGCTGGGTATTGTCACCCATACCGATGGGGACACGGTCCTCGCCACCACCGAGGTAATGATCGACACCCAGTAAGCGAGCACTCGCTCACTAAAAAGCCCGGGAGCCGCAAGGTTCCCGGGCTTTTTGTTTTTCAGCAGAAGTTAACGGTGGTAACGGGGCTTACAGCAGTTCCGCCCACAGATCGTACTCGTCCGCGTGGGTCACTTCCGCCCACACCTTGTCACCCGGGGCGAGGTTGGTTTCGCCATTCAGGTACACCATGCCGTCGATCTCCGGGGCGTCGGCCCAGGAGCGGCCGATAGCCCCCTCCTCGTCCACTTCATCGATCAACACCTCGATCTTGCGGCCGATTTTCTGCTGCAGGCGCGCGGCACTGATCTGCTGCTGGTGCGCCATAAAACGCTCCCAGCGCTCCTGCTTCACGTCTTCCGGTACGGCGCCTTCCAGTTCGTTGGCCGGCGCACCGTCCACGGCGGAGTATTTGAAGCAGCCGACGCGGTCTAACTGGGCCTCGGAGAGCCAGTCCAGCAGGTACTGGAAATCCTCTTCGGTCTCACCGGGGAAGCCGACAATAAAGGTGGAGCGGATGGTGAGCTCCGGGCAGATCTCGCGCCACTTTTTGATGCGCGCCAGGGTCTTGTCCTCAAATGCGGGGCGCTTCATCGCCTTCAGCACTTTAGGGCTGGCGTGCTGGAACGGGATGTCCAGGTACGGCAGCAGTTTGCCTTCCGCCATCAGCGGGATCACGTCATCCACATTGGGATACGGGTACACATAGTGCAGGCGCACCCACACGCCCATGGACGACAGCGCCTCGCACAGCTCCAGCATACGGGTCTTCACCGGGCGGCCATCCCAGAAATCCAGCTTGTATTTCAGGTCCACGCCGTAGGCACTGGTGTCCTGGGAGATCACCAGCAGTTCCTGCACGCCGGCGTTGACCAGTCTCTCCGCCTCGCCCAGCACCTCGCCCACCGGGCGGCTCACCAGCTTGCCGCGCATGCTGGGGATGATGCAGAAGGAGCAGGAGTGATTGCAGCCCTCGGAAATTTTCAGGTAGGCGTAGTGGCGCGGGGTCAGTTTGATACCCTGCGGCGGTACCAGATCGACGAACGGGTCGTGGTCGGCCTTGGGCGGAACCACTTCGTGCACCGCGTTGACCACCTGCTCGTACTGCTGCGGACCGGTGACCGACAACACGCTCGGGTGCGCCTGGCGGATGGTATCTTCTTCCACGCCCATGCAGCCGGTAACGATCACCTTGCCGTTTTCGTGCAGGGCCTCGCCGATGGCGTCGAGAGATTCCTGCTTTGCGCTGTCGATAAAACCGCAGGTGTTCACCACCACTACGTCGGCATCTTCGTAGGAAGGAACGACTTCGTAACCCTCCATGCGCAGCTGGGTGAGGATGCGCTCGGAGTCCACGGTCGCCTTGGGGCAACCGAGGGAGACAAATCCCACCTTGCCCGAACCGGATTTGCCCGGTTCCACCACGGTCGCACCAGTCACTGAATTGTCTGCACTGCTCATGAGTGTCCTCTGCCGGCGCCCGCGGGCGGCCGTCACCATTGATTAAAAAGCGGGCAATTCTAACGGGCCGCGGTCGCCTTGCATAGCGCATGCTATGGTTACCGTCGTCTGTGTTATGCCTCGGGCAGCATACACCCGGCCTTCGCGCAATTGGTGCTTGTGTTCCCCCGGCCGGATAACAACAATGGCGCCCCGCCTCAACCACCGGAGCCCTGCCGTGCAACAACTGATACTCAATCCCCGCGCCGAACGCCGTCTCAAGATGGGCCATCTGTGGATCTACAGCAACGAGGTGGACACCAAGCGCAGCCCGTTGAAGGGGCTGGAGCCCGGCGGGCAGTGTGAAATTCTCGACAGCAACGGCAAGAGTCTGGGATATGCGCTGGTTAACCCCAACCAGCTGATCTGCGGCCGCCTGGTGTCGCGCGGGGACCCGTTCAACAGCAAACAGTTACAGCGCCGTCTGGAAAGCGCGCTGGCGCTGCGCGAACGCTACTTCCCCCACCCCAGCTACCGCATGGTATACGGCGATTCCGACGGTCTGCCCGGCCTTGTAGTGGACCGTTTTGGCGACTACCTGGTCGTGCAGGTCAGCAGCTGGGGTATGGAAACGCTGCTCGGCGACATCGTCGACGCACTGGTCTCCCTGGTGAAACCCAAGGGTATCCTGCTGCGCAACGACCACCAGGGCCGCAAGGTGGAAGAGCTGCCGGAAGTGTCCGAGGTGGCCCACGGCGAAGTGCCGCAGCTGGTGCCCTTTGAGGAGAACGGCGTCGCACTGCTGGCGCCGGTGTACCAGGGGCAGAAAACCGGCTGGTTCTACGACCACCGCGACAACCGCGCGCGCCTGAACCAATGGGTAAAGGGCCTGAATGTGCTCGACCTCTTCTCCTACGCTGGCGGCTGGGGTGTGCAAGCGCTCGCTCACGGCGCAGCGCAAGTGACCTGTGTGGACGCTTCCGGCCAGGCACTGGACTGGTGCGAGGAGAATGCGGCCCTGAACAACCGCAGGGACGATCTGGTCACCATACAGGGCAAGGCCATCGACGCGATGAAAGAGCTGATCAACGAGGGCCAACGCTTTGACGCCATCGTGCTCGACCCACCCGCGTTCATCAAGCGCCGCAAAGACCAGAAGTCCGGCGAGGCCGCCTACCGGCACATCAATGAGCTGGCGCTGCGCCTGCTGGAAAAGAACGGCCTGCTGGTGAGCGCTTCCTGTTCCATGCACCTGGAGTCCGACACGCTGCTGGAGATTCTGCGCGGCGCCGGCCGGCATCTCGACAAAAATATCAGCATCATCGGCAGCGGCGGCCAGGGCGCCGACCACCCGGTGCACCCGGCGATCCCGGAAACCCGCTATCTCAAGGCGCACTTTGTGCACCTCGCGGCGGGCAGTAATTACTGATTTTGGGCCCTGTTACTTCAGCGCTCGCGGATTCATCGGCAGCAGACGGGAATCCGCGAGCGCAGCGGTTCGGTGTCCCAACACCGCCTGGTACTCGCCATCCTCTATAAAGGCGAGAAACGCCTCCCGCGAGGGGTACCGCACCAACATCGCTAGATCCCACTGCTCCTGTTCCGGGCCGATCAGGAATGCACCTCCCTCTCCCAGAAACACCACCTCACCACCACGGCGGGCCAGGATTGCTCCGGTGCGCGCCATGTACTTTCGGTAGGCGGCCTGGCCGCTGATAGGCTCCCCCGGGGCTAATGACGGCGTATGTGCATAATCGGCATGTGCGCGGAATCTCAGCAGGTTCAGCATCACTACCTCACCGCGGGCCGGACTGGCGCGCAGCGCCTCCATGACTTCGGTGTTCGGATGTAGGCAAGCCTGTGTGTTTCTCACGGGTTGTACCGCTTGGTGATTGCCGGTCATCAACTCTGCTCCTATTGCGTTGCTGTTATTCCTGCTAATTGAGGCCTTGGATAGTCACATGGGTTGCGCCATCCTCGCCATAACCTCGGATTTCGTGCCGGATAGCGAAGTCTGCGGGTGAGTGCCGTTTGGGAGCCACTGGCCGGCAAACTAGGATTCGGTATCCGCAAATAATTCGAAGTATCTGCTTTCGGAGTACTTATGCTGAGACCGCTACAGGAATCCGATGTCGAACGCCTTTCGCAGCTTTGGCTGCATCTGGCCTGCTGCGCGCACCCCAGTCTGCCCATCAGCTTTTGGTCCGCACCGGCACGTCAGTTGCGGCGGCGATTGGCGGCGCAGTGTCGTCACCGGTTACTGCACGGTGACCCCTCAGACATCAGCCACTGGGTCTATTCCCGCACGGGGAAGGATTTGGCCGACGGCCTGGTTACAATCACCGATAACATGCTGGTCGAGACCCTATTCGTGTCTCCGACCAAGCAGCGGCACGGTGTTGGCAGCGAGCTGATGGCCCAGGCCAAGTTTGGGCGGCCGCAGCTGGAGGCGAAGGTGCTGGAGGAAAATCTGCGCGGTCGCTATTTCCTGCAGCAGCATGGCTTCGTGGAAACGGCGCGGCATTTCAATCAAAGTGCCAATCAGGATGAGATCTGGATGAGCTGCCGGGTCGCAGCCTGACGCCTGGGCGGCGGTTGCCTCCGGAATTGTCCGCCCCGCGGGTATTCGACCGCCACAAAAAAGCCCGCGCGGCCTTACGGCCCAGCGGGCTTTTCTGCACGGGGAAGTTCGCGGTTTTACACGTCGAGGTTTTCCACCGCCAGCGCGTTGCTCTCGATGAATTCCCGGCGCGGTTCTACCTGGTCGCCCATCAGGGTGGTAAAGATCTGGTCGGCGGCAATGGCGTCTTCCACCGTCACCTGCAGCATGCGACGGGTTTCCGGGTTCATGGTGGTTTCCCACAGTTGCTCCGGATTCATCTCGCCCAGCCCTTTGTAGCGCTGGATACTGTAACCGCGACGGCTCTCATTCATCAGCCATGTCAGGGCATCCGGGAAACTGGTTACCGGCTGCTGCTTGTCGCCGCGCTGGATATAAGCCCCCTCTTCCAACAGCCCCTGGAGCTTCTCGCCCAGCTGGCAGATGGCGCGGTATTCCGCAGAATCAAAGAAGTCGTGACTGACGGTGTAGCGACTGCTGACGCCGTGGGCAACCACATCCACCGTAGGCAGGTAGAGATTGCGCTCGCTGTCCTGCGACACCGACACCCGGTGGCGGCGGCCACCGCCCTCGCCCTGCTGCTCCAGAAGCTCCTGCAGCTGTACTGTCCACTGCTCAATGGCTTCGCGGGATTGCAGAGCATCCGCCTTGAGACTCGGCAGGTACACCATGCTCTTCAGTACTTCCTGCGGATACAGGCGCGACAGGCGGTCGATGGTAGCCATTACCGCGCGGTATTCCTTCACCAGAGACTCCAGTGCGGTGCCGGAAAGACCAGGCGCCTCCGGATTGACGAACAGGGTAGCGCTTTCCAGCGCGGCGTTGGTGAGGAACTGGGTCAGCGCCGCCTCGTCTTTCAGGTATTGTTCCTGCTTGCCTTTGCCGATCTTGTACAGCGGTGGCTGGGCGATGTAGATGTGCCCGCGCTCGATCAGTTCCGGCATTTGTCGGAAGAAGAAGGTAAGCAGCAGGGTGCGGATATGCGCACCGTCCACGTCGGCGTCGGTCATGATGATGATCGAGTGGTAGCGCAGCTTGTCCGGGTTGAACTCGCTCTTGCCGATGCCACAGCCGAGTGCGGTGATCAGCGTGCCTACCTCGGCACTGGACAGCATCTTGTCGAAACGCGCCTTTTCCACGTTCAGGATCTTGCCCTTCAGCGGTAGGATTGCCTGGGTGCGGCGGTCGCGCCCCTGTTTGGCGGAGCCGCCGGCGGAGTCACCCTCCACCAGATATAGTTCAGACAGCGCCGGATCTTTCTGCTGACAGTCCGCCAGCTTGCCGGGCAGGCCGGCGATATCCAGTGCGCCCTTGCGGCGGGTCATTTCGCGCGCCTTGCGCGCCGCTTCGCGCGCCCGCGCGGCGTCGATCATTTTGCCCACTACTGCCTTGGCGTCCTGCGGATTCTCCAGCAGGTAATCGCTGAACGACTGCCCCATCTCCTGTTCCACCGCCGGTTTCACCTCGGAGGAGACCAGCTTGTCCTTGGTCTGGGAGGAGAATTTCGGGTCCGGTACCTTCACGGAGATGATTGCGGTAAGCCCCTCGCGCGCGTCGTCGCCGGTGGTGGCCACTTTGTCTTTTTTGCCCACCCCTTCCTTCTCGATATAGGTATTGAGACCGCGGGTGAGCGCCGCGCGGAAGCCCGCGAGATGGGTGCCACCATCGCGCTGGGGAATATTGTTGGTATAGCAGTAGATGTTCTCCTGAAAGGAGTCGTTCCACTGCAGCGCTACCTCTACTGCGATGCCATCTTCGCGTTGGTTCTGGAAGTGCAGCACCTTGTTGATCGGCGTCTTGTTCTGATTCAGAAACTCGACGAAGGCGCGCAGGCCACCCTCGTACTCGTAGACCTCTTCTTTGCCGCTGCGCTCATCCTTCAGCACGATGCGCACACCGGAGTTAAGGAACGAGAGCTCCCGCAGGCGTTTGGCCAGTTGCTCGAAGTGAAACTCGATGTTACTGAAGGTGGCCGGAGACGGTTTGAAGTGCACGGTGGTGCCGGTGCCCTCGGTGTCCCCGATCACTTTCAGGGGTTCATCCGGCACGCCGTGCCGGTAGATTTGCTCGTGGATTTTGCCACCGCGGCGGATGGTCAACTTCAGTTCCTCGGACAGCGCGTTCACCACGGACACGCCCACACCGTGCAGACCGCCGGATACCTTGTAGGTGTTGTCATCGAACTTACCGCCGGCGTGAAGCACGGTCATGATCACCTCGGCCGCGGAGATGCCCTCTTCCGCGTGAATTTCCGTGGGAATGCCGCGGCCGTTATCGGACACGCTCACAGACTCGTCGGGGTGAATAATCACGCGAATTTCGTCGCAGTGACCGGCCAGCGCCTCGTCAATCGAGTTGTCGACGACTTCGAAAACCATGTGGTGAAGGCCGGTGCCGTCGTCGGTATCGCCGATATACATTCCCGGGCGCTTGCGCACCGCATCCAGGCCTTTGAGTACCTTGATGCTACTGGAATCGTAGTTATTCTCTTGCGACATTCTGTTGCTCCATTAACGCCGGCACACTGGCCTGGCCTATCATTTTCAAACGTTTGTCCATGTATTCATCCGCCCTGCACATGCCCGGGTCGGTCGTCTTCGGTACCCAGTTTCCCGACCAAAGAAATATGTCATCAATCCGCACCCAGCGCAGCTGCAGTCACCCGGCCACGTTCCACGTGGAACATTCTCGGTTCACACCAGGGTGGAGGTAGAGACTGCCATGGGCGTGCGGTCACGCTCCCTTCAATTCCGGTGACCAGGACCTGGCTGGCGCAGTCGCCTACCCAGCGTGAGAACAGCCGTTGGTTGTCCTCATCCAGCTCCGACGGCAGATCATCCACCAGAAATACCGGCTTCTCGCGCGCAGACACCGTCGCCGCCATCGCGGTTCTCAGTGCGCAAACCGCCATTTTTTGTTGCCCGCGTGACAACACCGCGTGCGCAGGCTGGCCGTGGAGAGTAAAACGGAGGTCCGCCCGATGCGGCCCAACCCGAGTGAAACCCTGCCCTAGATCCCCTTCCAGCGACTCCACCAAAGACTCCCGCAGGCTGGTGCCCTTCTTCCATCCACTGCGATAGTGAAGCTCAAGTGGGGCAAACACGTCTTGTGGGAGATCTCGCAAGCGCTCGTGAAAAAGTGCGCGCAACTGAGTAAACACACTGCGTCTGAGTGTATCCACAACCTCACCACTACGAACCAGTTGTTGATCCCAGGGTGCGAGTAAATTTGCGTCGATTTTACCACGTCGGAGCAGTGCATTGCGCTGCTTCAGCGCCGATTGATACGCCTTCCAGTGGTTAGCAAAAGAATGTTCCACGTGGAACACTGTCCAATCCAGCAACTGCCGGCGAACACCGGGACCACCATCCAGCGCAGAGAAACTTTCGCTATTGATCACCTGTAGAGGCAGGCACGCCGCCAGCTGCGAGCTGCTCTCAGCGGGTGCCTGATTGATGCGGATACGCCCCTGTCCATCGCGCCGCTTCTCGACACCCAGCGACACTCCATTGGCCAGACGACCGAATACCGCCAGGGACTCTTGCTCGTAGCGGATGACCGATTGACTTTGGCGGGAGCGAAAGGAGCGGCCGCTGGCAAGCATGTGCACCGCTTCCAACAGGGAGGTTTTCCCACTGCCGTTGGCACCGCAGAACAGGTTCACCGCCGGTGCCAACGGCAGATCCGCGGAAGCAATATTCCGGAAATTGCTCAATACCAGGCGGCTCAGGTTCGACACGGAAAACCTCCACCACCAGAAAACACCCCACAGCCGATACGAAAAAACCGCCAGCTCTGTGAACTGGCGGTTTCGCGGAAGTGGGCGAATGTACGGGGGTCCATCAATTCACTGTACCCGTCATAACGATCCGGAAATCAGAGGCGCATGGGCATGATCACATACAGGGAATCGCCCTCTTCCGGCTGCTGCAACAGCGCGCTGCTGTTGGCGTCGCCGAGACCGATACGGATCTGCTCACTGTGGATGGCACCAGTCACATCCAGCAAATAACCCACATTAAAACCAATCTCCAGCGGGCTGCCGTGGTAGTCAACCATCAGCTGCTCCTCCGCCTCCTCCTGCTCGGGGTTGTTCGCCACAATCTGCAGCAGCCCGTCGGACAACTGCAGACGCACGCCGCGGTACTTTTCGTTGGAAAGAATTGCCGCGCGCTGGAACGCCTGGCGCAGCGCCATGCGGTCAGCAAATACCTCGTTGCCGGTACTGCGCGGCAGCACCCGCTCATAATCCGGGAACTTGCCGTCCACCAGCTTGGAAGTAAAGGTAAAGGGCCCACTGTGTACGCGGATATGATTGTTGCCGAGCACCACCTCAGCGCTGGCATCGGTATCTTCCAGCAGACGTGCCAGCTCCAGGACGCCCTTGCGCGGCACGATAGCCTGAATCGGTGCCTCCACATTCAGGCCCGGGGCATCGCGGTCGCAAAGTGCCAAGCGGTGGCCGTCGGTGGCCACTGCGCGCAGCTGCTGCGGACGGCACTCCAGCAACAGGCCGTTCAGGTAGTAGCGCACGTCCTGCTGGGCCATGGCGAAGCTGGTGGCCTCGATCAGGCGGCGGATTTCGCGCTGGGAGATGCTGAAGCGGCTCTGCGCGGAGGTCTCGTCCTGATTGGGGAAGTCGCTCGCCGGCAGCGTGGACAGCTGGAAGCGGCTGCGGCCACTGCGCAGCACCAGGCGCTCGCCGTCGCGCTCGAACTTCAGTTCGGCGCCGTCCGGCAGGGAGCGACAGATATCCAACAGCTTGCGCGCGGGTACCGTGACTTCGCCTTCCATTTCTGCCGGCTCGTCCAGCGGCAACCGGCCAACGATCTCGACTTCCAGATCGGTACCGGTGAGCGACAGTTCCTGGCCCTGCAGCTGCAGCAGCACATTGGCCAGCACCGGCAGGGTCTGGCGCTTCTCTACTACACCGGCCACCAGCTGCAGCGGTTTCAACAGGGCATCACGGCTTACACTGAATTTCATATTTATTGCCTTGATCTCAATTTCGTTGTTCTGGTTTTCCCAAATCAGGTGGTCAGGGACCGGGTCAACAGGCGCACATCTTCGCGGATATCGCCGTCCGACTCCTGCAATTCGCGGATCTTCCTGCAGGCATGCAGCACTGTGGTGTGGTCGCGCCCGCCAAAGGCATCACCGATTTCCGGCAGGCTGTGGTTGGTCAGCTCTTTGGCCAGTGCCATCGCAACCTGGCGCGGGCGCGCCACGGAGCGGCTGCGGCGCTTGGAGAGCAGGTCCGCCACTTTGATCTTGTAATACTCCGCCACCACCCGCTGGATATTGTCGATGCTCACCAGGCGGTCCTGCAGTGCCAGCAGATCCTTCAACGCTTCGCGCACCAGAATATCGTCGATGGCGCGACCGGTGAACTGGGCGTTGGCAATTACCCGGCGCAGCGCGCCTTCGAGTTCGCGCACATTGGAGCGGATGCGCTGGGCAATAAAGAACGCGGAATCGTGGGGCAGATCCACCCCAACCTGCTCCGCCTTCTTCATCAGAATCGCCACTCGGGTCTCCAGTTCCGGCGGCTCTACGGCCACCGTGAGCCCCCAGCCAAAGCGCGACTTGAGGCGCTCCTCTAGTCCGTCAATTTCCTTGGGATAGCGGTCGCAGGTAAGGATGATCTGTTGCCCCCCCTCCAACAGCGCGTTGAAGGTATGGAAAAACTCCTCCTGGGAGCGCTCCTTGCCGGCAAAGAACTGGATGTCGTCAATCAGCAGCGCGTCCACCGAGCGATAATAGCGCTTGAAGTCGCTGATGGCGTTCAGCTGCAGCGCCTTCACCATATCCGCCACAAAGCGCTCGGAGTGCAGATACACCACCTTGGCGTTGGGATTGCGATCCACCAGGGCGTTGCCCACGGCGTGCATCAAGTGCGTCTTGCCGAGCCCCACGCCGCCATAGATAAACAGTGGATTGTAAGCGCCACCGGGGTTATCGGCGATCTGCTGGGCCGCCGCCAGACCAAGCTGGTTGGATTTACCCTCCACGAACGAGGCGAAGGTAAATCCGCGATTGAGCGAGCTGCCATGCTTAATGGCGCCTTCAACTTCCACCTTGCGCTGTCCACCCGCTGCGGGCGGCGCCGGAGCCACGGGTTCACCACCCCCGTGAAGATCCGCCGGCAGCCTCTCCGCCGCGGTCAATGCTTCAACCCCCGCCTCTTCGGCGGCAAAACTATTGTGTGCCTCCGCCGGCATACGCGCGCCCCGTCGTGGGGACATTGAAGACGGCGCAGAATCCATCCTGGAGCCGTGAAAATGACCCGAGGAGAAACCTCTGCCACCGTCGCGTTCCCGATAGCCGCCGGGCTCCACACCACCACCAAAGGCGGGCACGGCGCTCTCCCCACTGACCGACGCAGCAGCCGCATAGCCGCCGCGGGAGGAGGTATAAGCCGGTTGTGCAGGTACAGTCTCGGACGCGGCAAAACTGCGCCGGAAACGCGAGGTACGACGATCCAACGACACCACTTCTACCTGAAGAGCACGGCCGGAATACTGCTGCGCCAGTTCGCGGATGCGGTCGAGAAACTTGTCACTCACCCAGTTGAGGATAAAACGGTTGGGCGCCACCAGGCGCAGCTCCCCCTCGGAACTGTCGTCGCTGACGCGCAGTGGCCGAATCCAGGTACTGAACTGCTGCGACGGCAGTTCATCCTGCAAACAAGCAGCGCACTGCCTCCAAACGGAATCAGACAAGAAACCCCCCAAAATATGGATCGAGATGCGACTGCGCCCGAAATAACCTGCAGCCTGAAACCAGGCTTGCCCTCGGGGAACCCACCTGCGGCCGCAGAACCAGCCCACGAAAGCCGGCGGGCAACACCTCAAAAGAAGGGCGACAGTATATCGGTTGCCCCCCGGGTTATCCACAAATAATCCGAAAAACCCACGGCAACAGAGTGGAGAAAGCCCAGCAATATCAATAGCTTGAACACAAATTGAACGATAAGACAACACATACCGAAAAATTTATCCACAGGTGATTGTGAATATCTTGGGGTCAAGCGGTGCACTCTCCAGAATACCCGAAGCAATACAATGGCTTGCGCAACAGAGCGCTGCATTCGCAACAGATCCGCGCAATTACCGCAACCATATATAAGGAAGGACGCGCCCCGATGTGTCTATTCCCGACACGTGTGTGCATGCGCGGATTTTCCCCAATGGAATACATCCTGTGCATTGCTTTGGCTGGCTTCTTTCTATACAATCCGCCGCCTTCGCAGCGCATAGCCCGCTTCGAAGTTGGCCCCGGGAAATGTCGAGCAATTCCCTAAGCCACGCCGCGACGAGGGGCTATAGCAGCCGCACAGAAACAGCCGTAAGCGGCCCAGATTTTAAAACCTCCAGGACCAGACTCCCGGACATAACTCCAGGTAGTAACAACATGAAACGTACATTTCAGCCCAGCAATCTGAAGCGCAAACGCACTCACGGTTTCCGTGCCCGTATGGCCACCAAGAATGGTCGCAAGGTACTGGCCCGTCGCCGCGCCAAAGGCCGCAAGGTTCTGTGCGCCTGAGTTTGCCGCTTCGCGAGCAACCTTACAGATCGCATCTGAATCATCATGCAGTGCCCACGCAGCGACTTCGCGTTTGCCAAGCCGCTGCGGCTGCTCAATGCGGCGCAGTATCGCGCCGTTTTTGATTCCGCACCTGTCCGTGCGGCGCAACCCCAGTTCCTGATCCTCGCCCGTCCCAACGATCTCGGCCACCCGCGACTGGGTCTCGTCATTGCCAAAAAACACGTCCGCAACGCCACCGACCGCAATCGCATCAAGCGCATAGCCCGCGAGACTTTTCGCCTGCAGCAGCACCAGCTGTTTCCCCTGGATGCGGTGGTACTGGCGCGCGCCGGTGCCGGCGAGCTGGACAAGGACGCCCTGGCAAAGATCTTCAACAAACTGTGGCGCAAGCTGGATCAGCGCGCGCGCAATCCGCAGCCGGACCAGGGCACTCAAGCGCGGCCATCTCGCGCACCGCGCGGCAAGGGGCGCAAGCGCCCGGCGAAACAGGATGCCGGCACTCCAGCCCCGGCGCAGAAGCCCGTCCCGGATTCGGGGAGCAGCTCGTGACCTGGCTGGCAATCCGCCTGATCCATCTCTATCGGCTCGTCGCCAGTCCATGGGTCGGCAACCAGTGCCGTTTCTACCCCACCTGCTCGCACTATGCGGAAAAGGCATTTGAAACCCACGGATTCGGCAAAGGGGGTTATTTAACCCTGCGCCGCCTTATAAAATGCCACCCCTGGCATCCCGGCGGCCTGGATCACGTCCCTCCGGCGGCACCACCCTCAGAAACTTCGGCGGTACAACAAACACCGTCGCAACAAGGCTAACGAAATAATGGATTGGCAACGCTATACTCTGGTCGGCGGCATCGCCGCAGTCCTCCTGGCACTCGTTTACCAGTGGAACGCTTTCAAAGAGCAGCACACCCCTGCTCTCGATCAGAAAACGGTGGTGCACCACCAGGCCGGAGACGCCGCCCCGCTGCCGGGCCAACCAGCCGGTGACAGCGGTGAGCTGCCGGAGGAAGGCGCAGTCCCGGAAGTGGGCGCCAGCGCACAGCCGAAGCTGATTACCGTCAACACAGATACCCTGAGCCTGCTGATTGACCCCAACGGGGGCGATATCGTCAAGGTTGCTCTGCGCAAGTACTACGAGAAAATCAACACACCGGACCGTCCGCTGATCCTGTTGAACCAGACCCGCAGCCACACGTACATTTCCAAAAGCGGCCTGGTAGGCGGCCAGGGCAACTGCTCTGCGGGTCGCCCGCTGTTTGAAAGCGACGCTAATGAGTACGCTCTGCAGGAAGGTAAAGACACCCTGACCGTGGATCTGAAGCAAACCCAGGGCGGTATCGGCTTTACCAAGCGCTTTACCTTCACCCGCGGAAACTACCTGATCAACGTGTCCTACCTGGTGGACAACGGCCGCAACAAGCCGCTACTGGCCGGTATCTGTGGCGAAATCATCCGCGACAGCCTGGAACCACCGGTGGATGTGGGTATCGGTGTATCCCCCTTCCTGGGCGCGGCGCTGCACACCAGCGAAGAAAATTATTTCAAACAGGACTTTGAAGACATCGCCAAGAATCCCACCACTGAAAGCATTCAGGGCGGCTGGGTAGCCATGGTGCAGCACTACTTCCTGAGTGCCTGGATTCCGAATCAGGAAGAGCGCAACACCTTCAACCTTCGCCCCATCGGCAACGGCCTTTACAGCTTGGGGTTCACCAGCCCGCAGCTGCGTATTGAGCCCGGCCAGCAAGGGGCGATTGAAGCCTCATTCTATGTGGGGCCGAAAGATGTGTTTACCCTGGAGAAAATCTCCCCCTACCTGGATCTGACGGTGGACTATGGCTGGCTGTGGTGGCTGGCGAAACCGATGTTCCGGGTGCTGAACTGGATCCACGAACACATTGTGGAGAACTGGGGCTGGTCTATCATCCTGCTCACGGTGTTCATTAAGGCGCTGCTGTTCCCGCTGTCTGCGGCTGGCCTGCGCTCTATGGCGCGTATGCGCAAGTTCGCGCCGCAAATGAAGAAGCTGCAGGAGCAGTACAAGGACAACCGCCAGAAGCTGGCGGAAGAGACCATGAAGCTGTACCGCCGGGAGAAGATCAATCCGGTCGGTGGCTGTCTGCCCATCCTGCTGCAGATGCCGGTGTTTATCGGCCTGTACTGGATGCTGATGGAAACGGTTGAGCTGCGCCACGCACCCTGGATTCTGTGGATCCACGACCTGTCGGTGAAGGACCCCTACTTCATCCTGCCGGTGGTTATGGGGGCGACCATGTGGTTGATGCAGAAACTGAGCCCGCAACCCACCGATCCGACCCAGGCGCGAATCATGCAGCTGATGCCGGTGATGATGACGTTCTTCTTCCTGTGGTTCCCGGCCGGCCTGGTGCTGTACTGGATTGCGAACAACCTGATCTCGATCGCCCAGACCTGGTTTATCAACCGGCAGGTTGAGGCGGCGGGCAAGTAAGGGGGTTGAACCCGGTGCCGGGCGGCAAAGCACCGGGTGCACGGTTTTGAAACCGCTGTGAATACATCCATGTACGCTGCGTCGCAAACATCCCTGTCTGCGACGCTTTCAAAACCGTGCACCCGCCACTTCGCCTTCGCATCAACCTTTAGAACTTCGCATCATTCAGGGCCGCACATCGCGGCCCTTCGTCCATCTGACAATTGGATAAACTCAGAACATGTCCCAGCAAAGTCTCAACAAAGACACCATTGCCGCCGTCGCCACCCCACCCGGCCGCGGAGGGATTGGCGTGATTCGGCTATCCGGTCCGAGGGCGCGGGAAATCGGTGAGCGGCTGGCCGGCAAGACGTTCAAACCGCGCTTTGCCCACTACTGCGATTTCACTCACGACGAGCAGTTGCTGGATCAGGGGTTGGCGCTGTTTTTTCCCGGTCCGAATTCGTTTACCGGCGAAGACGTGGTAGAGCTGCAGGGGCACGGTGGTCCGGTAATTCTGGATACCCTGCTGTCGGCGCTGCTGAAAATGGGGGCACGCCAGGCGCGACCGGGGGAGTTTTCCGAGCGGGCTTTTCTCAACGACAAGCTGGATCTGGCGCAGGCGGAAGCCATCGCGGACCTGATCGACGCCGGGAGTGCTCAGGCGGCTCAGAATGCGCTGCGCTCGCTGCAAGGGGTTTTCTCCCAAAAAATCGAAGGTTTAGCCGAAAAACTAACGCATTTGCGTATCTATGTCGAAGCGTCGATTGATTTTCCGGAAGAAGAAATCGACTTTCTTGCCGATGGCCGGGTTGCCGCAGATATCGAGGCGCTGTTGGCACAACTGGACGCGGTTGAGGCGCAGGCGCGCCAGGGAACCATCATGCGCGAGGGGATGCAGGTGGCAATTGCCGGCAAGCCGAACGCGGGCAAGTCCAGCCTGCTGAATGCGCTGGCCGGCAAGGACACCGCGATCGTCACCGACATCGCCGGCACCACTCGCGATGTACTGCGGGAGCACATCCATATTGACGGTATGCCGTTGCACATTGCCGACACCGCGGGTCTGCGCGAATCGCCGGATCAGGTAGAGCAGATCGGCATGCAGCGCGCCTGGGAGGAAATCCGCAGAGCAGACCGGGTGCTGCTGGTGGTGGATGCGGCAGAACTGCACAGCCTGGACCCGGACGCCGCCTGGCCGGAGTTCACCCGCCAGCTGCCGGACCCGGAAAAGCTCACCCTGGTGGCCAACAAGATCGACCTCACCGAATACACGCCGGGGCTGCAGGCGCACAGTGACGGGGTGCCCGTGGTGGCCATCAGCGCCAAGACGTCCGCGGGTATCGAGGCGTTGCAGCAGCACCTGAAGCAATGCATGGGGTATCGCGCCGGTAATGAAGGGACGTTCAGCGCGCGCCGCCGCCATCTGGACGCTCTGGCGCGCGCGCGCGCTTTCATCGTGCAGGGGGAGACACAGCTGCGCGCGAGTGGTGCCGGCGAACTGCTGGCCGAAGACCTGCGACAGGCCCAGCAGGCGCTGGGGGAAATCACCGGGGCTATGACCGCCGATGAGCTGTTGGGCAAAATCTTCGGCAGCTTTTGCATCGGCAAGTAATCCCAGCGAAAACGCGCGGCTGTTTGCACGGCCGCACGGCACTACGCCGCGATTTTTCGATCCCGCGCGGACATGGCGCCGAAGATCGCCATCAGCAGGGTAACTCCCACCCCCGCCAACAGCGGCAGATCCCAACCCTCCCCCCACTCGTGCAGGCTCCCCCACAACGCGGGTCCACACGCCGCGAGCAGGTAGCCGAGAAACTGCGCCATGCCGGAAAGCGCCGCCGCCTGCACCGGGCTGTGGGTTCGAAATGCCATGAACATGATTGCCAGCAGAAAGCAGCCGGTGGAGCCGAAGCCAAACAGTGCAACCCACGCCACCGCCCATGCCGGAAACAAGATCAACCCCAGCAGCGACGCCCCCATGAACAGCGCCATGACCACCGCCACCGGCTTCTGATCGCGGACGCGCGCCATCAGCGGTCCCAAAAACAACCCGGGCAACGCCGAGGCCAATTGCATCTCGCCGTGCAGGGTGCCGGCCACCGCCGCAGAAAATCCCGCATCGCCGAGAATTTCCGGCAGCCAGCTCGCCATGGAATAGAACATCAATGAGTTGAAACCCAGGTACAGGGTGATCTGCCACGCCAGCGGTGAACGCCACAGGCGTCCGCCGCTGCGCTCCGCGGGTCCGCTGGCGGCGGCGGATGGCGCGCGCAATCTCCAAATGGCAAGCGCACACAGCGGAAACAGTACTACGGCTGCGAGCCCGACCTGCCAGCCGAACTGGAGTGACAGCGGCACCACGGATACCGACGCCAACGCCCCCACCACGCTCATCGCAATGCCGCTGAGGCTGGTCGCAGGCGCCACACGCGCCGGAAAATCCGCTTTGATCAGGCTGGGCAGAAGCACATTGCCAACCGCGATGCCGATACCGATCACCCCGGTTCCCAAAAACAACAAGGAAATGCTGCCCGCGGAGCGCAGCAGAATACCGCAGGCGATCACCAGCAGAGCAACGGAAATGACACCGTTGAGGCCCCAGCGGCGCGCCAGTTTTGCGGCAAACAGAGATCCCAGGCTGAACATCAGCAGCGGCAATGTGACCAACAGCCCGGCGGTAGACGATCTCAGCCCCAGATCCGACTGCAGCATCCCCAGCACCGGTCCCACGCCGGTTACCGGTGCCCTAAGGCACCCCGCCATTAGAAACAGAGCGGTAAACAGAACCCAGCTTCTGGTTTGCGGCACACCGCCATTGACTGTCGACATCGCTTGTCCCCGGCAGATCGCTGCGACGGACTGTGGCGCCACGCCAGCTCCGACACAAACAAAAGAAAGGCAATAAAGTCACAAAATGCTACTGGGCGCGCATTCTACCCGCTGCGCCGGCAAACTCTAACCACCCAGAAAATAGCCCTTGCCGCCCGGCTAACAGGTCAGGTACCGCACAGCGCCAGATAAACGGCCACAGGACTCCCCCATCAAGCACACAAGAGTTGCGCACATTCACGCACAGAGTTATCCACATCTCGGGTTGGCTAACATCACTCGCACAGCAAATTACCCCAGCAATTCACAGAATCATGCACAGGGAGACCTGGAATCGTGGGCAAAACGATGGCCTGTGGACCAATGACGGGAAAACTGGCGGGTAAACTGCAGGAGAAAAAGGGGATAACTCTGGCTGCGGCGACAGGGGGCGAAAGTTATCCCGTCCGTCCACAGCGCCCTACCGCACTTGCCCCTGTGTAAAAGCAGGGGTTCAGGCCCTGCTTATCATTGACGCAAGTGATTGAAATCAATGATTTTTTTGTACTTATACCGAAAAAGCCTGCCACTAATAACAACATCAAATACAAAACATACATATACATAGGTATGTATAAGTTAATTCATTAGTAAGAGAAGAAAGACGAAAAGCGAAATTTTGCGGTGCCGCTTTTTTGCACAGCACAAGGTGCCTATAATGTGCGCCCGGATTTTCATGTGACTGGGTATCCCGAGGACTGGCGCTTGATGCCGGCCACTCCGTCACACGGCAACCGATTACCTTGTACCAGGTGAACCACTCTGGTCTCACAGCGGAATTTTTCAGAGCGTAGCGTATGGAATACCCCACACAATATGACGTGATCGTGATTGGCGGCGGGCACGCCGGCACCGAGGCGTGTCTGGCGGCGGCGCGCATGGGGAGCCGTACCCTGCTGTTGACCCACAACATCGAGACGCTCGGGCAGATGTCGTGCAATCCGGCCATTGGCGGTATTGGCAAGAGTCACCTGGTGAAGGAAGTGGATGCCCTCGGCGGCGCCATGGCCACGGCCACCGATCTCGGCGGTATCCAGTTCCGGGTGCTGAATGCCCGCAAAGGCCCCGCGGTGCGCGCCACCCGCGCCCAGGCCGACCGCGCCCTGTACAAGGCGGCGATCCGCAACATTCTCGAGAACCAGCCCAACCTGGATATCTTCCAGCAGGCCGCGGACGACCTGATTGTCGAAAATGACCGCGTATCCGGTGTGGTGACCAACGCCGGCATCCGCTTCCGCGGCAAAACCGTGGTGATCACCGCGGGCACCTTTCTCGGCGGCCGCATCCATATCGGCCTGGAAAACCACTCCGGCGGTCGCGCTGGCGACCCCCCTTCCATTGCCCTGGCCCAGCGTCTGCGCGCGCTGCCATTCCGCGTGGAGCGCCTGAAGACCGGTACCCCGCCGCGCATCGACGCGCGCTCGGTGGACTTCTCCGGCCTCGAGGAGCAGTGGGGCGACGAGCCGATTCCGGTGATGTCTTACCTGGGCAGCCGCGCCCAGCACCCGCGTCAGGTGTGCTGCTGGATCACCCACACCAATGAATCCACCCACGACATCATTCGCGGCGGCCTCGACCGCTCACCGATGTACTCCGGGGTGATCGAGGGCATCGGTCCGCGCTACTGCCCGTCCATCGAGGACAAGGTGCACCGCTTCGCGGACAAGAACAGCCATCAGATCTTTATCGAGCCAGAAGGGCTCAGCACCCACGAACTCTACCCCAACGGCATCTCCACCAGCCTGCCGTTCGACGTGCAGATGAATCTGGTGCGCTCCATCAAGGGGTTCGAAAACGCCCACATCACCCGTCCGGGCTACGCCATCGAGTACGATTTCTTCGACCCGAGGGATCTGCTGCCGTTCCTGGAAACCAAATTCATTTCCGGGCTGTTTTTCGCCGGCCAGATCAACGGCACCACCGGTTACGAGGAGGCCGCGGCCCAGGGGTTGCTGGCGGGTGCCAACGCCGCGCTCAAGGCGCAGGACAAAGACGCCTGGTCGCCCCGCCGCGACGAGGCCTACCTGGGCGTACTGGTGGACGACCTGATCACCAGTGGCACCAAGGAGCCCTACCGCATGTTTACCAGCCGCGCGGAATACCGCCTGCTGCTGCGGGAAGACAACGCGGACCTGCGCCTGACCGAAAAGGGCCGCGAGCTGGGCCTGGTGGACGACGTGCGCTGGGCGGCTTTCAGCGAGAAGCGCGAGTCCATTGAGCGCGAAACCCAGCGGTTGAAAGACACCTGGGTGCAGCCCGGCACCGATGCCGCCAAGATCGTGGAGCAGAAATTGCCGCAGGCGCTGGCGCGCGAGTACAGCCTGATGGACCTGTTGAAACGCCCCGAGCTGGAATACCAGGATGTGGCGAACCTCAAGGGCGAACCCGTCAGCGACGAACAGGTTGCCGAGCAGGTGGAAATTTCCGCCAAATACGCCGGTTACATTGACCGTCAGCGCGACGAAATCGAACGCCTGCAGGCCTACGAAGACACTCCCCTGCCGGTCGATTTCGACTACGCAGCGGTTTCCGGGCTCTCCAACGAGGTGATCCAGAAACTGTCCGACGCGCGCCCGGATACCCTGGCCCGCGCCGGCCGCGTACCAGGGGTGACCCCCGCGGCGGTATCTCTGTTGCTGATTCAGCTGAAAAAGCGCGGATTGCTGACTCGCAAGAAAGCAGTCTGAACCAGCGGCAAGCACTCGGCTGACCACTGAAATTTGAATCGAAGGCTCAGATATCGGTAAGCGTCTGCTAGACCTTCCGCGAGAGGGATCTCGCGGAAGAGCCCCCAGGGATGGGTTCACGGCGTGTCTAGCAGACGCTTACCGGTAGCTGGGCCGCCACCGAACTAGCTACGAAGCCCGACCACCGGGCTCGGGAAACACAAAACCCAATGGAACATTTCCGCTCCCGATTGAACCAGGCCGCCGAGCAGCTGAACCTGAATCTGCCCGAGGAACAGCAGGACAAACTGCTGGCCTACCTGGACCTGTTCGCGCGCTGGAATGCCGCCTACAACCTCTCGGCCGTGCGCGACCCGGCGGAGATGCTGGAGCGCCACATCATCGACAGCCTGAGTGTGGTGAACCTCTGCGGCACCAGCGCTGACGACCAGTCCCCGCTGATCGACGTCGGTTCCGGTGGCGGTCTGCCGGGTATTCCGCTGGCCATCGTGCACCCGCAGCGACCGATCAGCCTGCTGGACAGCAACGGCAAAAAATCCCGCTTCCAGTTCCAGGTGGCCAGCCAGCTGAAGCTCGCCAACGTCAATGTCGTCAACCAGCGTGTCGAGGACTACCGGCCCGAACAGCGCTATGCCGGTGTCGTCTCCCGCGCCTTTGCCTCTCTGCAGGACATGATTGCTGGAAGTGAGCATTTACTTGCTCCCGGTGGCAGGTTCTATGCGATGAAAGGCAAGATCCCGGAAGATGAGTTGAGTGCATTGCCAAAAGAGATTAAGGTCGACCAACTGCACACCCTGCATGTGCCGGGCTGCGTTGCAGAGCGCCACCTGATCGTCCTCTGCCGCGCGGAGTGAGCCGGCTGACACCGGCGGGAATTCCCGGAATGCACCGCCGGGTGCCATCGAAACAGAATGTGAATTCAATACCAGCGCAACGGCGGATATTCGCCAGTGCGCTTAGCTGCCGCGTCTTCCGGTGCCCCCGGCCTAGCGGCGAGCCCGGACGGGCAGAGAACACTGCGCCGGCGGGAATAACAGGACCTGAACCTTGAGCAAGATTTTTGCGGTAGCGAACCAGAAAGGCGGTGTTGGCAAAACCACCACCTGCGTCAACCTCTCGGCCTCCCTTGTCGCCAACAAGCGGCGGGTGCTGCTGATCGACCTCGATCCCCAGGGCAACGCCACCATGGGCAGCGGTGTCGACAAGAGCGACCTGCAGCTCTCCAGTTACGATGTGCTCGCCAGCCTGCTGCCGCCGCGCAAGGCCATAGTCCCCACGGCCAGCGGCTACGACCTGATGCCGGCGAACATCGACCTGACTGCCGCCGAGGTGGAACTGTTGGAAATGGACGGTCGCGAGTCCCGTCTGCGCCAGGCACTGGCAGAGATCAGCGACGACTACGACTACATCATCATCGACTGCCCGCCGTCCCTGAACATGCTCACGGTCAATGCCCTGTGCGCCGCCGGCGGTGTGCTGATCCCGATGCAGTGCGAGTACTACGCGCTGGAGGGCCTTTCGGCGCTGATCGACACCATTACCCAGATCCAGCGCGCCGCCAATCCCGACCTCAAGATCGAGGGTATCCTGCGCACCATGTACGACCCGCGCAACAGCCTCACCGGCGATGTGTCGGATCAGCTGAACGAATACTTCGGCGACCGCCTCTACCGCACCTGCATTCCCCGCAACGTGCGCCTGGCGGAGGCCCCGAGCTTTGGCAAGCCGGCGCTGGACTACGACCGCAGCTCCAAGGGCGCTATCGCCTACCTCGCCCTGGCCGGCGAGATCACCCGCCGCGAAAGTGCGGCCAAGCAAAACCATCACAGCCACGACAATCACAACAGTGGCCCCCGCCCGGTAGCGGAAGCGGTTTAAGACTGAGGTAAGAGACTTATGGCCGCTAAACGCAAAGGCCTCGGGAAAGGACTTTCCCACCTGATCAGCAACAACGTCAGCGAGGCCATTGCCGTCGCCACCGGCGAGCGCCAGGGCGATATCGTCGCGCGCGTGGACGGGGAGCTGAAAGAACTGCCGATTGAATTCCTGCAGCGCGGCCGCTACCAGCCGCGCCGCGACTTCCCGCAGGAATCCCTGCAGGAGCTGGCGGATTCGATCCGCGCCCAGGGCATCATGCAGCCGATCGTGGTACGCCCGATCGGTGAACACAAATACGAGATCATCGCCGGCGAGCGTCGCTGGCGCGCCGCGCAATTGGCGGAGCTGGACAAGGTCCCGGCGCTGATCCGCGATGTCTCCGACGAAGCCGCCATTGCCATGGCGCTGATCGAGAACATCCAGCGCGAAGACCTGAACCCGGTTGAAGAGGCCGTAGCGCTCAAACGGTTGCAGGACGAGTTCGAGCTCACCCAACAGCAGGTGGCGGAAGCGGTCGGCAAGTCCCGCACGGCGGTCACTAACCTTATGCGCCTGCTCACACTCACCGACGAAGTGCGGACCTTCCTCGAGCGCGGCGATATCGAGACCGGCCACGCCAAGGCCCTGTTGGGGCTGGCCGGCGATGAGCAGCGCGAGGCGGCGCGCACGGTGGTCGATCGCGGCCTGACCGTGCGCCAGACCGAAGCCCTGGTGCGTCATTTCCAGGAAAACGCTGGCAAGCCGAAAGCGAAAAAACCGGAAATCGATCCGAACATCCGCCGTCTCACGGAGCGACTTGCTGAGAAAATCGGGGTTCCGGTTTCCATCGACCACGGTGAAAAAGGGGCGGGGAAACTGGTGTTGAAGTACACCAGCCTCGACGAGCTGGACGGAATCCTCGCTCACCTCGGCTACAGCGAAGACTGAGTCGGACCGCTGGCAAGCGCTACGGCTGCAATGGTTTAGCAATAAACCTGTCGCTTGCCAGCAATGTCTTGCACCAAATTGAGGCGCCACAATGGCGCCTCAATTGTTATAGGCAGCGGAAAATCATCTTTGTAAGTGTGCGCTTACTATCGCGATTTTCTGCAGTAAAAGACCGCGAACGCCACACCATCTGACGGGATTTGCCAGTTGAATCGGCGGCCCCGTTCCGACATAATTCGCACGCCCAAAATTTGGGCGGAGAACAAGATCCGGCCGGCCCAGAACCCGCCTATGCGTAATCCCCCGGTAGTCAAGATTTCGCTGATCCAGCTGTCTGTAGTATTGCTGGTTGCGCTCGCGCTCGAACTGACTCTGGGGCGAGTGGTCGCCCTCTCCGCTCTGCTCGGCGGCCTGCTTTGCGTGCTGCCGAACCTGTATTTTGGCCTGCGCGCATTCGAACTGCTGGGAAAAGGAAGTGATCTGCTGAGAGGTCGCCGCCAGCTGCGAGGGGCGCGTGCAAGCCAGCGCGCGGTAGCCAGTTTCTACCGCGCCGAAACCGGCAAGTTTGTGCTGACCCTGACGGGGTTTGCGGCGGTGTTCGCCACCGTCAAACCGCTGAACCCCGCGGTGCTGTTTGTCAGCTACGGCTTGTGTGTGATTTTGCAATGGATTCTCGTGGCCCGGCTGCATGCAACGAAGTAGCAGCAGGCCCAGGAACCCCGATAAAGAGTGACTGCGTCGAGATAAGGGCAAGTGTATTGATTGCCAGCGCAGGCAGGGGTTCCCGAAAAAGTTTTTTATCTTAGAACGTGTTGAGGAACTATGGCTGCCGAACAAACCGCGACGGGTTATATCCAGCACCACCTGCAAAATCTTGCGTACGGTAAACTTCCCGCGGGCTACACCCGTGCCGACGGGACCGTACTGACCGAATCCACCTGGACCATCGCCCACAGCAGCCAGGAAGCTGCGGATATGGGCTTCTGGGCGGTGCACCTGGATACCCTCGGGTGGTCCATTGCGCTCGGTCTCCTGTTTTGTTTCCTGTTTGCCCGCGCGGCCAAGAAAGCCACGGTCGGCGTGCCTTCTGGCTTCCAGAGCTTCGTTGAGCTGGTAACAGAGTTCATCGATAAGCTGGTGCGCGAAACCTTCCCCCACACCAACCGTATGGTCGCCCCGATGGCGCTGACCATTTTCGTGTGGGTATTCCTGATGAACCTGATGGACCTGATTCCGGTGGACTGGCTGCCGATGGCTGCGGCGAAGATGGCCGGTAACGATCACTTCTTCTTCAAGGTGGTACCCACCACCGACCTCAACGCCACCCTGGGGATGGCATTGGCGGTATTTGCCCTGATGATCTTCTTCAGCATCAAAGAAAAGGGAATTATTGGGTTTGTGAAAGAACTGACCCTGCACCCCTTCCACTCCGGCAAGTGGTATGTGGATATTTTCCTGATCCCGTTCAACTTCCTGCTGGAAGCGGTATCCCTGATTGCCAAGCCGGTTTCCCTCGGTCTGCGTCTGTTCGGCAACCTCTACGCCGGTGAAATGATCTTTATCCTGATCGCCATTGTGTTTGGCGTGGGCGCTCTGGGCTTTATCGGTGCCGCACTGCTGCAGATGGGCTGGGCCATTTTCCACATCCTGGTTATCACCCTGCAGGCGTTTGTGTTCATGGTGCTGACCACTGTGTACATGGCCATGGCACACAACCGGGAAGAGGAACACGAGCACGACCAGTAAGGTCGTGCCCGGCCCGTGGGGCAAAACGATTTCGTTGGTACTTTAACTTTTTCATTCACTTTCAACTTCAACAACTCTCAACTTACTTTTGGAGAAAACAATGGAAGCATTAGGTCTGGTATACGTAGCTGCTGCACTGCTGATCGGTCTGGGCGCACTGGGTACTGCTATCGGTTTCGGCACCCTGGGTGGCAAACTGCTGGAAGGTTCTGCACGTCAGCCGGAACAGGCCCCCGCTCTGCAGGGCAAAATGTTCCTGATGGCCGGTCTGCTCGACGCCGTTCCGATGATCGGTGTTGGTATCGCCATGTACCTGATTTTCGCGGTAGCTCCTGGTCTGGCTGGTTAATTCCCCGTTCCAATTGCCCTTTAACCCTTTTTTGAAAGAGCAAGAGGTGTCGGTGTGAATATCAACCTGACTCTGATCGGCCAGTCGATCACCTTTCTCGCCTTTGTGTGGTTCTGCTGGAAATTTGTCTGGCCGGCCCTGATAGGTGTCATGCAGGAGCGTGAGCAGAAAATTGCCACCGGCCTGCAGGAAGCCGAGCGTGCGGGTAAAGACCTGGAACTGGCCCAACGCAAAGCCGCCGAGCAACTGAAAGAAGCCAAAGCCCAGGCTGCCGAGATCCTGGATGGTGCCAACAAGCGCGCCAACCAGATCGTCGAGGAAGCCAAACAGGCTGCGCGCGCTGAGGGCGATCGCCTGAAAGCCGCCGCACAGGCTGAGATCGAACAGGAAGTCAACCGCGCGAAAGAACAGCTTCGCTCCCGTGTTGCCGCCCTGTCTGTTGCCGGTGCCGAGAAAATCCTTTCGGTCAACATCGATGCCAAAGTGCACGATGACATGATTGAGAAACTGGCAGCCGAGCTGTAAGCGAGGAACCCATGGCGGAACTCAGCACCCTGGCCCGGCCCTACGCGAAAGCAGCGTTTGTCCATGCGCAACAAGCCTCCGACCTGTCCGGTTGGAGCGCTGCGCTGGCAACCGCGGCCGCGGTCAGCCAGAACGAAAAGATCGGCGAACTGCTGGATGATCCCCAGCTGACCAGTGACGCGCGCGCGGAAAAATTCCTGGCGGTATGCGGCGACTTCAATGCGTCGCAGCAGAATTTCATCAAGCTGCTGGCGGAAAACCACCGCATGGCGCTGCTGCCGGAAATTTCCAACCTGTTCGAAGCCCTGAAAGCAGATGCGGAGTCCACTCTCGAAGTGGAAGTACTCTCCGCCCGCGCCCTCAGTGAAGAGCAGGCCCAGCGCCTCACCCAGGCTCTCAGCAAGAAGTTTTCCCGCGAGGTGCACCTGCACAGCGCGGTGGATGAAAACCTGCTGGGCGGCGCGATCATTCGCGCTGGCGACACGGTGATCGACGGTACCGTGCGCGGCCGACTGGCCAAACTCGCCGAGGCGATGAACTCCTAAATTACCTTCCCGGCAGGCGGCGCCCGCCGGGGATTCGAGGAACAGAGCATGCAGCAACTGAATCCCTCCGAGATCAGTGAAATCATCAAGAGCCGCATCGACAATCTCGATGTGAGCACCGAAGCCCAGAACGAGGGCACTATCGTTTCCGTATCCGACGGTATCATCCGCATCCACGGCCTGGCCGACGTGATGTACGGTGAGATGATCGAATTCGAGGGCGGCGTCACCGGTATGGCGCTGAACCTGGAGCGCGATTCCGTTGGTGCTGTTGTACTGGGTGACTACAAGTCCCTGGTGGAAGGCCAGAAGTGCCGTTGCACCGGCCGCATCCTGGAAGCGCCGGTCGGTCCGGAACTGCTGGGCCGCGTGGTGGACGCGCTGGGCAACCCGATCGACGGCAAAGGTCCGCTGAACAACAAGCTGACCGACGCGGTTGAGAAAGTGGCTCCCGGCGTAATCGCCCGTCAGTCCGTTGATCAGCCGGTGCAGACCGGTCTGAAAGCGATCGACACCATGATCCCGATTGGTCGCGGCCAGCGCGAGCTGATCATCGGCGACCGTCAGATCGGTAAGACCGCGGTTGCGATCGATGCGATCATCAACCAGAAAGGCACTGGCATTAAGTGTATCTACGTTGCCGTAGGCCAGAAGCAGTCTTCTATCGCCAACGTTGTACGCAAGCTGGAAGAGCACGGCGCTATGGACCACACCATTGTGGTTGCGGCCGGTGCTGCTGACCCGGCGGCGATGCAGTTCCTGGCGCCCTACGTCGGCTGCACCATGGGCGAGTACTTCCGCGACCGCGGTGAAGATGCCCTGATCATTTACGATGACCTGACCAAGCAGGCCTGGGCCTACCGTCAGATCTCCCTGCTGCTGAAGCGTCCTCCGGGCCGTGAAGCTTACCCCGGTGACGTTTTCTACTTGCACTCCCGTCTGCTGGAGCGCGCTGCGCGCGTTAACGCCGACTACGTAGAGAAGTTCACCAACGGCGAAGTGAAAGGCAAAACCGGCTCCCTGACCGCGCTGCCGATCATCGAAACCCAGGCGGGTGACGTTTCCGCATTCGTTCCGACCAACGTAATTTCCATTACAGACGGTCAGATCTTCCTGGAAACCGACCTGTTCAACGCCGGTGTCCGCCCCGCCATCAACCCGGGTATCTCCGTATCCCGCGTAGGTGGTGCCGCGCAGACCAAGATCATCAAGAAACTGTCCGGTGGTATCCGTACCGCTCTGGCCCAGTACCGCGAGCTCGCGGCCTTCTCCCAGTTCGCATCCGACCTGGACGAGGCCACCAAAGCCCAGCTGGACCACGGCCAGCGCGTCACCGAGCTGATGAAGCAGAAGCAGTACTCTCCGCTGTCCATCGGCGAGATGGCGGTTTCCGTTTACGCTGCCGACAAAGGTTTCCTGAAGAACGTGGAAGTCAACAAGGTACTGGACTTCGAATCCGCCCTGCACGCTTATATGAACAGCGAGCACGCAGAGCTGATGGCGCAAGTGAACAGCACCGGTAACTACAACGACGAAATCGACAGCGCTTTCAAAGCCGCCATCGAGAAGTTCGTCGCTACCGGTAGCTGGTAAGTACCCCTATGTAGGAGCGAGCTTGCTCGCGAATGTTCGCCTGCAAGCAGGCTCCTACAGGACTAATCCGGCAAAAGGTAACTGACTATGGCAGGCGGAAAAGAAGTACGCACAAAAATTGCCAGCATCAAGAGCACGCAGAAGATCACCTCGGCCATGGAAATGGTTGCGGCGAGCAAGATGCGCAAGGCTCAGGATCGCATGGCACTGGGGCGCCCTTACGCAAGCCGCATCCGCGCGGTGCTTGGCCATGTGGCCAATGCCTCGGCGGAATACCAGCATGTCTACCTGCAGGAGCGTGAAGTCAAGCGCGTGGGTTACATCCTGGTCTCCACCGACCGCGGTCTGTGTGGCGGCCTGAACATCAACGTGTTCAAGGCGGCCATCCGCGATATGCAGTCCTGGAGCAAACAGGGCGTCGGCGTGGACATCTGCGCGATCGGCAACAAGGCGGTCAGCTTTTTCAAAAACATCGGTGGCAACGTCGTCGCCGCCTTGCGGGATGTGGGCGATGCCCCGGAAGAAGCGCAGCTGCGCGGTCCCATCAAGGTGATGATCGACCGTCTCGCCGCCGGTGAAATCGACCGTCTCTATCTGGTGTCCAACGAATTCGTGAACACCATGACCCAGAAGCCGCAAATCCGACAACTGCTGCCGCTGCAGAAGGAAGAAGACGAGCAGCAACACCAGTGGGATTACCTGTACGAACCCGAAGCGGTCGAGCTGCTCGATGGCCTTCTGGTGAGCTACATCCGTTCCCAGGTGTACCAGGCGGTAGTAGAGAACAAGGCGTGTGAACAGGCTGCACGCATGATTGCGATGAAGAGCGCCACCGACAATGCCGGTGAGCTGATCGACGCACTGCAGCTGGTTTACAACAAGGCCCGCCAGGCAGCGATTACCCAGGAGCTGTCTGAAATTGTTGGCGGCGCCGCGGCGGTCTGAGGCGGCCGAGTAAAGATTTGAAATTTGAGGATCGGGAAATGAGTAACGGGCAAATTGTGCAAGTTATCGGCGCGGTCATCGACGTGGAATTCCCGCGTAATGCCGTACCGAACGTATACGATGCACTCGTGTGTGAGGAAAAGAACCTCACCATGGAAGTGCAGCAACAGCTGGGCGATGGCGTGGTTCGCGCGATTGCCATGGGTTCTTCCGAAGGTGTTCGCCGCGGTCTCGCGGTAACCAACACCGGCGCTCCGGTTTCCGTACCGGTGGGCACCGAGACCCTCGGCCGCATCATGGACGTACTGGGCAACCCCATCGACGAGTGTGGCCCCATCGGTGAAAAAGAGCGCGCCTCCATTCACCGCGCTGCGCCAACCTATGAAGATCAGGCAAGCTCCACCGAGCTGCTGGAGACCGGCATCAAGGTAATCGACCTGGTATGTCCGTTCGCCAAGGGCGGTAAAGTGGGCCTGTTCGGTGGTGCCGGTGTAGGTAAAACCGTAAACATGATGGAGCTCATCAACAACATCGCCACCGAGCACAGCGGTCTGTCCGTGTTCGCGGGTGTGGGTGAGCGTACCCGTGAAGGTAACGACTTTTACCACGAGATGCAGGAAGCCGGCGTTGTAAACGTCGAAGAGTTCTCCAAGTCCAAGGTAGCGATGGTCTACGGCCAGATGAACGAGCCGCCCGGCAACCGTCTGCGCGTGGCCCTGACCGGTCTGACCATGGCGGAAAAATTCCGTGATGAAGGCCGTGACGTACTGCTGTTCGTCGACAACATCTACCGTTACACCCTGGCCGGTACCGAAGTATCCGCACTGCTCGGCCGTATGCCGTCTGCGGTAGGTTACCAGCCGACCCTGGCGGAAGAGATGGGCGTTCTGCAGGAGCGTATTACCTCCACCAAGACCGGCTCCATCACCTCCATCCAGGCGGTATACGTACCGGCGGATGACTTGACCGACCCGTCCCCCGCGACCACCTTCGCGCACCTGGACTCCACCGTAGTACTGAGCCGCGACATCGCCGCCAAGGGTATCTACCCGGCTGTTGACCCGCTCGACTCCACCTCCCGCCAGCTGGATCCGCTGGTGATCGGTCAGGAGCACTACGAGACCGCCCGCGGCGTACAGTCTGTTCTGCAGCGCTACAAAGAGCTGAAGGACATCATCGCGATTCTGGGTATGGACGAACTGTCTGAGGAAGACAAGCAGATCGTAGCGCGCGCGCGTAAGATCGAGCGCTTCCTGTCCCAGCCGTTCCACGTAGCCGAAGTATTTACCGGCGCACCGGGCAAATACGTGTCCCTGAAAGAAACCATCCGCGGTTTCCAGGGCATCCTGAATGGCGACTACGACCACATGCCGGAACAGGCCTTCTACATGGTCGGCACCATCGACGAAGCCGTCGAGAAAGCCAACAAGAAGTAAGGCCGAGTGGGTGTGAGTCTCTTTTTATAGAGGCTCCCAATGGTACTACTGAAAATCGTAGCGAGCGGCTGACTGGTGGTGGCCGCCGGAGCGCAGGCAGCGGAGTGTATATGAATACATGAGCTGTCGAGCACCGCCGGACGCCGCCAGGCAGCCGCGCAGTAGATTTGCGGTGGTACCATCACAAACAGCTGAATGTGAGGTAGCCTTATGGCTATGACTGTACATTGCGACATTGTTAGCGCAGAGGAATCCCTCTTCTCCGGACTGGTGAAGATGGTGGTTGTGAGCGGCGTAGAGGGTGAGATAGGTATTACCTATGGCCACGCTCCCCTGCTTACTGCCCTCAAGCCGGGCCCGGTCCGCATCATCAAAGATGGCGGCGAGGAAGAGGTTTACTTCCTGAGCGGTGGTTATGTAGAAATCCAGCCGAACGTGGTGACTGTTCTCGCCGATACCGCCGAGCGCGAAATCGACGAGGAAGCGGCACGCAAGGCGCGCGAAGAGGCGGAACACGCCCTGCGCAGCGCCCCGGCGGACATCGACTATGCCCGCGTTTCCGCGCAACTGGCCGAAGCCGAAGCGCGCCTGCGCACCATGCAGGCAATCCGCAAGGCCGCCGGCAAGTAAGTTCCTACTCTCCCGTAGGAGCCTGCTTGCACGCGAACCAAAAAAAAGCAGCTTCGGCTGCTTTTTTTGTGCTCGAAATTCAACTTTTTTCTACCCGCGCCATCATACTTTCGTCAACCGCAGCGAATACGATGAGGACTATGAAAAAGGTGACAAACCACAATGGCGAGCCCCGTATAGGGCTGGCCCTCGGCAGTGGCGCCGCCAAGGGCTTCGCGCATATCGGCGTGTTGAAAGAGCTGGAAGAAATGGGTATCCGCCCCCAGGTCATCGCCGGCACCTCCATGGGCGCGTTTGTGGGCGCCGCCTATTCCGGCGGCTGTCTGGAAAAGCTGGAAGACTGGGTGCGCATGCTGGACAACTGGCGGGTGTTTTCCCTGCTGGATATCAACTGGACCCTGAGTGGCGGCGTTATCGGCGGCATCAAACCCTTCCGCGCTTTTTTCGAGGGATTCGAGTACGAAAACATCGAAGACCTGCCCCTGCCTTTCACCGCCGTCGCCACCGACCTGCATAGTGGCCAGGAAATCTGGCTGCAGGAGGGCAACCTGCAGGACGCCGTGAGCGCCTCCTGCTCGATTCCCGGCCTGCTCTCGCCAAAATCGCTTGACGGACGCTGGCTGGTGGACGGCGCGGTGGTGAATCCGGTGCCGGTGGACGTGTGCCGCGCCATGGGCGCCACGGTGGTGATCGCAGTGGATGTCACCGAAGACGGTCGCCCGCTGATGGAGCGCGAGCACGGCGAGGTAAAACGTGTCGTCAGCCGGCGTTCATCCGCTGCGCAGCAGGCCGAACTGGCCCGGGAAAGCGAAGACATTGCCGAAGTGGAGCGCGACGCCGTATCCGACGAGTCGGCGAAACAGGATGTGGAAGAGAAACCCCTCGCTATCTCCAGCTTCTCGCGGCTGGTGGAGCAAGGCAAGGAGCAGCTGAACCAGATCCGCCACCGGCGCGACCAAAAAACCCCCCCGCCGGGCATGTTCGACACGATGCGCAAGGCAATGGAAGTTCTGGAGCGCCGCCACAAGCGCACACGAATGATGGGATCACCGCCGGATGTGCTGATCATGCCGAAAGTGGGCGCTATCAGCGGCACCGACTACGCCCGCGCCTCGGAAGCGATTGAGGCCGGCCAGGTGGAAACCCGGCGGCTGCGCACCTGGATTGAAGATATGGTGGCGAAAGCGTGAAACCGACAGGCGCTCTGGTACTGCTGCTGTGCGGCCTACTTACCGGCATCATCTCTCCTGGTGTGCGAGCGGCGGAGTGGTACGAATACCAGTCGGAAAACTTCACCGTTTACTCCGACGTACCCGAGCGCCGGGTCAACACCTTGATGCGGGACCTCGAACGCTTCCGCCGCGCCGCGCTTTACTTTACCGGCCAGGAGGAAATCCCGGAAAACAACAACCTGCGGGTATTCCACTTCCGCGATTCCGATGAATTCGAGCAGTTTACCGGCGACCGAAAAATCGCCGGCCTCTACCGCGAAACCTGGGAGGGACCGATCATTTTCTCCCGAGACGGCGATCACGGTATTTCCGGCTCCGGGCTGATTTTTCACGAATACGTGCATCACTTGATGCGCGAGCGCAGCGGCATGACCTACCCGCGCTGGTATTCCGAGGGATTCGCGGAACTGCTGGCGAGCGCGGAATTGCGCAACAAAGAAGTCGTGATAGGCGGCCTGCCGGAGTGGCGTCTCAGTGCCTGGGCCGACGACGACCCGCTCACCATCGAGCAGCTGCTGGCACCACCGCCGCTCGCCGCACAGAACGGCAAAGACAACAGCCGCTACTGGAACAACTACTACGCCAGCGCCTGGCTTCTCACCCACTATTTACAGCTCGGCCACAACGCCGGCCACCCGGATTACCGCGCCGCCACTGCAGCGTATCTGCAGGCAGTTGCCGCGGGCGACAATCCATTTAAAATTTTCGCGGAACACTTCGGCAAATCTGTTGAGGAAATTCAGCGGGAAATGCTCGCCTACATGCGCGACGACATTCAGCGCCACAAGCTGGATATTCCCGCTTACCAGTACTCTATTCCCCGCCGCGCCCTCACGGAAAACGAACGCCTGTATCTACTGGCAGACGAAGCTGTGGATTTCGACAAACCGAAACTTGCCATCAACTATTTGAAGCGGAGTGAACAGCAGAGCCTCGGCTGGCAGGAAAATCTCACCGCGATGGCGGCGATCGAAGCCCGCGACAAAAACTACAAGCCCGGCGAAAAAGTGCTGAAAGAAATCGGCGAGCACGGCCAGGTCAGCCACCTCACCGCCGCCAACCTCGCCCAGTACTACCTGCTGCGCCTGCAGGCACTTTCGCTCACCCGCGAGTGGAACGAGGAGTATTGCGAGCAGGCGATAAAGTACGGAAAAATCGCCGTGCAGATGGGCCCGGATTACCTACCCGGCTACCGCACCCTGTGGACCGCCTATCAACTGAAAGGAAAAAGCGAAGAGGCACTGCAGATCATGCAGGCAGCCTATCAACAGGAACCCAATCACCTGAACCTGAATGCCGCCATTGGCTTTTATTTGGCGCATTTGGGCAAGCACGCGCTGGCGCGCGAATATCTCGAGCGAGTGGTGGCCTGGAGTCATTCCGATCAGCTGCGCTCCAGTGCGCAGGCGTTGTTGGACAGAAACCAATAGCTGTAGCGGGCACCTATGACAAGCGTCATTCCCGCGACTCGCTAGAGCAGCGAAGCTCACGCGGGAATCCAGAAACTCCGCGGAGCTGGACCCCCGCGTGAGCTTCGCTGCTCTAGCGAGTCGCGGGGGTGACGAGGAAAACATTTCTTAGGTTCCATAGATGTTAAAAAACGCGGCGATGCTTTTTGAGCACCGCCGCGCTTTGCTTCAACTAATCGTAAAAATCAGTGCACCCAGTGGTGCCGCTCCTGCTTCTCCTGAATCGCTTCCGCCGTCGGCGTCGGCATGGCGCTTACCGGCAAACGCTCGTGGAAGAATGCCAGCCGCTCATCGCCATCCACCTCGTTCATTGTCGCCGCATCGAACACCTTACCGTTGATCACGGTGTACTTGATGTTCTCCGACAGGCGCAGGTTCTCCAGCGGATTGCCGTCCACCACAATAATGTCTGCCAGTTTGCCCGCTTCCAGGCTGCCCAGATCCCTATCCATTCCCAGGTAGCGCGCACCATCGATGGTGCCGGCGCGGAACGCCTCCCACGGAGTAAAACCGCCCTGCTCCATCATCCACAGTTCCCAGTGCGCACCGAGCCCCTCGCGCTGGCCGTGAGCACCGATATGCACGGTGACGCCCTTGTCGCGCAGCTGCTTGGCGTGTTGCGCCACATTGAAATGGTTGTAGTGGTGGTCCGGCGCGCGCTCGCGCCGGATGGAGCGCGGGTTGACGATAAAGTCCGGGGTGAAGCGGGTCAGGCGCTCGTTCCTCCACACCTCGGTGTGGTCGTACCAGTAGTACTCGCCGGTGAGACCGCCGTAGGCCACCACAAACGTCGGGGTGTAACCCACCTGAGTCTGGCTCCACAGCTGCTCCACGTCGGAGTAGATATTGGCGATGGGCAGTGAGTGCTCCACGCCGGTATGGCCGTCCACAATCATGTTCATGTTGTGCTGGTACTTACCGCCGCCCTCCGGCACCACCATCAAGCCGAGCTTGCGGCCCGCCTCCAGCACCTGCTGGCGCTGCTCCCTTCTGGGCTGGTTGTAGCTCTTCACCGAGATAGCGCCCATTTCCTTTAGTCGGCTCACATGGAACTCGGCATCTTCCAGGCTGCTGATCTTGGCCTTGTAGCCGGGACCCTTGGCGCCGTAAAGAATGGTGCCGGTGGAGAAGATACGCGGGCCGTTGATGATGCCGGCCTTCTGCAGTTCCGCCGCGGAGAAAATCTCACTGCTGTCGTTGGAGGGGTCGTGAATGGTGGTCACGCCGAACGCCAGGCTGGAGTACAGGTTCCAGTTCTGCTGTGGAATGATCTCCTCGCGGCCCTGGGCGCCGTGGGCGTGGGCATCGATCAGGCCCGGCAGCACGGTCTTGCCGGTGACGTCGATACGCTGGGTTCCCACCGGTATTTCCACCTCGCTGGCGGCGCCCACGGCGACGATGCGGTTGCCGCGGAACAGCACCACACCGTTCTCGATGACTTCTTGCGCCTTCTCGGCGTCGCGCATGGTCACCAGGGTGCCGCCGGTCAGCGCCACCAGTTTGTCGCTGTTGGCGAAAGACTGTTTGAAGCTGAGGTCGATACCCTCGCTCACCGGCTCCGGCAGCTGCTCCGGTGCACCGGCGACGAAGTCGAACGCGTCTTTCAACTGGCGCTGGTACAGCTTGGGTCCGTGGGCCCAGCCCAGGGTCTGGCTGTCGGCGGACCAGTGCAGGTTCTCGCCGGCGCGTGCGGACACCTGGGTGACCTTCACTGCGGTGGCGTTGGGGCCGATGGATTCGGATTTGCCGGTATGCATGAACGGCGCCGCATAGGCCTTGAAGTCCTGGGTGAACGCCACCCAGCGGCCGTCCGGAGACAGGCGGAAGGAAGTGATCTCGGCGCCATGCAAGTGCTCGCGCTCGTCCTTGCCGTTGGCGTCCACGCTCTTGAACACGCGCTTGCCGCCATCGCCGTAGACGTACTCGGAGAAATAGATGCGCTCGCCGTCGGCACCGAAGTGCGGCTCGTAGCCGGACTTGGCGATGCGGCGCTGCCAGTCCCCACCGGCATCGGCCAGGTAGATACCGGGCTCGAGGGAATACTCCGGGGAGAGCAGGTAGCCGCCGGTAAAGCGGCGGAAGGTGACCTGTTCGCCGTCGGGAGAAAAACTCGGCTCCACATACAGGCCGGGCTCACCGGTGACGGTATTGCCGCGGCCGTTGCGCGCGGAGACCACGCGCACCTGGCCGAGCTTTTCGTCGTCCCAGGTTACGTAGGTGATCTGTTTGCCGTCGCGGGACCAGCTGGGGTAGAACTCGAAATGTTCATCCTGGTTGGTCAATCGGCGACGTTCGCCGCTTTTAATATCCTGAACGTAGATCTTGCCCAGGGCCTGGAAGGCGACCTGCTTGCCGTCCGGCGAGGTCTGCGCCCAGCGGATCATCTTCACGTCGAACTGTTCCGGCGCCACGTCCACCGGGAAACGCACTGCGTCGGCCACTTTCTTCTCGGTCTTGATGTGCGCGACGATCTCACGCGCGCCGGTTTCCAGGCTGCTGCCGTCGGCGGCGATGCGCTGGAATTTACCCTTCGACCACACAATCAGCGACTTGCCGTCCGGCATCCAGTCGTACTGCACATAGTTGCCGTGGGAGCCGAACGTCTCCTGCAAATCCCGCTCGAGGCCTGTGTAGATCGGAGTCTCGAGGCCGGTGGAGAGGTCTTTCACAAACAGCGAGGTCTGGAAATCCTGCCGGCGCACAAACGCGAGCTTCTTGCCGTCCGGGGATGGAACCGGCGCAATGGAGCCGCCGGGACCGGAGACAAACGTTTCCTCTTTACCGTCCTGCAGATCGTAGCGATTGATGGCGAACAGCTGTTGTGTGGAGTTCTTGTTGTATTCCCATACCGTGCCCGGTGTGGTGTCGATGGTGTAGTAGATGTAGCGACCGTCCGGCGAGAACACCGCGTCGGAGATGTTCTTTTGCGCGCTCTCGCCGCCCAGACGCGCCTTGATCTGGCGCCCCTCGCCACCGCCGTGGTGGTACATCCAGATCTCACCGGCCGGGATACTGCGGCCGGACATAAAGCCCTTGCGCGCCACCAGATACTGGCCATCCGGGGACCAGTTGGGCCCGTGCACCAGATTTTCCCTTTCGGTGGTCAGCTGGCGCAGGTTGCCGCCGTCGCGGTCCATCACCCAGATATTGTCGGCGCCGTCGCGGTCGCTCACGAACACGATGGACTTGCCGTCGGGGCTGAAGCGCGGCTGGGTGTTCCAGGCGAGCTCACTGGTGATGGCTTTGGCCTCGCCGCCGGCGACCGGCATCTCGTAGATATCACCGAGCATGTCGAACACGATGCTTTTGCCATCCGGGCTGATGTCCAGATTGCTCCAGGTGGTCTCGCGGGTGTCCAGGGGAATGGATTTGAACTCGTACGGCGGTTTGTTCACATCCCACTTGTCCGCTTCCTTCTTCGTTTCCTCGGCCACGGCGGCCAGCGGCAGGGTCAGGGCGAAGCCAGCGCTGCCGATCAGGCGCGCCAGTGCTCGGGCTTTGAATGTTTTGATCATGAATGGCTCTCGGGTGCGTGGGGTATGTGATGCCCATGGCGGCACTTTTGGCGCCGCTCTCGTTATACCTGTGGTTGTGTCTTGGTTATGTCAGGGGGTTCACCGTGTGAACCTGGGTTCAAATTACGGGAATGCGGGGAAAAGGCAATGGATCTGCGCCGAACAGCATAATCTTCGGGGTGGCTAATGATGGCCGGATAATGCTCTGTCCGCGACCGGCGGTGCGGTTGGGTACACAGCGGGTGGGGTCTGCGGCTTTCCGTCAATTCCGGGGTTCAGCCGATGTAGGAGGCATCGGTGGTAAACACCACGTCGAACTCCTGTTCCGCAACAAACTTCGCCATGCGCTCCGTGAGCAGCTCGCGCCATTCGTCCACCTGCACAATGCTCGCGTTGTGGTGCGCTTCATCCAGCAGAATACGCGCATGCAGGTACACGGAGCGGCCGATTTTGCCGATACTGAGCGACCAGTTCTCCCCCGGGATATCCACCATGGCATCGCGGAAAGCGCGGCGGATCTCGCGCTGGATATCGATGGGCGGCGATGCCAGCAGCACCTCCATCAGGTTGCGGTAGAGGATTCTCACCGGCACCGGCAGCATGACCGCCACCATGGCGATGACCATCCACGAGTCCACGAACGGCAGCCACCCGCCCAGCGCATCGCCAAACAGCCACACCAGGGTGAAGGCCACCAGCACTACCCCGCTGAGCACGCCGTCCATCATCCACGCAAACGCGTCCACCTCGATCAGGCTGGAGCCGGTGCGTTTGGCAATGCGCCGCAGCACCAGATACACCACCAGGCAGCCGGTACTGGCGATGGACGCGTAAATCACCGCCCTGCCGGCATCCAGCGTGCGGCCGCCCTGATACAGCGCGGCCACAGCGGAAGACAGCGCCATCAACATGACACCGAGGATCACCATGCTCTGCAGGACATTGAACGCCGGTTCGAAACTGGCGTAGCCGAACGGGAAATGGCGATCGGCATCGCGGCGGATGATCCTCGACACCACCAGCATCATTACCGACATGACGAAACTTACGAGGGAGAATACCCCGTCGAGGAAAATGGCCTCGGAACCCGTCAAGTGGGCAAACGCGAACCCCAGCACCGCCATGCTCAGGCAGCCCAGGATCGACAGCAACAGCCCCCGTGCTTCCATGCTCAGAACCCCGCAACCCGCTGGAAAATAATCGACAAAGACTCCGGAATTTTAGCGGCAATTTTCCCGCTGATCGCGGCGGTAACTTGTGGAGCCTTGCGTAAGTCGCGACAATTGCGGCGATTTTTATGAACTGAACGGATTTACCATGACCATCGACGTCGTCATCCTCGCCGCCGGCAAAGGCACCCGCATGCGTTCCGACCTCCCCAAAGTACTGCACCCTATCGGCGGTGTGCCGATGCTGGGGCGGGTGATCGGGGCGGCCAAGGCGCTGAGTGAAGGGGTGATGGGGGATGTCGAGATTACCGTGGTTATCGGCCATGGCGCCGAGCTGGTGCGCGAGCGCTTTGCCGATAGCGGCGTAAAATTCGTGGAGCAGACCGAGCAGCTGGGTACCGGCCATGCGGTTGCCCAGGCGATTCCGAACTTCCGTGCGGGCGCAACCGTGCTGGTGCTCTACGGCGACGTGCCGCTGGTGAAAACCGCGACCCTGCAAACCCTGCTAGAGGCGTCCAGTTCCGGCCCCGCGCTGCTGTCAGTGATGATGGACGACCCCAGCGGCTACGGCCGCATCGTGCGCGATGCGGCCGGCCAGGTGCAGGCCATCGTCGAGCAGAAAGATGCCGACGCCGAGACCTTGAAGATCAATGAAATCAACACGGGCATCCTCGCCGCCCCCGGCGATCTGCTGGCGCAGTGGCTGCCGGAACTCTCCAATAACAACGCCCAGGGTGAGTACTACCTCACCGACGTGATCGCGCGCTCTGTGTGCGAGAAGGTCGCGGTTACCGGCGTGATCGCCGACGATCCCTTTGAAGTGGCCGGCGTCAACAGCCGCGCGCAGCAGGCGGAACTGGAGCGCGCCCTGCAGCGGGACCACGCCAATGCGCTGATGGCGGCTGGTGTGACCCTGTTGGATCCGGCGCGCATCGACCTGCGTGGCACCCTGAATTGCGGCGCCGATGTCACCATCGACATCAACTGCATCTTCGAGGGCGATGTCGCTCTCGGCGATGGCGTCAGCATCGGCCCCAACTGCCTGCTGAAAAACTGCAGGCTTGCGGCTGGCACGGTGGTGGAAGCTAATTCCATTATTGAAGATGCCAGTGTCGGCGAAGCCTGCACCATTGGCCCCTTCGCCCGCCTGCGCCCGGGTACGGAGCTGGCCAATGGGGCGAAAGTGGGCAACTTTGTCGAAACCAAGAAGGCCAAGATTGGCCGCGGCAGTAAGGTGAATCACCTTTCTTATATCGGCGATGCGGAGGTTGGTGAAGACGTCAATATCGGCGCTGGCACCATCACCTGCAATTACGACGGTGTGAACAAATCCAAGACGGTCATTGGCGACCGCGCCTTTATCGGTTCCAACTCGGCACTGGTGGCGCCGGTGGAAATTGGCGCCGGTGCGACGGTGGGCGCGGGTTCCACTATTACCCGCGAAGTGAGTACCGACGAACTGGCTGTGGCGCGTGGTAAGCAGCGCAATATCAGCGGTTGGCAGCGGCCCACCAAGAAATCCTGATATTCCCCCACCATCTGGAGGCCTGGTGCCCTGAAGCAAGCTTGGGGCGGTGGAGTACCGGGTGCAGGTTTTCAGGACCGCTGTAAATACATCCCTGTACGCTGCGTCGCAAACGTCCGTGTTTGCGACGCTCCTGAAAACCTGCACCCGGCACACCACCTTCAGCCCTACCTCCATTGCCCCGTAAGAAGTTCTTGTTGCTTGCTAACGAAGTGGTTGGCTTTGTGTAAAGGCAGAGCACCGGGTATGGGGTTTCGGAAGCGTCAGCGACAGGGACGTCGCTGACGCAGCGTACAGGGATGTATTCACAGCGGTTCCGAAACCCCATACCCGGTGATTTGCCGCCACGGAATGCGATAGAACGTACCCGATAACTCTCGGAATTCTCCCAACTACACTAAAAGCATCGGAATCCAAGGAACCCAGCCGATGCACAAGCCACGCCTGCAACTCCAGGCTTCCTTCGATATCGCCTGGTTGCAGTACCTGGATAAACAGGGCCGCGCCACCCAGCCACTGCCGGAATTCGCCAGCCCCGACTGGCTCGCTCACTGCTACCGCCAGATGCAACTGGCGCGGCTGGTGGATGATCGCGCGGTAAAACTGCAGCGCACCGGCCGCCTCGGCACCTATCCCTCCAGCCTTGGCCAGGAAGCTATCGGCGTCGCCGTCGGCAACGCGCTGATGAAAGAAGACGTCTACTGCCCCTACTACCGCGAGACTGGCGCCTTTCTCGAGCGCGGCGTGCTGATCGAGGAAATCCTCGCCAACTGGGGCGGTGACGAGCGCGGGCAGAACTTCCAGCACGCGCCGCACGACCTGCCCATCTGCATCCCCATCGCCACCCAGGCTCTGCACGCCGCCGGCGTCGCCTTCGCACTCCAATACCGCCACCGGCAGCAAGGTACGCCGCTGCAGGTAGCGGTGACCAGTTCCGGTGAAGGGGCGACGTCGAAGGGGGATTTCTACGAGGCCATGAACCTCGCCGGGGTGTGGAAGTTGCCGGTGGTGTTTGTGGTGAACAACAACCAATGGGCGATTTCCGTGCCGCGGACGGCGCAGACGGCCACCCAGACCATCGCTCAGAAGGCCATCGCCGCTGGCATTCCCGCACTGCAGGTGGATGGCAACGATGTGGTGGCGGTGGCCTGGGCGGTGCGCGATGCCATGGCCCGCGCCAGAAACGGCGAGGGTCCGGCGTTGATTGAGGCTATTTCCTACCGCCTCTGCGACCACACCACCGCCGATGACGCGAGCCGCTATCGCAGTGAAGAGGAGCTGGAACAGGCCCGTCAGTGGGAGCCGATTCGCCGGCTCGATGCCTACCTGCGCAGTGAGGGCCTGTGGAGCGATGCCAAGCAGCAGGATCTCGACCGGGAGCTGGCACAGGTCATGGAGGCCGCGCTCGACAACTGGGAATCCCGCCCTCCGGAACCGGCCACCGCCATCTTCGATCATCTCCACGCGCACCTGCCGGAGGGGCTCTACGAGCAGTACGACCAGCTGCGCGATGAACAAACAGCGGGAGTGCGAGGTTAGATGGTGGAGGAAAATAGCGCCATTACGCTGGTGGAAGCGGTCAATCAGGCGCTGGCCTATGCACTGGCGAACGACCCACAGGTGGTGCTGTTCGGCCAGGATATCGGCGCGAACGGTGGCGTATTCCGGGCAACCGATGGCCTGCAGCAGCGCTTCGGACCGGAGCGGGTATTGGACACGCCGCTGGCGGAGAACATGATTGCGGGTATCGCCGTGGGCATGGCTAGCCAGGGGCTCCGTCCAATCGCGGAATTTCAGTTTATGGGATTCATCTACCCGGCGCTCGACCACATCCTCAGCCACGCCGCGCGCATGCGCAATCGCACCCGCGGGCGCCTCAGCTGCCCTATTGTCTACCGCGCGCCCTACGGCAGCGGCATCCACGCCCCGGAACACCACAGCGAGAGCACCGAGGCGATTTTTGCGCATGTACCCGGGCTGCGGGTGGTTGTGCCCTCCTCACCGGCGCGCGCCTACGGCCTGCTGTTGGCGGCGATACGCGACCCGGACCCAGTGCTGTTTCTGGAGCCAAAGCGGATCTACCGCGCCGCCAAACAGCCGGTACCGGATGACGGCGAGGCACTGCCGCTGGATCGCGCCTTCGTGCTGCGCGAGGGCCGCGACCTGACCTTGATCGCCTGGGGAGCCAGTGTGAAGGAGACCCTCGCCGCCGCCGAACAGTTATCCACAGAGGGCATCGAGGCGGAAGTCATCGACCCCGCCACCCTCAAGCCACTGGATATCCACAGCATCATCGACTCGCTGGAGAAAACCCACTGCTGCGTGGTGGTGCACGAGGCCGCGCGCTTCGGCGGCCTCGGCGCCGAGATTGCGGCGCAGATTCAGGAGTACGCCTTCGATCTGCTGGAGGCGCCGGTGCAGCGGGTTACCGGTTACGACACCGTCATGCCCTACTACCAGCTGGAAAATGTGTACCTTCCCGGCGTCGAGCGGATACTCGCCGGGGCGCGCGCAGCGCTCGGTTATTCACGGGAGGGACGGCAGTGAAAGTCTTCAAACTGCCGGACCTCGGCGAGGGCCTACCGGACGCCACCGTGCGCGAGTGGCTGGTGCGCGAGGGCGACAGCGTCGCCGCCGACCAAGCATTGGTCACCGTTGAGACCGCCAAGGCGCTGGTGGAAGTGCCCTCCCCCTATTCAGGCACTGTGGAAAAGCTGTATGTCGCCGAGGGCGAAACCCTGCAGACCGGCCAACCGCTGGTGGGCTTTACGGAGCCCGCAAGCGGACAAGCATCAGATAAAACACGGGAAAAAACACCGGAAAAATCGAAGAGCTCCGGGGAGGATTCCGGTACTGTCGTCGGAAAAATCGAATCCGGTAGCGTTGCCCTGGCGCCCGAACAGCGCCCGATGTCTACCCGCTCCCGCAACGCCACCCCCGCCGTGCGTGCGCTGGCGCGGCAGCTGGGCGTGGACCTCAGCAGGTTGCACCCGGCCGGTTCCCGCTTCAGTGAAGCAGAAGTGCGCGCCGCCGCCGGCGGCCACCCCCCACCTGCAAGGGAAGCAGCGCCGGCGGCAACCCGAGAACCTGCGCCGGCGCCCGCGACTTCCGCCGAACCCGCCCGCCGCGCCATGGCGCTGGCCATGAGTCGCAGCCGCGACCTGGTGTGCCCCATGACCCTGTGCGACGAGGTGGATATTTCCGACTGGCCCAAGGGCACTAGCACCACCCTGCGCCTGCTGCGCGCCATCGCCCACGCCGCCGCCAGCGAGCCGAACCTGAACGCCCACTTCGACAACGACACCCTGGCGCCGCAGACCCCGGTCAATATCGGCCTCGCCGTGGACGCCCCCCGAGGACTGTTTGTACCGGTACTGAAAGACATCGCTGGCCACAGCGACGGCGAACTGCTCGACACCATCGCCCGCTTCAAACAGCAGGCCGACGAGGGCGGCATCCCCCAGAGCGATCTGCAGGGCGCCACTATCCACCTGTCCAACTTCGGCAGCATCATTGGCCGCTTCGCCACCCCCGTGGTGTTGCCGCCACTGGTATGCATCGTCGGCGCCGGCCGCAGCCACAAAGCAGTGTTACCCCACAAGGGCAAGGCCCGCGTGCGCAAGCTGCTGCCACTGTCCCTCACCGCCGACCACCGCGCCGTCACCGGCGGCGAACTGGCCCGGTTCCTCAAGGCGCTGAAAGAGCACCTCGAGTCCTGATGCACCGCTTCCCGTAGGAGCCTGCCTTGCAGGCGAACCCCCAGCCACATCGCAAGCAACCGTCCATGGGGCAAAGCCCTGCCCGGCCTTCCCTGGCCGGGCGCCCGTGAGGGCAGCGAGCAGTGCTCGCTAAACACCCACCCGGGCCCTGCAAGCAGGCTCCTACAGGTTCTCACATTACCCTGTATGGAAATTCGGGGTGTGAACATAAGTTTCGGTTTGCTATGATTTTCTTACGAATCGAAAGATGGCAAGACATGTCCAAACGCAACACCCAACAGCGCCGCCACCAGATACTCAGTCAGATCAACACGGCCGGCGAAGCCAGCGTCGAAGAACTGGCGCGCCAGTTCGAAACCTCCGAAGTTACGATCCGAAAGGACCTGGCGGCCATGGAAGACAGCGGCCTGCTGCTGCGCCGCCACGGCGGCGCCATCCCCCTGCCGCGGGAACTGGTTGCCGAAGACCCGCTGTCCCAGACCAAACGCGCCATCGGCCGCGCCGCCGCCGAACTCATCCGCGACCACAACCGCATCGTCATCGACTACGGCCGCACCACCACCGGCCTCATCCCCGAGCTCGACAAAAAGCGCGGCCTCGTCGTCATGACCAACTCCCTGCACGTCGCCAACCAGCTGCGGGAACTGGAAAACGAACCCACCCTGCTCATGACCGGCGGCACCTGGGACCCCCACTTCGAAGCCTTCCAGGGCCAGGTCGCCGAACAGGTCCTGCGCGGCTACGACTTCGACCAGGCCTTCATCGGCGCCGACGGCATCGACCTCGAGCGCGGCACCTGCACGTTCAACGAACAGATCGGCCTCTCCCGGGTCATGGCCGACGTCGCGCGCGAAGTCATCGTCATGGCCGAGTCCAGCAAGGTGGGTCGCCGCATTCCCAACCTGGAACTGAGCTGGGACATGTTCGGCACCCTGGTGACCGACAGCGGAATTGAAGACAAGGTCTGCGCCCAACTGGAGCGCAGAGGACTGCGTGTGATTTGCGCAGAAGTTAGCTGAACAACGAAAGCAAGAGCGTGATCAGCACGCTGAACTATGACGAGAAGGTGACGATACCGGGTAAGCCTTTGCGAGACCTTCTAAAACAGGGATGTTTTAGAAGAGCCCCCATGGATGGGTTAAGGGGGGACGCCTAGTCCGTGTCTCGCAAAGGCTTACCCGGTAGCGCCGCCGCCACAAAACGAAAATGTGGCACCAAACCAAATACCGAGGTAAGAAACATGTGTGGAATCGTAGGCGCCCTCGCCCAACGCAACGTAACCGGAATCCTGCTGGAAGGCCTGCGCCGACTGGAATATCGCGGCTATGACTCCGCCGGTGTATGCCTCGTCAACGGCGACGGCAAACTGCAGCTGCGCAAAACCCAGGGCAAAGTCGCCGACCTGGAAAGCGCCCTCGACGACAACCCCACCGCCGGCCAGCTCGGCATCGCCCACACCCGCTGGGCCACCCACGGCATACCGTCCGACAAAAACTCCCACCCGCACGCCTCCGGCAACTTCGCCCTCGTGCACAACGGCATCATCGAAAACTACCAGGCACTGCGCGACCAGCTCATCGCCAAAGGCTACGAATTCCAGTCCGAAACCGACACCGAAGTCGTCGTCCACCTGATCCACGACCTCGCCAAAGACAACCGCGACCTGCTGCAGGCCGTCTCCGCCGCCACCCAACAACTACACGGCGCCTACGCCCTCGGCGTCGTCTGTGCCAGCGACCCCGAGCGCCTCGTATGCGCGCGCCTCGGCAGCCCGCTCGTTATCGGCGTCGGCATCGAAGAAAACTTCATCGCCTCCGACCCCATGGCCCTGCAGCAGGTCACCGACCGCTTCATCTTCCTGGAAGAAGGCGACATCGCCCAAGTCACCCGCGACAGCATCGCCGTGTGGGACAAAACCGGCGAAGAAGTCAGTCGCCCGGTCAACAAGCTCCAGGGCGGCCACGACGCCACCGACAAAGGCCGCTACCGCCACTATATGCAGAAGGAAATCTTCGAGCAGCCGAAAGTGGTGGAAGCCACCATGGCCGGCCGCATCGGCGAACACTCCGTGCTTTCTCAGGTACTCGGCACCGCCGCCAACGACATCCTGCCGCAAGTGAAACAGGTACAAATCGTCGCCTGCGGCACCAGCTATCACGCCGGCCTGGTGGCGCGCTACTGGATCGAAGACTGGGCCGGTGTGCCCTGCTCCGTCGAAGTCGCCAGCGAAATCCGCTACCGCAAAACCGCCGTGCGCCCGGGAACCCTGTTCGTCACCATCTCCCAGTCCGGTGAAACCGCCGACACCCTCGCAGCCCTGCGCCAGGCCAAGGAGCTCGGCTACCTCGCCTCCATGACCATCTGCAACGTGCCCAACAGCTCACTGGTGCGCGAGTCCGAACTGCACCTGATGACCGAAGCCGGCCCGGAAATCGGTGTCGCCTCCACCAAAGCCTTCACCACCCAGCTCGTCGCCCTGCAGATATTCTGCATCGCGCTGGCGAAAGCCAACGGCATGCGCAGCGAACGCGAAGCGGAACTGGTAAGCGCCCTGCACCAGCTGCCAAAACTGATGGAAAAATTCACCGGCCTAGACGCGCTGGTGCAGGCCACCAGTGAAGCCTTCGCGGAAAAAAATCACGCGCTCTTTTTAGGTCGCGGTGTGGAATACCCGATCGCCCTGGAAGGTGCGCTAAAGCTGAAGGAAATTTCCTACATCCACGCCGAGGCCTACCCGGCTGGCGAACTGAAACACGGCCCGCTGGCGCTGGTGGATGCGGATATGCCGGTGATCGTCGTTGCGCCGAACGACGAACTGCTGGAAAAACTGAAATCCAACCTGCAGGAAGTGCGCGCTCGCGGCGGCGAACTGTTTGTGTTTGCCAGCCCGCAAGCAGGATTCAAAAGTGAGTCGGGGGTGACCGTGGTGGAAGTGCCGGATGCACCGGAGAGCCTGCAGCCGATTCTGTATACCGTGCCCTTGCAGTTACTGAGTTATCACGTGGCGCTGTTGAAAGGTACCGATGTGGATCAGCCACGCAATCTGGCCAAATCGGTGACGGTTGAATAAATACGATCATCACATTTATATAAAATTGGGCCGCAATTGCGGCCCAATTTTTATGTTGAATTCAATTCGGAATCGTTGCTGGCAATCGAATATTCATCCGGTAGCTGATTACCTGTCCGTACCCATTTAAAGCAGTTTTACCAATCCCGGAAATAAAATCTTTATTGGTACTGATGTTCTGCTCGACATGAGTTTCCAGCGGAAAAGATATCGGTGATCTCAACATTAGAAGCTTGAAATTCTCAGACAATCACGCCTTAAAACATTCAATAAAAACAGTACGTTAGTTCCAAATGTGTGTAATTCTCTGCAATTTGTTTGGTGAAAGGTAGAGTAAAAATCAGATGAAAGAAAAACACGCCAATAAATTTCTATAAATGCTGTTTTTATAGACATGCAACTTATTTCATGGCGGATAAATCTGTTAAGGTCGCCGCCTGCTTTTTTCGTTACCAGAAATTAGGTGGCGATTAAAAAACAATTTCCCCGGGCTGGAAGCCAGATTGTCCCGCACATGGAGAGTGCTATGCCGCGCGCTTTTTTCTTATTTCTCGCTTTATTTTTAACCACCTCATCTTCCTGGGCGGCCGACGGCCGCGCGGATTACGACCTTGATGACAACGGCCTGATCGAGATAGACGACTGGGCCGATTTGAATGAGATCCGCAATAATCTGGATGGCTCCACCCTCTATGGCAGCAGCGCTGGCTGTCCGGTTGACGGTTGTATCGGCTTTGAGCTGACTACCGATTTGGACTTCGATACCAACGGCGATGGCGTCCTCGACAGTAACGACACTTACTGGAATGAAGGCGAGGGATGGGAGCCGCTTGGCAGTGATTACTACAACTCATTCACCGGCGCATTTCACGGCAATGGCCATGTCATCCGCAACCTGATGATCGCGCGCCCCGACGGCAGGTATCAGGGCCTGTTCGGCTATCTCGACAATGCCAGCATTCGGGAGCTGGGCCTGAGCGGGCCGCTGATGTCCATCGAAGGCTGGTGGGCCGTGGGTGGGCTTGCAGGTCAAGCTAACGACAGCCAGATCACCGCCACCTTTGTCAGCGGTTCGGTTGTGGGTACCGATAATATTGGTGGTCTGGTCGGTATTGCCTCGGGGGGCATCACCGCCAGCTATGTCACCGGTGTCGTGCGTGGCGATAGAAATGTCGGCGGTTTGGCGGGAAGCGGCGAAGGTATCTCTGCCAGCCTGTCCAGCGCCCATGTGTCGGGGCGCGACTATGTCGGCGGACTGATCGGTAGTTTTGGTTCCGCCAGCGCCAGCGCCAGCTACTGGGCCACCGATGCCTCGGGTCAAACCACCAGTTATGGCGGCACAGGCATCAAAGGTGTCACTCTGGCCGAACTGCAGTGCCCCACCGGCGCCGATGACACCACCTGCGTGACTGGCAGCACCCTGTATGCCGATTGGTCGA
>NZ_VANI01000017.1 GCF_005771435.1 Microbulbifer harenosus
TTTTCTCGATTCGACAAGTTGGATGTCATTTTTACGTTTTTCATTCACTTTGCGTTGATAGTAGACACGCTATTTAGTGTGAACAGGCCCTAGTAAAAGGAAAGCTCCTCTTTGCATCCATCTACTACCCATATGCCATTCGTTGTATTCAGTCACTCTCCGCGGTAATAGAGAACGCACCTCGCCCACTCTCACAATACGAGCGCGGTGCAATCGGTGAATTGGCGCAATTAAAAGAAGGTTTGGCGGCGGGGAAGATTGAGCCACCGTTGATGTATTACATCCCAGGCTTTCCGAATTTCATGGAAGTAAGTGGAATTTCAACAACGTCAGTCGATGATTTACCAAGCGGTAAGTTTTTGTGTAAAACTGTGGCCGATTTATTATTCGAAGGTATCCGTCCCGATTCCTGGGTTACTCCTCAAGACGCAGATAGGGAAACAGCCAATTTGCGAAGGTAGCTCGACTTCGAGAAGCTCTATGACCGGCCACGGAACTCGCCGATCTCATCTGGGAAGACCCAGCCCTGCAGGCCGACCTCCGGCGCTTCGTCAAAGACTACGTTAAAGCCCAACACGCCATTGAAATCACTGAATTCTCCGGTGCCGCGGCGTTTGAAGTCCTGTTCACCATACTCCTGGCGGCAGTAACCGGCGGCGCCGGCCTAGCCGCCAGCGCCGCAAGCCTGGCCCGGCACTTTGCCAAGTTCCGCAAGGTCGGGCAGTTGCTGTTGGAGTTTGGAGAACAGATCAAAAAAGCCAGAATGCTCAGGGATCGCCATGCCCCGGCCAAGCAAACACCCAGCTTCGAGGACTTTGAAAGTCTCGGCGAGGTGGAGGTTGCCAGGCCAGCCGACATCGCCCCCGATACCCGGAAGAAGAAACCGAAACCCCGTGAGAAAACCGATTTCAGCCAACGCAAAGGCATCCCGCCCACATCTCTCAAGGATGCCGTCAGCCGCCTGAACTCTATGGCGGACGAAATTGCCCGCAACGGCTACCAGCCCAAGTACACAGATGCCGAGCTGAAAGCCCTGGCCGAAACCGGCGATATCTCGAAGGAACGCTATCAGGTCCGCTTTATGGAAAGCCGATATCTGACAAACAACGGCGCACCGGGGATGCTTGGCGCCCCCATGCGAGGAGTCAGCGGCAACGGCGCCAAGTACTGGTCCACCAGCTTCGATCAGTTGGAAGACGCGGATACCAATGCGCGCCTGATTTCGGAGAAGCTTGGCCTCGACTACGACCCCGACGCCGAGTACACACTGATTGTCTTCGACACCGAAAAGGCAGCGCCTCTCACCGGTGTGAAAAGCGTGCCGGCCACCTTTGACAAGGTCAGTGAGTTTGCCAACCGGGAGTTGCCGAAG
>NZ_VANI01000018.1 GCF_005771435.1 Microbulbifer harenosus
TCTTCGACACCGAAAAGGCAGCGCCTCTCACCGGTGTGAAAAGCGTGCCGGCCACCTTTGACAAGGTCAGTGAGTTTGCCAACCGGGAGTTGCCGAAGGAATTTCCCAAGCAGTTTACCGACACGGTTATGACGCCCGAGTTTCAGGATCAATATGGGTGGCATTACCAGGAGGCCGTGGATAAAAAATTCCTGAAGAGTAAATGGTCCACGAAAGTCAATGATTTCGAGGTTTATCTGGACACCACCGATCTTTCTGAAGCAGAGAAAGACCTCCTTAAGCGGCGTATGGAAATGCAGGACACCGTGGGCAACAACCAATACTACGAAGGCAATGGCCTCACTCGGGACAAGAACTCCAGGTCCGGCAACCACTACGGCGCGGTGGAAACGCTGAACTTCGAGCGGCAGCCGGTCAACCTGCAACAACTGGAAGAGGCGGGCGCCATTACCTATGTCTCCAAGAGGTTTTAAATGAGTTGGATACAAAAACCGGAATACCCGGTAAAAGAGCAACTACCCAGAATCGAACATCACGAAAAACTGCCGGATGGCGCCGTGGAACTGGCAAGAACAACAGATCCGAATGAAGGTGATACGGTTGTATTTGTGCGGCAGGGAAAATTTCTTAGTGTATTGGAGGCCGACAGCTGGCTGCTTAAAGATGGCACGCCCCACTACCGATGCTCACAAGCGGATTTCCCCCTCGGGGTATTGCCTTGGTTCGCCGATGCCCTCACCGAGTTCCGCAAGCCACCGGCACAGGGCGGCCTGCACGCCGGTGCCATGACCAGCGCCGACGAGGACGTGGAGGGCGAGATGCTGTGTATTGAACGCGCCATGAATGCAGGCCGCGGCGTGGGTGGCTATACCATAGTCAACTGGTCTAGAAAAAGCCGCCTGGTGTCTAGAGCAGAGCACTTTTCGCCACAACAAGTCACCTTTGCTGACAACTTCCTCTACGACGCCGGCCTACTGGATCTGATCCAAGATCTGGGAGAAGAGTATCGTCGCGGCGAGCTGTAAATACTCGGGAACGAAGCAGCTGTAGCGGGAAAAAAAGCGTGAAATCGTTCAGGCGCTCGGTCTCCAGGACTTTGAAAGTCTCGGAGAAGTGGAGGTTGCCAAACCAGCCGAGGTCGTCCCCGATACCCGGAAGAAACCGAAACCCCATGAGAAAACCGATTTCAGCCAACGCAAAGGCATCCCGCCCACGTCTCTCGAGGATGCCGTCAGCCGCCTGAACTCTATGGCGGATGAAATTGCCCGCAACGGCTACCACCCCAAATACACAGACGCCGAGCTGAAAGCTCTGGCCGAAACCGGCGATATCTCGAAGGAACGCTATCAGGTCCGCTTTATGGAAAGCCGCCACCTGACCAACAACAGAGCACCGGGCATGCTAGGTGCGCCCATGCGAGGCGTCAGCGGCAACGGCGCCAAGTACTGGTCCACCAGCTTCGATCAGTTGGAGGATGCCGATACCAATGCGCGCCTGATTTCGGACAAGCTTGGCCTCGACTACGATCCCAACGCCGAGTACACACTGATTGTCATCGACACCGAAAAGGCAGCGCCTCTCACCGGTGTGAAAAGCGTGCCGGCCACCTTTGACAAGGTCAGTGAGTTTGCCAACCGGGAGTTGCCGAAGGAATTCCCTAAGGAATTTACCGACACGGTTATGACGCCCGAGTTTCAGGATCAGTATGGGTGGCACTACCAGGAGGCGGTAGACAGTGGCGATCTGAAAAATAAGTGGTCTACCAATACGGAGGCGTTTGGGAGGTATCTGGATACCACCGGTCTTTCCGAAGCAGAGAAAGACCTCCTTAAACAGCGCATGGAAATGCAGGGCACCGTGGGCAACAACCAGTACTACGAGGGCAATGGTCTGACCCGGGACAAGATCGCCGGGTCCGGCAATCACTACGGCGCGATGGAAACGCTGAACTTCGAGCGGCAACCGGTCAACTTGCAACAACTGGAAGAGGCCGGCGCTATTGCCTATGTCTCCAAGGGGTTTAAATGAGTTGGATACAAAAACCGGAATACCCGGTCAAAGAACAACTACCGAGAATCGAGCACCACGAAAAACTGCCGTATGGCGCCGTGGAGTTGGCGAGAACAACGGAACCTAACGAGGGTGATACCGTTGTCTTCGTACAGCAGAGAGATCACCTGAGCATATTGAAGGCTGACAGCTGGCTGCGTAAAAATGGTACGCTCAAGTACCGATGCTCGCAGGCCGATTTCCCCTTGGGGGTTTTACCCTGGTTCGCCGATGCCCTCACCGAGTTTCGCAAACCGCCGGCCCAAGGTGGCCTGCACGCCGGTGCTATGACCAGCGCCGACGAGGATGTGGAGGGCGAGATGCTGTGCATTGAACGCGCCATGAACGCAGGCCGGGGCGTGGGTGGCTATACCATAGTCAACTGGTCTAGAAAAAGTCGCCTGGTGCCTAGGGCAGAGCACTTTTCGCCACAGCAAATCACCTTCGCCGACAACTTCCTCTACGAGGCTGGCCTGCTGGATCTGATCAAAGACCTGGGAGAAAAGTATCGCCGTGGCGAGCTGTAAAGAGTCGGAAGCGAATCACCTGTAGCGAGACAAAAACGTGAAATCGTGCAGGTACTCGACTTTGCCCCACCGCCATTACCCGCGAAAAGCTCCAGCCCGCCACGGAACTCGCCGATCTGCCCTGATACCTCCGTATGTACTTAAGGCTCGCGCGCTAGAAACCGCCTTACGTTGGCCGTAGCATCAACATGTGAGTTGGAGGATTTCCTGACGATACGGAGTAGCCCGGAGGATATTCTTGTTAAGAATTACCCCCCGGGGCGTATCGCGCTCCGAAACTGGAGTTAATTACAGGTCTTCAATTGTCACTGGTGCGCTTTCGCCCAGGCGGAAAGCGTTCAGTTTGCCACATTGTGCGAAATGGTTGCCGGAGTCCCAGGGACGGCCGGGCTGATCGACGTCGGCTTCCCAACCGGGTCCGCCAGAAATATAAGATTTTACTTCAAACCAGCCGTTGACCGTTTTCGAGCAATCCATCTCTACATCCAACATCCAGTAATGTTGCCCCCAACGGTTAAGTGGGGTCTCACCAAATCCGTCTACGCTTACTGTGCGCTTGGTGCCCCAGCTATCCGGCCACAGGTTAGTGGTCCAATCCAAAGGCGTACCCATTGCTTGGGTACTTTGCGCGGGCTCGGGCCCATACCAGTCGAGATAATTGTCGCCTGATTTCCACGGGGCGGTAGTAGTATTCAATAGATTTAAGTGCCGAATAGGAATCGAGCACTCGAAGTTACTGGTATCACAGTTTCTGCCCAGTACAGTGTTGGCATAATTGTGGTCTATACCGCCGAGAACAAACATATCCTGGCCGGATTGAGTGTCACCGTAAATAAATACCACCGTACGCTGCCATGGGTTTATTTCCACATCAGTAGGAATCACGTTTGTGCGCTGGTTATCACCCCAGAGGGTCGGCCACTCCGTAGGTTCTTCAACACCGCTTGGTGTATCCAGCTCCCATATGTATACACGCCCGTCCAACGCATTTATGCCCACCTCCAGGCGACCGTCGTTATCCAGGTCCGAAACCGCTGGCGAGCTGAATCCTGTATCCACATCCTTATATAAGTCGATAATTTCATTGCCGAGGTTATCGTAAAAATGCAGACCTCCCTCCCAATGCGTATCGTTACCTATAAGAACAGTGCCGGAAGAATCTGCGATATTGGCGGAAACAAAGTCGATGGGAAAGCCTTTGCTGACAGCTTCCGTGGGAAAGCCGTTCACCATAGATCCGTCGGTCTCGAATGCCATCATAGTATTGCGACCTACAACTTCGACAATCTCCAGTTGTGGGTCATCATCCAGATTTACGGCTATGGTTCCATTCTGCGTATCCAGAATATCCGGATAGCCTACCGGCCAACCTGGCAGGAAATTGCCATTGCGGTCAATCAGGTAGCCTTGGCTAGAGGATTCTTCGGAGGTGGTACGCCGCACACTGGCGGAAAAGAAAATTTCGTAATTTCCGTCTCGAGTAAAGTCGGCAACTTGGAAGTCGCGGAAATGAAATACTTTATCATCGAACGTGAATTCGCGTTTCACGTTACCATTTACATCGTAGTAGCGTAAGTAACGGTAAGCGCTGAAGCCGGTCTGGCTTGGAGGTGAATTGACACCTACGATAATTTCCTTTTTACCATCATGATCCATATCCACCACACTCATGTGCACAGTTTCATAACTATGATGTTCGTCCAAAAGTAGTGGATAGCCGGATCTAGAGCTGCCGTCGGCATTTAGGACTCCCAGCCAATGCTGCCCCTTGCGATTAAGATCCGGGTCTTGTTGCTGGAATTTTATGTTGTAAATTAATTCTATCTGGCCATCGCCGTCGAGATCAGAGGCGATAACGGGGGCCTGATGAAATAGTTCTGTCGGCGCCTGATTCTGTACCGGGCGGCCCGCTGGGAAACCTGGCGCGATACTGCCATCGTGTTGGAACGCCCACACTGGGCCGGCCTGTGAGGCGTCCGCCCACACACTGACCACAATTTCCTTAAAGCCATCGTTATTGAGATCTGTAATAGTAGGGCCGGCAAGCACTGGGGTAGGTAATGTGACCGGGAAACCGGGACGCGGTTGACCGCTGGCATTCCACACATTTACCGTGAAATCTCCGAATGTAATGACTTCTTTGGTTCCATCATTATCCAGATCTTCGAAGGCAATAGCTCGGTTAATTCTAAGTCCAAAGCTATGGCCGTTTTCGGATACAGCTTTAGCCCAGCCTGGTTTTAGTTGATTGTCTACACGCACCATCACGCGCGACTCATTGAATCGGCCGTCGGTATTGAAGGCGCGCAAGCGGAGAATATAAAGGGCGCTTGGCAGACTGGAGATATCCCATTGGCTCAGTAATTGATCTTCTCCCTCCGCTGTACCTGAGGTGATAGTTACAAATGCCAGCTGATGATCCGGCGTATAGTGAGCGTACGCCAATTCATAATGAGAAAAGTTGGTTCCGACAATAGTGCCTCGCACTTCTTGACTATGGCCTTTGGCGGACCAGGGTTCGGGGGAGGTAATCTGAACGAAAATATCAGGCGGAGTACCCACATAATTCAAGGCTGACTCCGCGTTAACACGACCATGACCAGACATTGCATCCCAGCCAGGATTCATTACGTCGTCAGCGGTTTGAGTAATGATATGCCGCACTTGTTCTTGATTGAGTGACGGGTTCTGTGCAAGCAACAAGGCTGCAAGGCCGCTTACATGGGGCGCAGCCATTGAGGTTCCGTCGATTTCCAGGTAGTTCTGGCCTACCACGCGATTTCCACTCTGGGAAAACCCAGAGTCGGCGGCAAGCAGCGAGAGTATGCTTGTTCCGGGGGCTCCAACGTCAATTTTTGCTCCCCAATTGGAAAAGCCAGCCCTGACGTCACTTTGATCAACGGCGGCCACGGAGATCACCAGTGGATGGTTGGACGGGTGAGGCCATGCTGCAGGCCTGTCTTCATTACCCGCCGCTGCAACCAATACAGAGCCTTGCCCATAAGCGTATTCGAGAGCGTCATTAATTAAGCTGGAATCTCCGTACCCGCCCCAGCTGTTATTAATTACCTGTGCGCCATTATCTGCGGCATAAATCAATGCGTTTGCGAGGCTGGTTGCCAGGCCGTTGCCGCTGTCATCCAATCCTTTGACCACCATGATTTTGGCTTCGGGGGCAACGCCGATAACGCCCGTATCATTATTGCCGGTAGCTGATATGGTTCCGGAGACATGTGTGCCATGGCCGTGACCATCGGTGGGATCATTATCAGGGTTGGCACCGGGGTTTAATGGGCTCGATATACTTTCCCCGATGAAGTCGTACCCATAGACATCATCAATATAGCCATTGTTATCGTCATCTATGCCATTGGATGCGATTTCGTCGGTGTTAATCCAAATCTGCCCCTGAATATCCGGGTGATTAAAGTCCAACCCTGTATCAATTACCGCGGTGACAACCCCATTGCCTTGAGAATTATCCCAGGCATTCTCCATGGACATTTTTTTCAGCCCATACAGATCGTCAAAACCTTGCCCCCAGGAGTTGAAGGAGCCAAAGTAAGGGTCATTGGGAGTATAACTTGTGGTATAGATATAGTTCGGTTCGGCGTAATCAACGTTCGACTCTGTACGCAGGGTATCAACAATCTCTCGCACGTCGGTGTCAGACGAAAATTTGAGAATGAATACATTTTCCAGCGCCGACTTTGCTGATCTGGAGGCGGATGTTACTCGCGATGCATTGCCTGGCAAGTTTTTAAACACTTTTTCATTGCTCTTCGCTTTGTACTTACGCGAAAGCTCGCCAATGGCTGAATTACTCCTCAGTGATGGAGACTGTGCTCCATTTTTGTTCGGTTCACCTTTTAGCCGAACAATTACCTGGTTAGGAACGAACTGAAGTTCATCCCCCAACGGGCTTTGGACGTTTTGTGCAAAGGCGGCCGGAAATGCAAGCATACCGACAATCCCCGTAGCCAAAGCTTTGGCTCTAATCCGGAACCGACACCTAGAAAACATAAATTCCCTCTAAGAAGTGAAGTCTCTTTCAAAAAGTAGTTTTTTGGTAGAAGTAAAAAAATTCTTACAAAAGCGTTTCAAAAATATTAATAACCAGAAGTCGCTAATATTATGAATATACTTTTTATCAGGATGAAAAAGATGGGTTTAGCTTCCATACCTATTGCTTGACTACTGATCCTTCAGAGAAAGGCATAGAGGTAAAAAGGGCGGTTATGAATACCTAAGCTGCTGATACAGTTAGCGTAGCTATAGAAGCATCCCTTCAAAATCTAACCTGCTACCGGGTCGAGACTTTGACACTCATACCAAGGGGGTGCCTCCTCCCCTCTTGGGGCGGAGAGTGAAATATGAAGCATTCCTCGTTTCTCGGAGACAACTTGCTTGAGCCACGTAGTTTCGACTGAGTTGGCACACTAATAAAACGAGTTTTCGAATTGAGCTGGAGGTAGAGCGTCGATAGCTTTCAGAGCATCCCTACACACATTGCTGATATGTATGAAATGGAGCTGTCCGTTGGCGCGATCGCGGATAATTTACCGCGCCTCCGCGGATATAAAAAAAACCGGCAGTAAGCATCCTTACTGCCGGTATGAATCAGATGGTCCCAGCCATCTACGGTTACAACAACACTATCAAGAGCGAAATGAGGCATCCGTGCCTCTGCCAGGCCCTCCCACATTCCCGGCTTCCTAGGCTCTGTGGTTACCGGGCGGCCTGACTGTTCAGCTTGCGCCGAAGTCTTCCTGATCTGTTGCCGGCATTCCCTATTGGCTCTGTGGGAAATGGGCAACTACCAATCCTTTGGCAAACTGGCTGAAGGGCGCTGTGCTGTTGCCGGTGAGGGAAGCAGTTCCGTCGCTTCCCTTGTTTGTTCCACCTTCCATGATGGACACCGGTAACAGGGTGACTGCAATCCACCTTGCCGCGACTCCTGTGACGGCCGGGCATCGCGTCCCCTTCAACCTTGAAGCCCAATTTACGCAGAAGTCCATTACAGGTCGATCACACGCCATTACACGTCATTACACGAAGGTTGTTATGGCGCCGGCTCTACTCGTCATCCCGGCGAATGCCGGGATCCAGGTGCTGGAGTCTGGATGCCGGATCAAGTCCGGCATGACGGGTGTTGCGGGGGCTGGATGCCGGATCAAGTCCGGTATGACGGGAGATGCGGGAGCTGGATGTCGGATCAGGTCCGGCATGATGGGAGATGCGGGAGCCGGATATCGAATCAGACCCGGTATGGCGGCGCGACGCGATGCTTGGGCTTTCACTACACTTTAAAATTGGTGCTTAACTTACCGCGGCTGGTTTATGTGCTGGCCGCCATTTGCTTGTTGGGCCGCAGCCGATCCCGTAATATCGGCGGCCGTTTCGTCCATAAATTAAACAGCGCTGACCTATCCACAATGTCGAGAATTTATACGCGCCCCAATTACCGCGCCATTATGTCGGTTATCGCGCTACTTTTTATCGCGAGTTTTGCCAATGCGCAAAGCTATGAGCAGCTTTACAGCGATTACCGCGGCAGTCTGTACCAGATCCGCCTGATCGAACAGTCCTCCAATTCCAAGGCGGGTCTGGGCTCAGGTTTCCAGATTTCTCCTGATGGACTGATTGTCACCAATTACCACGTCGTATCGGAGGCGGTGCACGACCCGGAACGATACATTCTTAGATACCTGTCGGTGGATGGAAAAAAAGGGGATCTTGAGCTGCTGGATGTAGACGTGATCAACGATCTGGCGATCCTGCGTCAAAAGGGCGAGCCGGGACCGGATTCCCTGCGCCTTGCGCAGAATCCACCGAGCAGAGGAGAAACCATCGTTTCCATGGGCAACCCGCTGGATCTCGGCATGACCATTGTGCCGGGCACCTACAACGGTATTGCTACCGGCAGCTTTTACGACCGCATCCATTTTTCCGGTTCCATCAATCCGGGCATGAGCGGCGGCCCGGTGGTCAATCGCAATGGGGAAGTGGTGGGGATCAATGTGGCCACGGCAGGCAATCAGATCAGTTTCCTGGTGCCAGTGGACAAGTTGGTTGCGCTGCTCGCGGATTTCCGCAAAGAAATGACTGCGGGTAATGGTCCCATCGCCCTGCAGCCAGTGATTAACCGTCAGTTACACAATAATCAACAGCGCATCATCGACCAGATTCTGAACGCCGACTGGCAACTGCGTCCTCTGGGCGATGCGCTGGTAGTGGGTGAAATCGTGCCGGCGATACAATGCTGGGGAAACTCCACCGACGATGAGGACGAACCCATCCAGCAGGTCGCCAAGGGCTGTACCGGCCAGGACGTGGTGTACCTGTCGGAGACCTTTGATACCGGGAGGGTGGAGTATGAATTCTTCTGGCTGGAATCCGACGATACACTGGCCTCTTCACGTTTTTACAGCGCCTATGAAGACGAGATGAGCGGCTTCTACCCGGGTAACAGTGCCGGCGAAGACGATGTGACCGAATTCAACTGCAAGCAACAGTTCACCACCCACCCGCGCAACGGTGCGGACCAGAGCACCGATGACAGCAGTACACAGAAGCCGCCCAGGGCCAATGGCAACACGGAGCCCGCCATTGCGCGCACGTCTTTTTGCGTGCGTCGCTATAAGGAATTTCCGGATCTCTACGATGTGTTTTACGTAAGCCTTACCGTGGACCAGGCCAACCGCGCGCTGGTAAGCCACTTTACCCTGTCCGGATTCACCAAAGAGTCTGCCAGTGCGTTTACCGACAAGTTTGTGAGCGAGATTCAATGGCACTGATTATCGAAGAAATCAATCGTGCCCACCGGGTAAGTGCCCGCTATCGCATGGATGGTGACCGGGCCACCATCGGGCGCTGTTACGACAACGCGGTGATGCTGGAGGACCCCCACGTGGATCCAGTACACGCGGAAGTGGTGAGGGATGAAGACGGCTGTTATGTGCTGCGAGATCTGTCCAGCCTGAATGGCCTGCGCCTGGTGCGCAATTTTCGCGACAAATCCATCAAGCCTGCGGCAATCCGCGAGCACCAGATACGCTGCGGCGACGAAATCCAACTCGGCAAGAGCCGGGTGCGTTTTATCGATACCGACATGAGTGTGGCACCGGCCGTCCCCCTGCATTCGGCGGAAACGGTGTTCGACCGCCTGGCGACACCGCTTGTGGCAGCGACACTGTGCCTGTTGGTGGCGGGCCTCAGTCTCTGGCTCGCGTGGCTCGGCACCAGCAGCGAGTTGGAGTGGACCGGCGCGGTCAAGGTGCTCACCGATGCAGTCATCGGTCTGCTGATATACGCCGCCGCCTGGGCATTTATCGGCAAGGTGGTGAAGCACGAGGCGCATTTCCTCGCGCATCTTTCCATCGCGGCTGCTGCAGCCCTCATCTATGCGGGCTGGCAGTGGTTCGGCACTCTGCTCAACTTCAACTTCAACCTGAGTCAGGTACTGCCGCTGCTCAATATCCTCGCGCTGGCGGTGCTGTTGCCGGTGATGCTGTGGTGTGCCACCTATCTGGCGCTGAATGTCGCCCCACACTGGCGACTACTGGGCTCGGTGCTGCTGCCGTGGAGCTTCCTCGGCTTCGCCGCGGCAGTAGAGGTCGGCAATATGGATGAATTCAGCGAATCACCGCAGGTGTCCACGGAGCTGAAATCGAAAGACTGGCTGTTCCGTACGCCGGTACCACTGGAGAAATTCCTCGCCGACGCGCCGGAGCTGTTCGATATACCGATAGAGAAGTCGGACGACAAGAAAGGCAAGAAAAGCGCAAACAAGGATTCGACGGAAGAAGATACGCACGACGAGGAAATTCGCGGCGAATAGCCATCGCAGTCTGCGCGCACACGGCATAAAATCTCCGCCCGCCGATCCAGCAACGCAATGATCCTCGGCGCCCAAGGAGTGAATGCCATGACCGAGCCCACCAATGATCAGATCCCCGGCAACCCCTACTGGAGCCCGGCGGTAGCCCGGCTCCACCCCTATGTGCCGGGTGAGCAGCCGAAAACCACCGCACGCCTGATCAAGCTCAATACCAATGAGAGCCCCTACCCGCCCTCGCCCAAGGCCCAGGCGGCGCTGCAGGACCCGCAGTTACCACAGCGCCTGCGCCTGTATCCCGATCCGGAATCCACCGAGCTGCGCGAGACCATCGCCGCGCAGTTTGGCCTGGCGCCGGCGCAGGTATTTGTGGGCAACGGCTCCGACGAGGTGCTGGCGCACGCGTTCTACAGCTTCTTTCAGCGCCCGGAAGCGCTGCTGTTTCCGGACATCACCTACAGCTTTTATCCGGTGTATTGCGAGCTCTATGGCATCGAGGCGCGCACCCTGCCGCTGCGGGAGGATTTTTCCATCGCGGTGGAGGATTACGCGATCGACAATGCTGGCGGCGTGATCCTCCCCAATCCGAACGCGCCCACAGGGCGCTACCTGCCGCTGGCGGAGATCGAAAAACTGCTGGCACTGCACCCCGAGCGCGTGGTGGTGATCGACGAGGCCTACATTGATTTCGGTGGCGACAGCGCGGTTTCCCTGATTGAGCGCTACCCCAACCTGCTGGTGGTGCACACGCTATCCAAGTCCCACGCGCTGGCGGGCCTGCGGGTTGGCTATGCCCTCGGCCAGGAGCACCTGATCGAGGGGCTGAACCGGGCGAAGAATTCCTTCAACTCCTACCCCATCGACGGCATCGCGCAGAAGGTGGCGACGGCGGCGATTGCGGATCGCGAGTGGCTCGCAGACAACTGCGCAAAAGTGATCGCCACGCGCGAGCACACCTGCGCACAGTTGCTCGAGCTGGGATTCGAGATTATTCCCTCCACGGCCAACTTTATCTTTGCCAAGCCGCCGAAAATTTCCGCGGAAGCGCTGTTTCTGGCCCTGCGCGAGCGCAACATTATCGTGCGCTATTTCAACAAGCCGCGCATCAGCGAGTACCTGCGGATCAGTATCGGCACGGATGAGGAGATGACGGCGCTGGTGGAGGCCTGCCGGGAAGTACTGTAAGTGGCCGCGCTTACGGATTGGTGAGCTGCAGCCGCTTCAGCCCAAAGCGTTTGGACAGGATGCGGTCGCGCAGCCAGCGCGGCAGCCAGCGCGCCATCCACGGCAGCAGGCTGCTCTTGTTGCCGATCCTGAGCAGGGTGGACGGACGCTTGCGCAGCAGCTCGGCCGCCAGGCGCTTGGCCAGATCCCGCGCCAGGGTGGCGTTCTGCTGGGATTCCAAGGCGCGGGCGCGCACATGGTCTTCACTGCGTTTGTACCAGGAGTCCGGCGCCAGCAGGCCGCGCAGCGAAGTCTCGGCGTGACGGCCAAATTCCGACGCGATGGCCCCCGGCTGCACCGTGACCACACGGATGCCGAAGGGTTTCAGCTCCAGGCGCAGCACATCAGACAAAGTGTGCAGGGCGGATTTGGACGCGCAGTAGGCGCCAGAGAAGGGTGTCGGCATAACGCCGGAGACGGAACCGATATTGCAGATCACGCCGTGGCGGCGGGATTTCAGCAGCGGCGCACAGGCCCGCGCCAGCGCCATCGGCGCGAACACATTGGTGCGGAACTGGGCTTCCAATGCGCGGGTATCCAGCTCCAACAGCGGCCCCATCTGGCCGTAGCCGGCGTTATTGACGAGGATATCCAAGCGCCCGTAGGCGGTCTTGATGGCGTGCACCACGCGGTTGATGTCCGCCTGGTTGTTCACGTCCAGCGCCTCGGTGGCGATGCCCACATCCGCCAGTTCCTGCAGGGCCTCGGCGCGGCGGGCGGTGGCGATGACGATGGTACCGCGCGCGTGCAGCGCCAGCGCCAGTTCGCGGCCAATACCACTGGAGCAACCGGTAATCAGCGCCACCCGGTCCGGCACCACATAGCCGCGGCCAATCTGCGCCAGGCTTTCGGCGGCGAAATTCTGATCAGAGAGGCGGAACCGGTTGGCGGGGGGCTTGCTCACGTTTCTATTCCCAAACTGCGTCCAAAACTGCGCTGTGTCTAAATCCGACTCAATCGGACAGGGCTGGTGTCAGTTGGAAGTGGGGATTCTGAATCAGCCCGAAGACGTTGCCAAAGGGATCGAGGAAACTGGCCATGAGTATGCCCTCTCCCACGTCGACAATTTCACCGTGCTGGCGCGCGCCGAGGCCGTTCATACGCTCGACCTGGGCGGCGATATCGGCAACGCCCCAGTAGGCGACGACGCCGTCGGCACGGCTGATCACATTGCGCGCATTTGGGTCGAGCCCCAGCTCGAATCCGCCGACACTGAAGCCGACGTAGCTTTCGGCTTCAAAGTAGGGCTCCACTTCCAACAGGGTGGTATACCACGCTTTGGCTTCTTCCAGATTACTGACGCCGTAGATGACGCTTTGTATCCCTGAAAACTGACTCACCTCAGACCTCCTTTTGGAGATTTGTTTCCTGCGTTGCGATGTACTGCTGATTGGTTGTCACCGCTTTATTTTTGTATGCTTTTCGAACAACGCTTTGGCGCTATTCGAGTTCCTGCTCCAGTTGTTCGAGCAGATCGAGGGGTTCGATTTCTTCCCCTTCGAGATCGTCGTTCCAGTTGATGCCGACGAGTAGTACGTCATCGTGCATGCCGGTGAGCCAGTCGTCCATAAATTCTTCGAGATCGATGGCGACGACCTGGTATTCGGCCCAGTCGTCGGCGATATGCGCTTCGGCGAATTCGCGCTGGGACCAGAAGGGCATGACGTCGGTGCCGGGGCGGGTTTCCGACTCGCACAGGGCAAACCCTTCTTCCCCTTCCAGCGCCCACACACACCCCTGATCTACCGCTTCCGGCAGAAAGCGCTCACAGTTGTCCTCAAAATCGTCTCCGAGTGGTTCCAATTCCATACCGGCTTGCCTTGAAAATGATTTGGGGAGTTTACGCCAGATTGGGCGGGATAAGTAGAAACTTGCGCAGTGTTGTGGGGTTGCTCCGGCATCGGGGACCCCTTAAGTGAGTGTGGTGGCGTTTGGACACCGGGTGAGGGTTTCCGAAACCGCTGTGAATACATCCCTGTACGCTGCGTCGGCGACGTCCCTGTCGCCGACGCTTTCGAAAACCCTCACCCGGCACCCAAACTTCGCATCGAGTTCTGCGCATTGTTCGCGGCTACGAAGTAAAGAGATTCAGCGCGAAGCCGGAGTGCTGGGGATTAGTTTTTGGAAGCGTCGCAAACAGGATGTTTGCGCCGCAGCGCCCAGGGATGGGTTCACAGCGGTTCCAAAAACTAATACCCAGTGCTCCGGCGCCACAGAGGTCACTACGAAGTCAAACCTCGAGCCCACAACGAAGCTGGAAACCTAAAGCTGCAACCGATGCCCGTTTTCCTTCAGCCAGCGCCGCAACGTCCGGTAATCGGGACAGAGACTGGCTACAAGATCCCAGAACGCCCGGCTGTGGTTGTGGTGCCGCAGATGGCAGACCTCGTGGATCACCAGGTAATCCACCACAGGCTCAGGGGCGAGGCAGACAAGCCAGTTGTACTGCAGTTCACCGCGAATGGTGCAATGCCCCCACTTGCTGCGGGTGCGCCGCACTTTTACCGAGGAAAATTCCAGACCGAGAAGGCCGGCAAAATAGCGGGATTTTCGCGTGAGGGTATCCAGCGCTTCGCGCTGGTAGAGCTTCTGCAGAGCAGCCTGTATCTGCCCGTCATCCGGTTCGCGGTTGCGGCAGTAAAGCTGGATATAGCCATCGCGAATCCCCGCATCCCCCGCGCAGGCCGCGCGGTCCAGTTCGAGGGAATTGCCCAGCCACGGAAAGCGCGCACCAAACGCAAAATGATGCTCCGGCACCTGCGCCTGCCGGCGTTCAAGCCCGCGCAGCTGATCTCGCACCCAGGCGATATTGTCGCGCAGGAACTGGTGACCGTGCTGCGCAGCGCAGCGTTGGGGAATCCGCACTTCCGCGCCCTTCTCCGTCACCACCAGCCCCAACCGCTTGCGCCGCGGTGAGCGGGACAGACGGTAGGAGACTTCCTCGAAGGTAAACAGATCCGCGGTCACGACAGACTAAGAATCAGCAATTACTGCGAAGGCACCGGCACCACCGCCATGGTGATGCGGGAAATGCAGTTGAGCTTGCCCTTGGGGTCGTGGATACGAATTTCCCACACCTGACTGCTGCGGCCGACATGCACCGCGCTGGCTTTGGCGGTAACCACGCCCTCCGGCACGGGGCGTAGGTGGTTGGCGTTGATCTCCTGGCCCACACAGTAAAACTTGCTGTTATCCACCACCATGTTCGCAGCCAGCGAGCCGAGGGTTTCCGCCAGTGCCACGCTGGCGCCACCGTGCAGGATGCCAAAAGGTTGGCGGGTGCGGTCGTCAACCGGCATGGTGCCAACGAGGTAGTCGTCGCCCACTTCGGTGATTTTCATTCCCAGGTAGCCGGGCATGCAGTTGCCCATGCTCTGATTGATTTCGTCCATGGTGGGGTTGCCGTGCCAGATTGCCATTTGATCACCTGATTGATTTCATAACACTGAGCGCAATATCAGTAAAACAGCATCGGATTGAAAGCACCAAAGCCGCCAAAGCGCATCATCTCAGCTTCCAGGTGGCGCATTTCCCGCAGCAGGCCGCGGCGCTGGCTGCGCAGGGCGCGAGCTTCCTCCTTGGATTCGGCGTCCTCCAGCGCGTGCTCGACCCGAGCGACCTCGCGCTCCGCTTCGTAATACTGGCGCTCCAGCGCCGCATACTGCTGCTCGGCCTGATATACCGCGAGGCCGCGCTCGTAGTTGGCGAGGAACAGGTCGGCGGTGGGGCCGGTACAGACACCTTCATAGTTGTTTCCGCGGCGCCCAACCACAAAACCGTTCTCCGGGGTGCAGAACTGTTCGATACCCGCTTCGTGACCGCGCATCCAGGCGGCAGTGTCGGTACGCACGCCGTATTCGTGGCACTTCTGGGCGATCTGGTAGACGGTGGCCTGGCTGCGGCCGCGGGCGCCATCTTCGATGCCGCGCTCGTACCAGAGGCCTGCCTGGCATTCGTTTTCGGAAATCACGGCGCAGCCGCCGGCGAGGGCGAGCCACGCGGGAAGCGCGATAAGGGTGAGCCGTTTCCAGAGTTTCATGTTGTTATCCACCGGTTGTACGGCTTTATTGAACGCTCTTGCCGGTGAACCTGTGCTGAATCAGCCAAAGCGCTTGTCGGCCACGAAGGGGTTGGTCTGGCGCTCCTGGCCGAAGGTGGACATGGGGCCGTGGCCGGGAATGAATTTTACGGCGTCGCCCAGGGGCCAGAGCTTTTTGGTGATGGAGTCGATGAGGTCCTGGTGGTTGCTCATGGGGAAGTCGGTGCGACCGATGGAACCGGCGAAGAGGACGTCACCCACCAGTGCGAGGTTACTTTCGCGATGGAAAAAAATGACGTGACCGGGGGTGTGACCGGGGCAGTGCACAACTTCGAGCACTTCGTCGCCAACGGTGACGGTATCGCCATCGTTGAGCCAGCGGTCGGGGGTGAAGGTTTCCACCGGCGGAAAGCCGTACATCTGAGCCTGGACGGCGATTTTTTCGATCCAGAACTGGTCGGCCTGTTGGGGCCCTTCCACGGGAAGACTGAGCTGGCGCGACAAGGGGGCGGTGCCGCCGACGTGGTCGAGGTGGCCGTGGGTGAGGAGGATTTTTTCCAGTTTGAGGCCGCGCTCGTCGACGGCTTTGAGGATGCGGTCGATGTCGCCACCCGGGTCAACCACGGCCGCGCGCTTGCTGTCGTCGCACCACAGGAGGGTGCAGTTTTGCTGGAAGGGCGTGACGGGGACCGAGTGAAATTGCAAAGCCATGGGAGTACCTGTTTAGTCTTCGCGTGCGATTATAACGCTCGCGGCGTAATCCGGCTAAAGTGGCTCTGGTGCTTTGAATCCCAGTCTCGTGGCGTCGCCGCTAGCGGGTACTCCCTTGCAAGACACGAGCTAGGCGCCCCCCTCAACCCATCCCTGGGGGCTCTTCCGCGAGGCCCCTCTCGCGGAAGGTCTTGCAAGGGAGTACCCGCTATCGCCGTCTTCGCAGAAAGTTTCGAAGCTTAAACGGCCGCCACCGTCGCGCGTTGCAGGGGACTCGGCCGGCGTGCTGTGGTTTTTTTAAGCACCTCGGTGACATCCTCGACCAGATTCCTCAGCACCATCTCGCTCTGCCAGTAGCCGTCGTGGGATACCAGTTGCGGGCCCCAGCTGGCGGCGCTCCAGTCGGCGAGGGGGCGGGTCTCGAAGTCGCGGTAGACGGCCTGGTTGTAGGAGGGGCTGAGGGGTTTGAGGGGCCAGCCGAAGAGGTCGTCGGGGTGGTAGAAGTTTTTCCAGCGGAAGTTGTAGCCGCGGGTGTCGGAGGTGACGGCCTGGATCTGGTCGCGGGCGAGGCCGGCTGTCCACAGGGGGTTGCTGGCGCCGAGGGTGTACCAGTGGGCAAGGGTTTTGCCGCGCAGGAAGAGGTCTTTGGCGGAGCCTTTGTGGACACCTTTCGGGCCGCCGTCGCGCCAGATACCGTGGTTGATGGTGGCGCGCTGGGCGTCCCACAGGTAGTTGGAGAGGATGCAGCAGCCGATGGAGTGGCTGAGCAGGATAACTGGGGCGTTGTCACTGGTGGCTTTAGCGGCGCGCTCGAAGGTCTGGTAGATGGCCTGCTGTGTTTTTTCGTAGTTGCCACCGCGCTGGTGGATGTCCGCCATCTGCGCAGAGGCTTCGGCGAGGCCGTAGAGCATGAATTTGCGCGCGCGCAGGTAGTCCATATCGCGCTTCTGCATGGCTTCGAACACCCGTTCGAGATTGGGTTGCAGGTGACCCTGGCAAAGGATGGTGTCGGTGTGAATACGGGACCAGTCGGCCCCCAGATGGTCTTTCAGCGCCTGAAACAGCGGCTCGGCAAAGCCTTCGTCCACGGCCCCCATACCCGGTGCCGCCAGGATGACCAGATCAGCCATTGTTCGCTCCCCGCAAGTGTTTTTCTTCGCGTTGTTTTCGGTTTGCTTATTGGATGCGAATACCTCGCCGGGGTTTTCCCGCGCATCGTGTCACTGTGGAATTTGTGCGGTCTGCCTACAAACAAGCTGTGACTCGAGTAGCACAATCACGGGAAACTACCACCGGATGAGGCGCATGGGAAGATTTACGCCATAAAAGATGTAAATTGCGCCACACCGTACGCCGAGTCTTCGGGCAAAAAAGAAACTCCGACTCTTTTTGCGGGTGCCGCGGAACTTCCCTGTCAGCACCTCGTCAAAGTAACCAGTTCCCCCAGATCACAATGTGTGAACGCGTCGTGATCGAACTCTCTCATCGTAACTCTGCTTGAAGCCGGCCTTGCGCCGGCTTTTTTCTGGCTGCAAAAGTACGATCAGGTTCTAGGCGGAGCGTCTGAGCGGCGGCGGATCAGGGTGAAGTCGAGTTGCACCTGCTGGCCCTGTTCGGCCTCTCCAGCCCGCATGGCCCGTACCTTTTTCACTAACAGATCCACCGCGGCACGGGACATGTCCACTACAGGCTGGTGAATGGTGGTCAACTCCGGCCAGATGGTGGTCGCCAGGGCGGTATCGTCGAAACCGCAAACCGTGAGATCCCTGGGCACGTCGAGCCCGCGGCGCTGGGCTACGGAGATGGTGGCGGCGGCCATTTCATCATTACAGGCAAAGATAGCGCTGGGTGGGCGCTTCAGGTTCAACAATCCCTCCGCAGCGTTGAGGCCGGAGCGGTAGGTGAAAATCCCCTCCTCTATCAGCTCGTCGGCCACGGGGAGTCCAGAGTCTTTCAGGGCCTGCCTGTAACCTTCCAGACGACGCTGGCTAACCTGCTGACCGCAGTCGCCGGTAATGAAGCCAATACGCTTGTGGCCGAGGGAGGCAATATGCCGGGTCATTTCGTAGGCGGCCTGGTAATCGTCGATCTTGACCACGGAAATGTTGCTGCGCGGCTGCTCCGAGGCAATCAGCACCGCCGGGGTATCGCTGTTTTCCAGCACTTCCAGCACCGTGGGCAGATCCGATAACGGCGGTGGCAACAGCATCGCCTCTACTCCGCCGCTCAGCATGCGCGCCGCCACCGCTTCGGCATTCAGCGCCACATCGCAGTGCTCCACCACCAGCTGGATGTTGTAGCGGCTCGATTGCTCCAGCGCGCCGATTAGAAAGGCACTGAGGTAGGAAGCATTCAGGTTACTGTGCAGCAGGCCAATCTTGATCTGCGCACCGCCGGCAAGACTGCGGGCGGCGCTGTTGGGGGTGTAGCCAAGGGACTTGATCGCCGCATCAACGGTCTCACGGGTCTTCGCCCGCACATTGTCCTCGCCGTTGATCACACGGGATACGGTCATCGGCGAGACGCCCGCCTCGCGGGCGACGTCGCTGATGGTGGGCGCATTGCGCTGGCGGCGGCTCTGTCTCTGCTTCACGTTACTCTCGATCGGCCAAGCGGGTGAACCGGCATTGTATAACGGATTCAAACGTAACGATAAAACTCTGTATGGGGCAAACCTATTGACAGGGACCGGCATAAAAATGCGGCCTCCAAAGGAACGGATCGCTACTTCGCATCGATAAAGCTGTTGATCGACAGGCGACCACTGCGGGGATCTGTGTCGGGTACGAAGTCTTCGCCGATGGAACCAGAGTGCAGGGAATTACTGCGGTAGATCAGCATGCGGTTGAAGAGCCCCTCTTCGGCGTGCACCTGTTCAAAGAATGGCGTGTCGCCATTGATATAACCGCCTCCCGTAAACTTCGGATCAGCGGCCTCCTTCTGGAGAGTGGAGAAATAATCCTGTCGCCGGCCTTCATTCACCACCTCGTAGCCGGTGGATCTATGCCGGTAAAAAGCCGTACCGCCGTGAGGCTCACGAAATAGGTAGTGGATAGAAGCCAGGCTGGTGGATTGCACCGTGTCAATATGCGGAATACGTTGTATCCACTCAAGTTGCTGCGCGGGCTTGGTTATCATTGAATAATGGCACATGGAGAGTGACAATCGCATGCCACCGAGCTGAAAATAATCAACCAGCAATCCACTCAGCTGCTCCAGCAAGAATTGCTTGTACTGCAATGGAGCCCTGGCGCGAATACCGGGATAGAAGCGTCCGCCATCCACGAAGGATTTGCTCACCGCCCTTTCCACCATCCGCTCGGGATCTTCAATGCAATTATCCAATACCAAAAGCGGCGCATTTTCGCTGCCAATCGTCAGCTTTTGAATATGCACTTTCGGGTGTAAACGCAGACTCATTGGACCAATGTATCCCGATCGGCTGACCTACAATACTGGTCGATAAAGTCCTGGTGCGCGGGAAGTTCAGATACAACGCTTCTTATACTGGATTTTAATCCCTCTTGAAATTTCTGCATTTCTGCCTCGCTCATCAAACGCGGTAGCGGATGATAACCCTTAGGCTTTAAGCCCTGACCAAGCATTACCTGAACCCAAGAATCCACCCGGAAAAGCTCACCGCCATCCTGATAGGCATGCGCTCGTTCCTCAAACAGCGCGACACGACGAGCGAGGGTTTCAGGAACCTGCATATTTTTACAATGGCGCCAAAAATCACTGTCTTCACGCTCGGTCACATGATAATGGAGCACAATAAAATCACGCACTTTTTCCAGCTCTTCACGAGTCTGCTGATTATATTCATCCACAAGTGAAGGAGAGACGCCATCAAAAGGAAAGAGCTGCATCAAGCGCGTGATGCCTGTGACAATCAAGTGAATACTGGTAGATTCCAGTGGCTCCACAAAACCACTCGCCAACCCCAGAGCGACACAATTCCTGCTCCAGGCTTGATGTCGCCGCCCAGTCTGATAGCGAATCACTCGAGGCTCGGTGATCATTTCACCTTCAATATTGAGCAACAGCTTCTCAATCGCCTCGTCATCGGACATAAAATGACTGCTATAAACAAGACCATTCCCCACCCGATTCTGAAGTGGTATTCGCCACTGCCAACCGGCCTCATGAGCAATCGAGCGGGTATATGGCATCGCCGGACCAGTCGCCTCGGTTTGCAGAGGTACAGCACTGTTACAAGGTAACCAATGGGACCAGTCCTCAAAGCCGACACCCAGGGTCTTTTGCATTAAAAGCGCCCGAAAGCCAGTGCAGTCGATAAACAGATCACCGTTTATTCTTCGGCCGCCTTCCAATACCAAAGACTCGATATTGCCGGTCTCCTGGTTCTGCTCCACTTCGCTGATTTTCCCCTCAACCCGCGTCACTCCGTAACGCTCGCTAAAAGTCCGCAAAAACTTTGCGTACTTGCCCGCATCGAGGTGGTAAGCAAAATTAACCGGTGACTTCGGCGAAGTCGCAAACTTTCCGGCCTTGGCGGCCTGCAACTCCAGACAAAAGTCGCCAATGTCGGAATCAAATCCCATTTCCCTGCCGTGCAACCAGAAGTGGTGAAAGTCACACATCCAGGCGGTGGCGCCCATTTTCCCGAAGGCATGGATATATCGATCGCCTTTTTTGCCCCAGTTTTCAAAGGCTATGCCCAGTTTCGCCGTCGCTTGGGTCGCGCGCATGAATTGCTTCTCATCAATGCCCAATAGCTTGTGAAAAGTACGAAGAGGCGGGATTGTCGCTTCACCCACACCCACGGTTCCAATTTGCTCAGACTCCACCAGAGTGATATCCAGCAATTCGCCCAACTTCTTCGACAGGGCCGCGGCGGCAATCCAACCAGCCGTTCCGCCTCCGGCAATCACAACTCTCGAGATTTTATTATTATCTTGACTCATCTCACTACCTGTTAAGCTTGTGCAGCAGCATCGCTCGCAATTGTCGCACTTTCATATCATCCATCTTTCCCAAAGCACCTTCCGCATGGGCTGGCAGGTGGGCGCGTGGGCGCTCCGGATCTCCAAAGATGTAATAGTCGAAAATATGCTTCCAACCAGCCCGCTCATGTTCCGGCCTGTCGCGCAAACTCATTAATGCGTGATACAACACATTCATGGGTGTTCCCAGATATTGCGGCGAGGTGCTCCACCAGTAATTGATGAGCACATTAAACGGCGAAAAAGCCTCCACTTGATGCCACCAGAGGCTGGGGTAGAAAACAGCATCTCCCGGTTCTAAGTCCGCCACCTGAGCTGACGCAAGCGCCTCGCGAAAACGGGGATATTGATCAAAGTCCGGATTAGAGAAATCCACCATGCTCACCGCCTGACCACCGGGCGTCGGCTCCAATGGGCCGGGATAAAGGTTGTCAATCTGATCTGGTGGGAAGAGAGTAAACCGGCGCTTACCGACCACACAACAAGCGAGATTATTGGGTGCATCGTAATGCGCGGAGGCGATTGACCGATTGCCAATCCAGATGCTGGTAAGTGGCGCTCCGGACTCAAACATAGGGTCATCGAAGACCAAATCGTTTTCTGCACGAAGACCCGGCAAACAGGCATCCAGAGTAGTTGACCCCACATAAATAGAAGGTGGGTTGTCGTTTTCCAGATACTCACCGATCCGATCCAGAACCTGATCCAGAAGGATACGATGATTATCAAAATTCAACCCACTTATATCTTTATTGTAGAAATATTTCCCCTTTATATCCGGCGCTCCCTGATACGCAGAGACGGTCTTCCCGTTGTGAAATGATTTCAGGTAGTTTATCGCTTCTTGCGCTGATTTCTTACCGGCCCTGCACAACGCCCAATTCCTTGCGAGCCCCTTCAGAACAACCGGCTGACAATCTTCCATCAGACTCTGCCAGGGAATACTATCCGGGCAAATACCATCAATAACTTTTGTTTTTCTCTGTATTTCCATAAGTACCACCCAGAGCCTTAACTAAGCGTGCTCGGAGGCGGACAGAAGTCGCCATCTTTTCATCTGGATCAATTTCTGGATATTGCCGAGCGATGCAACCAACAAAAATGCACCCTGCAGGAAGCCCGCGCGATTAAGCCTCTCAAGCGACTCCGCATCCAGACTGGAGAGCTTTACTTCACTAACAGTATAGAGCCCCTGAAGATCGTACTTCTCGTCCTCGTGTACTTCTATCTGAATCTTCACCGGCTCTATCAGACCCAGAGCATCGAAAGCCTCGAACATCGAGCGCTGAACCGATATGCCGTCACTTATCCCTCTCAGGATAGTGGACACACGCTCCAGATAGGGGCTGTTCCCGCCATGGGGAAGAAATACGGGTTCGCCTTCCCTCTCACTGACCCTCGGGTTATCCATGTCGACATGAATTACCGGCTCGTGCAGAACTTGGCCGCCCTCTTCTCGCTTCTGAAAGCCGATCAGGAACGGGCCTCGCGCGACGACCCCTGGAATATAACCCGCGTTCCATCTGCCGTCTTCCAGGAAAAGGTTTTCCCCCCGGGAAAAACCGAGTAATGCTATAGACTGATATTCCCCATCGCCCTTATCTTTGCGTTTGCGCAATAGAATCGGATACTCCCGTTGCACATCAGCGTACTCGGTTGGGAATACGGGCACCTGGTTGACGCCATCTCCAAACTCTTTTCCATAACGAATAATGACCCGCAAGTCCTTGTGCGTCACATTGTCCAGTAATACCGGTTTGCTCATTTCAAACACCAATGGATTCAGCGCGGTGGTCCACACTGGTAACCGCCTGCGGTTTTATCTTTGTTTCAGACGAAAGTACATGAAAGTCTCGGCAAAAAAAAGGCCGCTGTAACCAGCGGCCAATTCAGTCAAAGCAGCAAAAACTTCATCTTTCACATACCTCGACACAATTGTCCAGAATGCTTATTGGCGGATTTCCGCTGCTCCGAGTGTTCCGGAGCAGCGGCTTCACCCGAAAAACTTAGAACGCGTAGCGGGCACCAATCTGATAGCGCGCTCCCAGTTCCTCGGCAAACCAAAGCTGCCTGGTATTGCGAGAGTAGTGGCGAACATCTTCCTCGGTCAGGTTGATCCCCTCGAAAAATACGTCAAGGTTATCATTGACCTCGTAGCTGACATTCAGGTCCCACTGCGAGTGGGCCTCCACAAAGCGCGCGTCGGTAGCGCCCTGGGTAATTGACATCAGGTAATCATCGCGCCAGTTGTAGGCCAGGCGCGCCTGGATACCGAAATTGTCGTAGATGCCCACGACGTTGGCAGTATCACTCAGGCCGGGAAGCGCAAACTGGATTTCACTGGGATCTGCATTGACGTCGTAGCCGACATCGCCACGCACCGTGGTGTAGTTGGCCTGAACACCGAACCCACTGTCACCGAAGAAATGCTGCACGGCAAACTCGAAGCCGTGAATGCTGGCGCTCTTCTGGTTGGTGGGGAAGGTGGTTTCAAATACCATCAGCGGGTCGTCGCTATTTGGACTCAAATCCAGTGCATTTCCATCAGCATCTTCGAGGCTGCCGATCTTCGCTCCGCAGTCCGGATTCGCCAAGCCAGCCAGGCTTGATGTCAGGTCTCCACACTCCGAGGGGAAGGTCACACCCGGCTGTCCCTGGTACTGCTTAACCACCATCGCTGAAAACAGTGTTGTATCGTCGATGGGAACGCCGTCAGCCTCCAGCGCCGAAATAGCTGCTTCAGCGCGCGGGCCGGCGGTCACATCGCGCATATCAAAGAAGGTGCGGTCCTCTTTTTCGTTGCCGATGAAGTTATCTACCCGCTTCTCATAAAAACCCAGAGAAACGTAGCTGGAGTCGCCGTAATACCACTCCATGGACAGGTCCAGGTTATCGGATTCGAAAGGTATCAGCAGCGGGTTGGTCTCGTCTGCAGCAGGGTTTGCACCATTCAGGGTTGAACCGTTGGTTGCCCAACCGCTCGGAACAGCGGCAAGACTGCCCAAACCTGCACGGGCGATCGTCTTGCTGTAAGAGAAGCGCCCCTTCAAGTCCTCGCGCAGATCGATCGAGAAATCGAAGCTGGGCAACAGGTGGTCATAGTCATTTTCGACGGTGAGCGATACTTTTTCGTCGGTATCTGTTCTCGAGAAATCGTTATTGTCTTGCCACAGCAAATGAGCCGGTTTAAGAACCTCTGAGGTTGAGGTGGAAGTCGTGCTCTCGTAGCGGATACCAGTCAGATAGCTCACTGGGAAGTCGCCCAGCGTACTGTCTACAGCCACCTGGAAATAGACGCCTTGCACGTCTTCCTCAACCTTATTGTTGGAATTCCAGTTATCAGTGTACGAACAGGCTGCGTCGCCGTCGCGCGGATAGTTTTCCACCGCCCAGTTGCACAGCCCCATCGGGTCAGAAGTGCGGAAGCCGAGATTGGTGGCATCGCCGGCAAAACCCAGGTCGTCAAACTGGCTGGAGAGACTGAAAGGCGCCAGCAAATCGGCGAGTCCCGCGGCACCGGCATCATTGATACCCCAGTCACCGAGCGTCCACTGACGGTTCGACTGTCGCGACAGGAACTCCGTACTCCGATCCTCAATCCCGAAATCGAAACGGCCGTTGTCAAACTCGTAGCTGCCGTCCAGCTTGAACTGGGAGATGTCGGACTTCTGGGATGCGTACCAGACCCGTGCCACCTGACTGCCGAAATCTCCAGCATCAAGCTGACCCGGGGTATTGCCGCCGTTGGCTTTACCGGAATCGTCTAAGTCGAAATTAGCACCCGGCACGTCACCCCCGAAATTCCAGCTCTGCCCCGCAACAACTGGAGCACCGAGACTTATATCGATAGAGCCGCTGTTACCTGGTCCTACGGGAAGGCTCTCCATACTGGAATCGTGTACATCTAATGCCAGTGAGAAGGCGTCATTCACCTCCCAGTCCAGGTTGAAACCGATAGAATTCAGTGTGTCTTCCTGTTCGCGCCACTGCTGCTCGAAACCCATATCCTTGTCAGTCAGGTTGGTCTCACGAACAAACAACGGTGTGGCCACAGTATTGTCGTCAAACTCTACTTCGGCGACGCTGCTGCCGTTGGCCATCCACAGGGTCTGTTCGCTGCGGAACTCGGTCAGCCGGTTCTCTGCGTAGGTGTAATCCAGAGTACCGGTGATGTTATCTGTCGGGCGGAACTGGAAAGTCGCTTGGGCGTTGGTACGCTCGCGCTCGCGATCAGACCAAGTGTATCGGATATCATTGGGACGAACATATAACTGCCCCTGTTCGGGGGCGTTTGTTATTTGCGCGTCGTCGGTGAAGCTATACAGGTTGTCCTGCCCCCAGCGACCAATATTCCAGTCGTTGACTGTAGCGCCAGCCGAACCGGAATCACGCTCCTGGACACTGCCGGAGAGGGAAACACCCCACCGCTCGCTATCGTCTGTCCAGCTAAAGATACCCGAAACTTCTGGGGTATAGTCGTCGCCGTTCAGGTTAGTGGTATCGCTCACCGCCTTGGCGCCGAGGCTCAGTTTGAAACCCGGATCCTCTAAGGGGCGGGCAGTGTTGATATTGATGGTACCGCCCATCCCACCGGAGGCAATGTCGGCCTTGCCGGTCTTATAGACCTCGACGCCCCTGACGCTCTCGGAAGCGAGATTGGCAAAATCAAACGCGCGGCTCTGGCCGCCGCGGGTGGTGCCGGCACCGCTGCCGCCACCGAAGGCCGAGCCGCCGGGCATGGTACGCCCGTTCAGCGTGACCATATTCATGTCGGCACCAAAGCCGCGAATGGTGACCTGAGAGCCCTCACCATTAACCCGGTCGATGGAAACACCGGTAATCCGCTGCAGGGACTCTGCCAGGTTGGTATCGGGGAACTTGCCGATATCTTCGGCGGAGATGGCATCCACCACACCAGAAGAATCGCGTTTGATATCCATGGCGCGTTCCATGGAAGCGCGGATACCGGTAACAGTCACCTCTTCCAGGGTGGCGTCCTGAGCCAGCGCCACGGAGGCACAGCTCATGGAGGCGATGGCCGCAACCACGGCGCCCGACAGTTTTTTGCGTTTGAACATTTGCATTTCCCTCTTCGCATTTTGTCGCGGCCGACGCTGCCCAGCTGGACCACTCCGGGAAGGACTTGGCGACTTTTATTGGTTATTGTTTGAAATCTGATTTTTATGGTACCGCTACCATAATAGAGATACCTCCGCCGACCTGATGAGTCAAGCGTTTTCTGCCCTATCTAACTGGAAGACGATTGATCGATGGGGATAGTCCCCCCCGCGGACAAAAAACCGCGGGCAATCTGATTCGGCAGCAATGGCGCGGTAGCGTACAGGCGCCACAGCCCGCGCAGTTGTACAACCGCGCGAAACGGCCTGAAACCGCGAGACCCGGGGAGCCGAACCCGACGCCTGAGTTCAATGCCCCGGCGCCCACGGAAATTGCAACTGTTGGTAATACGCCAGACTGTGCTCGGGCTTTGCACTACCACGCGGCAACTCACGTTTAGACACCGACTGGAAGTACGCAATGGATGCATCCCGCCACCACTTTGCCTCGCGGGCCTGTACCGCCAACAGGCGCGCGGTTTTATCGAAACGCTCCGGATCTATCAGCGGTTCCAGCGACCGCCACTGGTTCTGCAGCGCTTGTGCTGAGGCGACTCCGCGGTCGTATCGGTGCACCAGCTCCTGCCACAAATCGCGTCCGGACGGCATAGGGTGATCCCAGGGCAGATGGTGAAACCACAGCAGGAGACCGTCGCCCACATCATTGCGGCTGGCAAAACGCGCGGCCACGGCGGGTGCGTACTGAGCCACCGCGTTGCTGCCCTCTCGGGTGCGGTCAAAGCCAATGCCGTATTTGTCGGCGCGGTGATAGTAAGCCGGGTTCCACTCCGGGCGCGCCAGGTCAGACACCCACGGCCCCGGGCCATAGTGGTGGCCGGTGGCCATGAGGTGTGCAAGGCCGAGCGGGGTCATGTAATCCACCACAGCCTGGTGCGAGGCCAGCATCATGTCGAGACCGGTTTCAAGCAGCACCGGATTGTCGGAGAACGTGATTTTCAGCCAGTCCCGGGCAACCTCTTCCGCACTCAGTCTCGGGTCCCACGCCATGCGCCCAAACACATACCAGTTGGCCTGATTGAAGGTGGAGCCGCTCCAGTCGCGATCGCTGCCGATATTGGCGACCCCGGCAATTCCCGTAAGCCTGTGGCCGTGCAGGCTGCCGTCGATCACTTTTGCCACCGTGGACCCGGGCCCGGCGGCGAAGGTGTCCGCACGCAGCACCTCCTCGTACATGGGGCCGAGATAGGCGAGATGAGAGGCGAACCCCAGGTATTCCTTGGTGATCTGGAACTCCATCATCAGCGGTGTCTTCGGCATGGCGCCGAACATGGGATGGAAGGGTTCCCGCGGCTGGAAGTCGATCGGACCGTTTTTCACCTGCACGATGACGTTGTCATCGAACTGACCATCCAAAGGCACAAAGTCACTGTAGGCCTGCTTGGCGCGGTCCTCGGGGTTGTCCTGCTGGTACACAAATGCACGCCACATCACCACGCCGCCGTGGGGTTTCAGCGCACGCGCCAGCAGGTTTGCGCCCTCAGCGTGATTGCGCCCGTAATCCTGCGGGCCAGGTTGCCCCTCGGAATTGGCTTTTACCAGGAAACCGCCAAAATCCGGGATATACCGGTAAATTTCCTCCGCCTTCTCATTCCACCAACGCTGCACCGCGGAGCTTTTCGGGTCCGCGGTATCGAGCCCACCAATTTCCACCGGTGCGCTGAAGCGGGCCGACAGATACACGCGAATGCCGTAAGGGCGGAACACGTCCGCCAGCGCGGCGGCCTTGGCCAGATACCTAGGGGTAAGACTGTCGGCGCTGGCATTCACATTGTTCAGCACCGTGCCGTTGACACCGATGGCGGCGTTGGCGCGGGCGTAGTCGGTGTAGCGCGGGTCGAGGATATCCGGCAGGTTCCACCAGTCCCAAATCGACTGGCCGGCGTAGCCGCGCTCCACACTGCGGTCGAGGTTGTCCCAGTGGTTCAGCACACGCAGGCCGATTTGCGGGCGAGTTTCAATGTTCACACCCTCAAGGGCGCTGCGGGTCTGCAGCAGCCGCAGCAGATGAAAGCTGCCGTAGAGCAAACCGCGCTCGGAATTTGCGGTGACCACTGTGCCCTTGTGGCCGCGGATAGTGGTGGCGCGGATCAGGTAACCTTCTTCCCCCAACGCCTTCAGTGGGAAATTCTGCGCGCGCACATCGCGCGAGGACTGCGGTGTGGCCACCAGTACAAAACCATCGCCACTGATGCGCTCCTCAATCACAGGCCTACGCTCCAGCAACCCGCCGACACCACGCACCAGCTCGCGCTCAATAGCCTTCAGGGTTGGTGACTGTTCACTTTTGGGAATTACCAGTCGCTGCAGCTGCGGTCGGTACTGGTCCCGGATATCCTTCTCCAGTGGCGGGTAGCGCAGCCAGAGATCGTAACCGTCTTCCGCCCAGGCCGCCGTTGCCGCACCGAGCAGTAAAGTGAATAGCAGTAGGATTCTGGTCAGTGAAAAAACATCGCTATACATGGTGAACTCAAGGTTTTTTATTATTTCCGCGACTGGTTCCGCAGCCGCGGGACTTTCTTTACGCCGGTACCCAAGGCTAAAATGGTAGCGCTATCAAAACAAGACCATAACACAAAATTTCTCGGCGTTTGACACGTTGACACAACCTGCCACTAAAACATGCTTATCGGAGTTGAGGGAACATCGCATGCTGAAGATTAAATCCGCCCGGGTTATCACCACTTGTCCCGGACGCAATTTCATCACCTTGAAAATCGAAACCGAAGACGGCATCTGCGGCCTCGGCGATGCCACCCTCAACGGTCGCGAACTGGCGGTGGCAAGCTATCTGCAGGACCATATTGTTCCGTGCCTGATCGGGCGCGACGCACACCAGATCGAGGATATCTGGCAGTACCTGTACAAGGGCGCCTACTGGCGCCGTGGACCAGTGACCATGTCGGCGATTGCTGCCGTGGATATGGCACTGTGGGATATCAAGGCCAAGGTAGCCGGCCTGCCACTGTATCAATTGCTCGGCGGCGCCTGCCGCAAGGGCAACCTGGTGTACGCCCACGCCAATGGCGAAAGCATCGATGAGACCATTGCCGAGGCAAAGAAATACATCGCACTCGGCTATCGCGCGGTGCGCCTGCAGTGTGGAGTGCCGGGGCTGAACTCAACCTACGGCGTAACCAAAGACAAGGAGCGCTACGAACCGGCGGACGCCGATCTGCCTACGGAAAATATCTGGTCCACAGAAAAATACCTGCGCATAGTGCCGCAACTGTTTGCCGCGGCACGGGAAGAACTGGGCTGGGATATCCACCTGCTGCACGACGCCCACCACCGCATGACCCCCATCGAGGCGGCGCGCCTGGCTAAAGATCTGGAGCCCTACCGCCTGTTCTGGCTGGAGGATGCGGTACCGGCGGAGAACCAGGCGAATTTCCGCCTGATCCGCCAACACAGCACCACACCGCTTGCAGTAGGTGAAGTGTTCAACAGTATCTGGGACTGCAAACAACTCATTGAAGAGCAGCTGATCGACTATATCCGCGCAACCGTAGTACACGCCGGCGGTATCACCCACCTGCGACGCATCGCCAACCTGGCCGCGCTGTATAACGTGCGCACCGGCTGCCACGGCGCTACCGATCTGTCGCCAGTCACCATGGCGGCGGCGCTGCATTTTGGCCTGTCGATTCCGAACTTTGGTATTCAGGAATACATGCACCACACCGATGAAACCAATGCAGTGTTCCCCCACGCCTACAGCTTCGACGATGGCTACCTGTATCCCGGCGACAAGCCCGGGCTCGGGGTGGATATCGACGAGGAAATGGCCAAGGAGTTTCCCTACCAGCGTGCGTTCCTACCGGTGAACCGCCTGGAAGATGGCGGCATGCACGACTGGTAAATCGCCCGGCAGGTGAAAAAAAGCCAGCGGAAATCCGCTGGCTTTTTCGTTGTACTGCTCCTCAACCAGGAAGTTTATTCACACACATTTCCGGTTACCTCCGGCACTTCGGCGCTGCTGCCACCCTTGGTGCCCTGCATACCGAAGCTCACGGTCTGGCCGGCGCCGATGGTGTCGTTCCAGCCCATGCTGGTGGCGGTAAACGGCCCCATGCCGTTGACCACGGCATTCCAGGTGTTGGTCAGCGCGGTGCCGTCGGAGTAGCCCCACTGCACTTCCCAGCCACTCACCGGCTCGCTGCCGGTATTGGTCAGGCGCACTTCCGCGGTGAAACCGTCGCTCCACTCATTGGATACCACATATTCGCAGTTCACGCCGCTGCCGGTGCTGCCGCCGGAGCTGGAACTGGAACCGCCACTGCTGGAGGAACCGCTGCCTCCGGAAGAGCTGGACGAGCTGCTGGAAGACGAGCCGCCCGAGGAAGATGAGCTGCTGGAGGATGAACTGCTGCTCGAGGAGGAGCTGCTACTGGACGACGAGCCTCCACTGGAGCCGCCGCCATCAAATGCTACGTCCACGCAACCGTGGAAGCGCTCCCAGGTAAAATAGTTGCGACCCCATTCACCGTAAATGATGTGCCGCCCTTCGCGCTCCGGCACCTCACAGGTGGTGTGGAACAGACTGCTGGCCTTTTCTGCCACCACATTCGGATTGGCGGTGGGATTGCTGTCATCGTAATTCAGCACACAGAAAGCTTCGTCTTCAAAGTCGTCCCAGGTCAGGGTTCCTCCCACCTGATACACGAAATCCGGCTTAGTGATCCAGTAGCGGAATTCCTCGGTGTCATCCCAGTGCGGGCCCCAGCTGATATTCCAGGTAAATGTCTGGGTACCGCCGCTCATCGGACTGGTAGGCCAATCGAGCTGGTGGTCCCAGGGCGTGGGGCCACCGTTCCAGGTTTCACTGTCAAAACCGCACACGTTGGTGCTCTCTGCCTGCGCGCGTCCCTGGGCGTGGGTGAGCACGCTCATAAACTGGTAGCCACCACTGAAGTCTATCTGCGCGGCTTCCACACAGGCGGGGGTAGTGGCCTGATCAGGCTTTTCGTTCATGCCGCAGTGGGCATTGCGCGCCGGCGGCTCAACTATAAGACCGTGCCCCAGCGCACTCCCCGCCACCAGTGACAGGCCGATCAGGCCGAGCCCTTTTTTCCACAACCCGTTTTTCCACGAAGTATTTCTCATCATCGTTGTCCTCATTTTCTACCTATTATCGGTTTACTGCTGAGAACGAGACGAGAGGGAACCCAAACCGGGCCCCTGTCGCCTGCGACAAATTGTCACAGTGTGGATAAATTCAAACTAATGGGGGGATTTAGGCGCAGTGACTAGCAATAAACGCTTTGTGTGATGGCATCGCCTCCACCGAGCGCTCGATGACCGATTTGATTTCCCGCATTCGACCGACGAACATTTCTTCCGGCATGGCGTCGACAAGAGGGTGGTAACCGCGCGGTATTACCCCCTGCCCCAACATCACTTCCATCCAGCTCAGCTCATTGAACAGTTCGCTATTGGCACGGACAATACGTCCGTTTGCACGGAACTGCTCGATTTTCTGTGCGAGGGTATCGGGAATTTCCATGGTGCGGCAGTAGTTCCAAAACTCGCTGTCGTCCCGTTCCGTGGCGCAGTAGTGGAGGATCAGAAAGTCGCGGATGCGGTCCATCTCGAAATGCGTTAGGCGGTTGTATTCGTCGATGTCGACCCGATCGAAATTTCGGTTGGGGAACAGACTCAGCAGGCGCGCGATCGCCGACTGCACCAGGTGGATACTGGTGGATTCCAGCGGTTCCATAAATCCACTGGCGAGGCCGAGAGCCACGCAGTTCCTGTGCCAGAATTTGTCCCGCTTGCCGGTAGTGAAACGCAGCAGTTTTGGATCGGACAGCGGTGCACCGTCGAGATTGCGCAGAAGTATCGTTCGCGCGTCCGCGTCGTCCATAAAGCGGCTGCTGAATACGTGCCCGTTACCAATTCGATGTTGCAACGGAATACGCCACTGCCAGCCAGCAGCCTGGGCGGTTGAACGGGTATAGGGTATAGGGTTGCCGTCGCCCTCACAGGGTACTGCCCAGGCGCTGTCGCAGGGCAACCAGTGGCGCCAGTCCTCGTAGCCAACACCCAGCGTCTCACCGATCAGCAAACCGCGAAAGCCGGAGCAGTCGATAAACAGGTCGCCTTCGATTATGCGTCCATCGTCGAGATGTATGGATTCGATAAATCCGCTGTCAGGGTGCAGCTGTGCTTTTGTCACCACGCCTTCGCTGCGGACGACGCCGCGCTGCTCGGCGTACTCGCGCAGGAACTGCGCATACAGGCCGGCATCGAAATGGAACGCGTAGGCGATGTTGGAGAGCGGGGAATTACCGGCGTCGACCGAGCGCATAAAGCGCCCCCGCAGAGCCGCCAGCGCGGTGAGGGTATATTCGCCGATGTCTTGGCTGCCGCCCCGGAGATGCTCTTTCAACCAGTAGTGGTAAAACGGGATGCCCTCCATATCCCGGCCAACTTCACCGAAGGCGTGGATATAGGAATCCCCTTTCCTGCCCCAGTCCACGAACTGGATACCGAGCTTGAAGGTGCCGCAGGTTTTGCGCAGGAACTCGTCCTCATTGAGCCCCAGCATGCGGTTGAACACCTGGATCTGTGGAATGGTGGCTTCGCCTACACCGACGGTGCCGATACTTTCCGACTCCACCAGTTCGATATCGCAGAACCGGTTTTTCATCACTTTGGACAGCGCCGCCGCAGCCATCCAGCCGGCGGTGCCGCCGCCGACGATCACGACTTTACGGATATTGTTATTGTTCACTGTTTACCCGCCTCTGACAGAACTTCTGCGTCAAACTTACCGCTCGCACTTTGCGGTTTCAAATAAAAAAAAGAGCGCACTGCTTGCACAGTGCGCCGACGAGAAGGCACAACAAGACGTCGTGCGAAAGCGTTAGAAGTTTGCGCGGGCGATCAGGGCGAAGCGGCGGTCCTGGATAAACCAGGAGCGACCGGCCTCAGTGCCCGCGTCGTCCAGCTGCATGATGGTTTCGGTCTGGGTATCGAGCAGATTGGAAACCTGCAGCCCGACGGTTACGCCGTTGTCGAAGTTGTAGAACACGGAGCCATCCATATACCCGGCATCGTCATTGAAGATCGGGTATTTACTGATGGTATCGCGGGTGGTGAGCAGGTACTTGGAGCGCCAGTTGTAAGCGAGGCGCGCCGACCAGGGCCCTTTTTCATACATACCGACGATATTGTAGGTGTGCTCCGACACACCGCGCAGCGGCAGCAGGGTGATATCCGGCAGCGGGTAGCGGTCGGCCTCTTCTTCCTCACCGGTGGCGGGCTCGGCGCCACCGCCAACACCGCTGTTGGTGAGACCGGAGTCGATCCAGGTGTAGTTCAGCTGCAGGCCGAGCCCGTCAAACGGTGCCGGCAGGAAATCGTAGAACTGCTGATAGGCGAGCTCCACCCCCTGCATAAAACCGTCGCCGCCGTTTACGGTGGATTCAAAGTCCACGGTCTGCACTTGGCCAGTGATCGGGTTGGCGAATTCCCGCGGGAAGGCGCCGGTGATAAAGGTGTCGCTCAGGTCTTTGTAAAACACGGAGGTGGTGAAGGAACCCACCTGGGCAAAGTACCATTCGACGGACGCGTCGTACTGAATGGACTCCATCGGCCACAGGTAGGGGTTGCCACCGGAGCCGACCCAGTCCACCGGCGCGACGGACACGATGTTGGTGCCGTTGTCTTCCGTCTCCTCGCCGTCTGCCGGCGGTTCCACCGGACCGTCCTCGCGCACCACACCCAGCTGACGCGCGCCGATCACGGCCTGGTTTTTCACTTGCGACATGTCCGGCAGGGCAATGGCCTTGGAAACGGCGAAGCGCGCCAGCAGGTCGTCGCGCAGTTCCAGTTTCAGGTTGAAGCTCGGCAGCACGGTGGAGTATTTGCTCCAGCCTTCCTCCAAAGTGAAAGCGTCGTTGCCGAAGGCTTTCTCTTCCGGGGTCAGCCAGTTGTTGGCATCGCGGGCATAGGCCATCGCCTCTTTTTCAGTGGCGAAGCGTCCATCCAATACCGCCTGGACGGCCCACTTGTTGATGGCGTCGTAGTCGTTCAGTACCACCGGGGCGCCGTCGGGGTATGGCAGGCCGACGAAATCCGGGTACTGCACCGAGCCCAGCGCCTCGCGTTCGATTTCCACGTAACGCAGACCGACGTTACCGGAGAAGCGCAATGCAGTTGCATCGGAGCCGAAATCAAGACGCAGATAGGCGGCGCGGTTGGTTTCGGTGGTGTCGAAAACCTCGGGCGCCTGGAAAATGCCCTCGGCGACGATGTCATCGCGAGTTGGGTAGGGTTCCCACGGATCACCTGAGGGAGAGATAAACAGATCGCGATGCCCCTTCGCCACCCCTTTCACATAATCCGCATCCGGGAACAGGAAACCGCCGCCGGGTACCGAGAGAACGCCGCCGCGGTGGAAGTCGCTAAAGCTCACGTATTCGTAGGGCTGGCCCGCCACTTCCGGGTCAGTGAGGTAATAGGGGGTATTCCATTCCGCACCGATGGTCCCCCAGTTGTAGGAGGTCAGGCGCACCGTCTGGTCGCGTTCCGCCAGGCGCGCACCGAACCTGGCCGCGCGCAGCAGGCCCAGTGGTTCTTCACTGAAGTGATAGGTGCCGTCAAAGCGGGTGGCGAAGGATTCCCCCTCGGAGCGCTCGTAGTGATCCATCGCGGAACGCCACCAGTAATTCTGCGGAGTTTTGAACCTGTTGGGATCGCTGCTGCCGTCGTAAGGGACGTTGGGGTCTTCCACGACCAGGGTAGGTGTCTCGCCGCTGGCATCGTACGCCTGCGCCATCCACTGGCCGAGGGCGACCTGCAGGTCATCGTCGGCGGTTTCCGCCTGGATATACTGGAAGTCGACGCCGTACTCCCAATTGTCGTTCGGCGTAAACCGCAGATTGAAGGCGAAATCGTCCACCACCGTGTGGGTGTCTTTGACCCGGGTGTCGGTCTGAAACTTGGAGCCGTACTGTCCGTCGTCGGGCGCATAGCCGCCGCGCCAGCCGGCCTCGGTAACCATGGCGCCCTGTTCGAATACACCGTTGTCGTCGAAGGAGAATTCGGTACCCGCCAGCGGACCGACCGTGCGCGCGGCATCGTAGGCATCCCCATTGTATTTCACCGCATTTTCGGTCCAGGACAGGCGCGAGTCCGAGCGCATGAACTGCGCGGTGGCCAGAATTGTTTCGTCGGTATCCGCCCACTGGAACGCCGCCGCGTAACCTTTGCGGGTGCGTTCGTCGTTCTTTTTGAAAAAGTTCGAGGCGTTGGGGACCCATACAGTGTCGAAACCTTCCGCCCCGGCGATGCCCTCCGCGTCGTACTTGATAAAGGTATCGGACTGGATGCCGTGGGAGGTGCCCATCAGTTCCGAGTGGGCGACGTTGAACAGCACTCCGAACTCGCCAGCGCTGGTGGTCCAGCGGTCGCTGAAGAGTGCCGACACGCTCGGGGTACCGTCTTCATCCAGGTCACCCTGGGAATAATCCGCCGAGATGGAAATGGTCTGTTCCGCGAGGTCGAAGGGTTTGCGGGTGCGCAGGCTTACTGTGCCGCCGATACCGCCCTCGATCATATCCGCGGACTGGTTCTTGTAAACATCCACTCCGCCCATCAGCTCTGGCGGCACATCCTGGAACGAGAGCCCGCGGCCGGAGTTGGCGGTAAACGAATCGCGACCGTTGAATTCGGAACGGGTAGCGGTCATGCCGCGGATAACCGCACCGGAACCCTCCACGCCGAAGTGATCCGGATCATCGGCACCGGCAAACCGCTCGATGGAAACACCCGGCATGCGCTGCATGGCTTCCAGCACACTGCGGTCCGGCAGCGAGCCCATATCATCGGAGGAGATGGAATCGACGAAGGTGTCGGCCTCGCGCTTGATATCCTGCGCATTCTGCAGGTTGTAGCGCACGCCGCTTACCACCACTTCCTCAATGGCGCTGGGAGACGCGTTGTCGGCATCCCCGGTTTTTTGCGTATCCTGCGCGAGTACCTGTTGAGCACTGAGCGCGGTAGCCGCCAGCGCCATAATCACTTCAGACAGGTGGTTTTTCTTAAACGGGCTTTTCTTGAATTTATTGTTATCGAACACGGAAGTGCTCCCATCTCGCGTAGCGCCTGCGCACCCGCACACTCTCCGCGAAAGATCGGCAGAGATATCGGGACGGCTGCTGCGGCTTGTTATTGTGAGTTTTATGACCAGGGGATAAACGCCCGGTTTTATTTTTCTAACGTTTTGTTACCGCTAACAATTTCAAGGATTATTCAGCCGGCCGTCCGCTGTCAAGCACTTTTACCCGTCGAAAATACTGGATCCGCCCGACAAAAAAGAGATTTTAACGCCATGTATTGTAAACGTTTACATCGAATGGTAGCGTTACCGTAAATATGTGTCCGGAATACCAGACCCGCACAAACCAACCGCGCCACCTCTCCAGCGGAAGTGCACCCACGGTTTGAGCCAATAGAAAAATAAATTTGAAATAGCGATGACCCGAGCGACAGCACCCCTCCCCGTGTAACCGTTCCGCGTCAACAGCCCGCGGGCAGATCAACACTGCCCCGCATACCGTATTAACAACAAAAAAGTCCGGAAAACCGGACCAACGGCAAGGGTAACGACCATGAAAACCTCTCTGTTTCCAATCGCAGTGCTTTCGCTGGCCATAGCTTCCGCGGGCTGTACCGACAGAAAAATCAAAGGTCCGGACGCAACGCTCGGCACCGACAACAATGTTGCGCCCGTTGCAGAGGCCGGTGCCGACCAGGTGGTAACCGCCGGCAGCAGCGTCACTCTGGTGGGTGTCGGCAGCGACGTGGATGGCAGCATCACCAGCTACAACTGGAGCCAATCTTCAGGACCCGCCGTTACCCTGGCAACAGACGACAGTGGCAGCGCCAGTTTTACCGCGCCGGCCACAGAGGCGTCCGTCACCCTCACCTTCGAGCTGCGTGTCAGCGATGACGGCGGCGCCAGCAGCCCGGCGGATGCCGTCACCGTCACCGTGCTGCCGGCGCTGGATAAATTCTTCGGCGTCGCCACCGAGCACCCGGACGACTACACCCAGCTCACCACCTACTTCGATCAAATCACTCCCGGCAATGCGGGCAAGTGGGGCACGGTGGAGTCCACCCGCGACGTCATGGACTGGACCGATCTCGATACCGCCCACACCTTTGCCGGGAACAACGATCTCGGCTTCAAGTACCACACCCTGTTCTGGGGTCAGCAGCAGCCGGCATGGCTCGCCGACCTGAGCGCGGAAGAGCAGCTTGAGGAAATCAACGAGTGGTTAGCCGCGGTAAAAACCCGCTATCCAAAGCTTGAAATGATCGATGTGGTCAATGAACCGCTGCACGAAATACCCGCCTATAAAGAGGCCCTGGGTGGCGATGGCGACACCGGCTGGGACTGGCTGATCACGGCATTCGAACTGGCCCGTGAAGCCTTCCCCGAATCCAAGTTGATCCTGAACGACTACAACATTCTGAGCCTCGACGCCGCCACCGAAGATTATCTCGCCCTGATCCAGTTGCTGCAGGCGCGAGAGCTGATCGACGGTATTGGCGTGCAGGCGCACTTTCTCGAGCAGTCCCTGGCAGCGGATATAAAAGGCAACCTCGATCGCCTCGCCGCCACCGGCCTGCCGATTTACGTCTCCGAACTGGACATCAATTTTGCCGACGACGCCCGCCACGCCAATAAACTGCGCGAGCTGTTCACGGTGTTCTGGGAGCACCCGGCAGTGGCGGGTATCACTCACTGGGGCTACCGCCAGGGTCATATGTGGCGCAGCGAAGCCTGGCTGCTGGCGAGCGATGGCAGTGAGCGCGCGGGCCTGCAGTGGGTGAACTGTTACCTCGCCGGAGAGACAGAGTGCGATCACCTGGTGCCGGAATATATTCCCGGCGGCTGGAGTGGCAGTGACGACCTGATCACGCTGGAGGCGGAACTCTACGACCAAGGCCATGGCGTACAGGCTGCCGGCAGCGTGGTGGCGCACACCGACATAGGCGACTGGATTCTGTTTCAGGACGTGGCATTCAAGGACGCCTGGGACAGTTTCAGCGTGAATTACGCCAAGGGCGCGGGCAACACCGGCAGTATTTCGATCCGCCTCGACAGCCTGGAAAACGCCAATGCACTGCAGGTACAGCTGCCGCCCACCAACGGCTGGAGCGATTTCCAGACCAGCACAGTGGACTGGGCACCGGTGTCCGGCAGCCACGATGTGTATGTGCGCTTCAACGAGGTTTCCGGCGTTGCCAATGTCGACTGGCTGCGTTTTGGCGTCGCGGGGGCCAAGCCGGTGGCGAACCTGATCAGCAACGGCGACTTCGAACAGAGCGCGGATGGCTGGGGCGCGGGCTGGGGAGGCGGCGCACTGAGTACCTCCGCGGAATACGCCAAGACTGGCAACCGCAGCCTGCTGGCCTCGGGTTTCAGCAGCGACGCCTACGCGACCTACGATCTGACCACGCTGGTGGAACCGGGTACCAGCTACCCGATGATTGCCTGGGCCCTGCACACGGGTGCCGCTCCGGTACAGATTACGATGGTTACCAAGCTCGCGTGTGAAGGCCAGGGGGATCAGTATCTCTGGATCTCCGACAATGACGCGGTGCCCTCACAGACCTGGACCAAGCTCGCGGGCACGCTGGAAATACCCGCGGACTGCCAGGTGAATGAGGCGCTGATGTATTTTGAAAATACGCCCGGGGGTACCGATGTTTACTTCGACAGTGTGCAGGTGATCCCGCCGAGCACTGGTGAGGAAGAGGAGACCGATAACCTGATCAAGGACGGTGGCTTTGAGGGTGTGGTTCCGGCGGCTGCCTGGAGTGCCTGGTACGCCAGCGGTACGACGCTTGCGCTCAGTACGGAGCAGGCACAGGCCGGCAGCCAGAGCCTGAAGGTTTCCACCCGCGCTGCAAATTCAAACCCTTCCTATGATCTGACCACCACGGTGGAAGCGGGTATTGCGTATGATGTTGCGCTGTCTGTTCGACATTCGGGACCCAATGCAGCACCGGTACAGTTGACGCAGAAGCTGGCTTGTGAAGGCGAGGATGATGCGTATACGGGTGTTGCCGGAACGGACAATGAGGGCAACCCGATCAGTCTCGCAGCGGGCGAGTGGCACGACCTTACCGGTAGTTTTGAGGTGCCGGCGGGCTGTACCGTGAATGAACTGCGGTTGTATTTTGAGGGCACGCCTCTGGAAGTCGAGACATTTTACATCGACGAGTTCTCTGTCACTCCGCAGTGATTTGGGCTTTGTAGTTTAGTCCGGTGGCGGCAGGCCGCCGGGTGCGGGTATTCAGGACCGCAGTGAACCCATCCATGGGCGCTGCGGCGCAAACATCCTGTTTGCGACGCTCCTGAATACCCGCAACCGGCGGCCCGCCTTCGCTTTGTGGTTTTTAACTTCGTAGCCAGTGGTGGCTACGCCTGAAAATAGAATAAACATGCTCAAGAACGTTTTATTGAATTGGGCAGCAACTGTCCTCACCTCCGTGCTTTTTGCTGCCCATGCCCTCGCGCTGGGTAATCCATCCTTTGTGTCCAAATCCCCTACTCCGGAAGATTTCCGACTTGTGGATCGCAAGGTATCCGCGCACCTGCTTGTGGATAAGAACGCAGATGCGGCGATCCAGCTGGCGATGCGGAATTTACAGGCGGATATCGAGCGGGTCAGCGGTTCCAGGCCAGTACTACTCAATAAAGTGAACGACGTCAGCACCCATACCGTGATCGCCGGTGAAATTGGCAAGAGTGCACTGATTGATCGCATGATCAGCGAGCAGCGGATTGATGTGAGCGAGATAGCGGATAAGTGGGAAGGCTATCTGATCCAGGTGGTGGATAGGCCAATAGCCGGCGTGGATAAGGCGCTGGTGATCGCGGGGAGCGACCGACGCGCGGTGGCTTACGGGATTTATGAGATCAGCGAACAGATTGGTGTTTCACCCTGGTACTGGTGGGCAGATGTGCCGGTACGCAAAGCTGAGCGGATTTACATTGATGCAGATAAACGTGTGGTGGATTGGCCGCGGGTCAAATACCGGGGAATATTTCTCAATGATGAGGCGCCGGCACTGACGAACTGGGTCAAGGAGAAGTACGGGGATTACAACCACCAATTCTATGAAAAAGTGTTTGAGCTGATGATGCGCCTGAAGGCGAATTATCTGTGGCCGGCGATGTGGAACAATGCCTTCAACGATGACGATCCACTGAATATGGTGCGCGCGCACGAGTACGGGATTGTGATGGGAACATCCCACCACGAGCCGATGATGCGGGCAGACAAGGAATGGAACCGGTATGGGAAGAATTTCGGTTCGGGCCGCGGTAAAGGCGCGTGGGACTACGCCGTGAATGCGGATGGGCTATACGACTTCTGGAAGGAAGGGGCGGAGCGCAACAAGCCGTACGACAGTATCTATACCCTTGGAATGCGCGGACAGGCGGATACGCCCATGAGCGAGGAGCAGAATATCGGCCTGCTGGAAAAAATTGTGAAAGACCAGCGGGAAATTCTCGAAGAGGTGTTTGACGATCAGCCGCTCACCGAGGTGCCACAGCTTTGGGCGCTGTACAAAGAGGTGCAAGGCTACTACGAAAGCGGTATGCGGGTGCCGGAGGATGTGACGCTGCTGTGGGCGGACGACAACTGGGGCAATATCCGCAGACTGCCGACACCGGAAGAACGGCAGCGCAGTGGCGGTGCCGGGGTCTATTACCACTTCGACTACGTTGGCGGGCCGCGCTCCTACCGCTGGATCAATGTCACCCCTATTGCCAAAGTGTGGGAGCAGATGAATCTGGCTTATGCCTATGGCGCCGACCGGATATGGCTGGTGAATGTGGGCGACCTGAAGCCGCAGGAGTTTCCCACAGAATTCTTTTTGCGCATGGCATGGAATCCGGAGACCTGGCCGAAGGAGCGATTAGCGGAATTCGGCGAACTATGGGCCGCGCGCGAGTTTGGCGCCGAACACGCAGAAGAAATTGCCGCATTGATCCAGGGATACAGCCGCCACAATGGCCGGCGCAAACCGGAGCTGCTGGAGCCAGGCACTTACAGCCAACACCATTATCAGGAAGCCAGTCGGCTTGATTCGGAACTGGCGGAGATGGTCGCGCGAGCGGAGGACATCTACCGGAAAATACCCCCGCGGCACCGGGATGCGTTTTTTCAACTGGTGCTCTATCCAGTCAAAGCCAGTGCGGTGGTTTCTCAGCTCTATACAGCCACCGCCCGCAATCGCCTCTACGCCAGTCAGGGGCGGGCCGATACCAATGCGTTCGCGAACAAAGTGGAAGACCTGTTTGCGCTGGATGCCAGCCTGAGCAAGCAGTTCCACAATATCAACGGCGGCAAGTGGAACCATATGATGTCTCAGCCGCATATCGGCTATACCCATTGGAACAACCCGCCGGCTAATACTATGCCCGCACTGGCCCGTTACCAGCCCCACGGGGAAGCGGACATGGGTGTCGCGGTGGAAGGCAGCGGACAATTCTGGCCGGCCAGCGGCAATCTGGTTCTTCCAGAGTTCAGCCCCTATGGCGAAGCCAGACACACCATCGAGCTGTTCAACCGCGGGACAAAACCGTTCGATTTTTCCGCAACCACAAGCGCGCCCTGGATTCACGTCAGTAAAACCGAGGGTACCGTAATGCAGCATACACTGCCGCTGTCCGTATCCATCGACTGGGAAAACGCCCCCGCGGGGAGGCACCAGGAAATTATCGACATCAAGGGCACGGGCTGGGGCAGCGCGCGCGTGCGGGTGAATAGCTTCAAACCGGATGCGGATACCGCGCAGAATATTAAGGGCTTCGTGGAAGCGGGCGGCTACGTCGCGATTGAGGCGGCCAATTTCAGCCGCAAACGGGATGCGGACGGCGCAGCCTGGGAGGAAATTCCCCTGCACGGTCGCACCCATTCGTCCATCTCGGTATTTCCCGCGAGCGACCGGGTGTTTGAAAATCCGCAACAGGCGCCCTTCGTGGAGTACGATCTGACGCTGTTCACTGCCGGAGAGATCCGTATACAGGGACTGTTTGCGCCCAGCCTGAACTTTCGGCCTGGGCGCGGCATGCGCTATGCCATTGCGCTGGATGACGCAGAGCCGCAGGTGGTGGATATCCTGGCCGATCTGTCACCAAACGCGTGGGAAACGGCGGTGAAAGACGGCGTGCGTAAATCCGAATCCGTACACCAGGTCGCGAAGCCCGGGCAGCACAGACTGCGTATCTATGCCCTGGACCCCGGCGTTACACTGCAGAAGATCCTGGTGGATACCGGTGGCCTGGAACCCTCTTATCTCGGGCCGCCCGAGAGCCGCCTAGTTGGCGCCACACCATAACCGGAATCACTCTGCCTCGCGGGGCCCCTATAAATTTTCACGGCGGCCCCGCAAACAAAAAAGCCCACCGGTGCAACGGTGGGCTTTTTTGTTTTGATATCAACAACGATGGCTAGCGAATAACCACGGTTGCTTCTGCAAATTGTGGCGCTGTCAGGTAGGCTCCCGGCCCCGATCCGACCGTGAGATGTACCCGGCCCCGATAAGGCTGGAAAATCCCCGTATTGTCCACGTAGGCGATATCGTCACTTTCGATGACGAACTGCAGCTTCGCCGATTCACCCGATGCCAGTTGCGTATGCCTGAATGCCTTGAGCTCACGAATCGGGACCTCAACCGGCGCGTCCGGCAGGCTCAAGTAAACCTGACTGATTTCTCCACCGGCACGCTCACCGCTGTTGGTCAGGGTCACATCAATCGCAAGCTCCTCTCCCGGCGCAATGGTCTCGGGAACGTTCAAATTGCTGTAAGCGAACTGTGTGTAACTCAGACCGTGGCCAAATGGATAGAGCACATCGCCGGTAAAATAACGATAGGTGCGATTGGCAAACGAATAGCCCTTGAAGTCCGGCAGATCCTCGACACTGCGGTAGAAGGTTACCGGCAAACGACCAGACGGATTTGCATCGCCCCACAACAGACGCGCCAGCGCGGTGCCGGTGGCTTCACCGGGATAGAACGCCTGCACGATCGCGTTGAGGTTTTTGTCTTCCCAGTTGAGCGCCATAGCGCTGCCACTGAAGTTGACCATTACGATAGGTTTGCCCAGCGCTTTTAGTTTTCGCAGCAGGTCGTGCTGGACGGAAGGCAGTTTTATATGTGTGCGATCCCCGTGATCAAATCCTTCCAGCTGCACCGACATTTCCTCGCCCTCAAGCTCCGCAGAGATACCGCCGGTGAAAATGATGACTTCCGCCCCGCGCGCTATTTCTACCGCCTCGGCCGCGTAATCTCGGGATGTATTGACCCAGGTCAACTGGACTTCCGGTTCCAACGGGTCGCCCGATACCGTGCGTAGATACACGTCCGACAGGGTCAGGGAATATTCCCGCCCGGCGATAAGTGACACGGCACCGCCAACAGGTTGACCATCAAGCAACAACGCACCACCGGTTTTGAACAGGTAGCTTCCCGATGCTTGCGGAACCAGTACGCCTTTCCATACAACGCCAAAGTCTCCATTCACCGAGTCGTCAATGGGCGAGCGGGTCCAGTAGAAATCCACCACCGGATCGACGCGGGTGAACGCCGGTGACTCTGCCAGTGTCGTTGCCGGAATATAGCGGAAATCACGCGCTTTCTTACCCCGTGCGAGATCAACGGGATAATACTCCGCTTTCAGGCCCGCCTGCAGTTCACCATCTTCATTGCGGTGAAACAGGTTGTCGGCACTGACGATTTCATAGTGTCCGTATTGATCGGCAATCAGTGCGGAGCCCGGCGCGTGGACCACATTGCCTTCTCCTGCACGCGAGCGAATCCCCGCAAGTGGGGTCACCGCATTAATCGGAGAACCATGGTAGTTCCCCACCAGTACCGAGAAATTGGTCGCGTTTGGGCCGATAACGGCAACTTTGGTGCCTTCCGCCAGGGGAAGTACGCCATCGTTTTTCAGCAGCACCATGGATTTTTCCGCGACTTTTTCCGTCAGCGCCAGGTGCTCTTCAGACCCCACGACCGACATGGGAATCTGCGTGTAAGGCACGGATTCGGCGGGGTCGAACATGCCGAGCTTGAAGCGCGTGGTAAACAGGCGTTTGACCGCGGTGTCGATGTCGCTTTCGTCGATCATGTCCCGCTGCAATGCGAACCCCAGGCTGGCGAAGGTGCTGAGGCGGCCGGTGCCGCAGTTCACATCAGTGCCGGCTTTCAATGCCCAGGCCGCGGCCTCCGCCGGGGCCCTGACCAGGTTGTGGGCGTCGGGGTCGTAGAAATCGGCGATTGCGCCGCAGTCCGATACCACATGCCCGTCAAAGCCCCACTGGTCCCGCAGGGTTTCTTTCAGCAGCATATCGCTGCCACAGGCCGGCTCACCATTGACGCGGTTGTAGGCACACATGACCGCCTCCACATCCGCGTCCACCACAGCGGTCTTGAACGCAGGGAAATAGGTCTCGGCCAGGTCTTTCTTACTCGCCGTATAGTCATCAGAGTGACGGGATTTTTCCGGGCCGCTGTGCACGGCGAAATGTTTCGCCATCGCCGCAGTTTTGAGATAGCGGGGGTCGTCGCCCTGAAGTCCGTTGATAAAAGACAGCGCCATTTGCCCGGTGAGGTATGGATCTTCACCGTAGGTCTCCTGCCCCCGGCCCCAGCGCGGGTCGCGGAAGATATTGATATTAGGCGACCAGAATGTCAGTCCGGTATAGCGAAACGCCATACCGTTGTCGGCAAAGTAATGGTGCTTGGCCCGCGCCTCATCGGAAATCGCCGTAGCTACTTCCTCCAACAGCTGATCGTCGAACGTTGCCGCCAGGCCGATGGCCTGGGGAAAGACCGTGGCCTTGCCGGCGCGGGCCACGCCGTGCAGCGCTTCATTCCACCAGTCGTATTTTGCGACCCCCAGACGTTCAATCGCCGGGGCGTCGTTGTAGAGCTGGCTGATTTTTTCCGACAGCGTCATCCGCGCCACCAGGTCGTCAACCCGCTGCGGCAGGGGAAGCGCAGTGTCTAGATACGGCATGCTGTCGGTAGCCGCCTGCGGCGCGGCGCCGGTATCAGCATGATCGGTGGTGCCTTCCGGCCCCTTGCTGCAGGCAGTGAGCAGCAGGATGCACAGCGGCAAGGTGAGAGCTTTATTCATTGTTATCTTCCTCAGTCTATCGCGGCAAAAAGTGTAACCAGTGTACCTGTATATTGTAAACGTTTACATTTATTGGTAGCGTTACCCTTAACGGGTGCAGAATCCGCGCATGACGGCACGCGACCGCTGGCGTAAAGCGCAAGAATAACAACCACCTGCACCACTGCGATGAGGAAGCAACAATGCAAGTCCGCCTGTCCCCTCGTGTGTGTCTGACCCTAGGACTCATCACCACTCTGCAACTTACAATGCCGGCTGCCGCGGAGGTCAGTCTGCCACGGCTCGTCAGCGATGGCATGGTGCTGCAGCGGGATGCCGCCGTAAATATCTGGGGCCGGACGGATGCGGGAGAAGAGGTCCGAGTTGAGTTTCAGGGCCAGCTGTACACAGCGGAGGCCGGCGACAGCGGCAACTGGTCGGTAACGCTCAAATCGCTTCCGGCCGGCGGCCCCTACACAATGACCATCGCCGGGGAAAACCGTATCGAGCTCAAGGATATTTTCATCGGCGATGTGTGGCTGGCTTCAGGACAGTCGAACATGGAGTATCCCATCAACCGGATCGTCCACCGCTTCGCCGATGAAATCGCCGCGGTCAACAACCCGCGTATTCGCCAGTTCCGGGTGCCCCAGGCCTACGACTTCCATACCCCCCGCACGGATCTGGAGGCAGGACAGTGGCTGCCGGCTACCCAGGAAAATATTCAGGACTTTTCGGCGGTCGCCTACTTCTTCGCCGCCGACATCGAGCACTCTGAAAGGGTGCCGATCGGCATCATCAACAGCAGCCTGGGAGGCTCGCCGGCGGAGGCCTGGGTCAGCGAGGAAACCCTGAAAAAATTTCCCGAACACCTCAATGAGCTTCAGCGTTTCAAGGACGATGGACTGATTGAACAAATTGAACGCTCGGACCGCAAACATAGCGAAGCCTGGCACCGGGAAGCCGATCACAACGACAGGGGTTACAAGCGCTGGCACGTGGAAGATCTGGAAGTCGACGATTGGTCCACCATGGCCGTACCCGGCTACTGGGCCGACACGGCTCTGGGAAAAACCAACGGCGTTGTCTGGTTCCGCAAAACCATCACCCTACCGGAAACACTCGCCGGAAAATCCGGCCTGCTGGAGCTAGGCCGCATCGTTGATGCAGACGAAACCTGGATCAACGGAGAGAAAGTGGGCAATACCACCTATCTCTACCCTCGCCGGCGCTACAGCGTGCCTGAGGGACTATTAAAAGCCGGTGAAAACACCATTGCCATCCGCGTGACCAATGGTGGTGGCCGCGGCGGCTTCGTCGAAGACAAACCCTACGCACTCACGGTGGCCGGCGAGCGCATTGATCTGCGCGGCGAATGGCACTACAAGCTGGGTACCACCATGGAGCCCATGGGAAGTCAGACCTTTGTGCGCTGGAAACCCGCCGGCCTGTACAATGCCATGCTCCACCCGCTGCAGAAATATTCTGTCCGCGGTGCGCTCTGGTACCAGGGCGAATCCAATGTTGGGCGTGCGGACGAGTACAGACGGTTGTTACCGGCACTGATCCGCGATTGGCGCGAAGGTTGGAAACAAAATACCGGCAACAACGAACTGCCCTTCCTGTTTGTACAACTGCCGAATTTTCTGGAGCCACAGGACAAACCCGGCAACAGCGGATGGGCGGAGTTTCGCGAGGCTCAGACTAGCGCGCTTGCACTGCCCAATACCGCCATGGCGGTTACCATCGATGCCGGTGAGTGGAATGACATTCACCCTCTGGACAAAAAAACGGTGGGCCAACGATTGGCACTGGCGGCGAGAAAGCTGGTCTACCGCCATGACAACATCATTGCTTCCGGCCCACAACTGACGTCAGCGACGTTCACCGGAGATAAAGCGGTACTGCGTTTTTCAAGCGCCCAGGGCGAGCTGATAGCGAAACCCTGCGATACGGATTGCCGTCATCGCGAAGCAGATTCTCCGCTGTTTGAATTTGCCATTGCCGGCAGCGACGGCCGCTATGTCTGGGCCAACACCCGAATTTCCGGTGACAGCGTCGAGGTCTGGAGCGATCAGGTGAGCCAACCGCATTCCGTACGCTATGCCTGGGCCGATAATCCGGCAGAGGCCAACCTTTACAATCGCGCGGGTCTGCCCGCGGCGCCCTTTCAGGTGGATCGAAAAGACACCGGAAAAGCCTCTCAACAGAAGTCTCCCACCACAGCAGCAGGAGTGGCACAGTGAACTATCGCCAACTGGGAAAAACCGGTTACCGGGTCAGTGAAATCGGCCTTGGCTGTTGGCAGCTGGGTGGGGATTTTGGGCCTATAGCGGACGATACCGCGAACGCGATTCTCGACGCAGCTGCCGCACATAACATCAACTTCTGGGATACCGCCGACGTGTATGGCGGCGGCCAGAGTGAACAGCGCATCGGCAACTTCCCACACAAACCCGACAATCTGCTGGTGGCAACCAAGGTGGGGCGCAACCCAACGCTGTACCCGGACGGTTACAGTCTCGCGGCGGTACGCGCGAGCCTGCAGGCCTCTGCCCGGCGCCTTGGTGTACACACCATCGACCTGGCCCAGCTGCACTGTGTGCCGCCGGCAGTGTTGAAACAGGGTGACATCTTCACCTGGATGGAAGAACTGCAGAACGAAGGCCTAATCCGCCATTATGGCGCCAGCGTGGAAACCATTGGGGAAGCCTTTACCTGCCTGGAAAACCCGGGGCTCGCCACCCTGCAGATCATCTTCAACCTCTTCCGCCAGGACGCGGCAGAGGCGCTGTTGGACGCGGCAAAGGAAAAAAACGTAGGCGTTATCGTGCGCCTGCCGCTCGCCTCCGGCCTGCTTTCCGGCAAATTTACCCGCGACAGCCGCTTTGCCGAGGGCGATCACCGCAACTACAACCGCGATGGTGCCGCCTTTTCCGTAGGCGAAACCTTTGGCGGTATTCCATTTGAAAAAGGGGTAGAGCTGGCAGAAGGGCTCAGGGCACTATTGCCAGATAGCGCGCATTGCGGTCAGGCAACACAGGCACTGCGCTGGATTCTGGATCACCCGGCGGTTTCCACCGTCATTGCCGGCGCATCGAGTCCCCAACAAATCGCCAACAACGCGTCGGCTTCCGACCTTGCCCCCCTTTCCGAATCTACACATCGAACGCTGGCGGAGTACTACCAAAAGCAGGTGCGCCCGTATATTCGCGGCGCGATCTGAACCGACAGGCGGTACAGAAACGGCGCGGCAAGAGCAGCAATAAGCGGCAAGAGTGCCAATAAACTGGAGAAAAACATGGCAGCGTCAAAAAACAAAACATTCACAGCCGGCTGCGCGCTGTTACTGGCCACCACCTTTGGCGGTGCTCCCTGTATACAGGCCAAGCCGACCGTCAGCGGTGATCTCCGTTTCAACCAGTTGGGATTCTCCCCGCTGTCGGAAAAGATCGCCGTTCTTGTCACGCAAGACTCTCCAGAAGTTTCACCAAAGTTTGCAGTGCGCGCCGTCGAGACCGGCGAGGCGATGCTGACCGGTCAACTGAAACCGGGCCACGAGAAAACCTTAAGTGGTAAAAGCACACTGGTTGCGGACTTCTCTGGCCTGGCAACACCCGGCCACTACTATCTGGAAATTACCGGCACCGAAGCTGCCGATGTGCTTCGATCAACACCGTTCGACGTAGACCAAGAGATTTACCAGGACCTCGCCGCTGCCAGTATCAAAGCGTTCTATTACCAGCGCGCCTCCACGGAACTCAAGGAAGTCCACGCGGGCCCCTGGCACCGCGCCGCTGGTCACCCGGACGACAAGGTACTGATTCACGCGTCCGCCGCCGACGACACGCGCCCGGAAAATACCCTGGTGTCCGCCCCTAAAGGCTGGTACGACGCTGGTGACTACAACAAATACGTGGTCAACAGCGGCATTACCATGGGCACTCTAATGAGTGTCTACGAGCGCTATCCGGAGTACTTTCTCACACAGTCCCTGAATATTCCTGAGTCGGAAAATGCGCTGCCAGACATTCTCGACGAGGTGCGCTACAACCTGGACTGGCTCGCGGCCATGCAGGACCCGTCCGATGGCGGCGTTTATCACAAACTCACCACCGCCGGTTTTGAAGGGATGGTTGCCGCGCACGAGGCCACGCAACCGCGCTATATGGTGCAGAAAACCACGGCCGCAACACTGGATTTTGCCGCGGTGATGGCGCAGGCCGCGCGCGTCTATGCGCCCTACGGAGAAAAGGAAAGTAAACGCTATTTACAGGCGGCCTTGGCCGCCTGGCAGTGGGCAGAGAAACACCCAGCGGTAACGTATCGGCAGGACGAACTCAACCGCCAGTTCGACCCGGATGTGACCACCGGCGCCTATAACGACGAGCAGCTGGACGACGAGCGCCTGTGGGCGGCGGCGGAACTCTTTCTCGCCACCGACGACGCAAATTACTGGAAAGTGATCCGCTCCGCGCCCTCCGAATATGAGTTGCCCACCTGGGCAAGTGTGCGCTGGCTCGGCTACTACAGCCTGCTCGCCCACAAAGAAAAATTGCCGCAGGACAGCGGCCCCTGGCGCAGCGCGCTTGAGAAGAATCTCACGGTCGCCGCGCGGCAATTGCGCAGCGCCGGCGAGCGCAGTGCCTATCGCGTACCTATGGTGAGCGATCCCGATCTGTTTGTGTGGGGCAGCAATGCCGTGGCGGCCAACCAGGGCATCTTGTTTCTCGAGGCCTTCCGGATCACTGGCGACAGCGGCTTTCTGCGCAGTGCCGAAGCCACACGGGACTATTTGCTGGGCCGCAATGCGACCGGTTTTTCCTACATCACCGGTTTCGGCCACAAAACGCCCCAACAGCCCCACCATCGCTTGGCGGCGGCCAACCCCGACATGCCACCGCTGCCCGGCTTCCTGGTGGGTGGACCCAACCCTTCACAGCAGGACGGGTGCGAGTACACCAGCAAGGTGGCCGACGAGTCCTACACCGATCACGTGTGCAGTTACGCCAGTAATGAAATCGCCATTAACTGGAATGCGCCACTGGCCTATCTGGTTAACGGGTTGAATGCCATCGAACGTCAGCACAGTGACGGTTGTCCACATCATGCGCAGAGCGGCGACGCCGGCAAACAGAATCAACACAAGTCTCACCAGAAAGAACATCACCATGAATAAGTAGCAGAAGTCACTGGTTGCCACGACGTGCTGGCGGCACCTCTGGTCAGCGTCTCTGCGCTGCCCGAGCTGGTAGAACGGAGCAGCCATCACGCCAGAGCGATGAGTATCACTACACTGCCGGTGCCAGTGTACTGGACGCTGCATTGATGAAATCCACGCTGTAGAGGCTTGATGTAGGAGCTTGATGTAGGAGCTTGCTTGCAAGCGAACATTTGGTACCTGGGCCGAGCAGCCATCCCTGGAGCGATATCCGGCCCTGCAGGCAGGCTCCTACAAAAATGAGGCACAAAAGGAAGTCTATGAAAAAAATAAAACCTGGTTTGTTCGCGGCACTTTTGCTGTCGCTTACTGCAAACGCAAAGACCGAGAACGCCGCTACCTTCGACTGGTTCGAATACCGCGGCGAAGACGCTGTTTTCGATCAACCCATCGAGAAAGATGAATACCGCAATCCTATCCTCGCCGGCTATTACCCGGACCCGAGCATCGTGCAGGTGGGCGGCGACTATTATCTGGTGAATTCGAGTTTCGCCCACTTCCCCGGCATCCCTGTATTTCACAGCCGCGACCTGGTGAGCTGGACCCAACTCGGGCATGTGATCGACCGCCCCGGGCAGCTGGATTTTTCCGACCTCGGTATTTCCCGCGGCATTTTTGCCCCGGCCATCAGCTACCACGAGGGGACATTTTATCTCGTCACCACCTGTGTGGACTGCGGGGGCAATTTCGTGGTCACCGCCAGGAATCCCGCGGGTCCCTGGTCGGACCCGGTGTGGCTACCGGAAGTGGGTGGCATCGACCCCTCACTGTTCTTCGACGACGACGGTAAAGCCTATATCCTCAACAACGATGCGCCGATCGGTGAGCCTCTGTACGATGGCCATCGCGCCATCTGGGTCCAGGAATTCGATGCGAAGAACCTGAAAACCACCGGGCCGCGCAAGTTGATTGTCAACGGCGGTGTGGACCTCGCGGCAAAACCGGTGTGGATTGAGGGCCCGCATCTGCAGCGCCGGAATGGCCAGCTGTACCTGACCGCCGCCGAGGGCGGTACCAGTGTGAATCACTCGCAGGTGGTGTTCAAAGGCGAATCGCCATTCGGGCCGTTTACCCCCTGGGATAAAAACCCCATCCTCACCCAGCGCCACCTGGATCCAGCGCGCCCGGATCCCGTCACCTCCGTGGGCCACGCAGATTTCGTACAGGATGCGGAAGACAACTGGTGGGCGGTATTCTTGGGCACCCGCCCCTACGAGGGGGATTTCTACAACACGGGGCGCGAGACCTTCCTGATGCCGGTGACCTGGGAAGACGGCTGGCCGGTGATCACCCGCGGCGAGCAGCGGATTCCATTCGTGGCCAAACGTCCGGCACTGCCAGTACAAGCCGCCGCCGCCATACCCACGACCGGTAACTTCACCCTGCGGGACGAGTTCGATTCACCGCAGCTGCCTCTGCACTGGTTGCAGCTGCGCAATCCATCCCCGCAGCCTTGGTACAGCCTGGAGCACACGCCCGGAAGCCTGCAGCTCACCCCTACAGCTACCGCCCTCGGCGATAAAGGCAACCCCGCGTTTGTGGCCCGCCGCCAGCAGCACCTGCAGGCCGTCGCTACCACACAGATGCACTACCGCCCGCGCCAGGAGAGCGACCGCGCCGGGATGGCGGTTTTCCAGAACAGTGAGCACTTCTACTTCTTCGGTATCACCGGCAACGCCGAGGGTGGCACAGAGGTGATCGTCAGCCGCCGCGATGGCGGAACCTCCCCTCAGGGAGAGACCATTGCCCGCAGACCCCTGGCAACCGCTACAGACAAACCAGTCGATATCCAGCTGCGCCTCACCACCCGCGGCCCCGAATACGACTTCCACTACAGCCTCGACAGCGGCAAACACTGGCAGCCATTGCTGCTGGCGGCGGACGGCCGTGTCGTGAGCACGCGCAACGCCGGGGGCTTCGTCGGCGCGGTGATCGGACTTCACGCCTTCCGCGGCATGGAATGACGGAGGCTCCTCCCCTTCGGGGGAGGACGCGGAGCAAATAGGGGGCTGGCAGACTCAGAGTGTACAATTGCGCCTGAACACGTGCGTCTTACACACTGCGACCGGTCAACGCCATGCTCCTAGCCTCCAAGTACAGCCTCCCCGACTGCCCGGAACACACATTGCAACGGCCGCGGCTACTGTCGCTGCTGGAGCAAAGCCAGAGTGACCAGCTGTTGCTGGTCACTGCCCCTGCGGGTTATGGCAAGACCACCCTGGTCACCTCCTGGGCCGCGGAGCGGGACCACCCTGTGGCCTGGTACTCCCTCGACAGCGGCGACAACGAGCCCGGTCAATTCTGCCGCTATCTGGTCGAGAGTGTGCACCGCGCCACTGGCAATGGTGTACCGGAGACCAGCAGGATTCTCGCCGCCCAGCACAGTCTCGACCCATCTTTGGTTATCAGTCAAATGCTGGCGGAACTGCGCCAGCTCCCCAGCGAGCTGCGCATCGTCCTCGACGACTACCACCAGATCGACAATCCCGCCGTACACGATGCCACCCGCTTCCTGCTGCGCCACGCCCCCGCCGGCATCGGCGTGGTCATCACCAGCCGCAGCCAGCCCCCACTGGGGCTCGGCGCCCTGCGCCTGCAGGGCCGTCTGCTGGAACTGACCGCGGCAGACCTGGCGCTGACCATCGACGAAACCACGCAACTGCTGGCGCGGCGCCTGCCCTTTACCCTCGGCAGCGACCGCGTGGCCCAGCTGCATCATTTGTCTGAAGGCTGGCCACCGGCGGTGCAGATGTTCGCGCTCTCGGTCCGCGACCGGGAGGAGGTGGATCGCTATCTTGGCGAATTGGAACAAGGCCACGGACACATCCTCGACTACCTGGCAGAAGAAGTTCTCGAGCGTCTGGAGCCGGCGCTGCGCCAGCTGCTGGCGCGCACTTCCATCCTCACCCGCGTCAACGGTCTGCTGGCTGAGCGCCTGAGCGGTCAGAGCGGCGGCCAGCAGCAGCTGGAAACCGCTGCCAGCCGCGGCCTCTTCCTGCAGGCGCAGGATTCCAGCCGCCAGTGGTTCCGCTTCCACCCGGTATTCGCGCGTTTCCTGCAGCGCCAGTTGGGCGACGGCGAAGAGCTTACCCGCCTTCACCAGACCGCCAGCGACACCTGGCAGGAACTCCATCAGCCACTGGAAGCCCTGCGCCACGCGCTGAAAGCACAGGACCGCCTGCGGGTGCACCGCCTGATCGCCGAACAGGGCGAGCAGTTCCTGCGCGAGGGACAGTTCCGCGTACTGAACGACAGTCTCAACTGGCTGGGCGAAGAGCAGATCAAACAGCACGCCTCGTTCACCCTGCTGGCGGCGCGCCTTGCCCGCGACAGCTTCGACTACGAGCGCTGCAACAAACTGCTGGCCGCCGCCGAGAGCTGGCTGCAGCGGGAAGACCCCAGACAGTGGCAGGCCTTCGAGGGTGCCTTCGCCGCAATGCGCGCACAGGTGTCGGTTTCCCGCGGCCAGATTCTCAAGGCCAAGGAATACGCCCAGGAAGCACTGGAGTTACTGCCGAGAGACCAGGAAAACGAGCGCATCGCCGCGCAGCTGGTAATCGGCGAAACCAGCTTCTGTCTCGGTGAATTGGACCAGGCCATGCACCACATGGAAGCGGTAGAAAAGGCCACCCTCGCCCGTCACGATCTGCCCAACGCCGCCTGGGCCCTGTGCCAGCAGTCCGAGATCGCGTTCGCCAACGGCCTGCTGAAGAAAGCCGCCGCGCTGCAGGCGCGCGCCCAGCGGCTGGTTGAGGAACACCACCTGGTGGGCCTGCCCATCTCCGAATTCATTTACCGTCTGAAAGGCCAGCTGCAGTGGGAGGCCGGCGATCTGGATGGCGCCGCAGAGTCCGCCCGCCGCGGTATGCAAATCAACCGCAAGGTGGGCGAACGCTGGTTGCTGCCGGAATACACCCTGCTACTGAAAGTCGCGCTGGCGCGCGGCGACAAAGACGAAAGCCTGGAGTGGCTGGAGCGGGTGGAACACCTGCTTGCCGGTGAGCACTACCACCGCGATTGGGTCGCCAATGCGGACGCCGCAAGAATGAGAGTCTGGCAGGCGCTGGAAAATACCGAGGCTATCGCCACCTGGCAGGAGCAGGCAGAGCCGGTGGCTGATCGCCCCAGCAACCACTTCGAACAGTGCCACGGCCGCAACCATGTGCGCGCACTCATTTCATTGCACCGCTGGTCGGATGCCAACCGTCTTTTAGGCCGTCTGCAACAGGTAGCCGAAGAGTGCGGACTGATCACTGACAAGCTGCGCAACCGCGTACTTGCCGCCCACTTGGCGTGGCTGCGGGAACGCCGCGAAATGGCGTTGGAGCATCTCCGCTCCGCACTGAATATCATGCAGGAGAGCGACCTGAGCGCGAGTTTCCTACAGGTCGGCAAACCCATGATCGTGCTGTTGAAAGCCGCGATGGAGGAAACCGGAGAGTTCGCACTCAACGAGCAGCAGACGGAGAAAGCCCAGCAACTGATCCGACTCGCCCAGCAGCAGCCCGAACTGGGCGGCGGCATTCGCATCGAGCTGGACGAAACCATCGTGCGCGAGATACTTGCCAGCGACGCCATCCCCGACTTCCTGCGTCACTCCCCCCTCACCCCGCGCGAGTGGCAGGTGCTGAACGCCATCCACTCCGGCCTCTCCAACGAACGCATCGCGCGGCACTTCAAGGTCGCCCCCAGCACCATCAAAACCCACATCCGCAGCCTTTACCAAAAGCTGGATGTGAAAGATCGCCAGGAAGCGATTGCGCTGGCGGAACAGCTGCTGCGGTCGGTGCAGGACAAGCCCTGAGCGGGAGCGTGGAGTTCTCCTCTGTGAGCGGATGGAAAAAGAGCGTATGAAAGACTCGCTATACATCCCGATACGGACTCGCGGCGAAGGCGGCAACCAGATCCACTCTGCTGTTTAGCCGGGCACTCGCTCAGGAACGGTTAGTAATGGCAACAAGTCCATGACATCACTGAACAACGCCCGGTTCTTCCAGTCATTTCTGTCGCCAATCACGTAGAAACGTCGTTTGGCTCGTGTTGCTGCCACGTTCAAAAGATTCGGTTCCGAGACAACCCAATCACGCGCTCCTGAGCCCTTCGTGTTGCCGCCCAACACCATAATGACGACAGATGCTTCCTTACCCTGCATGGTATGGATCGTGCCAGATATCATTTTGGCCCGGAGCATTCGCTTGAGATTCTTCTGCACGGCTTTAAAAGGAGTGATAACAGAAATATCGTGAGCCTCCACACCATCCTCATAAAGCACTCTAAGCAGTTCCTGTAGGGCTTTTCCCTCGGCTGGCACCCAGTTGCCTTGCGACACCCCGCTGGCTTGAATCCATCCTGTCGGAAGGCTGGCCGGTGTTTCCTTGTGGGGGCGCGGCGCAAGCGTGCCATACACCATCGCGCCGTCATAGGCGATGCGGTTTGCGAGTGTGTACATGGGTTTGTCGCAGCGGCGGTGTACAACCAGAGGCAATCCCACCCAGGTCTTGGCACCGGCCGGTCCAGCCATGCACCCCCAACAGGTGGCCTCATCGGCCAGTGTCTGTGCGGATTGTCGATTGGGGAGCCAATGGGTATCGACCTGGTAGCGTGCACGCATGTGTTCGAGCACGGCATCGGAGATGGTGGCGATCGGCTTGAGTTGCAGGGGATCGCCCACCATTAATGCGCGCCGGGACCGCCACAGCGCCCCAGTCGCCGCCTGGGGTGGAGCCTGGCCCGCCTCGTCCACCAGCAGCCAGCCAATTTCGCCGACCCCGAGCGAACCGAATGAGCGCGCAAAAGACGCGAAGGTACTGCTCAATACCGGTACAACCATGAACAGCGACGCCCAGGCGGACCGAATAGCGTCACGCGAAAAGCCTTGATAGCGGGTACCGGTCAATATCCCGTTAATGAGGTACAGGTTGGAGCGCATCCTTGACGCTTCTAACTCAAAGAACACCCGGTGGAGCTTGAGCGCCTGAATGAAGACGCGAGCACGTGCTTGGCGCCAACCCTCTATGCGCCAAGGCTCAGCCAGCTCAATCGCATCGCCGTTGCCAATAACACCATCTTTCAGCCAGGCAAGCAGATGCTCGGCTTGGCTGTCGCTTGCCACGTCGATGGCATCTTGCGTTTGCATTTGGCATTGGCTACGCATGCGTTGAAGTGCACACCGCATATCGGCGGTCTGCTGCTCTAAACTCTCGCGTGAGACATCCAATCGCTTGGCGAGGCGTGCTATCCGCTTGAACTCGGAATCGGCTAAATCGTGCTGGCTTGCCAGTAGTTTCTGCGTAGTATTCCAGTCTCGCTGCGCCCCCCACAAACTGAAGATTTTTTCCCATAACCCCGGCTTGCGCGCTTGATGTTCCGCCAGCGCATCCAGACACTGTTTGAGCGCCATGCGGGCAGGGCGGCTCTCTTCGGCATCCAGGCGAGAAAGCTGACCGATCACGTTGGCCAGCTTCTCTTCGAGAATGCGTAGCGCTTCAGACTGATCTGCAATCTGCTTTCTTTTCTTGCAGAGGGCCTGGATCAGTTCACTAATGCGACTGGCAGCGGCGCACTTCTTACGCACCTCGGCTTTGGCAGCTTCGTACTCGGAGATGGCTTTCTGCCACAGGGCTTGCCGCTGTTGCGAAGAACGAGTGGTGTTGAACTCGGCGCATGCATTGAGCCAGCCGAGAAACCCTTTCGGTCCTCCGTCTTCCTCTGACAATCCACCGCCGCACTCTTCGCTTGCACCACTATTTTCCTCTGCTGTGGTGCTCGTAGAAAATAAGGTGCCCACAATCTCGCCAAATTCATCGTCTAACTCAGCCCCGCTTTCGGCATCAGAGTCCGCGTTATCTTCGCTACCGAATGGACGCTGGCCATAGAAATAGCGACTCACGAACTTGGATCGCCGCGCCTTGCTACCCAGAGCACCGGAGATCAACCCCCACGCAGGTTTCTCGCTAACCAGTTCGCCCAGCTCAGCAAAATACGCAGCTTCCGGCAGCCAGCTCTCGTCAATTTTGTCGCGTTGGGGTAACTCAAGCGTGACATTCTCCACCGCGCCATTATTTGACGAAGCCACGACGATCTCAAAGCCATACAGCTCGGGATTGAGTTTGAAACAAGCCTGCTGTTTGCCGCTGTCGTTGGCGGTTTCACGTCCGTTACGAACAAACCCATCGGAAGCTCGACACAGCCCAGAGAGCACATCGGCCCGACTTGTCACAATGGCGGCAATCAAGTCGCGCAGCAGGGTCGTCTTGCCCGTGCCCGGCGGACCGTTGATACCTAACAGCCCTTTTGAATTGCCAAGCGAGGCCAGAATCGTGTTGACAGCGAGTTGTTGGGAATGAACAAGTCCCAGATGTCCCTCCGAAGGCCAGCAACCCATGGCGTAGGCGTCAGGGAAGAGGCGGTCGATCAGCGGCAACGATGCGCGGTCACCGTCTATGTTAAGACGCTGCCGCGTATCGTGCCGGCGCAGATAGTGATCCAGCGGTTCGCTTTTCTGACCACGGCGGATGCTATCGGCGACAACGACAAGATCGTCGAGCAGAAAGCTATTGAGCGGATCGTCTTCTGATTCTGGCCTGCTGGGACTGACAGGTTGGGAGCGAAAACGAAATGCCTTTCTATCCATGTCGCCAAAGAAACCCGCGACACCGATGTAGTGGAGAATCCAACGGGTTAGCTCACGCAACGCCTCTCCGGATACCTTGCTTTCAAGCAGCACCTTCGCCTTATCACTGATAGCTCGTTGGTCGTCCTCGAACCCCCTAGCCCAATCCTTTCCAGCCAAAACGCGGCCCAGAAACCACGCCTCACTGGAGAGCACAACACTGTCGTCTACCAACTGGCCATCCATAGTGAATTTCGCGGCGAACATAGCCGATTCTCGATACTGTGGCTCGCGATACCCCTGATCAGCACCGAAAACCTCTTTGAGCTGTTCAGCTACACAACGACTGTCATAGAGATGGGCAAAGACCGTGTGGCTCCAGACGCGCCGTTGGGGTAGACGTTGTTTGGAAACGACACTTGCTTTTGACCAGGGAGGGACGAGACTCCCGATAGGAATATCGTGAATGAACGCGCAGTAGGGGCTGTTGCGTTTCTCCAGATTCGGGGCCGATTGTGGCTGCAGCAGCTCAACGGCGTGCCAGTAACGGACAATATTTTCTTGCTCAGTCACAGCTTTTTTCCTTGCTATAGCAATCTTGTTCTATCCGATGGGGTACAGACAGTTCATCAATCCAATAGATCTTTCTTTACCAGCACAATCCTCCGGTTAGCAACTTACCTAATTGCAGCCGAATGAGATAGACGCGCGGCCGCCCCTATTGCCCAAGGGCAACCAGGCCTGTACGTTCGGGGTATTTGCCTCCTTGCGTACAAAGGTTGCGGTCCACTTTTGAAAACTCCGGAAGCGCAAAGATCGTCGGCACGTCTCGGTGGCAGGAAAACCGGACCAAGCCGTCTAATACAGGCGGGAACTACCCCAATACAGTGACCCCTCCCCCCCTATCGGGGAGGAGGTAAGCCACAACTGGCAACGCCATACTGACCCTAATGTAATAAGTATCCAATAACGGACTCACGGTATGAGCGGTAATCACACAGGCAAAGCGAACGGGGAATGGTGGCGCAACGGCGTTATTTACCAGATCTATCCGCGCAGTTTTTGCGACGCCAACGGCGACGGTATCGGCGATCTGCCGGGTATCTGCCAGAAGCTCGACTATGTGAAATCTCTCGGTGTCGACGCCATCTGGATTTCACCCTTCTTCAAATCCCCGATGGTGGACTTCGGCTACGACGTGTCTGACTATCGGGACGTGGACCCGATCTTCGGCAACCTCGAGGATTTCGACCGGGTAATCGACAAGGCCCACGAGCTCGGTCTGAAGGTCATCATCGACCAGATCCTGAGCCACACCTCCGACCAGCACCCCTGGTTCGAGGAGAGCCGCCAGAGCCGCGACAACCCTAAGGCCGACTGGTATGTGTGGGCAGATGCAAAGGCCGACGGCAGCGCGCCGAACAACTGGATGTCCAACTTCAGTGGCAGCGCCTGGCGCTGGTGCACCCGCCGCCGCCAGTATTACCTGACCAACTTCCTGAAAGAGCAGCCGGACCTGAACCTGCACAACCCGGAAGTCCAGGAACAGCTGTTGGCGGACCTGAAATTCTGGCTCGACCGCGGTGTTGACGGATTCCGCCTGGACGCCATCAACCACGCATTCCACAACCGCTCGCTGGAAAACAATCCGCCGCGCCCCGTGAAACTGGACAAGAACGGCCTGCCACCGGTGAACACCTACGAGCACCAGTGGCACATCCACGACAAGTCGCAGCCGGAGAACCTGGTGTTCCTACAGCGCGTGCGCGCCCTGCTGGACGAGTATCCGGGCACCACGACCGTGGGCGAAGTGGGCGACGACAACACCCACAAGATCATGGCCGAGTACACCACGGAAAACCGCCTGCACATGGCCTACTCCTTCGACCTGCTGTCGGAAAACTGCTCGGCGCAGTTCCTGCGCGACACTTTGGAGAAGAACCGCCAGGTGATCGAGGACGGCTGGCCCTGCTGGTCGATATCCAACCACGATGTACCGCGCTCCATAACCCGCTGGAACAAGGGCTTCGACCCGGAAACCGCCCGCGCGCGCGCGCCGCTGTTCTTCCTGATGCAATTGATGCTGCGCGGCAGCGTGTGCATGTACCAGGGCGAGGAACTGGGTCTGCCGGAAGCAGAGTTGGCATTCGAGGACCTGCAGGATCCCTACGGCATCAATCTGTGGCCGGAATTCAAGGGCCGCGACGGCTGCCGCACTCCCATGCCCTGGTTCAACAGTGGCGAAATCAATGCCGGCTTCTCCAAGGTGAAGCCGTGGCTGCCGGTGGCGGAGGAACACTATCACCTGGCCGCCTCGGTGCAGGAGGATGACCAGCACTCCATGCTGAACCGCTTCCGCGGTTTGCTGAAATGGCACGCCGACCTGTCGCCGGTACTGGCCACCGCCGACCAGCAAGTTCTGGACACAGGTGATGACCTGCTGGTGTTCGAACGGCACAGTGAAGAGGAAAGCTATTTTGTGGTGTTGAATCTGGGCAACCAGCCCGCCGTGTTCGCGCTGCCGGAGAAGTTTGCCGACAGCGAAGACATCACTCCCAGCGAGTTCGCGGGCGCGGTCAAAGGCACGCAGTTAGAACTGCCTGCGGCCGGCGCACGGGTCCTCCTCAAGAAATAAACACCGCCACCAGAACAGGAAAAAATTCGGATTTATTGAGAAATTGGCGCCCGCTTGCGCAAGTGAGGCGAACCAGACCCGGGGCAATAGGCTCAAAGGGTTACCTCTCAATAAGATCGTCAACTTTGTTGCTCTCTCGTCAAAGCACGCTTTCCAGTCTTTCTGGAATGTTTGAAGCCGGCTCTCGAGCCGGCTTTTTTTTGCGCGTATTTTGGTCTATCCATAAAGCTCTTCATTCCATTTAAATGTAAAAGGCGCCATTTCCCGACCCTACCATGCCTCTCACTTGCCTGGCGGTCTGCAATCTCGCGGCACCAAGCGGCAGGGCTCATCCCGCGGCCAACCCGGGGCACACCGGCGCGTCGCTTTGGGGAAATTCAATGTTCAGGTATGTGTACTCCGGTGCAGGGGTTTGCTCGCTCTGAAAATTCTGCGGCCTCGCCGTCAGAATATGCGCGATGGATTCCGGCGTCACCGCACAGGCCTGATCTGTAATTCGCTCGCAAGAGCAGATGAGGTACGCATGCAAGGCTCTTCCACTCTTCTGAAACGCTCCCTCAAACACATTCTGATGGGCGGCAGCCTGTTGCTCGCCGCGTCCGCCATGCTCGCGCCAATGGCCCAGGCGGGTGACTATCCCCACCCCTACCAGCAGCACAGGTCCATGACGGATGGCAGCGCCTGGTGGCGCCCGGAAGTCATCGGTGGCACGCCGCATATCATCATCGACCTGAGCGAACAGCGGGCTTATTTCTATAAGGGCGGGCAACTCGCAGGTATCTCTCCGGTCGCCACGGGGGTTGCGGGCAACCGCACGCCGACCGGCAGTTTCCGTGTTTCTGAAAAAGAGGTTTACCACCGCTCGAATCTTTACGGCCACTATGTGGATCGCGCGGGGTATGTGCGGATGAGCAGCGTGGACGTGCGCAAGGACCGGCGCCCGCCGGGCACGGTATTCCGCGGCGCCTCCATGGACTTTTTCATGCGTTTTAACGGTGCCGTGAGCATGCACGCGGGCAAGGTCACCGGGCGCCCGGAATCCCATGGTTGCGTCCGACTACCCTGGCATATGGCGAAGATCTTTTATGAAAATACCCCTATGGGGACCAAGGTGACGGTGCGCCATTGAGGTTTTCTTCTGGCAAAGAAATGGGCAGCGTTCGCTGCCCATTTTTATTTCCACCTAGCCCAGACTTTCCAACACACTGCGCATAGTCCAGAAATCCCAGCCTTCCGGCAATTTGGCCCGATCCTCTTCTGTGGCGACAATACCGCGGCGATGCTCAGGCCAGGCCAGCACAGCAACACCTTCGTAACCGGCAAAGTGATGGAAAAGATCCGGGGCAGACAGGCGCCGCTCCAGCTGTTCACATAGCGGATGCCAGGCCAAGGGCAGTTGCCGGTGCACCCATGACCAGCTGCGCTGCTCTTCGGGCTCCGCCGACGGGAGCCTTTCAGCGAGCGCTGTGCAACGCGCCTGGCTGGCATCAAGTGCGCTTGTATCCGCGAGCGTTAACACGCCCATGGCCTGTTGTTGTGCGCAGAGCACGCAGGCATCCAGCGACAGTCCGAGTACCAGGCCGCGCTCGACCGGCACAAACCAATCCTGCCCCGGCGGCACTTGCCAGCTGCAAAAGCCACATGTGCCGCTGTCTGCGGCATCGGGCGCAATGCGCTGCAGGGGTTGCACGGGTTTACCCGGGCCCCAGAACGTGGTTTCACTTGCGGGAAAATACTCATCCGCGTACTGGTTCACATGCCAGTGGAAACTGAGGGCCCCCGCTACCCGGCTGCGATCCCGCGGTCCCAGGCTGCGAAATCCGCGGTGGTTGACCTTGGCAAGGCAGTATTCACAAGCGTGGGGAGCGGTATCCAGCCCCGGGGCCGCCAGTGCATCGCGGGCGGTGCCGATCCACACTACCTGTGCGGGATCTTCCAGTGCGCCGCAGCAACTGGTCAGGTGGATCCGCTGGAAAAACTCCCGGCGCACCTGCACGTCTTCCACCACCGCCACCTCCACCGCATACACCATCACCGGATTGCCCCGGTAGAGCCAGCCGTGCCGGGTCGGCTGCAGGTCCCCAAGCGTTACTTCCATTCCCTGAATCAGGGCCTGTTCAATACTGTCCGCCGGCGTGTCCGGCGCAGCGCCGGTTTCAATCGCATCGGCATCGTCTACGGTTTCCTGCTCAGCCACGGAATCCGCCTGGGCTTCACGGGAGGTGCCCATACCGGAAACCACCTGAGTCAGTGCCTCCAGATGCCGAATCCAGCGGCCCATCAAAAGGACTCCTCGAGAATACTGTGGATCTTGGTTTCGGAGTTGGTGATCACGCGGAAGGCCACTCGTTTGGATTGTTCGATGTTCTCACTGCCGTCGCCATTGTAAATCGGCCGCGACGAGGAATATCCGACGGCCGCCACATTCCGCATCATCCAGGCATGGTGAGTGGTTACTTCAGCGAGGGTATATACATATCTCAGCACCGAGCGCGCGCGATCCTGGGACAACCGCAGATTGTTGAAGTACGTGGTGTTGCGGTCACTGGACTGCCCCCAGCCAGAACTGGTGTGCCCTTCGATACGCACCGACTCGATGGACGCCTTGAACGGGGCCAGCACGTTCATGTAACGGGGAAAAAACTCCTCGAAAACCACCTGGTAACTGGCGCTCAGCGTTGCTTCACCGGTGTCGAACATGGCGTCGGAGTTGTTGAACGCCACCGTCAGAGTGTCGCGGTCGATGGTTGCACCCCAGCGCGGCAGATCCGCGGCAAATTCACGCTGCAGCGTTTCGTAAATTGCGAGCTGGTTTTCCTTGTAGGACATGGCGATGGTGCGGATCTTCTCCCGCTCGATCATCACCGAGCGCATCATCGCCACGGCTATGCACAGAAACACCATCATCAGCCCCGCCATCAGATCGGATACGCTGATCCACGAGGCCTCGCCCTCACCGCGGCTGCGCCCCACGGGACGGAAAAACCCGGACCGGGACGACATCAGGCCACTTCCTCGTGCGCGCGTTCCGCGGCGGTCTGGGTCAAACGCTGCATCTGCGCCACCAGCTGGCGGTAGTCGCGGGTGAACTGACCGCTGATCGTCGCCAGCGCCTGGCCCATGGCGGAGATAACCCCCTCCATTTCCTCTTCCATCCTGCGCTCCACCATCTGGTACTGCTTGCCGATGGAACTCTCCGCGTCGCCGATGCTTTTACGGATGATATGACTGAGGGCGTCGACCATCTCCTTATGCGTACGCGCCTGCTGCATGGCGAGTTCCTGCATACCATTGCGATGGGTAACCACAGACTCCTGCACCAGATTCTGGATGAAGTTCGCATCCAGGCTGGACATTTTCTCGAAGGCACCGGAAACCGCTTCGATCTGCGCACCCAGCAGTTCGCTCTGCCTGGCAATACTGACCAGCGACTGCTTCATATCGCTGGTCATGACCTGTTGTACCACGTCGATCCCTTGCACAAACTGTTCGATGCGATTGCCGAGCTGTGGCAGCACATCCTGTATCTGCGCGCTCACCCCGCGGTAGCGATCCAATTGCTCGTTGAGTGATTGCATCTGTTCGCGCGCGTGATCACCGAAGCGCTGCAGTCCGTCAAAGAACTGAGGCATTTCCGCCAGCTGCTGGTGAATCTGCTGCAGGTCCCGCGCCACCTGCACCAATCCCATCACCGCGGTGTCGCAGTGTTCAGACCAGTATTCCACGCGCTCTTCATGCACCTTGTATTCACGGGTCAGGGTTTCCACCATGGCATCAAAGCGGGCAAAATTTTCACCGAAGCGGGTCATATTCTCGCCGAACTGGGACTCCACACGCTGGTTGAAACACTCAACCACCTGCGCCATTTCACGCACCAGAGCCTGCGATACCTGCAGGGAAAAATTTTCCAGTTGGTCTTCACTCTGTCTGATCTGACGCTCCTGCCCTTCCACAAGCGCAACGTGCAACTGTTGCAGGGCGGTGCGGATCTCGCCAAGTTCCGTCACCGCGGAGTCTTCTCCCGGCATCGGAACAAAGCGGGTCAACGCGCGCAGCAGAATGGAAAGGCCGATGCCACACACACTGGTAATAAACGCCGTTTTGAGTCCGTCCAGCAGATTGGCGATGCTGCGGTCTATGTCCGGCAGGCTGAACTCAAACAGTCCGATGATGACCCCGGTAAACGTGCCGAGGATCCCCAGCGAGGTCAGCAGCCCGGGGGCCTGCTCAACAAACTCACCGGCGCGTCTCAGCACCCGGCACAGCAACGCCAGCGCAAACACACCCAACATCAGATACAGAAACCCTTCGGTGACCGCATCCGGGCTCAGGGCGATAAAGACAGAGCGCAAAAATTCAGACATGCAGGCAATCTCTCTTGAAATCTTCTCGATGTAGTTTTTTATGATAAATGCCGGTCAGCCCTTCAATTGCAGTACGAATTCCTGCACGGCGTCTCCGGAGGGCAGGCGCCCAAGATGATGACTGAACAACCGGTAACCCGGCAGCAATCGCATAAGGTCAGCGGTACTTCCCAGACGGCGCTCGCAGCGCTCCTCGGTACAACCTGTCACGACGACACGCGCGTCCTCCAACACTTCAAACATGGCGGGCCGCCGCGGTTGTCGGCTGGATTTGTATACAAGAAAATGCAGAATGCCCCCGGGCCTCATCCTTCCCGACAGCAGCTCGCCAAGTGCCTGTATCTGCTGCTGGCTGCAGAAATTCAACAGGTCCCATAGAAAGACCCCGTCGAGCCCGGTACCCGGGTCAAAACTGAACATAGACTCACTGAAGCCACTGTTTTCCCCGTGCATTTTTTTGCGCCAGGCCAGCGACGCGTGCAGGTCCTCCACATACAGTGTGCCAACTTTTTTCTTCAGGGCGTCGATATTACGGCCGTTCTTACGCCCACAGTCGAGTACCGAAGATTCCTCAACCAGAACTTCCAGTGCTTTTTGTACGCCGACAAACGCCATGCGCTCGTCATCACGCACATGGCGAAAATACGCACTCACATCGGACGCGCCACCACTGCGCACCTGGTTGCGCGACACCACGCTGTCATACTCGAGAAAATGCTCAGTAACATTCTGGTCCATACCCTCACGCTTCATCAGTGAGTTAAACAGGCTGAACCTGTCCATGCATTTCAACAGGGTAACGGTGGAATGCCCCCTGGATGGTACTTGCGGGTAATCCGGATCATCCACATATTCGAAGCAAAAATTGTCCAGCAGGCGGAAGCGGCGCGGTTTCTGCGGCTGGTGGCGGCCGGTATAGCGCATGGTATGAAGAATCGTGCCCTGCTTGAGATGGGGTTCCAGTAGACGTATCAGATGCTGAATGACCTCGAGATCAAGAAAATTCAGCAAGTCCCAACACAGAATGACATCAAACTTGAGGCTGGCCGGCTTGGGTAACAGGTGCTCTTCCAATGCCACCAATGGATCACTGGCGAATTGGCTGTCCGCCAGATATTCCACCAGGTCTTCGATATGACACTGGCAGTTGAGGCCGAGAAATGCCTGGGTGGTACCGGACGAGAGTGGCCCGAGGTCGAGAATTCGGTCCCCGCTCTTGACCATCTCGGTCGTTAACGCTGCGAGGCCAAAAGAACGGTGTTGCATTATTTTTCGCAAGAATTCTGGGCGTGAGCCGGAGGTTAAAATGCAGCGCCGCCCCGGGGGAATGACGGCGGCGCTGCTGCGGAAAATCAGCTGTCAGCCAGCTCCGCTTCTTTGGCCTGATCCTTGGCGCCTTCTTTCGGAGCAAAAGATTTCCTGGCCGGCGCGTATTTTCCGCTCACTTCCTCTTTCGGTGGCAGGTTGGGGTGAACCAGCTTGTCTTTGAACTCGGAGTGACGCGCTTTCATCTCGTCATCCGTATCCACCATATCCATAGAGCCGCGGAATTTACCGCCATCGTCAAGCTGGATGCGCGGGGCAATCAGGTTGCCCTTAACCACCGCGGTGTTGCGAATTTCAATCAATTCATCCGCCAGCGCATCGCCCGTTAGTTTGCCGTTGATCACAATGTTCTGGGCATGGATATTCGCGTTGATTTCACCCTCGCGACCGATGGACAGGTCGTGTCCTTCCATGATCACGGTACCTTCAATGGTACCCTCGATATGCAGATCTTCGGTTCCGATCAGCTCACCGCGGAACTTGATGTTCTTGCCGATAACAGAACGGTCCTTCGCCATACCGGCATCGAGTTTCTCTGCGAATGGTCGCTCACCCGCGTTGCGCTCGTTCATTCCGGAAAGAAAAGAGTTGGAGTCCAGATTCGCATCCGGCTTGGGATCGAGAGGGTTAGCCATTGTTCCACCTAAAGTAACCGTAGAGTGATTATGTTTTTAATGAAAGCACGTTTTTAGCGCTTTTCTCTAACAGTTCCCATAGCGGTTAAGACAAATTTCAATGATTGCGCTGACTTTGTGAGCACCCTCACAATAATTTTTTTCACGCCACTCGAATCCCTCCCGCATTCGCCTAAAAAGCGCACAGCGCGCTTCCCCGGCTCAGGCGCCGGGGGTTTTGCTAAAGTAATCGTGCGCCGCCTGGTTCACTTTTCCGGATAGCAACAGTGTCGAGATCATGGTCGGGATCGCCATCACCGCGTACATGCCAATAATGATGTTATTGACGATACTGAGCGATGCCACCGCACCGAGCACAATCAGCACAACATAGATACCTGTGTACACAGACTGCCAGCGCGGGCCGAACAGAAAATTGAAACACTTAACCCCGTAATACCAGTAGGTAACAATAGTGCTGAATGCGAGAGGCACCACCATCACCAGCAACAACAGCGGGCCCCAGCCCCCGAATACCTGGGAAAATGCACTCGCGGTCAGCGACACCCCCTCGACGCCCTCACCGTGCTGCCACACACCGGTGAGCAGAATGACCAGCGCGGTGCATGTACACACCACCAGGGTATCGACAATGGGCCCCAGCATTGCCACTACCCCCTCCCGTACCGGCTCGGTGGTTTTGGCAGCACCGTGGGCGAGGGATTCTGAACCGATCCCCGCCTCGTTGGAAAATGCCCCGCGGCTGATGCCGGTGGCAACCACGGTACCCAGCACACCGCCGGCGGCGGCCTGGCCGCTGAAGGCATCAGTGAAGATAAGGGCAAATGCAGCGGGCACTTCACGCCAGAAATAACCAATTACGATCAGGGTGAGCGCCATGTAGAACACCACCATGGCCGGCACCACGCGCACCGCAAAACGGCCAATACGCTGAATGCGCCCGACAATCACTACCATCGCGGCAACGGCCAGGGCAACACCGAGAGAAAGATCAAATACAAAAGGATTTTCTGCGGCCACCCAGCCGAGCGGCAACGCGAAAGACTCACGCAATAACTGCACCGTCTGGTTGGACTGGAACACCGGCAGCAGGCCGCAGAGGCCAGCGAGCGCAAACAGATAGGCGAGCGGCAGCCATTTTTTCCCCATACCCTCGCGAATCACATACATGGGGCCGCCCTGCAGTTCGCCACTGCCGTCGCGCCCGCGATACATCACCGCAAGCGTCGCGGTAAAAAATTTCGTTGCCACCCCCACCAGTGCTGTCACCCACATCCAGAAAATTGCACCGGGGCCACCGGTACTGATCGCGAGCGCCACGCCGGCAATATTGCCAAGACCGAGCGTGCCGGAGAGCGCGGTGGAAAGCGCCTGACGATGGGGGACCTGGCCCGGATCATTGGGATCGTCGTACTTGCCACGCAGCAGATCGACACTGTGGCCGAGATGGCGATAAGGACGGGCGCGGGAGCTGATCAGCAGAAACAACCCGCCGCCAACCAGCAACACCAGCAGTGGCGTGCCCCAAGCGTAGGCGACGAAGGTTTCGAGGGCAGATTCAAACGATTGGAGAAAAGACATGACGCTAAAGCATTTCCAGTGACGAAACTGGCAATGCTCTCGCAAACAGATGGGAATCTCAAACCGGCGCGGTCACATCGACGTTGTGTTCACGCCGTCATCGTTTCACCCCAGGGCGGAATCCACTTCCGCCATCCGCATCGACAGGCGGCTTTCGATCAGCGCCAGCGCCTCGGACTGCATGGCCGCGGAGGCGCCGCTCGCACCCGCCGCATCGCCGCGCTCGATCGCATCATACAACCGCTTGTGGTTGGCGTAGCTCGCGGTCTCAACCCCCTTGATGCGGTTGGTGTAGCGGATACTCACCCGCAGCGCGGTCTCGATAAAGCTGCTGAGCTGGATATAGAAAGGATTATTAGTGGCATTGAGAATATTGATATGGAAGGCGATATCCGCCTCCACCGAATCGCCTAGCCCCTCCTCTGCGGCCTTCATCCGCGCCAGCGCCGCTTCAATACCGGCAATACCCTCGCGGTCCTGTTCCGCGGCCGCCAGCGCCGCTGCCTCCTTCTCAATCGCCATACGCAGCTGCATGAATTCGCGCAGCATTTCCAGCGTGGGGCTGGCACGCAGTATCCAGCCGAGCACGTCCGGGTCGAACAGGTTCCAGCGCGCGCGCGTCTGCACGCGAATTCCCTGACGCGGACGCGAGCTGATCAAGCCCTTGGCGGTGAGCATCTTGATCGCCTCGCGGGTGGCACTGCGGCTGATGCCGTATTCCTCGCACAGGCTGGCCTCGCTGGGCAGGCCGTCGCCGGGCAGGTAGCGCCCGCTGGCAATGGCCTCCCCGAGAGTGTGCACCAGTTGCTGGGTCAGATTGCGTCCGCTGTGGTTACTGTCCACGGTTCAGCCTCATGATTCTTGTTGTGGAATAAATATGACAAATATCGCTATCGGCGCCAAGTCCAGAAGTTACCTGTGGCGCAAAGCGCGCGTCGAGAAAACGACGCTGAAAGTCCTGTAAGAATAGCCGCCAAACAATTTAGCATATAATTGCGATAAATATTGTAAACGATTACACGCGGTGATACTTTCATCAGAATCCGGGCAGAGACCCGGGCCGGCGCGCCCAGTGCGCACCAGACGTCACACGTTATAAAAACAGTAAATACAGTGACTCAGCGATGAATCGAGATGCCTTCCACCATTCCGTGGGAAATTTGACGACGCCGCTCGCCCACCCCCTGGCGGCCCTGTGCCTGCTTGCCGGTATTGTTGCCAATTCCGTATTCGGCAGCGAGCTGCCTGCGACCGGTGGTTCACCACTGCAGATCCGGTTTGATCATCCCGCGCACGACTGGGAAACCGAGTCCCTGCCTATCGGCAACGGTGCCCTCGGTGCCGCGGTTCAGGGCGGCATACGCCGCGACACCCTGCAGTTCAACGAAAAAACCCTTTGGACCGGCGGCCCCGGGGCAAAAGACAATCCCGCGCAGGGCTACGACTTCGGCCTGCCGCGCGAGCCCCGCGCCACCGCACTCACCGAAATACGCAGCGAACTCGCTCGCCAAGGCCAGCTGCCACCGGAGCGGGTGGCAACGGTCCTCGGCAACCAGGTCACGGCATACGGCAACTATCAGAGCTTCGGCGACCTTGTGCTGGAGTTCGCCCACGGTGAACAGGTGCACGATTACCGCCGCGTTCTGGACCTCGACAGTGCCTTGGCAAAGGTCAGTTACACCACCAATGGTATCCGCTATACCCGCGAATATCTCGCCAGCTATCCGGACCAGATCATCGCCGTACACCTGCGCGCCGATACACCCGCCAGCCTCGATTTCTCCGCCGGCCTCGACATCCCCGACAATCGCAGTGTGCAGCGGAAAATCGAACACGACCGCATTACCGTTTCCGGCAGGCTGCACGACAACGGCCTCGGCTACGAAACCCAACTGCAGCTGCTGACCGACGGCGGCCGGATAGAGACCGGAGAAAGCGGCAAGCTGACCGTCCGCGGCGCCAACAGTGCCACCCTGCTTATTGCCGCGGGTACCGAATATGCAGCGGACTACCCGCGCTACCGCGGCGCACATCCCCACAGAAAGGTACAGGCGCGCCTGGACCGGGCCAGCAGCAAAGTGATTGAGGGCGGCTACGCGGCCCTGCGCGATACCCATATCGCCGACTATCGCGAGCTCTTCGCCCGCGTCGATTTTTCTCTGAACACTCCCTGTAGGAACCTGCCTGCAGGCGAGCAATCAACGGCACCCGCGGGGTTCGCCTGCAAGCAGGCTCCTACAGCGCCCGCGCCGCCAATCGACCAGTGGCTGAAAAGCTACGGCGCAGGCGACGCAACACTCGACCGCGCCCTGGAACAACTCTACTTCCAGTACGGCCGCTACCTGCTGATCAGCAGCTCCCGCGCAGGCTCCCTGCCTGCCAACCTGCAGGGGGTGTGGAACAACTCCGCCACGCCGCCGTGGAATGCCGACTACCACGCCAACATCAACCTGCAGATGAATTACTGGCCGGCGGAGGTCACCAACCTGGCGGAAACCACCGCCCCGCTGTTCGACTTTATCGACAGTCTGCAAAAACCCGGTAGCGTAGCCGCGGAAAAACTCCTCGGGACCCGCGGCTGGACCCTGTTCCTGAACACCAATATCTGGGGCTTCACCGGCGTCATCGAATGGCCCACCGCCTTCTGGCAACCCGAGGCCGGCGCCTGGCTCGCAGATCACTATTACGAACACTACCGCTTCAATAACGACGACGATTTCCTGCGCGAACGCGCCTATCCGGTCATGAAAGGTGCGGCACTTGTGTGGTTAGACGGACTGGTGACCGACCCGCGGGATGGGAAACTGGTGGTTTCCCCAAGCTACTCACCGGAGCACGGCGAATTTACTGCGGGCGCCGCCATGTCACAGCAGCTGGTTCAGGAGCTGCTCAAAAACACCCGCGATGCCGCCTCGCGGCTGGGCGACACCGCCTTCGTCGGCAAACTCAATCGCGCGCTGGAAAACCTCGACCCCGGCCTGCGCGTTGGCAACTGGGGGCAACTGCAGGAGTGGAAACAGGATCTCGACGATCCGCACAGCCAGCACCGCCACGTCTCCCAGCTCTACGCCCTGTTTCCTGGTGACGAGATTGGCGAGCAAACCCCCAGCCTGCTGGACGCCGCGCGGGTATCCCTGCAAGCCCGCGGCGATGCTGGTACCGGCTGGAGTCGCGCCTGGAAAGTGGCCCTCTGGGCACATCTGCACGATGGCGACCGCGCCCACAAGATCCTCGCCGCGCAACTGCGGGACAGCACCCATCCCAACCTGTGGAGCACTCACCCACCGTTTCAGATCGACGGCAACTTCGGCGCGACGGCCGCCATGGCGGAAATGCTGATTCAATCCAACGACAACACCATTCAACTGCTGCCCGCCCTGCCCAAAGCCTGGGACGACGGCAGTGTTACCGGCCTGCGCGCGCGCGGCGACATCACCGTGGATTTGCACTGGCGTGCAAACCGGTTGAACGAAGCCCGATTTACCGCCGGCCACGATAGAACGATTGAACTGCAGCTTCCGCAAAATGCGGACGCTGAATACACGCTGCGCGACGCCAGCAGCAAAGAAATTCTTGCCCTGGATGGAAAAGGCAAACGCCGCAGTTTCTCCGCCAGGGCCGGAAGAAGCTACCTCCTCAGCCGCCAATCATTACAGCAGAAAAAGGCCGGAGAGAAGTAGTTGAAAGTGTGGTACCAAAACGTCTTAGAGTTGTAACAACTTAACCACAAAGATGGGAGAAGAGAGATGTATAACTATAAAAAAACATTCACCAGAAACCGCCTGTACCACTACATTCGCGTCGCCTCCGGGATTTCCCTGATGGCGCTGGGATCTGTAGCATGGGCGCAAGAAGAAGGTAAAGATCAGACAGAAGCCGACAAATCGGTCGAAGAAATTCAGGTGACTGGCCAACGTCTCAGCATCATGTCGGCCCAGGATCTTAAACGCGATGCCGACCAGATCGTTGATTCGATTGTGGCTTCCGACATCGGCAAGCTGCCGGACCGAAGTGTGACCGAAGCTTTGCAACGCATTCCCGGCGTGAGTATCACACGCTTCAAAACCCTCGGTGATCCGGAGCACTTCTCCGCGGAAGGCTCAGGCGTAATGGTGCGCGGCCTCACCATGGTGCGCAGTGAACTGAATGGCCGCGACAGCTTTACCGCCGATGGCGGGCGCGCACTCAGCTTCCAGGACGTACCGCCGGAACTGATGGCCGGTGTCGATGTTTACAAAAACCAGAGCGCGGACCTGATCGAAGGCGGCCTCGGTGGCTCCATCAATCTGCGCACCAAGAAGCCGTTTGATTACGACGGCCAGGAACTGTCATTTACCGTCGAAGGCAACTACGGTGATTTCGTAGAAAAAACCAGCCCGTCCGGCTCCGCGTTGTTCAGTAACCGCTGGAATACTGGCGTGGGGGAAGTTGGTGTACTGCTCGACTTCGCCTATTCGGAAGCCGCCACCAGAACCGACGGTGTGTACACCCGGGCTTTCTTCCCACGCGACAACATCGTCGACGGCCAGACCGTCTACATCCCCCGTGGCGCCGACTGGCGCAGCTATGAATTCGATCGCGAGCGCCAAGGCACCTACGGGGTAGTCCAGTGGCGTGTAAATGACACCACCGAGATGTCCTTTCAGGTGTTCAACAGTCAGTACGCCGAATTCTGGGATGAAAGTTCCATCTTTGTGGACAACTGGCCTCTGGATATTGTGCCCGCAGAGGGAACAGAATTCAGCTATGACGAAAATGGTGTTTTTCAACAGGGCCGGCTCGCCTCCACAACCGGCGCTATCCCCATGGGGGCCGCCGCCCGCTTCCAGGATCGGGAATCAGAGACCACCGACCTGTCCTACAACCTGACCTGGCAGCCCAACGACAGCTGGAGTTTCAATTTCGACCTGCAACACGTGATGGCGGAAACCAGAAGCCTAGATGCCACCGTTGCCACCGGTATCGAACTGGACTACCTGGAAGTCGACCTGACCGGTGAGCGCCCGCAGATGCGCACCAATAGCGAATTGTTGGGGGACCCCTCCAACTATTACATGGCGTTCACCATGGACAACCGCACCGACAACGAAGCGGAGGAAACGGCGCTTCGGTTGGATGCAAAGTATGATTTCGAAGCCGGCGCGATCCAGGGTGTGAAGTTCGGTGTACGTTTTACCGACGTCACATCGGAGAATCACGACACGGGTTACGACTGGCAACCGATTTACCAGCAGTGGATGCGTTGGTGGGCATTGGATGGAATGGCCCCCATGCCCTCCGCCGACGCAAGCCAGCTCTCCCTCAATACCCTGGATAATTTTTACCGCGGTAAGGGCACCCATCCCGGCGTATTCATGACACCCAACATCGCGCTGGCCGCCGGCTTCCCACAATCCTTCCTCGACCTGCACCAGCAAGCAGCAGATTCCGGAAACTTCCTGTGTCCCGACCGCTGCGGGCAGGGCCTGCGCGCCATCCGCGATATCAATGACGTTGCATACACCAACCTACTGGATGAAAAGACCAGTGCGGTGTATGCCATGACATACTTTGGCTGGGATAACCTCCAGTATCCGGTCAGCGGTAATATCGGTGTTCGGGTCGTAAATACCGATATGTCCACCAGTGGGTCGACTATCTTTCCGTCAACATCCACAGACTCTATGGGTAGCCAGGGTTTTTACAACGCACCACAACCACTGGATGTGGACAATAAATACACCCGCGCATTGCCCAGCATGAATGTAAAAGTCGAGTTAAGCGAAGAACTGCAAATGCGCTTCGCTGCGGCCCGTGCCATGACCCGCCCCGCCTATGGAGAACTGCAGGCCTACCAACAACTCAGTGCAGATCTTCCCGGCGGAATGACACTGGAAGACCAACCGGAACTGAGCGACTTCCTGCTGACAGCAGATCTCTACGACAACCCGAATCTGAAACCTACTATGGCAGATCAGTTCGACGTGTCGCTGGAGTGGTATTTCAATGATCGCGGCGGTATGGCGCACATCAACGTCTTCTATAAAGACATTAGCGACCTGATCAGCCGGGAATTTGTCATAGAAGAATACGGCGGCTGGAACTACAGCGTCGCCCGCCCCACCAACAACGGCAGCGGCACCCTGCAAGGCGCGGAACTGGGCTGGAAGATGTTCTTCGACCAGCTACCCGAGCCGTTCAACGGTCTCGGCATAGACGCAACCTACACCTACATCGACAGCAAAATGGAGCTGGAGGACGTGTCACAACCCGTCGATACGGATTTCTCCAGCTACGCGGATCTACCGTTCACCGGTATTTCACAGGATGCGTACAACCTGACGGCCATGTATGAGAAAGGCCCCTTCTCTGCCCGCCTTGCCTACAACTGGCGCAGCCGATTCCTGATGGGCGTCGGTCAGAACGGCTTCAACGGCGACGTCAACGGTCTGTGGCGATTGCCGGTGTACAACGATGACTATGGTCAGCTGGATGCCTCCGTTGAATACCATATCAACGATAACCTGGCGCTCAGCCTGCAGGCCATCAATATTGGCAATGCGGAAACTGTGTTGATCGCGGACCAGAATGCGGCCGGCGACCACACCAGCTCCTACGTTAATGACACCACGTACATTCTGCGTATGAGTGCACATTTTTAAGTAAACGTGAAACTGGAAAATGGGGCTCCATGGAGCCCCGTTTTTTCCGGCAGGAACAATTGTGGACAAAATGAAAATACCCGCCAATAAAATTTTCTTCTTATTCTGCATCGGATGGATGTGCACTATTTCACCCCATGCGACCAGTACTATTCCCGAAATCCGCAGCAACGACGGGCGTCACGCCCTGATGGTCGACGGAAAGCCCTTCCTGCTACTGGCGGCCCAAACCAACAACTCCGCCAACTATACAGCCGCACTACCGGATGTGTGGCCAGTAGTGGAACAAATGCACGCGAACACCCTGGTCATTCCTGTCGCGTGGGAGCAGGTAGAACCGCAGGAGGGTAAGTTCGATTTTTCCTTTGTGGATACCGTGATCGCGCAGGCACGAGACAGGGATGTGCGGTTGGTGCTGCTGTGGTTCGCCACCTGGAAAAATAACGCCCCGCACTACGCACCGGGATGGGTGAAGCTCGACAATCAGCGCTTTCCCCGGGTAAAAACTCCAGAGGGAAAAACCCTGAACTCCCTGTCACCTCACTATCGCAGCACGCTGGAGGCAGACAAGAAGGCATTCGTGCAGCTGATGCGCCACCTTAAAAAAGTGGACAGACAACGCACGGTGATCATGGTGCAGGTACAGAATGAAGTGGGCACCTATGGTTCCGCACGCGACTATTCCGAAACAGCGGAAAAAATCTTTCAGCAGCCGGTTCCGGGAAAACTGCTGACAGACATCAGTAAAGAAGCGGGAACCTGGCGCGAGGTATTTGGCAAAGACGCGGATGAATTTTTTCACGCCTGGCATATCGGACGCTTTGTGGATGAAATCGCCGAGGCTGGCAAGAAGGAATACCCGCTGCCCATGTATGTGAACGTGGCACTGCGAAACCCCTACAATCCCGGTGAACCCGGTCAATATTCCAGTGGCGGCGCCACCGATAATGTAATCCATATCTGGAAGTCCGCCGCGCCGCATATCGACCTTGTTGCGCCAGATATCTATTTCCGCGACCACAAGACCGCCACCCGCGTCATGGACCTCTATGCCCGCGAGGACAATCCGCTGTACATCGCCGAAATCGGCAACGACCAGCCCTACGTGCGCTATTTCTTCGACGCCCTCGGCCACGGCGCCCTCGGCTTCGCACCCTTCGGAATGGACAACACCAAGTACTCCAACTACCCCCTGGGTGCGGAGACCATGGACGAGAAGGTCATCAAGCCTTTTGCAGAACTGTACAAGGTCTTCGGCGCAATGGGATCCGAATGGGCGGAAATAAGCCTGAACAACCGCACCTGGGGCTTTTCCGAGCCGGTGGATACCTACGCGCCGGACAAGGCTCTGTGGAATGCGAAAGGCAGCGATGAGGAAATCAAAGAGACACGCGCCCCGGAAGATTACACCCAGCGCCAGAATCTTGGCGATTGGACCGCGGAAATCACCTACGGTCGCCCGGCCTTCTGGATCGACCCACCCAAGGGCAACAACCCCGCCTCCGGCGGCGCGGTGATCGCGGAGCTCGGCAAGGATGAATATCTGGTGGTTGGCTACCGCGCGCGGGTGAGTTTTTCTCCAAGCCAGGCGTTGGATGGAGAGCAATACACCTTCGAGCGCGTGGAGGAAGGGCATTTCGAAAATGGTGAGTGGGTATTCGAGCGGGTGTGGAATGGAGACCAGACCGATTGGGGACTGAATTTTATATATCAGCCACATGTGCTGAAGGTGAAACTCGCCAAGTACAAGACTGATTGAACGCTGGATGGTGGATACCCACCGCGGCGCCGCTACGCACCCTGTAGGAGCCGGCTTGCAAGGCTGATCTTAGCGTTTGGCGAGCACTGCTCGCCGCTATGATCAGCGGCCGGCCACGGATGGCCGGGCCGGCGGCGGCTCCATGGATGGTTGCTTGGTATGAGGTCCGAAAATTCGCCTGCAAGCAGGCTCCTACAAGTGCTCAGAAATTTATAGAACAGAAAATAAAAACGGGAAGACCATGAAAAACTTCAAACCGAAAAACTCATTGCTCGCTCTTGCGCTTTTTCCGGCACTTTACGGCTGTGAGGGAAAGCAGGACACAAAGATCTCCAGCTGGGAAAAAACACCTCACGGCGCGGTGGTGACGCTGCAAGGCAGCGAATTCAAGAAAGTTCGCCTGCAGGTCATCGACCAAGACATCATCCGCGTCTCGGCCACTCCGCAGCAGGATTTCAGTAATCTGCCGGATACCTTGATGGTCACCGCGCAACCGAAAGACATCGCATTTACGCTGACCGAAGAAAACGGCGAACTGGTTGTCAAAACCGCGGAATTGTCCGCGGAAGTCTCGCTCGCCACCGGTATGGTGGAATTCAAAGATGCCCGAGGTGTTTCCTTGCTGACCGAGGCCGGCCGCAGCATGGCACGAGTGATAAACGAACCGGGACCCATCGACCCGGATTCTCACTCCTTCCGCCAGCGTTTCCAGCCGCTCGACGGCGAAGCCTTCTACGGTCTCGGCCAACAACAGGACGGGCGGGTGAACTATCGGGGTGAGAACATCGAACTTACCACCTACAATCTGGAAATCGCGATTCCCTATCTGGTATCCAGCCGCAACTACGGCCTGCTGTGGAACAACACCGGTATCAGCCGCATCGGCGATCCACTCCCCCCCCAGCCGCTGCCGGAGGGTTTCAAACTATACGATGCCAAGGGCGAACCCGGCGGACTCACCGCGCGCTACTACGACGGCGACGAATTAAAACTGGAGCGCTCGGAAGCGGACCTCAACTATCAGTTCCTGTCCCACGCCAGCGTGCGGGAAATCCCGCTTCCGGAGGAAGTTGCAGACGCGAAAGACCTGCGCATCCAGTGGACCGGCAGTATCGAGCCCACCGCTAGCGGTGAACACGAATTCAAAATGTACTCTTCCGGTTACGCGACTCTTTCACTTGATGGTGAGGAACTGTTGAACCGCTGGCGCATGAACTGGAACCCCTGGTACCACAATGCGGAGGTGGATCTACAGGCGGGGAAAAAGTACGCATTGAATCTGGACTGGCAGCCACAGGACGGCTACATGCGCCTGCTGCAACACGGTCCGCTGTCTGAACAGGAGCAGCAGGAGCTGTCGTTTACTGCGGATACCGGTAAAGCGGTGGACTACTATTTCGTCGTCGGTGACAACAAGGACGACGTAATCTCCGGTTATCGCGAGCTCACCGGCAAGGCCACCATGCTGCCCAAATGGGCCTTCGGTTTCTGGCAGAGCCGAGAGCGCTACAAATCCCAGGACGAACTGCTGGGCGCACTGGAGGAGTATCGCGAACGCAAGATTCCCATCGACAATATCGTGCTTGACTGGTCTTACTGGCCGGAAGATGCCTGGGGCAGCCACGACTTCGATGAAGAATTTTTCCCGGATGCAAAAGCAATGGTGGACCGGGTACATGAGCTGGATGCCAACATCATGATTTCCGTGTGGCCAAAGTTCTATCCCACCACGGAAAACTACAAGCAGCTCAACGTCCGCGGCTGTATGTTCAACAAGAATATTGAGGAGAAAAACCTCGACTGGATCGGCAGCGGCTATCTGAATACGTTTTACGATGCCTACAACCCCGAGTGCAGGGAAATCTACTGGGGCCAGATTCGCGACAAGCTCAACACTGTCGGCTTCGATGCATGGTGGCTGGATGCGGTTGAACCCGATATTCACTCGAACCTGAGCTTCAAACACCGCAAAGATCTGATCACGCCCAATGCCATGGGCACCGGCGCGGAGATGTTTAACGCCTACGCCCTGCCCCACGCGGAAACCGTGTATCAGGGTGAACGTAAAACAGACGGCGACAAACGCGCGTTTATCCTGACCCGCTCCGGCTTTGGCGGTATTCAACGCACTGGTTCGGCGATCTGGAGCGGCGACGTGGTTTCCCGCTGGTCCAATCTGGAAGAGCAGATCGCCGCGGGCATCGGTGTTGGCATGGCGGGCATGCCCTACTGGACCTTTGATATCGGCGGCTTCACCCCGGAAGACCGCTTCCGTTACAACGGCGATATCACAGTGGGCAATTACAAGGAGATGGCCAAGAGCGAACAGCAGGAGTGGCAGGAGCTGAATCTGCGCTGGTTCCAGTTCGGCGCGTTTACGCCACTGTTCCGCGCCCACGGCCAGAATCCCTACCGCGAGATTTTCAACCTCGCCGACCAGGGCAGCGACACCTACAACAGCATGGTGGAGTACACCAAACTGCGCTACCGCCTGATGCCTTATATCTACACCCTGGCCGGCGACGCGCACCACAAGGACAGCACCATGATGCGCGGCCTGGCGATGGACTTCGGTGCTGATCCGAATGTGCGCGATATCAACAGCCAGTATATGTTCGGCCCTGCCCTGCTGGTGAATCCGGTCACTGAGTTCGGCGCGCGCTCCCGGGACGTCTACCTGCCTGCTGGCAGCGACTGGTACGACTTCAACAGTGGCAAAAAGTACTCCGGCGGCCAGACGATTGACGCCGAAGCTCCCTACACCCAAATGCCGCTATTCGTGAAAGCCGGCAGCATCCTGCCCACTGGCCCGGAAATCCAGAGCACTGCGGAAAGTATCAATACTCCGCTCACCCTGAACGTGTTCACTGGTGCCGACGGCAGCTTCGAAATCTACGAAGACGATGGCAAGAGCTACGGTTACGAAAAGGGTGAGTGGTCACGTATCCCCGTCAGCTACAACGAGGCCAAGAGTGAGCTCACGATCGGCGAGCGCAGCGGCAGCTTCGATGGCATGGCCAAAGAGCGCACCATCAATATCCGCTGGATCACCCAGAGCGACACCCCGTCCAATCTGGATAGCAATTCCGCACAAACCATTCGCTACAGCGGCAAACCAGTAACCATACCACGCGGATAACCCACGAGCCGGAGCTTTCTGCCTGGCAGAAAGCTCCGGCTCTATCCGCAAAGGGAACGCCAGGCCCGGGCTGGAATACGCCCGCAAAGCCGTCGCCCTTGATAATGAAGGCCCAATATGAAAACAACCCTGACCTCCGCCTTCCAGCCTTCCTACGAAGCCACCGGACAGCGACTGGATGAAGCGGGGCCGGATGAAATACTCCACGGCAGCACCGGGCGGAACTCCGGCACTGTTCGCGGTAGAGCGGAGATTACGAGTCTGAACCGGGTGCCGGCGATGGATAGGGAGCGCACCTAATGCAAAGGATTGTAGTGGACTGGGGTACGACGAATTTCCGCGCGTACCTTATCGACGAGCATGAAAGAATTGCAGAGCGCCGGATAGCGCCCCGTGGCGTACACAATTGTGAAGGTAACTACAGCAATATACTGCGGGAATTCTGCGGAGACTGGCAGTCCCTGTGGCCGGATATTCCTGTTTATCTCTGCGGCATGATAGGCAGCCGCACAGGTTGGTATGAAGTACCCTATGTGGCAAGCCCGGCCCCTCCGGATGCGCTCTTTCGCGGTCTGTTGCCAATACCCGGTGAGCACAACGTTTTTATGATACCGGGTATGCGCTGCCTCACACCCGCGGGAATTCCCGATGTGATGCGGGGTGAGGAATGCCAGGTACTGGGCGCCATTAGCGAAACGGACAACCCCAATACTCTGGTTATTCTTCCGGGCACGCACAGTAAATGGGTGCGGGTGCAGGATGGGTGCATTCATGATTTCGCCACTTTTTTTACCGGAGAAATGTACGCACTGCTGCACCATCACAGTTCCATCGGCGCGGTGCTCGACCCTGCGCATCACCACCACGAGAGCTTCCAGCATGGACTGTCGCAAAGTACCAGCGCCGGAGGTCTGCTGAACCAGATATTTTCCGCCCGCACCCGCACTCTCTGTGAGGACACCAGTGGACAGTCCATGTCCGCTTACCTCTCGGGTATCCTGATTGGAAGTGAGTTCATCCATGGCCGTAAACTGTTTGATGCCAATAGCGAACTCCTTTTAATAGGCGACGAACCATTGGCAACACTCTATCAGTTGGCGGCGACTTTCTTCGATCTCAAGTTGCGCACACTGGACCCAGCGCGGGCGGTTACCTGCGGTATCGCCCGGATCTGCGCCGCCGGCACCGTTAACAACCCTGTATCCGGTCGGAAAGCCGTGATTTCAGGATAAGCCTGCGATGCTGGGAGACAGGAAATTTAAATTAGATGAATAACAATAAACAGCAATGAGGCAAACACTATGCAACTGTCAGCAATAGACCTGGCAATTTTCATTGCCTACGTGGCCATACTGGTCACCATCGGCTATCTCGTGTCACGGGAGAAAACGGGCCACGAAAAAAATACCAGCGATTATTTTCTCGCCGGCAAAGGGTTGCCATGGTGGGCGGTGGGGGCATCGCTGATTGCTGCGAATATTTCTGCAGAGCAGATCATCGGCATGTCCGGCTCGGGCTACGCTATCGGGCTGGCCATTGCCTCCTATGAATGGATGGCTGCTATCACACTCATTCTCGTGGGAAAATATTTTCTGCCAGTATTCGTCAGGAAAGGCATATACACCATGCCGCAGTTTCTTGAACAGCGCTATGACAGCCGAGTGAAAGTGGTCCTCGCCATTTTCTGGCTGGGTGTTTACATATTTGTAAACCTGACCTCGGTACTGTGGCTGGGCGCGCTCGCCATCAATGCCATTGCTGGCGTTGAACTGTTGTTCGGCCTGCTGTTTCTGGGTGTGCTCTCCGCGGGCTATTCGCTATACGGTGGTCTCAAGGCGGTGGCGCTCACGGATATTATTCAGGTCGTGCTGCTGGTGTTCGGCGGACTGATGATGTCATATCTGGCTTTAAATCTGATCGGCGAACAAAATGGTGGCGGACTGCTGACGGGGTTCACCGAGCTTACCCGAGTAGCGCCGGAAAAGTTCGATATGATCCTGTCGCGAGACAATCCGCACTATATGAGCCTTCCTGGGCTCTCTGTGCTGATCGGCGGCATGTGGGTAGTGAACTTCGCTTACTGGGGCTTCAATCAGTACATTATCCAGCGCGCACTGGGGGCAAAAAGCATTGCGGAAGGCCAGAAAGGCATTGTATTTGCCGCCTACCTTAAGTTGCTGATGCCAATCATTGTGGTGTTGCCCGGAATCGCTGCGGTGGTACTTTTGCCGCAACTTGAGCGCCCGGATCAGGCTTACCCGCAGCTGATGAACCTGATGCCTGTTGGCTTCAAGGGGCTGATCTTTGCCGCGCTGGTTGCCGCCATTGTGTCTTCACTGGCGTCGATGACCAACAGTATCTCTACCATTTTCACCATGGATATTTACGCGCGCCATCAGCCCGGCCGCAGCGAGCAACACTACGTGCGCATGGGCCGACTCGTCGCACTGGTATCACTGATTCTTGGCATGATCTGCGCGCAACCATTGCTCGGTCAGTTTGACCAGGCATTCCAATACATCCAGGAATTCACCGGTTTCTTTACACCCGGTATTACCGTGCTGTTCCTGCTCGGGGTGTTCTGGCCACTGGCCACCGCCAATTCCGCACTGGTGGCGGCGATCGGCTCGGCGGTGTTGTCGTTATTGTTCAAATTCTGGTGGCCCGAGCTGCCGTTTATGGACCGGGTGGGAGTCACTTTCCTGATCTGTCTCGCACTTGCGGTGCTTTTGTCTCTCTGGGAACAACGTCGCGCATCCGCGACAGTTCGTTCGGACAACGGCCAAATGATTTCTCTTGCGGAAATCAATTTCACTACCGCCGGCACCTTCAATCTGGCCGCGCTGGGGGTAACCCTGATTCTGATCGCGCTCTATGCAACCTGGTGGTAAAGAGGGGGGGGACGGCCACCCACCAACGCCGGCGTCTATATGCCGGCCGTTGGGTACCGTGATGACTTTTCTATGTTATCAGTAGCTGTAGCGACTACTTTGTAGTAGCCGCTACACCCTGACACTGCATTTCCGACTTAATCTAGTGGTCCATGCGAACAGTTACACAACTTTCCGCATGGACCACTAGGCTTCAGCTAATGAAGCCAACTGCTTCATTCCTTTATAGCCCTGGCGAATGGTGTTAATCAGGTCGTCGGTTTGGTCCCGTTCCACAAAACCGTGCTCAAGTCCCGCCATGCCCGCGGCGGCAAAAATCGGCGGGAAATCAATGACGCCCCGGCCAACGTCGGTGAAGTCACCTTTATCGTCCATATCCTTGACATGCCAGAGCGGGAAGCACCCTGGGTACTTGCGGAAATATTCCAGAGGATCCCTCCCGGCTTTGGCAGTCCAGTAAAGATCCAGTTCCATATACACATGCTGTGGATCGGTTTCCTCCAGAAGGACATGGTAGGGAATCTGGCCGTCCACCTTGTCGAATTCAAATGCATGGTTATGGTAGGCAAACTTGAGCCCGGCTTTGGAACAGCGTTCACCCAGGATATTGAATTGTTCAGCCAGGCGCTTGTAAGTATCGATACCGGTGCCCCGCTGCTCATCACTGAGATAAGGCACAACTATGTATTTGTGCCCCAGAATCTGGGCCGCTTCTATCAAAGGTTCAAAATCTTTTTGCAGACTTTCCAGCGGCGCATGGGCGGATGGTGCGGTGAGCCCCTCACTATCCAGTATCCCGCGCAGCACTTCGGGCTTGTGGTCATAATAACCGGCAAACTCCACTTCCCTGTAGCCGATACCGGCCGCGAGCTTAAGCGTTTCCGGTACGCTTTTGGCCATTAGGTCCCGCAGAGTGTATAGCTGCAGGCCTATTTTTTTCTGAGGCGCAGGCTTGGCCAGGGGGCTCAACCCTGGAATTGCCATCAGACCCAGTCCAGCGCCCAAGTACAGCAATTGGCGCCGGCTCATTCGCAGATCCTGCTTTATTTTCGCTTTATTATTATCAGTCATTGCACTGTCTCCTTGTTTGAAGTTGGCCCTGTGCTGGACCTGACTACCAATTCGAAGGGTAAAGTAACTTTGGGGGCCTTTTTTATCCGCCCCTCAAGTAAATCAATCAGCAGAGAAACCGCCGTACTGCCGAATTCTTCCGCGGGCTGGGCTATGGTCGTCAGGGGCGGATCACTGAATTGCGCAAAGGCAATATCGTCAAACCCCGCAACCGAAATATCTTCGGGCACCCTGAGGCCGCTTTGCTTGAGCCGCTGTATCGCGCCCATCGCCATTTCGTCGTTTTCACAGAAAATAGCGGTTGGGCTGTCCTTGCGCTCGATTAACTCACCGGCGGCCTTGCGCCCGGAATGCAAGGTGAAATCGCCGGGACATAAAAGACTTTCATCGAAAGCTATTCCAGCCTCCTGCAGGGCATCCCGATAACCCGCAAGGCGGTCGCGGGTCAACGGGCTGTTCTTAGGCCCCATGACTACCGCAATGCGTCGGTGGCCCAACTGGAGCAAGTGTTCCGTCATGGCGCGCGCCGCCGCGCGATTATCCAGGGTAACCGTGGGAACGGTTGTGTTGTCCAGCACCTCACAGGCATTCACCATCGGCAGCGCGGTGCTGCTACCGCCAGTATCTTGTGCCGGGAAGGGGTTGTAGGCACGCAGCTGGATGACCCCATCCGCCTGGCAGGTATGCACCATTTTCGCGTACCCCTCCTCCATTTCCGGATCGCCGAAGGTGTTGCACAATAAAATGGAGTAGCCTTTTTGGTGGGCCGCCTCCTGCATCCCACTGATAACTCTCGCAAAAAACAGGTTGGCAACGGTCGGAACAAGTACGACCAGATTCCCCGTCTTGCCCGAGCGAAACTTCGCGGCCATCAGGTTGGGCCTGTAGTCGAGCTTCTTGATTGCCGACAAAACCTTGTTGCGGGTTTTCAAGGACACGAGTTCCGGCTTTTGCAGGGCGCGTGACACCGTAGCCACGGACACTCCCGCCAGCTTCGCGACCTCTCGATTGTTTGACATTCCCCCTCCACGGACGCCTGCCATGCAGGACACTACTTTTCAAACATCGAGATTGTATCCGGTATCATAAATAAGCGCCAACAAAACCAAAGGCACAGAAAACACTCGGAAAAACATCAATTTACTACGCAAAAATAGTCTAACTATGTCGATATAGTAGGAATCTGGCTTTCAACGAAAAATGTATCCGGATACATTTTTACGTTGACGCCCGCAAATGTATTCGGATACATTTTGCTTATCAAGCGATATTCTTCCGAGGAAAGCCACAAAGCTGAAGCGGCCCCGGAAGAGGCCCAAGGAGCCCCATGAAAACAAACCAAAATAAAGTCCGTATGGGTATGGTAGGCGGCGGCGAAGGTGCCTTTATTGGCGCCGTCCACCGCAGTGCCGCGGCACTGGATGCCAGAATCGAACTGGTCTGTGGCGCCTTCAGCCGCGATCCCGGCAACAATCAGCGCACAGCAGCCGATCTCGGGCTGGCGAGCGAGCGCACCTACAATTCCTGGCAGGCACTCATCGAACGAGAAGCCCAGCTTCCGGCCTCCGAGCGCATGGAGATGCTGGTTATCGCAACGCCCAACCATCTCCACGTACCTATTGCGCTGGCCGCGATCAACGCCGGTTTCCATGTGTTTTCCGAGAAACCCGCCGCCGTTTCCCTGGAGGAGGCCCAGCAACTGGCCCGGGCCCTGGAGGCGTCCAACTGCCTCTACGGCCTCGCGCATACCTACCTGGGATACCCCATGGTGTGGCAGGCGCGGGAGATGGTGCGCGAAGGCGCGCTCGGCACCCTGCGCAAGATTTACGTGGAATACCCTCAGGGCTGGCTCAGTGAAAATCAGGAGGCCCAGGACAACAAGCAGGCGGCCTGGCGCTGCGACCCATCACTGGCCGGCGCAAGTGGCTGCATGGCTGATATAGGCACCCACGCCTTCGGCCTTGCCGAATTTATCGGCGGCCAACAAATTACCGCCCTGTGCGCCGAATTGAATACGCATCTCCCGGCTCGCCAGCTCGACGATGACGGTGCCGCGCTCTTTCGCACCCGCAACGGCGCCACAGGTGTATTGATCGCCAGCCAGGTCTGCGCCGGCGAGGAGAACGCACTGAAAATCCGGGTATACGGCGATAAAGGCGGCCTGGAATGGCAGCAAATGTCGCCCAACAGCCTGATCTATCGCCAGCTTGGTCAGCCGATGCGGGTACTGCGCGCCGGCGTCGATCAACCGGGTCTGGGGACTGAGGCGTTGCGGCGCTGTCGACTGCCGGGCGGCCACCCCGAAGGCTACCTCGAAGCCATGGGCAACCTGTATCGGGATTTTGCGGCCGCCATTCGCGACGGAGCAGCAGGTTCCGCACCCGGCGTTCCCGGTATCTCGGCGGGCCTGCGCGGCATGGCGTTTATAGAGGCCGTTGTCGCCAGCCGGGAGAGCGACACCAAGTGGATTGAATTGCCCGATGTCGGTTGAGACCGAATAACAATAAACGAGGAGTATTGAGATGACAGGTATCAAAGGGCCGGCAATTTTCCTGGCCCAGTTCTTGGCGGACGAGGCGCCCTTCAACCGCTTGGATACCATGGCCCAGTGGGCCGCGTCCCTGGGCTACAAAGGCATTCAGGTACCGACCAGCGACAGCCAGTTTTTTGACCTGAAGAAAGCGGCAGAAAGCCAAGCGTACTGCGACGATGTGCGCGGCATCTGTGCCGAGGCAGGGGTAGAAATTACCGAACTGTCCACGCATCTTCAGGGGCAGCTGGTGGCGGTGCATCCGGCCTATGATGAGTTGTTCGACAACTTCGCCCCCGCCACCCTCGCGGGCAACCCCAAAGCGCGTACCGAGTGGGCTATCGACCAGCTAAAGCTGGCAGCCAAGGCAAGCCAACGGCTGGGGCTGAAAGCGCACGCAACCTTTTCCGGCGCCCTGCTCTGGCACCTGGTCTACCCCTGGCCCCAGCGCCCAGCCGGTCTGGTGGAACAGGGCTTTGCGGAGTTGGCGCGGCGCTGGCGGCCGATACTGGATGCTTTCGATGAAGCCGACGTTGATCTCTGCTACGAAATCCACCCGGGCGAGGACCTGCACGACGGCGCCTCTTTTGAGCGGTTCCTGGCAGCTGTGGACAACCACCCGCGCGCCAATATCCTGTTTGATCCCAGCCACTTTGTCCTGCAGCAACTCGACTACCTCGATTTTATCGATCGCTATCACGACCGTATCCGCATGTTCCACGTCAAGGATGCGGAGTTCAATCCCAACGGCCGCTGCGGTGTTTACGGCGGCTACGAAGATTGGGTGAATCGCCCGGGCCGGTTCCGCTCACTGGGGGATGGCCAGGTAGACTTCAAAGCTATCTTCAGCAAACTGACCCAATACGACTTCAAGGGCTGGGCAGTACTCGAATGGGAGTGCTGCCTGAAAGACGCCGAACAGGGTGCGGCCGAAGGTGCGGCTTTCATAAAAGAGCGAATGATCACCAAGGCCGCGCGCTCGTTCGACGACTTTGCCGGCGGCAACACCAGCGAGGCGCGCAACCGCCGCATACTGGGCTTGTCGGACTAGGAGCGGAAAACTTCTGTCCTGCAAGAATTACCAATAAAACCAATAAGAGTGTGGGCAACCATGAATATTATAAAAATACGCCTCAGCGCGATGATGTTCCTGCAATTTTTTATCTGGGGAGGCTGGTTCGTCACCCTGGGCACCTTTCTCGCCCACAACCTCAACGCCACTGGCAGCCAGACCGGTATGGCCTTTTCGACGCAATCCTGGGGCGCCATCATCGCTCCCTTTGTTGTCGGTCTGATCGCCGATCGGTACTTCAATGCCGAACGCATACTGGGCTTCCTGCATCTCGCAGGCGCGGTTCTGATGTATCAACTCTACCGGGCCGAGAGCTTTGACGCTTTTTATCCCTTTGTACTGGCATACATGATTCTGTATATGCCGACCCTCGCCCTGGTCAACTCGGTTGCCTTTCGGCAAATGAACGACCCAGCCAAGGATTTTGCCAACATTCGCGTATGGGGCACCGTAGGCTGGATTGCCGCGGGGCTTCTCATTAGCTATGGCTTCTCCTGGGACTCTCAGCAAGCCATTGCGGCGGGCCTGCTGAAAAATACTTTCCTGATGTGCGCCCTGGCATCTCTGATTCTGGGCATCTTCAGCTTCACCCTGCCCGAGACACCACCCGCCGCCTCACGGGGTGAAAAGCTGGCGCTCCGTGATGCACTGGGGCTGGATGCACTGGGTCTGCTGAAAGACCGGAACTTCGCCCTCTTCTTCCTCTCTTCGGTCCTGATCTGCATTCCCCTGGCGTTCTACTACCAGAACGCCAATCCATTCCTGACGGAAATCGGGGTCGAGAATGCCACCGGAAAAATGACCATCGGACAAATTTCCGAAGTACTTTTCATGCTGGTGCTGCCAATATTCCTGAAGCGCTTCGGCATCAAGCTGACACTGCTGATCGGCATGATTGCCTGGGCATTGAGATACACCCTGTTCGCCTTTGGCGATGCCGACAATCTCGCGTTCATGCTGATCCTCGGCATTGCCCTGCACGGCATCTGTTACGACTTTTTCTTCGTATCCGGCCAGATCTACACAGATTCCAAAGCCGGTGAGAAATTCAAGAGTTCTGCCCAGGGCATGATCACCCTGGCAACCTATGGTGTCGGCATGCTCATCGGATTCTGGGTGGCCGGGCAGATCACCGAAAACTTCACCGAGGTGGACGGCCATCTCTGGAAAAACATCTGGCTTTTCCCTGCGGCCTTTGCACTGGCAGTCTTTGTGCTCTTCACACTGACATTCCGCAAGGAAAAGACATCCTCTTCCGAGGAACCGTTACCACAGGGCGCTATCGAGAGAGGTTAAATAAAAGTGAGTTTTGATCCAAACCGACGCACGCTGCTCCGCAACCTTGCCGCGGGCACATTGGGTGCTACCGCGATGAGCACGCTGAGCGCGAACACCCTGGCGGGCCCCAAACTCCCGGAGCCCTTCACGTTAAAAGGCAATATTAACCACTCCGTCAGCCGCTGGACCTATGGCGACCTCTCCCTTGAGAAGCTATGCATGGTGATCAAGGACCTGGGCTTTGCCGCCATTGATCTCGTCGGCCCGAAGGATTGGGCTCTGCTCAAGCGCGAGGGCGTGGACTCCTCCATGTGTAATGGTGCGGAAATCAGCCTGGAGGATGGCTGGGGAGATAGCCGGTTTCACACTCAGCTGATCGACAACTACCGCAAGCATATCGATCTGGTAGCCGATGCCGGCTACCGGAACCTGATCTGCTTCAGTGGCAACGCCCGCGGAATGGACCCGGAAACAGGGTTGAAGAACGCCACCGAGGGCCTCAAAAAAATCCTATCGCAAGCAGAAAAGCGCGGCGTCGTCCTGCAAATGGAACTGTTCAACAGCAAGATCGACCACCCCGACTACCTGTGTGACAACTCCGCCTGGGGAATAGAACTGTGTAAACGGCTGGACTCCCCCAATTTCAAACTCCTTTACGACATCTACCACATGCAGATCAGCGAAGGCGATATTATCCGCACCATTCGCGACCACCATCAATACTTCGGCCACTATCACACCGCGGGCGTTCCCGGCCGCAACGAAATAGATGATACGCAGGAGCTCTACTACCCGGCCATTGCCCGCGCGATCAAAGAGACCGGCTTTACCGGCTACATTGCCCAGGAATTTATTCCCACAAGAGGAAGTATCGAAGGGAATATAGAATCATTGAAATCGGCGATACGGATCTGTGACGTCTAGCTGGGAGGCTTGAGATACCTGACGCAGCAGATATTAAAAGCAAATCTGAAATTCGAGTTAACAGAGACTTTTTAGAATACGGCAAACGATTCACTTCATAAATAATAATATACAAGAGGTATAACCATGGCGATTGGTAATCATTACGATGCTATTGTTGTCGGCTCTGGCATCAGCGGTGGATGGGCCGCGAAAGAACTTACCGAAAAAGGGCTCAAAGTTCTGCTACTTGAACGCGGGCGCAATATCGAGCACATCAAAGATTATAAAAATGCGCTCAAGGAAGCCTGGGACTATCCACACAGGGATACACCAACCCAGAAGATGAAGGAAGATGAGCCGGTCCTGAAGCGCGAATATACGCTGAACGAATCCACCGCCGGCATGTGGGCAAGCCACAAAGACTCCCCCTACGTGGAAGACAAGCGCTTCGACTGGTTTCGCGGTTACCATGTCGGTGGTCGGTCACTGCTGTGGGGACGCCAGAGTTACCGCTTCAACCAACTGGATTTTGAAGCCAACCTGCGCGAGGGCATCGCCGTCGACTGGCCCATTCGTTACAGCGACCTCGCGCCCTGGTATGACTATGTCGAGCGCTTTGCCGGCATCAGTGGCAATCGCGACGGCCTGGATGTACTACCGGACGGACAGTACCAGCCAGCATTCGAGATGAACTGCGTGGAAAAGGATGTAGCCGCGCGAATCCAGAAGGCCTTCAAGGGCCAGCGCCATCTGATTATGGGGCGCACTGCAAATATCACGCAGCCCAAAGCAGAACAGGGCCGGGTAAACTGCCAGGCCCGGGCCAAGTGCTGGCTGGGTTGCCCCTTCGGCGGTTATTTCAGTACCCAATCCGCCACCCTGCCGGCGGCGATGAAAACCGGCAATCTTACCCTTCGCCCCTATTCCATCGTCACCCGCCTGCTCTACGACAAAGACAGGAAGCGCGCCAACGGTGTTGAAATTCTCGATGCGGAAACCAACCAGACGTACGAGTTCACCAGCAAAATCGTTTTCCTGAATGCCTCCAGCTTCAACTCCACCTGGGTGCTGATGAACTCGGCCACCGATATCTGGCCCGATGGCCTTGGCAGCAGCAGCGGCGAGCTCGGCCACAATGTAATGGACCACCACCTCAACGTGGGGGCCAGCGGCGATGTGGAGGGCTACCTGGACGAATATTACTTCGGCCGCCGCCCCACCGGTTTCTATGTGCCGCGATTCCGCAACTGGAACGGCGACCAGCGCGATTACCTACGCGGCTTCGGTTACCAGGGGGGTGCCAGTCGACAGGGGTGGAGGAGAGACGTCGCGGAACTGAATATTGGCGCCGACCTCAAGAGTGCCCTGAGCGAGCCGGGAGGGTGGAGAATCGGCATGGGCGGCTTCGGCGAGATGCTGCCCCATCACGACAACCGGATATACCTGAATCGCGACGTCAAAGACAAGTGGGGCTTGCCGGTACTGGCGATGGATGTGGAGATCCGCGAGAACGAGATCGCCATGCGCAAGGACATGATGCAGGACGCCGTGGAGATATTGGAAGCCGGTGGCGCAAAGAATGTACATGGATATTCTGGCGAATACGCACCGGGCAAAGGCATTCACGAGATGGGAACCGCGCGTATGGGGCGCGATCCAAAAACCTCTGTGCTCAACGGCCACAACCAGGTTTGGGACGCCCCTAACGTTTTCGTTACCGACGGCGCCTGTATGACATCTGCATCCTGTGTAAACCCCTCACTAACCTACATGGCGCTCACCGCCCGGGCCGCCAACCACGCAGTGGAAGAACTAAAGAAAGGTAACCTCTAGCCATGAACAGACGCGAACTGATAAAAATGATCGCCGCCGCTACAGGCGCAGCCTTTGTTGGTGGAAATGTACTGCTGGCAGGCTGTACCCGCAGGGAGCCCGCTGAAGAATATCTTTTTAGCTCTACCGACATATTACTTCTGGATGAGGTTGCCGAAACCATTATTCCGAGAACAGATACCCCCGGTGCAAAGGATGCGCAGGTAGGCCAGTTTATGACGGTTATGGTGAACGACTGCTATACCGCGGAAGATCAGCTCGTTTTTCATCGCGGTATTACCCAGCTACAGGACTTCAGCCGGGAATCCTATGGTGCCGCCTTTATGGAACTGACTCGGGAAGACAGGCACGACCTCCTCGCGCAACTGGACCGCGAGGCCCGGCTGCATAATGCGGGGCAGAATGGCCCGCACTACTTCACCATGATGAAGCAGCTCACCCTGTTCGGATTCTTCACTTCGAAGGTCGGCGCGACCGAAGTCCTTCGTTACACGGCTGTACCGGGCCGCTTTGATGGCTGTATACCTTATACCGAGGGTGATCGAGCTTGGGCGACCTGACCATGAAATACAATCAAATGACACAACGCATGCGCTCCATAGAAAATAATCGCCTCCCCACCTTCAGATCAACGGCCTTTGCCATGATCATTCCGTGTTTTTTCACGGTGTTATCCTGCACGGCGGAGACGACAGACAAAGCACTGGAGCCCTGGCAACTTGCCGAAAAATCTGAACAGTGGGAACCCGTACCTAAGGCAGTGGAAGCACCAGCAGACGCGCCACCCTCGGACGCTCTGGTATTGTTCGACGGTACCAATTTGTCGCAATGGGAATCCGCGAAAGGCGGCAAAGCCGAATGGGCCTTAGAGGAGGGAGTCCTGACCGTAGTGCCGGGAAAGGGTAACATTCGCACCAAGCGCGCATTCTGTGATGCGCAAGTACACCTCGAATGGCGCACTCCTGCCCAGTTCGGCGATCGCGATGGTCAACGGCGCAATAACAGCGGCGTCTTTTTGCAGGAGCGCTATGAAGTGCAGATCCTGGATTCCCACGCAAACCCGACCTACTCCAATGGCCAGGCCGCTTCGATTTACAAGCAGCACATTCCCTTGGTGAATGCTTCGCGGCCACCGGGCGAATGGCAGACTTACGATATCATTTTCAAAGCGCCTCGATTTGAACACAAGAAGCTGGTCGAGCCGGCGACGATCACTGTTCTACACAATGGTGTGCTGGTGCAAAACCACAAGGAGATACTGGGTACAACCGTGTGGATAGGGGAACCTGAATATGAATTCCACGACTGCGCGCCTATCGCCCTACAAGACCACAACGATCCTGTGAGTTTCCGCAATATCTGGGTAAGAGAGTTGTGACTACAGATACCGCTCAATGAACTGGGCGGCCAGGGCCGTATGCGACAGTATGCGCACGGGGCGATTGGTTAGCCCGAGCGCGGGCGGCGGAGTACTGACCACCGCCCGCGCGGATGGATCTGCCGGGGCGGTGGCAGGTATACGAGCCTTAGTTAAAGTGCATCAATCGCAAACGGCAGTGCCGGAAGACTCGCGGAGTTGTACAGATTTACCTCCGGATAATCGGCCCAGGCATATTTGAGTGCTGTTGGCTTCTTCACATCATCATTCCAGACGATAACCGTATCGCCGGATATTTTCGCTTCTGCCCGGTGATATTTACCGGCACTATCCGCGAGAACAAATCCCTTGACGTTATCACCCTCGCTCACTTGCAATCCATCGCCGATATGGGCGAACTTTATGATCGCCTTATTGCCATTAAGCCGGTGAGAAATGTAGGTCGGGCCGCGGCTGAGAACGTCTTCGCCAAAGCTGACACGTTTGGCCTCTCCCCATAAACGTGCGGCTACATCCTGTTTGTTGCGCGGATGTATGTCGGTTGCATCGCCGATATCAATGGCGGTGGCCATGCCGGTTCCGGGTAAGCTTAGTGTACGGCTCTGCATATCCCGCAACAGCGCCCAGCTGCTGTCCGGCTGTGGATTTTGTGGCTGCATAAATGCGGCCAGCTGTACGAACAGAAATGGAATATCCCGCTGCCACTGATTGCGCCAGTCTCGAATCAGTGCACTGAACAGGTCGTGATACAGCGGCGCTTCGGCCACATTGGCCTCGCCCTGATACCAGATAACCCCGCGCAGGCCATAGCTGCGGATGGGATAAATCATGCTGTTGTACAGGAACGTGGGCTTGTGTTCGTAACGGATGTGTTCAGGTATTGGCGGTTCCACATGGTTGCTGTAACGCCAGCCGCCGCTGAGATCCAGCTTGCGCTCGCCGAGCTGCAACCAGAGCTGGTCTGCGCGCCCTACATAGGGTTTATTGTGCCAGCTGTTGCCAACCCGCAGGGCAATCAGATTGCGGCCTTTTTTCAGCAGTTCTGCGGGAATCGTGTAGTGGGCGTTCTGTGACCGCCAGTCTTCGACGGAAATCAACTGTTCATTGATCCAAACAAACGCTTCCTGCTGCAGATCTCCCAGTTCGAGAATCGCTGTTTCCGGCACCTTGTCGATGGTGAATTCCCGGCGCAACCAGGCGATATGCTCGAATTCCTGCGGCAGGGTCTGCGCGCTCCAGCCAGTGGTGGCAAATTCAAAGCGGTGGGCTCCGGATTCCAGCGCGTCTTCACGGCTGCTGAGTCGGTGCATTTTTTCCGCGGCATTCCTGTCGTTGAGGGCAAACTGCGCGGGCCAGTCAATGTCCGGCTGGTATAGCGCCTGGGTGCGTGCGCGGTAATCCGGCAGTGCCAGCAGCGCCGCCTTGCTCATCCAGGCTTCCGCCGGCGTGCCGCCCCAATTGTTGTCGATAATACCCACGGCAACGTTTTTTTCGGTGTGGTTTTTAAGCGCAAACAGGTAGGCGACTGCGGAAAATTCAGCAGCATTTTCCGGCGTGGTCTTTTTCCAGGTGCCGCCACTCAGGTCTTTCTTGGGTGTTGGGGAGATTTCACTGGGTACATCGAAAAAACGGATCAGCGGAAAATTTGCCGCGTCGATAATCTTGTCGGAATCGTTGATCTCCCAGCTGAGCTTCCATTCCATATTCGATTGGCCGCCAGCGAGCCAGACATCGCCGAAGTAAACGTCGTGAATGACAGTTTCCCCATCGCCACTGAGTGTCAGGGTGTAGGGCCCGCCGGCCTTCTGAGGTGGGACAGATATTTTCCAGTTGCCGCTGTCATCACTGCGGTCGCTGTAGATATAGCTGCCAAACCTCAAAGAGATTGAAGTATTCGGCGCGGCGCTCCCCCAGATTGGGACATCCTGCCCTCGCTGCAGCACCATATGATCGGAGAAAATCCTGGCCGGTATTATCTCTGCATGGGCCGACCACACAGTACCGGTCAACAAAAGGAAGAGTGCGATCCGCGCCTGCAATTTAATGTTGGTTGCGGCAAACATTCTGGCCATAGATCCAGTCCTGCTGAGTTTCGTTAGTTTATTGCCAGGGTATCCATGAAATACAAGAAGATCCACGCCTCTTCGTCGGTATTTCAAGGGCGGCAATCAAATAGTTCACGATGAACTATTTGATTGCCGGGTGAATAGCATCCTCCTGACGATGTAATTACATCCGCATACGCACTCCCAATGCCAGACGGCGCTCCTGCACATTGATTGACCGCAGCTGGCTTTCGAACTGCGCGTAGTTGCGATAGTTGGTCTCGGTCAGATTGGTTCCCTGCAGATACACGGAAACGTTATCGAACAGATCGTAGTTGATCGACGCATCCAGGTAACCCGCAGCTTCTGCCCAGTTGCCGAGACTGATAGGAGCCTCATTGGTGTTCAGGCCCGCCTCGCCCTGGAAGATGTCGCTGCGCCAGTTGTAGGCAAGCCGCGTGCTCAATCTATCGCCCTGATACCAGAGAATCATATTGGCCTGGTGCTTGGAATTGGAATTGAGCGGAAAGCTGTTGCCAACCAGGTCGACGCTGCCGGAATCGTTATCCGAATAGGTATAGTTTGCCTCGATGCCGGTATTCGCCAGCAGGCCCGGCAGCGATCGAAACGCCTGTTTGTAACCCACTTCGAATCCTTTGAGATCCGATGCGGGAACATTTTTTGTGGTCCAGATATTGGCGGTGCGCCGCACCACGCCATCGGAGTCCGGGTAGGCGCGCGCCTCCTGCAGCGTCTGGGTGGCACTTTCCACTTCGATCAGGAACAGGCCGAGACCGAGTATGCCGCCCTCGCCGAAGTACCACTCGGTGGAAACGTTGTAGTTGTTGGCGCGCCACGGCTTGACGTGGGGATTACCCTGATGGTTGCCCCCGCCGGGGCTGGTCACCATTTTGTACCTTTCACCATTCTCATCCACCTGATTGCCGTCCGGTGTGTAGACACGATACTCCTGATACCAGAGAGTCTCGCCCTCCCCCACGTTGACCAGATCGTTGCGCGACATGGTTTCGGCATAGCCGAAGCGGACAATCACATCTTCCCGCGGGAAGAAGTTGATATTCGCCGAAGGCAGCACATCGGTGAAGGAAGTCTTGGTGGTTTCAGTACCCAGGCTCTTGTACATGATCTGCCAGCCCTGCGGCTGACCGTAGGTGGCGGGATAGCCACCACCATAGTAGTTGCCCTCCTCCGGTACCGCCTGCTGATCGTACACGGCATTCACCACTTCGCGCCGGGTTTCGACGACACGCAACCCCAGGTTGCCCTCAAACGGAATGCCGAACACACCACTTTCGTTGGCAAAATTCAGTTGCCCATACGCGGACGTCTCGTCCTCGGTGACAGAGTAGGCGCGCGAGGGGTCGACGAAGCGCTGCGCTCCCGGATAGAGAAAGTTCATAAAACCGTTAACGTCATCCAGCGCTTTGGGGTCAAGCGCCGCCACCCCATCGCCCCAGCCTTTGAAGGGGCCAAAGTCGTTGTAGGAAATCAACATATCGCGCAACGCATCGAACGGCTCGATACCCAGTTGTGCGTTGCCGGCGAAATCGTTCCAGTCCGGGTATTGCTGCCATACGAAGTCACCCGGCAGCGGCTGGTACCACAGTTCTTCCGGCACGTTGGGGTCCGCCCAGGTGGAGTAGTAACCCGTCGGTGTCATATAAATAAAGCGCTGGCTCTCCACATCGCGGCGGCCGTGGCGCAGACCAAAATCGACCGAAGTGAAGCTGGCGATATCGAACTGGTAGCTGCCGTCCGCGCGGAATACATCCAGTGTGGCTTCCTGTTCCGTGCCCTCGCCAAATCCCTGGAACAGATTCAGCCGGTCTGTGCCGGAGAGATCTTCGTCAAACAGGAAGGAGGGATATTCATCGCGGAAATCCACGGTGACCCAGAAGGGTTCCACCGGATCGTCCATGCCATCGCCATCCTCATCCACCCAGTACCACTCCGGGGTCCCCTGCTGGAAAACGGCTTTTTCATAGGTTTTTTCCGCCTTGCCGCGCACGTAGCGCAGGGAGCCGGTGAAGGGGCCGCCGTTGTCGAACTTCAATTCGATATTCGCGTTGAGCGCATCGGTATGATTCTGAATACTCTGGGTCGTGGCCTGGAAATCCGGTGCCTCCACCACGGCAACCTGTAGCGAGTTGATGACCCGCTCGGGTGTGTCTCCCTCCGCCGGCAGAACCACTTCCCGGCTGGTGATGGTTCCCGGGCGCAACACATCGTAATTGTCGCTGTTCATGCCGTTGAAGTTGGTTTCTACACCGCGGTCAAACTGATCCATCTTGGTGTAGAACACATCGGCACTGAGTTCGAGACTCGGAGAAATATCGAACTGGAAGGAGCCCGCGTAACCTTCGCGCTCCCGCTCCATCACATAGGCGTTTACCCCGTAGCCCCCCGGTACCAGGTAGCGGTCGTTGAGATCGCCGTTCCCATTCAGGTCCAGCGGATCGCCACCGGCGTTGACAAAACCAAGGCGCATATCCTCCCAGATCTGGTAGTTGGCGGAATTGCTGTTGGACTTGAACGCGCCCAGGGTGAAGCCGAAGCGCTCACCATTGAAGCCGACAAAGGTATCGGCGCTGTAGTTATCGTCTTCGGTGATGGAACCCTGGGAACCTTCGACATTCATCGCACCGGTCCAGCCCGACTCCAGATCCCGCGGGTTGCGGGTTTTCAAATCCACTACCCCGGAAATACCGCCGGCGGACAGCGCTGCGCCCTGCGATTTGTACACATCCACTCCGGAAATCATGGAGGCGGGAATATCGGAGTAATTGGCCCCGACATCGGTTATGGTCCAGGGGCTCAGGAATTGTTCGCCATTCAGGGTGGTTAGAACCTGCAGCATACCGCGCACGTTGAGGCTGGTGCCCTCACCGGCAGTGCGCTGGATCTGCACCCCAGTTACCCGTTGCAGCGAGTCGGCGATGGTAACGTCAGGCAGTTTGCCGATATCTTCGGCGACAATGGAATCGACGATCACTTCCGAGTTGCGTTTGACATCCACGGACTGTCTCTGTGAAGCGCGGATACCGGTCACTTCGATCTGTTCCATCGCCTCTCCGACCTCGGCTTCTGAGCGGCCATCGGATTCCTGGGCACCTGCCGGTACTACCGCTACCCCAAGAGACAGTGCGGCCACCCAAACGGATAGCGGATTTCTGGTCAATTTATTCTTCATTATTTTCTCTCTATCTTCGCTAATTTACTGGTTATGGTTTTATCGAAATTAGGGCACGAGCCAACCGCGGGCCACTGTGGACACTCGCGGTTCTGAAGCGTTTCCGGGCGGATACATCGAGGCACTTTGCTTATCTTTATATCGTCCCCGGCGCTACTTAATCACAAACTGCGCCTTTGTGTAACCGATTACAGTAACCGGTTTCATTTTTGGCGGAAATTTCTTCTTATTCTCACTCCGAGCAGGAACCGGGACGCCCCATCGCCCCGGTACATAACATTCAATCCACGGGCGTCAGCCGCAGCACCACCACCCCGTGCGCAGGAATTTCTGCGGCCAGCGGTTTGCGGGTGTCACCCTCGCGGTCCTGCCACAGGTCTCGCCAATGGAAAGTGGTCTGCGCGAAGTCGATCTGGTGGTTGCTGATGTCATCCTTCACCAGATGTGCACGCCAGTCGTGGCGGTACTTTTGCGCGATATCCGCGCGATTCAGGAACATGAAGCCCCAGTCGCCGCCCGCCAAGGGTTTCACCCAGATTTCCAGATCGCCCTCGTCGATATATTTCATCGCCTGGATGCCCAGCGCATCCTGATTCAGAGCGATGATGTCGCGGTTGGTGAGGATCTGGCGGGTCTGTTCACTCATGGTGCGCAGGTCGTTGCCGGCAATCAGCGGCGATGCGAGCATGGCCCAGATGGAGAAGTGCGCGCGGTCTTCGTCCGCGGTCATGCCATTGCCCACCTCCAGCATGTCCATATCGTTCCAGTGACCGGGGCCGGCATACTTGCGCAGGCCTTCCTGCTTGTCGAGGATGCGCAACACCCCCCAGGACGACCAGGAGCCGTGGCTGAATTCACAGTCCCAGCAGGGGTAGATATCGCCGGTGGTACGCCAGGTGTGGCCGATATCTGTGGCCCAATCCCAGGGCTTGTTGTCGCCCCACTCGCAAATACTCAGCAGCATCGGCCGCCCGGACGCGTGGATGGCATCGCGCATGGTGGTGTAGGCGCCGATGGGATTGATGTTTTCGGTATCGCACCAGTCGTATTTCACATAGTCGATACCCCAGTGGGCGTAGGTGAGTGCATCCTGATATTCATGCCCACGGCTGCCCGGGCGCCCCGCGCAGGTAGTGGCGCCGGCGTCGGAGTATATTCCGAGTTTCAGCCCTTTCTTGTGCACGTAATCCGCGAGCACTTTCATGCCCGAGGGGAAATGCTCTTTGCTCGGCTGGATATTGCCTTGCGCGTCCCGTTCTTCGTGCCAGCAGTCGTCGATATTGATGTATTCGTAGCCGGCGTCTTTCATGCCACTCTCGACCATGGCATCGGCGGTATCGCGAATGATCTGCTCATTGATCTCGCAGTCGAAATGGTTCCAGCTGTTCCACCCCATGGGCGGTGTATCCGCCAGTCCCGGCGACTTGACGGCGCTGGCGGCATGGCTGAACAGGGCGGCCAGTGCAATCAGCACTGAGGACAATAAAGTCTTGTGGGTTGTTGCTCGCATTTTTCTATACCTCGTAAATCGTAGAAAAGTAAAAGGTCGCTTCAGATGTTGCCCTCCATTTGAAAGTGCAAAAAGACACCGGTTGGATCGTGACAATGCGCCCGGCCCAAGACCAGGCGCACGGCCTATTCTGAGAGTTATAGGTTACTGCTGGTTCAGTGCCCGGTAGAAATCCGAGCGTTCCATCAACAGGTCGCACACCGGTTTGTGCAGGTCGATATGAATGGTATTGCCCTCTTTGTTGGAGCCCGGCGCGCCGGTCTCTGTCAGGGTCTGCTCTTCCGGCGTGATGGCACAGTACATCTGGTAGCCATCGTTATTCGCGGTCCAGGCACCCGTGGGTTCACCATATGGCCCCGCGCACCACTGACAGCCATCCAGTGGCGTGCCGCCGTTGCCCCATTCGAGCCCGGACAACTGCCAAGCATGCAGACCGCCGATTACATCCTGATGCTCTTCGGCCTTGGCAAACCAATCCACAAACCGGTCATATCGGGTTTGCAGGTCTTCCGCCACTGAGGCCTCCGATGCAACAGGCCAGCTGAATTCGCCAAGATAGGTAGGCTTGTTCAGAGCACGCCCCACTTCCGCCAACAGGTCGATATTTGCCAGCACTTCGTCGTCCGACATATTCCACGCAGTGGGGTACATATGGGCACTGACGGCGTCAATGGTCGGCAGATCGTTCACGGTAGTGACAAAGTCGAAGTCATCGCCAGTTCCGTTGTGACCGAAGGAAGATTCCGTACCCAGTGAAACCAGATGGTTGGGGGCCAGTGATTTGATATGGCGTGACATTTCGTCAGCCCAGTTGCGGAAGATTTCCGCATCACAGCCGCTGGCACAACGGGGCTCATTGGCCACCTCCCACATCATGATCGCCGGGTCTTCCGCATAGGTGTAACCGGTGAGTGGATTGTGGTGCTGTAGAAGCTCGGTGATGAAGGCCTTGAAGTTCGCGATGGATTCCGGGTTGGAATAGTGGTTTGAGCCGTAGGTCTCCAGGCTACCGAAATAGTTCCAATGATCCGCCAGTGACAACACCAGTTTGATGTCGTACTGGTGGGCCAGGGCCACATAGTTGTCGAACAGTTCGAAACTGCGATCCACAATCGCCTGCTCCTCGGCTGTACGTTCAGCTTTGGTCAACAGGAAGCCGTCGCCGGTCTTCATGTTGATACAGACACCGTCATGGGTTTTGCTGTCGTTACAGAACATCCAGGTCCGCACCGAGGTCATGCCCAGATGATGGGCGCGTTTGAAGAAGTCCTCGGTCATCGCCTCCGGCTTGTACATCAGGTAGTACTGGTTGGAGCCGTTAAAGTAGAAGGGGCGATTACCCAGCGCAAACTGGGTACCCAGAGTATCCACGTAGAAGGGCCCCTGAGCCTCACCCACCTGTACTCGCAGGGATTTTTTCAGATTGGTTCCGGCTACGCCAAATTCCAGATCGTAAAGACCATCACCGCTACTGGGAATGGTCAGAGGACTTTCACCATTGTATGTCTGGGTACTGCCGCCGTTGACAGAATAGGTCAGCGCTCCGGCTCCGCCCTTATCAAAATCCACCACGATATCACTACCGCTGGAAAGATCGTCAAATGGCTGTGGGGAGAGAATATCGAGGCTGCCCAGAAAATTGACACACAAGTTGTGCACGCTCGCCCAGCCCCAATCGCCATTGCGATTGGTGATACCCGCGCTGTGTACACCCGCACTCAGTGAGTGAACGAAAGTTTTTTCTGCAGGCGTTTCTGGCGGGGTATCCGGCCATAGCATTCCCGCAATACCACCTTCATCCAGCCTATAGGAAACATACTTGCTTCCGCCTTCGGTGCTGTAGGTGAGAACCACCTGATACTGTCCAGCCTTGTCGAGGCTGAAGGTCCAGTAGGCCGCACTGCCAATTTCACCATTGAGTTTTGCCCGATCGCCATCTATCTCGGCGCCACCCTCGAGCGTTACGTCGGTGGCATCGAAGCAATCACCGGTCAGCGCCTGCATGGCTGTCACCAGGAAACTGGCTGAAGCCTCGCCGTGATCGGCACTGTCAAAGAGTGCGGAAAGATTCACGGTCTGCCCGCTAATGAGAGTCCCGATGTAGGATTCGTTCAGCGTGAGACTGCCGTTGTCCCAGCTGTAGTCGCTGCCGCTTTCCAATACTAGTCCGTCTGCCTGCAAGCCACTGAAAGTAAAGCTGCCAGCATCTACCGCAAAACTCAGTGCCGTGGGTGCATCCACATTGACCGTCTGACTATCCGGGGTGATCTGTGGCATTTCTACCGGTGCACTGTCCAGGCGCAGCTCAAAGCCGACGGACTTGTTGCCCAACTGGCTGTCTGCAAAATGTGCGTTAAAGCTGTGGACTCCCAGAGAAAGGCTGCCGACAAACCCGCTATTGAGGGTCAGGCTACTGGCGCTCACCGAATAGTCCGTGCCCTGCTGCAGGCTGGTGCCGCCCAGAGTAACGCTGTCGAAGCTGTAGGAACCGCGGTTCAGACTGTAACTGACGGATTCCCCACTGCCGAGGACCAGATTGCGGGACGCGGGGCTGATCGCGGGATCTTCCGGCACCACTTCCGAAGGGGTAACCCGGACTTGCTCCAGGAATATATAGCCCCAGTTGTTGCCACCGCCGTCGACACCCAGCTGTTGCTCGCCAGCGCTGAGGTTGACGGTCATTGTGACGGTTTCCGTTGTGCTGGTAACTTGAGAGAGCACCTGCTGACTGCTGCTGCCCACGAAAAAGGTGTTTTCCTTTTCACCGTGGGGCGATTGATAGTCAAACTCGACAACATATTCGCCGGACATGCTCGCGTAAAAATTCCACACTGCGCTGCCATGCTGCAGGTCGATCTGCCCACCGTTCAGCCCGGCACCACCACTGAGTACCGCATCGGTTACCGGCAGGGTCTGCGCATCACTGTTTACGTCCACGACGTTTATAGAAACCGTAAGCGGCGCGGCGCTGGCGAAGTTCAATTGAAAACGGTAACTGCCCGGCGCCAGAGTGCTGAGGTAATCGGCGCTCAGTACCAGGTCAAATCCATTCAGCGAGAATTCATTACCATCGAGTGAGGCACTCAGCGTAGTGTTTTCCACGGACATCAGGGTGTCGCCATCGGTATTCAGGTTGAATACCGCATCGGCACCGTTGGCCAGATTAAAGCTGCGGGTCGCCGGCGAAACCACCGGTACCGGGTCGGGATCAGGTTCGGGGTCGCCACCGGCGATGCAGTCCTCGATAAATTCCCAGGGCCCCCACTGCTGGCTGCGGTCGGGCGGCGAATCCTTGATCCACCACTTGGCCTTGAAGTGCGCACTGTCGTAGGTGACCAGTTCACCACCGACATATTGGTTGCCGGCATCCCACGCGGGCGCGGAACAGGTATCGGCCTGGGCCATTATTGGTAACGACAATAAGGTGGCAACCACCAAGGGTAGCCCGGTTTTTCTTCTTAACATTTCACTCACCATTACTTTTATTGGTTTTGAGTACGGAGTGAGTTGACCGTTAACTGCGCGCGCTTCTCTCGATTCACGCAAGCAATTACTTCCTGCCCGGCTAACACACGATAGGATTCATTCCTTTGAAGCACCACAATCCCTGATGCGCAGTGACCCGCGCACGGAAAATATCGTTTTTAGTACCGCTGAATTTTGCGTATGGATAGACACGCTTTTTCGGTTTGCACGATCAGGCGCGCAAACAAAAATTATTAATTCGCTTTTTAGGGTGTTCGCAATGGAACCAATACTGAAAGCAGCCGCGTAAAAATGCCTCCGGCGAACCGGAGGCCAATGTCAGAATGTCTGACGTGCGGTAAGGAGAGATGCAATCCTCTCCGGACGCCGTGCCGGTAGAGGATTGCGCACAAACATCAGAATCTGGCGCGCACACCCAGGGTGTAGCGAGGTTCATAAACACTCTGCCAGGCCTTCTGATTTTCCCACTGGAGGTAGTAATCCTCCGTTTCTCCTGTGAGATTGGAGCCGTTCAGATACACGGTGATATCGTCGTTGATGTCGTAACTGACGGATGCATCCACATAAGCGGTGGGTGCCTGCATCAGGGTCAACCCGGGCGTGCCCCAGACCTGATCAAAGGCCACCACCCGCTCACTGCGGTAGTTGTAGGCGATACGTGCTTGCAGTTTGTCGTCCTGATACCAACCGACAAAGTTGGCGAGTTTTTCCGAGTTGTCTACAAACGGCAGGTCATTGCCGTCGATATCCTTTTTACCGGAATCGCTGGGGGAATAAGTGAAGTTGGCATCCACACCGAAGTTACCCCAGACGCCGGGTAGGAAGTCGAAGGCCTGTTTTACCGCTACTTCCACACCACTCAGCTCACCGCCATCGCCCTGTACATTGGTTTGCACATCGGTGGTGCGGCGCACCACGCCATCCTGGTCCGGCAGGTCCATTTGTATCGTGCCGCTCTCGATAAAGCTGTCCACTTCCACCAGGAACAGACCGATACTCACCATGCCGGAATTACCGGTGTAGTACTCGAGCGACAGATCAAAATTGTCCGCGCGCCAGGGGTCCAGTTCCGGGTTGCCATTGGCGTTGGCTCCGATCACTTCAAACACGCCGGTTTCTGAATTAATCGCGTAGGTTGGCGACAGGCCGCCACCCCACTGTTCCAGATTCAGCGGGGAGGTGGTTTTGGCATAGGCCGCGCGCAGAATCAGGTCCTCGCGCAGGTCAAACGCCAGGTTCAGGCTCGGCAGCAGGTCGGTGTAGGAGCGGCTGGTGACAAAGGCGCCGCCATCCACTTCCGGTGCACCGTAGTCACGGGAACTGCCCACGACGCGCTGCTCCACTTCGAGATCGGTCTGTACCGCACGCAGGCCTACGTTGCCGGTTACCGGTACGCCCAGCTCGGTTTCAAAATTGGCTTGCAGGTAAGCGGAGGTTTCCTGCAGATTCACGGCATAGGTCTGGCCGGGGATCACAGCCCGCTGATTGTTGGCGTAAAGCGAATTCTGGAACGCCAGCACGTTGTCCATGGCGGATGGGTTCAGGGTGTACACACCGGGAATACCTGTCACGCCACCGAAGTCGGTGACCCACTGTACATCGCTGCCGAAGGACGCCAGGGAGATCGGTTTGCCGGCGGTATAGTAGGTACCATCACCGTCGCCAAAGGAGCAGGCACCGCCACTCATAACCACGTCGGTGGCCTTCCAGCGCACCAGGCAACCGTCATCGCCAATCGGAGCCAGCAGGTGGTACTGGGTATTTTCCGCGCCGCGATCGGAGTATCGCAAGCCGGCGTCCATCGAAGTGAAGAAGTTCTGTTCGGCAAATTCGTAGGAGCCATCGAAACGGGCGATGGTCATATCGCCTTCGCGGTCGTAGTTGTTTTCCGAAGACACCGCACCAATGGAGTAGCCGTCGAGATTCCTGACAAGATCCGGCACACCGCTCCAGTGTGGCTGATCGCCGCGATAATCCACAGTGATGGACTGGTAAGGGTCGCTGTAACCGCCCGGGTTACTGGCCTGAGCGCCGCCTGCATACTGCGGATACTGCACACCCCACTGGCTGCCGTCCGCCATGTCGATATCCACATAGCTGTTCAGACGGCTCTGCTCTGCCTCGCCGTATACCAGACGCGCGCTGCCGATAAAGGCACCGCCGTTGTCGTAGTTCAGTTCAATGTTGACGTTGGTGGACTCGGACTCGGTTACTTTGACATCGGAATAGGATTTCAGGCGACGACCATTGGCCTCGTATACCTGCACGGTGTTGATATGATCGGCGGCCTGGGAGGAAACCACCGGATCGGCCCAACCCCACTGCTGCCATTTGTCGGAGATGGCAATACCGGCGCTGCGATCGTGTTCATCCATCTGCGTATAGAAGAATTCTGCGACCACATCGAAGCCGTTGCCCAGGTCTGCCTGCAGCGAGCCGTTCAGGCCGAGACGTTCGCGCTCGACAAACTGGTTGTAGGCGCTGTGGCCCTGATAGGCGATGTAGCTGTCATCCAGGTCGCCATCGCCATTCATGTCGTTACCGTGGTAATTCCAGTTGTCTGCATCGGTGCCCGCTTCCGACGGCATCCCGGACCAGCCCGCATCGGAACCGCCGCCGGCCATGCCCATGTAATAGTTGGCGAGGTTGACGTTGGAAGCAGAGACGGACAGCAGCGTGCCTACGCGATCATTGTTCCAGGCGAATAACCCGGACAGGGAGCTATCGGTTTCTTCAGAGTCGCGGCCGGTCTGCCCCTCTGCCGAGAAGGCCGTGGTCACGCCGCTGTCGAAGTCCATCGGGCGATGGGTACGGAGGTTAACCATACCGGTGATGCCGCCAGAGAGCTGGGACGCGGTGGGCGACTTGTAGACATCGGCGCCGGCAAACAGCGGCGCGGGAATATCGTTGAAATTGGGCTGTACGGTGGTCACCGAACCCGCTCCCATATAGGACTCGCCGTTCAGCGTGGTCATCACCTGCGGCATACCGCGCACGTTGATGGAGCTGCCCTCACCGGCGGAGCGGCGGATCTGGATACCGGTAATCCGCTGCAGAGAGTCGGAGATGGTGACATCCGGCAGTTTGCCGATGTCTTCCGCCACAATGGAGTCGACGATGGAAGAGGCATCGCGCTTGGTATTGATCGCGGTCTCCTGGGACATACGAATGCCCTGCACGATCACCTCTTCCAGCGCCTGGTCTTCCTGGGCTGCCACTAGCGGCGATACCGACACACCGCAGGCCGCAATACTGGATGCCAGGACGGCCTGGGCAAACGGAAGTTTCTTAGCCAACATTTGGTTTCCCTCATTGTTTATTATCTTGTAGCTGTCCCGTACCCCGCATCAGGGGCCGGATGGCGCGATACCTCATCATAACGCCAACTTCCGGGCGGTCTTTTCGCCCGAAAATGTAACCGGTTACAAAACTTCAAAGACAAATGGGCCCTAAGCCCTTTCATTTACTCTCTTCTTCCGTCTGGCTATACGGCCTGCACTTGTTCGAAGTACGAGCGCACCATGTAACCGGTTCCATTTCGACTTTATTACAAGCACGCCGACAGTGCAAACCTTTTACAGGGCGCCGAATAACGCCCCATAAAAGCACACAGATTCGTTACAAAACCCGCAGAACCAGGTGTAACCGGTTACACAATCTGTTTCAATAGCAGACAGTAGCGCCATTCCCGTAAGCGGGATCAAGAATTCCTGCCCCCGCAGGCGGGTACCGGTACGATTCCTCAAACCACACTGGCGGCAACCCAAGCGTCGGGACCAGACATCGAGAACAACACAGGAATCCAATCTATGACACACCCCGCCTCCACGACGCCGTGGCAGTTACTGCAAAGCGCCCGCGCCCGGCTCGCGCAGACCTCGCTGAACACGCTGTTTGCGGAGTCCCCACAGCGCGCGGATCAGATGACCCTGAGCACCGCCGGCCTGACCCTCGACTACAGCAAGAACCGCATCGACAATGAAGCGCTGGTTGCGCTACAGACGCTGGCGGAAGCTCGACAGTTGCCCCAGAAAATTGACGCCATGTTCCGCGGCGACGTCATCAACCGCACCGAACAGCGTCAGGTGCTCCACACCCTGCTGCGCAGCCCACGGCCGGGTCTCACAGGCGAACAACAAGAAATCCGCAACGCGTGGAAAAAAATTGCCAATTTCACCGACGCGCTGCACCGAGGAGAAATCCACGGCATCACCGGCAAACCGCTGACCAATATCATCAATATCGGCATCGGCGGCTCGCATCTGGGGCCAGCCATGGCAAACCTGGCGCTGACGCCCTACCATAAACCGGGCATCCGTGTACAGTTTGTCTCAAATGTGGACGCCAGTGATCTGGCGGAAAAACTGCGCGGTGCCGACCCGGAAACAACGCTGTTCATCGTCGCCTCAAAAACCTTTACCACCCAGGAAACCCTGGCAAACGCGCAAACCGCGCGAAGCTGGCTGCTGGAAAAGACCGGCAACAGGGATGCAGTAGCAAACCATTTCGCTGCCGTGAGCACCGCCATCGATCGCATCGCCGAGTTCGGCATCCCTCCCGAACATACTTTTCCCATGTGGGACTGGGTGGGCGGCCGTTACTCCATCTGGTCCGCCATCGGTTTGCCACTGGCGCTGGCCATCGGCAGCGACCGGTTTGAAGAGTTTCTGCACGGTGCGGCGGCCATGGATAACCACTTCCAGCTGGCGCCACTCGCGCAGAACATGCCAGTAATACTCGCGCTGCTGAGCTTCTGGTACCAGAACTTCTGGGGTGCTGACACCCTCGCACTGCTACCCTACGACCACTACCTGCGGGAATTCCCCAGTTATGTGCAACAGCTGGATATGGAGAGCAACGGCAAATCCGTGCACATGGATGGGGAGCCGTTTCCACAGCCTGCATCTCCGATCATCTGGGGTACCGAGGGCACCAACGGTCAGCACTCCTTCCATCAGTTGTTGCACCAAGGCAACATTCTGGTACCGGTGGACTTTATCCTGCCACTAAAAAGCCACAACCCAACCGGAAATCACCACGACCTGCTGGTCGCCAACTGTTTGAGCCAGAGCCGCGCGCTCATGGTGGGCAAAAATCTGCAGCAGGCGCGCGACGAGCTGCTCGCCACCGGCATGGACGAAAAGCAAGCCGATGCACTGGCCCCGCACAAGGTGATGCCGGGCAATCGCCCCAGCAATACGCTGCTCACGGACCAACTCTCCCCCTCCCGTCTCGGCGCACTGATCGCACTCTACGAACACAAGGTGTTCGCGCAGAGCGTACTGTGGGATATCAACGCCTTCGACCAGTGGGGCGTTGAACTGGGCAAGCAGATCTGCGATGACTTACTACCGGAAATCGCATCTACTGGTGAATGCCAGCGATTCGATGCCAGCACCAACGCGCTGCTTGCCCGCTACAAAGCCGCGCGCAACCAGAGCTGAATCCCCCCACAACCAAAAATGAAGAGAGAAAAACTGATGAAAATAAATGCCCTTTCTTTCAGACTCAGAGCGACCACTGCCAGCGCTATTGTCGGCAGTCTTGCCCTCGGCGCCTGCACGGCTGACATCAATGTCAGTTCCACGACCGCCGCACCGAGTGCCTTCGTGCAGGTACAGGATGGAAAATTCCAGCTTGCGGGAGCGCCCTATCACTATGTGGGTACTAACTACTGGTACGGCGCTTATCTAGCGGCAACGGATAAAACGCGCCTGATTCGCGAGCTGGACCTGTTGCGCGCACGCGGCATTACCAATCTGAGAGTACTTGCACTGTCTGAGCAGAGTGCACATTCCCGCAGTGTTTCACCCGCAGTCATCAGCGCGCCAAACGAGTACGATGCGGACCTGCAAGCAGGCCTGGATATTCTACTGGCAGAAATGGCGGCAAGGGATATGAAGGCGGTGCTGTACCTCACCAATTTCTGGCAGTGGTCCGGAGGTATGTCGCAATACCTGGTGTGGCATGAAGACATCGCACTGGACGATCCGGATATCAGCGGCAAGTGGGACGAATATATCGAAAACACCACAGACTTTTATCGCTGTGCGCCCTGCCAGCAGCAGTACCTGAAGGCCGCCGGCAGCCTGATCGAACGAGTGAATTCCGTTACGGGAAAAACGTACAAGAACGACCCCACCATCATGGCCTGGCAGCTCGCCAATGAACCCCGCTCCGGCGGCGCCAACTACGATCCCGAGCGCGCCGCCGACTATATCCGCTGGGTACACAACTCCGCCGCCGCTATCAAATCATTGGCGCCGAGCCAGCTGGTAAGCAGCGGCAGTGAGGGGCTGGCCGGCAGCCAGGAGCAGGCAGAAGTGTATGTGAGAGCCCACGCCAGCGATGCCATCGACTATCTCACTGTGCATCTGTGGATCAAGAACTGGGGATGGTTCGATGCGACGAACCCAGAGCAGACCTACGGGAGCGCACTGGAAAAGGCCACCCGCTATCTCGACTCTCACGCGCAGATCGCCGACGACCTGAACAAGCCGCTGGTACTGGAAGAATTTGGGGTGGAGCGCGATGGAGGCAGTTTCTCACCGGACAGCGGCACCGAATACCGCGACCGTTTCCTCACCGCCATTTACGCCCGCATTGAACAGGATATTGCCGAAGACGGCCCCTTCGCCGGCTCCAATTTCTGGACCTTCAGCGGTTACGGCCGCAGCGGGAATCCAGAATATATCTGGCAACCGGGCAATGATTTTCTCGGCGACCCACCTCAGGAGCCGCAGGGACTCAACTCTGTTTTCGACAGCGATAGGAGCACGCTGGAAATTATTCAGGCGCATGCATCCAAGCTGAATCCGTCAGAGAAAACGGCTGGCACTCATTAAGTTAAAGGCAAAGTGGCAGGAGAATACCTGCCACTTTGCTTGAGAAAATAACATAATGGGTGCTTCATCGTTCCAACAAGAGGAAACAAATAGGCACCGTAATCACCACCACTCCAAGAATGGAACGAGTAAGACCACTAAGCCGAGCAAAACTGCGCATGATAGGAGAACACATATCGGCAGTTCCCTGATTATGAATAATCGTAGCAAGATACCAAAGTATAGTATTCAGAGCAAAAACTACAGGAAGAAAAACGAAAGCACCGATACCGAAAAACCACGTTTTCCACGAAGTAATTTCAGCGTCACCAAATGCAAGAATTACCTTACTCAATATAATACCAAACGATAGAAGCCCAATATCGAACGCGATGAGTAATAGCTTGTTGGCACTTCTTATAAATACAGTATGTAAACATGGAAAATTTACTGTAAAAATACCAAACCCCAGAGACGTAAATCCAAAAACGCCGATCACATTCCAAAGCTCAGGACTAACCCCCTGACTCATCGCAGTGTCGAAATAATCCACCGCTCTGAATCCCCGAAACCACTCAACCACGAAAACATACGCTGCTGCGGGCAGCATCCACCATAATGATATGATCCAGTAATCTCGCCAACCTCCACTAGGCAAAAAATCATCCTTATGAAATACAGATACGGCTCGCTCAATTTTCAAACGACACTCGATAAAAAACTCATTTTGACTAATCAAAATCTTACGCCCTCCATACACGACAATCTATCAAAAACCTACCAACTCAATGGCTCACCCAAAAACTCCATTAGAAGTCAGACCACCGCTAGTGAAATCGGCGATAATTACACTAAGAGACAGGAATGAAAATCTGAGCTCACTATATAGGCACGTGGCGGCAATGAATTTTTTCGAATTACCTTAAGTGGTAGCGACAGTGTGACTTACTATCGTTCTTTTAATTATACTTGTGCAAATTTAGACTGAACATTCGCAAGTCCCCAGCTCACTATTCAACCGTAACACTTTTAGCTAGGTTACGCGGCTGATCTACATCCGTACCCTTAATAATTGCCGCGTAATAGCTCAGCAACTGCAATGGTAACGTGTAAATAACTGGTGCAAGCCACGAGTGAATATGTGGTACGTTGATGACGCGCATGGTTGCATCGGATTCAAACTTGGACTCAATATCGTAACCGTCCGGTAATCCCGTCTTTCAATCCGATTTCCGCGCTGTAATTTAGGTGTCCACCTATCAACAAGTGGACACCTATTATGAGTGACATCATCCCCGTTAAGACTCCCGTTAAGCGTCGCCGGCATTCCCCGGAGCTTAAGGCCAAGATTCTCAGAGCTTGCCAAGAGCCCGGTACGTCCGTCGCGAGTGTTGCCCTCCAGCATGGGATCAATGCCAACCTGATCCACAAGTGGCGGCGCGAAGCCGAGGGTAAACAGAAGCCTGCCGAACAGAAGTTTGTTCCAGTACCACTGCCCGCACCGCCTGGGGTGGCAGACGACGTGGTCTTTGAATTGGCCGGCATCAAGGTGCGCTGGCCGCTTGCCCAGATCGACCGTGCCATTCCCTGGCTCCGGGCATTGCAAGCGTGATCCAGTTCGATGAGATCTGGATGGCCACCGAACCAATGGATATGCGCGCTGGGCCGGATACGGCGCTGGCCCGTGTCGTGCAGGTGTTCGGTGAAGCTAAGCCCCATAGTGCCTACCTGTTTGCCAACAAACGCGGTAACCGCATGAAGGTTCTGGTGCACGATGGCTTTGGCTTGTGGTTGGCGGCGCGTCGCCTGCACCAGGGTAGCTTTGTTTGGGGCAAGCCCTGGCAAGGCGAACGGGTTGCCCTGACAGCGGAACAGCTGCAGGCACTGGTGATCGGGCTGCCCTGGCACCAGGTCGGTCGCGATCACCGGATTGCTCTACTCTAGCAGCCCCTTTCTGTGGCCAACACAGCCGTCAAAACGTCCTATCTGGTAATCACCATGGGCGGTGAAATCTGGCAGGATGCCGGCCATGACAACACCGCCCGATCTCAACAGTCTCAATGCCAACCAGCTGCGCCAACTCGCGGCGCAGTTGCTTGCTGAGTCGGCGGAAGACAAAAAGCGGCTTCATAACCAGCAGCTGCTGAACGACAAACTCAAACACGAACTCGCCATCCTCAAGCGCCATCACTTCGGCAAGAGCAGCGAAGCACTCAATGCCCACCAGACCAGCCTGCTGGACGAGCTGGTGCAAGCCGATATCGCCGCTGTAGAGATGGAGCTAATCAGATCCGCTGCTTCAACTCCTCAGCCTGCGAAGCGTCAACCCAAACGGTCGCCACTTCCTCCCGAGCTGCCGCGCCAGATCATTGAGCACGAGCCGGACAACACTCAGTGCGACTGTGGTTGTCAGCTCCAGCGCATCGGTGAAGACGTCAGTGAAAAGCTTGATTACACCCCGGGCACCTTCACCGTAGAACGCCATATCCGCGGAAAGTGGGCCTGTAAACGTTGCGAGCGCATTACCCAGGCACCAGTGCCGCCACAGATCATCGACAAGGGTATCCCCACCAGTGGTCTGTTGGCACACCTGCTGATCGCCAAATACGCCGATCACCTGCCGCTCTACCGGCAGGAGAAGATCTTTGCCCGCGCTGGTCTAGCCATCTCCCGTTCCACCTTGGCGGAGTGGGTTGGTCGCTGCGGTGTTGCCTTGCAACCCCTGGTTGATGCACTGCGCAAAGAACTGCTGCAGCAGCCGGTTCTCCACGCGGATGAAACCCCGGTGCCCATGCTGGCACCGGGCAAAAAGAAAACGCACCGTGCGTATATCTGGGCTTACTGCAGTACCTCGACGGCAACCGTCAACGCCGTGGTCTATGACTTCGCGGAGACCCGTGCCGGTGCCAATGCGCGCACCTTCCTCGAAGGCTGGCAGGGCAAGCTGGTGTGTGACGACTACAGTGGCTACAAAGCCGGCTTCAGTAGCGGCATTACCGAGATCGGCTGCATGGCCCATGCTCGCCGGAAGTTCTACGACCTGCACTTGGCGAACAAAAGCCAGATCGCCGAACAGGCATTGCAACAAATACAGAGGCTCTATGACATCGAGCGGGAAGCCAAAGCGCTTACCGCTGAAGCGAGAAAGCAGCTGCGTCAGGAACATTCAAAGCCAATCCTGGAAAGCCTCCACCAGTGGCTGATGCAGCACCGACAAAAGATGCCCAATGGATCGGCGACCGCCAAAGCCATAGATTACAGTCTCAAGCGTTGGCAGGCGCTGACGCGCTACTGCGACGACGGCGCTGTTCCCATCGACAACAACCATGTCGAAAACCAGATCCGACCGTGGGCCTTGGGGCGTAGCAACTGGCTGTTCGCCGGCAGCTTGCGTAGTGGCCAGCGTGCGGCAGCGATCATGAGCCTGATCCAGTCAGCCAAGCTGAATGGTCATGATCCCTATGCGTATCTGAAAGATGTGATGCAACGATTGCCGACGCAGCGCGCGAGTGCCATTGGCGAATTACTGCCTCATAACTGGGCGATCGCTGACAAGGTGTGATGCCCGGACGCTTACTTTAGAAAACAAAAAGTTAACCTATTTTTGGCGAAAATTTCCAGAATGCCGGTTGACCCTCTATTTCAGCTTGTGATGTTTGCGGAAGTACTGCCGCTAATGCAAACTTACCCATCACTAAAACCCGGTGGCATCTAAATTGCCCACATTGAGGGGGGGGGAAGACTGGCCGCTTACTGCGCTCTATCCTCTCAGTATGTGGCTTCGACATCGACGATTTGCACTTGCCAAATGGTATCCGTGTTGGCGTCATGGGTGCGACTCCATTATTCTTGGGGATTCATCGACACACACCAGAACCAACTGCTCACTATTTGCTGGAGTTAGAAAATCGCTATTCCTCACAATGAGGTGATTCTCCTTGCTTAATTCTATCTCTCAGGACGCTTTCAACTCGCAGAGTGTCAAGGTAGGACAAATCACGGCCTAAATTTACACGGCAATACCAGTCCTCTGTTGTTTCAAAGATAATTACATTTACATATGCGCTGATGCCTCCGCCTCCATGTTGAACCAAAATCGCACCGGACTCATTTGAAGAAAATGCGAATACTAGTCTTAAGTTTGGCTTTTCCGACAAAATATCTCCCGTGTCGAAGAATTCCCCGAACTCAGCGATACCGCGATTCATTGGATCCATTTTATCAACGTATTTATTAAAAATTTGACTCATCCCTTGTGGAAATTCAGCAACACGATAGAGTATTTTAGTTTCGCCACGATTAAGATTGTTCACAGTTCTTTGATAAACTGTTTCATCAACGGCCAGCGCGAAACTTGATGTAAAGGCAAGCGCAAAAATAAATTTCTTAAACATAAAAAATCATCCTTAATTCTAATGTTAACTAATGAGAGATAGAATACTTAGTATTCAAGTAAAACAGCAAGACATTTTGCTGGCTTGTAATTAATACATTCGATGATTTTATTCCACTGACGTCTTGCATTCAAATTTTCAGCTGAACTCTGAAAGCGTGGAATATACTCACAGCCTTGTGTTTCGGCACAACTTTCGATTGGTTATAGATGAGCATGACCATCAGGTTGAAAAATTCCACCTATAAGTGCTGACATTTTCCTGGCTGCAAATCTAGCATGGATCACTCTTGATCATGTAATCGCAGTTCGCTAGTGCGTATCACCTGGTCGGCATCAATGCCGAACCTACTAACTTGCCTATTCAGTATCAATTGTAGCCTTCCTTCTAAATCGCGCATTTAATTTTACCAAAATTACATGGATTATGGGATCCGTTGATATATATGTCACTTTTTAAGTTGAGCTTAACATTAATGAAATATATGTATGTGATACATCTAGGCACCGATCTGCGTTTTCACGATCTTAAACATAAGGAATTGTCATGAAAAATACTAGCAATTTTACATTCCGGTTAGTTTTGCTCACTTTTGCAATTGGCTCGCCGGGGATTGTATTTTCTAGTTCTGAAAAAACAACGGCGATCGAATTTACGGAAAACACAATGGCTCAGAATACCTTGAGACATCCAGTAATAGAGTCGGAATTAATGGCACCCAAATCAAAGTCTATGAAGTCATTTCTCGACGGCTTAGATGGCGAAATTTTCGAGCCCCAAGGTATACTAAATATTAATGTCTTATCGATGGCAGAGTATGAACGTGTCTTTGTTAAATTCCCAGTTAATATAAATCATATTGAGCATAAGGAAGAATTTTCACTAGAAACGGATGAAAATCACCCAAGTCTTATTATGAACTATGTCGGGAATGTTGATTCAAAAAATGGTCGACGCTCAATAATATCCATCGATCCAGAAAGTGGAAACGTTGTAGGAACAATCCATCACGATGGAGAGTTATACAGAATCAAATCTGCGCGAGGCAGCAAAGAAATCTATTTTTATAAGATTCGCAAAGAAAAAATCTCTAAAGAATTCATCGGAAATAAAAAATTTGTCATGCACCCAACTGTAAGAGATGAGTACTTTGAGTTAAACAAGATCCATGAGCGAAAATTAATGCGTGACAGCATAGATCCCAGTCTTATTCGGTCAAGGGAATCTAACTTTCACTCGTATTTGCAGTTGATACGAGGGAATATTGGAAAAATAGATCTCCATTCTTTGGTTAATAGTGGGGACAGTTATATTGAGGAGACAGTAAAAGGGTTGTCACCGTTTCTTCAAATGTCAGGAGATGAGCATTTTGAAATATATAACATAGAAGGCGACCCAGAATCAGATGGCAATTTTGTCATTGAATTTAGACAAATGAGTTACGGGATACCTATTAATGAAATTAATAGGATAGAAGTGGAGTCTTCCACCGGAAATATTGTTAATATAAATTTCAAAATATATGATTCGGCGAAAATTGAACATAACAGACCAGCCTGGATTGATGAAGGAGCTGCGCTAAACATCGCGTTTAATGCCATTGGAATTTCTAATGGTTCACAAAAAGATATGGCGTCATTCAAGAGGCATTCTCTCTTTTTTCAGCCTGGCTCAGATAAATCGCTTCACCCATATTGGCGGTTCGTATTTACATCTAAAAAACATATGACGGTTGGCCATAGTGTAGTTACCGTTGACGCTATTTCTGGTGAATTTAGAATAGACAATGGCGGAGTTCATGCGGATTACGAAGCCCGCACTAAGGTTTGCATTAAAGATTACGGGATTCCTCTTGAATGCCCAAAGACTACTGGCAATGACCAATCACATGTTGTGGCATACGAGAAACCTAACCCAAATATTCCCGATCCTGAAGAGATTAATGCCATCATAGGCTGGGCTGAGTCGCCGTTTGATCCTAAAAAATATTCTGATCCATTTTGGATAATTAATAATGCTGAAAATAATTGGAATTTGGTGGATGATATTGTCTGCTGTTTTCCTGGTGAAATAAATGTAGTCTTGGATACTCCTGTATCGAATCCTGTTTATTGGCCATCAACAGATACTATACTTTTCCCCCCCAAAGATACCGCTTCTCAGGCCTATATACAAAATGGAGAGTATTATTCAAGCCAAAAGGAATTGGTTGTGCATGAGAGAGCCCATAGGCTCATGATAAAGCGAAATCCAGATTTTGGGGAAGATGCTATAGGTGGAAGACTAAATGTGTTTCTCCGCTCGTTAGGGGAAGGACTGGCAGATGTTATGGCAGCTACTACTGACGGAAGAAGCACCTGGAAGTCTGACTGGGTTTTCGGTGATGGTTTTTCTAGTGTGCCTAGAGATGCGAAAGTTAGTAAAAAATTTCTGAACTTCAGCAGTTCCAAATCCTATCATGAAAATGGGACTATTTTTTCAAATTTCTTTTACCGAGTGAGTCGCAAAGAAGGCGTCTCTTCAAGACTCACATTAAAACTTGCCATGAGAGTTGGATATCACATCAAAGATGAAGATTCAGATGGATATGACTGGACAGATTTCTGGGTAGCACTGGAAGCATCCGTAAAACATATTAATAATGCCGATTTAACTGAAGCTATTTCAGAGACATGGAGTGAAATGGACCCACAAGGTACAGCTGTTCCTTCTATTCCTTTGCCTCCCCCTTCTATTTGGGGTTCATTTGTCGGATGTGAAGACTATGGTGGCCGGGCTATCGACCTCCTCGAATGGACCGATGTTGCAACAAGCTATGCTGTTTACTATAGGATTCGCGAAACGGGAGTTTGGATGTTAGAGCATACAACAACTGATAACAATGGGTATGCTTATACTCCAGTTGATATCGAGTGGAAAGTGAAATCTTGTGAGACGGGAATTTGTGGTCCTCTTTCAAGTGATAGTTATTTTCAGCGCTACGATTGCAGATATTAGTAATTATGAGCCGCCCCACGAAACGCGGGGCGGCTCATATAGAAATTTGCCCTTGCTTTGTAACCGATCGAACAACATATCACACCGAGGCCTACTGACTCGCTGTCTACGCTTAACCGCCAACGTCACCGCTGGACAGCCCAAGACTCGCTTCCGGGTGGTGACCAGCCTTGCCCGGGTGGGACTTGCACCCACGGGAAACCAATGCGCAGTTTCCGTCAATCACATCCGTATTAATCAACTTCCTCTGCGCCGTAACCGTTCATTTTAGAGCGTCATTCACCAAGCCAATACTCAACACTATTCTGGCCACCGTCAACAACACAGAGGCCAACCATGAATTCTACAAACACCCATACCTCGCGCCCGCGTCGATCCGCAGAACAATGGCAAGCACTCATTGACGAATGGCAAGACAGCGGCATATCCGCCGCGCAGTCATCCAAAGGCTAGTGAGAATTCTTGAAATACCAGAAGACTTTCCCATCTTCTCCAGTTCTTCGAGGACGATGAGATTTTCCTATAGCGCGTGTTCTGAGAGACCACCTTATCTCCATTGCTACTGGCGATTTCGACTTGGTTTTTCTTATCACCCTCCTTGGTCGTCGATTAATACTTTGCAGTACTCCCCATTTTATTTTTCGAGTCCTGGGCAAGTGCTACCACTGCCGGTTGGTGCGGTACTCATTAAGCCACCGATGCCATCATCGAAGCCGCCCGAGTCAGCAATCAGGACATCGGAGTAACCGAGCTGATTTTTCCACACAACTGGAGGATTTCTCCATACGAGTGGCAGGTTTGGCATTAATGAGCAACGAGAGGTATCCTGCGGCGGCGTTATCCAGCCGATCTAGACGGGTGTTCATAACGCTTAGGTGTTCTGTTTGCATTTCGTCATTCGGAATGTTGGCACCCTGGACAGAACAGTATCAAGAGGAGGCACTAGCTGTGGCACAGTTTTCCGAAAAAAATAGATATATTCCAGGCGTACGGGACATTAGCTCTCACGACGATTTCTTGTCGCAATGTCCTTATCTAATTCTTCGGTGCAATTTTTTTCAGCGCCCCCTCATAGGAGATTCGCACTGCCTGATTAAATTTCTACAACTGCACGCACTTAGAAACGCTTCCAGAATTATCACTCAATCATATCTACTCGAAATGAACCCAGGCGGGCACCCAAAGCAATCCCATCTCAGTTTATTTGGAAGGTTAGATCATGGGGTACAGCGATGTTTCGCAAAAAAAAGCGCCTCAGGTTTCCCTGAGGCGCCCAGCTAAAGAGGCCGACGAGAATAGCCTCTGAGAGATGAGAGGTCCACGACCTCGAGCATTCTTGCGAATGCTCATATTTCCGCAGATCCGGACCAAATTAGATACAGGATCCGCGAAAATTTCTTCCTGACAACGCTCAGTCCAATTGAGTGCCGCAGAATTTTTCTATATTTGAAGGTGCCGATTCACCGCGCTCATTCACCGCAGTCAGTCGATAGTTGAAACACTGCAGCCCTGGCGCTTCCGCTTCTCGATACAGGTCCATGGTCTGCGGGTCCCAGTCATTTTTTGCGTCGATTAGTTCGTCCGCATACAGGGTCCAGTTTTCGCCGCCATCCGACGACCGATACAGGCGGTAGGATTTCGCTGTAGGCGATCCCATCCAGTTGATAGCGCCACTTTCGCCGACAGGATGTAGCCAGGGCGCTTCCGGAACCGGCCACGTTTGGCTCAGTGCCTCGGCGCGCGCATTGCCGCTTATTTTGGCCTGAACCGCGCGTATCATATCGATAACAGCTGACTCCTGGTTTTTTTCGTTTACCGCAAAGCCCGGCAAGTGATAGCTCATATGGCCATCGGATTCATAGTGCCAATAGAAGCCACCTGCTTCCCTGTGACCGCGGTAGCCCCACACCAATGCGCCCGCTACCGAAGGCTCGTTTACCCATGTATCAGTAACTGCGCGAATAGATTCAATGGGCTGCAGACCGTACTCACCAATAAACAGCGGCTTGTTGAACTTGCGCGCAAGGGCCGCCTGTTTACGTACAACTTCCGGAGACATATAGGGACCGTAGAAGTGGTTGGATTGGAGGTCCACATTGGGATCGAGCAGGCCTAGGAATTCACCGCTTTCTATATCCGCGGAATCTGGCGGGTTGCTATAGTCCGCTTGTTGGTCGCCGTCTACGACCAGCTGATTCGGAGCAATGCGTTTAAACAGGGCTGCGGTTTCCGCAAGAAATTCCTTGTTGGTGCCGCGCAGTTCATTGCCGGTCTCCCAAGCCATAATAGATTTTTCTTCACGATATTCTCGCCCGGTACAGGTATTTTTTCGGGTCAACAACTGCTCGATAATCGAGGCGTAGGCCGCGTAGGTTTTGCTGCTTACATCGTACAGAGGTCCATCTTCCTTGGTGTCGCGGTCGCCTTCACCGACCATTTTTGCCAGCTCGTGTTTTCCTCCCCACCAACTCCAGTGATCGATGACGGGAACGATTAGGCGCAGGCCATATTGATCTGCCAGGTACACCATACGGTCGAATACCTGCATAGCGGATTCATCCAGTTCGATGGCACCGGTCTGCAAATTTTTGACAATATGCGGACGCATATTTACACGCACTTCTTGGGGCAGCTCTATATCATCCACGGAAAGCGTGTAAATACGAGTAATACTGTGACCACTGTAGACCAGTGACTTGATCCAGTTGGCCTGCTCCCGCGCACTGGGCCAGCGAAAGTGGTCGGACCTACCGATGGTGCTGCCTTTTGACGCAGCATCGTCTTCGATAAGGTGCAGCTCGGTGGCGTGCAGACCGATAAACCGCACAGGCTCATCACCGTCGAGTAGCTGGATACCGTCGCGACGAATAAAATGCTCAAAACCCGTAAAGGCTGCTACCTGTTCTTCACCGCCGGGCAACGCAGGTATTTCGCAATGCTGCGGCAGTGATTCACTTACAGAGTTCTTACATCCGCTTACCGCCACGGCCGAGACCGCCACAGCAACAAGACTACGCAACAGTTTCATGATCAGTCTCCTCTTGCACTTTTTCACTGGCCTCTTGCTGCCTGATCCGCTGCAGGCGTCGAATCACTTCCATCATGGCGCGCCCGTTATGATAGGGTCCTTTCCAGAAGCCGAGCTTGTAACGTTGATCACCTTTATCGGTGTGATCCAGCGAGGCGTGGTACAGCCATTCGCCGTCTTCGTGGTCGATCTGGAAAGACTTTACGTACTTCCAAACCGAACCAAAAGCGTGAGCATAGTTGTCGTTGCCGATGGACTCCCACGTGTTCAAGAATCCTACCAATGCTTCTGCCTGCACCCACCACTCCGAATCGGGTGTACGGGTACAGGTGTTGAAATCATAATGATCCAGCACCTGACCGCGATCGCCGATACCCTCATGTAAACACGAGTCTGAGAGTGCGCGCACCAGCGGCATATAGCGCTGTTCAAGTTCGTGATCTCCCAGTACTTCGAGCGCCTCCGCCAGTAACCAGCTGCCCTCGATATCGTGGCCGTAGGAATAGCCCCCGGAAACATCCCGCCATTCCATATCCAGGAACAGGCGCAGATGGCCATTGTCGGCATTGACGATGTGTTCACAGAACCACTGAATGCTCGCGCGCAGCGCACCGGCCACTTCCTCTGTCGGCAGCGCGCGGTAGAGGCCGGTATAGGCCTCCAGCACGTGCAGATGGTTGTTCATGGTTTTCGGCGCGTTCAAGTCTTTCTCACTCAACCGGTAGTCGGTTACCGCGCTCCAGTCGCGGGCTACCGCTTCCACATAGCCACCCAGATCGCGATCCACGCAGTGCGCTTCGATTTTGCGGAAATACAGCAGCGCCTTTTCCAACGCCAAGGCGTTGCCGGTGAGACGATAGAAGCTGGCAAAACCGTAAATGCAGAACGCCTGGGCGTAGGTCTGCTTTTTCGCCTCGCGCATCTGGCCGCGATAATCCAGCGACCAGAAAGCGCCGCCTTGTTCGGCGTCATCGAAATACTGCATGAAGTAATCGAAGGCGCGCTGCGCCAGCGCAGTCGCTTCCGCGTCCGGCTTGCCGGCGGCGCGATAATGCAGCCCCAGCTCGCTGAAGAACCACAGAATGCGTGCATTCAGCACCACACCCTTGTCCGCTTGAACACGTGGAATGTTGTACACACTGACCTCGCCGAGAAACCCGCCGTGGGCTTCATCCAGCGAATAGTCCCGCCACCAGCGGGCGATATCCCCGAGCTGCTGTTCAAACTCAGGAATCAACGCTACTAGTGCGTCTTGTCGCGTCCGCTGCGGTTGCGGGATTGCTGCTTCCAAGCTTTCCATCACTTACAGATCCCTGAGTACCGCGGCGTTGCGCTCAATTAGTTCGATGCGGGCTTGTACAGACGTGGCAGAGCGCAGTCCGTCTTCCGGGGTATTCATGCAGTAGTCCAGCAGCTGTTCGACGGTGCTGGTGGCTACGTGCAGGCGGGTATCGGAGGAGGCGTAATAGAGGTACACCTTGCCCTGATCCTGAATCCAACCGTTGCTGAATACCACGTTGGACACATCGCCGAGACGCTCACTGCCTTCCGGTGCGATCAGGTGACCGGCGGGGCGGTGGGTCACCTGCCAGGGGCAATGGAGATCGGTCATGAACATGTACAGCACATAGCGCAGACCAGCGGCGGTATTGCGCACACCGTGAGCCAGGTGCAGCCACCCTTTGTCCGTTTTGATCGGCGCCGGGCCCTGGCCGTTCTTCACTTCCTTGATGGTGTGATACACCTTGGTGTCTACCAGGGTTTCGCTCAGCACTTCCGCGTTTTCCATCGACTCGGTGAGCCCCCAGCCGATACCGCCGCCGCTGCCAACACTGATAAAGCCGTCCTGCGGGCGCGTATACAGTGCATATTTGCCGTCGACAAATTCCGGGTGCAATACCACGTTGCGCTGCTGGCCGCTGTGGGTGATCAAATCTGGCAGGCGCTCCCAGGTTTTCAGGTCTTTGGTGCGCGCGATACCGCATTGGGCTTCCGCCGCGGAGATATCACCGGGCTGCTTTAGGTCTTTGCGCTCGGTGCAGAAGAGGCCGTAGATCCAGCCGTCCTGATGCTGCGTGAGACGCATGTCGTACACATTGGTGTCAGGGTTTTCCGTCTCGGGCATAACCACCGGCTTGTCCCAGAAACGAAAACTATCCACGCCGTTGTCGCTCTCGGCAATGGCGAAGAAGGACTTGCGATCGACGCCTTCCACCCGCACCGCGAGCAGGTATTTGTCACCCAGCTTGATGGCTCCCGAGTTGAACGCAGCGTTGATGCCCTGGCGCTCCATCAAAAACGGGTTGCTGGATTCGTTCAGATCGTAGCGCCAGTCCACCGGAATATGGTGGCGGGTGATGACCGGATTCTGCCAGCGCTGGTAGATACCGTTGCCAGCTGCCGCCGGTTGGTTCCGCTGTTCCAGAAGCGTGTTCTGCTGTGCGATCAACGCGCGCACGTTATCGAGGTACTGAGTCATATAGTGCCTGTAACCTGTTATTACTTTTACATCTGGCGGCGCGGCCGCCTCCCCAAAAAATTTGTTGGTATCAGTTGGCAATTGCATTGCGCTGGTCGCCGCTGCCGACGTTCGCAACACCGCCTTCTTCGTTTTCCGCGGCATCCGGATCATTGCGCAGGTGCCGGTACCAGTTGCGCCACAGGAACAGACTGGCGGCGACGATCACTACCATGGCGATGGAGAATTCCGGCCAGTGGCGGATCACCAGGAATATGGGAGCCGCGGTCAGCGCGGTGTGCCACAAAATGCCCACGGCGCAGTTGGTGAGATCGCGCGCGCAATCGCGATTTGCCTCAAGCCCGGGATGCTCTTCCTGCAGCGCGCGGTGTACCGGCTTCCAGAAGCCCCAGGGGCGGGTTTTGAAATAGAACGCCTTCAGCGTTTCCATATCGTCTGGCCGGGTCAGCAGCGAGCCGGCGACACTGGCGGCCACACACAGCGCGAACAGCCAGGGGAAGGCGTACAGCGGTGACAGGTCGGTGAACATCAGCGGCACCGCGGCAACCAGGCCGGCGAGCATGCCGTAGAAGTAGCCGAAGCCGTTCATACGCCACCAGTACCACTTGAGAATATTCGCCGCGGTGTAACCGCCGTAAAGTGCACTTACGATCCACAGAATGATGTCGTTCAGCGATGGAGCAAACAGGCCGATGCCCGTGCCCAGCACCACGAACAGAATGGAAACCATATAGCTCATGCGCATATAGGTTTTTTCGCTGCCGTTCGGGTTGAAGTAGCGCTTGTAGACATCGTTGACCACATAGGCCGGCGCCGAATTGGTGGTGGCGGCAAAGGTCGACATGAAGGTGGCCAGCAGGCCGGCAATCACCAGGCCTAGCAACCCCTGGGGCACATAATTTGCCAATGCGAACGGCAGAATCTGTTCAAAATCCACATCGCCGCCCATCGCCCGCAGGTCGTCGGTGAAAAACACCAGCGCCAATATGGTGAGGCCGGTAATCATCATGTAGCGCGGAAACAGCAACACCAGATTCACCAGCCAGCTCATTTTGGCGGCCTCCACCGGCGTGCGTGCGGAGAGAATACGCTGCATGTCGTAGTTGGGCGCAGGGCCCGCCATGCTCTGCAGGATGCCCTTCAGCAGAACCAGCACAAAGAACACCGAGAAAAAGGACCAGCCGTCGTCGATGATGCGCTGGTTGGCACTCTCAAGAATTCCGCTCCAGTCGAGATCCAGGGTGTGCCCCACACCCATGCTGTACCAGCCCGCGGGCACTGCCGCCTCCAGCATTTCCGGAGACACCTGGACCATGGCAATTAATCCGATGGCGATACAGGCGATGGTCATTACCACAAACTGCATCACCTCGGTGAGCACCACACTGAACATACCGCCCTTCACCACATACACGGCGGTGATCACGGTGAGGATCAACCCGTAGCAAATTTCGTTGGTGTGCGGGTCTGCCGCCAGCTGCCACGGCATAAACGCGGCGGCAAACTTGCCAATACCCACAAACCCGTAGGCGAGATACCCAAGCACCACCAGCAGCGCAAAGGCGACGATGATCAGATGGGACAGCTCCGCACCGCGGCCCTCACCGAAGCGGAAACGAATCCACGCAGCCCCCGTCATCACGCCGGAGCGACGCAACCACAGAGACAGAAATACCATCAGGAAAATCTGATTGAACGCGGGCCACAACCAGGGGATATAGACACTTTTCAGGCCGTAGATGAACAGCAGGTACACCATCCACATGGTGCCGGAAATATCGAACTGACCAGAGGCGTTGGACAACCCCAGGTAGTACCAAGGCAACTTGTTGCCGCCGAGAAAGTAACTCTGAATATTCCTTGAGGCCCTGCGGGAAACCCAAAAGCCGATAAACAGGGTTGCCAGCAGGTAGAAACCGATGACCAACAGGTCGATGGGTGCGAGATTCATTGCCACTCTTCTCTCTAGATCGCCTGGCACGGCTGGGGCCTGTTACCAGCCCTGGGCGGTGCTCGTTATTGTTCTCGTCGCTGACCGGTCGATCACCCGCCGCGACTTCGTTTCTTCACGCTTTTTTATAGCGGACGCATGCCCTGGAGGCCCGCGTCAAACGATAATGTAACCGGTTACACATCAATTTACTAGAGCTCGCGCAAGAATTCCGGTAACTTTTCCCGCTCAATTTGCGACTCTGGCGCCTGCAAAGGTCGCCATTTTCTGGTCAACAGCCCGCCTGCAGTGAAACGAAAGCATGTCGAATATCAGGGAAGTCTCCCGGGCAGCCGGTGTATCCATCGCCACCGTATCCCGGGCGCTCAGCAATCCAGAGAAGGTATCGGAAGCGGCCCTCAAAAAGGTCTACGCCGCCATCGAGAAGGTGGGCTACCGCCCCAATATGATGGCGCGCAACTTTCGCGCGGTGCGTGCCTATTCCATCGTGGTGCTGGTCCCCAACCTCTCCAACCTGTTCTTTGCCACGGTGATCCGCGGCATTGAAGATGCCGCCCAGCAGAAGGGCTACAGTGTGCTGCTAGGCGACACCCGCGACTCCACGGCACGCGAGGAGGAGTACATTCGTCTGGTGGAAACCCGCCAGGCCGATGGCATTCTGCAGTTGCGGCCGCACACCCCGGGCAAGTCCCTGGAACCCAAAGTGGCCATTCCGATGGTCTCCGCCTGTGGCTGTGAAAACACCCCTTACCCCTCGGTGCGCATCGACAATACCGGCGCCGCGAGAGAAATCGTCGACTACCTGATTGACCAGGGCCACCGCCGCATCGGCGTACTTTCCGGTCTGGTGGACAATCCCCACGCCGTGGACCGACTCCGCGGCTACAAAGAGGCCCTGGCCGCCGCCGGTATTCCATTTGACCCCGACCTGCAGATCAACGGCGACTTCACTCTGGGCTCCGGCCTGATGGCCGCAAGCCACTTTGCTCGCATGAAGGACCGCCCCACCGCTATTTTCTCCATGAACGATGAGATGGCCATCGGCTGCCTGCAGGGACTCAAATCCGCCGGCATCAAGGTACCGGAAGAGATGTCAGTAACCGGCTTCGACGATATCGAGTTCGCCCGCTACAGCGACCCCCCCCTCACCACCGTGGCGCAACCCGCGGAAGAGTTGGGACGCGTGGGCTTCCAGACCCTGCTGGAGTTGATCGAGGGCAAAGAACTGGGAAATACAGAGACGGTACTGCCCTATGAGTTTGTGGTGCGCAAGAGCACACCGCCACTGAAAGGCTGACACCGCCGGGGCAGCGGCCTGCGCTGCGCTGCGCGCCGCTACCTCCTACGCTGAATCTACCCCATTCCACCCTTTTATCCGCGCCCCAGTCCGCACCGATCGACCCGCTAGATGATTGTAACCGGTTACATTCGGAGGCATAATGTTCGACAATTCCGGTTTCGCGAGCCTAGACTCACCATCAAGTAACCGGTTACAAACTATTATGGAAGTCACCGCAAGAACAACAACCATGCTCAACGATCTCACCAAATGGGCCGACCACCTGACCCACTGGATGTCCCGCTCCGCCCTACCTCTGTGGCTGGAACAGGGCTTCGACGCGGAAACCGGCAGCGCCCACGAACGGCTGGATGACAAGGGCCACGCCGATCTCGCCTGCCCCAAGCGGGTGCGGGTACAGGCGCGACAGATGTTCGTATTGGCCAGCGCGCAGCAGCGCGGCTGGATTACCGATGGTGCCGCGCGGGTGGAACGCCTGGATACCTTTACCAGCCGCTTCGCCACACACCCCCAGGCGCCGGATGTGTTCGTGCACGTGCTGAGCGCGGACAATGAAATCTCCGACGCGCGCCAGGACGTGTATGACATGGCGTTCTTCCTGCTGGCCTGCGCCTGGCGTTTCCGCGCCTTTGGCGATGCGTCCGCACTGCGCAAGGCGGACGCCCTGACCCGGCACCTGGACAACTACATCAAGGGGCCCCGGGGGGGGTGGCTCGAGGGCGACTACGACAGTAAGGCCCGCCGCCAGAACCCGCACATGCATCTGTTCGAGGCGTTCATCGCCCTGTATGACGCCACCCGCGACGGTCGCTGGCTGGCCCGCGCCGGCGAGATCTTCACGCTGTTTGAAAACTGCTTCTACGACGCCGAACACGGCGTACTGCTGGAATACTTCCATCAGGACTGGCGCCCACTCAGCGGCGATGAAGGCCAGGAAGTGGAACCTGGCCATATGCTGGAATGGGTGTGGCTGCTGCATCAGTACCATCACCGCAGCGGCGCGCCAGTGCGGCGCTATACCGACCGCCTATACCAGAGCGCCATCGACCACGGACTGGAATCCCACACCGGGTTGCTGTACGACGCCATCGCCCTGGACGGAACACCACTGAAAACCACCAAGCGCTGCTGGCCCTTGACCGAGCTGATCAAGGCCAGCCTGTGCCAGGCGGAAGCCGGCAGCGAGCTCGCGGAAACCCAGGCCGCACGCGCTATACAGACCCTGTTCAAGTACTACTTTTCCAACGAGATACCGGGTCTGTACATCGACCAGCTGGACGGCGCCAATCAGATTCTGAACGGAAAGGCCCCCGCCAGTACCCTCTACCACCTGATGGTGGCCACCACCGAAGCAGCGGATTACGCCGCCGCCAAGCGACTGAAATTGAGAGCCGAACATGTCCCAGCCCCCAGTGCCCACCTTTCCAGTAACAGCCTTTAAGGCCTATGATGTTCGCGGCCGCGTTCCAGACGAGCTGAACGAAACCATCGCCTGGCGCATCGGGTACGGCTTCGCCCGCCTGCTTGGTGCGCACAACCTGGTGGTGGGCCACGATATCCGCCTGAGCAGCCCCGCGCTGACCGAGGCTGTAATTAACGGCATCTGCGCGGCCGGGTGCAACGCGGTCCATATCGGCCAGTGCGGCACCGAAGAGATCTACTTTGCCACCTTCGCAGGTGACAACGCCGGCAAACGTTTCGATGGCGGTCTGTGTATTACCGCCAGCCATAACCCGGCCGATTACAACGGCATCAAGCTGGTACAGGCAGGTGCGGCACCGCTGGCCGGCGATTGCGATCTGGACAAACTGAAAGCGCTGGTCGCCGATGCGGAGATGCTTCCGGCCGCGACGCCGGGTACGGCATGTCACTGCGATTTTAAAGCCCAGTACAACACGCACCTGATGCAGTGGATCGATACCAATCGGCTGCGCCCACTGCGCATCGTGGTCAACGCCGGTAATGGCGGTGCCGGCAATATCGTGGACCGCCTGGAACCGTTGCTGCCGTTTGAATTCATCAAGCTCAATCACCAGCCGGATGGCCGCTTCCCCAAGGGCGTACCCAACCCCTTGCTGCTGGAAAACCGCGAAGAAACTGCACGTGCAGTCATTCAGAACAAAGCGGATTTGGGTATCGCCTGGGACGGCGACTTCGATCGCTGCTTCTTTTTCGACGAACAGGGCCGTTTTGTGGATGGGTATTACGTGGTGGGACTGCTCGCGCAGATCCTGCTGCAGAAAACCCCGGGCGCCGCCATCGTGCACGACCCGCGCCTTTACTGGAACACTCGTGCGGTAGTGGAAGCCGCAGGTGGAACCAGCAGGGTTTCCAAAACCGGCCACGCGTTTATCAAGCAGGTAATGCGCGCAGAAGACGCCGTCTACGGCGGTGAGATGAGCGCACACCACTACTTCCGCGACTTCGCCTACTGCGACAACGGCACCATTCCGTGGCTGTTGATTACCGAATACCTGAGCGCCCGCAATCAGCCGCTGTCGACACTGGTCGCGGAAATGCAGCGGGCCTTCCCCTGCTCCGACGAAATCAACCGCAGCGTGGACGATCCGGATGCGATCCTGCACAAGATTCGCAACCACTTCGATGGGCAGCAGACGGCAACCGAAACGCTCGACGGACTGGGACTGGAATTCGATCACTGGCGGGTGAACATTCGCCAGTCCAACACCGAGCCACTGCTACGCCTCAACCTCGAAACCCGCGCGGACAGCTGCCTGCTGCGCGAAAAAACCGAAGCCTTGCTCGCACTGATCGAACACTGAATTCGATTCGCAGACCAATCAATTTTCTCGTCGTTCTGTCATTTCAACCGCAGCCTGCTGCGGTTTTTTTGCCGTCTTTTCTGCAGCGGTCGCCAATCAGGTCACAGGTAAATCGCGGATAAAAAAAGAGCCCTAAGACGGGCTCAAACCAATACACGAAAAGTGCGATGGGAAAAGATGGCAGGATTACACTGCCTCAAACACATCCCCCGGGCACGGAAGCGACCCGGAGGGATATTCGACTTGCGCCGAACCTTTGCCGCTTTAGAAACGGCCGATGATGCCGAGCTGGAACACGCGATCCAATTGCTGGAACTGCAGTACACGCTCTTCGATATCCACGTAGGATTCCAAATTTTCCTCGGTCAGATTCAGACCTTCCAGAGTGACCTTGAAGTTGTCGTTGATCTCGTAACCGAGCGAGAAATCCAGCTGTCCGTAGTCTTTGGAATACTCGGAACGGCCGCCAGAACCACGTGCGGCAAGCAGTGCGTCGTCGCGCCAATTGTAGGCGAGGCGAGCACCGAAACCGGCCTTTTCGAAGAACAGGATGGCGTTGGCGCTGTGCTCGGAGAGCTGCGGTACCGGCATACCATCCGGGGTTTCACTGTCCACGAAGGTATAGTTCAACAGAGTACCGAAACCATCCAGCGGGCCGGAGAACATCTGCTGATAGGAGAATTCCGCACCGCGCACCTCACCGCTCTCGTTCACCGCCATGCGGCCGTTGTACTGCACTTCTTCAATCACACCTTCCTCGTTGGGCGTACGGCCCGGCCCCATAAAGGTCACACTGTAGTCGTGAGTGATAAAGCTGTTGATGTCTTTGTAGAAGAGCGCACCGGACAGCATGGAGCCTTCGCTGAAGTACCACTCCAGAGAGGTGTCGAACTGGTTGGCCCTGTAGGGATCCAGATCCGGATTGCCGATAATGCCCTGACGGGAAGTGATGCTGGTGATGAAGATACCAGAGGTCAGATCCGTCAGATCCGGGCGCGCCATCACCTTGGAAGCCGCGGTGCGCCACTTCAGATCGTCGGTAATATCCCAGTTGACCGTCGCGCTCGGCAGCACATCGCTGTAATCCCGTTTCAGGGTATTGGCAACGTAGTCTTCTTCGTTGTAGATGGGTACAAACAGGTACTCAGAGCTGACACCCTCGCGCACCGAGTAATTGGTGGAAGCCGTTTCAGTTCCCACCACGCGCACGCCGATGTTACCGCTGACTACGCCGCTGTCACTTTCAAAGTTGACCTTGGCGTACACCGCCTGGGTGTCTTCATCCACGGTATAGTCATTGATCTTGTCGGATACCGGGTACATGCCCCAGATGTCCGCCAGATCCTGCAGCGGGTTGCCGTACACCGACGGATTGCCGGAAATCCACTGACGCGGAATATTGCCGCCCACTTTTTCCAGGAAGCTGCCGTCGTTTACGCTGACTGCGTTCTTAATCTGGTGTGGCTGGATGTATACCGAGTTGGCATCCTCTACCCCCAGGCGCTGATCGGTGACCACGCTGCAGGTTTCATCAGTGCACTCTTCCTGCCAGTGGGTGCCCATGCCCTGCTGAACTTTGCGCTCATTACCGCGAGATGCAACGCGTACGCCAAACTCAAGCTGGCCGAAATTCAACATACCCAGATTGCTGTCCAGGTTATAGTCGAAGTCCAGTGCCACGGCGCCGTAGTCGCTGGTGAATTCGTCTTTCCACAGGCTGACGAAAGCCACCGCGTAGCTGTAGGGGTCAGTCAGGTAATCCGCATTCGGATCGTTCGGGTTGGCAGCACTCAGGGTCGGGTCGAGAGTCAGGCTACCGGCACCGCCGCCGGAGAGATCGTAACCCCAGCGCACGTTCTCTGCACAGGGCACTTCCAGGCCGGTATTCGGATCCACCGGGCGCGGGTCGCGCCAGCCACAGTTCACGTTGCCGTAGCTACCCTTCAGATCCTGACGCAGCCAGATACTGTCGAACTTGGATTTGCCGCCGGACACGTTGGCGGCCACAGTCCAGTCGTCGTTCCACCAGCTGCCGCCGAAACTGAAATTGCGATTCTGCACGTCGCGGTGTGCCGACTGCCCCCCCATGCGCTGGGAGTTGCCGTTGTTGTTCCAGCTAATCGGTGTGAAGCCGCCTGACAGCAGGGTTACTTCGCCATCTACCGCATTGAGGCTGCCGAGTTCGATACCCGCTACGGAAGGTGCATCTCCGGTGGCGGTATACTGGCCAAGAGTGAACGGCATAATGGATTCATCAAGAATGACACCAGTGTTCGGCCAGTCGATATCGCGAATAGCGTAGGTCAATATGCTGGCCTGCTGCTCTTCCTCGTAGTCGCTGGCGATCACATCTGCGTAAAGACTGATATTTTCTGACGGGTTGTACTGCAGTGCCAGGTTGACACCAAGGCGGTCACGGTAGATGGTTTTTTGCTGCAGCTCGATTTCCTGCGGCGCGATCACCTGGCTCAGGTTCCCGGTTTCCGCGTCGTAGTGCATTAGGGTCGGCATCCAGCCGCCGTTCTCAGTCGCAACGTTATTGCCCGAACCATCGTCGGCCCAGCCCATGTTGCGCCAGCAATAGGGGGCGCAGACAGAAGCGGGATCCTGCTCGGCATCCCACCAGACATTTTCATTCCACGCCTGCAGTGACCCGGCGTTGGAGTTCCAATCTTCAAACGACAGGCCATCCCAATTGCGATAATCGATGGAGTCGTTACGGCTGACGCTTTCTCCCTGGGTCACATTCAGCAGTACACCGAACTTGTCGTCCCAGTTGTTACCGATCAGGAAGGAGTAGCGCTCGGTAGGCTCTTCGGTGAGCTCGGAATAAGACGCTTTGCTGGAGGCTGCCAGTTGCAGACCGTCACTGTCCAGCGGCTTGCGGGTTTTCATATCCACCGTGGCACCAATGGCACCTTCAATGCGATCCGCTGACGGTGACTTGATCACTTCCAAGCTGGACAGCAGCTCTGCGGGGATATCTTCCAGGGTCGCATTGCGGCGCACACTGGAGCGGAAGCCTGGCTGGGATGGGGTGCCCAGATAGGCAACGCCGTTCATCTCCATATTCACCTGGGACATACCGCGCACCTGAATCTCGGAACCCTCGCCATCGCGGGTGGAGATCTGCACACCGGTCACCCGCTGCAGTGCGCGCGCGGCATTCTCATCCGGCAGCTTGCCGATATCTTCCGCGGAAATCACATCAACAATGGCGGTGGCATCGCGCTTTTTCTCGACGCTGTCGCGCAGCGCTTTGCGGATACCATAAACGGTTATTTCTTCGAGGGACGCATCGTATTGGCTGGATTCCCCTTCGGTTTCCGCCTGCGCCAGCGGTACCACGGCACCGAGCGCCAATGTGCTTACCAGACCCAGAGGCAGAAGCCTCAAGTATTCTCTCTTCATCTTGACTACCTTGTTATCATTATTTGATGAATTGTGCGCCAAATAGCACTTTAGCGCACGTTCACCCGATCAACATCTGACCATCACTCTGCCAAATGTAACCGGTTTCATTTTAATTTCAAAAATAACCCCCATGTTCGGAGGCGTCGAAAATATTGCCAGTGTCGCAACGGTTGTGCAACCGGTTTCACATGCGGGAAAAGAATTCCGGAAATGCTTAGATCTCCCGGAAAAAATCCTCACAACATAACGGTTTCATCAACATTCTCTCAATAAAAGATGCTGAATAAGGATGACGGTTTTCGCATCCCGGATTTCACCACTGGCCAGCATCTCCCTGGCCCGGGTCAGCGGCAGCTCCAGCACTTCGATGTGCTCCTGCTCATGGTCCAGCCCGCCGCCTGCGCCGGTGCGCATGGCGTCGGTGCATTCCGCCAGGTAAAAATGCAATTTTTCCGTGACCGAGCCCGGCGACATGTACAACTCAAACACCTTTTCGGCAGTGGCAATCCTGTAACCGGTCTCCTCCCAGGTCTCGCGGACAACACATTCGAGGGGGTCCTGATCCTCCAGCGCGCCGGCGCAGGCCTCCACCATCATTCCAGAGCGGTTGCCATTTAGGAAAGTGGGCAGACGGAATTGTGCGGTCAGTATCACCGTCTGCTTTTCGCGATTGAACAACAGCACCACCGCGCCGTCGCCGCGGTCGTACACTTCGCGATTGTGCACCTCCCAGTTTCCGTCGTCAGACAGATATTCAAACGTGTATTTTTCAAATCGGGACCAACTCTGGCAAAGCAGCTTGCCTTCCAGATTCCTGACTTTTTCGGACATGGGCTTACCTCACTCAATTCGCGCACAGTCTGGCACTTGCCCGCGTCCTTTTGAATCCCTGTTGCCCCCTGTCAGCAGAGTACATACAAAAAAGCCCGACAGAAACTGCCGGGCCAAGGGGATCACTCACGTGATCAGTGTGCGGAGGGAAATCCTCCTGAGAGAGCACTCGGTCGGGTCAAGGATTACTCACACATCTCTCCGGCAATTGCGGGCACTTCTAGTGGCTCGCCACTGGTCTTCTCCCCTTGATAGCCAAACTCCGCGTAGGTACCCGGCTGAATCACACTGTTCCAGCCAAGACCGGAAGCGGTATAGGGGTTACTGCCGGAAAGATTGGCGTTCCACAGATTGGTGATACGACTACTGCCGGTGTAGGAGAAGGTCAGCTGCCAGCCCTCGATAGGCGCATCCCCGGTGTTGGTAATGCGGATAGCGCCGGTAAAGCCGGCGCCCCAGTGGCTGCCCTCGATATATTCGCAGCTGGCAGTGCCACCGGAACTGCCGCCGGAACTGCCACCTGAGCTGCTGGACGAAGAGCTGCTACCGGAAGAACTGCCACCGGAACTACTGGACGAGCTGGAACCCGATGATCCCGAGCTACCCGAACTGGATGAACCCGAGCTAGACGAGCCCGAGCCGCCAGAACTCGAGGAGCTGGAAGAGCCGGAACCTCCGGAGCCCGACGAGCTGGAACTCGACGAACTGGAGCCGCCGGAAGAACTCCCCCCCACAGGGTCTGCGTACAACAGGCCGCGACCATTGGTGCCGAGATACACACGACCGTAGATGCGCGGGTCGCCGGTAATCGCCTCGCCCATATTGCCGTACTGGTGCGCGTCATCGTTGATACGTGTCCAGGTCGCGCCTTCGTCGGTGGAGCGGAATACACCGGTGATCTGATCCACCGTTCCCACCAAATACAGGGTCTGATAGCCGCTGCCCGGCGCCGCCGCACCAAGGCCGATATTCACGCCCTCTTCCACGCTGGCGATTTTTGTGAAGCTCGCACCGCCATCGGTGGAACGCCACAGACCGGTGAGCGTGTCGTCGCCAACCATTACACCACTGCCGGCAAGCCAGATATCTCCCTCAACTGCCGGGGCGGCGAGGAATTTGGCAGAGGTCGGCAAACCGCTGGCAACGGTTGCACTGAAGCTGGCACCGCCATTGTTGGAGCGGTAGAAAGTACCCGCGCTGAAACCGTAGAAAACCTGCGGGTTCACACGATCGCTCTCCACCCGCGCCCCCTCCGGCAAACCGGACGAGGCGGTCCAGGAACTGCCAAAAGTGGTGGACACATGAACGCCCGCACCCTGTGGGCTCCACACAATGGCACCGCCATCCGCACTCATTGCCACACTGCCGCCACCGGTCACTCCGGCCGGTTCCTGCCCGGCCCACCAGTTATCCCCGGCAGAAGTGGAAACACCGATGTGCACCCCATCGACATTGCCCACGCGCACCATGATGCTTGGATCCAGCGCCGCGAAGTCGATACCGGTGGTGCTGGTGAGGTACGGGGTCTGATACATCAGTTCCGGCACCGCATTCACATCCACGTGCTTGAAGCCACCGATGTCACCGAGTGCGGAGAATATATTCGCGTTGCCACTGGGGGGGCTGGCGAGATCCAGCACCGCGGTTTCTTCCAACCCCTTGATCATGGGCTTGATGGTGACGATACCATCGCTGTCCCACGCGGTCAGATTGTTGGAGCCGTAGATGGTGGCGCCGGTACCGTACATGAAACGGTCGGAATTGTGCGGATCGATTTCCACCGACTCGTTCATCCAACCCAGTTTCAGCGCTTCCTCCGGCGGCTGTGGATTGGCGCCGAGGTGCAGCCAGGGCACCGAGCTGATATCCATTTCATAGCGCTTGCTGCGCTCGGGATACCCGGCCCAGTCCCAGATACGGCTCCAGGAGGCGCCGGCGTCGGTACTGCGGAACAGAACCATGTCCGGCCACCAGGAATTGAGCGAGGCGACCATCAGGGTATTCGGGTTTTGGCGGTCGATGGTGAGGCCGGAATAACCAAAGTACAGCTCGCCGCTGGCGGCGGTCATCGGGCTGATTTCACTCCAGGCCTGACTCGCCACGTCGAATTTCCACACCGCGCCCGTTTCCCCATCGTAAGGGCCGCCGGTATCGCTCATAGCCACATAGAGTGCGCCGTTCACTTCGTCGTACACGCCCTTGTGGGGAATCAATCCGGACGGTGCGCCGGGAATCACTCCCCAGGTTGCGCCGCCATCGGTGGAGCGGTAGAGCGAATACGCCTTATCCGCGACGCCGACGTAAATCACATCGGAACCTTGCCCGCTGTTGCCCGATGTGGGGTCAAACGTCACCCACACCACGCCCTGCAGCTTATTGCCGTAGCCTCCCTCGTCGTCTGGATCGGCGGCATAGGTACCGGGGTTGGGGAAGCTCTGTACCTTGTACCAGGTTGCGCCGTAATCGGTACTGCGCCACAGCCCTTCTCCCAGTTCCGCGCCGTAGTAAATGGTGCTGTTGTCGTTGGGATCGATGCGCAGTCGCTCCCCCATACCGCGCCCCGGCATATTGCCGCCTACCTTGAATGGCAACTCGGTCACCTGCCAGGTTTCACCGCGATCGCTGGAGCGGGCAATAGCGCCGTTGTTCGGGTCCCAATCGTTGGTATACATCCCCAGCGCCGCGTAGACGCGATCGGGGTCTACCGGATCGGTGGCGATACTCATCACACCATTCCAACCCCACTTGTCCCAACCGACCCAATCCAACAATGGTTTCCACTCCTGATTCGCTTCGTTCCAGCGGTAAGCACCGCCGATATCCGTGCGCGCATAAATCAGATTGGGTTCGCTACGGTTGAAAATGATCGCCGGGACAAAACCGCCACCGTCGATACGCACGTTCTGCCATTGATACGCTTCCTGAGGCGCGGCCTCTGTGGAGGGTACGATGGAGAACACCAGTGCTGCGCCGGTACCAAGTGCCAGGCGCTGAATCGCATCTGGCAAGCTACGCAGGAAAAAATGTCTCTTGGTTTTTATCATCGCTATTACCTGTTTATTGGTGATTATTGTTAGAGGCTTTACTGATGGACCAGCGGCGTGCGGACCCCATGTTCCGCAGGCCGCGGGGGAAATTACTGAACAGTGCACCCGGGCAGGGAAATATTGCCCGGCGCGCCCTGCATACCGAAGGTCGCGCTCTGGCCCGGTTGCAGGCTTGCGTTGTACTCCACCGCATGGCCGACAATCGTGCTACCGCTGCTGGCGGCGAGCTGTACGCTCCAGGCATTACTGATGACAACAGGCTGCTCGAATGACAAAGCGGCCGACCAGTTGTCAACCGGCGCGCTGCCGCTATTGGTTATCGTCACACTGCCCAGCACAAAACCGGAACCCCAGTCGTTGAGGCCGCTTACGCTACAGGTGAGGCCGGACCCGGAAGAAGAGCCTGAAGAGGAACCGGAAGAACTGCCCGAAGACGACCCACTGGATGACGATGAACCAGATGAACTGCTGGAAGACGAGCTACTGGAGGATGAGCTGCCGGAAGATGAACTGGAACCACCACTGGATGATCCACTACCGCAGTTCGCGTATACCGTCGCGCACGTCGCCGTGGATGCGATGCCGTTGGCACCGTTGAACAGACGTTCACCCCAGGCCGAAAGATTGCCCGGGTCCCAATTCAGGGCCATATCGAGATAGGGCTCGGTATTGCCGGACCAGGACCAGCCGAGATAACCGATTCCGCGCGCTTCGGCTTCCGCGAGAATGGCATCCTCATCTACCGGCTGCCCCTGGTGTTCGTGGCCGAACTCTCCCACGATCAGCGGCAGTCCCATTTGCTGGAAGTCCTGCATATAGCTGGCGATGGTGCTGTGGTCAGCATAGACCTGATACATGTGTACGGAGAAAAGTACATTCGCCAGCGGGTCAGCGGCAAAAATCTGCGGCGCATTCGCGCGCATGTGATTTTCCCAGTCCTGCCCCCAGCTTGAGGCATCGACCACGAGAGTGTGGACCAGCCCCGCATCGCGAATGCGCTGGATTGCTGCAGTGGTCCCCTCTACATAGTTGATTTCTGAAACAGAATTGCCGAAGGGTTCGTTGGCAATATTGATCAGTACGAAATCTTCCTGACCGCTAAGAGCTTGGACAATGTCCTGGCTCACCCAATATTCCGCAGCCTCGGATATATGAATCGCCGCGGCATCTTCGCCCCAGCCAGTCGCATCGTGTACTTCAAGCACACAGATCAGGGAATTGGCCTTGCACTGATCGATCACTGCCGCCACGTCGGCGCCGTTATTCCGGTTCCAGCGCCCGCCAGTGGCGAGGACCACCCGCACCGCATTGGCACCGGCAGCGGCAATGTCCGCAAGAGCCTGCGACGTGCGCCCCGGATACCAGGTGTGGGCATGATTGACGCCACGCATGACAAACACATGACCATTGCCGTCCAGCAGTTGGCCATCGGCAATAGAAAAGCCTGCCCATCCGTGCAGGGAGGTAATTAAAAATCCGCTGGCCACTGCACTGCGGAGCAGGGATTTCCCACCCAATCGTTGTAATAGTTTCATCTCTCTTCACCTTGTTGAATCTGCCAAATAGCAAACCGACACACCGGCCACGCAATGGACGATGCCGCGCGTGACCAGACATGCTCGATAAGGTGTGAGAAGAAACTGAATTTTTATTTATTATTAAGTGAAATAGTGATGCGAGAAAAAAACGGGCAGGGAATACACACCCACCCAAGCTCACACCAACTCACGCAAACTACTTATGCAAAAGCAACAGAGTTTCCAGTTCACCATTAAGACGTTTCAGCAACTGAAATAATGGCAATTCAGTGAACATTAGCGCGACATTTATTGATGACATCCTCACATTTCCGCCATCTCGACAAGCATCCCCAAGGGACGTCTTAGAAGTTCCAGCACTCAAAGCTGACAATCATCACTGCACCAGTAATTTCGACAGCGTGGGTTCCATCGCTTCCGCCCAGATCTGATAGCCATTTTCGCTCAAGTGCAGGTAGTCGGGCATAATTTCCTTGGTTAGTTCACCGTCCGGTTGCAGAAATTCACTGTAGATTTCCTGATAAAAAATCTGCTCGTTGTCTGCGTACCCCTTGATGATGTTATTGATTCCGAGATTTACCTCACGCATGGGGGTACCCGGTTTCGGATCGCGGGGGAAAATACTCAATAGCAGAATTTTCATTTGCGGCTGGCGCGCGGCGAGCTCGTCAAGCACAGCGCGGATGCCCGCTGCGGTCAACTCCGGGTCCTCCAGCCGGTGGCCGGTATTGTTGGTGCCAATCATCACCACGCCGGCTTTCGGCCGGATACCATCCAGCTCCCCATTTTGCAGTCGCCACAACAGGTTTTCCGTGCGGTCACCACCGTAGCCGAGATTTACCGCGTTGCGATTCGCGTAGTATTTTTCCCAGACATTTTTTCCCTCCCGCTCCCAGCCTTCGGTAATCGAATCTCCCAGCATCAACAGATCGACCCCGCCCTCTGCAAGGCGCCTTTGATTGCGTTCAAAGCGCTCATCCCACCATCCCTGCGACCAATATTCGTGGCGGGTAGCCGGGGTAGTGGAAAGTGTGCGGTAGTCCGGGCACTGGTCTTTGGCACGGGCGGATTTTTCCAGGCGCACATTGGCAACCGCTACCTGGCCTTTGCCGCCGGCGCGCAGAGCAAAGGGAACGCTGATACTGGAGAAATCATCGCCCTCCCGCACAAAGCAGCTGAGCTTGTAGCTCTCACGTTGCCAGTCTTCGCCCTGCGCCTTCCGCGCGGGTACCGTCAGTTCCACGCTACGTTCACAGTTATCGCCACACTGGACCTCCAGCGCGAGATCGCCATTGGCGAGATCGTCCACCTTCAAATCAAACGACAGCACGCCTTCCTCCACATAACTGGACAAATCCAACGGGCCACCGTGCTTCAGGCTGAGCCTGGCGAGCCAGGTGTCCTGCCACTGGAACGTGAGCGCATCCTCCTGCACATCTTTATCCGTGGTAACCACACTGACGCGACCACTGGGCAACTTGGCGAAGGCGCCACTCAGCAACTGGTTCTGTTCGAAGTCGTCGATCTGAATGCCCCAGGGCTGCAGCGGGCGGCCGTCATACAAGGCGTAGGATTTTGGTTCGCCGCGCACCAGGCCGGGTACATTTTCCGCAAGCTGTTTTGGCCCACCTTTTTTATCCGCCAGGCTCAGGCCATAGCCGGAGGCAAACAGTGGTTTGTAATCGTCATGGTGGGGGTTCAGCTTTGCCTGCAGAGGCAGGCCGGGCCAGGAGAAAGACAACCGCCCGGTAAAATCGTAACGCGCCTTGCCGCTACTATCGGCGATCAGCATGTCCGCCACGCCATCCCCTTCTGTGCCCGGCAGCCAGGCCGCCACAAAAGCATCAGAGGCATTGATTTCCGGATTGACCCAGAGCGGACGACCAGAGAGAAATACGGAAACCACGGGAATGCTCTGCGCTTTGAGTTTTTTCAGCAGCGCCAGGCTTTTCTTGCTACCCGGCTCAAACTCCAGGGTATTGCGATCGCCCTGTCCCTCCGCGTAGGGATATTCACCGAACACGACAATCGCTGCATCTGGCTTTTTCGCGAAGTCACCGTGTTCAGAAAGGACTGCATTGCCACCGGCGGCCTTCACCGCCTTTTTGATCCCCGCGTAAATGGAGGTAGCTCCGGGGAATTTTTCGTTGGGGATGCCCGCACCCTGCCAGCTCACACTCCAACCACCGGACTGCATGGCGATGCTGTTGGCACCGGGGCCGGCGACCAGAATATTCTGGTCGGGCTTCAGCGGGAGAATTCCATTTTTATTCTTCAGCAAAACCAGACTTTCGCGCACCGCGCGACGCGCCAGAGCGCGGTGCTCCGCACTACCCACCACACGTTCATCGCCAGCCAACGCGCGCTCGGAGGGCTTTTTGTCGAACAGGCCCGCGCGCAGCTTCACCCGCAGAATGCGCCGCACGGCGTCGTTGAGACGCGCTTCTGGGATTTCTCCACTTTTCACCTGAGCGAGGGTGTTGGCGATCATATTTTTCCAGTCGTAGGTGACCATCAGCAGGTCAATACCGGCATTGATCGCCTGCGGGCAGTTATCGTTGGTGCATCCCACCACTTGGCCGTGGCCATTCCAGTCGCCCACTACCAGACCATCGAAACCCATTCGATGTTTCAGCACATCGGTGAGAATATATTTGTTGCCGTGGTGCTTCTCACCGTTCCATTCCGAGAAGCTGGCCATAATGGTCTGTACGCCGCTTTCGATAGCGGCGGGATAACCGGCGTTGTGAATATCGACCAGTTCCTGTTCGCTGATCCGCGCATCGCCCTGGTCGTCGCCTTCAAAGGTACCGCCGTCGGCGAGGAAATGTTTCGCCGATGCGAGCACACGGGTTTCCGACAGAAATTCGTCGCTGCCAACTCGTCCCTGCAACCCCTCCACCATGGCGGAAGCAAAGCGTCTTACGACGGCGGGATCTTCGCTGTAACTTTCGTAGGTGCGCCCCCATAAATCGTTCTGGGCAACAGCCAGGGTGGGGGCAAATACCCACTCCACACCGGTGGTGCGCACCTCGCGCGCCGTGGCCGCGCCAATCGCGCGCACCAGCTCTGGATTGCCGCTGGCGCCAAGGCCAATATTGTGTGGGAACAGAGTGGCGCCGGTGAGATTGCCGTTGCCGTGAACCGCGTCGGTACCCCAGAACACCGGGATCGCCACACCGCCATCGCGGGTGTCCATGGAGGCCTCCCAGAAGGCATCCGCCAATGCCAGCCAGTCGTCGGGCCCGGCATTTTCCTTGCGTCCAGGAATGGAACCGCCGCCATTCAGCACCGAACCAATATGGTACTTCTTCACTTCCTCCGGCGTGATCGACTGGATCTCCGGCTGCATGATCTGGCCGACCTTCTCTTCCAGGGTCATTTTCTTCAGCAGCGCCTCCACCTGCCTTTCCACACTCGGGGAAACTTGCGGGCTTCGGGTTTGCGGCCAGAGGTCGAGGTTGCGCGTGGGCTCAGCTGCACTGGAAGCCGAGGGAATAGCGGCCAGTAAAATACTGGTGGCGAGCAGTTGACGCAGCGGATTTCCCTTGCGCGAAATGCCCCGGATGACGGTTACATTCATGAAGATCGCCCTCGTTATTATTTTTTGAAGGGTTAGTCTGCCCCGACGATTTAATCGGGTTAATCATACAAATTGCATCAAACTAAAAAAATTCCCGGGCATGCCCTTTTCAGGGCAGAGGCCGCGGGTTCAAACGAGTCTTACAGACCCGTGGGGGAGCCGATGCAATCGGAAACTCAGCCCTGCATCTGCTCCAGTTCGCGACCTTTGGTTTCGCGCACGTACTTGCCGACGAAGAAGATCGAGATAAAGGCGCAGATAGCGTAGATGCCGTAGCTGCCGGAGAGCTGGATGCTGACGAGCAGCACCGGGAATGAAAGCGTGATACCAAAGTTCGTCAGCCACTGGGCCAGACCGGACACCGCCAAACCCGAACCGCGAATCTGATTGGGGAACATCTCTCCCAGCATGACCCACATCACCGGGCCCCAGGAGGCATTGAAGAACACCACGTAAGCGTTGGCCGCAAGCAGTGCGATGGTACCGATGGAATCCGACAGCCTGAGCGCACCGGTTTCATCCAGAGTAGCCTGGGAAAAGGACACCGCCATGATCGCCAGGGTCACGGCCATGCCGATGGAGCCAAACCACAGCAGTGGCTTGCGGCCGATCCGGTCCACCAGTACCAGCGCCGCGATTACCGCGGCAATGCTCACCGCACCGGACACCACGTTGATCAGCAGCGCATCATTCTCGGTGAAGCCCACGGACTGCCACAGCACCGCACCGTAGTAGAACACCACATTGATGCCCACCAACTGCTGGAACACGGCGAGGCCAATGCCCACCCACACAATGCTGCGCAGCTTACCGGTTTTGGCGTCTTTCAAATCGGACAGGCTGGGGCGGTGGTCATCGGCGAGTGAGGCGCGGATATCCCGCTCCTTCTCCGCCGCCGCGCGCGCACCAAACAGCCGGGTCAGGACGCTGCGGGCGGAATCGCCGCGACCGCTGGCCACCAGGAACCGGGGGCTTTCGGGAATAAAATACAGGCCGATAAGGAAGACCGCTGAGGGGATCAGCTCGATCCAGAACATCCAGCGCCAGGCCTCGTACCCCATCCAGAATTCTGTAGTGGAAGCCCCCGCAAACTTGGCGATGGCGTAATTGCTGAGGAAAGCCGCGGTGAGGCCGCAGATGATTGCCACCTGCTGTACCGTGGCCAGCCTTCCCCGATAGGCCGCCGGCGCCACCTCGCTGATATACGCGGGGGTCATAACACTCGCGGCCCCTACGGCGAGACCGCCGAGCACACGATAGAGCACAAACTCCAGCGAACCGGTAGCGATACCGGATCCCCAGGCGGAAACGATAAACATGATGGCGGAGGTCACCAGCAACGCCTTGCGCCCGTATTTATCCGCGAGGGTACCGGCAAAGAAAGCGCCGATGGCACAGCCCAGCAGCATGGAGGCAACATTGAAGCCGGTACCGGCAGAATCGGAGTTGAATGCGGTCTGCAGGCCTTCCACGGTGCCGTTAATTACACCGCTGTCGAACCCAAACAGGAAGCCGCCGATCGTAGCCACACCGCTGATGGCGATGACCAGGCCGTGGTTGGTTTCTGAGTGGATGGCCTCTCGCTGAAGAGCCTCGGACATCTCGTTTCCGGGTGCGGCGCCAGTATTTGCATCAATGGCCGCACCACCGCTGGCGGTGGTATTCATTTTTGTTCTCTCTCTCGCTATGGGCCACTTGGCGGCTCCGATCTAATTCTCGGTCAGCCTCCTCCATACCCTTCAACCTGCTGTGGGTCAGGGTGGGAGGCCGACCGCCTATTTATACAATTAATCACACGATTATGTAAACGATTACAACACCTGGTACGGGAATGGCGCGTAGAGTCACGAATCCGCCGGACACCGCCCACAAAAAAGCCCCATCGCTGGGGCTTGTTATCCTTCTCCGGTCAGGCTGTCGCGGCTTCACCGTCGCCGTCCGCCGACGCGGTCACCGGCTCCTGTTCGCGCACAAAGAACACCGAGATTGCACCGCACACCATGAACACACCGGCCAGCATGATGATGTAGATGGCCTGGTTATCGAACAAGGTGGCCAGAATCGGCCCCGCCACCAGCGCGGAGACGATCTGCGGCGCGGCAATGGTGAAATTGAAGATGCCCATATACACCCCGGTCTTGCTGGCGGGCAGCGCGTCGGAAAGGATCGAATACGGCATTGCCAGGATCGCCGCCCAGGCAATGCCCACGCCGAGCATCGGCAGCAGCAGGCCAACGGCACCGCTGGGCACGGTCACTTGCGTGACCAGCAGGTTTACCTGGGTGGCTTCACCGCCTTGGAACAGCATGAAGCTCATATAGCCCACGCCACCCGCAAGCAGCGACAGCGCATAGGTAAGCTTGCGCCCGATGGTATTCGCCACCCGCGCCAGCACCAGGGAGAAGAGCGCGGCAAACAGCGAGTAAGCGGCAAAAATGATGCCCACCCAGTCACCGGCTGCACCTTTGGCGGCGGCGATGTGCGCAGGAACTTCACCGACGGACGCGAGATAGTGGGAATCAAACCACTTGGCCTCCACGCCCCACACGTGCTGGGTGATGGCCGGGGTGGTGTAGACCCACATGATGAACAGGGAGAACCAGGAGAAAAACTGTACCAACGCCAGCTGGCGCATGGTCTTGGGCATGCTCACTAGCAGACGGAAGAAACCGCCGAGGCGCTGGGCCAGGGACTTGCGCTCCGCCAGTTCACGCGCCACCGCATCGGCGTCGATGCCTTTATAAGCGTTGTATTCCGCCGGTGCGTATTCTTTGGTGCGGAACACCGTCCACAGCACCGAGCCCAACAGCACCGAAGCGCCGAGGTAGAAGGCCCAGATTACCGAGGGCGCCACCTCTCCCGAACGGGAAGTGTTCTCGAGACCGATTACGTTGGTCAGGATAAACGGCAGCATAGAACCCATCACCGCGCCGATATTGATCAGCAGGGACTGCACCGCGTAGCCCACGGTGCGCTGTTCAGATGGCACCATATCGGACACCAGCGCGCGGAACGGCTGCATGGTCACATTGAAGGCCGCATCCATCAGCGCCAGCATCACGCCGCCAAACAGGATCGGCGCAATGAATGCCACCGCGATTCCCGCATTGGGCATAAATGCCATGCCGAGTGCCGCGGCAATCGCACCGAACAGGATATAGGGATTGCGACGACCGAAGCGGTTCCAGGTGCGGTCGGACGCGGAACCGACGATCGGCTGCACAACCAGCCCCATCAATGGCGCCACTATCCAGAACAGGGACAGGGAGTGCAGGTCAGCGCCGAGGTCGGAGAGAATCCGACTGGCGTTGGCATTCTGCAGGGCAAAGCCGAACTGCACCCCGAGAAAACCGAGGCTGACGTTCCATACCTGCCAAAAGGGAAGCTTGGGCTGTTTGTTCATCGCATTAACCGCCTGTTTATTGTTTATGTCGGGCGTGAACACCGGGTTGATACGGTGCGGCGCTCTGGTTATGCGAGGCATTGTGTCAGCCGGAACAATGCCGGCCATCCTCCCCTGCGGGGGTGGAGGGCAACAATGTTTGCGCGCCGGCAATCCTTGCAGCGTGAGTCAACAATGGCGAAAGTCACCTGAAAAAGTTCATTAAGACCCATAAATGGGACATAAGGTCTATTTATATTAAATAAGTCCCGTATTGGGGACATTAAGTCAATAGATTGCAATATCCGTAAATAGGGACATAATCCATAAAGGTTTCGCTTAAATCCCGAATAAAGCACTTTATGAACCTTGAACTGAAATCCCCCGCTGCTATTGCGGAAACTCTCGGCCAGCGCCTGAAACAGGCGCGCCTCAACCGGGACCTCACCCAGCAAGAGGTGGCCGAGCGTGCCGGCCTCGGCCGCAAGGCCGTGCTCAATGCGGAAAAGGGGAAGACCCAGCTGGAGGTGCTGATCGCCATACTGCAGGCCCTCGATCTCACCGCCCAGCTCGACAATTTCCTGCCGCCACAACCGCCCTCTCCCATCCAGCTCGCCAAACTGCAGGGTAAACAGCGCCAGCGGGCCTCGGGGCAGCGCGGTAAGGGCAGCGATAACGAGGGGGAAGACGACGAGCAGGGGGAAGACGACGAGCAGGAGGAACCCGCATGGTAATGGAAGTCATTGAAGTGAATTATCTGGGGCGGGCCGCCGGCGCGGTCAGCTTCGATACCGATACCGGCATCGGCGCCTTCGAATACGACCCCGTATTTCTCGACAGCGGTATCGAACTCTCCCCGCTCAAGATGCCGCTGGCGCGGCGCATCTACAGCTTCCCCGAACTGCGCTTTGACACCTTCCGCGGCCTGCCCGGACTGATCGCCGACTCCCTGCCCGACGATTTCGGCAATGCAGTACTGAACGCGTGGATGGCCGCCCAGGGCAAAAACCCCGCAGACATCAGCCCGCTGCAGCGATTGCAGTACACCGGCAGGCGCGGCATGGGCGCACTGGAATACAGCCCCGCCACACGCATCAAAAGACTCAACGCCTCTCAGGACATTGCCATCGACGAGCTGGTGGCCATCGCCCAGGAAGTGCTAGACCACCACAGCGGCTTCAGCGTGCATCTGGATAAAACCGGTGAAGACAACCGCGAGGCGATGATGGCATTGATGTCCGTGGGCATGAGCGCCGGCGGTGCCCGCCCCAAAGCGGTACTCGCCTTCAATAAAGATTTCAGCCATGTGCGTTCCGGGCAAGCCGAAGTACCGGAGGGCTTCACCCACTACCTGATGAAGTTCGATGGCGTCAGTGAACACAACAAGGATCGCGAAACCTTCGGCGATCCCATGGGCTTCGGCGCTATGGAATACGTGTACCACCAGATGGCCACCGACTGCGGCATCGACATGATGCCCTGCCACCTGCTGCAGGAAGGCAACCGCCGGCATTTCGTCACCGAGCGCTTCGACCGCCGCGGCAATGACAAGATCCATATCCAGACCCTGAACGGCATTGCCCATGTGGACTACAAAATTCCCGGCTCGTTTTCCTACGGCGAACTGTTTGCCGTGGCGCGACAACTGAAGCTCAGCACAAAAGAGGCCGAGCAACTTTTCCTGCGCATGGTGTTCAATATCGTCGCGCGCAATCACGACGATCACGCCAAGAATTTCGCCTTTCAGCTGGTCGGAAAAACCTGGCAGCTTGCGCCGGCTTACGACCTCGCCTACAGCTATAAACCAGGAAGTAAATGGGTCAACAATCACTGGCTGAGCCTGAATGGAAAACGCGATGACTTCACCCGCGAAGATATCTACAGCCTGGAAAAGGTTAGCCCGCTGTTCAGCAGAAGGAAGATCGACCATATCGTCGATAAGGTGGTAGAGCAGGTATCCCGCTGGCGAAACCTGGCGGTGGAGCATGAAGTGCCGGCTTCATTGATCGACGAGATTGAGGGAAATCTTAGATTGCGCGTGTAGCCAAAAGCCCAGAAAAGGGCACAATGAGCGCATATGTGCTGGGCAACGCGGGGGTTCGAGTGCTCTGAAAAAATGCAATTGGAATCTACTGAGCGGGAGGGTCTAACATTGCCCCACCCGCCCCAAACCACATCGGGCTCAAAAGGAGAAAACCATGAGTGAACGAAACGGAAATTGCCTCTGCGGTGCAGTGAAGTATCAGATTACAGAAGATCCCATCATGACCAGAGTATGCTGGTGTCGTACCTGCCAACATATCGCAGCCAACGGCACCGTAAACCTTGTGGTCCCAAGCGAGGCTTTACACATTAACGGCGAGCTGAACAGTTATGTAAGTACCGCCGACAGCGGCAGTCAAGTCACCCGTCGCTTTTGTCCGGCATGCGGCAGCCACCTGTTCGCCAATTCATCGGCCCGCCCCCAGTTTACGGTTGTGCGTGCAGGCACTCTGGAAGATCCCTCATCGGTAAAACCCAGTGCGAATATCTGGGCCGCAAGCGCACCAGGCTGGGCCTGTCTCGACCCCACCCTGGAACGCCTCGATCAGCAACCGCTGCCACCCCGGACATCAACGGCCTGATTGGTTCAAACGCCCTCAACAGGATTTGATTGCGAAACCGTCACTGCCCTGCCAGTTTGGTCCGCTGCACCGCTGTTTTCCTCGCCAGGAAAATGGCGTGTCGCGCACCCTTGCCCGGGCGCTCACGTACGGTTACCACTTCGACTTGAAAGCCGGCTTTTTTGAGGCGAGTTGAGTACACGGCATCGGGTGACGCTGACCACACCGCCAGCACACCATCAGGGGCCAGGCAGCTGTAGATACAGCTGGTACCCTCAACGGAATACAGCCAGTTGTTGTCACTGTGGGTCAGCCCCTCGGGGCCGTTGTCGACATCCAGGAGTACCGCGTCGTAGCCACTGCCGCCTTTAAGCAGCTCGCCCACATCACCGATATGAACCTCCACGCGGCTGTCGTTCAGCGGCCGTCCGGCGCAGGCACCCAGTGGACCCCGGTTCCACTCCACCACTTCGGGAATCAGGTCGGCCACGATGACCTCGGCGCTGGGCGGCAGTGTCTCGAGTGCTGCAGCCAGGGTGTAGCCCATACCCATACCACCCACGACAACGCGCGCGTTGTTGTGGTTCCTGAGATGCGCACAGCCGAGTACCGACAGCTGCTGCTCGCTGTGAAACCGGCGGCTGTTCATCAGTTCACCGCGGGGGCCGGATAGGGAGATGGAGAACTCCTGCTCGCGCTGGCGCAGCGTGAGCAGACCGCCGTCATTGGGTATATGGGCGGTGCCGAGTTCGATCCAGGGTTTCATGTGGGGCTCACTTATGGGTTGCGGGGCGGGAAAGTGTGGGCAGCGCGCGCAATGTAGCACACGTTGGTTCGATATGCCGGTCACGTTAAAATGGGTGCACCCGCATGGACCACTAGCATATCCCCCGTACTTGTTGAGATAGTCATGAACCGCAGAAAGAAAGTGAATCAAATCCTGAAGAAGAAGGCCAAGAAGGCGAATGACAAGCTCAACCCAAAAAGCAAACCGCGCTACATATCCAAGCCAGAGCGTGCGAAACTGGGGCAGGAAGCCGGAGAGCAAGTGCCAGTGACAAGCCCTACCGATAAAAAATAAGGAAAACCAGCATTTCTGGCTGCAATTCATCAAGGAAGGCACAACTATGCACGCAATCCGACAGCTGCTCTCTGCGGCACTATTCAGCACAAGTATTTATCTGGTATTCGACCTGTTCGCACAGGGCTTTGATGTATACGTTTTCGCCGGTGCCATTGTGATCTACCTCTGTGCCTACTTCCTGTGGCCGAAAAAGGACAAGGAGTCCGACACCTTCTGGCTGGATATTGGCGAGCTGATAATCGAACTGCCATTTCGTGCGATCGCCATGCTGTTGCGGGGATTGGGCCGAGCCCTTTCCGGCAAGGGCACCCCGGACGTTGATATAGAATTCTGATCATCCACAGTAGAGCCCGGCATTAAACCTATGCAAATAATCTTACCGGCCATCTTTATTACCCTGCTGCTCTATACGGGCTATCGGGGATATCGAAATTCGCTGATTGTGAAGCGCGAGAGGCTGATCGATACCTTTCAGTTTCCAAGTACCCTCTCAACCAAGATCGTTGAGAAATACCCACACTTAAGTGAAAGGGATACCCGACGCGTTCTGAAAGGCCTCAGGGAGTACTTCCACGTTTGCAACATTGCAGGCAACCGGATGGTGTCAATGCCATCACAGGCAGTGGATACCGCTTGGCACGAGTTCATTCTTTTCACCCGCAAATACGAGCACTTTTGTAACAAGGCCCTCGGCCGCTTCCTGCACCACACACCCGCGGAAGCCATGAGCTCGCCCACCATCGCCCAAAAAGGCATCAAGCGGGCATGGAGAATCTCCTGCCACCGTGAAAACATAAAACCGAAATCCGCGCACAAGCTCCCCTTGCTATTTGCAATTGATGCAGAACTCGAAATACCAGATGGATTCAGATACACGCTTAATTGTTCCGGCCCCGGCAGCAAGGACTATTGCGCTGGCCATATCGGATGCGGAACAAGCTGCGGCAGTGGATGCGGCGGAGACACCGCAGGCTGCGGGGGTGGTTGCGGCGGAGACTAAATACGAAGCCAATCACCATGGCGGCTGGCGCCGCCAAAGCACGCCGTTAGCCGGCTACGCGATCAATGCTGCGCAGCCGCCACTACCGCCCTTCTCGCAACCTCTATCTTTTTCTTAAACAGCGGATGCATCCCATATCGATAGATATGGGGACGCTGGCCACATGGGTACCGCCTTCAATTTCTTTAAAGCGAATCGCCCCAGGGACGTCGTCGCGACTTCTCCGGCGGGCGCGCCAGTCGAGCATCAACTCCCGGCTCTTTACGAACCGGTCTATCGCTGAAGAGTGGCAGACAGGAAAGACCTATTTAGCGATGTAAAAACCGGCGATCAGCTAACCGAGAATTAACAGAAGAAAAGTTGCTTTATCGCCTTAGTTTGCAATGACTTTAGTGTCGCTACCTATATGACTCATATTATGCTAGGCCTATATTTCGTGAGCACCCCGATTAATTGAGCCACTACAAAACCAATAGTCTTCTGCAGTGCGCCTCCGGTCTTCAGAAACGTGCAGTTAAAGCCACTTTTTCGGATATGAGATCCCTGTAACAAACCGGTGATAAATCACTCCGAAAGCCACAATCAAAACTGCTCCCGTCGCCACGGGCATCAGCAGAAAATCCCAGTGTTCACCTGCGAGCATAACAACAATGGGGTTGGCTCCCGCCGGTGGATGGGTTGTATTTGTCAGTAGCATAGAGCCTACCGCCAGCCCCACCGCCAGCCCCAGCGACCAAGAGGTAACGCCCAGCGTGGAGGCAACGAATAAGCCGATCGCGGTAGTCAACAAATGTCCGATAACAATATTGCGGGGCTGGGCCAACGGGCTTTCCGGCAATCCGAAAAGAATGACCATTGTTGCTCCAAATGGCGCCATCAACCACACGGAGGGCTGAGTGACGTCACCCAGACTGCTCAGAGCGGTGATACAAAGCATCGCGCCCGCACCCGCTATCAGAGGTAGGAAATAACGCGACTTTGACAGGAATTGCGGCATGACTACATCTCCAAGGTAGACCGATCTGTCCACCAAGGTAGACAATTCAGTCTACCAATGTCAAGATGCAAGTGTCTGGTCTAGTCAGGAAGTTGCCGTGGACAAGCAGGATTTACTCATTCGCACAGCCTTTAGATTGTTCTACTCGCGCGGCATTCATGCAGTTGGCATAAATTTAGTGCTGGCTGAATCCGGAGTCGCCAAGAAAACGCTCTACCACCACTTTCCCAGCAAGGAGCACCTGGTCGAGGCGGCAGTTCGCTTTCGCGACCGCAGTTACCGCAAATGGCTTACCTCAAGGCTGGAGCAAGTTCCTGCTGGAAAACCCGCGCTATTGGAGTTATTTAATGCACTCGATGACTGGTTTCACAGTCGAGTCGCGGATATCGAAAATTTTCACGGTTGCTTCTTTATAAATGCCAGCGCCGAGTTCGGCGCTCAAGACAACATCATCCACCAGGCCTGCTCCGAGCATAAGGCCGCTATAACTGCCCTGATTCGAGAGCATGTGGATAAGTTGTCTATTCCGGAAAAGAAGAAAGATGAGATAACTCGACTAATCGTGCTCGTGAAGGAGGGGGCAATATCGCTGGCGCACGTTCAGGGAAATCTCGATGCAGCGCTCCAAGCCAAGAAAATTATTGAAGGTGTGCTGTCTGCCACTCAAGGACAAAAAAAAACCTCTATTGAAGAATGAAAGCATCGGTGCACTCAGTTTCACAGGCAATCTTATTGTTGGGCCATATACTCTGTGCCGTTTGCTTCCAGTAATGAACCCCTTGGGATGTCGCCAGATTTCAATGGCGCTACAAGATGCATAAAGTGTTGGTACGCGAATAATCCGCGTAAGATAGAAAAGGCCCCGGGAAATCCCGGGGCCTCATTGTCACCTCATTAAGGCAACACTCAGTGCAACACAATTACCTCGTTGGCATCCAGATTCAGCACTGCGGAGCCTCCGCTGACACTGACTGAATCGTTGCCCACCAGACTCGCGTACTGTCCATCCGCCAGTGCCAGGCCGCTCACATTGATCGAGGTGCTGCCGCCGCGGTTGACCGCCACGGTGACCACATCGCTGCCGGATACCCGCTCAAATACCAGGATATCCTGATTTACCCAGCGCTCGGCATAGCTGCCGGATGCCAGTGCCGGGCTCTGCGCGCGCAGGTTGGCGAGTGCGCTGATCAGTGTGAACGCGTTGCTGGTTTCGCTGAACGACGGCATACCTTCGCGATTGTATGGATCGTGCCCTACCTGGCCATCACCATTGGCGGTGAACCAGGTACTGTTCTGCTCGCTGCCGTAGTAGATGGTGGGGATGCCCGGCAGGGTCATCACCAGTGCCATACCCAGGTTCTGGCGCGCGTCTGCCAGAGCTTTGGAGAAGCCCTTGCCGGTGCGGCCGTTGTCCACAGGGCCGGTGGTCTGCAGGAACACACTGGTACGGGTGGCATCGTGGTTGTCGAGGAAGATGGGCTGCCAGCTGTCGCGGCCATCCATAGCCGCCGGGCGCGATTCGATATGCGCATTCAGCTGGGTCATGGTGATATCGCCGGCGATGGCCTGTTCGATATGGTTGCGCAGCTGGAAGTCGAGCAGCTCGGAACCGCGGTCTTCGTTCAGGAATTGCATAGACAGGCTTTCCCCGGCACCGGCGCCATACCATTCGCCGAAGATGTACACATCCGGGTTCTGCGCGCGCACCGCACTGCTGAAGCGGTTGATGAAGCCCGGCTCGATGTGTTTGATCGCATCGATACGGAAGGCATCCACACCGTGACTCATCCACTTCAGTGCGGCGTCAATCAGGTATTGGTCCGCGGCGCTGTTGCTGCTTACACCGTGGTTGAAGTCGGTGAGGTTGAACAGGGTTTTGTTGCGGAAGGCCCAGGGGTCGTCCCATTCGGCACCACAGGTGGTGGTCGGGTCACTGTCGTAGCAGTCGGAGATGGCGCCGTTGTGGTGGTACCAGGTGCCGTTGTCCTGATTCACGTCGGTAATGAAGGTGCCCTCTTTGTAGAGCGCGCCGAATTCATACTGGTCGTCCTGGTTGGTGTGGTTCAGTGCGATGTCGAGCACCAGCTTCATGCCGCGGGCTTCCATCTCCGCATCCAGCTGGTCTACCAGTGCCCAGTCGCCCAGGTGCTCGTCCACTTCATAGAAGTCGCGACCCCAGTAACCATGGTAGGCACCATCGCTGCCAGAGGCATCGATATTGTCGTTCAGCGGAGTGACCCAAATGGCGGAGATGCCGAGAGCTTGCAGGTAGTCGAGCTTGTCGATCAGGCCCTGGATATCGCCACCCCAGTATTTTTTCCACTCGGACAGGCCGCCGGCGGATTTGCTACTGGAGGTAGCCGCGGCGTTGTTGCCGTTGTCGTTACTGGTGTCGCCATTGGCAAAGCGGTCCACGAATACGAAATACATGCTGCGGTTGCGGAAGTCGGACGTTTCGAGCGGTATTTCACAACCGTTGGCATCCACATTGGCGCCAGCGGGAGTGTCGGGGCAGTTGTCCTGGCTGTCGGGTACGCCGTCGTTATCGGAATCCGGCTCGGTTGCACCGCAGTTTTCGCCAAGATCGGTGGTGACGCTGACCAGACTGTTGCTAACACCGTTTGCAACGATGTAGGTCCAGCCACTGGCGGCCTCATCCTGTGCCGGAAACTCGCCACCGGCCCAGCTGCCACTGGGGTCAATCTTGAAGCGCGGACCGCCGTTGCTATCGCCACTTGTGAAGTTGCGACAAGCGTCGTACTCATCGGTTTCGCCGATGCGGGTCAGCAGATCGCCGGCGGCCCAGCCATTGTGGGTGCCGCGCAGATGCAGGGTGGCATCCGGGTTTTCCTGGTCGTCGGCGGGAAGAATGTGGTAGTCGTGGGTGTCGGTATAGAACTTGATATCCCAGGTGCCGGCGGGTACGGGAATATTGCTCCCGCCCTGCTGGCCATTTGCGCCGTAATTTTCACTCCAGTCGCCCCAGCGGTCGAACTTGATCTCGCCGGCGCTGGTAAAGACCACATCGTCCGCCAGCATGGTGTTGCTGCCGACGTCCTGCATCTGATCTGCCTGCCAGTTGTTGTGGGTGCCTCGGAGGAACCATTCAGCCTGGGCGGCCGCGCTCGCGCAGAGCATCAATCCGGCCAGTGCCAGAGTTTTTCTAACCATTTTCATCATCTCGCGGTGGATTATTTTTATGTACATCGCCGGGCCAGAGATTGACCCTGTCTGAATGGTCGCGAAATATGGTGGGGCAAGGCCTCCTCCCCCGGTGGGGCGTGGAGGCAAAGCCGGTCAGGGCGTGGAGAAAATACGCGCCAACCTGAAACGCGGTGGAATCCGCGGAACTCCCCCTGGGCTGAGGGGGATAACAGCTGTCGCGACCTTGGGCACAATGGAGAAAATAAAAGGATAACCCTCGCCAGAGGTCCAAACAGAGAGATCCAAACAGGTGCCCGCCATGTCCAAGCCCACCAGCCGCTTTGCCGCCAGCCTGATGTTCGTGCTGACACTGCCATTCACCTCGGCCTGTATCCAGGCCCAACAGTCCCCCCAGCTGGAGCGCGTTGAGCCTCCTTTCTGGTGGACCGACATGGCGGAATCCCGCCTGCAGCTGATGGTGTATGGCGAAGCCCTCGCCGGTGCGCAGGTAAGCCTCGATTACCCGGGCGTGACCGTGACCGGCACCGAGCGGGAAGAGAATCCCAACTACCTGTTTATCAATCTCGCGGTGGATGAACGTGCAAAGCCAGGCACGCTGCAGATCCATCTGAACAAGGGTGACTGGCAACACACAATCCGTTACGAACTGAAACCGCGCCGCGCCGGCTCTGCCGAGCGCGAGGGCTTCGACAGCAGTGATACCATCTACCTGATCACCCCGGATCGCTTTGCCAACGGCGACACCGGCAACGACCGCACCGCAGATATGCTGGAGGGCCCGGACCGCGACAACCCCGGCGGCCGCCACGGGGGCGATATCGCCGGCATGCAGGCCCATCTCGACTACATCGCCGGTATGGGCTTCACCCAGATCTGGCCCAACCCACTGATCGAAAACAACCAGCCGGAATACTCTTACCACGGCTACTCCGCCACGGATTACTACCGCATCGACCCGCGCTACGGCAGCAACGAAAGTTTCCGCGCGTTTGTGGCAGCAGCAAAGGAAAAGGGCATCGGCGTCATCCAGGATATGGTGCCGAACCATATCGGCAGCGGCCACTGGTGGCTCAAAGACCTGCCGGGCAATGACTGGCTGAATGGCAAAGGGATTGCAAAAGGGGAGTACGAGTACACCAATCACGCGCGCACCGTGCACATGGATCCCTATGCCAGCCACAAAGACCACCTGTTGTTCACCGATGGCTGGTTTACGGATTCCATGCCGGACCCCAACCAGCGCAACCCGCGCATGGCCACCTATCTGATCCAGAACGCCATCTGGTGGGTGGAGTATGCGGACCTCTCCGGTATCCGCGTGGACACCTATGCCTATTCCGACGCAGCCTTCCTGACAGAGTGGTCCGCACGCATGATGCGCGAGTACCCGAACTTCAACATTGTCGGTGAGGAGTGGACGCGCCAGCCGGCCCTGGTGGCCTACTGGCAGGCGGGCAATGAAAACCGCAACGGCTATGTTTCCCATATGCCGAGCATGATGGACTTCCCGCTGCACTATGGCCTGCGCGATGGACTGGAAAAGCCGGATAGCTGGAGCACCGGTCTCATCACCCTGTACGAATCCCTCGCCAACGATGTGCTCTACCCCGATCCGAACAGTCTCGTAATCTTCGGTGGTAACCACGACACCAGCCGCCTGTACAGCCAATTGGATGAAGACCCAGGCAAGTTCCGCATGGCGGTAGCCTATCTCGCCACCATGCGCGGCATCCCGCAGTTCTATTACGGCGATGAAATTCTCGCGAAAAGCCCCAAACAGCGGGACGACGGCGTAGTGCGCAGCGACTTCCCCGGCGGCTGGGCCGGCGACAGAGTCAACGCCTTTACCGGCAAGAACCTGAGCAGGGAACAGAAGGAAGTGCAGCAGTTCACCCGCACCCTGTTCAACTGGCGCAAAGAGAAGGACGTTATTCACCGCGGTCAGCTCAAACACTTTGCGCCGTTGGATGGGCTCTACGTCTATTTCCGCTACGACGAAGAAGAGACGGTGATGGTCGCCATCAACAAGAGCGACAAACCGCGGGAACTGCCATTGGACCATCTGGCCGAGATGCTGCAGAACAAGTCTTCCGCCACCAGTGTCATCAGCGGAAAAACACAGCCGTTGAATGAATTCGTTATCGCCGCGGGCGACGTGCAGGTGGCTGAAATTCGTTAGCGAGCCTGCATACCCACGTCATTCCCGCGCACGCGGGAATCCAGCTCCAGCGCAGCTGGCCCCCGCCTGCGCGGGGGTGACAAATTTCAAGGAATAGAACAAAAGCGCACCCAAAATTGAAACTATATAAGCGAAAAAAGCAAAGACGATGAAAGAAAGAAAAAATCACAAGCCCACAAGGCTGCTGAAGAAATTCGGGCTGGCGACCCTCCTGCCCACCCTGTTGGCTACCGCCGTGCAACCCGCTCTCGCGCAGCCGACCCCGGAAGCCGCGCGCAGCTACCAGAGCCACCAGCTGCTCGAAGACAAACTGATCATCACCACCAGCGATAGCCAGGTCACTCTGACCCCGTTGAACAACGCCGCGCTGGAAATTCACTACCAGCGCGAAGGGCTCAAACAGCTGCCCTCGTTCGCACGCGCGGAAAAACTGACGAACCAGTTGAAGAGCGACGCGCTGGCACAATTGAGCGTTTCAGAGGAAGCACTGCGCTACTCCCTCGGCGAGCTGACCGCGATCATTCATAAATCCCCCTTCGCCATTGAATACCTGCGCGATGGCAAACCACTGCTGAGCGAAGAACACGGCTTCTTCGCCAACCAGACCATGCGCGGTTTCCGCTTCAATCTCGCCGAACAGGAAAAGCTGATCGGCGGCGGGCAGCGGGTGCTGGGTATGGACCGCCGCGGCCATCGCCTGCCGCTCTATAACAAAGCCCACTACGGCTACACCACTGAGTCCGAGCAGATGTATTTTGGCCTGCCGGCAGTGATGAGCAGCAACAAATACATTCTTCTGTTCGACAACAGCGCCACCGGCACCATGGACCTCGGCGCCAGCGAAAAAGATGTGCTGCAGTTCGAGGCAGTGGCCGGACGCACCAGCTACATCGTGGTGGCCGGCGACACCTACCCAAAGCTGATCGAAAACTACGTGGACGTGACCGGCCGCCAGCCGCTGCCACCGCGCTGGGCATTCGGTAACTTTGCCTCGCGCTTCGGCTACCGTTCCGAACAGGAAGTGCGCGACGTAGTGAAGAAATTCCGCGAAGAGGATTTCCCGCTGGACGCCCTGGTGCTGGACCTGTACTGGTTCGGAGCGGATATTCAGGGCCATATGGGCAACCTGGCGTGGGATGAGAAGGCATTCCCCAACCCGGTCGGCATGATGGCGGATCTACGCGAAGACGGCATTAACACCATTCTGGTGACCGAGCCCTTCGTACTCTCCACCTCAGAGCGCTGGGACAGTGCCGTCGCCGCCAATGCGCTGGCCAAAAACCTCGCCGGCCAGCCCAAGCAGTTCGATTTCTATTTCGGCAATACCGGCCTTATCGATGTATTTTCCGCAGACGGTCGCGACTGGTTCTGGAACATCTACAAGGGCCTGAAGGACCAGGGCGTGGCCGGCTGGTGGGGCGACCTCGGCGAGCCGGAAGTGCATCCATCTGACACCGTGCACACGGTGGGCATGGCGGATGAAATCCACAACGCCTACGGTCACCGCTGGGCGCAGATGCTGTTCGACAACGAAAAAGCAGCGAACGCGGACCAGCGCCCGTTTATCATGATGCGCGCCGGCTTTCCCGGTTCCCAGCGCTTCGGCATGATTCCATGGACCGGCGATGTCTCCCGCGAGTGGGGCGGCCTCAAACCGCAGGTAGAGCTGTCCCTGCAGATGGGCCTGCTGGGTTTCGGCTACACCCATTCTGATCTGGGTGGTTTTGCCGGTGGCGAAGAATTTGACCGCGAGCTGTATATCCGCTGGCTGCAGTACGGCGCATTCCAGCCGGTGTACCGCCCCCACGCGCAGGAACACATTGCCCCGGAGCCAGTGTTCCACGACCGCAAGACCCGCGATATCACCCGCGAGTATGTAAAACTGCGCTACCGCCTGTTGCCCTACAACTACACCCTGGCGTTCGAAAACAGCCAGACCGGCATGCCGCTGATGCGCCCGCTGTTTTTTGACAATGAAAACAATCTGGCGCTGATGGATAACAAGGATGCTTACCTGTGGGGCAACGACTTCCTGGTGGCACCGGTCACCGCGGAAGACACCGACGAAGTCGCCGTGCAGCTGCCCGGGGGGGTGTGGTTCGATTACTGGAACGACAACCAGTACGGCGGCGACAGTGCCCGCATAAAAGTGAACCTGGAAACCATCCCCGTGTTGGTGCGCGCTGGTGCGTTCATTCCCACCGTACCGGATATGCGCAACACCCGCGAATACTCCAGCCGCGATCTGCGCCTCGATTATTACGCACATGAATCCGCAGCGCAGTCTTCCGGCTATGTCTACGAAGATGACGGGGTCACCGCGGATGCGTTCAGCAAAGGGCAGTACCAGAAGCTGCGGTTTGCCGGCGAGCGCAGCGAAACAAGCATTCAGTTCAAATTTGGCCTCGAAGGTGACGGTTACACCGGTGCCCCAGAGAGCCGCAATGTTGAGTTGGTTGTGCACAACTGGCAGCAGGCGCCGGCAGGTATTAACGCCGGCAGCCAGCGGATCAATCTTGTAAAAAAAGAAAATCAGCTCACAGAAAACACGGCCTGGTACGACAAGCGCGCGAAGGCCCTGCATGTGAAATTCGGCTGGGCAGAGAAAAATCAGAATCTGACAGTAACCCAATAATTCAGCTACAACGCACCCTGTAGGAGCCTGCTCAGGTAAGCGACCGGCCATGGATGGCCGGGCCGGTATACGTCCCATGGATGGCTGCTTGGTTTGCAACCAAAATATTCGCTTGCAAGCAAGCTCCTACAAAAAATCGAGCATCAAGCTTATGAAAAAATTTATTCAGTTAATTCTGGCATCATCAATTGCCGCCAGCACCCTGACCGCCTGCGACACAAAAACCGCAACACCACACGCCGATGAACCACAGGCGATTAACGCCAGCATCAATGGCAAGCCGGTGATCTACCAGGTGATGACGCGCCTGTTCGGCAACACCAACCCCACCAACAAGCCGTGGGGCACCATTGAAGAAAACGGCGTGGGTAAATTCAGCGACTTTACACCAAAGGCCCTGAGTGAAATCCGCGCATTGGGTGCGGATTACATCTGGTATACCGGCGCGCTGCACCACGCCGTGGTGCGCGACTACACTGAATTCGGCATCGCCAACGACGATCCGGATGTGGTTAAGGGCCGCGCAGGCTCCCCCTACGCCATCAAGGATTATTACAGCGTAAACCCGGACCTGGCCGACGATCCGTCAAAACGCCTGGAAGAATTCAAAGCGCTGATCGAACGCTCCCATAACGCCGGACTCAAGGTCATTATCGACATTGTGCCCAATCACGTTGCGCGCAATTACCAGTCCCTCGACAAGCCCGAAGGGGTCCGCGACTTCGGTGCGGACGACGACACCAGCGTGGCCTACGCCCGCGACAACAACTTTTACTATGTACCCGGCGAACCCTTCCGGGTGCCGGTAGTGGAAGACGGCTACCAGCCACTGAACGGCGAAGCCCACGACCTGATTGACGGCGACTTTTCTGAAGTCCCCGCCAAGTGGACCGGCAACGGCAGCCGCGCCCCGCAACCGGAACAGGGCGACTGGTACGAGACCGTAAAAATCAACTTCGGCGTGCGCCCGGATGGCAGCCACGACTTCGCGGAACTACCGGCGGACTATGCGCAGAAAGACTACCGCGCGCACGCGCAATTCTGGGCGGACAAGGATGTGCCCAGCAGCTGGAAAAAATTCCGTGAGATCACCGACTACTGGCTCACCTTCGGCGTCGACGGCTTCCGCTACGACATGTCCGGCATGGTACCGGTGGAATTCTGGAGCTACCTCAACTCTGGTATCAAAATGCAGCAGCCCGATACGCTGCTGCTGGCGGAAATCTACGAACCCGAGGTATACCGGGATTACATCCACCTCGGCAAAATGGACTACCTGTACGACAAGGTAGGCACCTACGACGCCATTCGCGCGGTGATGGAAGGCAAGGCCGGCACCGACCCGTTGGTAGATATCCAGCAGAGCCTCAATGGCATTGAAGACCATATGCTGCGCTTTATGGAAAACCACGACGAACAGCGCATCGGCAGCCCGGAATTCGCCGGCAGTCCCCGCGCCGGCATTCCGGCGATGGTTGTCTCCGCCACCATCAGTGGCGCGCCCACTCTGGTCTACTTCGGCCAGGAACTGGGTGAGCCCGGCACAGGCGACGCCGGTTTCGGAAAAACCAGCCGCACCACCATCTTCGATTACTGGTCCGTACCCACTCTGCGCCGCTGGAATAACGAAGGCCGGTTCAATAGCGAAAACCTCAGCGAAGCCGAAAAATCCCTGCGGGATTTTTATCGCCAACTGCTGAATTTTTCTCATCAGAGCCCTGCCCTTACCGGCGAATATCTGGACCTGCATCGCCACAACCGCGAATACGGCGAGAATTATGGCGAGCAGCAGTACAGCTTCGCTCGCTGGAGTGGCAACGACCGCCTGCTGGTGATCGCCAACTTTGCGGACGGTGAAAGCGCGACGACCCTGAGCCTGCCGAAGGAACTGATTGAAGCGTGGCAACTGAAGCCGGGTAAGTATACCCTCACCAACCAGCTGCAGCGTGGAACCAGTGAAATGACCGTCTCTAATGATCTGACCGGTTCTGTTGCGGTGGATCTCTCCGGCCTGTCTGGTCAAATCCTGAAAGTCACCCTCTGATTTTCCACCGGGGGCGCGATCGCGCCCCCTCCCCCTGTTCCCTCCCCCTGTATAGGTAGGCGAAACCTTCCCAAACTGATACTGTCTCAGACCTCACAGTCAGTGGATTACACTGACTTTTAGGCCTGCGGGATCAACGGGAGGAGATTGACGATGGGTGGCACGATAAAAGACTGGCTGATCGCACTGCTGGTATTGGCTGCGGTGATGTTTGGCATCTACTGGTTTGTCGTACGGGATACCCCCAAACCCGAAGTGCCCGCCCCCGTCACCGAACCCGCGCCGGACACCAAGCCCAGCGTCGATCTGGAAGAGCCCTCCGAACCCGTCATTCCGCCGGCGCCAGAACCTTCGCCCCCCAAAGAAGAACCCCGCAAGCTTCCCGCCCTCAACAGCAGCGACAGCGAAGCACGCAAAGACATCATCAGCCTCTCACCCGACGGTGCGCTGGCGCAATGGATCGTGCCCGATGAAGTGGTGCGCAAATGGGTAGCCCTGGTGAATACCGCCACCAAGGGCGACCTGATGCCGAAAAACCGCCCATTCAACAATCTGGAAGGCAACATCGCCGTCAAGGAGCTGGAAACCCGCGCCGACGGCCAGAAAGTCTATGTGCTCTCCCAGGAGAACTTCCAGCGCTACGACCAGCCGGTGCGTCTGTTCGCGATGGTGGATACCGACAAGGCCGTAAGCCTCTACCAGTTCTGGTACCCGCGCTTGAAACAGGCCTATGGTGAACTGGGCCTCAAGAACAAAAACTTTCACGCCGCGGTGCTCGCCGCCATCGACCAGGCCCTGAATGCGCCGGAGATCGAAGGCCCGATCAAACTGGTACGCCCCACGGTGTACTACAAGTTTGAAGATGAAAAGCTGGAGAAAATGCCGGGGCTGCACAAGCTGATGCTCCGCATCGGCCCGGACAATGCGGCGCGGGTGAAAGAGAAGTTGCGCGAGCTCAAAGCCGGCCTGCAGAATCTGCCCACAGACTGACAGACGGATTTGGCGGAGTCACATATGCCGATGCCACCGGACCATCGGTATATTCCTGCGATGCCTCAGAAAAATTCGTATTCGACCAAAAAACGCAGTGACTGGTCGGGGCTCTCATCGGTGAGCCCCATGATCAGCCCCACTTCCCAGTGAATCCGGCGCCCCTCCTCCAGGCGCCAGCTGCCCACCGCTACCGGACCAACACCAAGCAAATCCTCCGCAGCGTATAGTTCCACGGCAGGTTCAAATCGCTCGGTGTAGCGATAGCGCGCCTGGGCGCGAATTTCGGTTTCAAATTCGTTCTCCTCGCGGCCCCATTCGTAGATCACCGCGACATTTCCGGTACCCGTCCAACGGCCCCACTCTTTGGCGGCGATGACCATCGCCGATGCCTCCCACTGGTTTTCCGAATACTCGCGCTCAAGCTCGAACAGCATACCCCAGTCAGCGGCGTATTCGCCCTGCTCGGTCAGTTGCCATTTTGCCTCGAGTTCCACCGCCTTGAGCTCAAAATCTTCACCCGGATTTTTCTCCCCGATCGCATAGATTTCACCAAACCAGTGCTCGGAAAACCCGTAGCCGACGCTGAAGTGATGCTGCCAGAAGCCGTTCAATTCCTCCTCGTCGGTATCGCGCGTGCGCACGGCACGCCACTCGATTTCCGTTTCCAACGGCTCGACATAGGGGTCGTACACCCGGTCAACCAGTTTGCCGTCGGCCATTGCGGGAAGGCTCGGCAACAGTGCCGCCATCAATAGCAGCCTTCGCACAGTCATTCGAATTATCCTTTTAAGGTTGCGAACGCGATTTCGCCCAGGCAAGCAACAGGAGCGCGGTCATCAACAACAATCCGCAGAGATATGCGGCCACTACGTTGCGTGTTGGGGTGGCTTCGTAACCGAGCAGCGCATAGGAAAGCTGCCCCAGCACCGAGTTTTCCGATAACACCGCTGAGCTGTCCCACAGAGGGGATTGTGCGGGCAGCCAGTCTGCCTGTTCCAACAGCTGTGTCGCTTGCAGGCACAGCCCCGCGGCTACCAGCGCAAGTAGTGTCAGCGCGACGATCAGACGCCGTTTTCTCGGCAGCCCAACCAGCAGGTAATAAAACAGGGCACCGATACTGAAACCGATACCACCGCCGATAAATGCGCCCAGCAGAACGCTTTGCAGGAGATCCGCCTGGTAGCGGAAGGCCATCAGATACACATACACTTCCGATCCCTCGCGCAGGGTTGCCAGCGTCACCGCCAGCACCATGCTCCACTGCAAAAGCGGCAGATACCGTCGCTCGCCCCGTCGGTTCAGGATCAGCAGAATTCCCACGAGCAGCAGAAGCCCGTATATGGCGAACTGCATTGTCGCGTTCAGCAACTCCTGCCCCATGCCGTCGAAGGTGTCTGAGACGGTGCCAATACCGGCGCCATAGACCATGGACCCCAGGATCCCCCCGGCCAGCGCCATGAAAATCCAGCGGGTCTTGAGCTCCAGGTAGTGGCTCATGGCAAGCAGGATGCTGAGCAGTAGCGCCGCCTCCAGCACTTCGCGCAAGACAAGGATAACGCTGGTCAACAGCATGTTGTTCTCCCCGGCACTATCATTCCACAATCACCTTGCCCTGGGCCGTCTTCGGGTTGAACTCGCCAAAAAACGGGTATTCCCCCGGCGCCAGCGGCCCGATGAAAATGACGGCTTTCTGCCCGCCCATGATGACCTTCTCGCGATTGAGTTCGTAGCTTTCGAATTCTTCCGGCGTGGTATCGCGGTTGATCACAATCAGCCTGACTTTGGTGTTGGCGGGCACTTTGAGAACCGACGGATAAAACAGGTGATCGCGGATCTCCAGTTGAAATTCCGGATGGGCTGCCTGTGCGGGCAACGCTGGCACCAACGTCACCACCAATGCCACCACCACCGCGACGGCCAGATTGCGAGGGTCGGTTCTTAACAGCCACCTTTTGATTCTGGATTCCACGCTACTTGCTCACTTGCAGAGGAAAAATGACCGACACCGCAAGGCCCGGCGACTGCTGGCAACCTAGGGATGAGGTGTCGAGTGAGACCCGCGCCTGGTGTAGTTCAGCAATGTGATGCACGATAGAAAGTCCGAGGCCGCACCCGGGTGCACGGCTCTCGTGGCGGTCGCCGCCCACCCGATAGAAACGCTCGAATACGCGCTCGCGCTCTTCCGCCGGCATCCCCGGGCCCGAGTCCTGAACCCGCAATAACACCACGCCTTCCTGTTGTTTTACATCCACAACAACCCGACCGCCCTCCGGGGTGTATTTGCAGGCGTTATTGAGCAGGTTCTGCAGCAACAGTACCAGCGCGAACCGATCGCCGCGGATGATCGCGGCATGTCCCTGCAGCTCAATCTCCTGACCGCGTCGGGCAAAAGCCGGATAGAGCTCAGTAATCACTTCGCGAGCCATACGGTGCAGGTCGATGGGCTCGAAGCGCGCGGGATAGTGCTCCGGCGTCACCCGGAACAGGTTCAGCATTTGTTCTACCAGATGCGCCATGCGTGAAATGCTTTCCTGCAGCTGGCGCAGGGACTCCGGCGCCGCCGCGTCATTTGCACGCAACAGGTTTGCCAGATTATCTGCGTGCACCTGGATTGCCGCGATGGGTGTGCGCAGTTCGTGGGCGGCATCCGCAGAAAAGCGTCGCTCCCGTTCAAAAGACGCCTGCAGGCGTTCGAGCAACGCGTTGGTAGAGCGCACCAGTGGCAGCAGTTCTTCCGGTGGCGCCGCCAGTGTCAGTGGCGTCAGGTCTTCCGCACGTTTGTGCCGCAGCTCGCTCGCCAGCTGGCGCAAACTGGCGAGCCCGCGACCGATCACCAGCCAGATCAACAATCCCGCCACCGGCAGTCCAAACAGAATCGGCATCACTGACTGCAATACCACTTCATCCGCCAGCCGAAAGCGCAGGTCAACCCGTTCGGCCACGCGGATTGAGCGTCCGCCGGCAGCGGAGTGGTTGTATACCCGCCAGCGGAATCCGGAAAAGTTCTGTTCGCTGAATCCCTCCTGCACATCACCAATGGGCGTTGTCGGCGCGTTGTCAGAACGCATCAACAGTTGCCCATCGGCGGACCGCACCTGAAAGGCTTGGAGGTCATTTTCCTCCACAACCAATGGTGCTGTCCGGTCGATGGGCAATGCCGCCAGCAGCAGCGCGGTGCCGGTAATCTGACGGTCAAACAGACGCTGCGCCTCTTCCATGCTCGCGCGATACCCGTGCAGCGCGGCAATAAAGTTCACCAGGGTGATGGTGGACAACAGCGCAACCAACAGGAACAGTCGGATGGACATCAACGGGAGGGCCCCAGCTTATAGCCGACGCCGCGAATGGTCTGGATAAAATCGCTGCTGATTTTTTTGCGCAGGTTATGGATGTGCACATCCACAGTGTTACTCGCCACTGACTCGCCCCAGCTGTAGAGTTTGTCCTCGAGCTGTTCACGGCTGAGGATATGACCGGGGCGCTCCGCCAGGGCGCGCAGCAGGCTGAACTCACGGCGCGAGAGGCGCACCGGTTCGCCTGCGTGGCTGACCGTGTGGGTAGCAAGGTTAATGACGACATCGCCGATAACCAGTTCTGCAGAGCCGCCACTGGCGCCGCGACGCTCCAGTGCGCGCAAGCGCGCCAGCAACTCGTCTACCGCAAATGGCTTGGTGAGGTAATCGTCGGCGCCGGCATCCAGCCCCTGCACTTTGGACGGCAGGTCATCGCGGGCGGTGAGGATCAGGACAGGAGTTTTTATCTGTTTTCCGCGCAGGGTCTTCAGCACGGCAAGCCCGTCCATATCCGGCAGGCCCAGATCGAGTACCAACAGGTCCGGCTGTGCGGCCACCGCCAGCGAAATACCCTTGCTGCCCGAAGACGTATGATCAACCGCGTAACCGGCGTGGCGCAATGCGGTGGTAATCCCTTCCGCCAGGGACTGATCATCTTCTATCAACAGTATCCGCATAGCTCCCCGCCAGTCGATGCTCCGTTTTTAATGCAACTTTTGCTGGATTTTCACCTGCAGCTGCTTGATCTGGCCGAGGCGCCCTTCGCTCGCCACCGGGCGCTCCAGATCCGCCGGGCCATGCTCGGCGCGGTCCGCATAGGTCCTCGCCTTGGCGTAGTCCTTCTGCTGGAAAAGATAGTCGGCATAAAAGTAATTCGCATCCATGTCTTCGGCGCCGTATTCCAGTCCTTTCAGCAGGAAGGTTTCAGCCTTTTTATCATCACCAAAGCCGATGGGCCAGCCGGGCACCTGATAATACAGCGAACCCAGGCTGGTGTAGGCGGCGCCGTCAAGCACGCTGCCATCGATCTCTATGGCTTTTTCCAGATCGGCTTTTGCCGCCTTCACAATCGGCAGCGCACCGATGCCACCTTTGGCACCGGCATGGGATGCGCGAATGATACCGCTCCAGGTCCACACGGCAGCGTTATCCGGATAGCGCGCGGTCAATACACTGGCCTGTTCCGCGAGCGCTGCCAGCTTGTCGGCGCGCTGCTTTTCCGGTGTGCGGTACTGGATTTCAGCCCAGTGGCGCTGTAACTCGTGCACCTCCTGCCCGGCAGTCTGCGCGAGCGCCGGCACCGCCAGCGCGCCGGCCAGCAAAAACAACACGCTGCGCAGGCAAGCGCTGAGATGCATTCTGATCCCGGTGGACTGAGTCATCATGAGGTTTCTCCGTTTAAATGGTTTTGCTCTGCGAACCGGCGAATTACCGGCATTTTCTTAACCAGCGCACTGTCCACCAGTGACGGCAGCAGCGCATTGACTTTAATAAACAGGCGCTCGGGCCAGCCCATAAAACGGCGCGCACTGCGTCCGCCTTCGAGCAACGCCACACACTGCTCGGCTACCTGCTGCGGCGAGTCGGAGCGGTTTCCAAGCGCGCGATTGAGGCCCACCACTGCATCCGTGTTCAGCGACGTGTCCACCGCGCGCGGCGCGAGATAGTGCACCGTGATCTGGCTGTCGCCGAGCTCCCGGCGCAGCGCTTCCGTGAAGCTGTGCAGTCCGGATTTGCTTGCACCGTAGATACTGAAGCCCGGGTGGCCGATATGCCCGAAAGCCGAACCGATATTGATAAGAGCCGCCTGTCGACTGCGCTGCAGCAACGGCAGCAAGTCGCGGGTGAGTGCCATGGGAACCAGCAGATTGGTTTCCAGTACCGAGCGCATAGCGGCGTCGTCGATATCCGCGAGCAACGCAAAACGGGCGACACCCGCGTTGTTGATCAATACATCCACGCCATTGGGCAGCGACCGGCAGGTGCGCACCAACTCCTGACGCTGTTGCGGATCGCGCAGGTCTGCGGACACCACCAAGTGCCGGTGGCTCTCTGGCAGCGACGCGCGCAGTTGGTCCAGCGCCAGTGTATTGCGGCCCTGCAACAGCAGATGGTGTCCGCGCGCCGCTAGGCTGTGCGCAAGCGCATGGCCGATACCGCCACTGGCACCGGTGAGCAGAACGGTCAGCGCTCCAGATTTGCGATCCATATCAGGCAACCTCTGGCAGCGCGCAAGTCGCCGCCACTTCGCGGAAAATATTCGCGTACAGGCGATAGATGGCGCGTGCGCTGTGCACGATGGCGCGCTGGTCTTGCGAGTTTTCGATCTTGTTCATCAACCCCTGGAAAAATTCCACGTGCCCGACGTCGAGTGCACCGTGGGACGTCAGATAGCTGAATGCTCTGTTGGGCAGGCCGAGGGATTTCTGGATGGCGCCGGCCGCCATATCGGCGAGCTGGATGCTGGTGCCCTCCAGCACATTCACCATGCCGAAAAAGCCGAGAGGGTTGCCGCGGGTGATGGTGTCATAGGCGTAGGCCACCATCAGTTCGGTACTGAAATTCGGCTGGCTGTGGCGCACGGCTTCGGCATCGGCACCACAGGCGGCGATGTCATTCAGAATCCACTCCTGGTGACCGGTTTCCTCTTCGATGTACTCCGCCAGCGCTACCCGCAGCCACTCCTGGCTGTCGGTCAGGCGGCTGCCGCAGGCCATCATCAGCGGTACCGTGTGTTTGACGTGATGATAGGCCTGGGACAGGAATCCGACATATTCCTCCAACGTAATTTCACCACGGGCGCCGCGCTGGATCACAGGCAGACTGAGTAGCTGCTGGCGCTCGGATTCGGTTTCACGCTGTAACTGATCGAAAAAATTCATCAGGCAACTCCTGGATTTTGTTCACCGGACCGGCGGTTGTCGGCCGGAGACGGCGCCGGTGTAGAGGGGGAAATTTTTTGCGGCTCGCCAACGTAGAGATCTTCGATTACCCGGGCATAGCGCTCGGCAATGCAATCGCGACGCGGACGGCCATTGGCGGTGAGCAGGCCATCGGCGAAGGTGAGCGGCTGCGGCAGAACGGCCCAGCGGCGGATGCACGCGTAGTCCGGCAACGCGCGGTTGACCGTTCCGATCCAGTCTTCTATCTGCCGTACGTCGGTGCCCGGCCGCGGCAACAGCAGCGCACTGCAGTAAGGGCGCGCGTCGCCAACCACCACACACTGCAGCACATCCTGCGCGCGCAGCAGCTCGCTCTCGATCCACTCCGGGGAAATATTGCGACCGTAGGAACTGATCAGAATATTTTTCTTGCGCCCGGTGATATGTAGGAAGCCATCGCTGTCGCGGGAGCCCAGATCGCCGGTGGCGAGCCAGCCATCGCTGCGCTCGCCAGGATCTTCTGTCACCCCCAGATAACCGAGATAGTGCGGACCCCGCACCACGATCTCGCCATCCCGCAGCGCGATCTCACAGTGCGGCAGCGCCTTGCCCGCCGCCCCCTCGCGCACTGCGCCAGGAAGGTTCAACGCGACCACCGAACCGCACTCGGACAGGCCATAGCCCTCGTATACCGGTAAGCCCCGTTTGGTTGCTTCGCGCAGCAAATCGGCGGCGACCTTGCCGCCACCCACCGCTACAAACCGCAGGGTGGGCGGGGGCTGCCAGCCGAAGTTATCCACCTGCTCCAGCAGTGATTTCAGAATCTGCGGCAACAGGATCAGACTGTCCGGCTGGTGTTCGTCAATGCAGGCACACAGCCGCTGCATATCCAGCTGCGAGCTGCCGGAGAAACCGAGCCGCTCCAAACCGGGCACCAGCAACGTGCCCGCCAGCAGCCAGCAGGTATAGGCGCCGGCCACATTTTCCAGCAGGGTCGCGAGCGGCAGCAGGCACATATGGGTGGCGCATCGCAGCGGTGCGAGACTCACTGCCAGCGCCTCGGCGGTAGCGAACTGGGTCTCGTTGGAAAGGCATACCCCGCGGGGCGTGCCGGTGGAACCGGAGGTAAACGTGATCTTGGCGGTCTCCGCTGGCAGTGTCGCAGGCTGCACCTGCTTGCAGAGCAGCAGCGTCATGCCGGCCAACGCCTCACCTTTGCCAAACACCGGGACATCCGCGAAATAACCGGGCATGTCCGTAAGCAGCCCCTGCAGGCCACTGGCACTGATGGTGTGTTGAAGCTGCTGCGCGGAGAAGAAGCCGGGCAGCGGCACCAGTGTCACCCCGGCCAATTGGCAGGCGAGATCCACCAGCAGCCAGCGAGGTCCGTTGTTGGCAAACAGACCGACCACATCCAGATTGCGATTGCGCATCGCTGTGGCAATAGTGGTAACTTCCTGCAGCAACTCGGCGTAGGTAAACCCCTCGCAATCGCCGAGCAGAGCGGCGCGACCGGGACAGGATTCTGCCGTGGCCTGCAGGCTCTGCAGCAATGAAGAGTGGGTATCGGCAATTCCGCTCATAGATCGGCCTCCGCCAGCTGCCGGGCGAAGTCGAGCGCCTGCGGCCGGCACTCCTCCAGCAGATCGCTGATCAGCGGGCGCACCAGACTGCGCTCGCGCTCGGCCCTGACGTTGACCGCGACCACTGCGGGGCGGGTATTGTAGTAAGTGCCCCACTCCGCCAGTTCCGCGCCCAGGCGGGCGCCGTCGGCGCGGCACAGCACCAGCTGGTTATCCGTGAGTTTCCGCAGCAGGTGCTGCACCTCGGGAGTGGCGGTGAAGATGGCCCAGGTGAGGTCGGCGGCAGCGCACAGCTCCGCCAGCATAAGAAACAGCAGGCGGCTGCCGCCGCGTGCGGTAGCCACCAGGTTGCCGACTTCGACGACATCTGCACGGTTTACCGGCACACCGGCCTTTTCGGCGAGCACCGCTTCCACCGGTAGGTCGAGATACTGTTCGAGAAACAGAGGTGCGCATTCCGCGCGGCGCAAGCCCAATGCGCCCTGCATGTCATTGGAATTGCCGTAGGACAGCAGCCATGGCATGAAGTGCTGCAGCCGGGCGCCGTACACCTCTTGGAATCTACTACCAATATAAGCTTCTACCAAGGCGCGCCCGTTGCTCTCAGAGTGCCTTAAACGAAAGGGAGGCCCCCCTCTTCCGGATCCCAGCCCCCCTATAGCCGCAACCTCCATCTCGGTTCCAACCGTCTCATTGCCGAGACGGTTGCACGGTAACTGGGTCGGCAATTCAAACTGGGCACAGACATCCGGCGCCATATCCATTTCTCCTGTTGGGTATTGGATATGGGCAGTGTACGGCGGAGAAATTAAGACAAACTTAAGAGATGCCCGAGGTGCAGGGCTGGCGGACTAGACCTCGGGAACATAGGGGATTACTTGGCGACCTCCATTAGAACCAACGGGAAAGCGCTATTCAGCGACACGACGCCATTGCGCACGGTGGCGGTAGCACCCGAATAGGCGTCCTTCAGCTGTGTGCCATCGGCAAAGACATCCGACACCACGATAGTCTTGTCACCCGGCGCCAAATCCATGGCTATCACCACGCGATCATCATCCAGAGCGCGGACGAAGGTGTACGGGGTGCGCGAGATTTCCCGGTGCTCTCCGGCACCCACGGCTTTATGCGCCTGCCGGAATCGCAACAGTTTTCTCCAGTGGTCATGCAACTGCCGGGTGTCGGCATTTTCCAGATTATGCCAGTTCATCGGTGTGCGCAGTTCCGCATCATAGAGCGCTTCTGCATCCATCAGTGGCCGGGCCAGCTCATCACCGTAGTAGATCTGCACCGCACCGGGACTCAATAAAAGTTTGGAGGCGGACTCATAGGTGCGCGCGCGTTCGCGGTCGAAACTGTCCATATCGTCATGGGAGCTGATATAGCTCAACACGCCCGCGCCGTTCAGGCCACCAGCAGTCAAATCATCGGCATACTGCTGGAATAGTTCTGCGTAGCTCTGTTCCGCGTGGCGGACAAATCCCATATTGATCAGGGCATCGAAACCGAATTGATAGAAATCCACCAACCGATCACCGAAGCCATACTGGCGCCCGCGGCTGGCTGAAAAATTGTCCACACCAAAGCCGTACACTTCGCCGAGCATAAAGAAATCTTTGTCATCGATTTTTTTGTCGGGATTATCCTGCTTCCACTGCGCCAGCGCGGCACTCGCCTCCAATTTAAGCTCGCCCCAGAACTCCGGTTCCACATGCTTGGCGGTGTCAACGCGGAAGCCATCCACACCGTATTCCCGCACCCAGTCGGTCAGCCACTTCATAAGATAATAACGCGGTGCGCGCGGGTGGCCGGTGCGTGCAAAAAAGGCATCGAGCTCTGCCTGCTCGGTTTCCAGTCTGCCTTCCTGCTGCCACTTCTCTTGTAAAAACTGCGGCACTTCCACCGGGACGTTGCTTTCAGTACGAATGTCGGGTAGATGGTCGGTCAGAGTGCAGGTCACATTGCCGGCAAAGTTCTGCCAGTCACACACCGGAGAGGTACGCACCCATTCACTGGGCCAGAGTGGGTCCTGGGCGGTTTCCGGTCCGGTGTGGTTGGCAATCACATCAAGCAGCACGCGAATTCCCTGGCTGTGGGCCGTGTTGATTAACTCTACGAGGTCGGCCTCCATGCCGAAGTTCGCATCCACGGTAGTCCAGTCTCTTGGCCAATAGCCGTGATAGGCGTAGGTGCGGCCGGAGCGCTCGAGATAACCGTGCACATTCTCGATGATCGGGGACATCCAGATGGCATCCACGCCGAGATCGGTGAAATAGCCCTCGTTCAGCTTGTCGATAACACCACGCAGATCGCCGCCGTGGAACCCACGCAACGGTGCGCCATCATCCTGGCGGTCGTAGGCCAAATCGTTGGTGACGTCGCCGTTGTTGAAGCGGTCCGGCAGCAAAAAATAGATACTGGCATTGCGCCAGAATGGGTCTACAGTGATATCTGGTAGCGGCTGCGGTTCGGGCTCCGGTTGCGGACTGCTCTGAGACCCACCACCGCCGCCGGCACCACAGCCCTGCAATATCGCCAACGCCAGCAACCAGCCAATGCCCACCGTCAAGCGGTACCACTTCACTGCCATCGTTTGTCCTTCCTTTTAAACAACGCCGCCGCTCCAAGGGCCTTCCATCACCCCACTCACGCCCAGATATCTGGCCACGTCGCCAAACAGCTGATGCGTACCGTAAATTCGTTGCCCATTATTGACACCGTCACCACAATTGATGATTCGCCCCATTTGCAGTGCGCCGCCGGCACCACCCGCGAGAGTGACAGCGCCGGCAGCGCCGCCGTGTTTGGAACCGTCGCCCACCTCACTGAACATCACCACCAGGGTGTCGTCGAGCAGGCCTTTGTTATCCAGTTGCTGCAGGGTGTACGCCAGCAATGCGTGATACCAGCGGACCTGCGCGGTATGGGGAACATCACCGGGGCGATGGGAGGCACTGTGGCTGGCGAACTCGTTGTACCAGCGGGTGATGGCGCCGACGGTGCCGCTCTCGCTACTGTGCTGAATACCCTGGCTGATGGCCCTCTGGGCCATTTCCCAGCATTCGTCGTAGGAGTAGTTAACCAGGTTGCCGTTCTCATCGCCCTTGGAGAGCTGCAGGGTGGCGACACGGTGCAGTCCACAGGAAAAAGCGCCGACGATATTGTCTACCTGCGCCCGCGCCAGATGGGGGAACATTTGCCACTCCGTGGGCGTAAGCTGGCTGCTGGAATTGTAATAGGGGTCACTCATCACATTGGTGTTGAAGCTGCACTCGCCCACCTGATTGCCGGCAAGGTCCCGCAGGCGCTTTAATGCATTTTCGTGCAGGGTGAGTTTGTCGCGGCGCGCGTTTTCCAGGGTGACGTCGGCGAGGCTGCCAAAGTCATTGAGAATGGCTTCGTAGTATGCCTGTTTGTCGCCATTGTCCGTTGTGCCACCTCCCGCGATACCCACAGCCAGCTTTTGCGCGGCATCCGCCGGATCGTTGTTGGGAATCGGACGCGTGTCACTGGCGTAACCGCGCGGCTTGGAAATCATAATGTCCGAGCGGCTGCCGGTGCGCACACCGAGACTCAACACGCCTTCACTGCCCAGCTGCTCCGCAATCAGGTGATCAATGCTGGCGCTCTCGCGGCTGATCTGGTTGTTGCCGGTGAGAATGCCGCGCATATCGTTGTAGTGGGCACCAGCGCCACTGCCGATATCCAGTGTGAGGTTTTGCAGCACAATCATGCGGTTGTGCCAGGGGGTAAGGGGACCGAGGCCGAAGCTCAATTCCTGGCTACCGCTGATGCTGCCCGGCCCCTGTTGCGGCAGCCAGTTGTAGGGAACGACTCCATTGGGGTAGTAGAGAAACAGTACCCGCTGCGCGCTGCCACTCTGCGCGAAAACCCGCTGCCCCAACATGCTGCCGGCCAGTGGCAGCAGCATGCCGGCCCGGGCCAGGTTGCGCAGGAATTTTCTGCGGGACTGGCTGGTGGATTCTCTCGCAGAGGTAAAACCAAATTTATTCAGCAGTTTCATTATTTTTATCTCCCGAATTTTAGCGGCGTAAAACGAAGGCATCAGACAGAACGAGGGTACGCAGCATGTCGCGCATACCACCACCGCTGCGCAGGTCTTCGCTGACCTGGTGAATGATCAGATCATCACTCGCGCCTTCCTCGCGTCCCACCACATAGCGGTAGAACTGCCGCGCAAAACAGGCCTCGCCCTGATCACTGCCGGCGATGAGCGCAGCCAGTTCCGGTACCGAGTAGAAGTCGTAACTCGGGCTGGTGGGGTCCATGACCGTGGCCGGGGTGTACAGGCTCTTGATGCTGCCACTATCGTCGATCTCCCGTTGCTCTCCGGTACCGATGGTTTCGATGGTGCGGTACAGGGCATCGCTGCCGAAACGCTCGAAGCCGAATCCCACTCCGTCGATAAACTGGTGGCAGGCAGAACAGGCTGGATCGGACGTGTGCCGCGCGGTAGCCTCGCGGTTGCTGTCGGAGTCTTCAAATACCACGTTGAAGTCCGCCGCCGCCGGTGGCGGGAATTCCTGGCACATCAGCACTTCGCGCACATAGACACCGCGCTTGATTGGCGCAGGGTTGACGGTGCTGGTGCGCGAGGCGAGGAAGCTGCCATGCCCCAGCAGCCCACTGCCACTGCGTGGATCACCTGCCGGGAAGGTGCGCATCGACCAGTTGCTGTTGCTGCTTTCGAGACCGTAGTGGGCCGCGAGGGCGCCATTGGCCCAGGTGTAATTGGCGGAGAGCAATTCGCTGAAGGCACTGTTGCCACGGATATTTTCCAGCACGAAGCCCACCGTCTCTTCCTTGAACGCCGCAATCAGGTCCGCGCTGGTGATGGCCGGGAACGGATATTGGTTGTTGATCAGCCAGCCGCCGATAAAGCGGCGCAAACCACGCTCCGCGCGCGGGTCGGCCAGCAACCGGTCCACCTGCGCCGCCACATCAAAGCTCGCTTCGCTGGCCGCGAGCAATAGAGCATCGTCCGGTGTGGTGACCCAGAAGGTGTAGGAAAGCAGCGTGGCGATTTCATAATGAGTGAGCCGGTAGAGGCCGGTGGCGACATCGAGTTCGCCCAGCTCAGAGCGGTACATGAAGTGTGGCGACATGAGCATGGCCTGTATCGCCAGGCGGCCATCGTCTTCCGCGCTGTACAGCGCCGCATAGCGATTGACTTCATCGCCGGTCAGTGGGCGGCGGAACAGACGGAAGCCGAGCGTATCGATTACACAGTGGTTGTCGCCGCAGCCGCTGACCAGATTGCCGAAGCCAGACTGGGTAATAACAATATCCGCAACCTGCTCGGCCACCAGTTCATAACCGAGGGTGCGGTCGTTGCCGGCGGTGAGGAATGACGCGGTATCGAAGTTGCGGTAGCGACCGTCGGCCGGCACCGGTCCCATCAGTGACAGATCAAAGTCGATACCGAAAATATCCCGCACGCTATTGAGATACTCCTCGCGGGTGAGCAGCCGCAGATTGCGCCCATCGAGATTGCTGCCATCGCAATCGCTGCCGGTGCAAGCACTGGTATTCCAGGCTTCATCCACCATCAGGCGCGCGATTTCATAGGCACAGGCACCGGACTCATTGCCTGCGCAACTGGCGGCGGCGTCCATAGGCATGAAGTCTTCGATGTACTGTGTCAGGTCACCGAGCTGCCAGCTGGCGCCGGTGCCCGCGAGCGCCGGGGCCACATCCCCCTGCCCCTGATCACCGTGACAACCTGCGCACTGGGCCGCGTAAAAGTTCTGCCCGGCTTCGTAGGCGTTGCTGATACTGGGGAACAGCGCCACCAGCGACAAATCGTGCCGCGGAATCAGCAGTTGCACCTGCGGCAGCGACGGATCGCCGACGATATAGGGTGCGGCATCACCACTCCAGCCACCGAACGCCGTTCCCAGCGGCGGCGCATCCGCATTCACGGTGATGACACTGCCGATCGCATAATCCCGTTCACCGTCGGCGGTGCTACCGCCAATTACGGACACCCTTGAGGTATCGCCACCCACCGGGGCCTCCGGCGTCCAGGGCTCCCAGGCACCCGCGACAAAACTCGAAGATTCAGCAATATTGCGCTGGTCGCCTGTCTGCTGGCCGTTGCCGCTGTTGAACACCAGATTGACTTCGCCACCCGGAAGATCTTCTTCATCCACATAATGCGTCCAGAAGCCGCCTTCATCCGGACCGGCCATCAACACGCCGGGCCACTGGGTCAGTGCCTGGTCCTGGCCGTTGACGGTGATCCACAGGTGCACATATACCTGCGCCCAGTTGTCCGGATTGTCGAAACGAAGGGCAATCCCATCGAAACCCTCCGTCAGGGTTGCGCTCGCGGTGAATTCCCCGAGTTGCACCTGCACCGTCACATCACCATTGCCGGTGCGGGTAACAAAGCCATTCTGATCCACCGTTGCCGGGCCACTGACAACGGACCAACTCACCTGCCCGTACAGGTTCTTGCGGGTACCGTCGGCGCGCACGCCGAAGGCCACCAGCTGTCGGCTGCCATTCAGTGCGATATCCGTCGGTGCGATTTCCAGGCGGGTAATACTGGTATCCACGCTGGTGACGGAAACAGTGAGCGTTTCACTGAACCCTCCCTGCTGAACGGTGATGCTCGCGCTGCCGGTGGCACCGGCACGCAGCACGAACGCACCTTCAGTAACAGACTCCACGGCGAGAACTGCGGGATCACTGGAGGAAACACTGGGCATACCGTCGACCGGTACGGTAAAACCATTGTCGTACAGCGCATGTACTTGCACCGCAAGCGCATCGCCGCTATTCAACCGGTCGCTGTCCGCGTGCAATGCGATGCCGCTCTGCACGGCATCGGCGTTGCCAATCCAACTCCGGAACAGCGCTTCCGCCACCGGGTTGGTATAGCGGGTGCCCTTGGGCATACGGTTGTTGTCGGTAGTCTGGTATATGTACACCAGGCTGTCGGCGTGATCGAAAGGCCGCAGGCGCGCGGCGCCGCCGGTGGTTTCCACATTGACCAGGCGCATATCCGCAAGCGGCGTATCGTAGCGCAAGTCCATGAAGCTACTGGCGTGACAGTGGGAGCAGTTGGTATCCAGATAGGTGCGCGCGCGTTCGTTCAGATCCGCACCGGTATCTGCGGCATCCACAAAAGCATCGTGACTGGCTGCACCGCCAATGTCTTGCGAAAACAGAGCGATGGTATTGAATACGTCCAGCTGGTTGGCAATAGTTTCAGAGCCTTCGCCGTACTGGAAATCCCGGTTCAACTGCCGGGTGTGGACCGCCAGGGGCTCGCGACTGCCACTTCCGATGTGGCAGGATCCGCAGTCAGCGGCAGACTGCACGGCCCGCTGGCGGCTTTCTACACCGCCGTCCATCACTGTGAGGGTTTCGGTCACCAGGTCAGCGTCGGTACCGGCACTGTTCCAGTAATAGTTTGCCGCCTGCCACTTGCCGGTGTCCTGGCGGAACAGCACCGAGGTAGTAAACGGCTGCGCGGGATTATCCGCGGTGGCAATACTCTGATGTTTCACCAATACCGTGCCGATGGGAAGATCCCACTTGTCGGTTTCGGCAAAGGTGATCTGGCTGTCGTTTGGCAGCGCGAAAAAGTGCCGGGTGCTGGCGCCGTCGAACCAGCCCTGGGTATTGAGACTGTATTCGAGCACACCGGAAACCGGCTGCAGGTTTTCCAGATCGGCAAACAGCCCGGTTTCGGAAAGCTTTGCGGGGATGACTGCCGATTGGGCATCGTCGTCCACCACTTTGTAAATCGTGGACTGGCCGCCGTACTCCACACCGTAGGTGGAAACCAGCAACGTATCGCCACTCAGGTCGGTGCCGAAGGAAGCGATGTTTTCCGGGAAGGCGTCACTGACCAGAGACTTCGCCTCTCCGTCAACGATCGACCAGATGCGCTTGGTGACGTAATCCCCAAACACAAAGTGTCCGCTCAACCCGGGCAGCGCATTGCCGCGGTACACCCCCCCGCCGATGATGGAAAAGCCGGTGGGGTGGGCATAGCCGTCCCGCGGCGGTTGGAAATCCGTGCTGCAGTTTTTGCCCGGATCGCCACCCAGGTCACCGCGGTTGTTGGTGCCTTCACAGATGGGCCAGCCGTAATTCTTTCCTTTTTCAATCAGGTTGACCTCTTCGAAGCCCGCCTGCCCCACTTCGGTTTCCCAAAGGGTGTAGGGCGCCTCGGTGTCGAAGCTCCAGCGCCAGGGATTGCGATGGCCGTAGGACCAGATTTCACCACGGAAACCGGGCACACCAACGAACGGGTTATCCGCGGGGATTTCGTAATAGTTCCCGTCTACCGGCTGCGCCAGCGGCTTGATACGGATGAAGGTGCCGAGCAGGTTATCGGTTTCCTGAGCGCCGTTATTGGTGCGCGGATCTTCCGGATAGCTCATGGTGGCACTGTGGCCGTAGGCACCATCGCCGATGCTCAGATACAGGTACTTGTCCTCCGGGTGGAACTGCATCATGCCACCCTTGTGGTCCGGGCCGCGCTGGGGGATCCGCAGAATTTCCGTGCTGGAGCCGGCGATTACCTGGGTAGGATTGTTCGGGTTGTCCACGGTCCAGCGCTCAAGAATGGCATCGCCATAGCTGCCATCGGGCGCGCGCATATTGTCGTCAGTGCCGTGGATGTAATAGATGTAGATAAAGCCGTTACTGGCGTAATCCGGGTCAAAGGCCATGCTGAGCAGTCCCTGCTCGTGGTAATTGCGCACTACACCTTTGATATCCAGCAGCGTGCGCACTTCCGTCGATGCCACCTCCTCGCGGTTTGGAAACACAAAAATGGAACCGGTCTTGTCGACCACATACAGCAGGTCGCTGATGCCATCGGGAATCACCATCACCGGCGACATGAACTGACCTTGCAGGTTCGGGTAGGCCACCTCAAAACGGTAGCTGCCACCGGAAACATTGCCGGAGATCGGGAAGTTCAACGGCTGTGCCAGCAGTGGACGCTTGGTAGGCGGCTGGTCAACGGGCGGCTCTTGATCCAGCCCACAGGTTTCCGCACCCTGCCACTGGCCGGCGAGATAACAGGGATCACCACTGTAGGTCTGATCTGCAGTTTGTGAATTGCCGTTGTCGTTGAAAATGACATTCAGGGAATCCGGCATCGTGCCGTTGGCCAGATGCGCAGCGAAGTCGTAACAGAAATTTTCACCGGCTGCGGTCATGGCAAGCCCAGGCCAACCGGGAAGGTTGCTGACACTGCCGGCGGGCTGCGCATTCCAGAAATAGATATGTGGCGCCGCGTAATTCTGCGGATTGTCAAAGCACAGGCTGGTGGACGTGCCCTCCGGCGGTGGCTCGACGATTTCCGTTACCGTGATGGCCTTGCTGGCATCGTCAAATGCGATGCGATAGCGGCCATTCGCCACCGGGTAATCATTGGCCGGATAGGCTTCATTCCAGTTCTGGTAGTGACTGATTTTGAAGCGGGGGTTGGCGTCATCAAAGATCTGCTCGGTTACCCAGGCGCCGCTGTCGGCATCATAGGTCATTGCGGTAGCGCCCCAGTCGTTCGGGGTGCCGCGGAACCAGGCTTCGGACCAGGTTTGCGCGCTGGCGTGCACAGGTAAGAGCAGTGCCCACGCGGCAAAAAGGCGCAGGCATAGTTTAGCAGCGGAGTGCAGCACTCCGGCCATCACAGGGGCAGAAATCATCGCTATGCTCCGGGAGTTATTGTTATCCGGATAACCGTCATGCGTTATTAACATGCGGTATATATTATTTATTCGCTGACGACCTCTCAGCGCAGTGTGCGCGAACCACTGATACGCAGTTTCACGTTACTCGTTTTATACAACATTACCTCCTCCTCCCCTGGGGGCGTAGACCTCCCCTGGGGGCGTAGACCTCCCCCATGCCATATTTACGCGCCGATACACACCGCGCAAACTTCAAGGCAAAAAAAACCGGCGATAGATCAATCTATTGCCGGCAAATCTTTCGACGAGAAAGAGAGGGTTGGGTTCATCACGCAGACGATGAAGGCATTACAAAAAACGAACAATCTCCCAAGTCATCCCCGCACAGAGAAGTGTCGCGCCTGACTTTTCTGGTCGGGATCCCTGCGCTTGCGGCGCCTGGAATCCCGTCAGCGCGGGAATGACACAGATTTATTTAGCGAGTGGTCAACTCCTGGGGCTCTGGGCTACCCAACAGCAGGATGTCAAATCCGGTATCAAACTTCAGTGTGCCATTTTCCACCCGCGCTTCTGCGCCGGAGTAGTAATCCTTCACCAGGGTACCTTCGGCAAATACCGTGCTTGCATCTACAGTCTTTTCGCCCGCCGGCATATCCAGCGCAACCATGACACGGTCATTTTCCAGCGTGCGCGAAAACACATACGGTGCGGCGCTGAGCTGTTGATGGACACCGGCACCCACCGCAAGGTGAGACTGACGGAACAGGCCGAGCTTCTGCCAGTGACTCAGGATCTCACTGGTTTTGCTCTGCTCAATGCTGCTCCAGTCCATGGGCACGCGCATGGACGCATCGCCATAGGCCTGATCGTCGATCATCGGTCGCGCGATTTCATCGCCGTAATAAATCTGCGCAGCGCCTGGTGCCAACATAAGCTTCAGCGCTGCGCTTTTCACCTGCTTGCGCTCGCGGTCGAAGGAGCCCTGATCGTCATGAGAGCCGAGGTAATTCAATACAGATACCCCCTGCAGAGCGCCATCGTGAAGGATGCTGGAATACTGACTGAAAATGGATTCCATATCCTGTGCAGCGTGGGCAGCAAAACCCATATTGATCAGGCTGTCGAACCCATAATTGAAGAAGTCGACCTTGCGATCACCGTAATCGTAGAAGCGGCCATCGCTGTTAGAGAAGTTATTCACACCGAAATGGTACACCTCGCCGACCATGAAAAATTCGCGATCATCGAGCTTGCGATCTGCATTGGCGGCCTTCCATTCCGCCAGTGCAAGGCTGGCTTCTTTCTTCAGCACCGCCCAGATTTCCGGTTCGGTGTGCTTCACGGTATCCGCACGGAAGCCGTCCACACCGTATTCACGCACCCAGTCGGTGAGCCACTTGACGATGTAGTACTTCGGCGCGCGCGGATAACCGGTGCGCTCGAAAAAGGCATCCAGCTCTGCGACCTCCTGCTCAAGCCGGCCCTCGCGCTGCCATTTTTCTATCAGCTGCGGTGGCAGCTCAACGGGTTTCTCACTCTCAGTTAGAATGTCCGGCAGGTTGTCTGTCAGTGCGCACTGCACATTCTGAGCGAAGCTGCTCCAATCGCACTGGGGATTGGTGCGCACCCAGTCCGAGGGCCACAGCGGGTCTTCCGCCGTAACCGGACCTGTGTGATTGATGATGACATCCAGCAGGATGCGGACACCCTTGCTGTGGGCCTTCTCAATCAACTCGGAAAGCTCTGCCTCGGTGCCTAAGTTGGCGTCTACACTGGTCCAGTCTTTCGGCCAGTAGCCGTGGAAAGCATAGGTACGCTTGTCGCCCTCATCGTAACCATGGACATTTTCGATGACCGGCGACATCCATAGGGCGTCTACACCCAGATCGGTGAAATAGCCCTCCTCCAGCTTCTGGATGACACCGCGCAGGTCACCGCCGTGAAAACCGCGCATATGGGCAGCATCATCTTTGCGACCATAAGAAAGGTCATTGTCCGGATTACCGTTGTGGAAACGGTCCGGCAGCATGAAATAGATGGTGGCGTTGTTCCAGAAGGGATCCGCCGAGAAACTGTTGACCTGGGTCAAGGCGGGGGCGGCCGTCTCCGGCGAAGATACCGCACCGGCCTGGGCCCCCGGGGCCTGGGGTTCGCTTTCGGAACAGGCGGCCAGGGAAAGGGCAGCCGCGGACATCACGGCACTCAGGCCGAACATTTTTCTCATTATCTTCTCTCCGCCGTTATCGTACAGTCATCACTGCAACCTACTGTACGCACACCGGCCGCAGATTCATCCTCCTGCCACGGGGCGTAGATGAGAATGGCGCAGGTGAAAAAAGCAGCGGCCGGTGGTAGTCTTGACCTCCCGGTCATGGGGCCGCCCACAAACCGCTCAGCGGCATATATAAAACAGGGTGGCATACGCACGCCGCAAGGCAGAGAGAAAACTTAGGGACCAGATTTGAAGGAGTGATCATGCAGGAAAAACCCATCGTATTCGTCGTTGTCGACCCCAATGACGACCGCCATGTAGCCCTTGAGCGCGCCCTGGCGACCGCGCGCGAGCGCACCCCGCAACCGAAACTGGCGGTATTTGTGGCAGTTGATGGCGAAGCCGTCGATACCCGCGCGGTGAACGACCACCTGTTCCGCGATGAATTCTGGTTCCGCGACCAGATCCGCAAGCCAATAGAAGATGCCGGTGTCGAGTTCGAGATTAGCGTGTGCTGGTCCAGTGACTGGCAGGCGGCCATTATTCAGGAATCCAAACGCTGCAACGCGGAAATGATCTACCTGCCTGTGCACGCCAGAACCAGCCGCCGCTTCACCTTTGCCGAATCCAAGTGGCAGGTGCTGAAACACGCCAAGTGCCCGGTGGTGCTGATTCGCCCCGGCGCCAAGGACCGTCGCAAGGTGGTGCTGGCCACTGTTAATTACCAGGCCCAGAGCACCCAGCAGCGCCAGCTAAACCGCCAGATCACTGAGCGCGCCGGCTACATAGCCGAGGTATATGGTGCCGAACTGCACCTGGTCAACGCATTCCTCGATTCCATGCTCTACCCGGACCGAGGGCAACTTGCCAAACTGGCGGAAAAGACCGGCGTTCCCACCGACCGCATCCACGTAAAACAGGGCTACACCAACGAAGTGGTCGCGGAGATAGCCAAGGAAATCGACGCGGACGTGGTGGTGATGGGCACCCTGAACCAGTACGGCGAGACCGGCTCACTGCTACGCGGCAATACCGCCGAGCGAGTGATTGGCTCACTGGAGATCGATGTGATGGTATGTAACGCGTTTACCACTACTGGACACTGAACACCCAGCGGCTCAGGCCCCGCACTCGCGGGGCCTTTTGCACCACAGGCTCGTCCACACTATCAACCGGCTATTTGACACCGGAGGCCAACAGTGAGGACAAAAACGCCTCATGGGTCGGCAACTGCCTGACCGTCCCCTGGATCAGGATTTTCAGGCTCTGCAGCAGGTCGCTCAGCTGCGTGTCGCTCATACCGTCCGCAATCCCGTGATAATCCTCCGGCAGTACGCCTTGCCCAATCAGCACCTGCTGCCACGCCACTTCCGTAAACAGATCGTCGTAATCCCGGAATACCTTGCCGGTCGCGCGAAAGAGCTCCATTTTATATCGCAGACTTTCCGGAATCGCCATGTTTTCGCAGTGCCGCCAGAAGTCACTGTCGCGTCGCTGATTGGCCTTGTAATGAAGAATAATAAAGTCCCGAATACGCTCCATCTCCAGCCGTGACTGGCGATTAAATTCCGTTACCTCCTCGGTACGGATACCGCGGTGCGGGAAACATTTGACCAGCCGGGTAGCACCGGATTGCACCAGATGGATAGACGTACTTTCCAATGGCTCCAGGAATCCGCTAGCAAGCCCAAGACTTACCACATTCTTTTCCCACTGATTACGCCGATGACCGGTACGAAACGGGATCACCCGAGGCTCCGCCAGCGGCTTGCCCGGCAGAGTGCGCAGCAGCATCTCGCGGGCCTGCTCGTCACTGCAGTGGCTACTGGAATACACCAGCCCGTTGCCGACGCGATGCTGCAGTGGAATCTGCCATTGCCAGCCGCAAGCGCGGGCGATGGAACGCGTATAAGGAACAATAGACGCAGTCGACTCACTGGGGACTGCAATGGCACGATCGCACGGTAGCCATTGCCCCCAGTCTTCGTACTCGCTGCACACAGCCTTGCCGATCAATAGACCGGCAAAACCAGAGCAGTCCACAAACAAATCGCCCTCAACAACCTGACCACTCTCCAGCGTCAGCCCCTCAACGTAGCCGCTGTCATGATTGCAGCGCACATCGAAAACCTTGCCCTCAACCCGCTCGACACCTTTGGATTCGCTGTATCGACGCAGGTATTGCGCGTAGAGCCCAGCGTCAAAATGATAGGCATAGGAAAGTCCCGGGAGCTTGGTGTTGGGAATATTGGTGAGATGGGAAAATTTGTTGTGCTTTGCAGCCTGATAATTCAGCGAAAAGTCCCAGTAACAATCATTGCCGCCGAGTGCGCGGTTGCGCAGCCAGTAGTGATGAAAATCACAAAAGGGAAAATTCTTACCGATGCTACCGAAGGCGTGCATGTAGTTCTCGCCCGGGCGAGACCAGTTTTCAAACTGAATACCGAGCTTGATAGTAGCTTTGGTCTCGCGCAGGAAATCCGCCTCATCGAAACCGAGCGCACCGTTAAAATTACGAATGGGAGGAATGGTTGCCTCGCCCACCCCGACAGTGCCGATCTCGTCAGACTCCACCAACGTAACCGCTACCGTTCCCGCCATGCTCTTGGCCATCATTGCCGCGGTTATCCAGCCTGCGGTACCGCCGCCCAGGATCACCAATTTTCCAATATTCTTATTGTTCACATCAAAACCATCAAATGGTTACTAATAAACTACAGAGCGTATTCCAGCCAGGGTTTACGCAAAAGAGGCATGATCTATCTGCACCCCAATCACACTGTCCGACTGAAACACAAACTGGCTCAACCCAGCTCCCCCTGCCTGAGGGCGTAAAACTACCGTACCAAGTAGGCTCGGAAAAATTTCAGATTGGAAAACGTATTTATATTTTTATGTAGATTGCATGAGCCCAGACGGCACCCACGAAGCTCAGTGGGTAAGAGATTTTTCGGGATTGGTTACCCTGCCCAAGATTACCTTTCCAACACTAACTACGCGTCGAGGATAGGCGCAGTTGAATTGCCCGCCACCAACATTAGCAAACACCTTTCTACTCCCTCCCCGGGGGCGCAGGCAAAATCGCAATTACAAGTGATACAAATATACCAGTTAGCTCGCCGGGGCTTCAGAGTACAAAGGTAGCGACCGAATAGAGAATAAATAATTCAACAAAGCCTGCCTGCTCGGATTATTCACTTCCGAACGCGCGCCATGCGTCGGCTAGCTTTTGATTCCCGGTGTACCAACCCCAATTGCTGAACAAACGCTGGCCCTCTGATACCAGCGAAAATTTTCGACGATCCAGATAAAGCCAAAAACGTTTATCTGGTTTGCAAAAGTGAAATCCTAGTGACGCCAGTTTGCAACAAAACCTTCGCACAGCCCACATGGAGATGCAACAGCGGAAACACCACAAGTAGCGGCTTCAAGGCCTTCTAGTCAACGGAACATTCCAGTAATTCAAGATTGTCTATCAACGATGTCCGAAGAGGTCTTCTGGAACCAGCGCGAGCCTCCGCGCTGGTGTTCCGTTGTTAAAAAAGCCCGTAGAAAAAGTATTGGCGAACCCAGAACGTAAACCAAAGAGCTTAGTAAGGGAAGTAATGAGCGATTCTTATACTCAACTAGAACCACGCGGTAACGATCACAACATTATGGAAAACGACATTGCGATTGTAGGCATGTCCTGCCGGTTACCGGGTAACGTCAACAACCCGGAATCATTCTTTGCGTTTCTTCTGGATGGCGGCGATGGAATTGTTGAGGTCCCTGGCGACCGGTGGGAAAATAGCGCCTACTACGATCAGGACAAAGACAAGCCGAACAAGATGTATGTCAATCAAGGCGGCTTCATTAAGAATATAGATCTATTCGATCCACAATTTTTCGGAATCTCGCCAAAGGAAGCACCCCATTTAGACCCGCAGCATCGCTGGTTGCTTGAGCTGGCGTACGAAGTATTTGAAAACGCAGGCATGAAAGCCTCAGAACTGAAGGGAAGTAATACGGCAGTCTATATTGGGCAGTTCATGCACGATTACGAGCAGGTACAGCTTTCCTCATCAGCGCATAAATTGATGACTAGCCACTCGGCTACCGGGCCGTCAATGACACTGACAGCTAACCGAATTTCCTACACCTTCGACTTTACCGGGCCAAGTGTATCTCTCGATACCGCCTGTTCATCATCGCTCGTTGCTCTGGATCTGGCATGTAAAGCGATTCTTACCGGTGATAGTGATATGGCTATTGCCGGCGGCGTAAATATTCTATTACGCCCCGAACTTACCATGTCGATATGTAAAGCCTCCATGTTGTCACCAGACTGTCGTTGCAAAAGCTTCGACGCGGCAGCCAATGGCTATGTGCGCAGTGAAGGTGCCGGATTGGTACTGCTTAAAAAACGCGAGGCAGCCGAGCGAGACGGTGACAATATTCTCGCCGTTATTAAGGCGACGGGAGTGAACCAGGATGGGCAAACAATCGGAATTACCGTTCCCAACGGGGAATCACAAAAAGCACTATTGAAAAAGTCATTACAGAGAGCAGGCCTCTCACCGAGCACTATTCAGTATGCCGAAGCACACGGCACCGGAACAGCGGTTGGAGACCCAATTGAGGTAAATGCCCTGGGGGAAGTACTGGGCGATCGGTCTATTGATACTCCGAGTTGTGTCGTGGGTTCTGTGAAAAGCAATATTGGCCATAGTGAAGCTACCGCAGGGGTGGCGGGCCTGATGAAAACGGTCATGGCCATGCGTGCCGGCCGTATCCCGCAGAATATTCATTACCATACGCCAAACCCGGCCATCGACCTTGAGAAACTCAATGTACGAATAGCCGATAAGCAGATAGATTGGCCAGACACTGACGGGCAGCCTCGACGAGCGATGGTAAATTCATTCGGCTTTGGGGGCACAAATGCTAACGTGATTCTACAGCAGGCGCCCGCCATAAAGCCGGCGCCGGCCACCCAGGCTCCCGTGGTGAATGGTGAAATCAAGCTTCTACTGATAAGTCATAAAACTGAAAGCGGCTTGAAGCAGCAAGCACAAAAGATGGCTGGCTATCTTCAGCAGGACTTGCTTGATAGGGACGACGCCGACGCATTGCTACACCATGTCTGCTACACCTCCGCCATCAAACGCGAGCATTTCAAGCATCGCCTGGTAGTTAGCGGCGATAGCGTGTCAGCGATGATCGCTGGCCTCGAAGATTTTGTCGAAGGCCGGGCATCCGGCAGTTACATACAATCGCCTGCGGAAGAAAGTCCAGCGAAAAAGCCCTGCTTCGTATTTTCGGGGATGGGCCCACAATGGTCGGGTATGGGGCGCAGGCTTTATCAGAGTGAACCCGTTTACCGTGCAGCATTGGACCGCTGCAGCGAAGCGCTCTCTCACTATACCGGCTGGTCGCTTGTCGATGCCATTTTTAACAGCCAGGATCAGGAAGAGATCCATCAGACCTGCATCGCTCAACCGGCGATATTTGCAACCCAGGTGGCACTGTCAGAGCTACTCGCCTCATGGGGAATTGAAGCTGGCTGCATCGTCGGTCACAGCGCTGGGGAAGTCGGTGCGGCCTATATTGCCGGCGCGCTCAGTTTTGATGACGCAATTAAAGTCATATATCACCGCAGCCAACTGCAACACACCACCGAAGGTATGGGGAAAATGCTCGCGGTGGGGTTGAGCGAAGCGAATTTGGTGCCCTATCTTGCCGGATTAGACGAGAAAGTTTCCATTGCCGCTGTAAATAGTGAAGAGGCTATTACCCTCGCGGGTGATGCTGAAGCACTCGCGCGCATCGCGGAGCAGCTGGATGAACAAGGCATCTTTGCGCGCTTCCTGAGCGTCGGCGTACCTTATCACAGTCCGGTTATGGACCAGTTGAAAGCGCCTTTGCAGGAAGCTCTCACCGGTATAGTGGTACATACGCCAACTACACCACTGTATTCCAGCGTCAGCGCCAAGCCTACATGCGAAGGCGATTGGGGTGCGGCATACTGGCCGGAAAATGTGCGTGAACCGGTGCGCTTTAAAGATGCCATAGAGAATATCTTTAACGATGGATATACAACATTCATTGAAATATCCCCGCACCCTACGCTGATCAGCTCCATTACTTCCTCCCTGAAGCAATGCCGTGTTGTATCAACCTTGAACCGCAAGCATGCCGATGACGTCATCCTGCAACATACTCTCGCAGCCATGCATGCGAAAGGTATTTTGGTAAATTGGTCCGCGCTTTACCCCAATGCCGGTTGTTTAATGCCTTTGCCAAACTACGTCTGGCAACACGCGAGCTACTGGAGCGAGGCGGATGACGTAAAGCAGGCTCGCCTTAAGAACATTCAACTCGGTGCGGGTTACGCCGAGCCCGTGCATCCACTGCTCGGAAGTCCGCTCAAAACTTCGGCCCCCGCCTGGCAAAAAACCGTCGATCTCCATGAAATTCCGTTCCTGGATGGTCACAAGGTGGCTGAGGACGTTGTCTATCCCGGCGCTGCTTATATAGAGAGTGCGTTAGCCATGGCACGCCTTCGCCACGGTCGAAACGATATAACACTGGAAAATTTGGAATTCATACGGGCGTGTTTTATCGACAAAGATAATCCCGCGCAGTTTGAAAGCCGCCTGCTTGAAGGCGAGTACGAGTTTGAAATCAACGCGTTAGATACATCCTCAAACTGGATCACGTATTGCCGCGGTGGTATCAGCGCCCTTGCGAAGCAAGCACCGAGGGGGCAGGTGAACCTGGAAGAAATCACCCAGCGCCTGTCCAGACATATGGACAAATCTGCCTTCTATGGGCACTGCCATGCATTGGGACTGTGCTACGAAGACGCGTTTCAGCTGGTTGAACAAGCCTGGTATGTCGACGATGAGTGTGTGGTGGAAGTACGCCCACAGAGCGCCATCATTGATACGGGCGCCGACTACCTGCTACACCCCGTACTTCTCGACGGTGCATTTCAAGGCCTGTTCCCTACCGTACAGAAGGGCTACCTTCCGGTAAAAATCGGCGCATTGCACTTTCATCAAGCGCCAGGTGCACACTTCTATTGTCACCTGGTAACCGATTACAAAGATGAGCACCGCATTGTTGGGCACTTAACCCTGTTTGATAAAGACGGGAATATACTGGTCGAAGTTGACTCGATTGAACTCAGGGCTCACCAGCCCGTGGAGTCAGGCGACGCCGACAAGGCAATCGAGTACGACTATTTCTGGGAAAGAATGCCACTCAATACCGACCACGCCGCATCCAATAACGGCGTATGGGTTGTGTTCGCCGATAACCAGGGCATTGCCGACAAACTGGTCTCCACATTAGCCGCTAAGGACGTCGCGGTACACGTTGTACCTGCAACTACCGAAATCAACGGGCCGGATGACTTTCTACCTGCGTTGCGAGCGGTGAACAATCAATGTGCCGGCATCCTGTATATGTGGGGCATCGACAATCCTAACTGCGAAGAACAGTCCTCAGAGGAAGTCCTGGCGAGCTGCCGCGTCACGTCGGTAATCCCCATGTACTTAGTGCAGGCGATGAACAAACTGGACTGGCCTAACGCGCTAAAGCTGTTCTTTGTTACCCAAGGAGTCCACAGGCTCGGTGGAGATACTCATCTGCCTCAACCTTCGCAAGGAGCCCTGTGGGGTTTTGCGCGGGTTTTGGCTTCCGAGCATGCGGAATACAGTGTTTCTCTGCTGGACCTGGCAGACACGGTTGACGATTCCCTGATCCATACCCTGGCAGACCATCTGCAAAGTGACCAGTACGAGCAAGAAACTGCGCTGAGAGCGGGCGAAAGGTATGTCGGCCGTCTTCGCAAAGTGAACGCCGCCATACTGGACGAGTACGCTGATGGTGAAACTGTCATTGACGCAAGCGATGGGTACCAAGTTACTAGCTACAGCGATCAAGGTATCGCTAGCGTACGTTTACACGCCCTGCGAATACCGCCGCTCGATGACAACCAGGTAAGAGTACGAGTACGGGCAGCGGGCCCGGATCAGGGCTCGATACTCGCCGGAGTTGTGGAGGCGGTGGGCAGTTCGGTCAAGGCATGGTCGCGCGGAGAGAATGTCATCGTACTTGGTGAAAAAACGCGCGCTTCTCATGTTCATATCACAACGGATTCACTTATCCCGCTACCTGCCGGATTGAGCTACATCCAAGCCGTAGCGGTAGGTGAACATTTTTCCGTTGCGTATTACGCCCTCAATGAACTCGCGATTTTACGCGCAGGGGAAAAAGTACTTATTTATGGCGGTGACTCCGCTGCCGCACATGCCGCTGCGCAACTCGCTTGCGCGAAGAATGCAAAGGTGTATGCCGCAGCGGATACAGAAGAAAAGCGCCAGCGACTTTCCGCCACAGGTGTTCTCCGGGTTCTCGATTCATCTACCTACGAATGCTCATCTCAGCTGATGGAAGCATTGCATTGCGACGAAGGACACACGAATTTCGATGTCGTTCTCAACTTCGAGGAGGGTATCGGGTATGAAAAAGTTTCAACCTTAATCGATGATTTTGGACGTTTTGTAGACCTCAGAAAAACCGCTACCGGTTGCGGGCGCAGTTTCATTGAGAACCTGACCAAAAAGAATGCGTCATATCATCGAGCCAACACACACGATCTGGCGCGAAAACATCCTGAGCGCTACCGCTGCCTGATACAGGAAGCCGTAGATGCCTTTGCGAAGATTTCGAATCAGTTCTCGCAAAATCTGATTGATGTGCATGTCGTTGGAATGGATGGAAATACCGAACTACCCAAGTCGGAACCGATACCGACTGTGCTCGATTTCAATGCCGCAAAAGTAACTGCGGCGCGCGGCATCAACCCTGATCTCATCAAAGCCGATAAAACCTATCTGGTAACCGGTGGTCTTGGCGGTCTTGGGCTGGTGATGTTGGACTGGCTTGTATCGAGTGGTGCAACCTCTGTTGCACTCACTGGCCGCAGTACTCCCAATGAAAATGCACAGCAAAAGATCGCCGAAGCTCAGTCCCGCGGTGTCGACGTTCATATTGTGCGCGCGGACGTATCGGACGCCCGTGCCATGGGTGACGCTCTATCAGCATTGAAGACATCAGACAAACCGCTTGCAGGCATTGTTCATTCGGCTGGCGTGCTAAGCGATGGCGTGATCGCACAGCAAACCGAAGAGCAATTTCAGCGTGTACTCGCGCCGAAGGTAAGCGGTACCTGGAACCTGCACACATTAACTAAAGACATTGATCTGGATTTCTTTGTCTGCTTTTCCTCCATCGCTTCGCTTGTCGGCTGGTCCGGTCAAAGTAACTACGCCGCGGCCAATGCGTTCATGGACACGCTAGCCTTTCACCGCCGTGCGCTCGGACAACCCGCTTTGAGCGTTAACTGGGGACCATGGGCGGAGGCAGGCATGGCGGCAAGTCTGGATGAACGTGATATCCGGCGGATGAAGGACGCCGGCATGACACCGCTAAGTCCCGAGAGCGGCGTCAGATCAATGACCCGGTTGCTCGCGCACCACGTACCCCAGGCTGGTGTATTTGAGCTGGATTGGTCGAAGATTCTCAAGCAATACGCCGATCCGCGTAAGAAAACCCTTTTCTCCAATTTTATTGATACGGGTGTTCTTAAGAACGAAGCTGACTTCCTTGATCTTCTAAATAGTGCGTCGCAGCTTGAAAAGGAGTCTTTACTGAGCGGGAGAGTAACGACGCTTCTGGCGGATGTACTTGGTATTGAAAACGCAGAAAGTCTCGATCCCAACTGCAATATTTATGAGTACGGATTGAATTCCTTGATGGCGCTCGAGTTCTCCAATCGTCTACAGGGCGTTTTGAAAGCGAAGATCTCTTCGACACTTGTCATGAAGTATCCAACCATTAATGGCCTGGTAGATTACGTTGTTTCTCATGTGGTGACTGCACCAGGTGCCGTCGCCTCAGCAGACACTTCGACAGAGCAAGAAACAAAAACAGTGATTGCAGGTAACGCGCTGCTGAATGTGGATGATGAAAACAACGTTGAGGTGGAATGGTAATGCGCGAGATAACCGCTGTAATTGAGCAACTCACCAGCGCAGGCGTCTACATCTTCGCTGAATCTGGAAAGCTCAAGACAAAATGTCCAAAAGAGAAGCTGACACCGCACGTTGTCGCGCTGATAAAGAATAACAAGGATGGGCTTCTTCGCTATCTCGCGCGTCAAGATTCTTCAAGTAATGACATCGATATCAAAATCAGGCGCCGCGCCCTACGTTCAGCACCGCAGTCATTCTCGCAGCGACGGCTGTGGCTTCTTGACAAGATTGAAGGAGGTAGCCCTCAGTACAATATGGCGCGCGTACTGCGTTTTAGCGGAGAGCTTGACATCTCCGCCCTGCAAAGGAGCTTCGAGACGCTCATTCAGCGTCATGAGAGCCTGAGAACCACATTTCGCATGAATGGCGAGCAAGTTCCAGTTCAGGAGGTTCACGACGCTGCTGAGTTCAGTATCCCTACTCACGATATCTCCCAGCTCGCGGACACCGATCGCGAGACTGAAATGGCCCGGTTGATCGCCTTTGAAAGCACCAAGCCATTTGACCTGAATTGCTCTCCGATGCTACGCGCTAGTTTGATCAAGCTGGGCAAAACTGAACATGTACTGTTATTTACAATGCATCACATTTCCTCCGATGGATGGTCGATTGGATTGGTGATGAAAGAACTTAGCACGCTCTATAGTGCCTACGTTCTTGGCGCGAACAATCCCTTCCCGCCACTGGAAATTCAGTACTCAGATTACGCGCAATGGCAGCTGGACAACCTGCAAGGAAGCGAGCTTGATCGACAAATCGGTTACTGGAAGAAAAAACTGTACGGTCTTCCTGCCGTGCACAATCTGCCTCTAGATGGTCATCGCCCCCAGAAGCAAAGTTTCGCGGGATCAACCCATGTTAGCTATATCGATAAATCGGCTACGGCAGCGTTGCGCACCCTGTGCCAGCGGCAGGGTGCAACGCTTTTCATGGGCTTGCACGCAGCATTCTCTACGCTTCTCTCCCGCTACAGCAGGGAGCACGATATCGTCATTGGCACGCCGGTCAGTAACCGCGAGCAGACACAGGTCTCGGACCTGATCGGTTTTTTCGTCAACACGCTGATATTGCGCACTGATTTTTCTGGCAGGCCTACATTCAATCAGTTACTGGAGCAGTGCAAGACCACCGCCCTGGAAGCGTATGAGCATCAGCAGATTCCATTTGAAGTGCTGCTGGAAGAACTAAAGCCTGCTCGCAGCCTAGCGTACAGCCCCCTTTTTCAGGTCATGTTAGTGTTGCAGCCTGTCGCCCTGAAAGAAATTGACCTGCCGGGAGTGAAGGTCAGTTTCGAAGGAAGAGAAACACAAGTCTCAGTATATGACCTGACGCTGAATGTTACTGAGAACGAAGCCGGTATGGAGCTGGAGTGGGAGTTCAATAGCGATCTTTTCGAGACTGAAACAATTACACGGATGTCGCAACACTTCGATTACTTGCTGTCGGGACTTGTGCGTCAACCCGCGACCCCCATTGACGAAATTCCGCTCCTGTCACCCAGTGAGCAACAGGACTATGCTACCCGCTGGAACCCGGCCTACACAGAGTATCCAGACAAGGATTGTATTCATACCCTGTTCGAAGCACAGGTACAAAGCTCACCTGACGCGGTGGCGCTGATTTTCGATAACGTAGCAGTCAGCTACGCAGAACTGAACAGCCGCGCCAATCAGCTTGCGCACCTCCTTATCACGGAACATAAAATCGAGCCAGACACCCGAGTTGGTATTTGCCTTGAGCGCTCGCTTGACATGGTGCTGGCCATGCTGGCGATTCTAAAGGCGGGCGGTGCCTACGTACCACTGGACCCCGCATATCCCCGTGCACGACTGGCGTACATGGTTGACGATGCGAACCTGAATACGGTGGTCGTGCAAACGTCAACTCAGGAATGCATACCACTTACGGAGGTGCGCGCACTATGCCTGGACGATGTGTCGACGGCGGCAGCGGTGGCGCAGTGCCCGGGGAGCAATCCCACCAGGGAGCTCACTGGCGCTGATCCCAAGAGCCTCGCTTACGTCACATACACATCCGGTTCCACCGGCGCGCCCAAAGGGGTAATGGTTGAACACGCCAACATCGTCAATTTCCTGACAAGTATGGCCGTAGCTCCGGGCTTAACTTCTGTGGATTGTTTGTTGGCTGTCACGTCTATCTGCTTTGATATTCACGGTCTAGAGATTTTCCTGCCTTTGATTCGCGGAGCAAAGCTAGTACTTGCCTCAAAAACTGATGCGAGCGATCCCGAGCGGATCAAACGCAGTTTGCGCCAGCACAAGGTTTCGATCATGCAGGCAACTCCAGCGACCTGGAAAATGTTGATCGAATCAAATTGGCAGGTCGAGCATCCAATAAAGATACTTTGTGGCGGCGAAGCGCTGACTAAGCCACTTGCAAAAGCTCTGCTGCGCCGGCCCGGTATATCACTCTGGAATATGTATGGGCCTACAGAGACGACAATCTGGTCTTGCGTAAACGAAATAGGTTACGACGACGAACGCATACTTGTCGGTCAACCTATCGCCAACACTCAGGTTTATATCGCTTCAGATGACATGACACTAGCGCCTATCGGAGTTCCCGGAGAGCTGCTCATCGCTGGGCACGGCGTAGCCAGAGGGTATCTGAATCGGGAAGAGTTAACTCGGGAAAGGTTTATTCACAATCCATTTCGCAGTGAATCGGAAAAAGGGGGAAGTGGGCGACTGTATAGAACAGGTGATCTCGCTCGCAGGCTCTCCGACGGAAACATTGAGTTCCTGGGGCGCATGGATCAGCAAGTTAAGGTTAGAGGATTTCGCATAGAGTTAGGCGAGATTGAAGCGACACTAATATCTCTATCTGAGGTGAAAGATGCTGTTGTTGTCACTCACTCTATTGGCGAAAGCGAACCCATGCTAGTGGCGTATGTCGTTAGCGAGCAACAATCACATAGTGAACAGGAGATAGACCTTAGCGGGCGGTTGCGCGATCACCTAACACTTCGTTTGCCCCATTACATGATTCCAGCTTTTATTGTGCGCTTGGATGCGTTGCCTTTGACCGCAAACGGCAAAATTGACAGGAACGCCCTACCTAGTCCAAATGTAGTACTCAATGAAGAAGAATTTAATGAGCCCACGACAGAGTGTGAGAAAGAACTGGCCGAAATCTGGAAAAGCGTTCTGAAAATCAAAAAAGTGAGTGCAAACGACCAGTTTTTCGATATTGGAGGAGATTCGATCAGTGCGATACGCCTGATCAGCCGAGTAGAGGACTTAGGGGCAACCTTAAGTGTCCGCGATATATATGAATTTCCGGATCTCTCGGCGTTGGCACGCCATGTTGAAAAACAACGCCGGTCCAACGTAGAGACAGGTAGCCGAAGTCCCGTTACCAGCATGGGCGAGCAAAAACTGTTACCCAAGCAGTTGCAGCTTCTCAATGCCGACAACGGCATTGACGGAGATCTGATTGACTATATTTTATTGGATGCTCCACAAGCCCTCGATAATGACTTTCTTCTGGCGTGGCTGATGGCGATGCACGAGTGCCATCCAGTGTTGAACGTACGTATTTTGGCACCAGATAGCCGAACAGACACCTATTGTGGTAAGGATTGGAAAGCTGTTTATCAGCAACTCGACCTCGCAGACATTCAGTCAAGGATTCATGTTGCGGATGTGAGCAAGCTATCTGCCGAGGAAAAGGAAGACTACATCTCAGCGCAGAAACAAGCTTTGCAGCAGTCACTGACCTCCATTGGCGGACCAATGCTGGAGGTAGTGCTGATCAAAGATGACGAAAGTACTGGTAAGCCTCACTTGCTACTGGGCATTCAGCGTTTGTTACTTGATCGAGCATCAATTGGAGTCCTTCTGGACGATCTGGAGTCGGCCTATCAAGACTATCTGAATGGCGGAAAAATCGCTCTTTCGAAAAGTACTTTTTCATACCAGGAGTATGGGGAATCTGTTAAAAAACTTGAACAAAGCAAACATCTGCTTGCCAAGCGTGACACTTGGCTAAGTATTCTACGCACACCCAGTGAAAGCCTGTGCGTTGAAGATTTAACGCGAGAGCCGCCAGTAGAAACCCGTTTTACGTCTACCACCCTAAGCGATAAACACAGTGCAATTCTGTTGACACACAGCATAGAGATGCTGAATGCCACGGTGGAGGAACTTGTATATTCTTCGTTAAGTCATGCCATTTACTGCTGGCGGGGGACCGAACTTACGCTTCGTATCGATGTAGAGAGATCCGACAGGCTGGACTCCGCAAAAGATAAGAACATGAGACGTCTGCTCGGTACGTTTGAGTATACATACCCCACTGTAGCCCAATGTTTGCCATTCGGTGGTGTGAAGAGAGTTCCTGAAAAATCCTCGTCCGAAATCGGGAGAATTTCACGGCAAGGTCTCGATTATGGACTTATTTCACAAGCATACGGCGATAGGCAATTCAAAGATCAGGCAGCGTCAAATCAGGCCGAAATTTTCTACAAATACCACGGACAAATCGATCCATCCCTCCGGTCAGAAAATTTCGAAGTTATCGAAGGGATGTCACTCAGCACGCTGGAGCCGAGAAGCGCAAAGTCCTATATGCTTTCGCTTAACGTCGCGATTGTAGGTGGCAGAATTCATTTGATAGCAAATTACTCAAGAGGCATTACTAACACTGAGGCGCGTAGACTACTGGACGATCTGGAAAATCAGCTGAATCAATACGTCAACTACATTTCCGATCACCTACCCGACAGCACCAGTCTCAGTTGCTCGCCAGTGCTTATGGCACCAACCGTGCGCTATCTTTTGGAGAATCAAAAGTGGCGAACACATTTCAACGTAAAGTTCATGATGGGCTTTCGGAAGAGCAGCTTTAATATGGCACTGCTTGAGGAAAGCTTTAATCGACTTGTTGAGCGTCACGATGGTCTACGTTTCCGAATAGTTCAACAGGACGAGACTTTCTCCCAGCATATCGCACCAAAGGGCATACGTTATCGCTTTGAAGAAATTGATTTGTCTGCATACGATGCCCGCGAAGGAGTCGCAAGGCTTGAAGCAGCCGCAAACAGGCTGCATCAATCATTTTCATTCTCTCTAGATCAGCCTTTGTTCAAAGTGGCCCACATCAAACTGAATAAAGATCTCGGTGATCGCTTGCTACTGATTTTCCATCATATGATTGTTGACGGCGCCTCAATACGATCGATTGTCAAGGAACTTTACGTAGGATACAGCATTCTGCTGAACCAAGCTCAGATTGAAATACCCGGATCCTCCTCAGTCTCATGGCTGGAAAACTACTACGATGCGTTTGATCGCGCGGATAGAGATCAGGAACTCACTTTCTGGAAAACGATGCCCTGGGATGAACTCGCTTCGGTCAAGTACCTCAAGGACGCCGATACACTTGCTCGCGGGCGGGAGAGTACTTCTTCTCAAAATATCCCGCTACTAGATGGGAGGGAATCCGAAAAGCTTACCAACTTGATAGCGAGAGATGGTAGTTCATTACTGTTTGAAGCGTTGATTCTCGGTTTCTATCGCGCATTCAAGCCACGCCTGACGTCCACGCGAGTGCTGATGGAACTAGTGAATGACAACCGTGGAGTTAGCTCTCTTGGGAAAATGTCACGCAACATCGTTGGCAATGTCACGAGCAATGATTTCTTGCTCTTTGATTTCTCCATGGAGGATCAATGCGGACTGTTGGAAACGCTCGAGAACCTACGCGAGCAGCGGCTCGGCTTTAAAGCCAGAGAAAAGAGCTTGATGACGCTTCTGTATGGTGAAAACAGGGCCTATTTTAACCAAGATATGTCGACATATTTACCGTTGATCGGGCTTAATTTCATGGTCGAAGAGAGAGATCGCAGTTCTAGTTTGAAGGATGATATGCCTTCCTATATCTGGCCGGCGGTCGAGGGCACGGGCAATTTTGAAAGCCGCGAACTTGATGGAGTTCGTACGCATGCAATGTTCGTAGGCGTTGTTCTCGTGCCAGGAGAGGGACTCAGCGCAAAAACAGATATTAATCAAGGAGCATTACTTAACATTGAGGCGGAGCGAGTACTACAAGAGTATCAGTTGGCAATGAAGAACATGGTTCACAGACATGCAACGCCCCTTAACTCCAACTACGCCGCGGTAGAAACAACCGCGTAGTTTAGTTGCTTAACCAAGCGAACCCATCCGTTGGTGTTGCACATAAACTGCAATTACCTGTTTATTGAAAGTGCGAAGGTAAACTCGGCCACCTTTTCACTGGCATATAGAATAAGCGCCGAAAAATGGTTGGTTATGTTAACTACAGTAAAGTATTGCTTCGTCGGGTTGGTGCTCGCAGCTTCTTCGCTCACTTTTGCTGCCGATAATTTTCAGAATGGCAGTGACACCAGACAGGGCCATAGGGATCTAAATGACCTGAATGAAATCAAGAGAGTCGTCAAGCAGCTGGCAAAACCATTTAATAAGAATGCTGAAAGCGTTCTGTACGCAGAAAATCTACAGGATCCAATTTCGGATTATGAGACGATTTTGCCTAACAATAGTAAATGGGTAATACCGCCGTTGGAGAAGGCCATATTAGCGGCCTATCTGGACAATCCTGGAGACGTAAATCTAAGTCAATTGAATGCTGCATTTCATTTACTCCGTGCGTCTGTATTTTCGCAGAATGGCGGAGTTCATGAAGGCCCTACTGTTCGCAAACTGCAACATACTATCTATGCTCAGTACTTCCTGCATCGCTCAAGGCAACTCGGTTCAGACGCCCCCTGGATAGAGCGCTCTCTGGCCATAACCGAGACACGGCTTTCGCAGTGGTTACCTGTGGATAATCCGCTAGATCATAGCTACGGCTCCTACTCTCAGAACTTTTTTCTAGATGCATTCACAAAGAACGAATACGAGCGTCACGAAGCGAACCACCTACTTCTGAAAGAAGTGCTTGACAACCCTGTCAACCTGAAAACGAATTTGTATGTGGCCGCAGTCAACTTATGGATTAGTGGCGAGTCCGGATATGACGACCCTACCGTTCTGTATGGCTATCTACTTTCGGCCTATTTTGGTGAGCGTACTCAATTTCTGGCACAGATTGCTGAAGCAGCCTGGTCCGAGAATCCTGAGAACAACCCGCTTTTTCGTCTTGCCAATGAAGTCGGCTTCTTTACCATTCCTAACCGACGCTGGTTGACAGCCTTACATGGCGATAACGAAGCCAAAGATTCAGTATATATAGAACTAGAGCAGTGGTTTTCGCGTTTCCCGCAATTGTATGGATTTCCCTACGCGGCCGCCCCATTTGTCGATCCTGAGAGATTTTCTGATGGAATGTCAGCCTACTTCTCCAGCATCGACGCGTGTAGCAATGATTTCATTCTACCCTGCGGCGACACGCCAAAGGCGCCTTACAACCGGCTTGCCTATACTCTATTGGGTGCCGATTACCTTTTGAAAGCTGGCGATCTGAATACCGCGCACGGTTTTCTCAGTTTCCGTTGGTTGCTTGGCGATTCGTTCGACAGCTGGCTTCTCGGGCAGAATTCATGGTTGCACAGAGAAGCTAATGCGGAAGAAATCCTCGCCCGCTACCAGAACCATGACCCTTCTGACGATCCGGTTAATGTTTTTATAAAACGCCAGAAATGGGGCGTTTCAACCACCTGCCAGCTCTGTCATCAACAACAAGGCAAGTACATTCCCAGCGAGACCGTCTATATACCGTCGCCGGTCGATGAGCAGAGATTATTCATTGGCAATTGGCCAGAGTATACCGTTAGTTGGTTCGGTGAACGCATTCAGTAATTTGACGCAGTTCTATTGATCAGCCGCACAAGTTAAGTATAAGGCGGTGGTAATTTATGAATGATTCACTATTCGGAAAGCGCGACTTTGTATTGCATTGGGCTAGCACTGCCATTGCCCAGGTGGGTAGTTTTTTCAGTTTTGTAGCGCTGCCCTGGCTGGCTCTAAACCTAACTGAAAACGACCCGGTAATCATGGCGGCCGTTATGGCGCTGGTAAGCCTACCACAGGGTCTATTTATTCTCTTCGGTGGTGCGCTTGCCGACAGACTTTCACCACTACGTGTCCTTCTAGTTACTCGAGGCTTGTTTTTCATTTTGATGCTCAGCATGGCAGTTCTTGTTTACTACGAGAGTTTTCCTTTATGGGCTCTGTTTTTGTACTCGCCGGCGTTAGGTATTCTGGGAGGATTTTCTGTACCAGCGGCACAATCGGTTCTGCCTTCGCTTATCCCTAGCGTGATGTTAGGGCGAGCGAATGCGATGGTTGTGGCGACAACGCAGTTGGCGCAGACACTGGGCCCGATGCTGGGTGGCTGGCTAATCTGGTTCACTCAGCAAACCGTCGGTGAGCAGTCAGGGAAACACGCAGGGCTCGCGATGGCGTTTGCGGTTGATGCCTTTACCTTGCTGGCATCGCTAATGTTCATGCAGTTTATGCGTGCTGCCCCTGCTGCACAGATAAGCTGCACCCATGGACTTTGGGAGATGTTCTATGACGGCGTTCGCTTCTGCTGGTCGGATCACGCTATGCGAGTTGTGCTGGGATACCTTGTGCTTATTTCGTTCTGCCTGCACGGGCCGCTGATGACCAGTATTCCAATATTCACTAAGGTGGATCTTGGGCTGGAAGCAGAGGCATATGGCACACTTTACGCGATGATTGGCCTCGGGACACTTGCCGGTGCTGGATTCGCTTTCAGTAGGAAGTTCACCAATTCCCAGATGGGTCTCTTGGTACTGTGCTGCGATCTAGGCGCGGGTACAGCGCTCTTTTTTCTTGGAAACCAGACAAATCACTGGGTTGCCGCAATGTTTCTGATTTTAATCGGATTTTGTACCGGCACAATGATGGTTGCGGGAACTACCTGGTTTCAACTGCGCACACCGGGACCTTACATGGGCCGGGTTATGTCGCTTCTTATGTTTGCCATAGCTGGTTTGATTCCTGTGTCTACGGGTATCACGGGCTACCTGATAGAGCTGTATTCCGCTGGCACAGCGATGAATATAGCGGGCGCCTTGATGATAACGTTCGCTGCCGTAGGTTTGGCGATACCTTATATACGTAATATGGGATTGCTGCCTGGCCCGGTCGCCCAACCGGCGACACAGGAGGCACATGCGCAATAGCTAATGGAGATTGTGCAGATCGACAAGAGACATACGCCAACGTTAGAAACGTATTTATACAAGTCGGCCACCATCCAGAAACTAATACCCTCAAGGATTGCGCTACTCGACTGAACATCCAGTAGCGTGAAAGTACTTCTTTTTAAACTGTAACGTGAATGGATTATGAACAAGGTACTGAAGCAGCTAACTTCATTGATCACACTTTGCCTGGTGATTTTCGCTAGTACAAGTCAAGCCCGGGGCGTTGACCACACCGACTATGGCGGATTGGATAATCAAGAGTTAGCTGAAATACGTTCTTTTTTGAGTCGTACCGTGGGCGACATACTGCGTGAGAACAAAACACTTTCCGGCGAAGTAGAAGTGGGGAATGTATATGATCCGATTTCAGACCATGAGACCTGGCTTCCCCATGAGTCTCAGATTGAAATACCCCGACTGGAATCGGCGCTATTGACCGCTTACTTAAACGATCCCAGCAGTATGCTCTTGAGTAAAGCTATGGCTGCGTACCATGTGGTCAAACTGCCTAAATGGCGGGCGACTCTTTATGGTAGAGACAGAAAAAGCATTCGCTCTGTCAAGCATGCCGTCTACGCACTTTATTTTTTGCGACGGGCGCAGCACCTGGGCTCTGAAGAAGCATGGTTAACGCGTGCGGAGACACAGATTTCTGACCAGCTCTTATTATGGTTGCCAACTGATCTTCCGATAGATATATCAGAAGGTAATGAAGCCCATAATTATTTCTTAGAGTCTTTTAACTATAAAGAAGTGAATCGCTATTTGGCGACCGAGAAGTTACTGCAAGATCTCCTCGAAAACCCTACCAATCTGACTACAAACGCCTATGCTATCGCCTCCAATATCTGGAATGGTGGTGAAGCGGACTACGATGATCCGACTATTTTGTACAGCATGGTGATGAGCAGCTATCTGGCACAGCGGGCCATTCCCTTGTACCAGCTGGCGGAACAGGCATGGGAAGAGGACCCGGAGAATAATCAGCAATTTCGCCTGACTACTCTTCTGGGCGGGTGGACGGTTCCAGCTCGCCTCTGGTTGGCCAAACTGCACGGTGACAATGATACCGTCGAGTTACTGGATGCGGAGCACCGCGAGTGGTTTGCGATAAATCCATATTTCCATTCCGCCTCTATCGGCTGGATGCTTTTTGACGACCCACAGAAAGTTATGGAGGGTTTCCAGTCGGTACTCTCTGTAATGGGCTGCGCAGACAACCGGTCGTGCATGGATCGTCCGCGTTTTTCATTCAACATCCTGTCGTATTTGCTGCTGGTCACTGATTACTCCCTGAAACTCGGTGACGCTGGAACAGCAAGTTATGTCCTTTCGTTCCGACACAACCCCTTTTTCGAGTATGATTCCTGGCTGCTTGGACAGGAGGCCTGGGAGCATCGAGAGAATAACATGATGGAGATCATCACTCGTTATCAAAATGACGATATAAACGATGATCCAACAACCGCTTCTTTAAAGAGCCACAAATGGGGGCCAAACACGATCACCTGCCAGCTGTGCCACCAGGCGCAAGCACGGGAGTGGAGTGATGAGGACAAGGCAACTATTTTCTATCCCAGCGAGGCACACGGCTATGTGGGAAATTGGCCGATCAGACTGGTAGATTGGGACGCGTTGCTGGCCGAATAATCTGAGGGATATTCAAGTAACCCGCGCCAAATCAATGGCGCGGGTTTTTTCGTTTATTGGTGGACGTATGCAAAGTAATTGGTTTGTTATAAATACAAAAAGGGAGTATGCAAAAATCCGCTTGTTTTGCTTTCCTTACGCGGGCGGTTCCGCTCAAGTTTTTCATGGATGGGAAAGGCATCTTCCGGAAGATATCGAGGTAGTGTGTATACAGTATCCCGGCCGGGCCAATCGCTTGCATGACCCTTTAATAGACGACTGCGCGGGTATGGTTGAATCACTGGTTAATGAGATTCAACCGTTGCTGGATAAGCCATTTGCGTTTCTGGGCTACAGTATGGGCGCCTTGGTCAGTTTTGAGCTCGCTAACGCACTTCGCGAACGTGGAAATTTCCATCAGATTTTTCATTTCCTATGCGCCTTTAAAGCAGCCCACCTCTGTAAAGCAGATCTCGAGCGCTATCGCCTGTCAGATGATGACCTTAAGCAGGAGTTGTTAAAGTTAGGTGGCCTGAATGCGCAGTTACTACGGGATGATGATTTTATGAGTTTCATCCTGCCCATCATTCGATCAGATTTTCATTTGGTAGATAAGTACGACGGAAAATTTGCCGGAAAACTTCGTAGCAACGCGCTGGTGATTTACGGTAGCGATGACCACAGTATGACGCCAGAGGACGCGCTCCAATGGGAATCACTGATATCCGGGCAAGTTCGGTTCCGCGAGATCAAGGGCTCGCATTTTTTTATTAACACTCATACTCACGAACTCCTGTCTATTGTTGGGCAAGAGCTACGCGCATTAGCAAGCGCGTACTTGTAACTGCTCAATCCGTCGCTCCGACGGCGCACTAACCTGAAGTTAACAAACGTGCCATAGCCACATAAAAAACCGCCCGTCAAGCAGCGCTCAACGGGCGGTTTTCCGGAATGTCCCGAGGCACGCCTCGGGACAGGTACTGCTGCTTAGAACGTGTAGTTCGCACCCAGGAAGTACTGACGACCAAAGTACTGAATAGTACCTGTTTGCGCTTCATTGCCGAAGTAGGTCTTATTCGGTTCGTCGGTCAGATTGTTGACCTGGAATACGATTTCGACACCATTCTCCAGCTGGTAAGACGCCTGATAGTCGACGACAGTTTCGGAATCAAAGAATGCCAACTGACTGTCAACTGCCAACTGCTGGCCAACATAGCTGTCACGGTAACGCGCACTTACGCGAGTAGAGAAACTATCATAGTCATAGAACACGGTCGTATTGAACACATTCTTTGACAACCCAGGCATGGGGATTGTGATAGATTCACCGCTCAGGCCAGTTTCAGCATCTATCTCACTTTCGGTGTACGAGTAGCTCGTCGTCAAACCAAGTCCAGACCAGATACCGGGCAAGAACTCAAAGGTTTGTGTATAGGCCAGCTCGATTCCTCGAATGTAGCCTGCATCTTCATTGTTATAAGCAGTTTGGTACTGCCCGTTAATAGAAGGATTCCCAGTTCGCGGATTACGCTCGGGAATATCTATGCCCGCAGCGGCGAAATCAAATGGATCAATCGTGATATCGGTGACGAGCGACTCAATGTCCTTGTAGAAGAAGGCGGCAACGATGGCACCTTCGGTTTCTTCAAAGTAGTGCTCGTATGAGATATCAAGCTGATTGGCGTACATCGGGTCCAGCAGAGGACTGGTATTACCCCATACGTTAAATCTGTCTTCTGTCGCACCGTCGTCAAACCATGAGCCACCACCAGATTTGAGTTTGTCGATCGGCGGGCGAGACATCACTTTAGCCAGCGCAAAGCGCAACTGATCGTGATCGGTCAGGTGAAAATTCAAGTTGGCTGACGGCAGGTAGTCGGTGTATTCCTGGCCTACCCGGGTGACGATGTAATCACTGTTGATAACACCGCGCTCATCGGCGATTGGCGTACCCAGCCCGTCGCCAAGTTGGAAAAGGCCGGTGCTGTATTGTTCGGTATCGACAACACGTACACCCATGTTACCAGTGACGCTGACACCAAACAGCTCAGACTCAATATTGGCCTGGAAGTAAGCGGCAAGCACATCTTCATTTACTTTGCCGCTTTGAATCATGGTCCAGTTATTACCCCAGTTTGAAGTCGCTTCAAAGGGATCTCTTCCCGCAGCAGCATTGGCAGCATTGACCAGGGCAACTGCGTCATCAAAGTCGATTGCCAGGAAATCCGGATACCCCGACAGCTCACCGCCAAAGCTGGTCACATCAACCATGTCAGCAGTTAACTGAATTGGTAACTCCGTTGGATGACCGCCAAATTCCGAGCCATATCCCGCTTGCTGACGCTGGGCGGAAAACTCCCGCTCGGAATAGCGCACCCCGGCTTCGACCGAAGAAACAAAGCCCATATCCAGCTCGTACTTCATGTCAAACTTGTAGGCGTTCAGTTCGTTGTTGTTGATATAGGGCCACATGCCCACTTCGGTTAAGGCAATGGTGTTCAGGTCGGTGTAGGATTGATCGGCCGTGAATGAGCCCGGGTTAAGGCCATTCAGCAGATAGTGAATCGTCTCTGGCGCCCGGCCAGAGGAGGGATTGCTGGCATCGTTGTAAAGAATCGCCCGGGTTCCACCGTTGACGAATTCACCGTCCGCTTCTGAGTAGGAGATGTCTGACGAGAGTGTCAGGGGGCCCTGGTTCCAGGTTACATTGATTCCGCCAGACAAAACCTCCGTGTATCGGGAGTCGTTGTCGTTGATGTTGAACACGGCAAAGCTGCCGCTTCCATCGCCTGAAACTGTTGCGCCTGTTACAGCGCCGTTGTTTACCGTCTCGTTGCTCAGCGTGCCATTTTGCAACGTCTTCACACGAAAACCGCGGGCATAGTTTTCGGAGTCAAACTTGGAGTGGAACACATCCCCTTGCACACTCAAGTTCTCATTAGGCTCCCACTGGATCGCGCCCATAAAGCCATCGCGGGTTTCTTCGCCGCCTCGTACTTGCGCTTCGAAGCCCTCACTGACCGCTACGGACTCGCCATCAACAACACCTGAGCCGTTGTATTGGAAACCAACAAACTGGCTGGAAGCGCTTGGCTGGTACAGACGCGCATATCCCAGGGCGACCCCCAGGGTATCATCCGCAAATTTTCCCTGATACGACGCGGTAAACCGGTGGCCAATTTTGTCTGCGTCGTCGATTTCGTTACCGCGGTCATTGATCATGCCGCGAGTACTTACGTGAAAGGTGTGATCTTGAGCGTTATCCAGTGGGTTGGCGGTCTTTAACTCGACGGTGCCCGCAACACCACCCTCAATCAGAGACGCCTTGGGGGACTTGTAGACTGTCGCTTGAGAAATCAGCTCTGACGGGTATTGATCGAATTCAATAGCCCGACTACCGCCGGTAGTTACCTGTTCTCTACCGTTTAAGCTGGCGAAAACAAAACCGCCGTCCATACCGCGAATATTAAGCCCACTCGCCTGACCACCAGTACGCACCGCGGTAACACCTGGCAACCTGGTTAAAGCATCCGCGATGGAGGAATCTGGTAGTGACGCGAGGTCACCGGCGTCGACAACTTCGGCAACCACATCCGAGTTCCGCTTGGCGGATACGGAATCAACAATACTGGAACGAATACCGGTTACTACTACCTCTTCGAGTGCCTCATCCTGCTCCTGGGCAAAGGCGCCCATGGATGCGCTCGCTGCAGCTGCGATGGCCGCGGACAGCAGTGCCGGCCGGAAACGATTATTAGTCAGACTCATCATCTTCTCCCTGGATTTATCGTTATGGTGAGGATTCCAATCCTAGACCTCCCGATATCCGTCGCCCTCCCCCCCCCAAGGGGGGGATGGGAGGAGCACTCATGGTGCCGGCGATGAGAAAGCACCTATTAAAGTACAATCCATTGTTTTATAAGGATTTTTTCGGAACCGCACAGTTCTCTCCATAGGGAGATTGCGCCGGCGTAAGGGGGGAGCTGAAGGGCGAGATCACTGCCTTTGATATGCATAACTCCGCTCGCGATATCTATTGGACCACCCGTGCAACAACTCGATCAACTCCAGATGCGACCCAAGGGTCAATAGCGTGGGCCAATGGGTTTCACATCATTGATTTGGGTTTCTCGAAATACCAACGATTTCCTATCCCCACCCCGCTTTGAGGACTCTGAACCGCCCCGGGCGCACTAGCGGTCGGGGGCTCGTTGTTATGGGTGGCTGCGGTGCGGGTGAGCTAGCTCAGGCCAGTACTTCCAGCCCTTTGCGATCCACCAGATTCAGCAGTTTCAGAGACGGTCCGTTCGGCTTCTTCGCGCCCTGTTGCCACTTCTGCACCGTGGACTTGTTGGTGTTCAGGTAGAGCGCGAACACGCTCTAACTGGCTTTGGTTCTTTTGCGGATGCGCTGGATCTGCGCCGGGCTGTATTCCTTTACCGGCGGCAGGCACAGGACATCGAACTCCTCAAGGGTGTCTTCGTCCATCACGCCCGCTTTGTGCAACTCTTTCGCACTCTCGTGCACCATGTCTAGAATGGATTTATCCATTGCCTTTCACCTCGATCAGTGTGCCGGCCTTGACGGCCTTGGCTAAATCTCTGTAGCTGTAGTCCAGCAGGTTCTTGGCGTACAGCTTCAGCACTTTTAACTCGTCGTCCTTGATGTTGGAGCGGGCGTTTTTGGCGAAACCGTAGACGAAGAAGGTTTTGTCTTCGACCTTGTAGGCCAGCAGGGTGCGCACCCCGCCGCTCCGGTCTTTGCGCCAGCCCAGGTTGCCGAGGTTGTCCCACCGGTAGGTGAGGTTCTGGATCTGGGTGATGCCGAGGGTCGAGGCGGTCTGGTGTTCCAGGCGACCGGTGGCGGGGTATTACTTGCGGGTGGTGACTACGCCGTTGCCCTGGCGGGACTCAGTGACATTGCCGCGCTCGTCCATGGCCAGCACGGTGAGTAGGTTTCCGCACTGGCCTGGTTGATGTTTTCCGCGTCCTGTATCGCCGCTAGTAGTCCTACGCGCCTTAGATTATGTCGAAATACTGTTATGTCTAGACTTGACCCCTTTCTGCGCTCACCGATCTCCATAATCGCGGAGTTCAAGATATCCTGATCGCCTGTGTAGACGGCCTGAAAGGTTTCCCCGAGGCCATCGAGAGCATCTTTCCCAAAACCGAAGTCCAGCACTGCATCATCCACCAGATCCGCAACTCGCTGAAGTACGTTGCCTCCAAGAACCAGAAGGCATTTATGGCTGACCTAAAGTGCGTTTACAAAGCGGCAACCCTGAATGCCGCTGAAAGCGCTCTGGACGAACTGGAAGCCAAATGGGGCGACAAGTATCCGATGGTCATCAAGTCCTGGCGCAGCAAGTGGGCAACCCTGTCAGCCTACTTCAAATACCCGGATTATGTGCGCACCGCGATATACACCACCAACGCTGTTGAGGCGGTTCACCGGCAGTTCCGCAAGTTGACCAAAACCAAGGGCGGCTTCGCCAGCGAGAACGGCTTACTCAAGCTCCTATACGCCGGTATACTCAAAGCCTCTGAGCGCTGGACGCACCCGATTCAGAACTGGAACCTGACGCTGTCACAGCTGACGATTCACTTCCCGGAGCGCCTAGAAAAACACATTAGCCTATGAGGCTATATGGCTGACACAGAGTTTTGAATACCCTCGACCCCATTGATTTCGTAGTCCTACGCTCCTTAGATTATGTCGAAATACTGTTATGTCTAGACTTGCCCCCTTTCTGTACTTTCCTCTACTTACCACCCTACAGTCCTCCTATAGCGGTCTGTGTCCACACTACCTGGGAAAGCAGGCCATGGAACTCGTCCTCAAGTGATGGTAGCAAGATAAGTTTGTTGAATTACGAGATCAATGACTCCGATCCACTGCTGTTCTCATTGATTTTACTTAGGGCCTGTTCACACTAAATTCTGTATAATTGCGGCATGGAACTCTCAGCAAAACAATTCAAAATCATCGAAGAATTGCTACCTACCCAGCGTGGCAATGTAAAAATTTCTAACTTGCAGGTATTGAAC
>NZ_VANI01000019.1 GCF_005771435.1 Microbulbifer harenosus
GCTTACTTTGCCATCCCGCCGCGCTTTGAGTTGCCTCGTCAGCGGCGAGGGCGCGAACTATACGAATCCGACCCCGCCGGCGCAAGCACTTTTCGAAAAAAGTTTTCGGGAGCGCCGCTCCAACCTTGCTGCCGGCAACGCAATCCCTTGGCCACGCGGGTAGCCCTGCCGTTTCATGAGGTGGATTTGTTAAGGCTAGTCTGGCGCTGAGAATTTTCCAAAAGAATAGGAGGGAAGTTCGGCCAACTTCCAGCAGGTTGACCGAACAGATTCAGGAGTGGATACCTAGCTATGCAGGGTCACCTTTTTGGGTCACCATCTCCAGATGATGCATCGCCCGACGAAGCCTCTACCAGCTGCCGGACTTTACGGCGTTCGCGCACTCCTTTCCACGCCCACATGACCGGTCCGGAGAAAGTGTAAATGACAGCAATCACCAATAGGACCCTAGGGGGGTCTATGGTCACCAGACTGAACACAAGGATAATGACCAGCAACATTACAAAGGGGACCCGCCCCTTGAAGTCCAGCTTTTTGAAGCTGGTGTAATGGAAGTTAGATACCATGAGCATACCGGCTGCCACGGTAACTAACGCGGCCACAATCGCGAGGCCCGTACCAACGTCCGCATCGTGCCCCGCCCACACCATGCTGGCAACAATCGCCGCGGCAGTTGGGCTGGCAAGACCGATAAATACGCCTTTGTCGACGGTGTCCACCTGCGTATTGAAACGAGCCAGGCGCAATGCGGCACAAGCGGCGTAGAGAAAGGCCGCCGCCCATCCCAGCTTGCCAAGAGGCCCGAGCCCCCAGCTGAATACAACCAGTGCCGGCGCCAGCCCGAAGGAGACCATATCCGAAAGGGAGTCGTACTGGACTCCAAATGCACTCTGGGTGTCCGTTAAGCGGGCCACCCGACCATCCAGGCCATCCAGGATCATTGCCGCAAAAATCGCAATGGCCGCCGCCTCAAAATTGCCCCCCATCCCCGCAACGATGGCATAAAAGCCGCTGAACAGCGCGCCTGTGGTGATCAGGTTTGGCAGCAAGTAAATGCCTTTTGCGCGTACTTTCTTGCCGCTGGCCGAAACCTCCTCTTCGATGTGCTCATCGACGGGAAGGCGGATTTCCTCCTCGGCGCGCGGACCTTCTGACCCCGGAACTTCCGGTTTATCGCTCATACAGCTTCCTTCCAAAACCCAGTGAGATTGATATGTCTGCGAGTGTACAGTGGCGAGCCGGCAAAAAAAAAGGCGGCGGGACCACCTGGTCCCGCCGCCCTTATCAACAAAGTGCAGCGATCAGCTGTTGCCTTCGGTCTTGTCGATGATCTTGTTGGCCTTGATCCAGGGCATCATCGCGCGCAGCTTGGCACCAACCTCTTCGATCTGGTGTTCACTACCGATACGGCGCTCAGCTTTCAGGCGGGGCTGACCAGCGAGAGACTCCAGCATGAAGTCTTTGGCGAACTTACCGGTCTGAATGTCTTTCAGAACCCGCTTCATTTCCGCCTTGGTCTCTTCGGTAACAATACGCGGACCGGTCACGTAGTCACCGTACTCCGCGGTATTGGAGATAGAGTAGCGCATATCCGCAATACCACCCTGATACATCAGGTCGACGATCAGCTTCAGCTCGTGCAGACATTCAAAGTATGCCATTTCAGGCGCATAACCCGCTTCGGTCAGGGTTTCAAAGCCCGCTTGAACCAGTGCGGAAACACCACCACAGAGCACGGCCTGCTCACCAAACAGGTCGGTTTCGGTTTCTTCGCGGAAATTGGTCTCGATAATACCGGAGCGACCGCCACCGTTTGCGGAAGCGTAAGACAACGCCAGCTCTTTCGCGCTACCGGAAGCATTCTGGTATATCGCGATCAGGGTCGGAACACCGCCCCCTTCCAGATATGTGGAACGAACAGTGTGACCCGGACCTTTCGGGGCGATCATGATCACGTCCACATCTTTCGGCGGCTGGATCAGCTCGAAGTGGATGTTAAAACCATGCGCAAATGCCAGAGCGGCGCCGGCTTTCAGGTTCGGAGCTACCTGCTCGCGGTACACCGCAGCCTGATACTCATCCGGGGTCAGGATCATGACCACGTCGGCATCTTTCACCGCATCGGCAACTTCAGCAACACGCAGACCAGCCTTCTCAGCCTTGGCCCAGGATGCAGAGCCCTTGCGCAGACCGACAACTACATTGCTTACACCGGAGTCTTTCAGGTTGTTCGCGTGCGCGTGCCCCTGGGAGCCGTAGCCCACAATGGCAACGGTTTTGGCTTTGATCAAAGAAAGGTCACAGTCTTTATCGTAATAAACTTGCATAACTTACTTCCTGCTTAAAGTACATTAAAAGGTCATTTCGTGCTGATTGCTCAGCATTGATGAATTCATTGACGGGCTCGACGCTCAGATACTGAGAACTTTCTCACCGCGGGCGATTCCTGAAACACCAGTGCGGACCACCTCCATTATGGTGTGCTCGCCCAGCGCCTGTAAGAAGGCATCCAGTTTTTCACTGGTACCGGCCACCTGTACCGTGTACATGTTGCTGGTGACATCAACGATCTGACCGCGAAAAATATCTACGCTGCGTTTGACTTCATCCCGCTGCGCGCCGGTCGCACGCACCTTGACAAGCAGCAACTCGCGCTCGATATGTGATCCCTCGGTGAGATCCACCAGCTTCACCACATCGATCAACTTGTTCAGATTCTTGGTGATCTGTTCGATCTTGTGATCATCCCCGATGGTGGTCAGCGTCAGGCGCGACAAGGTCGCATCTTCAGTAGGCGCCACAGTGAGACTCTCGATGTTATAGCCTCGCTGGGAAAACAGACCCACTACCCGCGACAACGCACCAGGTTCGTTCTCCATCAGAACTGAAATAATTCTGCGCATTCTGTCTAACTCCCCTTACGTCCGTTCCGTCTTGCTGAGCCACATATCCCGCATGGAGCCATTCGGCATCACCTGCATGGGATAGACATGCTCCGACGGATCGACGTAAACGTCGATAAACACGGTGCGATCCTTTATCGCGAACGCCTCAGCAAGCTTGCCGTGCAACTCGTCGCGATGCTCGATCTTCATGCCCAGATGGCCGTAGGCCTCCGCCAGCTTGATGAAGTCCGGCAGGGATTCCTCATACACGCTGTTGGAAAGGCGGCCTTCGTACTGCATTTCCTGCCACTGCTTCACCATGCCGAGCGCCTGGTTGTTGAGGCACAGAATTTTCACCGGCAGGTGGTACTGAGTCGCTGTGGACAACTCCTGGATACACATCTGGATACTGCCCTCACCGGTCACGCATACGACTTCGGAGTCAGGAAATGCCATCTTCACCCCCAGCGCCGCGGGCAGGCCAAAGCCCATGGTGCCGAGACCACCGGAGTTGATCCAGCGACGGGGTTTGTCAAACAGATAATACTGGGCAGCAAACATCTGGTGTTGACCCACGTCGGAGGTCACATACGCGTCCCCTTTGGTGATCTCATGCACCGCCCGAATCACCTCCTGCGGCATGATCATGTCACCGTCGGTGCGGTAGCGAGGCGCCGTGTACAGACCGTGGCGCTCACGCCAGTCGTCGATCTGGCGCCACCAGTCGACGATCGCGGACTGATCCGGCATTTCCCGAGAAGCCTTGAGCATCTCCAGCATTTCTTTCAAAACAGACTGCACCGTGCCTACGATGGGCACGTCGGCAGTGATGGTTTTGGAAATGGACGCCGGATCCACATCGATGTGGATAACCTTGGCCCCCGGGCAGAACTTATTCGGGGTGTTGGTAACCCGATCGTCGAAGCGCGCCCCCACAGCAAGGATCACATCCGCATGGTGCATCGCGGTATTGGCCTCGAAGGTCCCGTGCATGCCGAGCATACCGAGGAAACGCCTGTCCGTTCCCGGGTAGGCACCAAGCCCCATCAGGGTATTCGTTACCGGGAAATTCAGATGCTGCGCGAGTTCCGTCAGTAGATCCGCGCCATCCCCCTGCACGACGCCGCCGCCGGCATAAATAACCGGGCGCCGGGCGGAGAGCAACAGCGCAACCGCCTTGCGAATCTGGCCGGTGTGCCCCTTACCCGCCGGGGTGTAGGAGCGCATGCGCAGCTTTTCCGGATATTTGTACGGAAAGCGATCCACTGGATTGGTGACATCTTTGGGGATATCAATCACGACCGGGCCGGGGCGACCGGTGGAAGCAATGTAGAACGCCTTTTTGACAACCTCGGGGATTTCTTCCGCGTTTTTCACCAGGAAGCTGTGTTTCACGATCGGCCGCGAGCAGCCGACCATGTCGGTTTCCTGGAAGGCATCTTCACCAATTTTGTCGGTTGGCACCTGACCGGAGATCACCACCATCGGGATGGAATCCATGTAGGCCGTGGCAATACCGGTAATGGCATTGGTGGCACCGGGGCCCGAAGTCACCAGCACCACCCCCGTCTTGCCGGTGGCGCGGGCGTAGCCGTCCGCGGCGTGCGTAGCCCCCTGTTCGTGGCGCACCAGCACATGCTTGATGCCCTTCTGCCGGAAGATGGCATCGTAAATGTGCAGTGCCGAACCGCCGGGGTAACCGAATATCAGGTCCACCCCTTCATCCTGCAGCGCGCGAACCAACATATCGCCGCCGGAGAGTAATTCCACTTGAGCCCCCTCAAAATTTCCCAATTCTTAGGACCTGCATCATCCACAGGCCACAGAAAACCACATGGCGCGAAAGCCAGATGGCGATTCTAAAGGAAAAGCGTGATAAATATCAGCCTTAAACGCAGATTTAGCCCGTTTTTTAGGATAGCTTCACGGCAATGCCAAACTTGCGCGGAACCCGGCCAGTAATGAAACTGGTTTTGGGCTCCAAGGCCTCCAGATGGGGAGGGCCTCCTCGACAGGAGGTGGTGGGCGCTTAACCCACCGGAGAGCGTATGCGGACCACAGGGTGTTGTGGTGACATCTACTTCGCCGAGTGAACGCTAAATTGTCCAGCTTGAGACCCGGGTGTCAATAGAAGAAGGCTGTTTTGCTCCATTGTGGAGCAAGGTCTATCGCATAGTTCACCCGGCCACCGCACATCCGGAGGACAAACTGTTAACCCTGTCGCAGGTTCTCAACTGTGGCCCGCTACAATCGGGCCTTACAAGCGGCCCGCAATACGGTAGTGTTAGCCACTGCGGGCAAAATGCAAAAACAACACAAGGCAGTCCCTTACATGCGCAACTTCATCACCCCCCTCATCCTCGGTATGGGATTGGCGGTATCGGCTCAGGCAGACGGCATCTACAAATGGGTGGATGAGAACGGGGTTGTGCACTTTGGCTCACAACCGCCGAAGCAGGAACAGGTGGAAGTGGTCAAGGCGCCCAAATCCGATCGTTTCAAGCAGTGGCAACAGGAACAGAACGCTCTGACTGCCCAGCGCAAACTGACCACAGCATCGGACGCCAGCTCCACAGACACACCCGAAGCCCAACCGCAAACCCAAGAAGAGCAGCAGCCCGCGCAGGCCGATACCAGCGATGCGGAAAAGGCAGCCCGCGCGCAACGCTGTCGCAGTGCCCAGCAGCGGCTGCAGGAGCTCCAGTCTCGCCCGCGCGTACGCGAAGTGGATGCCAGCGGCAATTACCGGGTACTCCCGGAAGAGGAGCGCCAGCAGCGAATCCAGCAAACAAAAGATGTACTGCAGAACAACTGCTAACGCTTGAATTAGTTGGCTGCCGGCGGGTTCTCATCTGAACCCGCCGCCGTCGCTAAGTAGTCCCGCCCCAGTAACAGATACATCGCCGGCACCACAAACAAAGTGAACAAGGTGCCGATCGTCATTCCCGAGGCCACCACCAACCCCATGGCGAAACGCGCCCCACCGCCGGGACCGGCCGCGATCAACAATGGAACCATCGCCAGCACCAGCGAAGCCGTTGTCATCAGGATTGGGCGCAGTCGGATGCTGGACGCTTCTTCGATAGCTTCGCGCTTGCTCCTGCCCTGCAGCTGCAGCTTGTTGGCAAACTCCACGATCAGAATACCGTGTTTGGAAATAACCCCGATCAGGGTGACAAGCCCGACCTGCGTGTAGATATTGAGGGTTGTGAGCCCGAGGCTCACAAAGATCATCGCCCCGCACACACTCATGGGTACGGTCACCAACATAATCAGGGGATCGCGCCAGGATTCAAACTGTGCCGCCAGCACCAGGTAAATCACGATCAGCGCAAAGAAGAATGTTACCAGAAGGTCCGAGCCCTCATTTTTGAACTGCCGTGACTGGCCCGAATAATCCGTTGAATACTCCCGAGGCAGAACCTCCTCCGCCGCACTTTCGAGAATGCCCAGCGCCTCACCGAGAGGCACTCCCGGGCGCGGCACCCCCGAGATGGTCACGGCGTTCAGCTGCTGAAAGCGTTTCAACTGCTGGGGTTCGACCGTTTCTTCCAATCGCACCAGTGTGGACAGCGGCACCAGAGTGCCATCACCAGCGCGGATGTAATACTGCTTCAGCTGATCGCCAGTAAGGCGCTCTGCACGCACAACCTGTGGAATCACCTTGTAACTGCGATTCTCCAGTGAAAAGCGATTGGTGTACGCGCCAGACATCATCCCCCCCAGCTCCCGCGCCAGGTCCGCCATGGTGACACCGATGGAGGCGGCTTTGTCGCGGTCTATCGCGACCGTCAGTCTCGGCTTGTCGAGCTTCAGATCTGCATCGAGAAAGATAAAGCGCTTACTGGCCAGCGCCCGCTCCATGATGTCGTCGGCGAATCCCGCGAGAGTGGAAATCGGCTCGGTAGTCCCAATGACAAATTCCACAGGCAGGGTGCCGCCGGCGGTGGGCAGACTGGGTGGCACAAACGTCGCGATTTTCAGGCCCGCAATCTGCGAGACCTCTCCATTGATCAGCTCCTGCATCTCCTGGGTATCTTTATCACGCTTGTTCCAGGACGAGAGCACGAAGCCGGCAATTGCACTGTTGGGACTGTTACCCGACCCACCGACGCCGTTCAGCAGGAACAGATTTTCCACTTCCGGGTGTCGGTCGCGTACAGCGTTTATCTCGCGGGTGTACTGCTCCATGTAATCCAGGGTGGCGAAGGAATCACCGCTGGCGATGCCCAGAACAAAACCTCGGTCTTCTTTGGGTTCCAGTTCACTGGGCGAGGTGACAAACAGAAAATAGCAACTGCCGAGAACAATCAGGCCAAACACCAGAATGACCAGCCTCTCGTCCAGGGCGCGATGCAGCCTGCGTCGATAACCAGACTCCAAACGGTTGAGCCGGGCTTCAAGCCAGGCTTCAAAACGGTTACTGCGCTCACCATCTTCCGCTCTCAACACCTTTGCCGCCATCATCGGCGACAAGGTGAGCGCCACCACGCCGGATAGCAGCACAGCCCCCGCCAGAGAAAAGGCAAACTCCACAAACAGGGTACCGGTGAGGCCTCCGAGAAAACCGATGGGTAGATACACCGCAATTAGTGTGGTGGTCATGGCGACAATAGGCCAAGCCAGTTCGCGCGCACCTTTCAATGCGGCATCCTGCGGTGTCATTCCCTCCTCGATATGCCGGTGCACGTTTTCCAGCACGATAATGGCGTCGTCCACCACTATGCCGATGGCGAGCACCATAGCGAGCAACGTCAGCAGGTTGATGGAAAAACCCATCAGCAACATCAGGAAAAGCGCCCCAACCATAGAGAGAGGCACGGCAACCGCCGGAATGATTACGCTACGCAATGAACCGAGAAACAGGTAGATGACCACAATCACGATCAGTACCGCCTCAACGATTGTTTTCACCACCTCGTTAATGGAGTCCTGAATATATTCGGTGCTGTCGTAGGGGATTTCTCCCAACATACCCTCCGGCAACTGCGGGAAAATTTCGCGGTGCAGTTTTTCACGTACATCGGCAATCACATCCAGTGCATTCGCATCCGGCGCCACTTCCACCGCGACGAAGGTTGCCGAGCGCCCGTTGAATGTCACAGAGGTATCATAGGACTCCGACCCCAACTCCACTTCCGCCACATCCTCAAGACGCACCAGCTGATCGCCATCCGCGCGCACCACCAGTTTGCGAAACGCCTCCTCGGAGGCGATATCGGTATCTGCCCGTATGTCCATCGCCACTCGCATGCCCTTAGTACTACCCACCGCCGCCAACACATTGTTCTGGCGCAGCGCACTGGCTACGTCTCCGGCAGTCACGCCCTGCGCTGCCATCTCCGCGGGCTTCAGCCAGATACGCATGGCGAAGGTACGGTTGCCCAGTAGCTCCGCGCGCTGCACACCGGGCACAGTAGACAGCTTGGGCTGTACCACACGGGTGATGTAATCGGTGATCTGGTTGTTGTCGAGTATTTCCGACGAGAAGGAAAGGTACATGGCGGCAATGGTCTCCCCTACCGCCAGGTCCACAACAGAATCCTCCGATTCCAGCGGCAGCTCATTGCGCAGTTTGTTGACCTTAGCCACCACCTGGGTGAGCACCTCATTGGGATCGTAATCGAGGCGAACGTATGCCTGGATGACAGAGATCCCCTGGATGGAGGTGGAGACGATGTAATCCAGGCCGTCGGCGCTGGCAATTTCCTGCTCCAACGGTGTGGTAATAAACCCCTGCACCAGGTCCGCATCCGCGCCCACATACACCGTGCTCACGGTGATCACAGCATTTTCCAGCTCGGGATACTGGCGCACATTGAGTTCAGAGACCGAGCGCAACCCCAGCAGGAAAATAAACAGGCTGACCACACAGGCCAGAACCGGCTTGCGGATGAAGATATCGGTAAAATTCACACGGCGTCCCTGCCTGCGATAATCATGGCTCAGCTATTGTCCGGTTTGGGATTCAGCTGATCCGGCGGCGGGTTTTCATTGTTGATGATGACCCCGCCTTCGTTACGCAGTTTCAACAATCCCGTAGTCGCCACCTGCTCACCGGCCTCCACGCCTTCGGTAATTTCGATCAGGTCGCCGCGCTCCTCACCGGTTTTCACAAAACGCTTTACCGCCACCCACTCAGGCGGCGCGGCCTCCCCCATTGGACTTTTCTGAGGGGCAACGTCCGGCTGTTTTTTTGCCTTGCGGATTACAAACACGGCATTGCCATAGGGTGCAAAGCTGATGGCGGTGCGCGGCACGACCAGCACATTGCGAAACTTTTCCACTTTTACCGCCACATCCGCAAACATGCCGGGGCGCAGCTTGCGCTCGGCATTTTCCAATGTGGCCTGTAGCAGGAAGGTGCGGTTGCGTGGGTCTATAGCGGGGTCGATGGCCGTGATGCGCCCCGAAAAAATCTGCCCGGGAATGGCCGCGGCGGTAAGCTCGATCCCCTGCCCCTCGCGCACCCGGGAAAAGTCCCGTTCAGACAGGGAAAAATCCACAAAGATGGGGTGCAGTTGCTGCAGGGATACCACCGCATCCCCCGGCGCCACATTCTGCCCGAGGTCGATCTGGCGGATACCGAGCTGACCGGAAAATGGCGCGGTGATGGTGCGCTCGCTGATGGTGGCGCGTTGCACGCTGAGATTGGCGAGTACCTGATCGAGAGTAGCCTGAGCCTGATCCAGTTCGCGCAGGGTGGCCACGCCTTTTTTGTACAGCTCCGAGATCCGTTTGTAATCGCGCTCCGCCAACCGGCGTTCGGCTTCCAGCACTTCGATCTGTGCGGTTTCAGGGTCGGCGGTTAATTCAGCCAATACGGCCCCCTTGTCCACCGGCTGACCGGATTCAAAGTAAATGGCTTTAACTTCACCCTGGGCCTGGGTGGTGACGTTAACGCCGTTGACGGCGCGCAGGCTTCCCACGGCGCTGAGGCGAGTCTGCCAGCGCTGCTGTTCGACACGGGCGGTGGTGACGGTGGCGGGCGGCAGCGACATGTTGTCCATAAACTGGTTCATCATGTACAGGCCGAAAAACTTGAAGCCGAAGATGCCGCCAAACACAACAAGGCAGCCCAGCAGCATCCACACCATGCGCCGGTTAAACAGCTGCCTTGCCAGTGTCATACATCAGGTCCATTGGCGCGCTCCTACGTCGTTGGAAAGCCCGTGGCGGTGTCGCTACCGGGTATCTACTTGTTGAAAACTGCCTTGTCTCCCTCCAGCGTCGCATGAATGGTATCGCCGGGTGCGAATTTTCCAGAGAGCACGTCCTGCGCCAGCGGGTTTTCCAGCCACATCTGGATGGCGCGCTTGAGTGGGCGCGCGCCGTACACAGGGTCAAAGCCTACATCCGCCAATTTGTTCAGCAGTTCTTCGGAAACATCCAATTTCAGGTCGCGATCCGCCAGACGCTTGCGCAGGTTCTGCAGCTGGATCTCGGCGATGGAGCGCACTTCCGCGCGATCCAGGGGGTGGAAGACCACGACTTCGTCGATACGGTTGATAAATTCCGGACGGAAATGGTCGCCGACCACATCCATCACTGCGGCTTTCATCTGGCGGTAGTGAATTTCGCTGTCGACTTCATCGTCGTCGCGGGCGCTGGCGTATTTCTGGATCAGGTCTGAACCGAGGTTAGACGTCATCACCACCACGGTGTTGCGAAAATCGACGGTGCGACCCTGGCCGTCGGTGAGGCGACCGTCTTCCAGTACCTGCAAGAGAATATTGAATACATCCGGATGCGCCTTTTCCACTTCATCCAGCAGCAGTACCGAATAGGGTTTGCGACGCACCGCTTCGGTGAGATAGCCGCCCTCTTCGTAACCTACGTATCCGGGCGGCGCGCCGATCAGGCGGGCGACGGAATGCTTCTCCATGAACTCCGACATATCCATGCGCACCATGGCGTCTTCGGTATCGAACAGGAATCCCGCCAGCGCCTTGCACAATTCGGTTTTGCCCACGCCGGTCGGCCCGAGAAACAGGAAGGAGCCATTGGGGCGATTGGGATCGGAAAGCCCCGCGCGGGAGCGGCGCACGGCGTTCGAGACCGCCTCCACCGCTTCGTCCTGGCCGATAACGCGCTTGTGCAGTGCTTCTTCCATTCTGAGCAGTTTTTCCCGCTCACCCTCGAGCATTTTCGACACTGGAATACCGGTCCAGCGGGAAACGACTTCCGCCACTTCCTCGTCGGTGACACGGTTGCGCAGCAGCTGGTTCTCGCTGGTGTCGGAAGTGTCCGAGGCGATTTTCAGCTGCTTTTCCAGCTGCGGGATCACGCCGTACTGGATTTCCGACATGCGCGTGAGATCGCCGGCGCGGCGCGCGGCGTCCATGTCCAGTTTGGCCTGTTCCAGCTTGTTCTTGATGTCCGCACTGCCGGCGAGCTTGGCTTTTTCCGCCTTCCAGATTTCCTCTAGATCCGCGTACTCTTTTTCTATTTTGTCGATGTCGTCTTCGAGCTTGTGCAGACGTTTCTTCGCAGCCTCGTCGTCCTTGTCTTTTTTCACCGCCTCGCGCTCAATCTTGAGCTGGATCAGGCGACGCTCAAGTTTGTCCATTTCCTCCGGCTTGGAGTCGATTTCCATACGGATGCGACTCGCCGCCTCGTCGATCAGGTCGATGGCCTTGTCCGGCAGCTGGCGGTCGGTGATGTAGCGCTGGGACAGCTTGGTGGCTGCGATAATCGCGGAGTCGGTGATGTCCACCCCGTGGTGTACTTCGTAGCGCTCTTTGAGGCCGCGCAGGATGGCGATGGTGTCTTCTTCCGTGGGCTCGTCCACCAGCACTTTCTGAAAGCGCCGCTCCAGCGCCGCGTCCTTTTCGATGTACTGGCGGTACTCGTTCAGTGTGGTGGCACCGACACAGTGCAGTTCGCCGCGGGCGAGCGCGGGCTTCAGCATATTGCCCGCATCCATCGCGCCCTCGGCCTTGCCGGCGCCCACCATGGTGTGCAGCTCGTCGATAAACAGGATGACACGACCTTCCTGTTTTGACAGTTCGTTCAGTACGGCTTTCAACCGCTCTTCAAATTCACCGCGGAATTTGGCTCCGGCCAACAGCGCACCGAGGTCCAGCGACAGCAAGCGTTTGTCTTTCAGTCCCTCCGGCACTTCGCCGTTGACGATGCGCTGCGCAAGTCCTTCGACAATGGCGGTTTTACCAACGCCGGGTTCGCCGATGAGCACCGGGTTGTTTTTGGTGCGGCGCTGCAGGACCTGGATGGTGCGACGGATTTCGTCGTCGCGTCCGATCACTGGGTCGAGCTTGCCGGCCTCAGCGCGGGCGGTCAGGTCCATGGTGTATTTGTCGAGGGCCTGGCGCGCTTCTTCCGCCTGGGGATCATTGACCTTTTCACTGCCGCGCACTTTGGTGATGGCATCCTGCAGGTGTTTGAGATCGCCGTGGGCGTTCAGAATTTTCGACACTTCGCCGGCGGCGGGATCGAAGGCCGCAAGCAATACGGTTTCGCTGGCGATATAGCTGTCGCCATTTTTCTGGGCCTTTTTATCCGCCAGGTTGAACAGACGCATCAGTTCCTGCGACATGCCGACATCGCCAGTAGGTGTACTGACGGTGGGCAGGTTGTCGAGGCGTTTGGCGAGGTCGTTGCGCAGGCCGTTGATATTAAAGCCAGCCTGGTTCAAAAATGCGGTGGTGCTGCCATTGGATTGATCCAGCAGCGCCTGCAGTAAATGCTCGGGATAAATCTGGTTGTGGTCGCGGCCGACGGCAATGGATTGTGCGTCGGCAATGGCGGCCTGCAGTGGGTTGGTCATTCGGTCGATGCGCATTGTGTTTTTCCCTCTCCTGATCATTGGCGCGCCGGAAAGAAAGTTAGACGACGCGCGGTAACGCAATGACGAATACAGTCTAGTGCTGATCAGTAATTTGCGGGCTCGTGGCGGGTTTTCAAGCTTCCGTGCTTCGTAGCTATGAATTCGTTCTGAAGCTGGTTTCGTGGCGGCCCGATGCTGGGTGTTGGGTTTCAGGACCGCTGTGAATACATCCCTGTACGCTCCGTCGCAAACGTCCCTGTTTGCGACGGTCCTGAAACCCAACACCCAGCACCGAGCCTTAGCATTAAACCTCAATGCTTCGTATTTGGTGGGTGCAGGAGAGCTTACTGAGAGACGAGGGGAAAATTGAAGGGGAAGTGCTGGGTATCTGTTTTCGAAAGCGTCGGCAACAGGGATGTTGCCGACGCAGCGTACAGGGACGTATTCAAAGCGGTTTCGAAAACAGGTACCCAGTGCTTACCCGCCACCGGACCTGCTTAAGAAGGAAACCTGAAGCTCACTCGAACCAAATTAAGGACGCCATGCGCCCAGTATCCTTGTCACGGCGATAAGAAAAGAACTCCGACGCCTCGGTAACGGTACACCGGTCACCACCAAAAACCTGCGCCACCCCCAACTCCGCAAGCTCGGCACGCCCGAGGGCATAGATATCCGCCAGAAAATGCAGTGGCTTTTTAGAGTGCGGCACAAAGCATTTTGCAATAGCCTCCGCGTGAGACTCACTCATGGAAGACTCAAACGCCGCCTCCAGCACCTCCACCCCGCACTCAAATGCCTCAGGCCCGATGGCCGGGCCGAGCCATACCAGCAGGTCTTCCGGGGCACTTGCCATGGCATGGATGGTCTCGCGGATCACTCCACCGGTCAGCCCGCGCCAACCCGCGTGGATCGCGGCCACTTCGGAACCGTCGCGATTACACACCAACAGCGGGAGGCAATCGGCGGTGAGCACCGCGCAGACAATGCCCGCTTCCGCGGTGTAACTCGCATCCGCCGTGCGCACCATGCCATCGTTGTGGGCCGCCACCGCCCTGTCACTGTGGATCTGCTCCAGCCACTGGGGCTCATTGGGCAGATTCAGCTCCTGCTTCAACTGGGCGCGGTTGGCCCTCACGGCATCTGGCGCGTCGCCCACATGATCCGCCAGATTGAACGCCGCGTAACCGCCGGCACTGTGGCCGTTGTGACGCAGGGTGACAAAGGCACGCACATTGGTCGGGGCGGGCCAATCGGGCTTCAAGTAGTGGTCGGCAGCCATGGGATGTCCTTCGCAAAACGCGGAGTAGTAAAAAGTAGTATCGGCATGATCAGCGGTTGTCTGCGCGCAGCAGTGCGAGCAGTTGCAGCATATCCTCCGGCATCGGCACCACCCAGTGCATGGGCTCGCCGGTTTCCGGGTGGAACAGTGCCAGTTCCGCCGCGTGCAACGCCTGGCGGGGGAACTTCTGTAGCGCGGTGACGAGCTCCGGGTCCGCACCGGTGGGCAATTTGCCGCGGGTGCAGTACAGGCTGTCGCCCACCAGCGGATGGCGGATATGGGCCATGTGCACGCGGATCTGATGGGTGCGGCCGGTTTCCAGCTGGCAACGCAGCAGGCTGTGGACGCGGAAACGCTCCTGCAGGCGATAGTGTGTGATTGCTTCTTTGCCGCCATTGGGAAGCACGGCCATCTTCAGGCGGTTGGTACGGTGTCGGCCCATGGGCGCATCCACCTTGCCACCACCGCTAAGATTGCCGTGCACGATCGCGTCATACAGGCGAGTCACGGTGCGCTCCTTGAGCTGGTCCACCAGGTCGGCCTGGGCCTGTAGAGTCTTGGCCACCACCATCAGGCCGCTGGTGTCCTTATCCAGGCGGTGCACGATGCCGGCGCGGGGAATGTTCTGCTGCCCGGGGCAGTGGGCCAGCAGGCCGTTCAGCAGGGTACCGTCCGGGTTACCGGCGGCCGGATGGACCACCAGTCCGGCAGGCTTGTTGATGACCAGGATAGCGTCATCCTCATAGACGATATCCAGCGCCATATCTTGCGCCAGCCACTCGCCCTGGGGCTCCAGCTCCGCGCGCAGGCGCAGCTGCTCACCGCCATACAGCTTGTCCTTGGGCTTAGCGGTGCGACCATCTGCGGTGAGTTGACCGCCTTTTATCCAGGCCTGCAGGCGCGCGCGGGAATATTCAGGGATCAAATCCGCTGCGACCTGGTCAAACCTCTGCCCGGCGTACTCCGCGGGCACTTCGATATCGAGATGTATTTGATTGCTCATCCGAGTGGGTCTAATACTTTGGGCTGGCGGGGGCGCTGTGGTTAAATAGCTGCCCTTCGGCCCCCGGTGAATTTTGGGCGGCTAGTTTAATAAGGTTGAGACAAATAATGATAGAGCGAGGGGCAATGCAGTCCTGGAATAGGCAGTCATGGAAAGTGCTGTTGCTGGCATTGCTGGCGGTTTTGGTAGCCTCCTGCGCCAGCACGGACGAAGAAGAAGAGGGTCTTCCCTCCGGTAGCCGCACCGAACAGGCGTTCTACGAGGCGGCACAGCGCCAGCTCCGGTCCAGCCAGTGGGAGCTGGCGATCAAGAACCTGAGGGCGCTGGAAGACAATTTTCCCTTCGGCAACTACGCGGAACAGGCCCAGCTGGAACTGATTTACGCCTACTACCGCGACTACCAGAACGATGCGGCCATTTCCGCAGCAGACCGCTTTATACGCCTGCATCCGCAACATCGCAATGTGGATTACGCCTATTACATGAAGGGGCTGGCCTCCTTCACCGAAGGCAGTGGCCTGTTCGAGCGCTTTCTGCCCACCGACATGACCCGTCGCGACCCGGGCTCCGCCCGTGAGTCTTTCGCCTATTTCGCCCAGTTGATGGCGCGCTACCCGGAAAGCCGCTACGCCCCGGATGCGCAGAAGCGCATGATCCACCTGCGCAACCTGCTGGCGCGCTATGAGATCCACGTGGCCAACTACTATTTCAAGCGCGGCGCCTACCTCGCTTCCGCCAACCGCGGTCGCTTTGTGGTGGAAAACTTCCAACAGACCCCGGCGGTACCGGACGCGCTGGCGGTGATGGTGCAGTCCTACCACCTGCTCGATATGTCGCAGCTGGAGAACACCTCGCTCGAAGTGTTGCGCACCAACTACCCGGATCATCCCGCGTTCAACAAGGACGGCAGCTTCAACTACAAATACTACGCCGGCGCCAAGGGCCGCAGCCTGGCCCACCGTATGACCCTCGGCCTGTTTGAGAAGTCCGACCCGCGCGGATTCGACAGTCGCGAGATTTACAATGCCGAGTACCGGCCGGAGAACGCGCCGCTGCCGCCGGAGTTGTAAGCGGTCGCGAAAGCGCTATGAAAAAGGCCCCGCTGCGGAAGCAGCGGGGCCTTTTCTTTTGCGTAGGAGCCTGCCTGCAGGCGAACAGTCCAGAACTCAGGCGCTTCGCCTGCAGGCAGGCTCCTACAATGATACGTCAAAAGGCCCAGCGCATTTACTCACCAGCCTTCCACCCATTGGTAATCGGATAACGGCGGTCGCGGCCAAACCCGCGCTCGGAAATTCGCACGCCCACCGCTGCCTGGCGGCGCTTGTACTCGTTGCGATCCACCATGCGCACCACCCGCATCACCGTTTCCCGGTCAAAGCCCATGGCGATAATGTCCGCGGCACTGTGGTCACAGTCGATGTACTGCCGCAGAATTTCATCGAGAATTTCATAGGGCGGCAGACTGTCGGAATCCACCTGCCCCGGCGCCAGCTCCGCACTGGGCTCGCGGGTGATGACCGTCTCAGGGATCACCTCCGACACGGTATTGCGATAGCGGGACAGCTCGTATACCAGAATTTTCGGCACATCCTTGAGAGCGTTGTACCCCCCCACCATGTCACCGTAGAGGGTTGCATATCCCACCGACAGCTCGCTCTTGTTACCCGTGGTCAGCACCATAAAGCCCTTTTTGTTGGAAATGGCCATCAGCAACATACCCCGGGAGCGCGCCTGCAGGTTTTCCTCGGTGGTGTCGCGCGCGCTGCCAGCGAATTCGCTCTCCAGCGCTTTCATCGCCGCGTCGAAGATGCCTTCAATACTGATAATGCGGTAGTGGATTCCCATGCGTTTGGCCTGGTCCGCGGCATCGTTCTTCGACAGGTCCGACGTATAGCGAAACGGCATCATCACCGCTTCCACACGATCAGGGCCGAGGGCATCCACCGCAATCGCCAGGGTAAGCGCGGAGTCGATGCCGCCGGACAACCCCAGAACGACGCCCTTGAAGCCATTTTTGTTTACATAATCGCGCACGCCGAGTACCAGTGCCTGGTACACCGAGGCCAGCGCCTCCAGCGGAGCCGCGTCGTTGCCCTGCACCAGCGAGACATCGTCGCCGTCCGCCTGGACAGTGACCGGCAACAGACTCTCCACAAACTCCGGCGCGCGTGCCCGCAGCTCGCCATTCTTGTCTACCGCAAATGAGCCGCCGTCGAACACCAGTTCGTCCTGCCCACCGACCGTATTGACGTACACAATCGGCATATTGCCCGCCTGCGCCTGGCGCGCCAGCAGTGCCAGACGTTCCCCCGCCTTGCCGCGATGGAAAGGAGAAGCATTGATATTGAGCATCAATCGGGCACCCGCGCGCTCAGCCTGGGCCACCGGCTCAGGATGCCAGATGTCTTCGCAGATAGTGATGGCTGTCGGGATACCCTTGATGTCGATGACACAGGGTTTGTCGCCCGGGACGAAATACCGCAGCTCGTCAAACACCTGGTAATTGGGCAGCTTCTGCTTTGCGTACTCCGCCACCAGCCGGCCATCCTGGATCAGGCCGGCCATGTTGAGCACGGTGCCCGCAATCACCCGTGGGTAGCCCACCAGCACAGCGCAGGGCAGGCTTGCCTGTTGGAGTTTCGCCAAGGCAGTATCTATGCGTTTCTGCATACTGGGGCGAAACAACAGATCCTCCGGTGGATAACCGCACAGGGTCAGCTCCGGAAACAGCACCAAATCGGCGCCGTGCTCGCGATGGGCGCGGCGGGCGACCTCGACTATTTGGTCGGTATTGCCGGGGATATCCCCCACCAGCAGATTGATTTGCGCCAGCACTAGCTGCAAAGTAGACATCTTTTTACCCCATTGGACTGAGGCGGCTATTGTAGCCACGCTACCCGGGGGTACAACATCTGCCCGAAATCAGCTCCCCTCACCCGCAAACGAGAATAAAAAGTGAGCAGTACTTTCCAGGCCGGCACAGCGTCACAGGGCGCTGTCGCACACAACGATGAAACCGCACGGCACTCACCCGCCACCGGTATCAGCAGCCCGCGAATGCGTCAGCGCGACCTGCTAAAAATTTATGCCTGGTATCGGGTTGTCATCGCGCTGGTGCTGCTTGGACTCTTTGCCTCCGGAATCAGCCGCGGCGCGGTAGGTACACTGCACCCGGCGCTCTACTTGAACACCGCCATTACCTATGCCGTTCTGAATGTCGTCTGGCTTCTTTTCCTGTACGCGATCAGCTTCCAGACCACGCCGCTGCGCATCGGCAGCATTCTCGGCAGCGACATCCTCGCCTTTCTACTATTGATCCAGGCCAGCGGCGGGCTCGACTCCGGTGTCGGCTACCTGATGCTCACCACCTGTGCCGTTGGCTCGCTGCTGCTGGACCGGCGCATGGGTGCGTTCCTCGCCGCTATTGCCAGCATCGCGGTTATTGCGCAACAGCTGTTCGGGATACTGACCGGGCGTGCGGACACCCAGGATATCGTCTCCGCGGGCAGCCTGGGTATTCTGCTGTTTACCTGTGTCACCGCCCTGCAGTATCTCTCCACCCATATCCGCCTCGCCAATCAGAAAGCCGAGCAGGAGCGCCGGCAGGCACAACATCTGCAGCGACTCACCCAGCAGATCGTTGCGCAGATGCGCACCGGCGTTCTGGTGCTGGACGGTAAAGGCCGCCCCGAGCTGATCAACCGCGCGGCACAGCAATTGCTGGGAATGAAACGGGGAACTGCGGACGAGCTGAGCCCGGAACTGCTAAAGGCGCTGGATACACTCAATGCCCAGGTCGACAAGAACAGCAGCGTTATTCAGGGCGCCGGCCACAGCGAACTGCGGGTAGGCCTCGCCCCCCTGTCGAATAACAACCGTGTCAGTTCACTGGTTTTTCTGGAGGACAACCGCAAACTGGCGCAGCAGGCCCAGCAATTGAAGCTCGCCTCTCTCGGACGGCTCACCGCCTCCATTGCCCACGAAATTCGCAACCCGTTATCGGCAATTCATCACGCGGCAGAGCTACTGGCAGAATCCGCCGGCATCTCCGACGAGGACCGGCAACTGACCGAGATCATTTGTCGACACAGCCAACGCGTTAATCAAATCGTCGAAAATGTCATGCAGCTTTCACGCCGCCGCACGACGGAGCCGCAGCGGCTTGAGCTGCGGCAGTGGGCCGAGGAATTTCTGCAGGATTATCAGATCGGCAATCCACAAAGTAACATTGTGCTTACGCTGCCTGCCGTATCAGTACATGCGCGTTTTGATCCACATCAGATTACACAGGTTGTCACAAATCTCTGTAACAATGCCTTGCGGCACTCCCAGCTCAGCACCGGGCGCGCCAGCGCAGAGCTCGCGATAAGCGTCAATACTGAACGCGAGTGTGCCCAGCTCGATGTACTCGACCTCGGCCCTGGGGTACCTGACGAACACAGAGAACAGATTTTCGAACCCTTCTTCACAACAGAAGCGTCCGGTGCGGGCCTTGGCCTGTATATCGCCAGAGAGCTGTGTGAGTCCAACCGCGCGAGTCTTTATTACTGCCGCAGCCGAGACAGCCGCAGTTGCTTCAGAGTAGAATTCGCCAACGCAGAACAAATTTTCTAATAGCCACAACAACAATAAACTCGATCGCCATGCCCGACCGACAACCCATTGCCTTGGTAGTGGATGACGAACCTGACATCTGCAATCTGATTTCCATGACACTGCAGCGCATGAATGTACGCGCGGATATCGCCATGTCTGTTGCAGAAGCGCGACGTCGCCTCGCAGAAAAACAATACCATTTTTGCCTCACCGACATGCGCCTGCCGGATGGCGACGGCCTACAGATTGTCGAAACGATCCAGGACCTGCCTGCCGACCGTGCGCTACCGGTCGCCGTCATAACTGCCCATGGCAATATGGATAGCGCGATTACCGCCCTCAAACTCGGCGCCTTCGATTTCGTCAGCAAGCCGGTCAACCTCGAGCGCCTGCGCAGTCTTGTACAGCTGGCTCTGCGCCTGACTGAAGGGCGTTTTCTGGAAAGCCAGGAGTTTCCCGCCCTGTTCCAGGGGCAGTCCGAGGCTATCCAGACACTGCGGGCGCAAATCGAAAAAATTGCCCGCAGTGATGCACCCGTACATATCACGGGTGAGCCCGGCTCGGGCAAGGAGCTCGCCGCGCGGTGTATCCATGAACAGGGGCCGCGCAGCAACCGGGCCTTTATTACTCTGCACTGCGAAAGTATCGCCGCCGAGCAACTGGAACGGCATCTGTTTGGCGACGAATACGACAGGGGACAATTGCATGCCGCAAATGGCGGCACCCTGTATCTCGATGAAGTGAACGCATTGCCGCAAGAGCTACAGACCAAACTGCTGAACACCTTGCAGGAAGAGAGTTTTTCGAATTCGGCTACTGGTGAAAAGATCAAACTGGATATCCGGATCATCACCGGGTCGCGCAAACGTCTCGCCGACGAAGCGCGCAGGGGCGCATTCCGCAGCGACCTCTACTATCGCCTCAATGTCATTGAACTGGCGATACCGCCACTGCGCCAGCGTCAGGAAGATATCCCACTACTCACCAGAAACCTGCTGCGCCGCATCAGCGCCGAATCCAGAGGCGCCACACCGAAGGCATCACAGGATGCTATTCAGGCTTTGCAGGCCTATCCATTCCCGGGCAATCTCCGCGAGCTGGAAAACATTCTGGAGCGCGCTGTCACGCTTGGTGAAAGCAGCACGCTCTATGCCTCGGACCTCATCATTCCCGCCGCGTCCCCGATTCCGGGTGACCAGATTGGCGACAGTGTCCTTCCCGGGAACGCAAAACCTATTTCTGACGTCGTGTTACAACTCCCGGCGTATGGACATCAAACCGGCTACCCGGGTCAGTTTGCCACCTCCGAATTTGAAACGTTGGATGACTTTCTTCAGTCCATAGAGCGGGAGGCTATCGAAAGTGCGCTGAATGAGACCGGCTGGAACAGGACAGCAGCGGCAGAAAAGTTGGGGATCAGCTTTCGCTCTTTACGTTACCGCTTGAAAAAACTGGGGCTGGAAAGCGAATGACCCGGCGAGTGCCGGGTCATTCGCTTTGGCTGGGTATATAAGTTCCAAATTACCAACAGTCTGCACCCAGGGTGCCGGTAGCGTTGCGTACTCCCGTGTTCGTCAGCGTCAGGCTGGCACACTTGCTATCCGCCGCCTGAGACTTTCCGCTGACCGGCGCGGCGGTCAATGTGTATGTCGTTGCACCTATTACCGCGGAAATCGCATAAAAGCGCTCTCCAGAATTCAGAGTAGCACCGTCTTTCAATGACTCCGCCACCGCACAGTTCGCATTGTTGTACGCGTTGTAAGTGGTGAAGCAACGTTGCAGTCGCTGTGCCACATCATTCAGAGAAGCTTTGGCATCAGCCCGGTTGCTTTTCCTCACCGATTCCATATAAGACGGGTAAGCAATACCAGCAATGATGCCGATGATCGCTACCACGATCATCATTTCTATCAGGGTAAACCCTTTCTGATTAGTCATATATTCAATCTCTTGCTAAATCTATTAGCGCAACTGTCGCCACGACATCCGACCGATTGCATCTTCCGGAAATTCACCCTCGGTGACATCCAGTTCACCTTTGATATTACTGGTCGGCAGGTAGGCCTTTTCGCCAGCGCGAATCACTTCGGAGTAACTGATCACCGCGTAATCCACCTCTTTCCCATCTTCTCCAAAAATGGAATGCCCCTGGTAGCGATCACCAACAGCCACCAGCTCCATCATCCAGCCGCTGCCACCGAAAGAACAGGGGTCTGAGGACGTTATCAGGGTCGGGAACAACAGCCGGTCGTAGATCAACAGCGGTTTGCTGGTAATCCGTTCGCCGCTGACCACACCTCCGAAGGTAAGGTCCAAATACCATCCTTTTTTCGTTGTCCACCAACTGGTGTCGGTATTATTGCTTACATCCCGCAGGCCATTGGCCTGAGTGGAAATGGTTTTCTGGAACAGTTGATCGCGCCCGGTAACCGGAGCGCCCTGGTCGGCGATGGCATAAACACTGTTGATCACCCTGCCGGCCCCATTATCGCTACTTGTCAGGTAACTACCTGTACCGAAATAAACCATCACCGCATTATCCATCTTGGCGTTCAGGCCCAGAGTCGGAGTAGCGGTGATTTTCTGGGAATTGCCATCCGCATCCAGTGCGCGGAACAGTGGCGCATCAAGCGCACCAGCGCCCTTGCCGTCCTGATAGGCGATGCCCCACTTGGAGGTCTGAGTATCGCCAAGATCAAATTTCCACATATTGCCGAGCAGATCACCGGCATAGGCAGTAACAACCTCGCCATCGCCATTGGAAAGCAAAGCCGGGCCGGCGAGGCCATTGGCACCAGCCGTGCCAGCCGCGATAACTTTCGTGTTGGAAGCCGCATTGTTGAGATCAACCACAAACAGATTTGCCGTGCCAGCAGTAGAGTTATAACCGTTCCCCAGGAAGATCTTCCAGCCGTTCTTGGTCGGCGCGACCACCGGCTCGCTGATGATATTGCCAAGGTTGTTGAAAGTTGTACCAAAGAGATCAGGATCCGTCATATCCAGCAGCACATTACTTTCATCAAAGCTGGTAGGGTTTGTGACATCCAGGACAAAGAACCCTTTGCCTCCAGCCCCGAGGGTGCCGACAAGGATATTTTTCCAGCTGCCGTTGATATAGGCATCACCCACGAACAGCTTGCCGTCCACACTATAGGCGTGAGAATTGTTGCTAGTGCCATAATCCGGCGCACTCAGATTCTTCAGCTTGTCGTAGACACCTGCCGGCACATAGGAAAAAAGTTCTGTTCCATTGGCCGCATCGAACGCGTGCAACATACCGTCGTTGGCACCTACGTAGAGCACTTCGCTACGAGTCTTCTTGTACGTGTTGTAGTAGGTTTCGTAGGTCAACCCACCAAGCGCGTCCGACAGCAAATGAAAATTGTACTTCTTGGTACCGGCATATACCGGGCTAGAGTTGACGATATCACCCAACAGATGCTCGCGATCTCTCAAACCGGCAACGGCTTCGCCCCGCACCCAGGCCAGACGTTTTACACCCTCCACTACCGTATCGTCGCCAATCAGCGTGTTCTGCTGAGCTGTACTCAGCTGATCCCAATTGAACACCTTCCCTGTAGAACCATCGTGCGTGAACACGTCACGTGTGAGGGCGGCTTCAAATTTCGAGTTATCAGATTTCCATTTGACGGAACCGACGGAACCATCGCTATTCAGGCTGAGCGCCTTGATTTCACCACTCCAATCGGCGCTATTGAACAGTGCCTGATAGATAACCGTATCGGTACCCAAGCGGGTGGAGTTGGTAGCGACGGACGATGCGGAACCAGCACTCGCCGCAACCTGCTCCAGCGCCTTACCGAGACTTTTTTCTAATTCAGCCGGATCAATCGCATAGAAGTAGGTTTTCGGTGTAGCGGCAGCTATTTCTGCGTCGGTGGGTGGATTGCCGTTTTCATCGTCACTAAAGCCGCCCCACTTGGCCGCATAGTAAAGTGGCTGCTCCAAGGTACTAGCCGAGGAGGAGCCCACCACAAATGTCTTGGAGGTAGCGCCATCCCATACCTGACAATTGTTACAACCTCCATCAGTAAATCCTTCTATACCCGAATGCACATGGAATCCGTCATTGGTTGTACCGGCGATTACATAACCAAAACCCATTTCATCAACAGTCGACTCGGCAATTACATTTGTGGTTACTGTCAGCTCGATACCACTGAGTGAGTAGTCGATGACGCCCCACATATCCTGGTCAAAGTCACCTCCCTGCTCACTGTCCTCCCAGTTCACGTAGAGCTTGCCGGAAGTACCATCTTTGGACTGGCTTACCACTTTGAAATCCACGATGGCACAATTACCACCCACATCCTTATTGCGGCACGCTGGCAACAGAGTCACCTTATTATCCGCAGACACGGGAATAGTCACCTTGGGAACAGCCGGGGCAAGCGCAACACCATACGTGGTAACGTTGCCGACATTGTAGTCGGTGCGAATCTTTGAGCTGCGCGCATAGTATGCGAGGCCCGCGATATCATAGGTTCCGCCAAGACGCGGTGCATCAGGGCAAGTGCCCGCGACATCCGACAAGTTTGCAACAGTTTTGGGAGTACACAGCTGGTTTACAACGGAGCCATTCTCTCCGACAAAGAAATCCTTGCCGTGAATAGCTTCCGCAGCCCCAATTTTATTGGTCCATGTATCGACACTGCCAATTGCGTTCAGATCGGAAGCACCGGAAAAATCATCATCGTACGAACTGCTCGACGCGTTGAATTGAATAATGTTCAATGCAGCGCAATAGTTACTACTGCCAATGGGACTGACCCAGTCGGGAGAACTCAGCCCCGAGATATAGCTCGAGTCACTGGAATCAAACGCTGCTGTCTTTGATTTACCAGCCAGATAACGCAATGATTCAAGGTAGATTTCAGACTGGGGGTTACCCCAGTTGGAACAGTTACCATCGGTAAAAGTACTCCTTCCCCAGTTACAGTTATCACCTCTGGCATGATTGTAGACACCATCGTCACTTGGACCGCTATACTGATACCCGTAGATACGCAACTTATCCAAGGTACTAACTATTCCCGCAGCACCGGTGAACCGGCCATCGGTGTCAGCAAAAATTTCACCACTGAGGTCGCCAATATTCTTCCTTAGTACACCACCGGATTTGTTCTTTCCGTAAGAACCGGTCATCAGACCAAACAGGATTTCACCTTTTTCTCCATACTTCTGCAGCAAACCCGCCGGCTTAGAGTTACCGTCGGGATAAGAGCGACAGTTTTCTTCCAGTAGTCCAGCCTTACACACCTCTACTCGGGCTACATATGTAGTGCCAGAACTCGGTGCATTGGAGTGCGCATTGATGCCGCTACTTGTAGCGCTATTTCCATTACTGCCATTGCCCCAGCGACATTGCCAACGCTCATTACTTGCCCACAGGGAGTAGTTCCCCTGGACCACCATGATTTTGGGTGCACGGGTGTTGTTCTGCGACAATACTGTAGTTTCGTCGTTATACGTTGCACTATCAGTTGTATTGCACAAGGTAATGCCCGCGGTGTTTGTCGTTCCGCTGGAAAAGGCGTGCGCGGTCAGTTTAGCAATGTCGGTGCCGTTGTAATATTTGGCAAAAGCATGCGCGTCCTGCGGCAGGAAAGCGCGTTCAAGCACGGTAATTCCGCTTTCATCCTCATCGGTAGAACGGTAACCACCGTAGAGAATTTTACGCACGGCATCCATACGGGTCATAGTGGCCCAGTTCAGAAAGTTGCCGCTCCATTCGCCATCTACTTCATCGCAGAAATGGTTTATCGCAAGTGCCTTTGGCACAAAGCGGCTGGATTCATAGCTGTAACATTTTTTGCTGTCAAAGTAACCATAGTAATCATATGTATTTTTATAGGTAGTATCCGCCACCCCATCCTCATCGAGATCGGTATAGTCGTCATAGGCCTTAAAGTAAAGCTGATGATCATTGGACATATTCAGCATTACCAGCGGCTTTACCGGCTGTGCCAAAAACAACGGTGATTGCGCCAACACCAATTCCTGGGAATACACTGCATGGCTAAACAGAACGCTTGCAATGGCCGCCGAGGCACCGGTAAGAAACTTCGATTTGATTCTTTTAAGTAACATTTTCTTCAGCCCAGTCGTCATTATCGCTTGTAGGTTGACTGCAGTATGACCACCGCATCGGCGGTACCTCCCTCAGCACGACTGGTCACACGATAAAACACGGTATCCTCGGTTTTCAGCGTACTGGCAAAATCAACCGCGCTGCCATCCGCCGCGTTGGCGGTGGTGGTGCTGACAACCTCTTCAATCACGTATTGCGGCTGACTCGATACCAGCTGGATTCCCATCGCCGTGCGTACCGAACCGGTATCCCACGCGTACCTATCCCAGAAGCCGGTACTGGTTGAGCCAGTTATCGCCTGCACATATCCCGCCGGAGTGCCATTGAAGGCCGGGATGGTGGCACCAGTGAGCACTTCTTCCCCCTCTCTCAATGCCGCTTCCGCTGACTGGAATGCCAAATTGCGATCGCGCATATTACCGGCCATCAATTCCTGCATGCCGCTGCCGCGAATGGCCGCCATACCCACCAGTGTCATCAGCAAGACCATGATCAGGCCAACGATCAATGTCATCCCGCGCTGGCGCTGCACTGAGTTTGAAAATATCTGCTTATTCATAGAGCGTTATCGAATGCATTTGATTTATGGAAGACGGCTGCGAATGCCGACGGTATTGATAAACACCTGGCGCAAGCGACGGTCACCGGGAGTATTATTGGTGACTCCGTTAAAGGTATAGGGCTGATCTTCCTGTAATAGATTGTCTTCGGTGCTTTGAACCAGTAACTGCACCCGTACACTGGAGACGTCATCCCAGGCATTCGCTGCGGTCACTGCTGCGGCGGTCTGGTAATCATCCGGTACGCCATCAGCATTGGTGTCTCGCCCGTACAACAACTGCATATCTTCAATGCCCTCGAGGAGTTCCTGCGAGGTACCACCATTTACTTGTTGCCATAGGCCCGGTTGCCCGGATACATCGCTGCTGCGAATGTAATACACAGTGGTGTTCATCTTTATGATTTCAGAATCCGGGCCAAAGTTTTCCTCCGGATTACTGCTTCCGCCCCAGGATGTGATGGCATTACCGGGCTCTGCGGTGTTATCGCCGGAGTGCACCACGTTCACTTCAACGCTGCCACCAGTAGTCTGCAAGTTGGTCGCCTGAAACACACGAGCCTTGGTGCAGTCGGAAACCACCAGGATGTCGTTTTCACACAGGCCACTGAAACTGTCCTCCCCATCATCGCAGCTCGCCTCAACTCCAGTGTCTTCCGCAAAAAGTTGTGCACTGTTGTTATTTTGGGTGACGTCTACACCATTACCGTTGGCACTGCGAACAACCAGAACATCGGTTCCGGCGACAATATCCGAGGGATAGCCGGTAGTAGCTGCCGTCACATTATCAAGCCCCTCGATACCGACCTCGAAGTTGTAAGCGAGGTCGCTGGCGTTATTTAGGGTATTGGTAAAGTTGATATTGCGACTCATACAGCCCATGTAGCCCGCCATGCGGATATCCTGGGCGAGGAACTCCGTTGCCAGGCGCCCGCTCTCCTGCACCCGCGCCAGTGCCTGCTGGGTGGAAAACGTGGTGCGACTGGAGAGAAACAACTGCACCACACCCGTCATCAGAATCAGGCCAATGGTGATGGAGATCATCAGTTCTACCAGGGAAATACCCTGCTGACTGTGCATTGTTCTGTTTTTCATTAACTATTTCTCACAGCCGGGTGGTGTACACAAACTGGCTCTGGTCCTCGGAGGCCTCACCAGAACTGTTCTGCTCCGCCCACTGAATGGTCACGGTGCAGAAATCCGTTGCGGCGACACACTCCACGCCACCATCGGCGCCTGGCAGCATGGTCTCGATGTTGGTGAGCCACTCGATCATGTCTTTCTGGGCCACAGTCGTGCCGGTGGGCTTGTCGGCACTGACCGCCAGCGAATAGCTGGCAACATTGGTCCGGTTGATCCGAATCCGGTCGAGGATGTCATAAGCGAGGATATTCGCCTGCGATCGCAGATAGGCGCTGTGATTGTATTGAAGGGATTTGCTTTGCAGAGCCGCCAATGCCAGCAGAGAGGTGCCGAGAATCAGAACCGTTACCAACACTTCAATCAGGCCCGCGCCCTGTTGTTTACGCATTTTCTATCCTCTCTGATCAGGAGCAGCCGGTGCTGCTGCGGGACATATTCAACATTCCCGCGATACCTACGGAAATCTGCCGAGCCGAGTTGCTACTGCAGCCGTTGAAACTGACATTCATGGCAACGTCACCATTGCTTGAGCGACCGAGCGTACCCCGGCGGGTAAATCGTACAAAAGTGGGATTGGTACCGCCCTGAGTGACGGTAATGGCGGCATTGCTTTCTGGCGCCTCCCAGACACGAAGTACCGCGGCCGCATTGGCAACAACGGGAGAGGCGGCATCATCGGTTGCGGCCGTATCAACCACTACGATCCAGCTGTTGGTCCAGTTGCCATTACATGTAGTGCCATTTGTGGTGCCGCATAAAGTCACGCGCGCCCCCCGCTTGATCGCCTCGCTGCGCGCAAAATTGAGCGCGCTGGCAAGCTCATCACCAAGGGCGAGTGATCGGTTGTTCTGAATCATGGTGTTGAAGCTCGGAACGGCGATACCGACGATTACCGCCAGTACTGCCAGCGTTATCATCAGCTCTATGAGGGTGAGCCCCCCCTGTTTGATTCTCATGCTTGCATCACTCCCCCACAGAAAACCGTTTCAGCAATGGTGAATATTTTTTGTTCGAATCGCACACTCTGCGCAGACTGCCCGATGTTCGCACCACCGATATCGAATACTTGGTACGGAAAGGCTGTAAATACTGGCGCCGATTTTACTTTATCTCGCTGGAGAACAGCGCACCTACTGGATGCGTAGTTATCACGATGGTAATTTTTTGAGCACCGTATCACGACGTCGCAGGTCACTGGAGCAACAGACGACAGGCGGCTTTGGGAGGGGAGTAAACGGTCGCCAGGAAGGCATCCGCTCAAATAACATTCATATTCAGGGAAGATACATGAAAGCCAGCGGTCTCACATTAATTGAGCTATTGATCACCCTCACCATTCTCGCGATTTTGCTCGCCATTGGCGTGCCCGGTTTTCAGCACCATCTCGAAGCCAGTCGTACCCGCACCGCCGCCGACGACCTGTTGCAGGCCATTCATCTGACCCGCACCAAAGCGGTCAGCAGCAACCGCCGTGCCACATTGCGCAAGCTGGGCGAATGGCAATCAGGCTGGGAAATTTTCTACGATCAGGATTTCGACGGGCAAAGAGATGCGAACGAAGAACAGATTACTACAGGAGAGGCGCTCGAAGGGGTAACCATCAGCGCAAACGGCCCCCTGTCCAATTACATTTCTTTTATAGGGACGGGACATAGCCGCTACGCCGGCACGGCCACTGGCGGCGCCTTTCAGGCGGGAAGATTTACCATTTGCCCTATGAACGCTGGGGAAGGATACCAATTGGTGCTTTCCCCCAGCGGCAGGGCAAGGATCGAGAAGATTTCCGAAGCAGGCTGCGGAAACTGATCAACCGCGCAACTCTTTTGGCAAACTGAAACTGATATTTTCCGGAATACCCGCAATCTCATTAGGCGTTTCTGCGCCGAGCTCACGCAGTTTCTGAATCACCCGCTCCACCAGTACTTCCGGCGCGGAGGCTCCAGCCGTGATACCGATGATTTTTTTGTCAGTCAGCCATGTGGGATCAACGCAATCGGGGCCGTCGATCAGATATGCATTGGTACCACAGCGCTCCGCCAGCTCCCGCAGGCGGTTGGAGTTAGAGCTGTTGGGGCTGCCTACCACCAGCACCAGATCGCACTCCAGCGCCAATTGGCGCACGGCGTCCTGACGGTTCTGGGTGGCGTAACAGATGTCGTCTTTGCGCGGACCGCGGATGTTGGGGAATTTGGTGCGCAGGGCGTCGATCACGCGGGAGGTGTCGTCCACGGAAAGAGTGGTCTGGGTGACGAAGGTGAGGTTGTCCGGATCTTTGACCTGGAGCTTCGCCACATCCTGCTCGTCTTCCACCAGATAAATGGCACCGCCATTGCTGGTGTCGTACTGCCCCATGGTGCCTTCCACTTCCGGGTGGCCTTCGTGGCCGATGAGTATACACTCGGCGCCGTCGCTGCTGAATTTACTGACTTCCATGTGCACCTTGGTGACCAGCGGGCAGGTGGCATCGAAGACCTTGAGGCCGCGGTTGGCAGCCTCATCCTGCACGGCCTTGGACACGCCGTGGGCGCTGAAAATGACGATCACATCGTCCGGGACTTCATCCAGCTCGTCTACAAATACCGCACCGCGCTCGCGCAGGGTGTCGACCACAAATTTGTTGTGCACCACTTCGTGACGCACATAGATTGGGGCACCGAATACGTCGAGGGCGCGGTTGACGATGTCGATGGCGCGGTCGACGCCGGCACAAAAGCCGCGGGGATTGGCGAGGCGAATCTGCATGCTGTTCTGTCCTTGACCTAGTTAATGGAGGCCACTTCGAGAATTTTTACGTGGAAGAACACGGTCTGCCCGGCGAGCGGGTGGTTGAAATCCACTTCCACTTCGTCTTCACCGATGTCGCGGATGATGCCCGGGAGCTCGCCACTGCCGTTGTCGAAAGACACCACCAGCCCTTCCTCCAGCTGCATATCCGGGGAGAACATGTCCCGGCGTACCTTTTGGATATTCGCGGGGTTGCGCTGCCCGAACGCGCCTTCCGGTGGGATCTCGATTTCCGCTTCATCACCGGTTTTAAGCCCGAACAGGGCCTGTTCAAAACCCGGCAGCAGGTTGCCGTCGCCGACAATAAAAGTGGCTGGGTCACCTTCGAAGTTGGAATCCACTTCGGAACCGTCATCCAGCTTGAGACTGAAGTGCAGGGTGACACGGCTGTGCTCACCGATAACGTTATTGCTCATAGATGTCTCTAAATGCTACTGCTCTGGAACCTTACACTTCCGCGCTGTTTTTGCTGGATGCTTCGCCTTTGTCTTTAAAAAACAGCAGCTCGATCACCAGCATGGCAGCGCCGACAGAGATGGCCATATCGGCCACGTTGAATACAGGGAAATGCCAGCTGCCGTAATACACAGAAATAAAATCGCGCACATATCCGAGCAGCATGCGGTCCCATAGGTTGCCCAGCGCGCCGCCGAGAATCAGCGCCAGCGCAGTGGGCTCCCAGCGCCTGGCGGCGGGCAACCGTTTGATCCACAGTACAACCACGGTGCTGAAAACCACCGCGATAGCGCCGAAGAACCAGCGCTGCCAGCCGCCGGCATCGGCGAGAAAGCTGAAAGCGGCCCCGTAGTTTTCCGCATAGGTGAACTGCAGGAAACCCGGGATGATCTGCAGCGCAGGGCCATACATAAAGCGCTCAACCGCCCACACCTTGGTGGCGATATCCACCACAATCACCAGCAGTGCCAGCAGATACCAGCGCAGTGGCGAAGACAGCAGTTTAGGCATAGTGGCGTTCCTCACCGGAACCACTCACGTTCTCAACACAGCGGCCACAGAGTTCCGGATGCTCGCTGTTGCTGCCCACATCTTCGCGGTAGTGCCAACAGCGGCCACATTTGGGTGCGTCCACCTTATGCACCGCCACCCGCAGGCCGGCGAGTTCGGTTTTCTCGGCACCGGCAGCATCGGTAAGCGCCTGTACGGAAGTGGAGGAGCAGATCAGCACAAAGCGCAGCTCGTCTTTGAGCGCATCCAGTTTCTGTTGCAGGGCCTCGTCGGCAAACAGCGTCACGGACGCCTGCAGGGAACCACCGATCTTGCCCGCCGCGCGCTGCTCTTCAAGCACTTTGTTCACCGCAGTCTTCACATCGGCGATAGCATCCCAGAATTCTGCGTCCATCGCATTGTCCTGCGGCAACTCCGGGAACTGGTGCCACTCTGCCAGCATCACGCTGTCTTCGCGGTTGCCGGGGATAAACTGCCACAGCTCTTCCGCGGTAAAGCTGAGGATCGGCGCCACCCAGCGCACGAAGGCCTGCACGATGTGGTACAGCGCGGTCTGCGCGGAGCGACGGGCGACGCTATCGGCCTGGGTGGTGTACTGGCGGTCCTTGATGATGTCGAGATAGAAACCGCCCATCTCCACCACACAGAAGTTGTGCAGTTTTTGATAGATCTGGTGGAACTGGTAGCGGTCGTACGCCGCTACGATTTCACCCTGCAGCTTCGCCGCCTGCTCGATGGCCCAGCGGTCCAGCGCCAGCAGATCATCCGTCGGCAACAGATCTTTCGCGGGATCAAAACCGGCCAGGTTGGACAGGAAGAAACGCGCGGTATTGCGCAGGCGGCGATAGGAGTCCGCGGTACGCTTCAGGATCTCGTCGGAAACGCCCATCTCGCCACTGAAGTCGGTGGCCGCTACCCACAGGCGCAGCACGTCCGCACCCATTTTGTTGATCACATCCTGCGGCGCCACCACGTTGCCGATGGACTTGGACATCTTGCGACCCTGGGCGTCCACGGTGAAACCGTGGGTGAGCACCTGCTTGTACGGCGCGCAGTCGTTGATGGCGATGGAGGTTTTCAGGGAGGACTGGAACCAGCCACGGTGCTGGTCGGAACCTTCCAGGTACAGGTCCGCCGGGAAGCGCAGGGCTTCACGACGCTTCAGCACCGCGTGATGGGTCACGCCGGAATCGAACCACACATCCAGGGTATCGGTAACTTTCTGGTAGTTGTCCGCGTCGTCACCCAGCAGTTCTTTTGCATCCAGCTCGAACCACACGTCCATGCCCGCCTTTTCCACCTGCTGCGCGACTTTTTCCATCAGCGCCGGGGTGTCGGGGTGAATTTCGTGGGTCTCTTTGTGCACGAACAGCGCGATGGGCACACCCCAGGTGCGTTGACGGGAGATACACCAGTCTGGGCTCGCGTTCAGCATGGAATCGATGCGCGCCTTGCCCCAGCCGGGGATCCACTGCACTTCATCAGCCGCTTTCTGCGCGTGATCCAGCAGGTCGTTCTGCTGCATGCTGATAAACCACTGCGGCGTGGCGCGGTAGATCAGCGGGGTCTTGGTGCGCCAGCAGTGCGGATAGCTGTGGACCAGTTTGCCCTGATACAACAGTGCATCGTTTTCTTTCAGCAGTTCGACAATCTTGTCGTCAACCTTGTACACGTGTTCGCCCGCGACCAGCGGTGTGCTGTCGCGGTAGACGCCGTTGTCGTCGACATAATTCAGGGTGTCGATACCGTAGCGCTTGCCCACGTTGAAGTCGTCCGGACCGTGATCGGGCGCGGTGTGCACGCAGCCGGTACCGGCGTCGGTGGTGACGTGGTCGCCGAGAATGATCGGCAGTTCCTTATCGTAGAAGGGATGCTTGATTTTCAGGTGTTCCAGCGCGGCGCCGCGGATGCGGCCAACCACACTGCCCTCGAGACCAGCCTGTGCCAGTACCGCGTCTTTCAACGCTTCTGCCAGCAGCAGGCGCTTGCCGCCGGCCTGTACCACCACGTATTCCAGCTCGCCGTTGACAGACACGGCCTGGGAAGACGGCAGGGTCCAGGGGGTGGTGGTCCAGATCACTACGGACAGCGGGCCTTCGCCGGCGTGGCCGCCAGCGGCGTCGGCGATGGCGAGCGCGGTTTCTTCGGTGACCGGGTAATTGACGTAGATGGAGTAGGACGTTTTGTCCTGGTACTCCACTTCCGCTTCCGCCAGCGCAGAGCCGCCCACCACACTCCAGTACACGGGTTTGAAGCCGCGGGACAGGTGGCCGTTTTTCACCACACCGGCGAGAGCGCGAATGATGTCGGCTTCAAATTCGAAGTCCATGGTGCGGTAGGGATTTTCCCAGTCGCCGAACACGCCGAGGCGGATAAAGTCTTTCTTCTGACCTTCGACCTGTTTTGCGGCGTATTCGCGGCATTTCTGGCGGAAGGTTTTGTGGTCGACCTTGGTGCCGGCCTTGCCGACTTTCTGCTCCACCTTGTGTTCGATGGGCAGGCCGTGGCAGTCCCAGCCGGGCACGTAGGGGGCATCCAGTCCGCTCAGGGTTTTCGATTTGACGATGATGTCTTTGAGAATTTTGTTGACCGAGTGACCGATATGAATATCACCGTTGGCGTAGGGGGGGCCATCGTGCAGGATAAACTGTTCGCGACCGGCGCGGGCCTCGCGAATTTTTTCGTAGAGCTTGCCTTCTTGCCATTGCTTCAGAATTTCCGGTTCCCGGCTCGGCAGATTGCCGCGCATGGGAAAGTCGGTTTCGGGCAGGTTCAGGGTCGCTTTGTAGTCGGTCATTGGTTATCTACTTCGGTTGTAGCGCTAAAACAAATTCTTTCGTTCAACTGAACTTCAGCGATAACTGGCTTACGAAGTTCAGAACTAAAAATCGAAGCGGAAGTGATGGGGATCAGGTTTCAAAACCGTCGGCGACATGGACGTCGCCGACGGAGCGTACAGGGACGTATTCACAGCGTTTTTGAAACCTGATACCCATTGCTTCCGCGCCACCGGACGTAGAACAGAGCTCTAATATCGGACCCCGGGGTCCCAGCTCGGCCAGTTCGGTGGCGGCAGAGCACCGGGGACAGGTTTTCAGGACCGCGGTGAACCCATCCCTGGGCGCTGCGGCGCAAACATCCTGTTTGCGACGCTCCTGAAAACCTGTCCCCGGTGCTCTGCCTTCGCATCTGAGTGTTGGAGTATTCTGATGCGAAGGGGTAATTTCTTTACTTTTGTTTGCCGCTGGCAAACCACGCTTTCGCGTTGGCAATGTCTTCGGCAATTTTCTGTTTGAGGATTTCCAGGGACTCAAACTTTTCTTCATCGCGTAATTTGTGGTGGAAGGCGACGGCAATTTCGCGGCCGTACAGGTCGCCGCTGAAATCGAACAGGTGCACTTCCAGCAGCGGTTTTGCACCCTCGCCTTCCACCGTCGGGCGAAAGCCCACATTGGCCACGCCGGCCACTTCCATACAGCTGCCACTCATCGGGCTGCCGTTGGTGCGCTTTGCGGTTACCGTGTACACGCCCACCAGCGGCGAGCGATAGCGATGCAGGCGCACATTCGCCGTGGGCGCACCCAGCTGACGCCCGAGGGCGCGGCCGCGGGCGACCAGGCCGGTAATCCGGTAGGGCTTGCCCAGCAGCTGTTCTGCCAGGGCAAAGTCCGCATTCTGCAGGGCCTCGCGGATGCGGGTGCTGCTTACGCGCTCACCGGCAATTTCCAGGGTCGCGGTGTCTTCCACGGTAAAACCCGCTTCCGCACCCACCGTTTGCAACAGCGCGTAGTCACCACTGCGGTCGCAGCCGAAGCGGAAATCATCGCCCACCACAAGGTGGCACACGCCGAGGCCATCCACCAGCACCTGTTGGATAAACGCTTTCGCGCTCAGGTGGCGCAACCGCTCGTTGAACTGCAGGCACAGCACGCGATCCACCCCCGCGGCAAACAGCGCAAGCACCTTTTCCTTGAAGCGCATCAGCCGCGCCGGCGCCTTTTCGCCGGAGAAGAATTCATGGGGCTGGGGCTCGAAGATGATCGCTACCGAGGGCAGTTTGCGCTCGGCGGCCCGCGCCCGCAGTTGGGTAATGATGGCCTGGTGCCCCAGGTGCACGCCATCGAATGAACCGATGGTCGCCACGCATCCGTGGTGGCGCGGCCGCAGGTTGTGCAACCCGCGAATCAGCTCCCGTTGCTCGGTCACAGTGCTTCACTCACCCTACTAGTCACTCTTGATCGGCCTTGCAAAATCAAGCGGCGCAGTATAACGGATTTGGCCGCTCTCTGGGGATTTCGGTCACTCATGAGGTGGCCCGGAAATGGCGCGGGCGCAGGCCGCTGGCCAGTAACACCCCCAGGTAGGTGGCGCCGCCGGCCACTACCAGCGCGCCGATGCGCCAGGCACGCTGCCACCAGGGCCAGTCGTTCCAGTCGGGCCAGTAGTGCAATACGCCAAGCAATACCGCTGCCATGGCCAGATTAGCCAGCAGCAGCCGCGCCAGAAACGAGCGCCAGCCGGCTTCCGGTGCGTAGACCCCGCCCTGGCGCAGCCCGCGGTACAACAGCCAGGCGTTGATCGCCGCCTGGCCGGCGGTGGCCATGGCAAGCCCCATATGGCCGAGCTGAAAATACAGGTGCAGCGGCACCACAAACAACAGGCTCAGTATCATCTTGGAGGCAATAGCGATAAGACCAAAGCGCACCGGGGTGGTGGTGTCCTGGCGGGCGAAGTAGCCGGGCGCCAGCACTTTGATCAGCATGAAAGCGAGCAGCCCGAAGGTGTAGGCGCGCAGCGACCAGGCCGCCATCTGCATATCCCGAGCGGTCATGTTGCCGTACTGAAACAGTGAAGTAAGTAGCGGCTCTGCGAGCACAAACAGCGCCACAGCTGCCGGCAGCGCGATCAGAGTGACGCAGCGCAGCGCCCAGTCGATGGTGTGACGAAAGCGCCGCGGGTCGCCGCCGGCGTGCTGGCGCGACAGGTTCGGCAGGATCACCGTGGCCACCGCAACGCCGAACACCCCCAGCGGCAACTCGGTCAGGCGGTCGGAAAAATACAGCCAGGTCACCGATCCGGTGGGCAGGAAGGAAGCCAGCACCGTGTCCAGAACCAGGCTGATCTGGGTGACCGACACACCGAAGATCGCCGGTGCCATCAGCCGCAGGATCTTGCGCACGCCAGGATATTGCCAGTCCCATTTTGGGCGCGGCAGCAACCCCTCGCGCATCAGAAACGGGATCTGGAACAGCAGCTGCGCCACGCCGGCCACCAGTACCCCCCAGGCGAGCGCCATGACCGAGGGATCGAACCAGCCGGCGGCCACAGTGGCGGCGGCAATCAGCACCAGATTGAGCAAGATCGGGGTCAGGGCCGGGATGGCGAAACGGTCAAAGCTGTTGAGAATGGCCCCGGCGAAGCCGGTGAGCGAGATCAGCATCAGATAGGGGAAGGTGATACGCAACATGTCCGTGGCCATCGCGAACTTGGCCGGCTCATTGCCGCCCCACCACCAGCCAAAGGCGAAGATGCCTGTTACCAGCGGCGCGCCCAACACCCCAAAAAGCGTGACCAGCAACAGTGTGCCCCCAAGCGCCCCGGCCACCCGGTCATTGAGTTCTTTTGCCGCGGCCAGGCCGCCGTTTTGGCGGTATTCCGCCAGCACCGGTACAAACGCTTGGGCGAATGCGCCCTCGGCGAACAGACGGCGGAAGAAATTGGGGATTTTGAAGGCCACAAAGAAAGCATCGGCGGCTTCACCGGCACCGGTGAGTCGCGCAAATACCACATCCCGCGCCAATCCCATGATCCGCGACAACAGTGTGGCGCCGCCGACCACAGAGGTTCCGCGCAGCAACCCCCGCTGAGGGCTATCTTTTTTTTCCTGCAACCCGGCACCTTGTGCCCCGTGCGATTGCAGTGCCGGGTCATCCGGGCTCGGTTTGGGCGGTTCCTGTTCGGGCGAAGGTGCTGCCACGTCCCTGATTCCTGAAGGTCAATGCCGGATTCCGGCCAGAAGTTTAAATGCAGAAGGAAATAATGGGCGGCAAGTCTACCGCAAAGCACCGCCGCGGCCACCCGATCCGCTCGCAAACCCTCTGCAGCGCAGCCGCGCTACGGTTGGCGCAATACGAAACTATACTCAGTGTAAGCCGTTGGCGAACCGCAGGGATTGGCGGCAACAGAGGAGAAAAGGAATGACCATTAACGCATTGATGATTGCACTGCTCCTGGCGATCCTGTTGTACGCCATTGTCGCCATGGGCCCACGACCTCAACGGGTGCGGGTGCGGATCGACCAGTCCCGCGGCAGCCGCTTTCGGCGGCGCGTGGAGTGATTGCAGCGCAATCTTTGCGGAGGCTGAACTGAATCACAGGGCGCCTCGCCACAATTCGCCATAATTGCTGAGCAATTTGCCCCACTGGCGCCACGCCAGTGCCTCCTTGCGGGGTTTAAATGACTATCAACCGAGACGGAAACACCAACCCGATCGGCACCGAAGAGCAGTCATATAAACTCAAATCGCAAGGAACACGATCATGAAAAAGATGTTGTTGGCAGTAACCCTGAGCAGTCTGGCCCTGAACAGCTTCGCCGCGCCCGAGGCCGCCAAAAACACCGAGACAAAATTTCAGGGCTCAGCCCTGACCCCGGCCAAACAGGCCACTGTATTTACCGGCGCCGCAGTTGCGGGCGCCGCCGTAGGTGGCCCGGTCGGTTTCATTGCCGGTGCCCTCGGTGGTGCCTGGCTGGGCGAACAGATCAAGCAAGCAGAAGAGGCCGACATGCTCGCAACACAACTGACCGAAAGCCGCGCAGAACTGGGTAACCTCGCACAACAACTGGACATGGCGCAATTGTCGGCCAACGACGCCCGCACGCTGGCACTGGAAAGCCTTGAGTTCCAGATGCTGTTCACCACCGGCGACGACCAGCTGCAGGAAGCACAGGAGCGCCAGGTTGCCGCGATGGCCGATTTCCTCACCCGTCACCCGCAACTGCAGGTATTGCTCGAAGGTCATTCCGACCCCCGCGGCAGTGACGGCTACAACAATGTACTCTCCGACCAGCGCGCCCTCAGTGTGCAGCGCGCCCTGGAAGCCTACGGTGTAGCACCTGAACGTATCGAACGCCGCGCTCTCGGCGCCAGTCGCTCCAAAGCTGGCAAGGGCGATCTGGACGCCTACGCGCTCGAGCGCCGGGTCGATATTCACTTCGGCCTGCCGGAGTCCACAGCCGGCAACTTCTGAACATCAACCCATCGGCCCCCGTTCCGCAAAAACGGTGGCCGATAGTTCACAACAGTCCCGCGCAACCCGACTTCCAAAGCCCTGTAAAACCTGACCTTGTGTGCCGCTAAAACGTGGCACGCTTTTTTGTGCGCATCATTTTTTGCCAGCGGCCCCAATGTTCGGGCATGATTTTCCGCCACATGCCAGCAGATATCAGTGCCAAAGCCCGTATGAACAGCCCGACCATCGCCATTGTCGAAGACGAAATTGCCATCGCCGAGAACTACCGCGATGCCCTGCGCCGCACCGGTTATCAGGTACAGCTCTACCATACCCGCCCGGAAGCACTGGCCGCATTTCAACAGCGGCTGCCGGATCTTGCGGTTATCGATGTTGGCCTCGGGGCGGAAATCGAGGGCGGATTCGATCTGTGCCGGGAGCTGCGCGCCATGGCGCCCACCCTGCCCATTCTGTTCCTGACCGCGCGGGACTCGGAACTGGACATTATCTCCGGCCTGCGCCTGGGCGCGGACGACTATCTCACCAAGGACATCTCCCTGCCGCACATGCAGGCCCGTATCAGCGCCCTTCTGCGCCGGGTGAGCATCATGCAGTCCAAAAGCGATGACAACGAAACACTCACCCAGGGCGACCTGGCGCTGGATGTATCGCGCCTGCACTGCCACTGGCAGGGAACGGCCGTGGACCTCACCGTGACCGAGTTCTGGATTGTGCACGCCCTGGCCAAGCGCCCCGGGCATGTGAAATCCCGCACCCAGTTGATGGAAGCCGCGCGGGTGGTGCTGGACGACAACACCATCACCTCCCATGTGAAGCGCATCCGCCGCAAATTCCAGGCCATCGACGGAAGTTTTGATGCCATCGGCACGGCCTATGGCATGGGCTACCGCTGGCAGGTGTAACCGCCGCCAGCCCGAACCCCGACCCGACTGTCATGAACCTGCGTCGCCAACTGGTCCTGCTGAGCCTCTGCACCCTGGCCCTTCCCTGGGCCGGCTGCCAATACCTGCGCCAGGTGGACCAGGCCCTCACCCAGGGGCAGATGCAGACACTGGAAGCCACCGGCAACGCCATCGCGGCACGCCTCGCCAGTGCCCCCGAACTCATAGCACCGGATCCCCGCCGCAACGGCCGCCCACCCGGTGCCCAGCTCTACCTGAACCCTCTTGCGCAAACGCCGGTGCTGGATGGCTACGGCGAGGAGTGGCGCGCGCTGCGCCTGCGGCCACGACAGCTGCTCGATCAGGCAGGCGACCCCTTCGCGCAAATCACCCTCGGCCGGCGTGGCAGCCAGATCTATATGCTGCTCACCGCCCGCGACCGCAGCCCCAGCTATCACGACCCGCGCAGCAGCGGCATATCCAGCGGTGACACGGTGGAAATCTATACCGCGCGCCAACAATACACCCTGCCCGTGGCGAGCCAGGGACCGGTGCACGCCATGTGGTACAACCCCCGCCGCGGCCGGTACGAGCGCGAACTGCGTATCCGCGGCCGCTGGACCGCCTCCCCGCGCGGCTATCAGCTGGAGCTGACACTGCCCGCCGCCCTGAGCGACGGCGAACTGGCGGTCCGCGTGCTGGACCGCACACACAGCGACGGAGGCACCCCCGCGCGCGTCGCCGGCACCCTGCCGAACGACGGCCGCCCCGGAGTACTGGTGGAACCACTGCCGCAACTGCAGCGGGAACTGGAACACTTCGCGCGCCCGGAGCTGCAGCTCACCGTGGTGGATCAGGAGGGCTTCGTGCTTGCCCGCACCGGTATTGACTGGCACGCCACCGGGGACGACCAACCGCCCGCGGGCGAGGCGCAACCCTGGCTGCGGGATTGGCTCTACCGGCAGATACTAGCCACCGCTGCGCTATCGCCGCTGCCCCGGGACCGGTTTCCGGACAACCTGACCCAAAACCGGGAAACTGCCAGCCAGTGGTTCGGCGCCCCGGACAGCGATCCCGACAGTACCCCTGGCGATGAGCGTATTGGCGCCGTCAGCGTGCCGGTGGTAACCCGCGCTGACGATATTATCGAGCGCCCATTGCTGGGGCGGGTGATCACCGCCCAGTCCGCCAGTGCCCTGCGGTCCCTCACCGAATCCGCCGCCCGCCGCCTGTGGCTCACCACCGCCGCCGCTGCCGGCCTGGTTCTGCTGCTGCTGTTAGGCTACGCCAGCTGGCTGTCCTGGCGCATTCGCCAGCTCCACCGCGCCGCCAGCAATGCCGTGGATGCCAGCGGTCGCCTGCGGGGGGATTTCCCGCGCCCTCTTATCAATGATGAACTCGGCGCCCTCAACCGCGCCTTTGCCAGTCTGCTCGCCGAGCTGGACCACTATCACCAGTACCTGCGCAGCCTCGCGAGCAAGCTCTCACACGAGTTGCGCACCCCACTGGCGGTGGTGCGCTCGTCCCTCGACAACCTTGCCGCCGGCGACCTCGACAGCGACAGCCGCCGCTATGCCGAGCGCGCCGCCGACGGCGGCGCCCGCCTGTCGTCGATCCTCAATGCCCTGTCCGCCGCCAATCACCTGGAAGCGAGCATCCGCCAGGCCGACCGCGAAGATTTCGATCTCGCGGACCTGGTACAGGCACTCAACCAGAGCTACGCCGACGCCCACCCCGAACACCACTTCGAACTGCAGTGCCCCGACACGCCACAACCCTGCAACGGCGCTCCAGAGCTGCTCGCGCAACTACTGGACAAGTTGGTGGACAACGCGGTGAGCTTCGCCCCGGAGGGCAGCACAATCCATATGGCACTGACACCCGAGCGCAGGGAATACGTGCTGAGCGTCAGCAACAGCGGACCGCTGCTGCCCAGCGGTTTTGGCCAGAAGCTGTTCGACTCCCTCGTTTCGGTGCGCGACGACGGCGGCAAGGCCGGACACCTGGGGCTTGGCCTGCATATCGCGCGACTGATCGCCGACTTTCATCACGGCGAGCTCAGTGCCGCCAATCGCGAAGATGGTAGTGGCGTCGTGTTTACACTAGCCCTGCCCCGTTGAGACGGCAGGAACTACCCTGGACAACCGCCATTCCGGGCCTGACCCGGAATCCAGTGCTACGAAGCTGGATGCCGGATCAAGTCCGGCATAACTGTGTTGCCGGGATTAAGCAGCGCGCAGCCCCCGCAGTCACAAACTCACCGCGCCGGCGGTTGACAAACAAACAACGCTGGGGATAATGTCGCGTCCCAAACGGGCCCCCGGCCCGATTGTTCGAGTTATCAAGATCCAGACAGGAGCAACCGGTGGCCAACTCACCTCAAGCGAAGAAACGCGCGCGCCAGAATGACAAGCGCCGCAATCACAACGCCAGTCTGCGCTCCATGGTGCGCACCTACATCAAAAAGGTAGTTGCAGCCATCGATGCAGGTGACGCTGATAAAGCCAAAACCGCTTACGCGGCTGCTGTGCCGGTCATCGACCGCATGGCCGACAAAGGCATCATTCACAAGAACAAGGCAGCTCGCCATAAGAGCCGCCTGAACGCCCAGATCAAGAAGCTGGCCGCCTGAGCCAATTTCTGACTGAGCACAAAAAACCCCGCGATAGCGGGGTTTTTTATTGCCTCAATTTAGCGTAACGACCCTTCCGAGAAGGGCCCGCCACTCAGGGCTCCACGACCAACCCAGTCACAGCAGGATCAGATTGTCGCGATGGATCAACTCATCGTCGTCGCGATAGCCGAGCAACTCCACAATCCGCTCTGACGACTGACCGCAGATCCTGGACGCCTCACCACTGCCGTAATTCACCAGCCCGCGCGCGATCTCCTCGCCGCCGGCATTGACACAGCTCACCAGCTCGCCGCGATGAAAGCGCCCGTCAACACCCACCACGCCCACCGGCAGTAAACTCTTGCCCTGGTTGCGCAATGCGCGCTCCGCGCCGGCATCCAAATAGAGCTTGCCGCGCACCTGCAGCTGCCCAGCCAGCCAGCGCTTGCGCGCCGTCAGCGGGTCCGCCTCGGGCATCAACAATGTGCCCAGCGCCTCTCCCGCCGCCACACGCTCGATCACCGCCTCCGCACCACCGCCAACGATTACCGTGCGCGCACCGGAGCGCGCCGCCAGCTGAGCCGCGCGCACCTTGGTAGCCATGCCGCCACGGCCGAGGCCGCTGCGAGAGCCGCCCGCCATTGCCACCAGACGCGGGTCTGTGGCCACCGCTTCGCGCACCAGTTCTGCCGCCGGGTTGTCGCGCGGGTCCTCGGTAAACAAACCCTCTGCGTCGGTGAGAATCAGCAGCACATCCGCCTCCACCAGATTGGCCACCAGGGCCCCCAGAGTGTCGTTGTCGCCGAAGCGGATCTCATCGGTCACTACCGTGTCATTCTCATTGATGATCGGCACCGCACCCAGCGACAACAGGGTGCGCAGGGTGCTGCGGGCATTGAGATAACGGGTGCGGTTGGAGAGATCGTCATGATCCAGCAGGATCTGCGCCGTGCGGCAGTCGTACTGTCCAAACGCGTGCTCATACACCTGCACCAGATGGCTCTGCCCTACAGCGGCGGCGGCCTGCAGCTGGTGGATGGATTCGGGGCGTTTGCGCCAACCCAGGCGGTCCATGCCCGCCGCCACGGCACCGGAGGATACCAGCAGCACCTCAATACCCTGACGGCGCAGGGCACTGATCTGCCCCGCCCAGTTGTGGATCGCGGCGCGATTGACGCCGCGACCATTGTCGGTGAGCAGGGCGCTGCCAATTTTGATTACCCAGCGCTTGCTGGCGGAGAGTTGCTGACGCGACGAAGTGGAGTCCATTTATTCCTCATATCAGGACACGCCCCTGCAGGCCATCCCTGAGTCGGGACAATCCTCTGGAAGGGCAGAAAACTTAGCGACGATATTCTATATCTACGTCGTAGTCATCGTCGTCCCAATCTTCATCATCCTCGTCAGATTCTTCCAGCCCCATACGCTTCGCACGCTGCGCCAGACGCACCTCCTCGATGCGCTCACGCGCCTCGCGCTGCATCTGCCGCTGGGCTTCCTGTTCAGCCTCGAACAGATCACCATCCAGCTCTTCCCGCTGCTTCACATCCTCGAGGTAATCCATCAGCTGCCCAGAGAGCACATCGGTGCCCTCACCGCGAATCGCGGCGACACGGAATACCGGCCCCTGCCAGCCAAGGGCGCTGACGATGGCCTGGCAGCGTTCATCCAGCTCGGCAGCCGGCACCAGATCGGTCTTGTTCAGCACCAGCCAGCGCTCGCGCCCGGCCAGTGTCGGACTGAAGGATTCCAGCTCGCGCTCGATGGCGAGCGCATTCTGCACGGGGTCGGAGCCGTCGAACGGCGCCAGATCCACCAGGTGCAGCAGCACGCGACAGCGGGTCAGATGCTTGAGAAAGCGGATACCCAGCCCCGCACCCTCGGAGGCACCCTCGATCAGACCGGGGATATCGGCAATCACGAAGCTGCGGTATTTCTGCACCTTCACCACCCCCAGGTTCGGCACCAGGGTGGTAAACGGATAATTCGCCACCTTCGGTTTCGCCGCAGACACGGCGCGAATAAAGGTGGACTTGCCCGCATTCGGCAGACCGAGCATGCCCACATCCGCCAGCACCTTGAGTTCCAGCTTCAGATTGCGGAACTCGCCCGGGTAGCCCGGCGTGGTCTGACGGGGCGCGCGGTTGGTACTGGACTTGAAACGGGTGTTGCCAATGCCGTGGAAGCCACCCTGGGCCACCAGCAGCCGCTGCCCCGGCTCCAACAGGTCGCCCAGTGTCTCGCCGGTATCCACGTCGATGGCGGTAGTACCCACGGGCACCTTCAGTATCAGATCTTCACCCTTGGCGCCGGTGCAGTTGCGGCCGCGTCCAGGCTCACCGTTCTCCGCCTGATGGTTGGGCTGGAAGCGGTAGTCCACCAGGGTATTCAAAGATTCGTCGGCCTCCAGATAGACGGAGCCGCCGTCGCCGCCGTCGCCGCCATCGGGGCCGCCCTTGGCAATGAATTTCTCACGCCAGAAGCTGCAACACCCTTTACCGCCGTTGCCGGCCTGCACCTTGATCGGTGCCTCATCTACAAATTTCATGACTCTACTTACCGGTTACCCGGTCTTCAGTGTAATTTGCCCGGGATCAATACAAAAAAGTGGGCAAGATACAAAAAAGCCCCGCAATTGCGGGGCTTTTTATCGGGCGCTGTGACCGCTTAGGCAGTTTCGATAGAAACAAACTTCCGGTTATTCGCACCTTTCACCTCAAACTTCACCACGCCATCGGCGGTAGCGAACAGGGTGTGATCTTTGCCCATACCAACATTCACACCAGCGTGGAACTTGGTACCGCGCTGACGCACGATGATGCTGCCTGCGGAGACAGCTTGACCGCCAAAGCGCTTCACGCCCAGGCGTTTACTTTCGGAATCGCGACCGTTGCGCGTACTACCGCCAGCTTTCTTGTGTGCCATGAGTCGTTACTCCTCTGCTTATGCCTTGATGCCAGTGATCTTAACTTCGGTGTACCACTGACGGTGACCTTGACGCTTCATGGAGTGCTTACGACGACGGAACTTGATGATTTTCACCTTGTCGCCGCGGCCGTGGCTCAGCACTTCTGCAGTCACCTTGGCACCTTCCACTACAGGCGCACCGATGTTGATGGCGTCGCCGTTTACTACCATCAGAACCTTGTCAAAATCGACAGATTCACCGGTAGCAGCTTCAATTTTTTCCAGGCGCAGAACTTCGCCTTCTACAACACGGTGTTGTTTGCCACCGCTTTCAATAACTGCGTACATATTTCTATGCTCCAACAAAATGGACGACACGAAGCAGCGACAGGGTCTAATCACCAACAATCGGTGACCACTCAGCCAGCATTTTGGGAGCTTGCGCCGTGTGTTTAAAACGTCTTCCCGGCCCAGAGGTCACCCCATGAACTAACATGACAGGCGAACCCGGTGCGAGCGGGGCGCAGATTCTAATCAATTAGGCCGCACGGCACAATAGCGCGCTTTTCGGGCAACAGCCTGCCCGCGCCTTTCCGCCCGCGTCCAAAACCGCTAGTCTTGCCGCCGACAGAATACCAAAGCGATGTATAAGGAACCCGCATGTTGCCTTTCCACCAGGTAGCCGCCGACGATTTTGCGGCGGTCAATCAGACCATCATTGATCAACTGCACTCAGACGTTCCCCTGGTGGAAAACATTGGCCACTATCTGGTTGAGGCCGGCGGCAAGCGCCTGCGCCCGCTGCTGGTGCTGCTGTGCGCCCGTGCGGCGGGCTACCGGGGCGAGGATCATATCCCGCTGGCGGCGATTATTGAGTTCATCCACACGGCGACGCTGCTGCATGACGATGTGGTGGACACCTCGGACATGCGCCGCGGCCGCATCACCGCCAACGCCCAGTGGGGCAATGCGCCGGCGGTGCTGGTGGGCGACTTCCTTTACTCCCGCGCCTTCCAGATGATGGTGGCACTGAAGGACATGGACATCATGGCGATCCTGTCTGACACCACCAACACCATTGCCGAGGGCGAGGTGCAGCAGCTGGTGAATGCGGGCGATCCTGCGGTCACCGAAGCCAATTACCTGAACGTTATCCATAAGAAGACCGGCGCGCTGTTCGAAGCGGCCTGTGAAACCGCAGCGGTTCTGGCCGGCTGCAGCGCGGATGAGCGCGAATCCCTGAAGCTCTACGGTCGCCATCTGGGCTCTGCCTTCCAGCTGGTGGACGATGCACTGGATTACCGCGGTAATTCGGAAGAGCTCGGTAAGAATGTGGGCGACGACCTGGCCGAAGGCAAGCCGACCCTGCCGCTGATTTACGCGATGGCGAATGGCACTGAAGAACAGGCAGCTTTAGTGCGGGAGGCAATTGAACAGAAATCCGCGGATAAACTTCCTGAGATTGTTGCGACTATCGAGTCTTGTGGTGCGCTGGATTACACCTTTGATCGCGCCAGAAAAGAAGTCGAACTCGCCCTGGAGAAACTGGAGTTTTTGCCGGACGGGGAGCACAAGACTGCGCTTCGACAGTTAGCGGAATTTTCGATTCAGCGGACCACTTAACAAAAAGCCCCGGAGTATCTTCGGGGCTTTTTGTTTGCGGCTCTGAAGCTGGCGTGGAGGCGGCTGATAGACTTTTGAAGCGTGGTTCTAAATCAGGTCCGCTGGCGGCGCGGCACCGGGTGCGGGTTTTCCGGACCGCTGTGAACCCATCCCTGGGCGCTGCGGCGCAAACATCCTGTTTGCGACGCTCCTGAAAACCCGCACCCGGCACCCCGCCTTCGCATCGCACTTTTGAACTTCGACTCTATTGCCAAAAACGAAGTCGAAAATTCAAAGCTAAGGCCCTGCTACCGGGTACTGCCTTGCGAGACCTTCTAAAACAGGGATGTTTTAGAAGAGCCCCCATGGATGGGTTCACGGCGTGTCTCGCAAGGCAGTACCCGGTAGCAGGGCCGCCATTGAACTCCACTACGAAGTGCAACAGTGCCCACAACGAAGTAAAAAACTATCCGCGAATCAGAACCAGCAACTCTTCGGTCTTGGCCTTCATCAACGCCTCATCCCCACGGGACTCGACATTCAAACGCACAACCGGCTCAGTGTTGGACATGCGCAGGTTGAAACGCCAATCGTCAAAGGCAACGCTCAGACCATCCACATGCTCGACGCTGTTGGCACCGGCCGCGTACTTCTCTTCCGCCGCCTGCAACAGGGCTTTCGGGTCGGCGACCTTGGAATTGATCTCACCACTGCACGGGAAGGCTTTCATGCGCTCGCCCACCAGCTGCGACAAAGGTTTGCCACTGCGGCTCACCAGCTCCGCCACCAGTAGCCACGGAATCATACCGCTGTCGCAGTAGGCGAAATCACGGAAGTAATGGTGCGCACTCATCTCGCCGCCGTAAATGGCGTCTTCCTTGCGCATACGCTCCTTGATAAAGGCGTGGCCGGTTTTGCTCTGCACCGGCTCGCCGCCCGCCGCTTTCACGATATCCTCGGTATTCCAGGTCAGGCGCGGGTCGTGTACCACCTTGGCACCCGGGTGCTTGGCCAGGAAGGCTTCCGCCAACAGGCCGACGACGTAATAGCCCTCGATGAATTCACCGCGCTCATCGAAGAAGAAACAGCGATCGAAGTCACCGTCCCAGGCAATACCGAAATCCGCACCACTCTCGCGTACGGCAGTAGCGGTGGACTCGCGGTTTTCCGGCAGGATCGGGTTGGGAATGCCATTGGGGAAGGTGCCATCGGGCTCGTGGTGCACGCGCACGAATTCAAACGGCAGGTGCGGAGCCAGGGCATCCACCACCGCACCGGCGCCACCGTTGCCCGCGTTAACCACCAGTTTCAGCGGTTTCAGTGTGGAAACGTCGACGTAACCCAACAGATGTTTTACGAAATCGTCGCGGTGCGCAAAGGTGTGCAACTCACCACGCTTTTCCACTGCGGGGAAATTGTTGTCTTCCGCGAGCTTTTTAATGTCCAGCAGGCCAGTGTCACCACTGATCGGGCGGGAGCCTGCACGCACGAATTTCATGCCGTTGTAGTCCATGGGGTTGTGACTCGCGGTAACGCAGATTCCGCCATCGAAGTCGCCATGGAAGGTGGAGAAATAGATTTCCTCGGTACCGCATTCGCCGATGTGATAAACATCGGCCCCGGCGTCGCGCAGGCCGTTGGCCAGGGCGTCGGTCAGCTCGCCACTGGTGAGGCGGATATCGTGCCCCACCACCACGCGGCGCGCCCCCAGAAACTGGGCGAAGGCGCGACCTACACGGTAGGCCACATCGGTGTTCAGCTCGTCCGGCACGCGGCCGCGCAGATCGTACGCTTTAAAACAGGTCAATTCAGACATTTCAGCCCTTTCCCCCCGGTAAATACATTGTTTTGTAGACGTGATTGGTGGCTTCGATAAAGCCGTCGACGGAGCCGCAATCGAAGCGGCGTCCCTTGAATTTATACGCGAGAACACAACCGCGCTGCGCCTGCGTCAGCAGCGCATCGGTGATCTGCACCTCACCGTTTTTCCCCGGCGGGGTCTCGCGGATCAATTCAAAAATATCTGGCGTGAGAATGTAGCGGCCGATGATGGCCATATTGCTCGGCGCGTCTTCCGCCGCCGGTTTTTCCACCATGTCGGTGACTTGATAGAGGTCCGGTTTGATTTCGTTGCCGGCAATAACACCGAACTTGTGAATCTGGTCCGCTGGCACTTCCTCTACCGCGACAATGCTGCAGCGGAATTGCTTGTACAGTAGCACCATCTGCTCGAGTACACCGGGACCATCATTGAGGCAAAGGTCGTCTGCCAGCACCACGGCGAAGGCTTCGTCGCCGATGAGGCGCTGCCCCTGCAAAATGGCGTCGCCGAGACCGCGCATCTCGCCCTGGCGAGTGTAAGAAAAGCTGGCGCGGTCGATTACCTTGCGCACGCTGTCGAGGTAGCGCTCTTTGCCCGTGCCGGCGATCTGATGCTCAAGCTCGAAGTTGGTATCGAAATGGTCTTCAATGGCGCGCTTGCCGCGCCCGGTGACAAAGCCGATTTCAGTCAGGCCCGCCTCAATGGCCTCTTCCACGCCGTATTGCACCAGAGGTTTGTTGACCAGCGGCAACATCTCCTTGGGCATGGCCTTGGTCGCCGGCAGGAAGCGGGTTCCGTAACCGGCCACGGGAAAAAGACATTTTTTGAGCATCACACCCTCGCTGAAATTCTTCCACCAGCGCTCTCCTGCGCCGAGTGGCCGCAAGTTATCACAAAACCATGATAATGATCAGGCAAGAATCAGACCGCCCATGACCCGGGGCAAACTGGCAAGATGTCCGGAGTTTCCCGCCACAAGCCGCGGGTCAAGGGCTATTTGAGACAGTTCCGGTCACAAAAAGGGTTATGACCGACTGGACAAGCTATCCTTAGCCCTTAGAATGCCGGCTCGTGTAAAGAATGCCCAAAATCGGGGACCCAATGAGTAATTTCGTTCAAAAAAGCAGCTACACCCGCGAAGAGCTCCTGGCCTGCAGCCGCGGAGAAATGTTCGGCCCGGGCAACGCCCAGCTGCCCGCCCCCAATATGCTGATGCTCGACCGCATCACCCATGTCTCCAAAGACGGCGGTGAATTTGGCAAAGGCGAGCTGATTGCCGAGCTGGATATCACCCCCGACCTGTGGTTCTTTGACTGCCATTTCCCCGGTGACCCGGTCATGCCCGGCTGCCTCGGCCTGGATGCCATGTGGCAGCTTCTGGGGTATTTTCTCGCGTGGAAAGGCAACCCCGGTCGCGGCCGCGCCCTCGGCTGCGGCGAAGTGAAATTCACCGGCCAGATCCTACCGACCAATAAGAAGGTTACTTACCATATTCAGATGAGCCGGCTGGTGGAACGCAAGCTGGTGATGGGCATCGGCAATGGCTCCGTGTCTGTCGACGGGCGCGAAATCTACACTGCCACGGATCTGCGTGTCGGCCTGTTTACCCGCACAGACAACTTTTGATCTGTCGGTCTGTCACACAAAACAATAACAATTCACACAACAAGTTTTATTGGAGATCACTATGCGCCGGGTAGTCATTACCGGAATGGGCATCACTTCCTGCATCGGTAACAATACGCAGGAAGTGCTGGCCTCCCTGAAGGCCGGCCGCAGCGGCATCCGCTTTATGGACGAATACGCCGAGCTGGGTCTGCGCAGCCAGGTCGCCGGTGTGGTCGACATCGATTTCAAGGAATACATCGACCGCAAGCACCTGCGTTTCATGGGCGACTCCGCCGCCTATGCGTACATCGCCATGGCCGAGGCCATTGGCATGGCGGGCCTGGAAGAGTCCGACATTTCGAATCCCCGCACCGGCCTGGTGATGGGTTCCGGTGGTACGTCCACCGCGGCCATCATCGAGTCCGCCGAGATCACCAAGACCCGAGGTGTACGTAAAGTCGGCGCCTTCCGTGTGCCACAGGTCATGGGCAGCACGGTATCCGCGTGTCTCGCCACTCCCTTCAAGATCAAAGGCGTGAACTACTCCATCTCCTCTGCCTGTGCCACCTCCGCGCACTGTATTGGCAACGGCGCAGAGTTGATCCAGATGGGCAAGCAGGACATCGTGTTTGCCGGCGGCGGTGAGGAACTGGCCTGGAGCCTGACCCATCTGTTCGACGCCATGGGCGCGCTGTCGTCCAAATACAACGACACCCCCACCAAGGCCTCCCGCCCCTACGACGCCAACCGCGACGGCTTCGTGATCGCCGGCGGTGGCGGTTGTGTGGTGTTGGAAGAATATGAACACGCAAAAGCCCGCGGCGCCAACATCATCGCCGAGCTGGTGGGCTATGGCGCCACCTCCGACGGCTACGACATGGTCGCCCCTAGCGGCGAGGGTGCGGCGCGCTGCATGCAGCAGGCGCTGGCCGGCATGGACGGCAAGGGCCTGGAAGGCGGCGTGGATTACATCAACACCCACGGCACCTCCACCCCGGTGGGCGACGTAGCCGAGCTGCGCGCGATGAAAGAAGTGTTTGGCGATAAGGTGCCGGCATTCGCCTCCACCAAGTCCCTCACCGGTCACTCCCTGGGTGCCGCCGGTGTGCAGGAAGCCATTTACTCCCTGCTGATGATGCAGAACGGCTTTATCGCCGCCTCCGCCAATGTGGAGACGCTGGACGAAGCGGCGGCGGGCCTCGACCTGGTTACCGAGCTGCGCGAGACCCAGATCCGCCGGGCGCTGTCCAACAGCTTCGGCTTCGGCGGCACCAACGCCAGTCTGATCTTCGACAAGATCTGACCTCGGGCTTTCCGCCAAACAAAAAGGGCGAGCCGCGCAGCGGCTCGCCCTTTTTGTTGTTGATCCAGCACCCTGATCAACGTCGCAGTCAGCTTTCCGCTTTCTGCAGCCGCTCCAGCCACAGCTCCACCTGACGGGTCAGCCCCTGACGCCAGCTGCGCTGCTGGATACCAAACACGTCGCGCAGCCGCTCACAGCTCAGCACCGAGGAACGGTCCTCCGGCGCGGGCTCAACCGGCCGCAAATCCGCGGCGTAATCCTCGCCATACAGGGAGCGCACCCGGTCGACCACTTCACGGCCAAATTCCATGGCACTGCAGTTGTCCGCCGCGCCGTAGTGGTAAATGCCGGACTTCGGCGCGCCGCTCGCCAACTGCTGGGCCATGGCAACAGCCACCCGCACCAGGTCCGCCACCGTGACTGGATTGCCGCGGCTCACGTCGTCAAGCGTAACCGGCTTGTGATTCAGCAGGCCGCGGATGACCCGCGCCAGCAACGCACGCTCGCTGCGGTCCACCTGCCAGCCGAGACGCAGGATGCTGACACCGTATTCGGCCGGGCTGCTTCCGGTAAGAATCCGCTCACAGTCCAGCCAGTGCCGCCCGATTTCCGAGCTGGGCTCTGGCGCGGTTTCCTCGTCGATTTTCCGGCTGCGGGCGCGCCCGAATACCCCGTAGGAGGACAGGTGCAGCAACGCCGCACAGGGCTGGTTCCGCAGGGCCTCACACACCGCGCGGGCCTCGTGCATGCGCGCGCTGCCAGCACAGCTGGCGGCGTTGATCACAAGGCTACCCTCGCGAATACCGAGAGGTGCCGCCGCGATCTGCTCAAGCCCCAACAACTGCACCCGGAAACCTACCCTCTGCAACCCCTTCTGCAGGGGTCCGTCGATGGCATTGCCGGCACCGATAAGCACGGCGGTGTCAGGCTGATAACCCGTGTGATGCATGGAGGAGACGGCCCGCGTTAGAAGGGAATGTCGTCGTCGAAGCTGTTATCAAAGCCACCCATGGGTGCCTGGTTGCCGGCGGGGCGATTTTGCGGCTGGTTTGAAGAAGGATTGGACGGCGCCATGGGAGAAGGTGCGGAGCGGCCCTGAGCGTATTCGTCCTGGTAACCGCCCTGGTTATAATCGCCGCCCTGCTGCTGGTAGCCACCGCCCTGGCCGCCCTGCTGCTGATAGCCGCCGCTCTGCTCACCGCGGCCGTCGAGCATCTGCATTTCGCTGGCGACGATTTCGGTGGTGTAGCGGTCCTGACCGGTCTGCTTGTCCTGCCACTTGCGCGTGCGCAGAGAACCCTCAAGGTAGACCTTGCTGCCTTTGCGCAGGTACTCGCCGGCAATCTCTGCCAGACGATTGAAGAACACCACACGGTGCCACTCGGTGCGCTCCTGCTGCTGGCCGGTCTGCTTGTCTTTCCAGGTTTCAGACGTCGCCAGGGTGACATTGGTAACGGCGCCGCCGCTGGGCAGATAGCGGGTTTCCGGGTCGCCGCCCAGATTGCCAATCAGAATCACTTTATTAACGCCCCTGGCCATAAGCCTCTCCTCTCAGTGTGCCCTCTGGCGGGCCCATTTCATTGTTCAAAGGTTCAGAGTTCAAAAATTCAGATTCGGGAAACCGGCGCCGCGGTCCATGATCCGCCAGCTGCCGGCCTCGCCAACAGTGTATTTTTATCCAGCAGCATACAACACTCGGGCGGGGGCCGTCACCGCTACCCGGGCGAGCCGGCGCCAGCGGAAAAAGATCCTTCTCAGCGGCCTGCAAGGGGTACGCGGGTGCCGCGCATCTGCCACCAGGCGATGGACCACAGCAGCAGAACTCCCAGCGCGAGGGTGGCCACAGCCCCGGCACCGCCCTGGCCGTACACTACCCCGCCGAGGCTGCCACCGGCAAAGGCACCGAGAAACTGCAGGGTCGCATAGAGACCGGTGGCGGCACCGCGGCACTCCGCCGGCGCCACCCGGGTCAGCTGCGCAGGCAGCAATGCCTCCAGTAGATTAAAAGCGAGGAAGAATACCCCAAGGCACAACACTATCCAGTTACCCCGCACCTCCGGCATCAGCGCCACCCCGCCGAACACCAACCCAAGCAGGGCCAGGCGCATGGCACCGGGAACCTGTTGGCGTTTTTCTGCCGCGCGCATCAGCGGCAGCATCAGTACAAAGGCGCCCAGCATCAGCGGGCCATAAAGTTTCCAGTGCTGGTCGCTGGCCAGGTGCAACTGATCCACCAGCAGGTGCGGAAGCGGCACGAACATCATGGTCAGCAGCAGGTGCAGGAAAAACACTCCACTCACCAGCCGCCACACATCCCCCTGTCGCAACAGCCGGGAGAAATCCCCCTGGCGCGGGCCGCGCGGGGCCAGTTGTTGCGGATTAGGCACCAGCCGCCACACCAGCAGCATGCCCACCAGCGCCAGTAGCGCGGTGAGCCAGAATATGGCCGAAAGACCACCGAGGCCCGCCACCAGCGGCCCCAGCACCACTGCAAGCACAAACGCCACGCCGATGGAGGCGCCAATCACCGCCATCGCCTTGCCGCGGTTTTCGTCCCGGGTCAGGTCCGCCGCCAGTGCCATAGTGGCCGCGGCGATAGCGCCAGCGCCCTGCAGTATGCGTCCGGCAATCAGCCCGTATACCGAGTCCGTCAGTGCCGCCACCACACTCCCCATGGCAAATACCGCCAGCCCGAGAAAAATCACCGGCTTGCGCCCCCAGCGGTCGCTCAGCATTCCCAGGGGGATCTGCAGCAGCGCCTGGCTCAGGCCGTAGGCGCCCAGCGCCAGCCCCAGCAGCGCGGGAGTACTGCCGCGGTAGTCGGCGCCGTACAGAGACAGCACCGGCAGCACCATAAACAGGCCCAGCATGCGGAAGACATAGAGGGAGGCGAGGCCGGCGAGTGCGCGGCGTTCAGTGGAATTCATGCAGAGGTTCCGGACACGGCAAAAAACGGGGCGCATTGTAGCAGCCACAGCAGCGGAGATAGGACTCCCCGCTGCCTAACGAGCGGATAGCGCAGATTTATCGACGCAATCCCGCCGTTTGCGCCCTCACTCTCTCCCGTATTTGTCTTCGAGACGGACGATATCGTCCTCGCCGAGGTAGCTGCCGGACTGCACCTCAATCAACTCCAGGGGGATACTGCCGGGATTTTCCAGGCGGTGGACCACGCCGAGGGGAATGAAGGTGGATTCGTTCTCGGTCAGCAGCAGTTGATCGTCCCCGCGGGTCACCCTGGCCGTGCCGCGCACCACAATCCAGTGCTCGGCGCGGTGATGGTGCATCTGCAGGGACAACTGGCAACCGGGTTTGACCACGATGCGCTTCACCTGAAAGCGCGGACCGGCGTCGATGGAATCGTAGTAACCCCAGGGGCGGAACACCTTGCGGTGATTTTCCGCTTCACTGCGCTCGTTCTGCTTGAGCCGCTGCACCAGTTTTTTCACGTCCTGCACGCGGCTCTTGTGCGCCACCATCAGGGCGTCATCGGTGTCTACCACCACCAGGTCCTGCACGCCGAGGATGCCCACAAGGCGATCGGCACCGTGCACCAGGCAACCACGGGAATCCTCTGCCAGTACGTCGCCGCGCAGCAGGTTGTCGTTCGCATCCCGCTCAGCCAGCTCCCACAGCGCGGACCAGGAACCCACATCGCTCCAGCCCGCCTGCATCGGTACTACGGCGGCGGATTCGGTTTTCTCCATTACCGCGTAGTCCACGGAATCGGACGGACAGCGGCGGAAGGCATCTGCATCAACGCGGGTAAAATCCAGGTCGCGCGCGGCGCCGGCCAGTGCGGCGCGGCAGGCGTCAAGTATTGCGGGATTTTGCTGGGCCAGCTCCTCGATATAGCGCGAGGCGCGAAACAGGAACATACCGCTGTTCCAGTTGTAGTCGCCGTTGGCGAGGTATTTTTCGGCGGTGGCGAGATCGGGCTTCTCCACAAACTCCGCCACCTTCCAGCCGCCGGCCAGCGCGTCGCCGCTGCGGATGTAGCCGTAGCCGGTCTCGGCGCAGGTGGGCACGATGCCGAAGGTGACCAGCAGGCCATCTTCCGCCAGCTTCTTCGCCGCACTTACCGACTGCTGAAAAGCCGCGGTATCCGCCACCACGTGATCTGCCGGCAGCACCAGCAACAGCGGGTCCTGCCCCTGCTCCACCGCGCGAAGTGCCGCCAGCGCGATGGCCGGGGCGGTATTGCGGGCACAGGGCTCCAGCAAAATCGACTGGGCCGCGCGCCCCACTTCCTGCAATTGCTCGGCCGCGGCAAAGCGGTGGGATTCGTTGCACACCAGGATCGGCGCTTCCACTTCTGGCAGTCCGTCGAGTCGCAAGGCCGTGGCCTGGAGCATGGTCTGACTGCCGGCGAGAGCGAGAAATTGCTTGGGGTAGGCATCCCGGGAAAGCGGCCACAGACGCGAACCGGTACCGCCGCAGAGAATGACGGGGATCATGATTTCCGTATCCACACAGGGTTATTCAATGGAAAAGAGCGCGGCAGGCATTTTGGCACAATCGCCCGCCGGATTATACTTGACCGTTTCCTTCCGCCCGGTTCTTACCCCCGGGCGCCCTCATAGCAGCAAAGCAAATACAGGACGCCGAGTGGACACGATTTACGTCAGAGGTGCGCGCACCCACAACCTGAAGAATATCGACCTGGATATTCCCCGCGACAAGCTGATCGTGATTACCGGCCTCTCTGGCTCTGGTAAGTCCTCACTCGCGTTCGACACCCTCTATGCTGAAGGCCAGCGTCGCTACGTAGAGTCTCTCTCCACCTATGCGCGCCAGTTTCTGTCGATGATGGAAAAGCCGGATGTGGATACGGTGGAGGGGCTGTCGCCGGCCATCTCCATCGAGCAGAAATCCACCTCCCACAACCCGCGCTCCACCGTGGGCACCATTACCGAGATCTACGATTACCTGCGCCTGCTCTTCGCCCGCGTGGGCGAACCGCGCTGCCCGGAGCACCACATACCGCTGCAGGCACAGACCGTCAGCCAGATGGTGGACCAGGTGCTGGCGCTGCCCGAGGGCTCCAGAATCATGCTGCTGGCGCCGGTGGTGCGCGACCGCAAGGGAGAACACCTGCATGTGTTCGAGCAATTGCGCAGGGACGGCTTTGTGCGCGCACGCATCAACGGCACCGTGTGCGACCTCGACGACACGCCGAAACTGGACAAGCGCAAGAAACACTCGGTGGAAGTGGTCGTGGACCGCTTCAAGGTGCGCGACGACCTGCAGTTGCGCTTGGCGGAGTCCTTCGAGACCGCACTCAACCTGACCGACGGTATCGCCTCTATCAGTTTCATGGACGGCGACCGCGACGACCACCTGTTCTCTGCCCGTCACGCCTGCCCGGTGTGTGATTACTCACTGGACGAGCTGGAGCCGCGCCTGTTCTCCTTCAACAACCCGGCAGGCGCCTGCCCCGGTTGCGACGGCCTCGGTGTAAAACAGTTCTTCGACGAGGACAAGGTGATCCTGGATCCGGAGAGCAGCATCTCCGAGGGCGCCATCCGCGGCTGGGACCGGCGCAACATTTACTACTATCACATGCTCACCTCGCTGGCGGAGCACTACGGTTTCGATGTCGACAAGCCGTGGCTGAAGCTGCGCAAGAAAGACCGGGAAGCGGTCCTGCACGGCAGCGGCGATACGCCCATCGACTTCAGCTACGTCAACGAGCGCGGCGACGTCACCATCCGCCGCCACACCTTCGAGGGCATCATCCCCAATTTCCAGCGCCGCTACCGCGACACCGAATCCCAGAGCGTGCGCGAGGAGTTGGCAAAATACCTGAGCACTCAAAAGTGCCCGGAGTGTGAGGGCACACGTTTGCGGCGCGAAGCGCGCAACGTGTTCGTAGACAACCGCACTCTGGCGCAGATCACGGAACTGCCGGTGGGCGATGCCTTCGACTACTTCGCCAACCAGCTGAAGTTCAAAGGCGCCCAGAAAGAGATCGCCGACAAGATCTTAAAGGAGCTGCGCGACCGCTTCCGCTTTCTGGTGGATGTGGGCCTCAACTACCTCACCCTGAACCGTAGCGCCGAAACCCTGTCCGGCGGCGAGGCCCAGCGCATCCGCCTGGCGAGCCAGATAGGCGCCGGTCTCGTCGGTGTTATGTACATTCTCGACGAACCCTCCATCGGCCTGCACCAGCGCGACAATGAGCGATTGCTGAATACCCTCACCCACCTGCGGGATATCGGCAACACGGTCATTGTGGTGGAACACGATGAGGACGCGATCCGCGCGGCGGACTTCCTGATCGACATCGGGCCCGGCGCCGGTGTGCACGGCGGTGAAGTGGTTGCTGCGGGCACCCACGAACAGGTAGCCAGTTGCGAGCGCTCACTTACCGGGCAATACCTGTCAGGCAAGAAACAGATCGCCATACCTGCGAAGCGCGTCAAAGCCAGCGACAAGCTCCTGCGTATCGAGGGTGCCAGCGGCAACAACCTGAAAAGTGTCGACCTGGAAATTCCCGTTGGTCTATTCACCTGTGTCACCGGTGTATCCGGCTCCGGTAAGTCCACCCTGATCAACACCACCCTGTACCCGCTCGCGGCCACTGCGCTCAACAAAGCCACCACGCTGAAGGCGTCGCCGCACAAGGCCATCAGGGGGCTCGAGCATTTCGACAAGTGCGTCGACATCGACCAGAGCCCGATCGGCCGCACCCCGCGCTCCAACCCCGCCACCTACACCGGCATTTTCACCCCTATCCGCGAGCTGTTCTCCGGCACCCAGGAGGCCCGCTCCCGCGGTTACAAACCCGGGCGCTTCAGTTTCAACGTAAAGGGCGGCCGCTGCGAGGCCTGTCAGGGCGATGGCGTGATCAAGGTGGAGATGCACTTCCTGCCGGACATCTACGTGCCCTGCGACACCTGCAAGGGCAAGCGTTACAACCGCGAAACCTTAGAGGTGCAGTACAAGGGCAAGAGCATCCATGAAGTACTGGAAATGACCGTGGAGGACGCGCGGGAATTTTTCGACCCGGTGCCGGCCATCGCCAAGAAGCTGCAGACGCTGATGGATGTGGGGTTGTCCTACATCAAACTCGGCCAGGCGGCGACCACCCTGTCCGGCGGTGAGGCGCAGCGGGTGAAGCTGTCGCGCGAACTGTCCAAGCGCGACACTGGCCAGACCCTGTATATTCTCGACGAACCCACCACCGGCCTGCACTTCGCGGATATCCAGTTACTGTTGGATGTACTGCACCGCCTGCGCGACCACGGCAATACCATCGTGGTGATCGAACACAATCTGGACGTGATCAAGACCGCCGACTGGATCGTGGATCTCGGCCCCGAGGGCGGCTCTGGCGGTGGTGAGATCATCGCCGCGGGAACTCCGGAACAGGTGGCAAAAATCAAAGCCTCCCACACCGGACGCTTCCTGAAACCGATGTTGAAGGTCAAATGAATACGCAGCCCGATCACGGATGATGGTCGGGCTGCTCCACTGCTTCAGGGAGAGCGAAAGGTGGTGAAATGACAACCGTCGACATCAACTGCGATCTGGGCGAAGGCAACACTGCGGCGGATTGCACCCGCGACGCTCTGCTCATGCCATTTATTTCCCGCTGCAATATTGCCTGCGGAGGTCACGCCGGCAACGACGATACCATGGCATTGTCCATAGACAACGCCATGGCCAACGGCCTCGCCATCGGTGCCCACCCAAGCTATCCGGATCGGGACAACTTCGGCCGCCACTCGCTCGCCATCGCCAGGCCACAATTGCTCGATGCGGTCGCCGCGCAGATTGAGCGACTCTCCACCATTGCCGCACATCGCCATGCAACACTGGACCATATAAAACTGCACGGCGCCCTGTACAACGACGCCGAGGCCGACCCCGCACTCGCTATTTCCCTGCTGGAAATGCTCAAGAGCCGCTTCCCGACACTGAAAATTCTCGGGCTCGCCAATGCCGCCACGGAACAAGCCGCGCATACGGTTGGCATCCCCTTTCTTCGCGAAGGTTTTATGGACCGGCGCTATCTGAACAATCACCAGCTATCTCCCCGCAGCATGCAGGGTGCGGTGATTGACGATTTCACCCAGTGCCTGCAGCAGACTCTGGCACTGATTCGCGGCGAGACATTCCTGTCCATTCACGGCGAACCACTGCGCTTTACCGCGGACAGTATCTGCCTGCACGGCGACAATATCCACGCGCCAGAAATCGCCACTCGGCTGCATCGCGCGCTGCAGCGAGCCGGGGTGGACGTCCGCGCATGAGCCTTTCTTTCCAACTGATCCAGAACGGCGATTCCGCGCTGGATATCTGCTTCCAGGGAACACCCGGCGAGGCCTTGAGCAAGGTCATCATCGCCCTGCAACGGTTGCTGCAGCAGGAGATGGCGCTGGGGTGCTGGCCCGGTTTGCAGGAGCTGATTCCCGCCTACCAGTGCCTCACTATCGTGTACGATCCGGTGCAAATCACAGGGGGCGGGCCAACCTTTGGAGAACTGCATGCACAGCTGCAGGCGTTCATTGCGAAAACGCTGGCATCCAGCAGCTTCCCGGAAGCGCTGCTGCGGACACAGCCATCGGCATTGATCGAGATTCCAGTGTGCTATGCGGAGCCCTTCGCGATTGACATGGACGTGGTGTGCGCCCATACCGGACTCGCCCGCAACGAGGTCATTGCCCGCCACCACAAGCCCGAATATCTCGTGCATATGCTCGGCTTCAGCCCAGGTTTTCTGTATCTCGGCGGACTCGACCCCAGCATCAGCTGCCCGCGCAAGGAAAAGCCGGCGCTTCGAGTTGACGCGGGCTCCGTCGGCATTGGCGGCGCGCAGACCGGAATTTACCCGCAGGCGACCCCCGGGGGTTGGCAGATCATCGGCCGCACGCCGCTGCCGCTGTTTGATCCGCAGCAGGAGTATCCGTTTGTGGCACGGCCGCTGGACCGCATCCGCTTCGTGCCGATCAGTGTGCAGGAGTTCGAATCCATGACAAGGAATGCTGCGGTGGCCATGCACGCGGGAAGTGAGGAAATCTGATGCTGCGTATTCTCAAGCCCGGCCTGCAGACCAGCCTTCAGGATGGCGGGCGCATGGGTTGGATGCAGTACGGCATTGCCCGGGGCGGCGCTGCCGATCCCGTAGCGATGCGACTCGCCAACAGCCTGCTGCGCAATCCCGCCGGCCATCCCTGCCTGGAAGTCACCCTGACCGGCCCGGAACTCGAATTTACAGCTGACCTTTCCATTGCCATCTGCGGTGCGCGCTTCGCCCTGACCCACAACGGGTGCAGCGTTGACAACAATTGCGTAATACAGATCAGAAAAGGGGACGTGCTGCAGTTCGGGCCACTGCAGTCTGGTGCACGCGCTTACCTGGCGTTTGCCGCGGAACCGCAATTAGCCGCGGTATTTGACAGCTTCTCGACGTACCTGCAAGCAGGCTTTGGCGGTGTGCGCGGACGCTCGCTGCGCGCCGGTGACCAGATACCACTGCAGAATTGCCGGCGGGAAAAAAGCCGGCAACTGGCGGATGGATACCAACTGAAATATACGGGTCGCCCGCAACTGCGGGTAATTGATGGCGCCGAAGCGGGATTGTTTGCCCGCGATCAGCGTGAGCTTTTCTATCGCACGGCCTACCGCGTTTCACCGCAGAGTAACCGGATGGGAATTCGCTTGCAGGGTGACACGCTGAACACCGAAGGACTGCCGCAAATGACATCCTCGGGGCTTTGCCCGGGGACCGTACAGATACCACCGGATGGCCAACCCATCATTTCGTTTGTTGAAGGCCAGACAATTGGAGGCTACCCGCGTCTCGCCCATGTCATATCAGCAGACCAGCATCTGCTCGCGCAACTCAAGCCCCGCGATAAGCTCGACTTCCAGCGGGTCGATCTCGAAACGGCGGTGCGCATTTTGTGCGACAAAACCGCCCTGCTTGCACGACTCGATACACAGTCATAAGCCCCGGCGCGACTCAGGAAGCGACCCAGGTAACCGTCTCTTCGTAGTCGTGGTCGTGCTTGTCTGCGCAGGGGGTAGCTTTGGGCGGCACATAACCAACCCGATCAGCGGGCGCCGTGTGCGTCTGTTCCCAGTAGGCAACGGCTTCTGCGCACAACATTTTCTGTTGCGCGGATAACGCGACACCGTTGGGCCACTTGCCCAGCTCGATCGCCCGTTTCAGGCTACCGACGATTTGCGGATTGAGGATCTGCAGCAATTCATCCAGGGACTGGAACATCGGGTCTCCCCTTCACAATACTTACGTCGAAAACTCTGCATCGGAAAAAAAGAAAGCCGGTCGATGACCGGCTTTCCTTCGCTCGGCACAGATAACGTACCGATCAACCTAAAGCACAGGGCCTCAGGCTTCCGCAGCTTCCACGGCTTCGCCCGCTACCGGACGATCAACCAGCTCCACGTAAGCCATCGGAGCCTTGTCACCGGCGCGGAAACCGCATTTCAGAATGCGGATGTATCCGCCCGGACGGGCTTCGTAACGGGGACCCAGTTCGTCGAACAGCTTGCGTACGGCATCCTTGTCGCGGATACGGGCAAAAGCCAGACGGCGGTTGGCAACACTGTCTTTCTTGGCCAGGGTGATCAGCGGCTCGGCAACGCGACGCAGCTCCTTGGCTTTCGGCAGTGTGGTTTTGATCAGTTCGTGCTCTACCAGAGAAGCGGTCATGTTCTTGAACATGGCCTTGCGGTGAGAGCTGGTACGACTGAATTTACGGCCACTATAGCGATGACGCATAACTCAATTCCTCACGACTTTCATTGCTTTCTCAGCAAGTCGTCTGGGAGTGGTGATAGCCTGCGGCGCACACCACTCGGTTTTCTTCACAAGGCCGGGCAGTACCCGCGCCACAAATGCTTTACAGGGAGCTCAGCTTGCTGTCGCCTTTGAGGCTGGCCGGCGGCCAGTTCTCGAGGCGCATACCCAAGGAGAGGCCGCGGGAGGCCAGAACATCCTTGATCTCGGTCAGGGATTTCTTGCCCAGGTTCGGCGTCTTCAGCAGCTCTACTTCGGTGCGCTGAATCAGGTCGCCGATGTAGTAGATGTTTTCCGCTTTCAGACAGTTGGCCGAACGCACGGTCAGCTCCAGGTCGTCTACCGGGCGCAACAGCACCGGATCGACTTCCTCTTCCTTCGCTTCCGGCTGGGAATCCTTCTCGCCTTCGAGGTCCACAAACACTGCCAGCTGTTGCTGCAGGATGGTGGCGGCGCGACGGATCGCTTCTTCCGGGTCCAGAGTACCGTTGGTTTCCAGATCCAGAACCAGCTTGTCCAGGTCGGTGCGCTGCTCAACACGCGCGGATTCCACGCTGTAAGATACGCGACGAACCGGGCCAAAGGAGGCATCCAGCTGCAGACGGCCGATAGAACGGGTCTCATCTTCGTCTTCGCGGCGGGCGTCGGCGGGCTGATAGCCACGGCCGCGCGCAACGGTCAGACGCAGATTGAGTTGCACATCGCCGGTAATGTTGGCGATAACATGTTCGGGGTTCACGATTTCAATGTCGTGATCCACCTGGATGTCGCCAGCGGTCACCGGACCCGGGCCCTTCTTGCTCAGACCCAGCACTGCCTGGTCCTTGCCGTGCATCACCACCGCAATTTCCTTCAGGTTGAGCAGGATTTCGATAACATCTTCCTGCACACCTTCGATGGCACTGTACTCATGCTCCACACCATCGATTTCCACTTCGGTGACAGCGCAACCGGGCATGGAAGACAGCAGGATGCGGCGCAGTGCGTTGCCGAGAGTGTGGCCGAAACCACGCTCCAGCGGTTCCAGAACCACTTTGGCGTGATTCTGGTTGTACTCGGTGACGTCAATACGACGAGGTGTCAAAAACTCGTTGACAGCAGTCTGCATAGCCATACCTGTATTACAGTTTTATTCCTTAAATGGAACAGAGCCTTACTTGGAGTAGAGTTCCACAATAAGGTTTTCATTGATTTCTGCCGGCAGATCCACGCGGTCCGGAACACGCTTGAAGGTACCTTCCAGCTTGCTCGCGTTCACGTCTACCCACTCAACGTCACCGCGCTGTGCAGCGAGGGCAACGGAGTTCTGGATACGCATCTGCTTCTTGGCCTTCTCGCGAATGGAGATCACGTCGCCTTCCTGAACCTGGTAGGAAGGAACGTTAACCGCAGCGCCATTCACCAAAATCGCCTTGTGGGAAACCAACTGACGCGCTTCAGAGCGAGTTGAGCCGAAGCCCATGCGGTAAACCACGTTGTCGAGACGTTTTTCGAGAAGTTGCAGCAGGTTCTCACCAGTTGCACCTTTCAGACGCGCAGCTTGCTTATAGTAGTTGCGGAACTGCTTTTCCAGCACGCCGTAGATACGACGCACTTTTTGTTTTTCACGCAGCTGAACACCGTAGTCGGAAAGACGACCGCGGCCGGCGCCATGAACACCGGGTTTGGTTTCCGCGCGGCACTTTGACTCGTGCGGGCGAACGCCAGATTTCAGCTGAAGATCAGTACCTTCCCGGCGGGAAAGTTTACATTTTGGTCCAATATAACGTGCCATTTCGTCAACCCCCTCTTACACGCGACGTTTCTTGGGCGGACGACATCCGTTATGCGGAATTGGCGTCACGTCGGTGATGTTGGTGATCTTGTAGCCGCAGTTATTCAGGGCGCGAACAGCAGATTCGCGACCGGGGCCCGGGCCCTTCACTTCGACATCAAGGTTTTTCAGGCCGTACTCCTGAGCGGCAGTACCTGCGCGCTCAGCGGCAACCTGGGCTGCGAAAGGGGTGCTCTTGCGAGAACCGCGGAAACCGGAACCACCAGCGGTAGCCCAGCTCAGAGTGTTGCCCTGACGGTCAGTGATCGTCACGATCGTGTTGTTGAACGATGCGTGGATGTGGGCAACACCGTCGACAACGGTCTTTTTGACCTTTTTGCGAACAGTAGTTTTTGGCTTAGCCATACCTGTATCCTAAATCCTGTACTTGTTAAGACTCGCGCGGCGCGATTACTTACCCAATCTTACTTACGAATGGGCTTGCGCGGACCCTTGCGGGTACGGGCGTTAGTCTTGGTGCGCTGACCGCGAAGCGGCAGGCTGCGACGGTGACGCAGACCGCGGAAGCAACCCAGGTCCATCAGACGCTTGATGTTCATGGATACTTCACGACGCAGATCACCCTCAACGGTCAGTTTTGCAACTTCACCGCGGATGGTTTCAATCTGCTCTTCGGACAGATCACGAAGTTTGGTGGATTCAGCGATACCTACCGCTGCCAGAATAGACTTGGCCGTAGTGCGACCGACACCATAAATATGGGTCAGGGAGATCACGGCGTGCTTGTGGTCTGGTACGTTTACACCAGCAATACGTGCCATAGAGGCATACTCCACGTATTGTGAACCGGCGCTACTTGGTAATGGCGCGGTTCAATTCTCAATTCGGCGCTGACAGCGAATAAAAAGCCACCAGCACCACCAAAAAGGCGCGCAAGAATAGCTTTTCATACACCAATTTGCAATAGCCCACCCTCCCAAGGCCTCAGCCCTGGGAAAATAGACGACAGTCAACGCCCCCTTTTTTGAAACCTGGAAGTCATTTTATTAGTGACTTTTCGGTCTCGCCGCAGACCGGGAGGTTTGCGGTGCGCCTTTGTACACGGGGCCGTGCAAGAAGGCAAATTTATAAACACTCTGTGCAGAATCCGAAAAAGACTCTGCACAGATCGGTGTCACAACTGGCCCCTCTCGGGAGTGGACACCGTGCCGGCCCTCCCTGGCCGGCTGCCGATCGGCGCAAACAGCTTCGCTGTTTGAGTGCGCCGATTAGCCCTGCCGCTGCTTGTGACGCGGCTCAGCGCTGCAGATTACCCGCAGAACGCCTTTGCGACGTACGATTTTGCAGTTACGGCAGATCTTTTTGATAGAAGCGCGTACTTTCATGACCTTACCTCAATTCACTCCTGCTGCGGCGGCTGCCGATCAACGGCGGCCGTAGCCTTGCAGATTCGCCTTTTTCATCAACCCTTCATACTGGTGAGACAACAGGTGCGACTGCACTTGCGCCATGAAGTCCATCACTACGACCACAACGATCAGCAGCGAGGTACCGCCCAAGTAGAAAGGAATGTTCAGCCCGACCACCAGGAACTGCGGCAGCAGGGAGACCAGCGCGATGTAAACAGCACCCACCAGAGTCAGACGAGTCAGAACGGTGTCGATATAACGCGCGGTCTGTTCGCCAGGGCGGATACCGGGCACATAAGCACCGGATTTTTTCAGGTTGTCTGCTACTTCATTCGGGTTAAACATCAACGCCGTATAGAAGAAACAGAAGAAGCCAATCAACAGTGCGAACAGAATAATGTTCAGCGGCTGACCCGGGCCCAGCTGCAGTGCCATCCACTGCAGTATCTGCGCACCGATGCCCTCGCCACCCTGGCCGAACCACTGCGCCAGAGTCGCAGGGAACAGCAGGATACTGCTGGCAAAAATCACCGGAATCACACCGGCCATATTGACCTTCAGCGGCAGGTGGCTGGACTGTGCCGCCGGCGCCTGGGAGTAACGACCTGCCTGACGACGCGCATGGTTGATGGTGATGCGGCGTTGACCGCGCTCCATAACCACAACGAAGTACACAACAGCAATCGCCACAAAACCAATCGCCAACAGCATCAGGATATGCAGCTCACCCTGGCGCGCCTGCTCGAAAGCCTGGCCAATGGCACTGGGCAGACCTGCGACGATACCGGCGAAAATCAGCATGGAAATGCCGTTGCCAACACCGCGCTCCGTAATCTGTTCACCCAGCCACATCATGAATACAGCACCGGTCACCAGTGACACTACGGCCACAAAGTAGAATCCGAATGCCGGCTCAGCGGAGTAAGCCAGGTTCTGACCGGCGAGACCAAAGGTCATACCGATACCCTGGATCAGAGCCAGCAGCACCGTCAGGTAACGGGTGTACTGGTTGATCTTACGGCGCCCTGCATCACCTTCCTTCTTCAACGCCTCCAGAGAAGGCGTTACCGCGGTCATCAACTGCATGATGATAGACGCGGAGATGTACGGCATGATGCCAAGGGCCAGAATACTCATCCGCTCCAGTGCACCACCGGAGAACATGTTGAACAGACCAAGGATGGTTCCCTGGTTCTGGTTGAACAGGTTCGCCAGCTTCTCCGGATCAATACCGGGCACCGGAATGTGAGTTCCAATGCGATACACGAGTATCGCGAGAAACAGAAAACGAAGGCGAGCCCAAAGCTCGCCTAATCCCTTGCCGTTGCCCAGGGAGTTAACACCAGATCCTGGTCGTGCCATTGGGGCCTCGATTTAGTCTTCTACTTTTCCGCCAGCAGCTTCAATGGCCGCTTTAGCACCCTTGGTGACGCTCAGACCTTTCACGGTAACCGCTTTGGTCAGCTCACCAGACAGGAACACTTTGGCGCGCTTAATGTGGCTGCCGATAATATCGGCATTCTTCAGCGCTGCCAAATCAATAGTGTCACCGTCCACCTTCGCCAGCTCCGCCAGACGCACTTCCGCCACAAAGCGGCCAACGCGAGAGGTGAAACCGTACTTCGGCAGGCGCTTCTGCAAAGGCATCTGACCGCCTTCGAAGCCCGGACGTACACGTCCGCCGGAACGGGATTTCTGACCCTTGTGGCCGCGACCACCGGTTTTACCCAGGCCGCTACCGATACCACGACCCACACGCTTGCTAGCGTGCTTGTGGCCTTCCGCGGGAGACAATTCATTCAGACGCATGTTATGCCTCCTCCACTTTTACGAGGTAATTCACCTTGTTGATCATGCCGCGCACAGAGGGAGTGTCTTCCACTTCCACAGTGTGACCGATGCGGCGCAGACCCAGACCAGCGACGCACGCCTGATGATTCTTCAGACGACCGGCGACGCTCTTGACCTGGGTGACTTTGATGGTCTTCTTAGCCATGACTCATTCACTCAAAGCAAGTTTCAGAACGGACCGCAGCGATTCTGCTGCCACGGCCCGAATCCGAATCAGTTCAGGATTTCTTCCACAGACTTGCCACGCTTGGCGGCAACATCTTCCGGGCTGCTCATTTTGCCCAGCGCACTGAAGGTTGCGCGCACGACGTTTACCGGGTTGGTAGAGCCGTAGCACTTGGCCAGTACGTTGTGGACACCAGCCATTTCCAGTACGGAGCGCATGGCACCGCCGGCAATTACACCGGTACCCTGGGAAGCGGGCTGCATGTAAACCTTGGAACCGCCGTGACGACCGTTGGTAGCGTACTGAATGGTGTCACCGTTCAGGTCTACCTGGATCATATTGCGACGCGCAGCTTCCATTGCCTTCTGGATGGCAACCGGTACTTCGCGCGCCTTGCCACGACCGAAACCGACACGGCCATTGCCGTCGCCAACTACGGTCAGAGCGGTGAACGCGAAAATACGACCACCCTTTACGGTTTTGGCAACACGATTGACCTGGACCAGCTTTTCCTGGAGGCCTTCGTCATTGCCTTTCTCGACTTTTTCTCTAGCCATAACTCAACCCTTAGAATTTCAGACCGGCTTCACGGGCAGCGTCTGCCAGGGCCTTGACACGGCCATGGTATTTGAAGCCGCTACGATCGAAGGCTACCGCTTCAACGCCGGCGGCTTTCGCGCGCTCAGCGATCAGGGTGCCAACGGCTGTAGCAGCGTCGACGTTACCGGTTTTGCTTTCACGCAGGTCCTTGTCCAGAGTAGAGGCTGAGGCCAATACCTTGTCGCCATCGGCAGACAGGATCTGTGCGTAGATGTGGCGGGGCGTGCGGTTCACTGTCAGGCGAACGGCGCCCAGCTCACGCATTTTGGCGCGGGCACGACGTGCACGACGCAAGCGAGATTGCTTCTTAACGTTCATATCTATGCCTTACTTCTTCTTGGCCTCTTTGCGATACACACGCTCGTCTGCATAACGGACGCCCTTACCTTTGTAGGGCTCCGGCGGACGGAACGCGCGGATCTCAGCGGCCACTTGACCCAACAGCTGCTTGTCGCTGCTCTTCAGTACGATTTCAGTCTGACTCGGAGTTTCGGCGCTAACGCCTTCCGGCAGATCGTAATCAACCGGATGGGAGAAGCCGAGGCTCAGGTTAACGGACTTACCGGCTGCTTTTGCACGGTAACCCACGCCGACCAGTTGCAGTTTCTTTTCGAAACCCTGACTGACACCGACCACCATATTGCTAACCAGAGCGCGGGTAGTGCCGGCGAGGGCACGTGCCTGCTTGGACCCATTGCGTGCAGCAAAGGTCAACTGGTTGTCTTCCTGCTTCACTTCCACATCGCTGTGAACAGAGAAGTTCAGGTTGCCATTTCCGCCTTTAACAGCGATATCCTGGCCTGAAAGGCTCACGGAAACGCCAGCGGGGATGCTTACGGGACTATTTGCTACTCGAGACATATCAACCCCCGCTTAGAATACGGTGCAGAGCACTTCGCCGCCGACACCAGCCTGACGGGCTGCGCGATCGGTCATCACACCTTTAGAGGTGGAGACGATGGCTATACCCAGGCCGCCGCGAACGGAAGGCAGTGCTTTTTTACCGGCGTAGTTACGCAGGCCCGGACGGGAAACCCGATCCAGCTCGGCAATAACCGGTTTGCCCTGAAAGTACTTCAGTTCGATGGTCAGTTCAGGCTTGGCACCTTCGCTAACAGCAACTTCAGACACATAACCTTCGCTCTTCAGAACGTTGGCCACGGCTACTTTCAGTTTTGAAGAAGGCATAGAAACGCTGCCCTTTCCGCGCGCCAGGGCGTTGCGGACGCGGGTCAGCATGTCTGCCAACGGATCTTGCATACTCATTACTTAAGACTCCTCAAGTCTGCCGTATTACCAGCTGGATTTAACCAGGCCGGGGACATCTCCACGCATGGCTGCTTCACGCAGTTTGTTACGGCACAGGCCGAATTTGCGATAGACAGCGTGGGGGCGACCAGTGATCCGACAGCGGCGTTGCTGACGAGTCGGGCTTGCATCGCGCGGCAGTTGTTGCAGCTTGAGTTGAGCCTCCCAACGCTCCTCATCGGAAGCGCTGGCACTGGCGATGATCGCCTTCAGCTCTTGACGCTTTTCGGCGTACTTAGCTGCGGTTCGAGCGCGCTTGTTCTCACGCGCAATCATGGATTTCTTCGCCATGGAATCCTCTTAACCCTTGAAAGGGAAGTTGAATGCTTTCAGCAGTGCACGACCTTGGTCGTCGTTGGCTGCTGTAGTAGTGATACAAATATCCAGACCGCGAATCTTGTCTACTTTGTCGTAGTCAATTTCCGGGAAGATGATTTGTTCGGTTACACCCATCGAGAAATTACCACGACCGTCGAACTGCTTCGGGCTGACGCCACGGAAGTCGCGAATACGCGGAATCGCGATACCGATCAGACGCTCCAGGAACTCGTACATGCGCTCGCCGCGCAGAGTTACCTTACAGCCGATCGGCCAGCCATCACGGATCTTGAAGCCCGCAATCGACTTGCGCGCATTGGTAATGATGGGTTTTTGACCAGTGATCGCAGTCATGTCACTGACTGCGTGTTCCAGTACCTTCTTGTCACCAACAGCTTCACCGACACCCATGTTGACGGTGATCTTGGTGATGCGCGGCACTGCCATCACGTTCTCGATGCCCAGCTCTTCTTTCAGCTTGGGCGCGAGTTCTTTGGTATAGAGCTCTTTAAGCCTTGCCATTTTTTCCACCTGACTTATGCGTCAACGGCGTCGCCGCTGGATTTGAAGACGCGGATCTTAGTACCGTCTTCCAGTACTTTAAAGCCTACCCGGTCAGCTTTCTGGGTGCTTGGGTTGAAAATGGCCACGTTGGAAGCCTGGATAGCGGCTTCTTTCTCAACGATGCCACCCGCAACACCCAGTTGTGGATTCGGCTTCTGGTGCTTTTTGATCATCTGCACACCGGATACGATCAGGCGACCGTCGTTCAGCACCTTGCGTACGGTGCCACGCTTGCCTTTATCGCGACCGGCGATAACGATCACTTCGTCGTCACGCTTGATCTTGCGCATGTCTTTTCTCCGCTCGTGGCTTAGATAACTTCGGGAGCCAGTGAGATGATCTTCATGAACTTCTCACCGCGCAGCTCGCGAGTTACCGGGCCAAAAATACGGGTGCCGACCGGAGCAAGGTTCTGGTTCAGCAGCACCGCTGCGTTATCGTCAAACTTGATCAGGGAACCGTCGGCGCGACGCACACCTTTTCTGGTGCGAACCACAACGGCGTTCATTACCTGACCTTTTTTCACTTTACCGCGAGGAATTGCTTCCTTGACGGTCACTTTAATGATGTCGCCAACGCCAGCGTAGCGACGGTGGGAGCCGCCCAGCACCTTGATGCACATGACACGGCGAGCCCCACTGTTATCGGCTACTTCTAAGTAGGATTCTGCTTGAATCATTGTTCCTCTCCGAAGACCTTTTTAGGCCTTCACAGTCAATGCCAATGCGCTAGGGGTTAAACCTTCGCCGCACGCTCTACAATTTGCTGCAAGGCCCAGGACTTGCTCTTGGACAGCGGACGAGATTCTTCAATGACCACGACATCACCGATGCCGCATTCATTGTTTTCGTCATGTGCCTTGAGCTTGGTGGACTTGCTCACGATTTTGCCGTAGATCGGGTGCTTCACACGGCGCTCGATCAAAACGGTGATGGTCTTATCCATCTTGTCACTCACGACCTTACCGGTCAGAGTACGCTTCAGTTTTGCTTCAGCCATGATCAGTTACCTGCCTTCTCAGTCAAAACAGTCTTAATGCGAGCAATGTCGCGACGAGTCTGCTTCAGCAGATGGGTCTGAGTCAGCTGACCGGTGGACTTCTGCATACGCAGCTTGAATTGAGCTTCAAGCTGGCTCAGCAGTTCCTGGTTCAGTTCTTCAACTGACTTTGAGCGTAGATCTGCAGTCTTCATTACATCACCGAACGCTTAACGAAAGTTGTCTTTACAGGCAGCTTGGCTGCAGCGAGATCAAATGCCTCACGAGCCAGTTCTTCGGAAACACCCTCCATTTCATAGAGGACTTTGCCCGGTTGAATCTGGGCAACCCAGTACTCAACGCCACCCTTACCTTTACCCATCCGCACTTCAAGAGGCTTGTTGGTGATGGGTTTGTCCGGAAACACACGAATCCAGATCTTGCCGCCACGTTTAACGTGACGAGTCATTGCGCGACGAGCCGCCTCGATCTGGCGCGCAGTAATGCGACCGCGACCGATGGCCTTAAGGCCAAACTCGCCAAAGCTCACTTTGGAGCCGCGCTGGGAAAGACCGCGGTTGCGACCCTTCTGTACCTTGCGGAATTTTGTACGCTTCGGTTGTAGCATCTGCGCACCCCTTAATTAGCAGCTTTCTTGCGAGTCTTCGCTGGCTTCTCTTCGGGGATTTCGTCACCGATGACTTCGCCTTTGAAGATCCAAACTTTCACACCGATGATGCCGTAGGTAGTACTGGCTTCAGCAGTGCCGTAGTCGATGTTGGCACGCAGAGTGTGCAGCGGTACACGACCCTCACGGTACCATTCGGTACGCGCGATCTCGGCGCCGCCCAAACGGCCGCTAACCTGGATCTTGATACCCTCTGCGCCCTGGCGCATGGCGTTCTGTACGGCGCGCTTCATGGCGCGACGGAACATAACGCGACGCTCCAGCTGCTGAGCAACGTTCTGGGCTACCAGAGTGGCGTCCATATCCGGTTTGCGCACTTCTTCGATGTCGATGTGCACCGGAACACCCATCTGAGCGGTCAGGTCGTTGCGCAGACGCTCTACGTCTTCACCTTTCTTGCCGATTACGATGCCCGGACGCGCAGTGTGAATGGTCACACGTGCGGTATTGGCCGGACGTTCGATCTCGATACGGCTCACGGAAGCGTGGGCCAGTTTCTTGCGAATGTATTCGCGAACTTTCAGATCCGTGTACAGCTTGTCTGCGTACTCGTCGCTGCCGGCATACCAAACAGAGGTATGCTTTTTAACGATACCCAGACGAATGCCGGTAGGATGTACTTTTTGTCCCATGGTTTTCTCGCCTGCTCTCTTATTTCTCGGCTACTTTCACAGTAATGTGACAAGTACGCTTGAAAATGCGGTCGGCACGACCCTTGGCACGCGGTTTAATGCGCTTCATAGTCATACCTTCATCCACGAAGATGGTGGAAACCTTCAGCTCGTCAACATCGGCACCTTCGTTGTGCTCGGCGTTGGCAATCGCGGATTCCAGAACCTTCTTGACGATCGCAGCACCCTTCTTGTGGCTGAAAGCCAGGATATCCAGGGCTTCCTCGACACCTTTACCGCGAATCTGATCTGCTACCAGACGCGCTTTTTGTGCCGACAGACGAGCACCGCGTAATTTTGCTTGTACTTCCATCTCTATAACCTCGGCTTAGCGCTTCTTCGCTTTCTTATCCGCGGCGTGACCACGGTAAGTGCGGGTAGCAGCAAACTCACCCAGCTTATGGCCAACCATTTCTTCGTTGACCAGCACGGGTACGTGTTGACGGCCGTTGTGCACGGCGATCGTCAGGCCCACCATTTCCGGCATAATCATGGAACGGCGGGACCAGGTTTTAATCGGTCGACGATCATTGGATTCAATCGCCGCCTCCACCTTCTTGATCAGATGCAGATCAATAAAGGGACCTTTCTTTAATGAGCGTGGCACTTTAGATTCCTCTTAGCTGCTCACACATCGCTCGGCCATTCTCCTATAGAGAATTACTTGCCGCGACGACGCACAATCATGTTGTCGGTGCGCTTGTTCTTACGCGTTTTCTTACCCTTGGTCGGAACACCCCAAGGCGTCACAGGATGACGACCACCGGAGGTACGACCTTCACCACCACCATGCGGGTGATCTACCGGGTTCATCGCCACACCGCGAACGGTCGGGCGAACACCACGCCAACGCTTAGCACCGGCTTTACCCAGCTTGCGCAGACTGTGCTCGGAGTTGCTCACTTCACCCAAGGTGGCGCGGCACTCGGTCAGAACCTTACGCATCTCACCAGAACGCAGACGAATAGTTGCGTACTGACCATCACGGGCAACCAGCTGAACAGAAGCACCGGCAGAGCGGGCCAGCTGAGCACCTTTACCAGGCTTCAGCTCGATACCGTGAATTACGGAACCAACCGGGATATTGCGCAGCGGCAGGGTGTTACCTACAGCGATCGGCGCAGCGTCACCAGATTGGATTTTTGCACCGGCCTGCAGTCCTTTCGGCGCAATGATGTAACGACGCTCGCCGTCGGCGTAGCACACCAGAGCGATGTGTGCGCTGCGGTTCGGATCGTACTCCAGGCGCTCAACAGTGGCAGGAATGCCATCTTTATTGCGCTTGAAGTCCACCATGCGGTAGTGATGCTTGTGACCACCACCGATATGACGGGTGGTAATGCGACCGTTGTTGTTACGACCACCGGTCTTGGACTTCTTCTCGACCAGCGGTGCATAGGGCGCGCCCTTATGCAGCTCGGCGTTGACAATCTTGACCAGGTGACGACGGCCGGCTGAGGTCGGTTTTGTTTTTACAATAGCCATTGCAACTTTCCCCTTTACTCAGCAGCTTCGAAGTTAATGTCGCTGCCTTCGGCCAGACGAACGTAGGCTTTTTTCCAATCATTGCGCTGGCCCATGCCGTAGCGGGTGCGCTTGGTCTTGCCTTTTACGTTCACGGTACGAACCTGCTCAACGGAAACGTTAAACAGTTTTTCTACCGCAGCCTTGATATCGGCTTTGGAAGCGTCGGTGGTTACTTTGAACACTACCTGGTTGGCGGAATCCGCCAGCACAGCAGCCTTCTCGGAAATTACCGGGCCCAGCAGTACTTTGTAGAGTCGCTCTTGGATCATCCCAGCACCTCATCAATTTTCTTGAGTGCAGAAACGGTAACCACGACTTTGTCAAAGCGAATCAGGCTTACCGGATCGATACCCTGTACGTCGCGAACATCGATCTTGTGCAGGTTGCGCGCGGCCAGGTAGAGGTTTTCATTTACCTCTTCGGTCACGATCAACGCGTCGGACAGATCGTACTGAGCCAGCTTGGTTACCAGTTGTTTGGTCTTCGGCGCGTCAACGTCGAAAGACTCAACCACAACCAGACGCTCCTGACGAGCCAGCTCGGAGAGAATGCAGCGCAGTGCAGCGCGGTACATTTTCTTGTTCAGCTTGACACTGTGATCACGCGGTACAGCAGCGAACGTTACACCACCAGAACGCCACAGCGGGCTGCGGGTAGTACCGGCGCGAGCGCGACCAGTACCCTTCTGGCGGAACGGCTTCTTGCCGCCACCGGAAACATCGGAGCGAGTCTTTTGAGCCTTGGTACCCTGACGAGCGCCTGCCATGTAGGCAACCACTGCCTGGTGCACCAGGTCCTGATTGAATTCACGACCGAAAGTCACTTCAGAAACTGCAACAGTGCCTTTAGCGCCTTCGGGAGTAGCGATATTCAGTTCCATATCTATTTACCCTCAGCCTTAGGCTTTAACTGCCGGACGAACGATTACGTCGCCGCCGGGCGCACCGGGAACGGCACCTTTAACCAGCAGCAGATTGCGTTCGGCGTCAACTCGAACCACTTCCAGGTTCTGCACGGTTACGCGCTCGGAACCCAGGTGGCCGGCCATTTTCTTGCCTTTCCACACGCGGCCAGGAGTCTGACACTGACCGATAGAACCGGGAGCGCGGTGAGACAGGGAGTTACCGTGAGTGGCGTCCTGGGTACGGAAATTCCAACGCTTGATAGCGCCTTGGAAACCTTTACCTTTGGAAGTTCCGGTTACGTCGATCTTCTGACCGGCTTCAAAGCCAGCAACAGTGATTTCAGAACCGATTTCGAAGGACTCTTCAGAAGCGTCAGTGCGCAGTTCGAAGAGTGCAGAGCCAGCCTCAGTGTTGGCTTTGGCGAAGTGGCCCGCGAGGGGCTTGGAGACACGGGAAGCCTTACGGGAACCCACAGTTACCTGAACCGCGGAGTAGCCATCAGTTTCCAGAGTTTTCACTTGAGTGACGCGATTCGGAGCTACCTCGATAACAGTTACCGGGATAGACGCGCCATCTTCAGTGAAGATGCGAGTCATGCCGCTCTTGCGGCCGACAATACCTATAGTCATCTTTTCAACCTCTCAGTGCACGGGGCTTTAACCCACTGCGGCCGCCCAATTTCAGAGCGTTACACTACCCAGACCTTTTTCGCCTGGGATTCGGTAGTTAATTTGAAGTGTTAGCCGAGACTGATCTGAACCTCAACACCGGCCGCCAGATCGAGCTTCATCAGCGCGTCGACGGTTTTCTCGGTAGGCTCGACAATATCCAGCAAACGCTTGTGAGTACGAATTTCGTACTGGTCACGCGCATCTTTGTTGACGTGCGGGGAAATCAGTACGGTGTACTTCTCTTTGCGAGTCGGCAGCGGGATGGGACCGCGTACTTGAGCGCCGGTGCGCTTGGCCGTCTCTACGATCTCCTGAGTAGAGGTATCGATCAGCTTGTGATCGAACGCCTTCAGGCGAATTCGGATGCGTTGACCCTGCATGGAATCAAACTCCAATCAATAAAGCTTAAAGAACGTCCTTTTACACAGCCCCGAGGGCGGGCGAAAAGGAGCGCGAAGTCTACGGGTGATTATTTGATCTGTCAACACCGGACCAAAAGAAGCCATACACCCCCTGCGGGGCGGCGCAAGACGAACCTACACTTGGGAAATCAGCAACCTCAGGAGGAGCAACAGTCATGACCATAGCCTCCACCATCAGTCACTACCTGAATGATCACTCGATACATTACCGGGTGATCCCCCATGACCACAGCGCCACCAGCCGGGAAAGCGCACACAAGGCCGGTGTCCGCGAGGATTCAGTCGCCAAAGCCATCCTACTGGAGGACGACCGGGGAATGGTAATGGCGATTATTCCCGCCAGCAGCAGCCTGAACATGAGCGCGGTTCACGATGAAACCGGCCGCAACCACCTGAAAATGGTGGATGAAGAGGCGTTCGGCAAAATTTTCAGCGACTGCGAAGTCGGCGCACTGCCCCCACTGGGCCCAGCCTATGGCATCACCACCCTCGTAGACCACAGCCTCGCCCGCTGCGACACCATCTACCTGGAATCCGGTGACCATGAATCCCTGGTTGCGCTCGACGGCAGGGATTTCCAGCAACTGATGTCCAACTGCCAACACTGCGACCTGAGCCGCGACTGGTTCTGAACGGGCACAAAAAAAGCCGCGGCGTTTCCACCGCGGCTTTTCTGCTTCAGATCAAAAGTAGAAATTACTCAATGATCTTAGCTACAACGCCAGCACCAACGGTACGGCCACCTTCGCGAATCGCGAAACGCAGACCTTCTTCCATGGCGATCGGGGCGATCAGGGTAACGGTCATCTGAACGTTATCGCCCGGCATTACCATCTCGGTGCCTTCCGGCAGTTCACACGCACCAGTTACGTCGGTGGTACGGAAGTAGAACTGCGGACGGTAGCCCTTGAAGAACGGGGTGTGACGACCACCTTCGTCCTTGGACAGTACGTACACTTCCGCTTCGAACTTGGTGTGCGGAGTGATGGAACCCGGCTTGGCCAGTACCTGACCACGCTCTACTTCGTCACGCTTGGTGCCGCGCAGCAGGGCGCCGATGTTCTCACCAGCACGACCTTCGTCCAACAGCTTGCGGAACATTTCCACACCGGTACAGGTGGTGGTGGTGGTGTCACGGATACCAACGATGGCGATTTCATCACCAGTCTTGACGATACCACGCTCCACACGGCCGGTTACTACGGTGCCGCGACCAGAGATGGAGAATACGTCTTCGATCGGCATCAGGAACGGCTTGTCGATAGCGCGCTCAGGCTCCGGGATGTAGGCGTCCAGGGTTTCCACCAGTTTCTTAACGGCAGTGGTACCCATTTCGTTGTCGTCTTCGCCGTTCAGCGCCATCAGCGCAGAACCAACGATGATCGGAGTGTCGTCGCCCGGGAACTCGTACTGGTCCAGAAGTTCGCGAACTTCCATCTCCACCAGTTCCAGCAGCTCTTCGTCGTCGACCATGTCGGCTTTGTTCAGGAATACCACGATGTACGGTACACCTACCTGACGGGACAGCAGGATGTGCTCGCGGGTCTGCGGCATGGGGCCGTCAGCAGCGGAACATACCAGGATCGCGCCGTCCATCTGCGCCGCACCGGTGATCATGTTCTTCACGTAGTCGGCGTGTCCCGGGCAGTCAACGTGCGCGTAGTGACGAGTCGGGGACTCGTATTCCACGTGGGAAGTGGAGATGGTGATACCGCGCTCGCGCTCTTCCGGTGCGTTATCGATACCGTCGAAGGCAACGGCAGCGCCGCCCCACACTTCGGAACATACGCGGGTCAGCGCAGCGGTCAGGGTGGTTTTACCGTGGTCAACGTGACCAATGGTGCCCACGTTTACGTGGGGCTTGGAACGTTCAAACTTTTCTTTTGCCATCTCAGATGTCCTCTAGATCAAAGCTTGTCTGAAAAAAATTCTAGCAAGGGAGCCCCGCAGGACTCCCCGTCATAGGGTTGCGAACCTATCAGGCCTTGTTCTTGGCGATGATTTCGTCAGCAACGTTCTTCGGTGCTTCCGCGTACTTCTGGAATTCCATGGTGTAGGTAGCACGGCCCTGGGTGGCGGAGCGCAGATCGGTAGCGTAGCCAAACATTTCAGCCAGCGGCACCTCTGCGTTGATCACCTTGCCAGAGGAGTTCTCATCCATACCCTGGATAAGACCACGACGACGGTTCAGGTCACCGACCACGTCACCCATGTTCTCTTCCGGAGTTACCACTTCGACCTTCATGATCGGCTCAAGCAGTACAGCGCCACCCTTCTGGGCCAGCTGCTTGGTCGCCATGGACGCAGCGATCTTGAACGCCATCTCGTTGGAGTCCACATCGTGGTAGGAACCGTCGTACACAGTAGCCTTCAGACCCAGCAGCGGGTAGCCCGCCAGTACGCCGTTCTGCATCTGCTCGGAGATACCCTTCTGGATCGCCGGTACGTATTCCTTCGGAACCACACCACCCACGATCTCGTTCACGAATACCAGACCGTCTTCCGCATCCGCGTCCAGGTTCGGCTCGAAGCGAATCCATACGTGACCGTACTGACCGCGACCACCGGACTGACGCACGAACTTGCCTTCGATCTCACACTTGTTGGTGATGCGCTCGCGGTAGGCAACCTGCGGCTTACCGATGTTGGCTTCCACGTTAAACTCGCGACGCATACGGTCGACGATGATGTCCAGGTGCAACTCACCCATACCGGAGATGATGGTCTGACCAGTTTCTTCGTCGGTCTTGACACGGAAAGACGGGTCTTCCTGAGCCAGCTTGCCCAGAGCGATACCCATTTTTTCCTGATCCGGCTTGGACTTCGGCTCAACCGCTACGGAGATTACCGGCTCCGGGAACTCCATACGCTCGAGAACAATCTTGTTGGCCTCATCACACAGAGTGTCACCAGTGGTGGTGTCTTTCAGACCGATCGCCGCGGCGATGTCACCAGCCAGTACTTCTTTGATTTCCTGACGGTTGTTCGCGTGCATCTGCACCATACGGCCGATACGCTCGCGCTTGCTCTTCACGGAATTGAACACACCAGTGCCGCTCTCCAGTTTACCGGAGTAAACACGGAAGAAAGTCAGAGTACCAACGAAGGGGTCGGTGGCAATTTTGAATGCCAGCGCAGCAAACGGCGCGTTATCGTCAGCCTCACGGGTAGCGATGGTTTCACCGTCGTCCAGAGTACCTTCGATCGCCTTAACTTCGGTCGGCGCCGGCAGGTATTCAATAACCGCGTCCAATACCGCCTGCACACCCTTGTTCTTGAATGCAGAACCGCCGAGAACCGGTACGATTTCGTTGGCCAGAGTGCGCTGACGGATTGCCGCCTTGATTTCCTCTTCGGACAGCTCGCCTTCTTCGAGGTATTTCTCCATCAGCTCTTCGCTGGCTTCAGCCGCAGCTTCCATCAGGAATTCGCGCATTTCGGCGCACTGATCGGCCATATCAGCGGGGATGTCTTCGTAGCTGAAGGTCATGCCCTGGTCTTCTTCGTTCCAGATGATGGCTTTCATCTTGACCAGGTCAACAACACCCTTGAACTCGTCTTCAGAGCCAATGGTCATCTGCAGCGGAACTGCGTTCGCGTTCAGACGAGTTTTCAGCTGCTTAACAACATTCAGGTAGTTGGCACCAGTGCGGTCCATCTTGTTGACGAAGACCATGCGCGGTACTTCGTACTTGTTGGCCTGACGCCATACGGTTTCGGTCTGCGGCTGCACACCGGAGGAACCACACAGCACAACAACCGCGCCGTCCAGTACACGCAGGGAGCGCTCTACTTCAATGGTGAAGTCAACGTGTCCGGGGGTGTCGATGATGTTGATGCGGTGCTGGTCGAACTGCTGACGCATTCCAGCCCAGAAGCAGGTGGTCGCCGCGGAGGTGATGGTAATACCACGCTCTTGCTCCTGTGCCATCCAGTCCATGGTGGCCGCACCCTCGTGCACCTCACCAATTTTGTGGGACAGACCGGTGTAGAACAGGACGCGCTCGGTGGTGGTGGTTTTACCGGCGTCTACGTGGGCGCAGATACCGATATTGCGATAGCGTGCGATAGGCGTTTTACGTGCCACAGTTGTATCCTCGATATAACGGCAAAAGGCAGCGCGGAACCTTCCTTGCTGCCTTTCGGTATTAATTTCCGATGGTAGTAATCATCAGACTTGGAAGCGTCACTATCTTAGAAGCGATAGTGAGAGAACGCCTTGTTGGCTTCCGCCATACGGTGCACGTCTTCACGCTTCTTGACCGCGCCACCCTTGTTCTGGGAAGCGTCGATCATTTCATTGGCCAGTCGCTGCGCCATGGACTTTTCACCGCGCTTGCGGGAGAAATCCACCAACCAACGCATTGCCAGAGCGGTACGACGCGCAGGACGCACTTCTACCGGCACCTGGTAGGTAGCACCACCAACACGACGGGACTTTACTTCCACCATCGGAGCGATGTTTTCCAGGGACTCTTCGAAAATCTCAATCGGATCCTTGTTCAGTTTTTCTGAAACCAGATCCAGTGCACCGTATACGATGCTTTCCGCCACGGACTTCTTGCCGCTGATCATGACATGGTTCATGAACTTGGCCAGAGTCACATTCCCGAACTTGGGATCGGGCAGCACTTCGCGCTTGGCGACTACACGTCTTCTTGGCATGGGATTGCCTCTCTTCAGGGTTACTCCGAGACGCCGCCGTAAACAGTTACAACTCGGCGAGCTCAGCCTTACTCCGGTTATTCGTTAAACCGAAACGCAAATTGTGACCTAGGGAATTAACCCTTAGGACGCTTGACGCCGTACTTGGAACGGGCCTGTTTGCGATTGTTTACGCCGGCACAGTCAAGTGCGCCGCGTACAGTGTGGTAGCGCACACCCGGCAGGTCTTTTACACGACCGCCGCGAATCAGCACCACGCTGTGCTCCTGCAGGTTGTGGCCTTCACCGCCGATGTACGAAGTTACTTCGAAACCGTTGGTCAGGCGCACACGGCAAACTTTACGCAGTGCAGAGTTCGGCTTCTTCGGTGTAGTGGTATACACACGAGTGCAGACTCCGCGACGTTGCGGGTTAGCTTGCAATGCAGGCACATCGCTTTTTTCAACTTTGCGTTTTCTCGGCTTACGAACCAACTGGTTGATCGTTGCCATTAAAAATCACTCCAAAAATAAAACGCCCCCACCATCAACTGCAGTGAGGGCCTATCGTCAGTGCGTAACCACCCGGGCTATCCGAAGACAGCGGACGGTTCCACCCCATTAGCGGGGGCCGCATTCTATAAACTGCGACACCCCTAGTCAATCACCATGGACAATAAACACTCACTGCCATGGTGACTGCGATTCGGTACCGACCGGGCGGAACTGCCCGGTCGGCGACATGCGGCCGACTTACTCCCCGGATGATTTCAGGGCTTCGGTCAGCGCCGCTTCCACCTCTTCCGCAGACGGGCCTTCGGCATAACCGAAGCTCACCTGCTGGGTGCGCTTGCGCTTGCGCTCGGCGTGGTAGGCGAGACCGGTACCGGCCGGGATCAGACGACCCACAACCACGTTCTCCTTCAGGCCGCGCAGGCTGTCTTCCTTGCCGGTCACCGCTGCTTCGGTCAGTACGCGGGTGGTCTCCTGGAAGGAGGCCGCGGACAGGAAGGACTCGGTCGCCAGAGACGCCTTGGTGATACCCAGCAGCAGGCGCTCGTACTGAGCCGGCTGTTTGCCTTCGGCGCGCAGGCGCTCGTTTTCTTCGATGACCGCCTGGTACTCGACCTGCTCACCCTTGATGAACTCGGAATCGCCCATCTCCAGAATTTCAACTTTGCGCAGCATCTGACGCACGATGGTTTCGATGTGCTTGTCGTTGATCTTCACACCCTGGAGGCGGTAAACCTCCTGGATCTCATTGGTGATGTAACGCGCCAGTTCCTCAACGCCTTTGAGGCGCAGGATGTCGTGCGGGTTGGACGGGCCGTCGGAAATGACCTCCCCCTTCTCCACGGTTTCCCCCTCGAACACGGTCAGCTGGCGGTGCTTCGGAATCAGGACCTCGTAGGAGTCCTTGCCGTTGGCCAGCGGCTTGCCGTCTTTCGGGGTGATCTGCAGGCGCACCTTGCCCTTGGTCTCTTTACCAAAGGACACGGTACCGGAGATCTCCGCCAGGATGGACGGCTCTTTCGGCTTACGTGCTTCGAACAGGTCGGCAACGCGCGGCAGACCACCGGTGATGTCCTTGGTACCGCCGGATTCCTGCGGAATACGGGCGATGACGTCACCCACGTTCACCTTGTCGCCCTCTTTCAGGCTCAGGATCGCGCGCGGCGGCAGCGCGTAGTGCGCCGGGGCACTGGAACTCGCCAGGGTCAGTTCTTCACCGTTCTCGTCCACCAGGGTTACCGCCGGGCGCAGGTCTTTACCCGCAGCCGGACGTTCCGCCGGGTCGATCACCTCGATGGAGGACAAACCGGTGATTTCGTCGGTCTGCTTGCGGATGGACAGGCCATCTTCCATACCGGACAGTTTCACCCAACCCGCCACCTCGGTAATGATCGGGTGGGTGTGCGGGTCCCACTTGGCGACGATCTTGCCGCCTTCAACCTCGGCACCTTCGTCAACGCTGATCTGTGCACCGTAGGGCAGCTTGTAGCGCTCGCGCTCGCGACCGGCGCTGTCGGCAAGCGCCAGCTCACCGGAGCGGGAAACCGCCACCAGATTGCCGTTTGCCGCCTTGACCGTCTTCACATTGTGCAGACGTACGGTACCGCCCAGCTTCACCTGAATGCTGTCCGCCGCGGAAGCACGGCTCGCCGCACCACCGATGTGGAAGGTCCGCATGGTCAGCTGGGTACCCGGCTCACCGATGGACTGCGCCGCGACAACACCCACGGCTTCACCCGGGTTGGCGCGGTGGCCGCGGGCCAGGTCGCGACCGTAACACTGGGCGCAGATACCGTGGCCGGTTTCACAGGTGATCGCGGAACGCACGATAACCTCGTCGATACCCATGCCTTCGATGCGCTCTACCCACGCCTCGTCGATCATGGTGCCGGCCGGTACCGCGATCTCGTCGCTGCCGGGCTTGGGCACATCGCGGGCCACGACGCGGCCGAGGATACGGTCACCCAGAGATTCGATCACGTCACCACCCTCGATCACCGGCGCCATGGTCAGACCTTCGTCGGTGCCACAGTCGATCTCGGTGATCACCACGTCCTGGGCCACGTCCACCAGACGGCGGGTCAGGTAACCGGAGTTCGCGGTTTTCAGTGCGGTATCCGCCAGACCTTTACGCGCACCGTGAGTGGAGATGAAGTACTGCAGTACGCTCAGACCTTCACGGAAGTTCGCAGTAATGGCGTTTTCGATAATGGAGCCGTCCGGGCGCGCCATCAGGCCGCGCATACCGGCGAGCTGACGGATCTGCGCCTCGGAACCCCGCGCGCCGGAGTCGGCGTACATGTACACGGAGTTGAAGGAGTCCTGTTCGGTTTCCTCACCGGCCTTGTTGATGACCTTTTCCTTGCGGATGCCGGCCATCATTGCCTGGGTTACCTTATCGTTGGTACGGGACCACACGTCGATAACCTTGTTGTATTTCTCACCCGCGGTTACCAGACCGGAGGCGAACTGGCTCTCGATCTCTTTCACTTCCTCTTCCGCGGAAGCGATCAGGTCGGCCTTGGCCGCCGGGATCTCGAAGTCGTTCACACCGATGGAGGAACCGGACTTGGTGGAGAAGTCGAAACCGGTGTACATCAGCTGGTCAGCAAAGATAACGGTCGCCTTCAGGCCCACCTTGCGGTAACACTCGTTCAGAACGCGGGAGATCGCCTTCTTCTTCATGGGCTGGTTGACCATGTCGAAGGGCATACCGTCCGGCACAATGTTCCACAGCAGCGCGCGGCCGACAGTGGTGTCGTACACGGTGCGGGTCTTGCGCTTCTCGCCGTCTTCGCCGATTTCCACTTCGTCGATACGCACTTTCACCTTCGCCTGCAGGCCAACCTGCTTGGCGTAGAAGGCGCGGCTCACTTCCTTGATATCGGTGAAGAACATGCCTTCACCTTTATCGTTCACGCGCTCGCGGGTCATCCAGTACAGACCCAGTACCACGTCCTGGGAAGGCACGATGATCGGCTCGCCGTTGGCGGGCGACAGGATGTTGTTGGTGGACATCATCAGCGCGCGGGATTCCAGCTGCGCCTCGATGGTCAGCGGTACGTGTACCGCCATCTGGTCACCGTCGAAGTCGGCGTTGTACGCCGCACACACCAGCGGGTGCAGCTGGATCGCTTTACCTTCAATCAGTACCGGCTCGAACGCCTGGATACCCAGACGGTGCAGGGTCGGGGCGCGGTTCAGCAGTACCGGGTGCTCGCGGATCACCTCGTCGAGGATATCCCACACCACCGCTTCTTCGCGCTCGACCATTTTCTTCGCCGCCTTGATGGTGGTGGCGAGGCCGCGGGCTTCCAGTTTGCCGAAAATGAACGGCTTGAACAGCTCAAGGGCCATTTTCTTCGGCAGACCGCACTGGTGCAGACGCAGGGTCGGACCTACCACGATCACGGAACGACCGGAGTAGTCAACGCGCTTGCCCAGCAGGTTCTGACGGAAACGACCCTGTTTACCCTTGATCATGTCGGCCAGGGATTTCAGCGGGCGCTTGTTGGAACCGGTGATGGCGCGACCGCGACGACCGTTATCCAACAGGGCGTCTACCGCCTCCTGCAGCATGCGCTTTTCGTTGCGCACGATGATATCCGGCGCGTTCAGCTCGAGCAGGCGCTTCAGACGGTTGTTGCGGTTGATCACGCGGCGGTACAGATCGTTCAGGTCGGAGGTCGCAAAACGACCGCCGTCCAGGGGTACCAGCGGACGCAGGTCCGGCGGCAGCACCGGCAGCGCCTGCATAACCATCCACTCCGGCTTGTTGCCGGACTTGTAGAAGGCTTCCAGCAGCTTCAGGCGCTTGGACAGTTTCTTGATCTTGGTCTCGGAATTGGTGGACGGAATCTCTTCCCGCAGACGCTGAATTTCAGACGGCAGGTCGATATCGTTCATCAGTTCCTGGATGGCTTCCGCACCCATTTTGGCTTCGAACTCGTCGGCGAACTCTTCCATCGCCTCGAAGTACTGCTCGTCGTTCAGCAGCTGACCGCGCTCCAGGGTAGTCATACCCGGATCGGTCACTACGTAGGATTCGAAGTAGAGCACGCGCTCGATGTCGCGCAGGGTCATGTCCAGCAGCAGACCGATACGGGACGGCAACGATTTCAAAAACCAGATGTGCGCAACCGGCGATGCCAGTTCGATGTGGCCCATGCGCTCGCGGCGCACCTTGGCCTTGGTCACTTCCACGCCGCACTTTTCGCAGATGATGCCGCGGTGCTTCATGCGCTTGTACTTACCGCACAGGCACTCGTAGTCCTTGACCGGGCCAAAGATCTTGGCGCAGAACAGGCCTTCGCGTTCCGGCTTGAAGGTACGGTAGTTGATGGTCTCCGGCTTTTTCACTTCGCCGTAGGACCAGGAGCGGATCATGTCCGGGGATGCCAGACCGATACGGATCGCGTCAAATTCTTCCAGCTGATCCTGGGCTTTCACCAGGTTTAACAAATCTTTCAAGGCCTTTCCTCCACTGGGGGGTGGTCATCCCGGCCGCTGCAGCCTGGGCCGGGAAGGCCGGCAGCGTTGAACAAACGCTACCGGCACTTTTCTGTTCGCCTGCAAGCAGGCTCCTACAACTTTTGCTTCAGGACTTATTCGTTTTCCAGCTCGAAGTTCATACCCAGCGAGCGGATTTCCTTGACCAGTACGTTGAAGGATTCGGGCATGCCCGGCTCCATGCGGTGGTCGCCATCCACGATGTTCTTGTACATCTTGGTACGACCTTCCACGTCATCGGATTTGACCGTGAGCATTTCCTGCAGGGTGTAGGCGGCACCGTAAGCTTCCAGTGCCCACACCTCCATCTCACCGAAACGCTGACCACCGAACTGGGCCTTACCACCCAGCGGCTGCTGGGTAACCAGGCTGTAGGAACCGGTAGAACGCGCGTGCATCTTGTCGTCCACCAGGTGGTTCAGTTTCAGCATGTACATGTAGCCCACGGTGACCGGACGCTCGAAGGCATCACCGGTACGGCCGTCGTGCAGGGTGATCTGACCGGAATCCGGGATATCCGCCAGACGCAGCAGCTGCTTGATCTCGGATTCCGCGGCACCGTCGAACACCGGCGTGGCCATCGGCACACCGCCGCGCAGGTTCTCAGCCATCGCCAGGATTTCCTGGTCGGTCAGCTGGTCCAGCTCTTCCTTGTTACCGCCAGTGGAGTTGTATACCTCTTCCAGGAAGCCGCGGACTTTCGCCACTTCCTGCTGCTCCTTGATCATGCGGTCGATCTTGGCACCGAGGCCCTTCGCCGCCATACCCAGGTGCATCTCCAGTACCTGACCCACGTTCATACGGGACGGAACACCCAGCGGGTTCAGCACTACGTCTACCGGCACGCCGTTTTCGTCGTAGGGCATGTCTTCCACCGGTTTGATCACGGAGATAACACCCTTGTTACCGTGACGACCGGCCATCTTGTCACCGGGCTGGATGCGACGCTTGATCGCCAGGTAAACCTTGACGATTTTCAGCACGCCCGGTGCCAGATCGTCGCCGGATTCCAGTTTCTTCTTCTTGTCTTCAAACTTCTCGTCGAGCAGTTTGCGACGTTCTTTCAGCTGGGCTTCGGCTTTTTCCAGCTGCTCGTTCAGGCTGTCTTCCACCATGCGCAGCTTGAACCAGTCTTCGCGCGGCAGGCTGGACAGCACTTCTGCGGTCAGCTCGTCGCCTTTCTTCACGCCCTTGCCGCCGGCAACCTTCTGGCCTTCCAGTGCTGCCTGCAGACGCTCGAAGGTGGCGCCTTCGACGATGCGGTATTCCTCGTTCAGGTCCTTACGCACTTCGTCCAGCTGCGCCTTCTCGATGGCGATGGAGCGCTGGTCTTTCTGCAGGCCGTCGCGGGTGAAGACCTGTACGTCGATCACGGTGCCGCGGGTGCCGGAGGGCGCACGCAGGGAGGTGTCTTTAACATCGGACGCCTTCTCACCGAAGATCGCGCGCAGCAGTTTCTCTTCCGGGGTCAGCTGGGCTTCGCCTTTCGGGGTCACCTTGCCGACCAGGATGTCGCCAGCGCCCACTTCCGCACCGATGTACACGATGCCGGACTCGTCCAGCTTGTTCAGCGCCGATTCGCCCACGTTGGGGATATCCGCGGTGATTTCCTCACTGCCCAGCTTGGTGTCGCGGGCAATACAGGTCAGCTCCTGGATGTGGATGGTGGTGAAGCGGTCATCCTGCACCACGCGCTCGGATACGAGGATGGAGTCCTCGAAGTTGTAGCCGTTCCAGGGCATGAACGCGATGCGCATGTTCTGGCCCAGCGCCAGCTCACCCAGGTCAACGGACGGGCCGTCGGCCAGGATATCGCCACGCTCAACCACATCGCCGGTCTTCACGATCGGGCGCTGGTTGATACAGGTGTTCTGGTTGGAACGGGTGTACTTGGTCAGGTTGTACAGATCCACACCCGCGTCGCCGGCTTCTACCTCGCTGTCGTGCACACGCACAACTACACGGCTCGCGTCCACACGCTCGATCACGCCGCCGCGCTTGGCTACCACGCAAACGCCGGAGTCGCGCGCTACGGTGCGCTCCATACCGGTGCCCACCAGCGGCTTCTCAGCGCGCAGGGTTGGAACCGCCTGACGCTGCATGTTGGAACCCATGAGTGCGCGGTTGGCGTCATCGTGCTCGAGGAACGGAATCATCGCCGCGGCCACAGACACTACCTGACGAGCAGACACGTCCATGTACTGGATTTCGTCCGGGGTCTTCAGAGTAAATTCGTTCTGGTGACGCACACTGACCAGGTCATCGGTAAAGCGACCGTTCTCGTCCATTGCAGCGGACGCCTGTGCAATCACGTAGTTCGCTTCGTTGATCGCGGACAGGTATTCGATCTGGTCGGTCACCTGGCCGTCCACCACCTTGCGGTACGGGCTCTCAAGGAAGCCGTAGTGGTTGGCGCGGGCAAAGGTGGCCAAAGAGTTGATCAGACCGATGTTCGGACCTTCCGGCGTTTCAATCGGACACACGCGGCCGTAGTGGGTCGGGTGCACGTCGCGCACCTCGAAGCCCGCGCGCTCGCGGGTCAGACCACCCGGGCCCAGTGCAGATACACGGCGCTTGTGGGTCACCTCGGACAGCGGGTTGTTCTGGTCCATAAACTGGGACAGCTGGGAGGAACCAAAGAATTCCTTCACCGCGGCCGCTACCGGCTTGGCGTTGATCAGGTCCTGCGGCATCAGGCCTTCGGACTCCGCCATGGACAAACGCTCTTTCACCGCGCGCTCTACGCGTACCAGGCCGACGCGGAACTGGTTTTCCGCCATTTCGCCCACGGAACGCACACGACGGTTACCCAGGTGGTCGATGTCGTCCACCATGCCGCGACCGTTGCGGATCTCGATCAGGGTCTTCAGAACGTCAACAATGTCCTCTTTGCTCAGGGTGCCCTGACCGGTTTCGTCTTCGCGACCCAGGCGACGGTTGAACTTCATGCGACCAACCGCGGACAGATCGTAGCGCTCGTCGGAGAAGAACAGGTTCTCGAACAGGGACTCCGCGGACTCCTTGGTGGGCGGCTCGCCCGGGCGCATCATGCGGTAGATTTCTACCAGCGCTTCCAGCTGGGTGCGGGAAGGATCGGCGCGCAAGGTGTCGGACACGAACGGACCGCAGTCGAGATCGTTGGTGTACAGGGTCTCGAACTGCTTGATGTTCAGGACGCGCAGCTTGTTGATGACTTCATCGGTAATTTCGGTATTACATTCGATGGCCACTTCACCGGTGGACTCGTCGATGATGTCGTGGGCCAGTACGCGGCCATTGGCGTAAGACACCGGCGCTTCCAGGGTTTCCACCCCGGCTTTTTCCAGCTGGCGAATGTGGCGCGGGGTAATACGGCGCCCTTCCTCGACAATCACCTTGCCGCTGCCGTCCTTGATGTCGAAGGAGGCCACATCACCGCGCAGACGCGACGGGATCAGTTTCAGGCTGACGGTTTCGTTGTTCAGGGTGAACTTGCTGGTTTCAAAGAACATTTCCAGCATTTCCTGGGAGCTGAAGCCCAGGGCGCGCAGCAGGATGGTCGCCGGCAGTTTGCGGCGACGGTCAATACGCACGTAGACCAGGTCTTTCGGATCGAACTCGAAGTCGAGCCAGGAACCACGGTAAGGAATCACCCGTGCGGCGTACAGCAGCTTACCTGAGGAGTGAGTCTTGCCCTTGTCGTGATCGAAGAACACACCCGGGGAACGGTGCAGCTGGGACACGATCACGCGCTCGGTACCGTTGATTACGAAGGTACCGTTTTCAGTCATGAGCGGAATCTCGCCCATGTACACTTCCTGCTCTTTGATGTCCTTGATGGACTTATTCGCAGATTCTTTATCGTAAATGATCAGGCGCACGCGCACACGCAGCGGGCACGCGTAGGTAACGCCGCGCAGGGTACATTCCTTGACATCGAATACCGGCTTGCCGAGGGTGTAGCTCACGTACTCCAGTGCGGCGTTGCCGGAGTAGCTGACGATCGGAAATACAGACTTGAACGCCGCCTGCAGACCCATATCCAGGCGCTCATCCGGGCGCGTGTCGGCCTGCGTGAATTTGCGATACGAGTCCAGCTGTATCGCAAGCAGGAAAGGTACGTCCATGACCTTAGGCAGTTTGCCAAAATCCTTGCGGATACGTTTTTTCTCAGTGTATGAGTAAGCCATTCATATTCCCCAGCTTGATCAGTGACAAGACTTCCTTAGAACTGCGGTCAACACGGTGACGATACGCAGCCCATCCGGGCGAGAAGTCTCTGCACATTGCGCTACGCTTTAAGAAGCTGATCAAAAAGCGTACCGAAATCTGCGCAAACGTCTCTATAAATTTGCCTTGGAACCGGAGGTTTCTTCATTTCCCGTAACGGGAAAAGCCCGGTGTCGCAAACGGCAAAAAGGCCGGCGGACAAAAGTCCACCAGCCTTTCCGCCAGCGGTTGATTACGCAGCCACTGGCGGTGCTGTGTAGATCCGAATTACTTCAGTTCTACGGTAGCGCCAGCTTCTTCCAGCTGCTTCTTCGCATCTTCAGCTTCAGCCTTGGCTGCAGCTTCTTTCAGAGTGCTCGGAGCGCCGTCTACCAGTTCTTTGGCTTCTTTCAGGCCCAGACCGGTGATGCCGCGAACAACCTTGATCACGTTCACTTTCTTGTCGCCTGCGGAAGTCAGAACGATGTCGAAAGAGTCTTTCTCTTCAGCCGCTTCAGCAGCCGGGCCAGCAGCAACAACAGCAGCAGCTGCAGTTACGCCGAACTTCTCTTCCATAGCGGTGATCAGCTCAACAACGTCCTTAACGGACATCTCGGCGATCGCATTGATGATATCTTCTTTAGTCAGAGACATGAGTTAGTACCTGATTTCGTGTGAGCAGCAAGCTGCTCGTAAATTCAATAAAAAGTCGTTGAAAACTGCGATTTCGCGAAGCGAAACAATTACGCAGCTTGCTGCTCTTTTTGGTCGCGAACGGCCGCAATGGTGCGGACCAGCTTGCCAGCAGAGGCTTCTTTCAACACGCTCATCAGCTGGGCGATTGCTTCGTCGTATGTCGGCAGGCTTGCCAACAGTTGGACGTCAGTCGCTACGCCTTCGAAGGCGGCACCTTTCAGTTCCAGCTTGTCATTCTTCTTCGCGAAGTCACGCAGGATGCGCGCACCGGCACCCGGGTGTTCATTGGAAAAAGCAATGATGCTGGGACCGACGAATTTCTCAACGAGACATTCGAATTCGGTACCGGCCAGAGCGCGACGCGCCAGAGTATTACGAACAACTTTCAGCCAAACGCCGTGTTCGCGAGCCTCTTTGCGCAGGGCAGTCATGTCATTCACGGTTACGCCGCGGGAATCCGCAACAACCGCAGACAGAGCACCCTCAGCAGCCTGCTGGACTTCCGCGACAATCGCTTTCTTGTCTACGAGTCCAATAGCCATAGTGTCACTCCTGGATTTGAATGAAGACCGGGAACCACATGTCACCCGACCCGTTCCGGTGCTTTAAGCTCAAATCCAGTAAAAATACTGGTTTGGGCACACCGTCTGCGTAGGCTCGATACCGTATTGACCAACCTGGCCTCGTATCGGATTAAGCAGTGGGCATTTAAACCTCAAACACCCGCCGCGCCTACGGTCTTTGACGGCCCGCCACCCGGTAAACCAGAGCGGCGGACCCCAAAGTTCTTTTTACTGAACGCTGCTAACTTTCTTGGGAAAACCCCACTAGAAAGTTATTTAACGTCCAGAGAAGCCTGGTCGATGGTCAGACCCGGGCCCATAGTGGTGCTCAGGGTGATCTTCTTCAGATACACGCCCTTGGCAGAAGCCGGTTTGGCTTTCTTCAGATCCGCTACCAGCGCTTCCAGGTTTTCCTTCAGCAGCTTGGCGTCGAAGCCGATTTTGCCGATACCACCGTGAATGATGCCGCCCTTGTCAGCGCGGAAGCGCACCTGACCGGCCTTGGCATTCTTAACCGCGGTTACCACGTCCGGGGTTACGGTGCCGGTTTTCGGGTTCGGCATCAGACCGCGCGGACCGAGGATCTGGCCCAGCTGGCCAACAACGCGCATCGCGTCCGGAGAGGCGATAACCACGTCGAAGTCCATGTTGCCGGCTTTGATGTCGGCAGCCAGTTCGTCCATACCCACCAGTTCAGCGCCAGCTGCCTTGGCAGCTTCAGCGTTGGCGCCCTGGGTAAATACGGCTACACGCACGTCTTTACCGGTACCGTGCGGCAGAGTAGTCGCACCGCGAACGGCCTGGTCGGATTTGCGCGGATCGATACCCAGGTTGATGGCGGCATCAACGGTTTCCGCGAATTTGACATTGGAGAACTCTTTCAGCAGGGATACCGCTTCGTCGATACCGTATGCCTTGCCAGACTGGAGTTTTTCAGCGATAGCGCGCTGACGCTTGGTCAATTTGGCCACTTACACGCCCTCCACTTCGATACCGGCACTGCGTGCGGAACCAGCGATGGTGCGCACAGCTGCTTCCAGGTCGGATGCAGTCAGGTCAGCTTTCTTCATTTCCACGATCTCTTCGATCTGAGCGCGGGTTACTTTGCCCACTTTCTCAGTGTTCGGACGGCCGGAGCCGCTCTTGATCTTGGCAGCCTTGCGCAGCAGAACCGCGGCGGGCGGGGACTTCATAACGAAGGTGAAAGAGCGATCGCTGTATACAGAGATCACAACAGGAATCGGCAGGCCCGGCTCAATACCCTGGGTCTGGGCGTTGAACGCCTTACAGAATTCCATGATGTTCACGCCTTTCTGACCCAGCGCAGGACCAACGGGCGGACTCGGGTTGGCCTGGCCGGCCTTCACTTGCAGCTTGATGTAAGCTTCTACTTTCTTAGCCATTACAGCTTCCTCTTTAACTGGGTATTAGCGCCTGCGCTGTACACTTTTACAAACGTGCAACGCTCAGCTCCCCTGTTTGTACCCCTGCCACCGCTCACCAAATCGGCAACACAGTTTTCAGGGACGCGAAAGCCCCCTTCCGCGATTAGCGAAAGAGGGCCGAATCCTTCCAGCTCGAAATCAGCCTTTCTCTACCTGACTGAATTCCAGCTCTACCGGCGTAGAGCGACCGAAGATCAACACCGCCACCCGCAGGCGACTCTTCTCGTAGTTGACCTCTTCCACCACACCGTTGAAATCGTTAAACGGACCGTCGATAACCCGTACCATTTCACCCGGCTCGAACAGGGTCTTGGGCTTGGGTTTCTCCGCAGCGTCATCCATACGATTCAGGATGGCCTGCGCTTCGCGATCGGTAATCGGCGCCGGCTTGTCCGCCTTGCCGCCGATAAAGCCCAGCACACGGGGAGTTTCCTTCACCAGGTGCCAGGTGTCGTCATTGAGCTCCATTTCCACCAGTACATAACCAGGGAAAAACTTGCGCTCACTCTTACGCTTCTGACCGGCACGCATCTCCACCACTTCTTCCGTGGGGACAAGCACTTCACCAAACAGGTGATCCATTTCGTGCAGCTCAATGCGCTCCTTCAGAGAAGACGCCACGCGTTTCTCATAACCGGAGTAAGCCTGAACCACGTACCAATGCTTTGCCATGGATTAACCTTTAGCCAATGATCTTGGAAGCGAGCCAGCCGAGGCCAGTATCCAGCCCCCACAGAATAACCGCCATCAACAGCACGAACACCACCACAATCAACGTGGTCTGCGTTGCCTCCTGGCGAGTCGGCCATACCACCCGACGCACTTCATTCTGAGCTTCCCGCAGCAGGTTCCAGAAGCTACTACCCTTCTCTGTCTGCACAGCAACAAATGCCGCCGCAAGGCAAAGCGCAACAATTGCCAGGACACGATACAACAGGGGGATTTCGGCGTAGTAGGAATTGCCCGCCACAGCGGCACCGACAAGCAGCACAACCAGCAGCCACTTCAGGCCGTCAAGACGAAAGGTTTTCGCCTCTACTTTAGCATTCATACAAAGAAGCCTTTAGCGCGCCCCTTTACCGCAAGGCGCCTTTATTGCCAACGACCACAAAGAGCGACAGCAGTACAGGATAGCCCAACTGCAGGCCCCTTGCGGGCATCTGAAAGTTGGCAGGCCAGGAGGGACTCGAACCCCCAACAGCCGGTTTTGGAGACCGGTGCTCTACCAATTGAACTACTGGCCTGGAACACTTCCGGAGGTGGACTGCGCCACTACCGGAAAAAATGAGGGGCGGATAATACCACCCACCCCAGCATTTGCAAGTGCGACTTACGATTCACTCGAAAGCCGCACTTATTCACCGATTACTCGATGATTTTGGCTACAACGCCAGCACCAACGGTACGGCCACCTTCGCGAATCGCGAAACGCAGACCTTCTTCCATGGCGATCGGGGCAATCAGGGTAACGGTCATCTGAACGTTATCGCCCGGCATTACCATCTCGGTGCCTTCCGGCAGTTCACACGCACCAGTTACGTCGGTGGTACGGAAGTAGAACTGCGGACGGTAGCCCTTGAAGAACGGGGTGTGACGACCACCTTCGTCCTTGGACAGTACGTACACTTCCGCTTCGAACTTGGTGTGCGGAGTGATGGAACCCGGCTTGGCCAGTACCTGACCACGCTCTACTTCGTCACGCTTGGTGCCGCGCAGCAGGGCGCCGATGTTCTCACCAGCACGACCTTCGTCCAGCAGCTTGCGGAACATTTCCACACCGGTACAGGTGGTGGTGGTGGTGTCACGGATACCAACGATGGCGATTTCATCACCAGTCTTGACGATACCACGCTCTACACGGCCGGTTACTACGGTACCGCGACCAGAGATGGAGAATACGTCTTCGATCGGCATCAGGAACGGCTTGTCGATAGCGCGCTCAGGCTCCGGGATGTAGGCGTCCAGGGTTTCCACCAGTTTCTTAACGGCAGTGGTACCCATTTCGTTGTCGTCTTCGCCGTTCAGCGCCATCAGCGCAGAACCAACGATGATCGGAGTGTCGTCGCCCGGGAACTCGTACTGGTCCAGAAGTTCGCGAACTTCCATCTCCACCAGTTCCAGCAGCTCTTCGTCGTCGACCATGTCGGCTTTGTTCAGGAATACCACGATGTACGGTACACCTACCTGACGGGACAGCAGGATGTGCTCGCGGGTCTGCGGCATGGGGCCGTCAGCAGCGGAACATACCAGGATCGCGCCGTCCATCTGCGCCGCGCCGGTGATCATGTTCTTCACGTAGTCGGCGTGTCCCGGGCAGTCAACGTGCGCGTAGTGACGAGTCGGGGACTCGTATTCCACGTGGGAAGTGGAGATGGTGATACCGCGCTCGCGCTCTTCCGGTGCGTTATCGATACCGTCGAAGGCAACGGCAGCGCCA
>NZ_VANI01000001.1 GCF_005771435.1 Microbulbifer harenosus
CCTCGTTGTATCGCGGCATTGCTCACTCTATGACCGCCCCCTGATACACTATTGGTTGGAAAGTGAGCGCGACATCTATCCTGACACAGGGGGAAGCCTTGGCAAGGCGAGCGGGTTGCCCTGACAGCGGAGCAGCTGCAGGCGTTGGTGATCGGGCTACCCTGGCATCAGGTGGGTCGTGATCACCGGATTGCTCTGCTTTAGCAGGTTCCGCTCTCTGGCCGTACGCATACGGTTAAGTGGCGATAAATGATTTTGTCATTCAACTCTGTAAACTGACGATGATTGCAGTCCTGGCATTTGATGCGTGGCTTGTGACAGATTCCTTGTGCCCACTCGTTATTGCAGGCAACAGAGTAACCACTGCGACCTTGCTTGTTTTGCCAGCGGTTAGCAAAAATATCGTTTCGGCCCCGAAACAACCCTCTGAAGATGGCAATCTTTTGTTCTGGTGAATATAGGGGCGAGTCTGATGTATTTGGTGAGGGTTGCTGTAGTTGCTCTCTGAGAGCTAGAAGCTGCTTTTTCTCCTGTTCAAGCTCGACTAACCGAGCATCAATCTCGGCTGTGTTTTGAAATTCATCAGTATTAAGCATGAGCTTGAGGTGGTTTGATCAAGGATTCAGCTGGAATGCCCAACCCCTCATGCAGCTTCCAGATCATTTTTAGTGTGAGTGAGCGTTTGTGATTAAGGATCTCATAGACTCGATTACTCTTACCAATCATAGGCTCGAGGTCTTTTACTGTTAAACCTTTACGTTCCATTTCGAACTTGATGGCTTCAACAGGATCGGGCAGTTCCATAGGGAAATGCTTGGCCTCATAAGCTTCGATAAGCGTGACCATTACATCTAGCTTTTCACCTTCGGGAGTGTCAGGGCCTGCCATCATCAGGCTGTTAATTTCTTTTAATGCCGCTCGGTAGTCGGCATCAGTTTTGATCGGTTTGATGTCCATAGTATTTCCTCCGGCAATTAAATAGTTTGTACATCAATTTTGTCGTATTGCGCATGGGTGCCGATGAACCGGATGTAGACCACGCGATAGGCATAGTTGATCCATACGACCAAACGGTACTTGTTGCCTGCAATATTGAAAATCACTCGCCCATCTTTGAGGATGCTGGCATTTCTGAAGTCCTGCTTTACATCAGCTGGTGCGTTCCAGTCGGCTGCTAAGGCATGCCGATACCAAGCGAGCGTTGGCTCTTTAGCATCCATGTACTCTGGGTTCTCTTCCCAGAAAGCTTTCAGTGTCGATAGGGCAATGAGTCTCATGAAATCAATGGTAGTCCCAATATGGGACTGCTTCAACTGAAATATGCTAGAGAATCAAATATGATTGAATATCAAGCACTTATGACGCAAAGAGAGCTATGTAATCGTTGGCGGCTTAGTGAAGCGACACTGGAGCGTTGGTGTTCTGAGGGTATAGGTCCGATTTACGTGAAGCTGTGTGGTCAAGTGAGGTACAGGCGAGAAGATGTGCCGGAGTATGAGGCCAGTTGCTTGAGAAGGAGTACGTTTGAAGCTGTTTGAAGGTTGGTTAGTACGCAATTGCCCGCATCAGCCCTAATTTCCTGATAGTAAAGTTGCGGGTTAATAAAAAGCCCTAATGGCTGGCGAGGGCTCATTAGGGCTATTTACAAGATGGTGGAGATGGCGGGAGTCGAACCCGCGTCCGTCAGCACTCTGCCAGAGGCTCTACATGCTTAGTTCCGCCTATTGATTTAGCTCTCTACAGCCCAGCGGGCAGGACGTGGAGAGCGAACCTGAAGAAGTTTTAGGCCATCCGCGTCAGGTACGCTTCAGGACGATCCAGTTCTGTATGACAGCCTGCAGCGCGGTACTGGAACCTTACTGAAGGCCGCTAAGGGGCGAACCCTTAGTAGTGCGTCACGGGCCGCTTACGCAGCCAGTTGGGCACCGTAGTTGTCGTCGTTGGCAACTAATAAAATGCAGCTTTGGATTTACGTGATTCGCTACCATCACGGCATGCACCCATGGTTTCGTTACCGGCGTCGAATCCAAGTCATCCCCGGAAACTGTGTCAGTGCGGCTGCATTGAAACAGCCTCGTACGAAACGCATTTGCGTGGCGGCGAGTATACCTGAAGGTCATGGCCCACCATAGGGTGGGATGGAAATTTAGTGACCGTCCGGTTACTGCCGTTCAAACAGAGCGATGGATTCCACATGGGTAGTGTGGGGGAACATGTCCATTACGCCTGCCTTACTAAGACGGTAGCCGCGCTGGATAAGTTCCGCAGCGTCCCGCGCCAGGGTGGCGGGGTTGCAGGAGACGTAGACGATGCGGCTGGCGTTGAAGTGGCCGATATTGCGCACCACTTCCAGCGCACCGGTGCGCGGCGGGTCCAGCAGGATTTTGTCGAAGCCGCCGCGGGCCCAGGGGCTGCGGGTGAAGTCGGCGGTGAGGTCGGCGGCCTGGAACTGGATGTTGGCGAGACCGTTGGCGGTGGCATTTTCCTGACCGCGGCGGGTCAGCTCTAGGATGCCCTCTACACCCACCACTTCGCGCGCGCGGGTGGCGATGGGCAGGGTGAAGTTGCCGAGACCGCAGAAGAGGTCCAGCACGCGGTCTTTGGGCTGGATGTCCAGCAGCTCGATGGCGGTGTGCACCATTTTTCGGTTGATGCCGAAATTGACCTGGATGAAGTCCTGGGGATGGAACTGTAGGGTCAGGCCGAATTCCGGCAGCGCGTAGGCGAGACGCTCGGGGCCCGCTTCGGGCCATGCCTTGTGGGCCTCTTCGCCGGGCTGGAAGTACAGGTGCAGATCGTGCACTTGCGCAAAGGTGAGCCACAGGCTGCGGTCTTCATTGGTCAGTGGTTGCAGGTGGCGCACTACCAGCGCGGTGGTGTCCTCGCCGATGGCAACTTCGATGTGGGAGATGTGGCGGCGGGTGTTGCAGCGCTCCACCAGCTGTTTCAGTTCGGGGATCAGCGCGGAAAATGCCTCCGGCAATACCAGGCACTGACTGATATCGGTCAGGTTGTTGGAGCCTTTCTCGCGGAATCCGAAGACCAGCTCGGGCTTGCCGCCGGATTTGGGTTTTACGTAGCGCACGCCGAGGCGGGCCTTGCTGCGGTAGCCGAGGTCGGGTCCGGTGAGCGGTGGCAGGACTTCCTCTGGCGCGGCTTTGCCGAAGCGCTGCAGCTGGTCGAGCAGGATCTGCTGTTTGGCCTCGATCTGCGCTTGCGGCGCCATGTGTTGCAGGGAGCAGCCGCCGCATTCTGCCGCGTGCGGGCAGGGCGGGGTTTGCCGGATCGCTGCTGGTTCCAGAATTTCAATGGCCACCGCTTCGTCGAACTTGGCGCGGCTCGCGGTTATGCGGGCTTTGACCTTTTCCCCGGGCAGTGCGTTGTCCACAAACAGGGTTTTGCCGCGGTAGCGGGCGATGCCGCGCACCTCGTGGCTCAGCTGTTCGATGTCGATTTCCAGTGTTTCCCGGGGATTGGGGCGCGGGCGGTCGGTGTTGCGACTGCTGCCCGGGTGGCTTTTTTTCGGTGGCGGTGATGATTTCTTGAAACGCATGGGGGAGCACAAAAGCGCGGGGCCGCGGTCTGCGGCCCCGATTGGTGATTACAGTATGGACTGGACAAACGCTGCCAGAATCAGCACCGGGCAGGCGATGCGCACGTACCAGGGCCAGAGTTTCCAGAACAGGGTTTGCTCGATGTCCTCGTGACCTTTCTTCAGTTCTTCCAGCAGCTGGTCTTTGCGCCAGATCCAGCCGGCAAACACACACAGGACGACGCCCAGCAGCGGCTGTCCGTACTCGGTGCTGACGGACACGACTAGGCCGAACAGTGTCTCGAAATTGAAGATAATCAGGCTGCTGATGCCAAAAATGATGGCCCCCATCAGCAGGGTGGCCGGCTTGCGCTTGAGCCCCAGGCTTTCAATGCAGAAGGCCACCGGCACTTCCAGCATGGAAATGGATGAGGTGAGGGAGGCGATCACCATCAGCGCAAAGAAGGCGATGGCCACGAACAGGCCGCTGGTGCCCATGGTGTCGAACAGCGCGGGCAGAACCTGCAGGATCAGTCCCGGGCCTGCAATCAGCTCACCGGTCTCGGCAAAGATCTGGGTGCCGGCTTCCTGCGCCACGTACATGGCGGGCAGGATCAACAGGCCGGCGGTAAATGCGATGCCCACGTCGATCAGGGTCACTAGCGCTCCCAGGCGCGGCAGACTCTCTTGCCGGCTGAGGTAGGAGCCATAGATCAACATGGTGCCCACACCCAATGACAGGGAGAAGAACGCCTGGCCCATGGCGGACAGCAGCAGCTGTGGGGAAAGCTTGCCGAAATCGGGGATCAGGTAGGCTTCAAGTCCCATCAGCGCGCCGGGCTGGGCAAGGACGTAGGCGATCAGAATCAGCAGCAGAATGATGAGTGCCGGCATCAGCAGTGTGGACCAGCGCTCGATACCTTTTTCCACACCACTGGCAATGATCAGCATGGTGAGGCCGCTGAAGATGGCGGTGAAGGTGAAGTTGCGCGCGGCGCTGTCGCCGGTGAGCCACTGCGCGGTCTCGCTGGCGCCAACCAATTGCGCGAACGGATCCGCGAGGTGCGCCACCATCCATCCGGCCACAATGGCGTAGAAACTGAGGATCAGTGAGGCGACAACAATACCCCCGAGACCAGCGGCGGTGCCCACGGCGCGGGTCGCGGGGCCGGTGGCGATGCCGCGCAGGGCCTGCACCATGTTGCGCCGCGCATGCCGGCCGATGGTGAGTTCCGCCATTAGTACCGGGTAGGCGAGCATGAAGGCCATTAGCAGGTATACCACCACGAACGCGGCGCCGCCGTTGGAGGCGACGTTGGTGGGGAAACCCCAGATGTTGCCGAGGCCGACTGCGGAGCCGGCGGCGGCCATCAGGAAGCCGAAGTTGGAGCTGAACTGTCCTCGTGGTGCACTCATGGTAAATCTCGTTGTTATTTTTCTAAGCCGGTGGTGAGGGTTTGCCTGTAGGAGCCTGCTTGCAGGCGAACCTGGTGTTGTTCGCCTGCAAGCAGGCTCCTACAACGAGGTAATCAAAACATTGCGCGGGATCAGCGATGATCGTGGCGCATCAGGCGCTGCTTCTCGCGGTTCCAGTCGCGCTCTTTCTCGGTATCGCGCTTGTCGTGCAGGGCTTTACCTTTGGCCAGCGCGATCTCGCATTTGATCAGATGCTTTTTCCAGTAGAGTGCCGTGCACACGCAGGTGTAACCCTTCTGCTCCACGGACGCCATCAGTTTGGCGATTTCCTTGCGGTTCAACAGCAGCCGGCGGGTGCGGTCCGGCTCGGTCACATAGTGGGTGGAGGCGCTGATCAGCGGCTGGATGCGGGCGCCCAGCAGCCACGCCTGGCCATCTTTGAACAGGACGTAGCTGTCGGTGAGCTGGGCCTTGCCTTCGCGGCAGGCTTTGACTTCCCAACCCTGCAACTCCAGGCCCGCCTCAAACTTTTCCTCGATGAAATAGTCGTGCTTGGCCTTCTTGTTCAGAGCGATGGTGTTGGAAGTCGGGGCTTTCTTCTTTTTTGCCATGGATACAACTTGCGCCTTGTCGGGCTTTGTCTTTAAACAACCGGCTTTAAATAAAGCTGGTGCCGAAGAACTTCAGGGCAACGGTGTTGATGAAGATCAGCAGCAGAATTACAGGAATGAAGGTACCGAGCGCAAAGTTCACGTACTTCTGCGATAGGGTGCCGGCAAACCCGCTGTCACCCACGGTCAGTTCCTGGTCGAAATTGGCCCGCTTCCACTTGTAGATCACGAAGATACACACCAGCAGGCCGTTGAGGGGCAGAATGGTATCGTAAAACAGGATTTCTACCAGATCGAAGAAGGATTTATCGCTCCCGGCGATCTGCACGAAGTGGGTCAACCAGTCCGCCATACCGAACGACATGGCGCACAGTACGGCAAGGATGAACTGTACAACCGCCAGAGTGGTAATGGCTTTCTTGCGGCTCATGCCGCGCTCATCGCGCAGGGTGGCAATGGGGACCTCGATGATGGAAACCAGAGAGGTCAGGGCGGCGACGAACACCAGGAAGAAAAACGCCGCAGCGACGGCGCTGGCGCCAAAGTAACCGATGGTGCTCTGCAGCGACAGGAAAATCTTCGGCAGGAACAGGAAAATCATGCCGGCGGAGGAGTCGCTCAGGGTTGCCGGGTCAATCTGCGGGTTGAAGTGGAAAATGCTCGGCAGAATCAGCAGGCCGGCGGTAAAAGCCACCAGCGTATCGGTGAGGGCGACGGCCTTGGCGGAACCCGGAATCGAGTCTTGCTTTTTCATGTAAGAGCCGTAGGTGATCATGATGCCCATCCCCAGCGACAGGGAGAAAAACGCCTGGGCCATGGCTTTGCTGACGACTTCCGCATTGATCTTGGCGAAATCCGGAATCAGATAGTAGTTCACACCCACAAAGGCATTTTTCTGGGTGAGCACGAACAGCACGAGTGCCACCAGCATGACGAACAGAATTGGCATCAGGGTCTTGGCGGCGCGCTCGATACCATCCTTTACGCCCAGGGACAGCACCCCATTGATAATCGCCATCAATACGATCAGGTAGATGAACACCGCTTTGGAGTTGATGAACTCACCGAAATAGGCCTCGGTGGCAAGCCTGGTAAGGTTGCCCTTGAAAATCTCCACCATATAGCCGAGCACCCATACGGTGACCACCATATAGAAAACCGCAATCATGAACGGGGTAATCAGGGCCAGCCATCCCGGGATATGCCACAGCCTTGCGCTGCCCGAAAGCTGCCGATAGGCGCCCACCGGATCTTTTTCTGTTTTGCGACCCAGCGCCAGTTCCGCCATCATCACCGGCAGACAGATCAGAAATACAAACAGCGCGTACACCAGCAGGAAGGCGCCACCGCCGCTTTTAGTTGCCGCTACCGGGAACGCCACCAGATTACCGATCCCGACCGCGGAGCCTGCGGCGGCCAGGATGAAACCAATACGGGATCCAAAATGCTCTCGTGCTGCGGACATAGATTTCTCGCTTGCCTGTTATTCTTGTCGTCTGTTTGATTGCCGCCGGTTACCGGTCTTATGGCGCGCACTCTTCCGCAGCGAAAGCCCAAGCACGCATTTGCTTCGAGATTTCAGCTGCGCGGATGGGAGCCGATTGTTGCAGGATTTATCCGCCTTGAGTAGCGTCGCGAGCGAAAAACGCCCTACCCAGCAGAGAATAGGCAAAGAAACGCCTCCAGGGACAATATTTGAGCAATGAGTAAGTATTGATCAATGACGAAAATAGAACGCAGTGCACTGGTCATGTTCAGTGCCGGGCAGATGTTTGATCTGGTAAATGATGTGGCCAGTTATCCACAGTTCTTACCCGGCTGCCGGGGCGCGGAAGTGCTCCACCAGGACGAACATACCCTGGAGGCGCGGCTGGACCTCGCCCGCGCAGGGATCACTCAGAGCTTTGTGACCCGCAATGAGCTGCACCGCCCGGAGCGCATGACGTTGACGCTGGTAGATGGCCCGTTCAGCAGCTTCAATGGCTGCTGGACTTTCACGCCGCTGGCGGAAAATGCCTGCAAAGTGGCCTTCACACTGGAATTTGAGGTCAGCAATCGGCTGTTGGGCGCGGCGGTGGGAAAACTGTTTGGGGGAATCGCCAACCAGATGGTGGATGCCATGTGCGAACGCGCCGGCAAGATTTATAGCGAGAACTCTTATGGAGAGAAGCCATGAGCCAGAAAACCATCGCGGTTGAAGTGGTGTATGCGCTCCCGCACGAACAGCGATTGATCAGTCTGCTGGTGGAGCCGGGAACCACGGCGTTGAAAGCGCTGGAGCTTTCGGGAATCCCGCGGGAGTATCCTGAGGTGGACCCGGCAACCGCCAAGCTTGGGATCTTTGGCCAGGCGCTCGGTACCAAGGGGCTGGCGGTGGCTTCCGAGTACGTGCTGCAGCCGGGAGACCGGGTGGAGGTGTATCGCCCGCTGATTGCGGACCCCAAAGAGGCGCGCAAGCAGCGGGCGGAGAAGGCCAAGCGTCAGGCCGCGGGCGATTGAGCTCCGCTTGCCTGGCGGTGGGGGTTTTGATCAGGGCCAGCCGGCGGGCTGCCAGTCGCCGCTGGTCTCGATCAACTGGTCGCCGTTGAAATAGACCGTAAAGCGTTTCTGGGACTCGTCGCCATCGGGGTCGCGGACGCGATTGATGTAATCCCAGCGATTGGGGTTGAAGGTATCTTCCACCAGAGGGGTGCCCAGCACGAAGCGCACCTGGCGCCGGGTCATGCCCGGTTTGAGTTGGTCCACCATTTCCTGGGTGACGATATTGCCCTGCTGGACCTGAATACGGTGCACACCGGGAAACTTGAACAGGCTGCAGGCGGTAGCGAGGCTACAGACGCCAGCGATCAGCAGGATTCGTACAACGGATGGCATTGATTGCTCCATCTGGATTTTTATTGGGTTCCGAATTGTCACTGGCGCGAACGGTTGCCGGTCCGGCCATGGGACATGAGAATAGTCGCCAGTGTGCCGGCAAAGTTCCCCCGGGGCGATCAGAAAGCTGGCAATAGCACCACTTTCCCGCAGTCCGCGCGCGCATCGCTGGCTGTAAGTGGGTATTTACTTATTCCGGAGCGCGCAGGATTCAGTCATTTTGGGCAACGCCGGACCGAAACCCGGTTTGGGGTTCCGCTGGGCGCACTGGGTGTGGATAATACCCGAACTGCGCGCCTGCCGACAGGCGTGCGCATGATTACGACATAGCGATTACGAGCACACATCCGGAAAGTATTACTCATGTTGAACGAAAATCAGGAACTGCGTAAGGCTGGCCTCAAGGTCACACTGCCGCGCGTCAAAATTCTGCAGCTGCTGGAGGGTGCCAGTGACCAGCATCTGAGTGCTGAGGATGTGTACAAAATGTTGCTGGATGCCGGCGAAGATGTTGGTCTGGCCACGGTTTACCGGGTGCTGACCCAGTTCGAGAGTGCAGGTCTGGTCATGCGCCACAATTTCGACGGCGGCCACTCGGTATTTGAGCTGGACCGCGGCGACCACCACGATCACATGGTGTGCACCGATACCGGCGAGGTGATCGAGTTCCACAACGAGAAGATTGAAGAACTGCAGCACCAGATTGCCGAGGAGCACGGTTACGAACTCACCGGCCACAGCCTGGTGCTGTATGTAAAGAAAAAGGGCAGCTGAGCCCGAGCATGAAAAAGGGAGCCAGTCGGCTCCCTTTTTTTGTTTCGACGCCGGCAGCGTCGGGCTTTCGGATAGAGGCGTCGGTCACACCGGCGCCGTATAGTGTTCCGGATATCTGCCCACCTTGGTGGCATAGAAGCTGCCAAAGCGCGCCAGCTCTTTTGCCAGGTTCTCGCCCATTTCCATCACCGGCCCAAGACCTGCTTCTTTCTTTGCGAAGTCGATAAACCCGCACACCACGGGTACCGCTGCACCGCGGGCTATGTGATAGAAGCCGGTCTTCCAGCGCTCGGCCTTGCCGCGGGTGCCCTCCGGCGGTATAGCGATCACCAGTTCCTGCCGCGCTTTGTACTGATTGACGGTGGCCTCCACCAGGTTGTTGGCCTTGCTGCGATCCACGGCAATGCCGCCGAACCAGCGCATGGTCGGGCCGAGGGGGAATTTGAATAACTTGTCCTTACCCATCCACTGCGGATTCACCTTCAGCTTCAGTGCCGCAAGAATAAAAAAGTAGCCATCCCAGTTGGAAGTGTGCGGTGCCGCCAGCAGCACGTACTTCTTCAGCTTGAGTGCGCTCTCGTCGGCCACGACTTTCCAGCCGTGCAGTTTCAAAAGTCCGCGCGCAAGCAGGCGCAGGCAGGGGGTAAGAATGGGGGTGTTGAAAATGGTTGTCTGCATGATGTGACCGAGTTCTTTGCCCGACAGTTTAGTTTGGAACCCTGTGCAAAGGGCGCGGCAGTATAAAGTGAATTAAGCGCCGCTTTCGGTCAATTTCGGCCCGGGCGGGAAATCCGGGCCGACTTTCTGTGACTGATCGGGTCTGCAAATGAAGTGTGGGTGATGATCTTTGCTCAGGCCCGGCTCAGCATTTCTTCCGCGTGGGCCAATGACTGCGGCGTGGCCTCGCCGCCGAGCATGCGCGCGATCTCGGCGCTGCGCTCGCCGTCCTGCAGCTCCCGCAGGGCGACAAACGCAGCGGCGCCATCGCTGTGTTTTTCCACCAGGTACTGGCGGTGGGCGCGGGCGGCCACCTGCGCCAGATGCGTCACGCAGATCACCTGGCCGCGTTCACCCAACTGACGCAGCAGTCTGCCCACCACATCGCCGGTGGCGCCGCCGATACCCACGTCCACTTCGTCGAACACCAGCGTGGGGGTGCGGGAGGTCTGCGCGGTGACCACCTGGATTGCCAGGCTGACCCGCGACAGTTCGCCGCCGGAGGCAATTTTGCCCAGTGCACGCGCCGGTTGGCCGGGGTTGGTGGCGATCAGGATTTCCACTTCCTCGAGACCGGTGGCGGTAGGCTTCTCCAGTTCAACCAGTGCCAGCTCCACGCGCGCGTGAGGCATGGCCAGATCCGCCAGTTGGGTATTGATCGCATCGGCAAGCGTTTTCGCCGCGGCCGCGCGCAGTTTGCTGAGCTTGCCGGCGCTGGTGCGGAAGGCTTTTTCCAGCCGCTCACAGTCTGCGGCCAGCTTGTCCAGCGCATCCGGTGCGCCGATCTCGTCCAGTTCCTGTTGCCACTGTTGCTGCACTTCCGGCAGCTGGTCTGGCTGCACCCGGTGCTTGCGCGCGAGGGAGTAGATGGCGGAGAGGCGCTCTTCCACTTCCGCCAGCCGCTCGGGGTCCATTTCAAAGCGGTCGATATGCCGCGACAGGGTGCTGGCGGCCTCGTCCACTTGGATGCGCGCGCTGTCGAGCATCTGCGCCACGTCCATCAGCGCCTGGGTCTGTTCCGGCATGGCGCTGACCAGATGCAGGGCGCGGTGCAGCTGCTCGGCGATATCGCCCTCGCCGCCGTTCAGCAGCGCGGCCAGCTGATAGCTGCCGTTCAGGATATCGCCCGCATTGGCCAGCTGGCGCTGCTCGCTTTCCAGTTCGTCCAGTTCGTACTGTTTGAGGTCCAGCTGCTCCAGTTCCTGCAACTGGTATTCCAGCAGGTCGCGGCGCGCCTGGGTCTCCTCGGCGCTGTCGGCAAGTTTGCGGTAGCGGCGGTACTGGTCCTGCCAGGTTTTGAAGTGAATGCGCACTTCGGCGCTCTGCGCCTCGGCGTGGGCGTATTCGTCCAGCAGGCGGCGATGGGTTTCCTTCTTCAGCAGCGACTGGTGCTCGTGCTGGCTGTGGATGTCGATCAGCTGCTCGCCGAGGGCGCGCAGCTGCAGCAGGGTTACCGGCTGGCCGTTGATATAGGCGCGGGAGCGGCCGTCGGCACCGATGGTGCGGCGCAGGATCACCTCGCGCCCGGCGTCCAGTTCCTGCTCCTCCAGCCAGTCGCGGGCGTCCTGGTGGTTGCTGATATCGAAGGTGGCGTGAATGTCGGCACGGCTGGCGCCGGCGCGCACCAGCTCGGCATTGCCGCGGTCGCCGAGGGCGAGGCCGAGGGCGTCGAGCGTAATGGACTTACCGGCGCCGGTTTCGCCCGTCAGGGTGCTTGTGCCGGGGCCGAACTCCAGCTCCAGCTGGTCGACCAGGGTGAACTGACTGATGGACAGATGCAGCAACATGGGATCGCGCTTGGTGGTTGTTAGTAGTGGTTGTTTATACAGTATTTTTCGACAAACTTTCAATCACCCCGGGCGCGGATTGCGAGGCAATTATTTTTCGTCTTATTTTCGCGGTGAGCGCCGTGCCACCCTAATCTGGCAGCTGCCTTTCCGATGGATGCCAAGGAAAAGGTCATGGGATGTCGGTGAGAAGGTGTGCGGCAGCGCTTGAAGTGCGTGGGAACGTCCCCATATACGCCTGCATTGCCGGCGTTCGCCGGCGTTTTACCGATTTTGACCCAACTGGCAGCAAGCCGACGAGTACAGACGGAGACAGCAGTGGCCAAAGAGCGCAGCGAAGACCAACAGGACGAACAGAATATCGACACCGGCGAGCACGCCGCTGAAGTAGAAACTCCCACCGCGGATCAGCAGCATGCGGCGGAGGAGGTTCTGCAGGAAGAGCTGGCGGTAGAGAGTGCACAGGAGATTGAGATCGCCTCCCTGCACCAGCAACTGGCCGAACACAAGGATATGGTGCTGCGCGCCCAGGCCGAGGTGCAGAATGCCCGCCGCCGCGCCGAGCAGGATGTGGAAAAGGCACATAAGTTCGGTGTCGAGAGGCTGCTCAAGGAGCTGCTGCCGGTGGTCGACAATCTGGACCGCGCCCTGTCCACCATCGACAGCGAGCAGGAGGCCAATAAGGCGGTGATCGAAGGGATCGAACTGACCCGCAAGTCCTTCCTCGACACCCTCGGCAAGCACGGGGTGGAAGTGGTGGACCCCGCGGGTGAACCTTTCGACCCGGCACTGCACCAGGCCATGACCCAGGTACCGAATGGCGACGTGGAGCCTAACACTGTGCTCGACGTGTTCCAGAAAGGCTACCGCCTGCACGGCCGCCTGCTGCGCCCGGCCATGGTCGTAGTTTCGAAAGCACCTTAGTTAAGTTTTCTGCAATTCATTCATGAATAGCAGAAAAGACGTCCGCGGCGGCACATCCTTGTGCCGCGGAATTGCGGGAACCGCCCTTGAAAACGAAACGGCGGCACCAATATAAGCAGGCAACCGAATACAAAAGCGCGGCGCTGAACAGAAAACGGCGCGCGCAGCAAAGTGAGGATACAGATCAATGGGAAAAATCATCGGCATCGACCTGGGTACCACCAACAGCTGTGTAGCGGTACTGGATGGCGACAAGGCACGTGTTATCGAGAACGCTGAAGGCGATCGCACCACCCCGTCCATCGTTGCGTTTACCGACGACAACGAGGTGCTGGTAGGCCAGTCCGCCAAGCGTCAGGCGGTGACCAACCCGACCAACACCCTGTTCGCGGTGAAGCGTCTGATCGGCCGCAAGTTCAAGGACGACGTCGTCCAGAAAGACATCAAGATGGTGCCTTACTCCATCGTTGAAGCCGACAACGGCGACGCCTGGGTGCAAGTGAAGGGCGACAAGAAAGCCCCGCCGCAGATCTCTGCCGAAGTTCTGAAAAAGATGAAGAAAACCGCGGAAGACTTCCTCGGTGAGAAAGTGGACGCTGCGGTAATCACCGTGCCGGCCTACTTCAACGACTCCCAGCGCCAGGCCACCAAAGACGCCGGCCGCATCGCCGGTCTCGACGTCAAGCGCATCATCAACGAGCCCACCGCGGCTGCGCTGGCCTACGGCCTGGACAAGAAGGGCGGCGACCGCACCATCGCGGTATACGACCTGGGTGGCGGTACCTTCGATATCTCCATCATTGAAATTGCCGACGTCGACGGCGAAATGCAGTTTGAAGTGCTGTCCACCAACGGTGACACCTTCCTCGGTGGTGAAGACTTCGATCTGCGCCTGATCGACTACCTGGCAGAGCAGTTCAAGAAAGAGCAGGGCATCGACCTGAAGGGCGATCCCCTGGCCATGCAGCGCCTGAAAGAAGCGGCCGAGAAAGCCAAGATCGAGCTGTCCTCCAGCCAGCAGACCGAAGTGAACCTGCCGTACATCACCGCAGACGCCACCGGTCCGAAGCACCTTGTGGTGAAACTGACCCGCGCCAAGCTCGAGAGCCTGGTGGAAGACCTGGTGGCGCGCTCCCTGGAGCCGGTAAAAATCGCGCTGCAGGACGCGGACATGACCACCGGCAAGATCGACGAAGTGATCCTGGTGGGCGGCCAGACCCGTATGCCGCTGGTGCAGCAGAAGGTGACCGAGTTTTTCGGCAAAGAGCCGCGCAAGGACGTGAACCCGGACGAAGCCGTGGCCGTGGGTGCAGCAATCCAGGGCGCGGTTCTGGGCGGAGATGTGAAAGACGTACTGCTGCTGGACGTGACCCCGCTGACCCTGGGCATCGAAACCATGGGCGGTGTGGCTACCCCGCTGATCGAGAAGAACACCACCATCCCGACCAAGAAGTCCCAGGTGTTCTCCACCGCCGACGACAACCAGACCGCCGTGACCATTCACGTGGTGCAGGGTGAGCGCAAGCAGGCGGCACAGAACAAATCCCTGGGTCGTTTCGACCTGGCCGACATCCCGCCGGCGCCGCGCGGTATGCCGCAGATCGAAGTGACCTTCGATATCGATGCCAACGGTATCCTGCACGTGCACGCCAAAGACAAGGCCACCGGCAAGGAACAGTCCATCGTCATTAAGGCCTCTTCCGGTCTGTCTGACGAGGAAATCGAAAAAATGGTGCGCGACGCCGAGGCCAACGCCGAAGCGGACAAGCAGTTCGAGGAGCTGGTGCAGGCCCGCAACACGCTCGACGGCCTGATCTCCGCCACCCGCAAGACCGTGGACGAAGCCGGTGACAAGGCGACCGGTGAAGAGAGAGCCGCGATCGACGCCGCCCTGGCGGATGCAGAGGAAGCGGTAAAAGGCAACGACAAGGCCGCGATCGAAGCCGCTACCACCAAACTGACCGAAGCCTCCGGCTCCCTGGCGCAGAAACTCTACGCCGAACAGGCCCAGGCCCAGGACGCCGCCGCACAGCAGGCGGAGCAGGCCAGCTCCGGTGGTAAGTCCGGTGGCGACGACGCAGTGGACGCTGAGTTCGAAGAAGTCAAAGACGACAAGAAAGACGGTAAGTAATTAACTTACCGCTTTAACCCTAGATGTAGGAGCCTGCTTGCAGGCGAATCTCGCCAAAGGCGAGCTTCCTTCGCCTGCAAGCAGGCTCCTACAGGGGAACATAGAAGGCGCGGGGGTTTACCTGAACTCCCGCGCCTTATGCAGTTTTAAAAAGAACACACAGAGCTATGTCCAAACGCGATTACTACGAAGTCCTCGGCGTCAGCAAAGGGGCGGATGAAAAGGAGCTGAAAAAGGCTTACCGCCGGGTGGCGATGAAATATCACCCGGACCGCAACCCCGATGACAAAGAGGCGGAGAATAAATTCAAGGAGGCCAACGAGGCCTACGAAATTCTGTCTGACCCGCAGAAGAAGGCGGCCTACGACCAGTTTGGTCATGCCGGTGTCGATGGCCAGGCGGGCCACGGTGGCGGTGGTTTCGGTGGATTCTCCGATATTTTCGGTGACGTGTTCGGCGATATCTTTGGCGGCGCCGGTGGCGGCCGTCGCGGACCCCAGCGCGGTTCCGACCTGCGCTATGACCTGGAGCTGGATCTGGAGGACGCGGTGCGCGGCACCACCGTCAAGATCCGTGTGCCGACGCTGGCCAACTGTGGCACCTGCCACGGCTCCGGCGCCAAGGCCGGCTCCAAGCCGCAAACCTGTGGTACCTGTGGCGGCGCCGGCCAGGTGCGCATGCAGCAGGGCTTCTTCTCGGTGCAGCAGACCTGCCCCAACTGTCGCGGTCGCGGCACCGTGATCACCGACCCCTGTACCAGCTGTCACGGTCGCGGTCGCGTTGAGGAAACCAAGACCCTGTCGGTCAAGGTGCCACCGGGTGTGGATACCGGCGACCGTATCCGTCTTGCCGGCGAGGGTGAAGCCGGGCCGGACGGTGGACCCGCGGGCGACCTGTATGTACAGGTGATGGTGAAGGAGCATGAGCTGTTCCAGCGCGACGGCAAGAACCTCTACTGCGAAGTGCCCATCAGCTTCGTGACCGCCGCACTCGGCGGCGAGATGGAAGTGCCGACACTGGATGGCAAGGTCAAACTGAAAATCCCGGCGGAGAGCCAGACCGGCAAACTGTTCCGCCTGCGCGGCAAGGGTGTAACTCCGGTGCGCGGCGGCGCCCCCGGCGACCTGCTGTGCCGCGTAGTGGTGGAAACCCCGATCAACCTCTCCACCAAACAGAAAGAGCTGCTGGAGGAATTTGCCGGCACTCTGAGCGAAAAGAAAAACTCCCCGCGTCAGACCGGTTGGTTTGAAGGGGTGAAGAACTTCTTTGGTGATATGAAGCTCTGATCTTCATTCATCTGACTCGCACCAGAAAAAGCCCGGGCCGAAATGCCCGGGCTTTTTTGCTTTGCGACAGCCGGCGCCGGGTATCAGTGCTCCGCCAGACGGCGCTGGAATTCTTCATGGAATTCCTGCTGGATTTTTTTCAACTCTTCCAGCTGTTGGGGATTCAGAATGCTGGCCATCCCTGCGCGGGTGGCAGCGCGAGCGGCGAGAATCTTTGCGACCAGCTCCTTCTTTTGATCGGCCGTGAGTTCAGGCATTACGCCTTTGTCGAATCCGTATTCCTTGAGAATGGCGAGTTTCTTCTCGAAACTTTCCTGCAGCAGGGGCAGAGCCTTTTCCTCCTGCTCCGGCGTGAGTTGCAGGCGCAGGGTGGCCCAATCCGTGATGTCGTCGTATTTTTCCCAGAAGTCGGCACCCAGGCCGGAGGTATCCACGGCCTTGCCGGTGGACACCACAGTGAACAACAGCAGGGCGAAGAGGGCGGCGGACAGGGACGACCAGAATGGATCGCGGGATTCGGGGGACATGACTGGCACTCCAATCGACGGACTATTTAAAGCCTAGTAGAGGAATGGCGCGCCGCAAGACGTACTGCCCGGTCAGTACTCTGATATGTTCAATGGTCAGCAGGGGTGTGCGCTGCGGTATTGCCCGCAACAGAAACCGGGGTAGAATCCGCGCCTTTCAAGGCCGGCGGGAAGGAGATTGAACATGGCAGTGAACATAGCGATCACAGGATTTGGTGGCCGCATGGGGCGTGTGCTGGCGGAAGCCGTGGCGCTGGCGGAACTGGCGGGCAAAGCCAGGCTCAGCGGCGCAGTAGTGCGCCCGGGATCGAGCCTGGTGGGTGCGGATGCCGGCGAGGTGGCCGGTCTCGGGCGCAGCGGTCTGGCAATCGTCGACAGTCTGGAGCAGGCGACATTTGATGTGCTGATCGACTTCACGTCGCCTCTCGCCACCCTCGACAACGCGGCTTACTGCGCGCAGCACGGCAAGGCCATCGTCATCGGGACCACCGGCTTCGACCCCGCGCAGAAGGCGCAGATGCTGAGTGCCGGCGACAAAACCCCACTGTGTTTCGCCACCAATTTTTCCACCGGCGTGAATCTGTGCTTTAACTTACTGGAAACTGCGGCCCGGGTGCTGGGCGACGACGTGGATATCGAAATCGTCGAAGCCCATCACCGCCACAAGGTGGACGCGCCGTCCGGTACTGCGCTCAGCATGGGGGAGGTGATTGCGGACACCCTTGGCCGCGATCTTGCCAAGGTGGCGGTGTACGGCCGCGAGGGGCAGACCGGCGCGCGCGACCGGGAAACCATCGGCTTTGCCACCGTGCGCGGCGGCGATGTGGTCGGTGAGCACACCGTGTCCTTCTTTGCCGACGGCGAGCGTATTGAAATTACCCACAAGGCCAGCAGCCGTCTGGCTTTTGCCCGTGGTGCGGTGCGCGCAGCGATCTGGTTGACGGATCGAGATGCCGGTCGCTACGACATGCGCGACGTGCTCGCGCTCAAATAAATTTTTGGAGTCGTTTGTTTGGAAAAGAAAATCATCGTCGGCAGCGAGGAATGGTGCGCCTTTCCGGGGTTGGGCATTCCCGCGATCAAAGCGCGGGTTGACTCTGGCGCCAAAACCTCGTGCCTGCACGCCTACAATATCCAGCCGTTCAACCGCGGTGGCGAGCCCTGGGTGAGCTTTGAGGCGCACCCGCTGCAGAACCTGCGCCGTCCGCGGGTGCGCTGCGAGGCGAGGGTGCTGGACAAGCGCACGGTGCGCAGCTCCTCCGGCGATGCGGAAAAGCGCCTGGTGATCAAGACCGCGATCAGCATTGGCGGCAGCGTGTGGGATATCGAGCTGACGCTGACCAATCGCGACTCCATGGGTTACCGCATGCTGCTCGGCCGCGAGGCGATGATGGGGCGCATGCTGGTGGACCCGTCGGAAAGTTTTTGCCTCGGCGAAATGCCGCCCAGCCAGCTGGAAGAGTACTACCACGACGAGCACCACATGGCGGGCACCGGCCTGCGCATCGGCCTGCTGGCGTCCAATCCGGACCTCTACAGCAACCAGCGGATCATGGAAGCGGGCGCCGAGCGCGGCCACCGCATGACCTTCCTGAATATCCGCCAGTGCTACATGAAGCTCGATTCCACCGAGCCGGAAGTGCACTACCGCGACGGCCGTATCCTCAACAATCTGGATGCGGTGATTCCACGCATCCGCCCGAGCCAGACCTTCTATGGCTGCGCGCTAACGCGCCACTTCGAGAGCATCGGGGTGTTCGCTCTGAACGGCTCCGCGGCTATCAGTCAGTCCCGCGACAAGCTGTTTTCCCTGCAGTTGCTGCAGGAGGGCGGGTTGAGTATTCCGATTTCCGGTTTCGCCAATTCACCCATGGACACCAACGAGTTGATCGAAATGGTCGGTGGCGCGCCGCTGATCGTAAAGCTGCTCGAGGGCACCCAGGGCCGCGGTGTGGTCTTGGCGGAAACCCGCAAGGCGGGAGAGTCGGTGATCAACGCGTTCAAGTCCCTGAAGGTGAACCTGCTGGTGCAGGAGTTTATCCGCGAGGCGCAGGGCAAGGACCTGCGTCTGTTTGTCATCGACGGCAAGGTGGTGGCGGCGATCCAGCGGGAGGCGGCACCGGGGGAGTTCCGCGCCAATATTCATCAGGGCGGCACCGCGTCGGTGGTCAAAATCAGTGCGGAAGAGCGCAAGCTGGCCATCAAGGCCGCCAAAGTGCTGGGATTGAAGGTGGCCGGTGTGGATATCATTCGCTCCAAAAAGGGCCCCCTGTTGCTGGAAGTGAATTCATCGCCAGGTCTCGAGGGGATCGAGAGCGCCACCCGCAAGGATGTGGCCGGCAATATGATCATGGCGATCGAGCGCGCACTCAAATGGCGCCCGACCATCGCTGGCGCCACCACTTTCGAGGACGAATAAGGCGCCTCCAGTCCGCGGGAATTCTGGCGCGCGGCTGCTGCTCTTCATTGGTGGGCAGACGCTGTCGGTACTAATCTTTGGGGTGCCCCCGTGCCATTTGGGGGTGCCCCGCATGTGGACTTTTGTTTCGCCGGGGCGAATCCAGTGCCCCGGTGACCCAGAAGATGTACAAAGCCGCCTCTCCCCGCAAGCCACACGCTGACGCATCGGAAGCCCGGAGGGTGGCATTGCCATTTGCCCGGCTTAGCGCGGGGTTGATGCTGTTTCTTTTCCTGCTGCCCCAACTGCCGGCCGGGGCCCACGCCGAGCAGCTCTCCGACACTGATCTCGGACGCAAGGTGATGGTGGACTACATTGTCCATTTCGCTCACCACCTGCAGTGGCCCATCGATGTATTCAACGGCGCCAGCGCTCCCTTCCGTATCTGCGTGATGGGGGAAAACGAGCTGGTCGCGCCACTCACTGCCAGGCTTCACCACCACCGCATCCAGGGGCGTATGGCCTCGCTGGAGCGGGTCAACGATGGCGAAATGCTGCGCGCGCGCCGCTGCCAGATCGTTGTGATGGGGGATATGGGCGCCGAGCGTCTGGCCCAGGCAGTGGGCGCGCTGGAGTTTTTCCCGGTGCTGACCGTCAGCGACGTCCGCCGCTTTGCCAACCTCGGGGGCATGGTGGAGTTTGCAGGCAGCGGTGCCAACCTGGCCCTGCAGCTGAATAAGACCCGGCTCGACCGCGCGGAACTGAAAATGGGCAACAGCCTGTTCCGTCTGAGCCGTGAGATAAACTGACCAGGCATTCCCCTAGCCACGCCGCATCGCCACCTTCGCCCGATATTTTGCTAAGTGAACAGCATTACCCCTCGGGCCCGCCGATTTCCTCCCCGTATTCCGTCTCGAATTAGGCTGCATCGGCGCCCGTGGTTCCGGCGTCTATGGCGTAAATTTGTACTGGCGGTAAAAGGTGTTTTCCCGTAGAATCTGCGCCCGGCTTGGAAAGGCCCCACAGCAGTCGCTCGCGCCAGAAACAGGTTCTGCTTTTAGCGGATAAGGACGCTGAGCCCGTGGCTTTCCTGCCAGATAAAGTGCCGGCTGTGGCGGAATTTCGCCCTCCAGACACGCATTCCCTGGATGCCGGCCACACAGTGAGAGCCCAGGTGAAAGCCACAGCGAGCGCCCGTGAATAACTTTATAAAAAAGCGAGATGAAGCAGCCGTTTCATCTCGCTTTTTTATAAAAGGCTTCCGGTAAAAAGTTGCAGCTGAAACTGCCACTGGCGTCGCCGTCCCGGCTGCGCCCTCTCACCCCGCCCGGAAGCCGTTCTGACGATTGGAGATTGATTTGAACAACGCCGTTCTCACGCCGGAATCCCTGATGCCCAGCACCACCCCGGCCCTGCTGGTGCTTGCCGATGGCAGTGTCTTTCGCGGTCGCGCCATTGGCGCCGAAGGCGCAACGGTCGGTGAGGTAGTTTTCAATACCTCCATGACCGGATACCAGGAGATCCTGACGGACCCGTCCTACGCCCGTCAGATCGTTACCCTGACCTACCCCCATATCGGTAACACCGGTACCAACAGCGAAGATGAGGAAGCGTCAGAAATCTGGGCCGCCGGTCTGGTGATCCGCGACCTGCCGCTGCTGGCTTCCAGCTTCCGCAGTGAGCAGTCGCTGGAGGACTACCTCAAGGCGCGCAATATCGTCGGTATCGCCGATATCGACACCCGCCGCCTGACCCGGATCCTGCGCGACAAGGGCGCCCAGAGCGGTTGCATCGTCACCGGTGACAACATTGACGAAGCCGATGCCCTGAAACAGGCGCAGGCGTTCGCCGGCCTCAAGGGTATGGACCTGGCCAAGGTCGTCTCCACCAAGGAGAAATACGACTTCAACGAAGGTACCTGGGAACTGGGTCAGGGCCACAAGCCGGCGCCGGCCGCGCAGCCCTACAAGGTCGTGGCTTACGATTTCGGCGTGAAGCGCAACATCCTGCGCATGCTGGTGGACCGCGGCTGCAGCATCACCGTGGTGCCTGCCGAGACTCCGGCATCTGAGGTATTGGCGATGAACCCGAACGGCGTGTTCCTCTCCAATGGCCCCGGCGACCCCGAGCCCTGCGACTACGCGATTGCGGCGATCAAGGAATTCATCGATGCCGACCTGCCCACCTACGGCATCTGCCTCGGCCATCAGCTGCTGGGCCTCGCCGTGGGCGCCAAGACCGCGAAGATGAAATTCGGCCACCACGGCGGCAACCACCCGGTGCAGGACCTGAACTCCACCAAGGTGATGATCACCGCGCAGAACCACGGCTTCGAAGTGGATGCGAACACCCTGCCGGAGAATGTGGAAATCACTCACAAGTCCCTGTTCGACGGCACCCTGCAAGGCATCCGCCTGAAGGACAAACCGGCGTTCAGCTTCCAGGGTCACCCGGAAGCGAGCCCTGGCCCGCACGATGTGGCACCGCTGTTTGACCAGTTTATCGAGATGATGGAAGCGCGCCGTTAAGCGAAGCTCCTCTTTTGTAGGAGCTTGCCCTGCAAGCGAACCGTTCGCCTGCAGGCAGGCTCCTACAAGCAAGACCAGAATTTTATCCGCCGGATAACGGCCGATTAGATACGGAAGAAAGATGCCAAAACGCACAGACATTCAAAGCATTCTGATCATCGGCGCAGGCCCCATCGTCATCGGTCAGGCCTGTGAATTCGATTACTCCGGTGCCCAGGCCTGTAAAGCCCTGCGCGAGGAGGGCTACCGGGTGATCCTGGTGAACTCCAACCCCGCCACCATCATGACCGACCCGGCCATGGCGGACGCCACCTACATCGAGCCGGTGGAGTGGAAGACGGTTGCCAAGATCATCGAGAAAGAGCGCCCGGACGCGATCCTGCCCACCATGGGCGGCCAGACCGCGCTGAACTGTGCGCTGGCGCTGGACAAGCACGGTGTGCTGGAAAAGTTCGGCTGTGAGCTGATCGGTGCGGACAAGAACGCCATTGAAAAAGCGGAAGACCGCGATCTGTTCGACAAGGCGATGAAGGCCATCGGCCTCGAGACCCCGCGCGCCAAGATCGTCCACAGCCTGGAAGAGGCGAAGAAGGTTCCTGAGGAGTTCGGCTTCCCGGTGATCATCCGCCCGTCCTTTACCATGGGCGGCTCCGGTGGCGGTGTGGCCTACAACTGGCCGGAATTCGAAGAGATCTGCAAGCGCGGTCTCGACCTGTCCCCCACCAACGAACTGCTGATCGACGAATCCCTGCTCGGCTGGAAAGAGTACGAGATGGAGGTGGTGCGCGACAAAAACGACAACTGCATCATCGTGTGTTCCATCGAGAACTTCGACCCGATGGGCGTACACACCGGTGACTCCATCACCGTAGCTCCGGCGCAGACCCTGACCGACAAGGAATACCAGCTGATGCGCAACGCGTCCATCGCGGTATTGCGCGAGATCGGCGTGGAAACCGGCGGCTCCAACGTGCAGTTCGGTATGGATCCGAAAACCGGCCGCATGGTGGTGATCGAGATGAACCCGCGGGTGTCCCGCTCCTCCGCGCTGGCCTCCAAGGCCACCGGCTTCCCGATCGCCAAGGTCGCGGCCAAGCTGGCGGTGGGTTACACCCTGGACGAACTGCAGAACGACATCACCGGTGGCGCGACCCCGGCGTCTTTCGAGCCGTCCATCGACTACGTCGTGACCAAGATTCCGCGCTTCACCTTCGAGAAATTCGGTGAAGCGGATGCGCGCCTGACTACCCAGATGAAATCCGTGGGTGAGGTCATGGCCATCGGCCGCAACTTCCAAGAGTCCCTGCAGAAAGCCCTGCGCGGTCTGGAAGTGGGCTCCTTCGGTTTCGAGCCGAAGCTCGACCCGGCGGAAGTGGGCTCCATGGAGCACCTGCGCCGCGAGCTGTCTGTGGCCGGCGCCAACCGCATCTGGTACGTGGGCGATGCCTTCCGCATGGGCATGAGCATCGACGAAGTGTACGAGCTGTCCGGCATCGACCCCTGGTTCCTGGTGCAGATCAAGGAGCTGATGGATATCGAGGAGCCGCTGAAATCTATCCCGACTTCCGCGCTCGACGCCAAGACCATGCGCTTCCTGAAGCGCAAGGGTTTCTCCGACAAGCGCCTCGCCGACCTGCTGGGCGTGAGCCAGAAAACCGTGCGCGAGTTCCGCCAGAAGCTGGGTGTGTTCCCGTCCTACAAGCGCGTGGATACCTGTGCGGCGGAATTCGCCACCGGCACCGCCTACATGTACTCCACCTACGATGAAGAGTGCGAGGCGGAGCCGTCCAACAAGAAGAAAATCATGGTGCTCGGCGGCGGTCCCAACCGCATCGGCCAGGGCATCGAGTTCGATTACTGCTGTGTGCACGCGGCGCTCGCCATGCGCGAAGACGGTTACGAGACCATCATGGTCAACTGTAACCCGGAGACGGTTTCCACCGACTACGACACCTCCGACCGCCTCTACTTCGAGCCGGTAACCCTGGAAGATGTGCTGGAAATCGTGCGTAAGGAAAAGCCGGAAGGTGTGATCGTGCAGTTCGGCGGCCAGACCCCGCTGAACCTGGCGCGCTATCTGGCCAACGAAGGTGTACCGATCATCGGTACCACCCCGGAGCAGATCGACCGCGCGGAAGACCGCGAGCGCTTCCAGCAGATGATCATGCGCCTCGGTCTCAAGCAGCCGCAGAACGCCATCGTGCGCTCCGAGTACGAAGCCATCCAGAAAGCCAAGGAAGTGGGCTACCCGCTGGTGGTGCGCCCATCCTACGTGTTGGGCGGCCGCGCCATGGAGATCGTCTACAAGGAAGACGAACTCAAAACCTACATGAAGGAAGCCGTGCAGGTTTCCGACGATGCGCCGGTGCTGCTGGACCACTTCCTGCACTCCGCCATCGAAGTGGATATCGACGCGGTGTCCGACGGCAAGGACGTGGTGATCGGCGCGATCATGCAGCATATCGAGCAGTGCGGTGTGCACTCCGGTGACTCTGCCTGCTCCCTGCCGCCCTACAGCCTGCCGGCGGACGTGCAGGACCTGATGCGCGAGCAAGTGAAAGCCATGGCCCGCGAACTGGGTGTGGTGGGCCTGATGAACACCCAGCTGGCCTACCAGGACGGCGAGATCTACGTGATCGAGGTAAACCCGCGCGCGTCCCGTACCGTGCCGTTCGTGTCCAAGTGCATCGGCACCTCGCTGGCGAAAATCGCCGCGCGCTGTCAGGCCGGTGTGAGCCTGGCGGAGCAGGGCTTCACCAAGGAAATCGTACCGGACTACTACTCCGTCAAGGAGTCGGTATTCCCGTTCAACAAGTTCCCGAAAGTGGACCCGATCCTCGGCCCGGAAATGAAATCCACCGGTGAGGTGATGGGGGTGGGCGAAACCTTCGCCGAAGCCTTCGACAAGTCCCTGCTGGGTGCGGGCGACAACCTGCCGGAGTCTGGCAAGGTGTTCATCTCCGTGCGGGATGTGGACAAGGCCGGTGTGGTGGAAGTGGCCCGCGAGATGTCCAAGCTCGGCTTCGAGCTGGTGGCTACCCGCGGTACCGCCAAGGTCTTGCAAGAAGCGGACATTGCGGTTACAACGGTGAACAAGATGAACGAGGGCCGGCCGCATATCGTCGACATGATCAAGAACGACGAGATTGCGCTGGTGGTCAACACCACCGAAGGTCGCCTGGCCATTCGCGATTCCGCGGATATCCGCCGCAGCGCCGAGAATCACCAGGTCTGCTACACCACCACCCTCGCGGCGGCAAAAGCCATGGCCATGGCCATGCAGATTGCCGAACCGCACCAGGTGCGCAGCCTGCAGGAACTGCATCAGCGCGTTGTGCGCCTGCAAGACTGATCGGCCTGCTCCACGGCCACTGCGGTGGCCATAAGAGCGAACAAACCGAAAAGCTCTGCCTAATGGCAGAGCTTTTTCGTTAATGAATAACTGAGAGATTGTTTGGAGCTTCCGTTGAACCGAGTACCGATGACCGTAGAAGGCGCAGAAGCCCTGCGCACCGAACTGGATGACCTGAAAAAAGTACAACGCCCGGCGGTTGTGCAGGCGATTGCCGAAGCCCGTGAGCACGGCGATCTGAAAGAAAACGCCGAGTACCACGCCGCCCGAGAAAAGCAGGGCTTTATTGAAGGCCGTATTCAGGAGATCGAAGCGAAGCTGTCAATGGCGCATGTGATCGATGTGAAGGCCATCGAACCGTCCGGCAAAGTCATTTTCGGCACTACGGTTACCATCATTCGCACGGAAGATGACTCTGAAGTGACCTATAAAATTGTGGGTGACGATGAAGCGGACGTGAAGAACAAGAAAATTTCCGTAAATTCCCCGATAGCCCGAGCGCTGATCGGCAAGGAAGAGGGGGATACCGTGGTGGTAAATACACCATCGGGCTCGGTGGAATATGAAATTGATGCGGTGGAGCATCTGTAAAACGCCCAGTGTATTGCCGGGCCTGCCCTGTCTGTAAAAGTGTAGTGATCAAATACCGCTGACCACTACACTCCCTCCTTTTCCTCTGAGAAGCCTTCCCTCGCAGAAGTCCGGATTTCACCGGCGAGCCCCTTGTGGGGATTTGCCGGCTATAAATGCGAGGGCGGCCACAAGGGCCGCCCGTTACCATTCACATGGAATGGATTACTGGATGATCACACCGAAGTTGGCTACACCCACCTGAGTGGCTACACCCAGGTTGTTGTCACCAAACTGAGAGGTGATGTGCAGGTTAAGTGCGCCTACCTGAGTGGTAAACGCCAGGTTGTCATCGCCAAACTGGCTGATATAGGAGGCGTTGAGCACGCCAAGCTGCCAGCTGCTGGCGAAGTTGTCATCTCCGAACTGGTCATGTTCGGCCAGGTTCAGAATGCCAGTCTGGGTGATGTAGGAATCGTTGTCGTCGCCGGACTGATAGGTGTCGGCAATGTTCAGGATTCCGAGCTGGTTGGATACGGAAGTGTTGCCATTTCCGGGCTGATCGTGATCGGCGATGTTGAGAATACCGGTCTGATTGGCAACGGCGGTGTTACCCAGGCCGCCAGACTGATCGATATTCGCGAAGTTCAACCAACCCAGTTGATTGATGTAGGCATCGTTGAACGCGGAACCGTTCTGAGTGATAACACCCACGTTCAGAACACCTACCTGATCGATGTCGGCATCGTTGAAGAAGGAGTTGCTTTGGAAGGTGTAGGCCTGGTTCAGCACGCCGACCTGAGTGATGCTGGCATTACTATCGATGGTAATAAAACCATCCTGCAGCGAGAAAGCGTTGTTCAGCGCGCCCACTTGCAGATGGTTGATGTCGTTAAACGCACTGATAACACCGAGTTGCAGTGCGGTTGAAAGGTTCAGCACACCAAATTGGGTCTGATAGACCTCGTTATAACCACCGATCAACTCCAGTTGGGTAGATGTTGCAACGTTCAATACACCAACCTGGGTTTGAACAGCGGTGTTGTTGTCTGCAAAAGCGCTGGCACTGGCGACCAGAGCGATAGCTGCAGCGATGGGGGAAAACGTCTTCATGAGTTGCTCCTTTACTTCGGACGTTGGTAAAACCAGCCCCGGGGGTGCTGATTAAAAATGGCACGGTTGTCGCACCATATTCGGTCGGGTGGCGGTACAAAGGGGGCTTGGTCGTGCCGTCGCCTTAGCCGCCATCGCAAAATCGCTTCTTTCAACCTGACCGCAGCGCCCTGGTTTTAGTGTGGCGCAAACCCTTGTTTGAGGTTGTTTTGCGATCAATTTGATCGAAAAGTGATCTTGTTATTGAGTGTTGCTGGTGAGACAGGGGGTCGCTATAGGAGGGAAGTAATGAAAGCGTAGGAAAAAAGTACAATTTTTAATCAGCGTTTATTCTGGAAAACGTCGTTTGATAACCGAATCTGCGGTTTTTGGCGTATAAAGCCACATTTGGTCGTGTGGACGCGCGTGGGCACAGAACAGGCGCATGCGGTTTGGTGTGAAAGAGGGGGCGCAATAAATGCGAAGGCGGCGCAAACAAATGTTTGGCCGCGCAGAGGGCCTGGATGGACTGTCGGTGGGGTTATTGGGACAACGAAACCGAGTTGCCGCTCCCGAGTTGATTTACGATGGCGGTCGAAGAAACCCCCGCCTGGGAAATTCCGACGCTGTTGAGACCTCCGACCTGACTGACGATGGATTGGTGATTGCCTCCCAATCCGAATGTACCACTCTGGCGGACATTCGCGTGATTGAAAGAGCCACTCTGGGTGATGCTGATGCCGTTGTAGTTGTCACCCTGCGAGAGTTCGGCGTCATTGGAAAACCCACTCTGCAGAAGCTCTATTTCCTGGAAAGCGCCTGACTGGCTGATCTCGGAATCATTGAACATGCCATCCTGAACCGTCGCAGAGAAATGCCCGTACCCTGTCTGCTTCAGATTCGCCTGCTGTTCGGTTCCCCGTTGATCTATAAATCCCCGATTGTGAAAACTGATGACCTGGGTGATGTCACTTTGGTTCGAAGTGCCAATCTGGGTTACCTGGACCTGGTTGAAATTCCCGTTCATCTGATCGATCTCGGCACGGTTGGCAAAACCTCCCTGCCGTGTAGTGAGCGAACTGTTACGGGTTACAGACTGCAGGGAACGGGAGGAATTCAATGCACCCGCCTGTAAAATCGTGACGTCGTTGGACTCACCGTATTGTTGTTGCGAGTGCGCCTGATTGGCGACGCCGTCTTGAATCTGGCGGATACTGCTGCGGGATACTTCCGCCTGCGCGGCCTCGGCACTGTTGTGGATACCGTCCTGTTCCTGATTCACCGTGTTGTCCGAAGTCACGGCGGCTGCCTGGTCTGAAGCGACAATGTTTTCAATACCGATCTGGTGTTGATAAACCGTATTATCCTCGGCTGAGGCGAGGCTGCCGAATAGCAGTAACAGGCTGGCAGATACCGGAGAATACTTGTGTGGCATGTTAATCCCTGACTTCCCTGAAGGCGCTGTGTGAAATCTATCAGTCGCGCTGGTTTACCGTGGTTTTCATGGATACCCCAACCTGGGTAATGCTTGTGCTGAGCCCGTTGCCCCGTTGATTGACCGTGACCTGATGCGCCAGGCCAACCTGTTGAACATTGACAAAATTCTGCACCCCGAATTGGGTGATTCCCGCCTGATGCGCGAATCCTGTCTGCTCGAGCAGTATCAGGTTTTCGTAGCCCGCCTGAATCAGTGCCGCCGCATTGTTCTCACCGGTTTGCGCCGCAATCAAACTGTTTACTTCACCCACCTGAGTCGTCAACAGCACATTCCTGTAACCAGTCTGCTGTACAGACAGAAAATTGATGGTGCCGGACTGTGTTGCGGAGACGTGATTCGAGAGTCCCGACTGATTGATGATCGCCAGATTTGCGGTGGAGCTGCCGCCATCCAGGTCGAGTTCATTGTAGGCTGCGAGATCCTGGATTCCGGCGATCTCCTGCGCGGACACATGAGGCACGGACGCCATGAGTGGAAGCGGGACCAGGCTGAAAATTCGCAGTAGCATCGGAACAGGATTGAGGCGTTTCATAGACTGCTCTGGTTTGGATGGCTTACAGGATGGTTGCACTTTCATTCAGGTAATACTGAAGTACCGGGCTGCTGATATCATCGGGATTCTGCAGTGCCCAGGAGTTGTTGACGATACCCTGACCAATCAAGTGGATGACGGCAGACTCCATCGCAGAAAGTAGAGCCAGCTGTGCAGGTTCATTGGTCGTGGTGCCCGCTTCGATTTCCAGCAGGCGTTTGTATTTCACGTAGCGAAACACGTCCATGCTGATGGCTTTGGAGTAGACGGTTTTTGATGTCAGTACCGAGTGCAGAACCCGGCCGGAGCGTATGTCAACGGCGCGGAGATTCACCGTAATCTGGTCGACCCGATACTGTTCATCGGCGCCGATACCAAAATAGCGTGCGCCGGCGCCACCGGTCATTAGATTGGTGTCGTAGGCGACAATGCCACCTTCGAGAAGAATATTGGCGGCTATCAGTGACGGCAGAATGCTGTTGTTTTCCGGTGCGTCCGGCTTTGCCAGTGCTGCCCGAATAATCTTGCGCTCAGTGAGCAGGTTCTGGAGCCCCTCCCGTTCCAAGGGGATAAACCAGCCGGATTCATTCAGTACATTCATCAGCATCGACGCTGCGCCTTGAGTAACAGCCGTTGAAAAGCTACTGGCTGGAGACGGGCGATACTGACCGGTCTGATCTCTGAAGTTATACACGGCGGCGAGAATTTTTCCCTTTGGCTGGGGCAGATTCAGCAGGTCGCGAAAGGTATTGTTGCGAGGTGTCAATTTCGCATCATCACGACCGGGGCCAAAAAGTGCGTCGCCGGTTCCCTTGATCGCGCCACAGCCGCTGAGTGCCGTGATACAGGCGAGGGCAATAGCGATTTTCGGACATCTTATATACATCACGCTTTCTCCAGAATTTTTCGCGATTATTCAGGATTTCAGGAAATCCAGATGTTATGGCGTATCAGGAAGAGAAATTTTTATGCTTCCTGTGGATGACGTCGTGCGTTAGCTGGCAGAGCTTTCAGTTTGTCGGGTTGAGACCGCTCACCACGATCTCACTTTTGTCTCCGGTGGTACGGTCGGTAATCAGCACCGTGAGCACACCGTCGTTATCGACGATCTGTACGATAAAGTCGTCGGTGACGAGTTCACCACTATTGCCGTCGCCAACATCTGTCAAAAGTTGGTTCAAGAGGCGTGTTTCCAGTGAATCGGTAAAGCGGTCCAGTGCACTCGGCTGCTTGTACAGGTTGTCAATGTCGGTGGGATCCTGATTGTCGTCCTGGGACTGTGCGTTTTGCAGAAGAAACGTGCCGTTGAGAGGGTTCCCGCCAAAATTCGGATTGACCGGTTCATAAATCAACTGAGTCGCGAAAGCGTTTGCACCGAAAAATACCAAGCATGGAATAAATGATACTCCTGCCATCTTTCCTGTTTTCATTAGATTTCATCCCTGCCGATGTCAAAGTGGTCGGTAAGTGCTTCGCGGATTTTCTCCTGTTGCACCATTTCGTGAATCATTTGCGATGCCTCTTCTGCCACCGCCCGTATGTTATTGGTACTGGGGCTGATAAAACGGCGAAAAACCGTTTTGTTGTTATAGGTTATCCAGATCAGATTGCCCCAGCGCGCGGAAGGGCGCTCCAGAATGGTCAGGTTGTACGTACTGTCGGGATAATGAAGGTTGCGGTACTCGCTCATGAAACGCGCGAAATCATGACCGGTGCGGGTGATTGTCTGGTCAACGTTAAAGCCGCTGATTTCATCTTCAATACCGCCGCTGTCGGGGCTGGCGCGCGGGCTTTCCTCCAGAGCGCCGTTGTCCACCTGCGCGAGTGTCGCAAGTGGCAGTGCCAGGAAAATGGAAATGACATACCGCGGAATCACGCTTAAATCCTCTCCGCCTGCAGATGCAGTTTTGCCCAGTTGCTGGCCTGGAGGCGGTTTTTCACACCGATTTTTCGAAAAATGTTGTACATGTGGTTTTTGACGGTGTGTTCACTAAGGTGCAGTTTTGAAGCAATGATGCTATTCGGCTCTCCGGTCGTGAGCTGCGACAGAATTTCCTGTTCCCGCTTTGTCAGCAGTATTCTGGACCGGCAGTCCACTTCGCTGACAGGCCTCGAATTCTGAATCGCGAGAGTCAGCTTGCTGACCAGTTCCCTTTGGCTTGCGCGACAGTCGCACAGGAAATTGAATTTCCGGTCCTGCAACGGGTAGAGAATGGATGCAGGAAGATCTGGCGGGTAGTTGACCAGTAACACACGGGGGTGTTTCACGGTTTTTAGGTAAGTGAACTCCGCACTGGGTCCGGATTTTGATGAGAAGCTGAAGCAATCCACGACGATGGCGTCGTAATTAATGAGACATAATTTCTGTTTCCCGAATTCTGATTTTTCCCAATTTTGCGGGATTGCTTCTGAAACAAGCGAATACAGAAGATCCCCATGGAGGCCGGAATCGCTCAGAAAGAGAATCGGCATAGAAAACCCCAAAATTAGCCCTTATTGCCGCAAGGCAGAGATACGCCACTGCGAAACCTGTATGTCGCGAATCTGTCGCATTCAGGTCGTCGCACGGTAAATTCCTCTTCTAACTTCTTTTAAGGGCGTTAACGGCCGCCCGTGTAGAGGAAGTGACGCCAGTCCGTTTAAGTGGAAAATCTCATGCCTTGAGAAGTTTGTATGGAGTGTAGTCGGCTTTGTCTTAGTTACTGAAAAATGTTGTGACAGTCGTTCCATAATATTTCCAATTAAAAATTACTTTTTTAAGAGTGATTTTTTTTGAGTTCGGGGTTTTTATAGTTTTAAGGAATTAGTTCCTTATTTGAGCCCCTCTGAGGAACATTTTTTATGAATGACGCAATAATCGTTAACCTCTTTGCATGCTGAAGGCGATGGTGATTTTTTGACGAAAGAGCCACCTAAGACTCCTATTCGCCGGCATTTTATCGAAGCGCGAAGAATGGCGTTCGCGCTCTGGCTGGTGCTGTCGTTGAGTTCACTCTCTGGTTGCAGCCAGACAGAGGATGTCGCGTTGGGAACTCTGGAGTGGGATCGGATTGCTCTGCCTGCACCTGTGGCGGAAAAAATTGTGGCGATCCATGTGGTGGAAGGGCAGCGCGTGGTGCAGGGGCAGATATTGCTGCAGCTGGATCCGGCGCAGACGCGCGCGCGGCTGCATGCGGCCGAGGCGGCGGTGGCTCGTCAGGCGGCGGCACTGGCGGAGCTTGAGGTGGGACCGCGCCAGGAAGAGATCGAACGTGCGCGCGCAGCGCTTGCGGCAGCGGAGGCGGACGCCGTAGACAAGGTGGCGGATTACCGTCGCCTGAGTGCGCTTGGAGATAAAAACTATGTATCCAGATCCGAGATAGACGCCGCGCTCGCGGCCGCAGACAGTGCCCGCGCTCAGGTGCGCGCGGCGCGCGAGCAATTGCTTGAACTGGAGCGCGGCAATCGCCCGGAAGATATAGAACAAGGTAAAGCCGCGTTGCTCCAGGCGCAGGGTGAGGCGCAAGCGCTACGCGTTCTGCTGGAAAAGCTGACGTTGCGCGCTCCACGCGGCGGAATTGTCGACAGTATCCCTTTCAAACTCGGCGACGAGTCACCGGTTGGCGCATCGCTCGTGGTGATGTTGACTGGCAACACCCCCTATGCGCGTGTCTATGTTCCGCAGCCTATCCGCCACAAGCTCCATGTGGGCAGTGTCGCCCGCGTTACGCTGACGGGTGTCGGCGGCGATAGCCTGGGTACATTTGTCGGGCGTGTGCGCATGGTGCGCAATGATCCGAGCTTTACGCCCTACTATGCGCTGACCGGGGACGACGTGGCGCGGCTCAGTTATATCGCCGAAATTCAATTGCGCGAGGACGCCGCGCCGTTGCCCGCAGGGTTGCCGTTGCGCGCGGCATTTTTATCGACAGATGTCGATAGTGCGCCACCCGCGCCCCCGCCATTGGGCGGGCAGATAGAACCCGGCGATGAAGCAGCGGGTGGCGACGGCGCGGAGGACACGGTAGATCCTTCCACGCTGAGTGCGCCGACAGAGCAACGGCGAGCTTCCGACCACGAGGCATCCTTTGACGGTGGCAAATAGAAATGGAAGGTGACATCGCCATTCGCGCGCGCGGACTCAGCAAGCATTTCGGCAGTCTCAAAGCGGTGGATGATGTGGATCTCACGGTTCCGGCGCGGCAGATTTACGGTTTTCTCGGCCCCAATGGGTCTGGTAAATCGACCAGCATTCGCATGCTGTGCGGTCTGCTTACCCCCACATCCGGAGATATTGAGGTCCTCGGCCTGCAAATTCCCGCGCAGGCGGAAGTCCTGCGCCAGCGCATCGGCTATATGACCCAGCAGTTTTCCCTGTTTACGGACCTCTCGGTGCGCGAGAACCTGGAGTTTCTCTCGGCAGTACAGAATATGCCGGTCAGGAACGCGCGGGCGCGTATCGAAGAGTTACTGGCGGAATTTCAGTTTGAGGGCCGGGCGGATCAGTTGGCCGGGACCATGAGTGGCGGACAGAAGCAGCGCCTGGCCCTGGCCGGCGCGGTGATCCACAAACCGGAGCTGTTGTTTCTGGATGAACCTACCAGTGCGGTGGACCCGGAATCCCGCCGGGATTTCTGGGAAAAACTGTTTGAGCTGGCCGATGCCGGTACCACGATTTTGGTTTCGACACACTACATGGACGAAGCAGAGCGCTGCCATCGGCTTGCGATTCTGAACCGCGGCCGGCTGGTGGCGGACGGCAGCCCCGCGGAACTGACCGGAAAACTCGACGGGCGAACCCTGCTGGTGGAAACCGGGCGCCAGCGCAGCGCGCGCAATGTACTTCTGAGTCAGCCTGGTGTGATCAGTGCGGCACAAATCGGCAACAGCTTGCGACTGTTGACGACGGAAGATCCAGTGAGCGCCGAAGAGCTACGGGGCGCGCTGCGCGCCGAGGGTATCCAGGCGGAGATTGCACCGGTGGAGCCGAGCCTGGAGGACGTGTTCGTTGCGGTGACGCACCGCGACTCTGATCCGACGCCGGAACAGCGTGCGTCGCCCCGTGAGGAAAACTCGTGAACGGTCGTCGCCTGTTCGCGGTATTGCAAAAGGAGTTCCGGCAGATGCGTCGGGACCGCATGACCCTGGCGATGATCATCGGGATCCCCATGATGCAACTGGTATTGTTCGGCTACGCCATCAACCTGAACCTGCGTCATTTGCCTGCGGCCATAGCCGATCAGGCGGAAACCAGCGCCTCGCGCCGGCAGGTGATGGACATGCTCGCCACAGAGGTGATCGAGCCGGTGGCGGATGCGCAGACGCCGCAGCAGGTGATGACCATGCTGCGCCGCGGCGAAATCAGTGTGGGCATTGTCATTCCTTACGACTACGAGCGCCGACTGGCGCTCGGGCAGGAGGCGATCCAGATTCTGGTGGATGGTAGCGATACGGTGGTGCAGAGCGCTGCGGCGCAGCTGGCGCAGGTTCCCGTGGGTGAGCCGCCGCCGGAGAACAACATCAGCCTGCCCAATCGCCAATCCTCGGTGCCGCTGCCGCGAGGCCCGGTGAGCATCGTCAGCTTCTACAACCCGCAGCGGGTGTCGGCGATCAATATCGTCCCGGGGCTGATTGGGATCATCCTCACCATGACCATGGTAATGTTCACCGCGGTGGCCATTGTGCGTGAGCGCGAACGGGGCAATATGGAGTTGCTGATTGCCACCCCGGTGAGCAGCATTGAGTTGATGCTCGGTAAGGTACTCCCATACGGCCTGGTCGGACTGATCCAGACCAGCCTGATCCTGCTGCTTGGCACCTGGCTGTTTGGCGTACCCATTCGCGGCAGTTTGCTGGATGTCTATATTGCTTCGCTATTGCTGATTCTGGCGAACTTGACTATGGGGCTGCTGATCTCCACGCGCGCCCAGTCCCAGTTCCAGGCCATGCAGATGACGTTGTTTGTGTTTCTGCCTTCCATACTTCTGTCCGGCTTTATGTTTCCCTTTGACGGCATGCCAAAAGCGGCGCAGTGGCTGGCGGAGATATTGCCGCTCACCCATTTCCTGCGCCTGATCCGCGGTGTGATGCTGCGGGGCGCCGGGGTGTTCGAACTGTGGCCGGATCTGCTGGCACTGGTTGTATTTATCATCCTGATGATGACCCTGGCCGTACGGCGTTTCCGCAAGCGGCTCGATTGACGTCCGCATGGTTTTGGGGAGTTTGGTCCGTGCAAGGCGTTTTGCACCGGGGCTGTGACCCTATAAATGAAACTCCGCCTTAGTGTTTGATACCATGCCTCGACCATTTCATTTCTGCAGGTGGCAATTTCCGCCATCCGCTCTATTTCAAGACTGATGTCTGGTCTGTACACATTAGGACTGTGCTGGGTACCAGCAGGGGAGGGCGCTGTACCATGACCGAGATTTTCCAGAGTTTGCCACCGTGGTTGTGGTTTGTTATCGCGCTGGTAGCGCTGTTTTTGGCGCGTAAACCTATGCATCAGGGGATTTACGCCCTGGCGCGGTTTTTCTACCAGTCTCTTCGCCTTGCTGCCAATGCGGTGGCCGCCGCAGAGGCCCGGTTGCAATTGCGCAACCGGGAAGTGTTGATGGCCGCCGGCCGCGAGGCCGCAGAGCGGCATATCGAGCGGGAGTTCGATCGTATCGAGGGCGCAATGAAGAAGGAGTTGGCGCAGTATCCAACCCTGCACCGCAAACTGTGCGAGCAACTGACAGCCGTCGACGAAGACTATGTGCGCAGTGCCGAGGTGCCCCCGGAACCCTCCAACTGGGTCAATGCCATCAAGGCAGTGGCAGAAATCCCTTCCAAGCAGGATCCGGTTCTGGGAGATGTGCTGGAGACCATTCACGGTTCCATGCGCAAGGCGGAAGCCAAGGCACTGGAAGCGTACCGGGAGTCCGCGCGCGAGCGACACCAGTTGCTGAAGCGCATGATGCCCGCCTGGCGCGCAATTCTTCAAAGTCTGGGCAAGGTCAACAAAACGGTTACCACGGTGCAGCAGCGGACAACAGTGGTCGACCGTCATATGGATCGCTACGAGGAAATCCTGCAGAGCAGTGACCGCGCCCAGCGCATGCTGTCGTCCTCTTCCCTCAGCCAGTTTTTCATTTCCGCGTTTGTACTTGCCATTGTGCTGGGCGGTGCGCTGATCAACTTTTACCTGATTGCGCGTCCCATGACGGAAATTGTGGGCGGTTCCGCCGAGATCGGCGGCTTCAGAATCGCGGATATTTCCGCGCTGGTGATCCTCCTGCTGGAGGTCGCAGTGGGCATGTTGGTGATGGAGTGTCTGCGAATTACCCGTCTGTTCCCGGTGATCGCGGCCCTCCATGACAAGGTGCGTTTGCGCATGCTATGGGGCGCGTGCGCACTGCTGTTTATTCTGGTTGCCGTGGAAGCGGGGCTCGCGTTGATGTCAGAATCCATGTTCACCACTGGCGGGGTTTTCCCCCAGAGTGCCGGTGAGGTCCACTGGGGCACTATCGCCGCGCGGATGGGGCTGGGGGTGGTTCTGCCGTTCGCACTGATCTTTGCCGCCATTCCACTGGAGAGTTTTATCGCTTCCAGCCGCACCATGATCGGTATCCTGGGCGCATTTTCTCTGCGCACCCTCGCCGTCGGTCTGCGCCTTGTTGGCAGTGGCATCAGGCAAAGCGGCGACCTGCTGGTGCGGTTGTATGACATCGTGATTTTCCTCCCGCTATGGCTGGAGGCGAGCTTTCTGCGCTGGCGGGAGCAGGTGGCGCGACGCAGCGATACCGAAGCCGGGAGTGCGTCGTAATCGAATCCGCAATGAGCAATGGTTCCGGAGTGTCTCTGTGGAGAACCGGGCAAAAACGCCCGATGGTAATCGCCCATGGCGACGAATCCGGCTGCGGGTTGTTTCCCGGCAATACTCTGCTGTATTTGCACAGGATGGTCGAGCTGGGCGTGGACGCGCTGGAGATGGATCTCAATCTCACCGCAGACGGCCACTTGATCCTGATGCACGACGCCACACTTGAGCGGACCACGAATGGCTGCGGCGCGGTGATCGAGCATTCTCTGGCGCAGTTGCGCGAAGTTAATGCCGCGTACAACTGGAGCCGCGACGGCGAGTACTTCCCCTATCGGGACAAGCCGTTGCGAATTGCCACTATTGACGAGGTATTCGAACAGATCCCCGACACTCCGCTGATCATCGAATTGAAAAACGATTCACCGGTTGCGGCAGAATCGCTACGCCGCGCCATCGAAAAGGCCGGCTGTGGCGAGCGGATCATCGTCTCTTCTTACCACCGCGCCGTTATCCGCGAATTCCGCCGCCTGTGCCCACAGATATACACCGGTGTAACCATGCCGGAGGCGCTGCGGTTCTATGTGGCGCAGTGGCTGGGTGTATCAGACAGGTTGCGGTGCGGCTACCGGGCCATGCAACTGCCTATGCACTATTTCGGCTTGAATGTGTATTCACGGCGCTTTGTAAGAGCGGCGCGCAAACACGGCCTGCACCTCTCCGTATGGACCGTGGATGAGCGCGAGCAGATGCAACACTATATCGCACTCGGTCTCGATGGCATCGTTACCAACCGGCCGGACAGGCTGCTCGAATTACTGGAAGAATAACGACTAAAGCGAAAGTTCTTTGTACTGTGGCCGTTGAACTGAAAACTCCGACCCGCTAGCGGTACTGCCACAGAACCAGCTAGCGGGGCCGCGATACTCGAACGTGCTTACTGCTCTTTGATCCTGAACCAAGCTGCATACAGCGCCGGCAAAAACAACAGCGTCAGCGCCGTAGCTACGATCAACCCACCCATAATCGCTACCGCCATGGGCCCGAAAAAGTCACTGCGCGAAAGCGGAATCATCGCCAGCACGGCTGTGAGTGCGGTCAGTACAATGGGCCGGAAGCGGCGCACCGTGGATTCCACGATGGCGTCCCAGGGGGAGAGCCCCTGTTGTTTATCCTGCTCGATCTGATCCACCAGGATCACCGAGTTGCGCATGATCATGCCAGCCAGCGCAATGGTGCCGAGCATTGCCACAAACCCGAACGGCTGGTTGAACAGCAACAGGAACAGCGTAACACCAATGATCCCCAGCGGCGCGGTGAGAAACACCATGGTGGACAGGGAAAAACTGCGCAGCTGCAACATCAGCAGTGTGAACACCACCAGCAGAAACAGCGGCATGCCGGCGTTGACGGATTTCTGCCCGCGCGCGGACTCTTCCACGCTGCCGCCGATTTCCAACAGGTAGCCGGGAGGCAGGGCATCGCGCAGGCTCTGCAGCTGCGGCCAGATCTCCGCCACTACCGTTGCCGGCTGTTGCTTGCCGTAAATATCCGCGCGTACGGTCACCGTAGGCAAACGGTCGCGGTGCCAGATAACACCCTCCTCAAAGGCATAGTCGAGCGTTGCCACCTGGTTTAGCGGCAGGGATTCGCCGCCCTCGGTCTGCACGGCGAGATTGCCCAGCTGCGCCAGTGCCTGGCGCTCGCGCTCCTCACCGCGCACCGCCACTGCAATCAGCTCGTTGTCTTCGCGGTACTGACCCACCGCGGCACCGGAAAGCGATCCTTGCAGTGCCTGCGACAACGCCGCGCTGCTCACGCCCATTTCCCGCGCGCGCGCCTGGTCCACTTCGAGGTTCACCACCTTGCTGGGCTCCTCCCAGTCCAGGTGCACGTTGGCTACGTCGCGGTTGCCTCGCACGATGTCTGCTACTTCGCGGGCGATTCGGCGCACTTCCGGAATATGTTCTCCGGAAACGCGGAACTGCACCGGGTAACCTACGGGCGGGCCATTTTCCAGCCGCGATACCCGCGAGCGCACACTGGGGAATTGCTCGGCCAGCGTGGAGATGAGCCACAGGCGCACCGCCTCCCTATCCTCGATGTTGCGGGTCAGCACCACAAACTGGGCGAAGCTCGCCGCCGGCAGCTGCTGGTCGAGGGGCAGGTAAAAGCGCGGTGAACCGGTGCCTATATAGGCCACATAGTTTTCCACCTGTGGGTGCTCAGCCAGTAGCGTTTCCAGCCGCCCGGCTTCCTCTTCCGTGGCGCGCAGAGAGGCGCCCTCATTCAGCTTGAGATCTACCATGAGCTCCAGGCGCGCGGACGAGGGGAAAAACTGCTGCGGTACAAAGCGGAACAGCATAATCGCACCGACAAATACCAGTGCGGTCAGCAGCAGCACGGTTTTTCGGTAGCGCAGGCACCACTGCAAGACCCGGCGGAACCGCAGGTAAAATGGTTTCTGGTAGGGGTCCGTATGGTTGGCATGCGCACCGCGCTCCGGCAATAGACGATTGCCGAGATAGGGAACAAAAATCACCGCGGCGACCCAGGATGCCAGCAGCGACAGGGTGACCACCTGAAAAATCGAACGGGTATATTCGCCGGTGCCAGACTGCGCGGTGGCAATGGGCAGGAACCCCGCCGCCGTAATCAGAGTGCCGGTCAACATGGGGAATGCGGTGCTGGTCCAGGCGAAACCCGCGGCTTTCAGCCGGGAGAATCCCTGCTCCATCTTGATTGCCATCATCTCCACCGCAATGATGGCATCGTCCACCATCAGGCCGAGCGCCAGTACCAGCGCGCCGAGGGAGATCTTGTGCAGGCCGATGTCGTAGTAATTCATCAGCGCAAAGGTCATTGCCAGCACCAGCGGAATCGACAGTGCCACCACTAACCCCGTGCGGAAGCCCAGGGAGAAAAAGCTCACCAGCATCACGATGATCAGCGCTTCCACGAGCACCTTGACGAATTCCCCCACGCCGCTTTTTACCGCCGCCGGCTGGTCGGACACTTTGCGCAACTCGAGACCGAGCGGCAGGTCCTGCTGCAGTTCACCAACCGCCGCGTCCAGGCGTTCACCCAGCTGCAGAATGTCGCCGCCGGCTTTCATCGACACGGCGATGCCGATGGCATCCTCACCCATAAAGCGCACGCGCGGTTGTGGTGGATCGCTGAAGCCGCGCTCGACGCGGGCAAAGTCACCCAGTGCAATGGTGTGACCGTTGGCATGAATCGGAAACTGGCGGATCTCCTCCACGCTTTGGAACTGGCCGCTGACGCGGATGCGGACGCGATCGGAAACCGCCTCCACAAAACCCGCTTCCGCCATCTGGTTCTGGGCCTGCAGTGCGGACTGCACGGCGGCCAGGGGAATACCGAGGGACGCGAGCTTGGTATTGGAAATTTCCACCCAGATTCTTTCGTCCTGCAGGCCGAGCAGTTCCACCTTGCCCACATCGTCCACCCGCTGCAGCGCCAGTTGCAGGCGGTCGGCATAGTCTTTCAGCAGTGCATAGTCAAACCCCGAACCTGTGAGCGCATAGATGTTGCCGAATGTGGTGCCGAACTCGTCGTTAAAAAACGGTCCCTGGATATCCGGCGGCAGAGTGTGGCGGATGTCGCCGACTTTCTTCCGCACCTGATACCAGAGATCGGGAATTTCCGCGGAGCGCATACTGTCGCGGGCCACAAACATGACCTGTGACTGGCCGGGGCGGGAAAACGAGGTAATACGGTCGTATTCGCCGGTCTCCATCAGTTTCTTTTCGATGCGCTCGGTAATCTGGCGCGAGACTTCTTCGGCGCTGGCGCCGGGCCAGAGGGTGTTCACCACCATCACCTTGAAGGTAAACGGCGGGTCTTCGCTCTGCCCCAATTGCGTGTAAGAGAGGGCGCCCATCAGGCCGAGCATGAGCATGGCGTAGAGCACCAGTGGACGATTATTCAGTGCCCACTCGGAGAGATTGAATCGCATGGTGAAGTGTCCTGACGGTGTGCGGTGGTGCGGAGGAGTTCTTCAGGAATAAATGACTGCGTGCCGGTGCTGCTTAAAAGCCCCGTGCCACGCTGGTGTCTTGTTCAATCGCGCGGTTATGGCGATCCACCGGGCGCACCCGCTGTCCTTCGGTAACGAGCTGGGTTCCGGCGGCAACAATCCAGTCTCGCGGAGTCAGGTCAGAAATGACTTCGGCGGTTTCCTCGCCGAAACGGATCACCCTGACATTGGTCTTATGCAGGGTGAAATGCTCCGGGTCGAGCTTCCACACGTGAGCGCGGTCGCCGTCGGCCGTAATGGCGGCCATGGGTAACTGCAGGGACTGCGGGCCATCGCTGGCTTTGCTGGGGGCAAACACGCGCGCGCTCTGCCCGGGCTGTGCATTGGCCTCTGCATTGTCGAACGCGACCCGTGCTTCAAAGGTACGCAGGCCCGCTTCCGCTGCCGGAGATATCTCACGCACCTGACCGCTAAATGGCTCGCCAGATTTGGACCAGAGTTCGATGCTCACCGGTTGCCCCACGGCAAAACGACCCACTTCCTGTTCTGGCAGGTCGATGCGTACTTCCCGTTCACCGTCAGCGGCGAGCACAAACGCCGTCTGCCCGGCGCTTACCACCTGGCCGGCGTCGATCATGCGGCGGGCAATCACGCCGTCGCGGGGTGCCTTCAATACCGCGTACTCCGCCTGATTACTCGCCACTTTCCACTGGGCGCGGGCGCGTTCCAGCTGCGCGATACTGCTGTCGTGACGGGTTTTGACCGCATCGAACTGGGACTCGCCAATCAGCTTGCGTGCCAGCAGTTCGCGGTAGCGCGTCAGCTCATTGCCAGCATTGCGGTTTTCTGTTTCCGCCGCCTCCAGTTGCGCGCGCGCCGCATCCCTCTGTAGCAGCAGGTCTTCGGCATCGAGCTCCGCCAGCGGCTGACCCTGTTTTACCCGGTCTCCCGCTTCCACCAGCCGGCGGGTCACTGCGCCGCCTACCCGGAATGCCAGTGTCGGCTCGTGCCGCGCGCGCACTTCGCCCGGGTAGACTGCTAATTGCGCGCCGGTGGCTACCGGGTGCACCACAATGGCGGGGCGTGGCGGCTTGGCCTCGCTGGTATCCGGCGGAGAACAGGCGCTCAGCGCCAGCGTCGCAATCAGGCCGGTGGTCAGCTGCAAGGCGCGCTTCGTAGTGGCGAAACGGAGGGGACGGAAACGGTACATGAATGCCTCTATCCTTGTGGTTCACAGTGTGCAGATTGGGTTTGGGGGTGGGGCGCCGGGCGGAAACTGGTACAGTTGTCCACCCGCCGACCCGGCACCCATTGCTATACTGGTGAGTATAGTAAGTATATTAAACTCGTGAGTCTACTAATTAGTTGGCCAGCGAGCGCGTGTTTCAACGCCCAGTTTCAGGACGATGGAAGGGCGCGTTAGAGTGACGATGACGACCCATGAATGAAGACCTATCCCTGATGATGGCCGCCAGCCGCGGCCGCCCTAAAGATCTCGCCAAGCGGCAGGCGATCCTGGATGCGGCGAAGCATCTGTTTCTGACCCACGGGTTTACCGGCACCAGCATGGATGCCGTGGCCAGTGAGGCGGGCGTCTCCAAGCTCACGGTGTACAACCACTTTTCCGATAAGGAAACGCTGTTTACTGCCGCCATTGAGGCCAAGTGTGTCAGCCAGATGCCGGTGATCATGTTCAATTTGGAGCCAGGCATGCCGGTGGCAGATATTCTGCAGAAAATCGGCGAAGCGTTTTTGAACATGATTTACCAGGAGGACTCACTGAATCTGGTCCGCCTTATCAGTGCCGTGGGCGCTCAGGACCGGACCATGGCCAATCTATTTTACGAGGCGGGCCCCATGCGCACGCGCACCGAGATGGTCCGGCTCCTGAAGCGGGCGTGTGATTTGAATCAGTTGCGGGTCCCGAACCCTGAGCGGGCATCGGAGGTGTTTTTCGGCATGCTGTTGGGCGGCTGCACACATATCCAGATCATACTGGGCTGCAGCACGCCGCCGTCGCCGAAAGAAATTGCTGCGCACGTAGAGGAAGTAGTGCGGGTATTTATGCGCGCCTACGGGGCGTGAATTTGTGATTGAAAGGCTCTGGTAGCGGTGACGCTACCGGTGGCAGCCTTGCGAGATACGAGCTAACCCCAGCTCAGCAACCTATCCATGGGGGCCCTTCCGCGAGGTGGCCCGGCCGCGCCATGTATTCGCGGCGCCTTCGGGCCCTCTCGCGGAAGGTCTGGTGAAATTAACTCAAGTCCGGATCTTGTAACCGGTGCGGAAAATCCACCACACCGCCGTCATACAGGCAAACAGGAACAGTAGCGTCATTGCCAGGCTAACGCCGACATTTACATCGGCGATACCGTAAAACGCCCAGCGGAACCCGCTGATCAGGTACACCACCGGGTTGAACAGCGTCACCTTCTGCCAGAATTCCGGCAGCATATTGATGGAATAGAAGGCGCCGCCGAGAAAGGTGAGTGGCGTGATCACCATCAACGGGATTATCTGCAGTTTTTGGAAGTCGTCCGCCCACACCCCAATGATGAACCCGAACATGCTGAAGGTGACCGCGGTCAGAATCAGAAAGCCAAACATCCAGAATGGATGAGCGATGTCGTAGTCGACGAAAAAGCGCGCGGTAATCAGGATCAGAATACCAATGATGACGGACTTGGTTGCCGCGGCACCCACATAGCCGGCAACGACTTCAAACGCCGACACCGGTGCTGAAAGCACCTCATATATCGTGCCGGAAAATTTCGGGAAGAAAATACCGAACGAGGCATTGGAAATACTTTCCGACAGCAGCGATAGCATGATCAGACCGGGAATGATGAAGGCCCCGTAGCTCACCCCTTCGATCTCGCCGAGGCGACCGCCGATGGCGGTGCCGAATACGATGAAATACAGACAGGTGGAAATTACCGGCCAGGCGATACTCTGCATCAGGGTGCGCCCGGTGCGGGCCATTTCAAACTTGTAGATGGCGCGGATGCCGTAAACGTTCATACTCATAACTTCCTCTCTTTCACCCGACCAGCTGACGTTCATTCTGGTTCTGGTGCACCAGATTCACGAAAATCTCCTCCAGCGAACTCTCGCTGGAGTGCAGGTCCTTGAACTCAATACCCTGTTGGTTCAACGCCCGCAGCAGCTCGGCGATGCCGGTGTGTTCGCGCTGGGTGTCGAAGGTGTATATCAGCTGGTTGCCCTCGTCAGCGACTTCCAGTGTGAACGCGTGCAGGGATTCCGGCAGTGTCGACACCGGGTTTTGCAGCTGAATTGCCAGCTGCTTTTTGCCCAGCTTGCGCATTAGCGTGTGCTTGTCTTCCACCAGGACCAGCTCCCCGTGGTTGATCACACCAATGCGGTCTGCCATTTCCTCGGCTTCCTCAATGTAGTGGGTGGTGAGAATCACGGTTACGCCGCTTTTCCGCAGGCCGCGCACCATTTCCCACATGTCCCGGCGCAGCTCCACGTCCACGCCCGCGGTGGGCTCATCGAGAAACAGGATGGAGGGCTCGTGGGATAGCGCTTTGGCGATCATCACGCGGCGTTTCATGCCGCCTGAGAGCGCCATGATCTTGCTGTCTTTTTTGTCCCAGAGAGAAAGCTGGCGCAGGATCTTTTCGATGTATTCAGGATTCGGTGCCTTGCCGAACAGGCCGCGGCTGAAATTGACTGTGGCCCATACACTCTCGAAGGAGTCGGTGGACAGCTCCTGCGGCACCAGCCCGATTTTGCTGCGTGCGGCGCGGAAGTCGCGCTGAATATCGTGGCCATCCGCGGTGATCCTGCCGATGGATGGATTGACGATACCGCAGATGATACTGATAAGGGTGGTCTTGCCGGCGCCATTGGGCCCGAGCAGGGCAAAAATTTCCCCGCGCTGAATGTCGAGATCGACGGACTTGAGCGCGGTAAAACCACCGGCATAGGTTTTACCGACGCCCTTTACTGAAATGATCGCTTGCACGCTTCCCCCCCTTGGAATAACTGGCGGCGCTTATTGCGGCCGGTATTGTGCCCCGAACGGTATGGGCGCTGCCACCTTCCGTCGGTAAAAGGAGGGATAGCGAAGATCAGTGCCCGAAAATTTTGTCGTAGAAGGCGACAGCACCTTCGTAGGCGTCATTGGCGGCGGCTTCGTTGTATCTCAGTGGAACACCGAACTTTTCTCCGCGGGCGGTGGCGGCGGGGTTGGTGAAGCCGTGTTTGGCTCCGGGGTAGCTGATGACGTCAAACCGCACGCCGGCGTTCTGCATTTCCACAACGAAATTGGCGACGTCGTCTGCGGGGATCATGTCGTCGTCGCCGCCGGTGTAGACCTGGATTTGAGCTTTGACGTCGCCTTTTTTGATTTTCACGTCGGTTTGCAGGGCACCATGGAAGCTGACCACGCCTTTAAGCGGCAGGCCGAGGCGGGCCATGGTGAGGGCGACGGCGCCGCCGAAGCAGTAACCCTGGGCGGCTACCTGGCCAGCTTCAACGGTTTCGTGGGCGTTGATGAGGTCGAGGGCGGCTTGGAAGCGTTTGAGCGGGGCGCCTTCGGTTTCGAGGGTTTTGTTCATGAGGGCGGCGGCGTCGCTGGGGTTGTCGGCGCCGACGTTGGTGCCGTACATGTCGAGGGCGAAGGCGGTGAAGCCTTCGGCGGCGAGGCGTTCGGTTTCTTCGCGGGTGAAATCATTCATGCCCCACCATTCGTGCACGAGGAGAATGGCTGGGCGCTTGCCTTCGATGCTGTCGTCGTAGGCCAGGTAGCCGGTAAAGGATTCGCCGTCTACGGTGTATTCGATTTCTTCGGTGTGCATTTTTATTCCCTGAAATGTCCGTTTGAATAAGTTAGCCGAGAGGTTAGCCCCGTAGGTTGGGCAACGCAACGCAAGAAATGGTTGGAAAGTCCGGTGGCGGCAAAGCACTGGGTATAGGTTTTCAGGACCGCGGTGAACCCATCCATGGGCGCTGCGGCGCAAACATCCTGTTTGCGACGCTCCTGAAAACCTATACCCAGCGCTTTGCCTTCGCATCGAAATTCGGAGTTACTTACTGGTTGGGTTGGCGGTACTTCGGATCTGCCGGCGGAATAATATCGCCATCTTCATCCAAGTCCGGAAATGGCAAATCGTACTTCTCGCAATACTTCACCATTTTCGGGTGCATCCAACGGAACAAAATGTCTTTGACCGCGGGGTCTTCTTCGTCGAGGGTTTTGTTGTCGTACATGCCGGCTTTCATGCGCTGATGCATGGCTTCCTGCAGGATGATCGCGGCGGCGACGCTGACGTTGTAGCTTTCGACCATGCCGATAATGGGGATGGTGACGTGGTCGTCGGCGTGTTCGGCGGCGTAGTCGCTGAGGCCGTCTTTTTCGGCACCCATGATGAGGGCGAAGGGTTGGGTGTAGTCGGGTTCGCGGAAGTCGATGGCGCGGTCGGACCAGTGGGCGGCGTACAGGTGCATGCCGCGGCTTTTGAGTTCGGCCATGCCGCTCTGGATATCGGGATAGACGCTGTTGCCAGTGAATTTACCGCTGCCGCCGGCGGTGTTGCGATAGATTCGGGTGCCGTAGGAGGGCTGGACCATGTGGATTTCAGGAATGCCGACGGCGTCGGCGGTACGCAGCATGGCGGAGATGTTCTGGCCTTTGTGGACCTGGTCGGTGAGCAGGGTCATGTCGTGCTGGCGCAGGCGGAGCACCTGCTTGAATTTCTCGTAGCGGCTGCGGCTCATGGTACTTCTTTCTTCGGATTCAGAACTGGCCGCGGATTATAGCATTGTGAGTTGGAGCGGGTTTTGTGGTGCCTGCTTGGGTGGTGTGTGGCGGCGGATTGCCGGGTGCGGGGTTTCAGGACCGCTGTGAACCCATCCCTGGGAGCTTCGTCGCAAACATCCTGTTTGCGACGATCCTGAAACCCCACACCCGGCACTCCGCCTTCGCATCTGGGACTTTACAGTTCGACGAGTGCGTAGTGTTCCACTTCGGGGAACGGGTCGTAGAAGTGATGGAGAAGGGCTTTCCAGTCCTGATATTGGGGTGACTTTCGGAAGCCTTCTGTGTGGTCTGAGAGTTTTTCCCAGTTAACCAAGAGAATGTAGCGATTTTCTTTCTCTAGGGATTTTTGAAATTGATGGTTTATGTAGCCAGGCATAGCCGAAATTATCGACTGGGCTTTTCGAAAGGCAGTTTCAAACTCTTTATTCTGACCGGGCTTGATATCCAGAATCGCTACTTCAAGAATCACGCTGTTCCCCAAAAACTAAAATTCAAATTCGTCAAATAAAAGCTCAAAACGTCATGCGAAGGCAAAGTGCTGGGGATGGGGTTTCAGGAGCGTCGCAAACAGGATGTTTGCGCCGAAGCGCCCAGGGATGGGTTCACAGCGGTCCTGAAACCCCATCCCCAGTGCTTTGCCGCCACCGAGTTCCCTTACCAAGGACCACCAATCTATTTCAGAGGCGCTGTAAACGGTTCAACGGTAACCCAGTCCCCGGTTTCACAGTCCCCCCCCTCCCGAGGTAAAACCACAAAACAATTTGCGGAGGCAAAGCCGGAGAGAATGTGACTCCCCTGAATACCGCGAGTCTCCACCACCTGAATCCCATCGCCATCGCGATAGGTAAACCCGCGTTGGTAATCTGTGCGACCGGGCTTCTTGCGAATGCCATTCAGCAATCGCGCGCGCAATTGCACGGGGGGTTGGCGATATTGTTCTGAGGTGCCGCGGAGCTTTTCCAGTGCTGGTACGACCAGTTGGTACAGGGTGACGATGGCGGATACGGGGTTTCCGGGCAGGCCGAAAAAGAGGGTTTCTCCGTTCGTTTTTGGCAGGCGACCAAAGGCAAAAGGTTTGCCGGGTTTGATGGCGAGTTTCCAGAAATCGATTTCGCCGAGTTCCTGCAACACCGTCTTGGTGTAGTCCGCTTCGCCCACGGAAACACCGCCACTGGTAATTACGAAATCCGCATTGTTACGTGCATGAATGAACGCCTCGCGAATTTCCTCAGGCTGGTCGGGATAGCAGCCGAGATCGAGGATATCCACATCGAGTTGTTCCAGTGCAGCGTAAAGAGCGATACGGTTGCTGTCATAGATATCGCCGTCGCCCAATTCTGACGCGGGCGTGCCGAGGGGTTTCAGTTCGTCGCCGATGGAAAGCAGGGCGGCTTTGAGTTTGCGCAGGACCGTGACTTCGGCCACGCCGGCGGCGGCGAGCAGGGCGATGTGGGGGACTTTTATTTTGGCGCCGACGGGAATCAGGCTCTGGCCGGTGTGCACGTCCTCGCCGCGGCGGCGGATGTTCTCGCCGGGTTTGGCGGGGCGGCTCATGGTGAGCTGATCGCCCTCTAATGTGCAGTTTTCCTGCATCTGTACACGGTCGGCGCCAGCGGGTACGGCGGCGCCGGTGGTGATGCGGGTGGCCTGACCCGGTTCCAGTGTCCCGGCGAACGGGTGGCCGGCGAGGCTCTTGCCCATGAGGGTGTAGCGCTCAGATTCACCACACAGGGCGTAGCCGTCCATGGCGGAATTGTCGCAGGGGGGCAGGTTGAGGGCGGAGAGTACCGGTGCGGCCAGTACGCGGCCGCAGGCTTGGCTCAACGGAATAATTTCCGTTTCGGTAATTGGATTGATGCTGTCGATCAGCATTTGTTTGGCGGCTTCTACGGAGCGCAGGCCGTTTTCTGCACAGGCGTCTGACATCGCTATGGCCCTGTTTATTGTCTGCTTGGCTGGGAAGATAGCCGGGACGGGTGGGAGTTGCCAAGTCTTCAGAGGGGTGGCCCGCACGACCACCGTCATTCCGGGCTTGACCCGGAATCCAGCGCTACGAAGCTGGATGCCGGATCAAGTCCGGCATGACGTTGATTCTGTGAGGTGGGCAGGTGCAGTGCATCTCCCAATCGGTTCAAAAGCATCGCACGTCTATCGTGATTCGTCATTCCGGGCTTGACCCGGAATCCAGTGCCACGAAGCTGGATGCCGGATCAGGTCCGGCATGACGGTGTTTTGTATGGTACTTAACCGACAGCGACGGCCAAGTTGGTGGTCAGCAGTGCGGAGATTTCCGGTTTGCAGGAACCGCAGTTGGTGCCGCAGCCCAGCAATTCACCGAGTTCCTCCACCGATGCCGCACCTTCGGCGATGGCGATTTCGATTTCCTTGCGGGACACCTGCAGGCAGGTACAAACCATCTGCGCGCCGGCAGGCACGTCGTGCAACAGCTTGGCCGGCGCATCCGGCAGGGGTTGTTGCAGGGCGTTTTCCAACGTTTTCCGGTCGGGCAGGGACTGCCATTCAGCGCTGGTGAACACCAGCAACTCCATCTGCTCACTGTGTAACAGCCAGCGTTCACCACTCGGCAACTGCAGGCGTTTGCGGTTGAGCTGCTGACCACTGAGGTTGAACAGCTTGTCTGCCATGGCCTGCCAGTCCGGCTGGGTTTTCAGGGCCAGCTCGAAGCGGTAGCCGCCGTCCACCGGTACCCGGTACCAATGCAGTATGGTGTCGAACAACTGTGCATCACCGGCCTGCAAGCGGGTATGCAGTTCCTCCGCAGCTTTGGTGCGCAGCAGCAGGCAGGCATAGCTGTGGGCACTGAGCGGTTCGATCTTGACTGCCACCTGTTTCAGTTCCGGCTGGCCGGAAAAGGGGTCGGTGAAGGGGATGGCCAGCGCACTCACAGTAGCGTTGTGGGCAAGGCTGTCGCTCCAGTGAATGGGTGCAAACAGCTGGCCGGGTTTCTGGCTGGCGGTGACGCGGGCGCGCCCGAAGAACTGGCCTTTTTCGCTTTCCACGCGCACCAGCTGTGCATCTTCGATGCCGTACTTCCGCGCTTCCTGGGGGTGTATATGCAGCTCCGGCGCCTCGCTGTGATCCAGCAGCTTGCGCGCACGGCCGGTGCGGGTCATGGTGTGCCACTGGTCGCGCAGGCGGCCGCTGTTCAGTACCAGTGGATATTCGTCGCGGGTTTCCTGCTTTGGACACTGGGGATCAACGGCAATAAAACGCGCACGTCCATTGGGCGTAAAGAAGTCGCCATCACTGAACAATCGCGCGGTACCTTGCGGATTGGCGGCGTTGACCGGCCACTGCACCGGGGTAAAGTTGTCGTACTCCGCATCGCTGATATTCGCCAGTGCGGAAATATCGAATGCGCGTCGCACCTGCTCGCGGTTGTTTTCAAATCCGGAAAGCGCCGCGTGTTCGCGGAAAATATCCGCAGCCGATGCGTAGTCGAAGGCCTCTGCAAAGCCGAGGCGGCTCGCCACATCGCAGATTATTTCCCAGTCGTGGCGCGCTTCCCCTGGCTTCGGCAGGAAACCTTTCTGACGGGAAATGCGGCGCTCGGAGTTGGTGACGGTACCGGTCTTTTCCGCCCAAGTGGTTGCAGGCAGCAGCAGATCCGCGCAGCGCGCGGTATCCGTATCCGCCACGCAGTCGGATACGATCACCGTGGGGCAATTTTTCAGCGCCGCAGCCACACGGCGCGCGTCCGGCATGCTTACCGCGGGATTGGTGGCCATGATCCACACCGCTTTTACCTGGCCGCTCTCCACCGCATTGAACAGGTCTACCGCCTTGAGTCCTGGTCCTTTCGCCATATTGGCCGCATTCCAGAATCGGCCCACGCGCTCGACATTGTCTGCAGTGAAATCCATATGCGCGGCGAGCATATTCGCCAGCCCCCCCACCTCGCGCCCGCCCATGGCATTGGGCTGGCCGGTAATTGAGAAGGGGCCGCAACCGGGCTTGCCAATGCGTCCGGTAGCCAGATGGCAGTTGATAATGGAGTTGTTCTTGTCGGTCCCGGTGCTGGACTGGTTGACGCCCTGGGAATAGAAACTGATGGCTTTTTCCGTAGTGCGGAACAGCTCGTAGAATTCGAGCAACTGCTCCAGCTCCAGGCTGCAATACTCCGCCACCTTCTCCGGCGTCCACTCGGCCGCCGTATACAGGGCTTCGGTAAAGTTTTCCGTGTGGTTTTCAATAAACCCCTGATCCAGCGCACCGAACTCGGCAAGGTAGTGCAATAGCCCGTTGAACAGAGCCGCATCACTGCCCGGTGTAATCGCCAGATGCAGATCCGCCATCTCACTGGTGGCACTGCCGCGGGGATCGACGACGACGAGTTTCGACTTGGCCGCCTGCATACGCTGAAACAGGATCGGATGGGTCCAGGCGGCGTTGGAGCCGATCAGCACCACCAACTCCGCTTCATCCAGATCCTCGTAATTACACGGCACCGCATCCGCGCCCAGCGCACGCTTGTACGCCGCCACCGCGGACGACATGCACAGGCGCGAATTAGTATCCACATTCGCCGTGCCGATGAATCCCTTCATCAGCTTGTTGGCCACGTAATAATCTTCCGTCAGCAACTGCCCGGAAAGATAAAAGGCCACCGAATCCGGCCCGTGTTCGTCGATGGTCTCACGCAGCTTCGACGCCGCAAAATCCAGCGCCGTATCCCAGTCGCAATCCACACCGTGCAGGCGTGGCTTCAACAGACGGCCGTGGTTGCCCAGGGTATCCGCCAGCGAAGAGCCCTTTACACACAGCTTGCCCTTGTTCGCCGGGTGCTGCTCATCGCCCTGGATGCGAACCACCTCCTCACCACCCGCCGACGTCATCTCCCGCGTCGCCGCGACACCGCAGCCCACGCCGCAGTAAGGACAGGTAGTGCAGGATCTGCGAGCGCTGAACAGTTCTGTTAAAGCCATCGTCTACTGCTTATCTTTTAAAAGTTGTTATTGATCAACCTGAATCAGCACATCGTCGCCTTCAAACGCGACCGGAAAAACCTCGAGTTTATACTCGGGCTTTTCCAGGCACTGACCGTCGCTCAGTCGGTAATGCTGCTTGTACAGCGGCGACGCCACCGTCAGCTCACCGTCGATCTCCGCAACAATACCGCGGCCGATCACACCGGCATCGGCGATCGGGTCCCAGTTGTCGATGGCGTACAGCTGGGGTTCCTGATCGGGTAAAAAAAACAGGGCAATCTGACGACCGCCCACAAGAGCGCACACTCCGGAATCGGCTACAAGATCTGATCGCTTGCAGACATGCAGCCACTCGGCGCGGGTTATGGCAACTTCGCTCATTCTGGTTCTCCACATCTTGATGAAAGAGTAGGGTGGTGAAATTCTAAAAGTCTAAGTTCTGTTCCAGCTTCTGTGGGGCTGGATTCCGGCCTGCGCCGGAATGACGAAAGGAATTAAAAACACTTTCGCACGGCGCGAAGGTGGAGTGCCGGGTGTGGGGTTTCAGGAGCGTCGCAAACAGGAAGTTTGCGCCGCAGCGCCCATGGATGGGTTCACAGCGGTCCTGAAACCCCACACCCGGTGCTCCACCGCCACCAAACCCATTCAGAGCGGGCGGTGGCAGCGGGCTAAATCAAGCCGGCTCACAAATCTTGACGATCTCCTCGCGGGTCGCCGGGCGGCGCTGCTCGCGCTCTTCCACGAATACGATCTTCTCGTCCTTCGCATCGGTGTTCACAAACTGGCGGAAACGCTTCACCATCTCAGGGTCATTGATCGCAGTCTTCCACTCACACTGGTAAGTGCCCACCACATTGCCCATCTGACGCTCCAGTTCCTCAGCGAGCCCCAGGCTGTCCTCGATCACCACCTCGCGCAGGTAATCCAGGCCACCCTCCAGGTTCTCCAGCCACACCGAAGTCCGCTGCAACTTGTCCGCCGTGCGCACATAGAACATCAGAATCCGGTCGATATACTTGATCAGGGTTACATCATCCAGATCCGTCGCAAACAGATCCGCATGGCGCGGACGCATACCGCCGTTGCCACACACATACAGGTTCCAACCCTTCTCGGTGGCGATCACCCCGATATCCTTGCTCTGCGCCTCCGCACACTCACGGGTACAACCGGACACCGCCATCTTGATCTTGTGCGGCGAACGCAGGCCCTTGTAGCGGTTCTCCACAGTCAGTGCCATACCCACACTGTCCTGCACGCCATAGCGACACCAGGTACTGCCCACACAGGACTTCACTGTACGCAGGGATTTGCCATACGCGTGGCCAGTCTCAAAGCCCGCATCCGTCAGCTCGCGCCAGATCTCCGGCAGCTCCTCCAGACGCGCACCGAACAGATCGATACGCTGGCCGCCGGTAATCTTGGTGTACAGGTCGTATTTCTTCGCTACCTGGCCCAGCACGATCAGCTTGTCCGGCGTGATCTCGCCGCCGGCGATGCGCGGAACAACGGAGTAGGTACCGTTCTTCTGCATATTCGCCATAAAGGTATCGTTGGTATCCTGCAGGCCCACATGCGGTTTCTTGTGGATATGTTCATTCCACAGCGACGCGAAAATGGAGCCGGCGGTGGGCTTGCAAATTTCACAGCCCTTACCGCGGCCGTGCTTGTGCAGCAGCTCGTCGAAGGTCTTGATTTCCTCCACCTGCACCATGTGGAAAATCTGCTGGCGGGTATAGGGGAAGTGCGGGCACAGATCGTTATTGACCTCGACGCCCAGCGCCGCCAGCTCCGCGTCCACCACATTTTTCAGCAGCGCGGAACAGCCGCCACAGCCGGTGCCTGCCTTGGTGCAGTCTTTCACTTCGCCCACGGAACAGCAGCCGCCCTGCACCGCACCGATAATGTCGCCCTTGCTCACGTTGTGGCAGGAACAGATGGTCGCGGTGTCCGGCAGTGCGCCCGCGCCGAGGGTCGGTTTGGCACCGTCCAGCGCCGGCAGGATCAGTTGCTCCGGGTGTTCCGGCAGATCCATATCGTTCAGGTGGTATTGCAGCAGGGTGTCGTAATCCCCGGTGTCGCCCACCAGCACTGCGCCGCGCAGTTTCTTGCCCGCGCGGTCGGTGATCATGCGTTTGTACACACCGGTCTGCTCGTCCACAAAGGTGATCGCGGCGGAACCTTCGGTGCGGCCGTGGGCATCGCCGATAGAGCCCACTTCCACACCCAGCAGCTTCAGCTTGGTGCTCATGTCGGCGCCGTTGAACTCAGCTGCCTCGCCGCACAGCAGGGATACCGTGGTGCGGGCCATGGAGTAACCCGGTGCGACCAGGCCGAAGATGCGGTTGTCGAACAGGGCACACTCGCCGATGGCAAAAATGTTCTTGTCGGAGGTGCGGCAGTGGTTGTCGATCACAATTCCGCCGCGCTCGCCGAGTGTAATACCGGCGGAGCGTGCCAGGTTGTCTTCCGGGCGGATACCGGCGGAGAACACGATCAGGTCGGCGATGAGTTCTTCATCACCCTTGAACTGCATGCGCAGGCGACCGCCGTCCACTTCCTCAATCAGTTCGGTGGCGGTACTGGTGTGTACGGTAACGCCCAGCTCCTCGATTTTTTCCCGCAGCAGTTTCGAACCGCCTTCATCCAGCTGCACGGACATCAGGCCGGGGGCAAACTCCACCACGTGGGCTTCTAGGCCCAGTTGCTTCAGGGCGTTGGCGGCTTCGAGGCCCAAAAGGCCACCGCCCACCACCACGCCGACCTTGCCGTTTTTGGCGGCGGCCTGGATCTTGTCGAGGTCTTCCAGGGTGCGGTAAACGAAGCATTTTTCGTGCTCGTGACCTGGGATTGGTGGGACAAAGGGATAGGAGCCGGTGGCCAGTATCAGATGATCGTAGGCTTCGGACGCACCGCTGGCGGAGGTGACGATTTTATTTTCGCGATCGATGCTCACCGCGGTGTCGTTCAGACGCAGGTCGTAACCCCACTCGCGGTACTGTTCCACCTTGCCCATGGCCAGGTCATCCGCGGTGCGGCCGCCGAAGTATTCGGACAGGTGTACCCGGTCGTAGGCGGGGCGGGGTTCGGCGCAGAACACCAGCACGTCGAACATTGCACGCTCGGGGCGGTTCGCCAGTTGTTCCAGGAAGTGGTGACCCACCATGCCGTTGCCGATGACGACGATTTTTTGCTTAACCATAATCTCTGCCGTTTTAACCTGAGTGCTTCGGCAGGAGGGGGGGAGCTTGGTGGGATCGGGTCGCACGGCTGCCCCTCTTCTGTCGAAGAGTGTCAGGCGCCGTTGCCTTGCTGAAAAGTTTCGGATTGTGACTAAAAGTATTCAATCTCTGTGCCAACTTGTTGAGATGGCGCAGGTGGTGAGGAAACCACAGGGTTTGTGCGGGTTATTGGCGATTTTGCATGTCGGGGTGGTGCAACTTGGTGCGCGACGGCCGGTTGCGCACCAATGCGGGGCCTTTGGGTTGATTGCCCAACCTACGGGTCGCGACTATTGTAGGAGCCAGCCTTGCTGGCGAAGCGATGATGCTTATTGGCAGCGCGGTTATTCGCCAGCAGGCTGGCTCCTACAGGGTGCCGCCTCGTCACTCTTTAGTTTCAGAGCGGATTTGCGCGCGCCGAAATTTGGATCACAAGAAATACAGCAGGTGCGAGAGAATCGCCAGCACCGCCACCGTCTGCCAGAACAACAGCGGATTGCGCTCTATCAAGGGCGGTTTCTCCACACTGGCGAAGCGCACATTGGGCGTGCTGAGATCGTGCACAAATTCCGACAGTGCCGGGTAGCGGCTTTTCGGGTCTGGTGAGCAGGCCTTGCGCAGTGCGCCGTCGATCCAGTCGGGAATATCGTCACGGTGCTGGCGCGCACTGATGTAGCGCATGCCCGCGTAATTTTTCAGCTGGTAGTGGTTACTGCCGAAGCGCTCTTTATACGGGTACTCGCCGGTAAGCATTTCGTAGGCGATGACCCCGAGGGAGAAAATATCCGAGCGATGGCTGGCGCCGTCGCCCACAAAATACTCCGGCGCGCAGTAATTCTTGCTGCCGGGCGGCGCGCTGTCCTGATAGCGCAGCAGTTCCTGCAGTCCCGCTGCATTGGCACCACCCAGGTCGATCAGCTTCAGGCGCCCAGAGGAGTCCACCATTATGTTTTCCGGCTTCAGATCACCGTGCACGATCTCCAGCCTCTGCAGCCGGCGCAGCGCGCTCACCAGCTGCCCCACCAGATTGCGCACCTGATCCAGTGGCGGCTTCGGGTGCAGCTGCATCCACTGCCGCAAATTCTGTCCGTCCACATACTCCATCACGTGATAGAGAAACCGGCGCTCCTTCTTCGGCGGAAATACCTTGACGATGGCCGGGTGATCCAGCCGGCGCCCGGTCCACTCCTCGGCGATAAAGCGCTCGATATAGGCCGGGTCGTCAATGAAATTTTCCGATGGCGCCTTCAGTGCGCACAGGATGCCGCTGTCCAGATCCCGCACCAGATACAGATAACTGCGACTGCTCGCGTGCAGTTCCTGCAGCACCTCATAGCCATCGATCCTGTTGCCCGGCTGCAGCGGAGGTGGGAAGGGCAGCTGGCCGGCAGTCAGCATCAGATCGTCGGATTCCAGTGCTTCCAGCACATTCACCCGGCACAACGCCAGGCTCAAATTGTCCTTGCTGCCGTTATCCAGCGCCGCCGCAATCAGCGGCTGCGCCGCCTCCAACTGATGTTGCTCCAGCAACGTCGCGAACTGCGGCAGCGGCAAAAAATCGTGGATGCCGTCGGTCGTCACACAGAACAAGTCGCCCGCTTCCAGCGGCTCCTGCCGGTAATCCACCTCGATATGCGCATCCATCCCCAGCGCGCGACTCAGAAACGTCTTGTCCGGCCCCAGCGTGCGACTGTGATCCCGCGTCAAACATTCCAGATTCCCGTTACGCAGACGGTAAATCCGCGAATCCCCGATATGGATCAGATGCGCCGTCGACCCCTTCAACACCACCGCTGAAAACGTCGTAAGCCACCCGCGTTGAATCTCATCCGCACCGCCGCTCTGGCGATACAGCCAACCATTCAGCGCGTGCAACACCCGCGCCGCCGCCTGCTTCACCGACCAGGAATCCGGCGTACTGTAATAGTCGGAAATAAACCCACTCACCGCCGCCCGCGCCGCCGCGCCCCCGGCCTCCGCACTCCCCACGCCATCTGCAATCGCCGCCAGCGAACCGCGGTACCGCAACTCGCTCCCGCTCGCCCGATACACCGCCACCGCATCGTCGTTGTATGCGCGCTGGCCGCACTCGGTGGCGGTGGCAAATTCCAGTTTTTCGGAATTGGATGCCGCAATATCGGAATCAGGCACAGTGATGGTTTCGCAGGTGGTGTTCAAAGTGGTTGGCCTTCTTTCGTCATTCCGGGCCTGACCCGGAATCCATAGCTACGAAGCTGGATGCCGGATCAAGTCCGGCATGACGACTTTTGTAGAGCGCGTAGTTGAGCCGGATCACAACAAATCCAGTGGATCAGGCCACGTCGATCAGTGAAACACTGCCGTCAGGCATGACTTCTGCCATCTGGCCTTCCGGTTCCTCCAGGAACAGCAGCGTAACAAATCCAAGTACCGCTGTGCCCGCAATCACCAGGAAAAACGTCTGGTAAGAAACCATACTCAAAACAGTCAGGTAAAACACCGCGCCTACATTCCCGTAAGCCCCTGTCATCCCCGCAATTTGACCCGTCAGGCGACGTTTGATCAGCGGCACCACCGCAAACACCGCACCTTCACCAGACTGCACAAAGAAAGAGCACGCCATCGCCGCTGCCACCGCCAGATACAGTGGCCACTGTGCATCGATCATGCTCATCGTCAGATAACCCAGCGCCAGCCCCGCCGTCAGAATCAGCAACGTACTCTTGCGCCCGAAGCGATCACTGATCAGTCCACCCGCCGGGCGCGACATCAGATTCATAAACGCATAAGCCGAAGCCAGCAGGCCCGCCTTCACCGGATCCAGCGTAAACGTCTCCGAGAAAAACAGCGGCAACATCGAAACCACCGCCAGCTCCGAGCCGAAAGTGGCAAAGTAAAGAATATTCAGCACCGCCACCTGTTTGAACTGATAGCGATGGATCGGCTCCGGCAGTTTCACGAAAATTTCGCGGTTGATTTCGTAGCACTTTTTCGCATCAAACACATACAGCGCCGCCAGCGCCAGATAGATCGCGACCGCCACCGGCTGCGACAGCATACTCACGCCCTGGGGGGAGAGCTTCCAGGTCAGCAGCGCCAGCGCCGCATACATCGGCACCTTCATGATCAGCAGCAGCACGAAATCGGATGGGCTGGAAACCTCCATGCCGCCGATTTTTTTCGGTTTGAAATAGGTACCACCCTTCGGGGTATCGGTCACCGAGCGGTAGTAGATCACGCTGTATACCAGCGCAATGACGCCAGTGATGCCGATGGCATAGCGCCAACCCTCTTGTCCTGGAGAGTCACCGCCGACCAGCAGTGCAATCGTGGGCAGGGTCATGGCCGCCGCGGCAGAACCAAAGTTGCCCCAGCCGCCATAGATGCCCTCGGCCGTGCCCAGCTGTTTGGCCGGGAACCACTCGGACACCATGCGGATACCCACCACGAATCCGGCGCCGATAAAGCCCAGCAGAAAACGGCCGATGGCCGCCGCAGTAAAGCTGTCGGCCAGCGCAAAAATAAAGCAAGGTACACTGCCGATGGCCAGCAGCAGCGAATAGGTCAGGCGCGGACCGTATTTGTCGGTCAGCATGCCGATGATCACCCGCGCCGGAATCGTCAGCGCTACGTTCAGGATCAGCAGCGTTTTCACCTGCTCGGACGTGAGCGACAGACTGTCGGCAATCGCCATCAGCAGCGGTGCGTGGTTGAACCAGGCGAAGAACGTAATAAAGAACGCAATCCAGGTCAGGTGCAGCACCCGGATTTTTCCCGTGAAGGAAAACAGATTCAAAGAATCGGAAGACATGGTTGTATCCCATTTTTAAATGAAACTTTTATCTGTTCTGTTCTGTTCTGTTCTGTTGTAGCCGTCTTCCAAAACACTACCTCCTCATCCCCGCGCAAGCGGGGATCCAGAAATTGCGGCGCTGGATTCCCGTAGCGGATCAAGTCCGGCATGACGTTTCTGCGCGGGAATGACGGGGGAAAAGTCAGGCCACGTCGATCAGGGAGACGCTGCCGTCGGGCATGACTTCAACCATATGGCCTTCCGGCTCTTCCATGAGCAACAGAATCAGAAAACTGAAAACGGCGGTACCGGCGATCACCAGGAAAAAGGTGTGGTAATCCACCAGCGTCAGCACCGTTAGAAAAAACACCGCGCCCACATTGCCGTAGGCCCCGGTCATGCCGGCAATCTGGCCGGTCAGGCGGCGCTTGATCAGTGGCACCACCGCAAACACGGCCCCGGCACCAGCCTGCACAAAGAAGCTGCACAGCATGGCCGCACCCACCGCCAGATACAGCGGCCAGCTCTCGCCGATCTGCGCCATCAGCAGGTAGCCGCCGGCGAGGCCGGCGACCAGAATCATCAGCACCAGCTTGCGCCCGTATTTATCGCTCAGCATGCCGCCCGTAGGGCGCGAGACCAGGTTCATAAAGGAGTAGGCGGAGGCCACCAGTCCGGCCTTTACCGGATCGAGGGAGAAGGTTTCGAAGAAGAACAGCGGCAGCATGGAAATGACCGCGAGTTCGGAGCCGAAGGTGGCGAAATACAGCAGGTTCAGGATTGCCACCTGTTTGAATTTGTACCGGTGGATGGGCGCGGGCGGCGCGCTGAATACCTCGCGGTTGATACTCCAGGTTTTTTTCAGTTCGAGCAGATACAGTGCGGCGAGGAATATGTAAATCGCCCAGGTCCAGAATTGATTGAGCAGCCCGGCCTCCGCCGGCGACAGCTTCCAGGTCAGCAGCGCCAGGGCGCCGTACATGGGCAACTTCATCAACATCAGCAGCAGAAAATCGCCACTGCTGGTCACTTCCATCGCACCGATTTTTTTCGGCTTGAAATAAGTGGCGCCTTTGGGCGTGTCGGTAACGCTGTTGTAATAGATCGCGCTGTACAGCAGCGCGATGACACCGGTGAGGCCGATGGCGTAGCGCCAACCGTCTTCACCGCCAAACATCAGCGCAATTGTCGGCAGGCAGATGGCGCCGGCGGCGGAGCCGAAGTTGCCCCAGCCGCCGTACACACCTTCGGCCGTGCCGAGGTGACGGGCGGGAAACCACTCGGACACCATACGGATGCCGATCACGAAACCTGCACCGATAAAGCCCATGAAAAAACGGGCAATCGCCGCTTGGGCGAAGCTGTCGGCTAATGCAAATACAAAACAGGGAATACTGCCGATGGCCAGCAGCGCGGAGAAGGTGAGGCGCGGGCCGTACTTGTCTGTGAGCATGCCGATAATCATGCGCGCGGGAATGGTCAGCGCCACGTTCAGGATCAGCAGGGTTTTCACCTGATCCGGAGTCAGCGCCAGGCTGTCGGCAATGGCCATCAGCAGCGGTGCGTGGCTGAACCAGGCAAAGAAGCACAGGAAAAAGGCCAGCCAGGACAGGTGCAGTACTTTGACGTTGCCACTGAAGGACAACAGATTCAGGCGTTCGGACGGACTGCTATGGGACATTACTTCGAGTAACTCTCTTATCGCGCATCACTATTCGGGGACACCGGCCTGCCCCGCATAAAAGCGATCAGGCATAAAAAAAGTCCACAGGCACAGACGGGCCGTGCCAGTGGACTTCGATGTCCGTGTATTCAGTTTTTCGCCGGAGTTTTTATTTCAGGTGGCCTGCTGCCACTCCCTTTCTGCGCCGGCGGAGAGCGGGCGTCATCACTGTTGCACAGGAATCTGTCACTCTCGCATTAAAAGAATTCAATTTCTGTGCCAGCTCAGGGCAAAGTCAAAATCCGGGGCGGAAAAATGTGATTTTTTGGGGCGAACAGGGGAAATCTGACGCTAGTTCCGGGTGCAAGGGAAAGTGTCTGCGCGCGCGAAGCGCCCTGTTTTGGGCTGTTTTGTGCACCGGGGTGCAAGAATTTGCACCTGAGGCGGGCGCTCCTCGGTTTGCTGGATAGTTGTCGGGCAGCCGGCTTCAGGAAGGTGGGGCTTAGTTTACCGTTGGCTGTGGCGGACAAAGTCCAGCGTTTGCTGATACAGGTCGGAACAGAATACTTCCGCGGTACCGCTGTCGACGGGTGCAATATCGTTGCACAGTGATAACAGTTCGCGGCCTTTCTTTTCCGTAGGGCGGCCGTGGTCGCTCTGCGGGTGCGCGAACAGGTGCCAGCCCGGGTTTTTACCCGGTGCCCGCCCGCGCTGTGTGAGCAGCTCGTCGTTCAGAGAGGCGGCAATAGCAGACTCCGGCAGGTCGAGATACTCAGGGCGCGCGAGAATGCCCACCGCATCCCGGCGTTGACTGCGATCGCCGAGCCAGCTGCACGCCTCCAGCAGAGCGGCGCGCAGCGCCAGGTGCGTGGCGGGATGGGCCTCGTGCCAGCTGTGGGTGACGGCCAGCACTTTTTCCGGCATCGCCGGCATCAGACTGTTACCGGGCGTGGCGATCACGCCGATACCTTCCTGTACCGCCAGCGTGTTCCAGGGTTCGCCCACGCAGTAGCCGTCGATATCGCCGCGGCGCAGGTGGTCCACCATCTGTTCTGGCGGCAGAACCACAATGCGCACATCCCCGTCGGGGTCGATACCGGCGGCAGACAGCCAGTGACGCAGTTGCAGGGTATGGCTGGCAAATGGATAAACACTGGCAAAAGTGAGTGGCTTCTCACCGCTGGCGCGGTTGGCTATATGCGATTTGAGCGCGGCACCGGCGTCGCTGGAGGTCTGTTCGAGCTGCGCGTAAAGACTTTGTGAAAGGGTGATGGCATTGCCGTTGCAGCTCAGAATCAGGCCGCTCAGCAGTTGTTCATCGCACTGGGGCAGGGTCTGCTTCAGGGTCAGCGGCATGGGCGCGAGGATGGAGGCTGCATCGGCGGCACCGCCAATCAGCTTGTCGCGCAGGGTGGCCCAGGAGGTTTCCCGCTGCAGCTCGACCTTGAGCCCATAGCGCGCAAAAAATCCCAGCTCACTGGCAATGATCAGCGGGGCACTATCGGTCAGGCGCAGGTAAAGGAGTTTCAGGTTGGGCTTTTCGACTTGCAGACTGCTCACGGTGGTTCTCTCGAATTCTTTATTGGTTGAGCCGGCGGTTCAGCGGCGTATTTACTGTCTATTTCACAGGCCGCTGCAGATGCGTGACGATCTGCTCCGCCACATTGCGCATGGTGGAGTTGCTGTTCATCGCCAGGGTGCGCAGGGTCTGATGGGCGGCTTGTTCGCTGATGTTCTTGCGCGCCATCAGCAGTCCCTTGGCGCGCTCAATGATCTTGCGCTCATCCAACTGTTGCTGGGTACGCGCCAGGGATTGGCGCAGTTGCTGGTAGCTGCGGAATTGTGCCATGGCAATTTCAATCGCCGGTGCCACCCGCTCGGCGGAGAGGCCGTCCACCATATAGGCGCTGACCCCGGCTTCCACCGCGCTACTGATAAAATCGGCGCCGCCGCGCACGGAAAACATCGCCACCGGGGTGGGGTTGTGCTGGTTGATTACCGCGAGACTTTCGAGAATATCGCGGTCGGGGGATTCGATGTCGATCAGGACAATATCCGGGCGGTGTTTTTCCACCTGGAACAACAGGCCCTCGGCACTGGTGAGTTGTGCCAGCAGATTGTAGCCGGCGGCGGACAGCTGTCCGGCCACCATGGCGGCACGTTCAGGCTGGTCGTCGACCAACAGGATACTGATGGGGGGCGTCGTCATCGCTTGTCAGAACTTCAGTTCGAACTGCAGTCAGAACCTGTCAGTAGCGCAGCTGTACTCGTCAGCATCGCGCCTGGTGTGCCTGGCCCGCAGATCAATGTTTTCAGTTATGTAATAGGTCGCGGCCATGTCCAGCTCCCTGCCGTAGTCCAGGCTGTCGCGATCCCTATAGAGTTTATGCAGGTTCTGCAATCTTGATGCCAGAGACGACTGCGCTGCCAATATTAACGTCATGAACCCCGTCCGGTCGTGCGACCGGAAACCTGCCTGTCACCCGAGTTGCAGGCTTTTCCGCCAACCGGGGTTGCGTTTTTGCTCGCGGAAGGTGCGCGCGCTGTTGGCGTGCTCACTTTTGGTGCTCGCGATGAGTGTTGTGGCTGGAAATGCTGTTTGATTTATTCCGAGGGAAACCTGTGCCGATGGTGTGGCACTTCTCAGCACAAAGGGCTATTAGTTTGTGGGCTCTGGGTAGAAATGCGCAGTCGTGACATGAGCCCGGAACCAGCAGCATGAACTCAACATGTGGCGTTTGCGAGTAAGCGTTTGCATCTGCGCGCCATGGCCGCGCTATAAATCCAGGAGCAGTATGGAAGGATTCAACATCAATCGGCGCAATTTCATTAAGCTGTGCACTGTTACGGGTATTACGGTATTCGCTGCGCCGGTGCTGTGGCAGAAGGGGAAGGCTCAAAATCCTGAAACAGCGAGAGACGTGTTGAATTGGCGGGGAGCAGGCTCCGATCCCGCATTCCGCACAGACGGCGTAGCCAAAGTGACCGGTCAGAAAATTTTTGGCCGGGACTTCCGCGCCCGGGACATGCCAGGGTGGAAACCGCAGCAACACTACGCTTTGGTGCTGCGTTGCAACCGGGTGGAACGACGCTTCGATGGTGTGGACTGGACCCAGTTGCCCGCGGAGGCTCAACCCTATGCGAAAGTAACCGCGGAGACGCTGGCTGAGAAAAAGTTGAAATTGCCCGCCTTCTACGGCGAGGCAATGCTGCTATCTGAGGGTGCATCGCCGCTCTACTACGGCCATGCGGTGGCCATGCTTTTGTTCGATGACTTTGAGAAATACGCCACTGCCAAACAGGCGCTCCAGTTTAATGAGCAAGTGATTCGCTATGGCGCGCAAACGCCTCCTGTAGAGCGGGACCCTTACGCCAGCTGGCGCATCATTCGTGTTGAGGGGCCGCAAGGACCCGAGGATGAAGACCTGTACTCGCCCATGCAGGATGGTCTCTTCTTTCCCAATTACCGCGATCACAAAGCAGAGTGGCCGAGGGCTGCGAATCTGTCGGGAAGTGTCAGCGAGCGCGGCATGTATTACGCACAGCAGATTCGCGCTACAACCGAGCGTGAAGCGGAATCCGGTAACTGGCACCTTGTGCGGGGAGAGTATCGAACTCAGATCGTTGATCCGATGATGATGGAGCCGGAGGCTGCTAACGTCTGGTTCGACGGTGAACGGCAAACATTACATCTGGTCCTCACCAGTCAGTCGCCACAGGATTTCCAGGAACTGGCGGCGCACATGATTGCCGAAAGTGCGTTCGCCGCAGAGATCAAGAATATTGTGGTGCACTCCGCGGTCGTTGGGGGCGGCTTTGGTGCCAAAGACCACTCTATTTTCCCCTATTACGGTTTGGTAGCCGGACTGTTTGGCACTGCGCCGGTGCGGCTGGCCAACAACCGATTCGAGCAGTTCCAGGCGGGTTTGAAGCGCCACCCTTTCGGCATGCGCAATACCCTGGCGATCGACAAAAAGAATGGGAAATTTCAGGCCCTGATTGCCGAGATGCAGGTGGACGGTGGCGGTCGGCAAAACTTCAGTGCGTCCGTCTCAATGGTGGGCGCCAGTGCGATTCAAAGCATCTATTATCTTCCTCGCAACGATATTTCCTCCGTCGCCAATCAGTCAATGAATGTGGACTCCGGCTCCATGCGCGGCTACGGAACACTGCAGACCATGACAGCCATGGAAATGATGGTAAACCAGGCTGCGGCAGAGCTTGGAATTGATCCCATAGAGCTGCGACTGCGCAACGCCTTTCAGGACGGCTGGCGCAATACTCAGGGCGCCGTTCCGAAGGTAGGTGTGCGCTACCGGGAATTGCTGGAGCGCGCCCGGGAACATCCCATGTGGCGCGATCGGATGGAGCGCAAGCGAGCTTTCGAGCAGGAAAATCCCGGCTACCTGTTCGGCACCGGCTATGCCATTGCTACCAAGGATTACGGTACCGGAGCCGCCGCCCCGAGTGCGGCGGTCCAGTTTGATACGGCGGGCCGGTTGTCGATGGCCGTGGAATTCATGGAAATGGGCACAGGTATCGGCACCTCCCAATCCCTGCTGCTGGAAACTGTTCTCGGGCGGGCGGCGGATCACTGCACGGTGGGGGAGGTGGACGCCTGGCATGCCCTGCAGCAGTTCCAGACCGAAAGCCCTTACACCATGAGTCAGCAACACCAGGACCAGCAGTCCGCTAACCCGCTGTGGACTCCGGTGACGGCCATGGCGAGCGCCGCGTCCATGTCTTCCTATTTTCAGAGCCACGCTACACAGCAGGCAGCGGAAATACTCTTCCAGCAGGGATTGCTTCCCGCCGCCCGCCGTCTGTGGAAAAGAAATGAACTGGAAGACGGGCAAACGCAGTGGCGGGAGGGCAAGCTTCATTATGGAAATTTGCCGCCCCTGGCGCTGGAACAATTGGCGGCAGAGGCCCATCGCAATGGCGATGTCACAGGGGTAATGGTGCACAGTTTCAATCGCTGGGAGTGGGCCGAGGCGGATTTCGAACTGCATGGCCGGCAATGGACCGGGAGCATCGATGGCCTCGCGCTGCGTCGAGGTGGAAGCGCGGAGAAGGTTAGCGCCGATGAATATCAGGTCGAGAAACGCTCGGCGGTACGCTATCCGAGAACCGCGTTGAACAATGCCATGGTCACCTACTATGCGCCGACTGCGGCGCTGGTGGAAGTCGTCGTGAATCCGGGGAATGGCGAAGTCAGCATCCACGGACTGCAGAACTATATGGACTGCGGCCGCACGATTGTGCGCCCGTTAGTGGAGGGGCAAATAGAAGGCGGTGTGGCCATGGGGATCGGCCACGCACTTTACGAATATTTGCCACCACTTGCGGAGGGTGCCGGCAATGGCACCTGGAATTTGAACCGCTACCAGGTGCCTCTCGCAAAGCATGTGCCGGTATGGAACCAACAGCACGAAATTCTGCCGCCCGCTACCGAAAAAGACCCTCACAAAGGGATTGCCGAAGTGGTGATGATCCCCATCGTGGCCGCCTTGGCAGAGGCGATTTACCAGGCCACAGGCAAGCGATTTAACGAAGTTCCCATCACGCCGGAAAGACTGCGCCGCGCGCTTAATCCCCAGGTACTGTGAGGAGACGAATCTGATGGCGAAAATTCCGGTGGCTATGGTTGTAAACGGTGAGAAAGTCGGACCGCTTGAGGTGGAGGAATATACCTCGATGTTGGATTTTCTTCAGGAGTACCTGAATCTGACGGGCACCAAGCTTGGGTGTGGAATTGGCGTGTGTCGTTCCTGCACCATCCTGGTCGAGCGAGAAGATGGTTCCCTGGAGCCGGTGCGCAGCTGTATCAACAATGTGGGCCGGTTTAACGGTAGAACCGTCACTACCGTTGAAGGGCAGGCCGAGTACAACAGCGAGGGCGATATCGTGGCGCTGTCGCCGATACAGCAGGCATTTCTGCGCAATTTTTCGTTTCAGTGTGGGTGGTGCACCCCGGGCTTTGTGAATGCCGCCACGGCGCTGATCGACCACCTAAGGCGCGAGCCGGTTCCAGCGGATACCATTGAGGCGGTTATCGATGAAGCGCTGGGAGAACATATCTGTCGCTGCACAGGTTATGTGCGTTACTACCGGGCCGTGCGGGAAGTGATCGAGTCGACGCCCGGGCTACTGAAGGAAGCAGATTAAATGGGCAAGGTTGCTTTCGTTTTTTTCTTCCTGGTGATAGGGGGGAATGTCGCGGCACAGCCGACGCATGCGCAGGCATCAGCAAAGCAGTCACCGGTGGAAAAGGGCCGCTATCTGGCGGCCGCTGGCGACTGTGTCGCGTGCCACACGGCAACCAATGGCCGTCCATTTATTGGTGGCCGACCCTTCCATACGCCATTCGGTATTCTCTACTCCACCAATATCACACCGGATAAGAAAACCGGCATCGGCAACTACACTCTGGAGGATTTTACGGCGGCCATGCGTCGGGGCAAGGGTGCCCACGGCAATCTTTATCCGGCCATGCCTTATACCTCTTATTACCTGATCCCCGATGAGGATATCGCGTCGCTGTATGCATATTTCATGCAGTTGCCGCCGGTGGAATATGTGGCGCCCGACAACGACCTGTTTTTTCCAGCCAACCTGAGATTTGGGCTGAGTGTCTGGAACCGGATTTTCTTCGACAAGGCGCCACTCTCGCAGCCTGCAGATAAAAGCCCGGATTGGCAACGCGGTAATTATCTGGTCAATGCACTGGGCCATTGCGGTGAGTGCCACACACCGCGCAACTTCGCGTTTGCCATGAAAAACGATGAAAAATTTTCGGGCAACATACTTGAGGGATGGGACGCGGTCGATATCCGACCCGCAGCACTTCGTCGCCAGGGATGGGACAGAGAACGACTGCGGTTGCTGTTTACCACCGGCGCCAGCGAGCATGGGACCGCATTTGGAGAAATGTTCAGCGTGGTGAAGTACAGCCTGCGTCATCTTTCCGATAATGACATCAATGCGATCATTACCTATCTGCTGGATGACAGCGAGAAGATGGCCGGAAACGCCGGTAACCCACAAGCTGCCGAAAAGCGATACACACAGGGGCGTGCGGACTTTGTCGCATACTGCGCTGCCTGTCACGGTCGTGAAGGCCGTGGGGTAACACTTTCATTCGCGCCGCCAATGGATCGCAACGCCGCTGTTCGCGGCGATAACCCCTACAACACAATCGCAGTCATTTTGCGCGGCTTGGCGGCGCAGCGTATGGATCGCACCAATGCCCGGGCCGGCATGCCCGGATTCCATCGCGAACTGGACGATGTCCGAGTGGCCGATCTGGTGAATTACATGCGCACCGCATGGGGAGGGGCTGAGAACCCCGTAACGGTGGAAGATGTGGCAGAAATTCGCCGCCAACTGCGGGAACATGGTTACCTCGGTGCGGTGGAATGAGCATAAACGGTCGTATGGCGAGGCTCTCTACATTACTCTTGGGGGTGTGTTACCTGCTGCCGACTCAGGCTGCGGACTGGTCAGCAACAGAGGCGCAGCTGCAGTACGGCCGGCTGGACAATCCATTTGCGGGAGGGGCCACGGATACCACCATTCTCACCCTTCAGCACGCGAGCGGCTGGAAGTATGGAGATAATTTCTTCTTCGTGGACTTTATCAATGATGGCGTGCGCGATGGCTTCAATGACACCGATGTGTACGCCGAGTGGTATGCAAGCTTCAGCCTGGGGAAGATCACCCGGTGCGATCTGAGTTTCGGGCCGGTGAAAGATTTTGGCCTGGTGGCGGGGTTCAATTACTCCGCGGACGCCAATGTGGAAAAGTTCCTGCCGGGTATCCGTATTGCCTGGGCCATGCCTGGAGAGGCGTTCCTGAATACTGATATTACGGGCTTTCAGGATATCGGCTATGGCGACGGCGCACCAAAAGAAGGCGACAGCTATATGATCGACTTCAATGGTGCCTTTCCGTTCAGTATCGGCAATCAGGATTTCAGTATCGAGGGGCACATTGAATACATCCATAACCGCACCAGTGAATTCGGCGACGTGAAAAGCTGGGTACTTGCGCAACCCCAGTTTCGCTGGGACCTTGGAAAGGCCCTGTTCAGGAGTCCCAAACAACTATTTATTGGTATCGAGTACCAGTACTGGCGCAATAAACTGGGAAACGAAATCGATGAAAGCGCCGTACAGGCGCTGGTTGTATGGCGTTTCTGAGTTGTGGCCCGCAGGGAGCCAGATCGCAGTTGATGGCGACTTCGGGGCCAAGAATCTGATCCCCCTTCCTTCACGCTATTGTGAACAGCTCGCGCCAGCCCCTGATTCGACCTTCGTTATCGACACCATGACGGATATTGAGCAGACTTTGCACTTAGCGGTATTGCTGGCGACAGAGGCTCGGAGCAGGGTTTCTTCCCCGTTGCCGTAAAATGCGCAAGGGCTGTCTACCGAGCGATGGCCACCGCGGGGAGATGGCATGAGATCGCTCAAAAGGATGCAACAACCGCAAGATGAACATTTCACCAGCATACATCGGTCAGGGGGGCGTCAATTCCCAGATGGTCACCAGAAATGTCTGCCCAGTGGTTTTGGCAGGTGGACTCTCCAGTCGCATGGGGCGCGATAAGGCGCTGCTAAAATTACCAGATGGCGAGACATTATTGTCACGGTCGCAGACCTTGCTGGAGAGATTGGAGCCGCCAGTTGGCGTTCGTTTCTCCCCAGTTCTGATCAGCGGTAATCGCACGGGTGGTATTCCGGACCGTGTGTCCCGTGCAGGGCCGCTCGGCGGGCTGCAGGCTATCGCCCGGCTTCTCACAGAGGAGGAGCAGGATGGCGGCTCCTCCTGTGATGCCATGCTGGTGATCCCGGTGGACATGCCGCTGCTCAGCCCGGCGCTACTGCGGCAGCTGTGCTTGGCGGGGCGGGAGGTAGAACAGGCGGTGTGCTTTGGCGACTTTTATCTACCCTGCTGGCTGCCGTTGACCCCGCGCTGTCGCCACTATCTCGACGCCGCGGCCATGGGCAACGCGGTTGCCTCTATGCGCGCACTGTTCGGCTATGTCGGCTGCATGCAGTTGGCGGTGCCGGAAGGCGACTGGCATCTCAACGTCAACCGCCCGCAGGATTTCGAGCGCCTGAACCTGTAGCGGTGTATGGGGCCGCGTCTCTCTGTGACCGCTTGGCGGGTGGTGTTGCGGGCAATGAACACGGGAGGTTCAGGCTTATGCTCAAACGGTTTCTGTTGTGCTCACTGCTGCTGTTACTGGCGGGCTGCCATCGCGACCGCCCTGAACTCAGGGTCGCTGTCGATGCAGGATTCCAGCCAGCGATGGAAGCGTTGCGTGGGGATTTCGAGGCGCAGTGCAACTGTTTGCTCAGGGTGACTGCCGGCTCCAGCGGCCTGCTATATAGCCAGATTCGCGGCGGAGAGCTATTCGACGTTTTCCTCTCGGGCGACATGGCGCGCCCGGTGCTGCTGGAAAAGGCGGGTTTTATCGTGCCCGCCAGCCGTCAGGAGTATGCCCGCGGGCAACTGGCGCTGTGGGTGAGCCGGCAGCTTTCTGAGAAAAAATCCGCGGGGTTTTCCACATTGAACGCCGAACTCGCCAGCAATCGTACCGAGCTTACGCCGCGGCAGTTGATCCTGTTGCTGGGGAAGGGCAAGCACCGCCTGGTGATTGCCGACCCACAATTGGCACCCGATGGCGATGCGGCGGTGAAAATGCTGAAAAAATTCCGCCTGTGGCCGCGCCTGAAGAACCGCATGGTATACGCGGGCCACGCCGGCCATGCCCAGATCCTGCTACACCAGGGGGAGGGGGAGATGGGGGTGATCCCCTATGGGCAGGCGCTGGCTTCCGGCAGGGGCGGGCAGTACATGCGTATCCCCGCACATTTCCACCCGCCCATTCACCATCAGCTGGTGATACTCCGCAACACCCGCGAGCGCAGCCGCGCCATACAGTTGTTGCAATATCTGCAGTCCCCACCGGTGCAGGCGCGCCTGGAATCCCTGGGCTACCTTGCGATTGCCGGAACCGGCGATAGCCCGGATAAGGCGATCTCACCTGACGGGGCACGGGTGACGAATTCCGAGTAAAGCGGAATGGTGCGCCTCCGCAAACGGTTACCGTTGAAAAGGTTTCAGATAAATCCGTTTTTATTCGCGCCAACGATTGGTTTTATTTGATACCTATTCCATTACTGACTGATATCTATTTCAAAGGGTTATTATTTTTTTAAACCGTTTGGAATAGTTGATTAAATATTCCTTTATATGAACGGATATTGGCGATTGGCGGAAATTTGATTTAATTCTGCGGCCAAGTGCAGTTCGCCGATAGATTGGACTGATTGGCATTAAAGTCACTATTTTTCAGTTGTTTTCAGTGTGTTTTGCGCTCGGAAAGACTGTTTTTTGTGCGTTTTCAATAGAATTCTATTGCGAGCCTAATAAGAAACCTCTATTTCCGTCGCCGAATTTTATTTTCTTTAATGCACCGGTCTACCGAAAAGGTTTTAATTTCCTGGAAGAATTTATTTCCCCGGGGGCGCCCGTCTTCGCTCTGTCGTCGGGTGCCCTGAGATCGGCGCTATACAGGAAATAAATATCCGGAAATAAATTCAGCGGTACTCAAAATGCCCATTCAGGGCAAGCCCGGATTCACGGGTTATATAACAACGACGATTAATGAACGGGAGCACAAACGGTGATTATTGCCATTCCAAAGGAGACGGCGCCGGGCGAGGCGCGGGTTGCGGCAACGCCAGCCAGCGTACTGCGACTGCAATCGCTGGGCTTTGATGTTGTGATTGAGCAGGGCGCCGGGGAGGCCGCAAACTTCCCCGATGCGGAATATGAAAAAGCGGGTGCCAAAATTTGCGCCAACGCGGCCGACTGCCTGAGCCAGGCCGGTCTGGTTCTGAAAGTACAGGGGCCGACCGACGCGGAGCTGGAGCTGATCCCCAGCGGCGCCACCCTGATTTCCTTCCTGAAGCCCGCGCAGAACGGCGAGCTGCTGCAGAAACTGGCGGACAGAAACATCAACGCGCTGGCGGTGGAATCTATTCCGCGTATTTCCCGCGCGCAGAAGATGGACGCGCTGAGTTCCATGGCGAACATCGCCGGTTACCGCGCGGTGATTGAGGCAGCCCACGAGTTTGGTCGCTTCTTCACCGGCCAGATCACCGCCGCCGGCAAGATCCCGCCGGCCAAGGTGCTGGTGATCGGCGCCGGTGTGGCGGGCCTTTCCGCCATCGGTACCGCCAAGAGCATGGGCGCCATCGTGCGGGCCTTCGACACCCGCCCGGAAGTGCGCGAGCAGGTGGAATCCATGGGAGCGGAATTCCTCACCGTGGAGATTGAGGAAGACGGCTCCGGCACCGGCGGTTACGCCAAGCAGATGTCGAAAGAATTCATCGATGCCGAGATGGCCCTGTTCCGCGAGCAGGCCAAGGAAGTGGACATCGTCATCACCACCGCGCTGATTCCTGGAAAACCGGCGCCGAAGCTGTGGTTGGCGGACATGGTCGATACCATGGCCGATGGCTCTGTGGTGGTGGATCTGGCCGCGGAAATGGGCGGCAACTGCGACTACACCGAAGCGGACAAGAAAGTGGTGAAGAGCGGCGTGACCATTCTCGGTTACACCAACCTGGCGAGCCGTGCGGCCACCCAGTCTTCTACCCTGTACGCCACCAACCTCTGCCACCTGCTGACGGACATGACTCCGGAGAAGAATGGCGAGATCAATATCAACTTCGACGATGAGGCGATCCGCGGTGCCACCGTGGTGAAGGAAGGCTCGATCACCTGGCCGCCGCCCCCGCCGAAACTGTCCGCTGCGCCGCAGAAACCGAAAGAGACCGCGCCGCAAATCAAGGTGGAACCGAAGCCGGAGAAGAAGACTTCTCCGCTGTCACTGGTGGCCTTCTGGGCCGTGGCCGGCGCGCTGTTGCTGGCGCTGGGTAAATCCGCGCCGGCGGACTTCGTCGCCCACTTCACCGTATTCGTGCTGTCGATCTTTATCGGCTGGCAGGTGATCTGGAACGTGTCCCACGCCCTGCACACGCCGCTGATGAGTGTGACCAACGCCATCTCCGGTATCGTCATCATCGGTGCGCTGCTGCAGGTGGGCGCCACCGGTTCCCTGCTGGTGACCGTGCTGGCCTTCGTGGGGGTACTGTTTGCCAGTATCAACATCTTCGGTGGCTTCTTCGTAACCCACCGTATGCTGAAAATGTTCCGTCGATAAGGAGAAACAGACATGAACAGTGTTATATCCATGGCCTATCTGTTCTCCGCGGTGATGTTCATCCTGAGCCTCGGCGGACTGTCCACACACGAGACCGCAAGACGCGGAAACTACTACGGCATGGTGGGGATGGCGGTTGCCATCATCGCCACCGTGGCCGGCATCACCTCCGGCGCCTACCTGCCAGTGGCCATCGCCATGGGCGTGGGCGCGGTGGTGGGTATCCACTTGGCGCGCAAGGTCGAGATGACCGCAATGCCACAGCTGGTTGCCCTGCTGCACAGCTTTGTTGGCCTGGCGGCGGTGCTGATCGGTTGGGGTGGTTACCTCGACCCGCGTGTGAACCTGGTGGGTGCGGCCCATATCGTGCACAACACCGAGATCTTCATCGGTGTGTTCATCGGTGCCATCACTCTGACCGGTTCCATCGTCGCCTTCGGCAAACTGCAGGGGCTGATCTCCGGCAAACCGCTGATGCTGCCGGCGCGCCACTGGCTGAACCTGATCGCGATTCTGGTGTGCGTGCTGCTGGGTGCCTGGTTTATTCCGGCGGATGTGGGCCCCACCACCATCGTCTATCTGCTGGTGATGACCTCCATCGCGCTGCTGCTGGGTATCCACCTGATCGCCGCGATTGGCGGTGCGGATATGCCGGTGGTGATCTCCATGTTGAACAGCTACTCCGGTTGGGCCGCCGCTGCCACTGGCTTCATGCTGAGTAACGACCTGCTGATCGTGATCGGCGCGCTGGTGGGCTCCTCTGGTGCCATCCTCAGTTACATCATGTGCCGCGGCATGAACCGCTCCTTTATCAGCGTGATCCTGGGTGGCTTCGGCTCCGACGGTGAAGTCGCCGGCGGTGACGGCGAAGTGGAAGGCGAAGTGGTTGCCACCTCACACGACGAGCTGGCGGAAGACCTGCGCAACGCCGAGAGCATCGTGATCGTGCCCGGCTTCGGTATGGCCGTGGCCCACGCGCAGCAGGCGGTGAGCGACCTCACCGACAAACTGCGCAAGGCCGGCAAAACCGTGCGCTTCGGTATCCACCCGGTGGCGGGCCGCCTGCCCGGGCACATGAACGTACTGCTGGCGGAAGCTAACGTGCCCTACGACATCGTGCTGGAAATGGAAGAGATCAACGACGACCTGCCGAAAACCGATCTGGTTCTGGTCATCGGTGCCAACGACACCGTCAACCCGGATGCGGTGGAAAAACCCGGATCTCCCATCGCCGGTATGCCGGTGCTGGAAGTGTGGAAGGCCGGCAAAGTGGTGGTGCTGAAGCGCTCCATGGCTTCCGGCTACGCCGGCGTCGCCAACCCGCTGTTCTACAAAGAAAACTCGCGCATGCTGTTCGGCGATGCGAAAGAGAGCCTGCAGAGCGTACTGGGTAAGCTGAACCCGGCCTGATTACTTAAAGAGTAATTCGGCATCCTTTGTGAAGCGGCCCCGCAAGGTGGCCGCTTTTTTGTGTGTGTTTCGGCCGGTTTCACCGGTCTCGATCATTGGTCAGGCCGGTGGTAACCTATGGCGCCTGTCTAACAACCACAAAACGACCCGACAATAAAAAGATTTCCCTATGCCGGCTGAAACGCATTTTTTCCCCGATTCTCTGAAACAGACCCTGCGTGGTTCCCTGGTTGCCGCTCTGATGGCGGTGCTTTCCGCCTGTGGCGGTGGGGGATCCGGTGGCGGCTCCGGCAGCAGCGGCGACAACAATCAACCGCCGATCGTCCCGGCGCCCGCGGTACTTGTTCTGAGTGGCGACACCAGCGCCGAAGTGGGCGACTCGGTAGGTGTGGTGGCGAGTGTTTCTGAGCTGGGTTACAACCGTTTTCGATGGGAGCAGCTGTCTGGCCCCGCGCTCGGCAACCTCGCAGGTAACGGCACCGCGGGTATCAGTTTTGATGCTCCCTTCCGAGGCTCATACCGTTTTCGCCTGACCGCCAGCAGTCCTACAGGTGAGGACCTGGTAGATACTTTTGATATCAATGTGGATGCGGGAAGTTCAGGTTCTAGTGTGCAACTCAGAGCGGACCGCGCGGTGAGTGAAGGTGCAGAATTTTCTCTGCGCCTAAATGCAAGCAACTACTCCGGTGAAGTCACCTCTTGGGGTTTCGAACAGATTTCCGGCCCTCGGGCCTCGCTGAATGAAGACGACTCCGGTCAACCGATACTATTTGTCACCGCGCCCAAAGTCACCGGTGATCAGGTGCTGACATTCCGCGGCACCCTGGAAACCACCACCGGTTCTTTTTCCGACATCGCTTACGTGGTGGTGCAGGATCGCCCGGAAGTGACCAGCGAATACTTTTGTGATGGCACTGGCGATTACTGCGCAACGACTAGTCCCCTAAACCCGGTATACAGCTATCGCGCCCAGAGCCCGTATGGCGATCGGTTGGCGGCGTGCGTTTACTCAAATCAATTAGGGGATGACAATTTCTGTACGCTCGGCCAGCTGCCGGTAATAGGCATGGAAAACAGTGCACCGAGTGTGGACTTGATTATGGATCACGTGCTGGTGTCGCACGACTGGATGGGAGCGCGGTTCGAACGTTTCCTGAAGGAATTGGATCCCTATGGGGATTTCGCCAATCTGCTGCGTGCGACCACGGCCATCGTCATTTCCAGCGATATTCGCCCATCGTTTTACTGGTCGCTCACCGGTGCCATCTATCTCGATCCGGAGAGTCTTTGGCTGACGCCGGAGGAGCGGGACGTGATCAACGAGCAGCCGGATTATCGCAGTGGATTCGGATCGGAGCTGCGATTTGTTACACCGTGGCGCTACGTAAAAAACAATAACTACGCCTTTGCAAGCTATTACCCGGCGGATCGTAACAGTCGCCCCTTCAGCGACCTTGAGGCGGATCTGGGCTCCCTGCTGTACCACGAACTGGCCCATGCCAACGATGCGATGTCGCAGGCGAAAATAAACCGCGGCCTGGACCGCCAGGATATTTTCTTTAATCAGGCTCAGAGCGGATCTGTTGTCAACAAATCCGTCAGCGCGGTGAACGGACTGCAGTCGGAACAGCTCTTTGCGCTGGCGGAGGTACGCTACCGCGGCGAGCCGGCCACGCTGGAGCAGAGAACCTACTCTCCCCAAGATGTTGCCGGATTCTTTTTCCCTGATACCGCAACCGACTTCTATGCCTACGTCACACCCTGGGAAGACACCGCGATGCTGTTTGAGGAGACCATGATGAGTCTCCGCTTCGGTATCGAGCGCGATGTAGCCGTCACCAACAGTCCGACGAGCCCGACGTCGGCGGATGATTTCGTCGTTTACCAGGGCCAACGCGGTCGCATCGGTGCCGGGCGTATCCGCGCCCGCGCCAGCACCGCGGTGCAGTGGCTGTTGCCGGAAGCCTGGGCCAGTGCGGATGCGCACCTGCAATCCCTGATTCCGGTGGCGCTTTGCTCTGGCGAAGGCTGGGGGCAAAACCTGAACCCCGCGTGCGAAGGCCAGTCCGGCCTGCTGCGTTTCGCTGCGCCGCAACCCAGTGGAGCGATCCCTATGCCCACGGAGTTGCCGCGTAGTTTCCTGCCTCCGACACGTTTCTGAACGGCAATGTTTACTTCGACTGAATAATGAATCACAGACCAATGATGAGAGGTGTTATGAAAATTTTGAAACAGCTGTTCACTGTGAGTGCACTGCTTGCAGCCGGCGCAACGTGCGCGGCGGATTCAGAAACCACCGTCTTCATGGCCGGCGACTCAACCATGGCTATCAAGGAAATCAAGGATTACCCGGAGACCGGCTGGGGTGTACCTTTCGCGGTATTTTTCGAGGATTCCGTCAAGGTCGACAACCGCGCAATGAACGGTCGCAGCACCCGGACCTTTATTGAGGAAGGACGCTGGGCCGGCATCATGGATGAACTCAAGGCGGGCGATTATGTAATCATCCAGTTCGGTCACAACGACGAGTCGGAAAGCAAGAAAGACCGCTACACCACCCCGGAACAGTACAAAATCAACCTGTCCCGTTTCATCAACGATGTGCGCAAGGCCAAGGCCGAGCCCATCTTGATGTCGCCCATCACCCGCCGTTATTTCGAGGGTGAGCACAAAATCAAGCACACCCACCCCTACGCACCGCTGGTACGGGAAGTGGCTGCTGAGGAAAAAGTAGAGTTCATCGATATGGAAGTGGTCACCCGCGAGTACTTCCAGGCCATGGGCGACCGGGACAGCGCGCTGCGCTTTATGCACATCGCCCCGGACCTGCACCCGAATTACCCGGTGGGGGTGCGCGACGATACTCACCTGAACAACCTCGGTGCGCGTGAAGTGGCGCAACTGGTGCTGGCGGAACTGCGCAAGCGCGAGCACCCTCTGGCCAAGCGTCTGCGCAACGCGGACCCGAAGCATCTGGCGCTGAAATACTGAGAATCAGTCTGGCCGGTCAGGATGTATCCGAGTTGTCGGAAGCGTCTTGAGGCAGGGGAGGCCGACGATAGCGGTTGTGGCAGTGGGCCGGTTCCGGGAACCGGCCCGAGGGCGTCAAAGCCGGCGGATCAACGCAGCAGGTTGGACAGCTTGGCGTTGGGCTTGTCCGCCTTGCGGAAGATCAGCGCGATCTTGCCGATTTCCTGCACCAGCTCCGCGCCGCTCTGCTGGCACAGCTCCGCGATCAGCTCACGGCGTGCGTCGCGGTCGTTCACGGCCAGTTTTACCTTGATCAGCTCGTGGTCGTTGAGGGCGCGATTCAGTTCTTCCGCCACTCCCTCGGTCAGGCCTTTCTCGGCAAGCGTGACCACGGGCTTGAGATTATGACCGATAGTGCGCAAGGCTTTTTTGCGGTCGGCGGTTAAAGGCATACAATACTCCATCCTTAAATGCGGCAGAGGCTGCCGCTGTGGGCAGGCAGTGCAATTCCCTACGCTGTCTATATATGTGAGCGTAGAGGAACAAAGCCTGCTGTCATACGAAAGTGTGGTCAGCAGCAGCGTTGCATGTGCCCGCCTCTATCAACCCCGATCCCGGCCTGCCACGCATTGATTGCGGTAGCGCCCGGATTTCAGCGATGTATTGTAACTGATGGCCCGATCAAAGAGCAGCCACCGCTGGCTGCGCGAACACTTCAACGACCCCTACGTCAAGCAGTCCCAGAAGGACGGCTACCGCTCGCGGGCGTCCTACAAACTGCAGGAACTGCAGGAAAAAGACCGCCTGTTCAAGCCCGGCATGACGGTGGTGGACTTGGGGGCGGCCCCTGGCGGCTGGTCCCAGGTGGCGGCAGAACTTGTTGGTCACAAGGGCCGGGTGCTGGCCTCCGACATCCTGCCGATGGATGCCCTGGCCGGGGTGGACTTTGTGCAGGGGGACTTCACCGAGGAAAAGGTGTTCGACGAGCTGCTGGAAAAGCTGGGCGAAGAGCGCGCAGACCTTGTGATTTCCGACATGGCCCCCAATATGAGTGGGATACGCGCGGCAGACCAGCCCGCTGCCATGTATCTGGTGGAACTGGCCGTGGATATGGCGCGCCAGACCCTGAAACCCGGCGGTGCCTTTGTGGCGAAGGTGTTTCAGGGCGAGGGGTTTGATGAACTGATCCGCGACCTGCGCAGTCAGTACCAGACGGTGGTCACCCGCAAACCCGGTGCATCCCGTCCGCGTTCCCGCGAGGTCTACGTAGTTGCCCGCGGTTTTAAGGGCTGACTCGCGGTTTCAAGCGCGGATGCCGATACGGGCCGGTGTTTTGGCGCGGGCGACCCGGTATGGTAAAAGGATCAAGCGCCAAATCTCCGCGATTGCCCGCCGCCGGTGGCGGCCGGGTGACCGGAGCGACAGGATTACGATTTTCGCCGCCTATACTGGGTGGAATGGAATTACCGGCTGAGGCAAACGCCGAAGCTAAGGCAAGAGGGCATACCCTTTGAACGATATGGCAAAGAATCTGGTGTTGTGGCTGATCATCGCTGCGGTGCTGCTGATGGTCTTCCAGAACTTCAAGCCGCAGTCCAGGGACGAATCCCTCAGCTATTCCCAGTTTGTGCAGGACGTGCAGTCCGGCCAGGTGAAGAGCGTGATGGTAGATGGCCTGGTGATCACCGGTGAAAAGGCCGACGGCAGCCGCTTCAAGACCATCCAGCCGCAGATCATCGACGACGAGCTCACCAATGAAATGGTGCGCGGCGGCGTGCAGTTCAACGGCCGCGAGCCGGAGTCCCCCAGCATCTGGCAGCAGCTGCTGGTGGCCAGCTTCCCGATCCTGATCATCATCGCCGTGTTTATGTTTTTCATGCGCCAGATGCAGGGCGGCGCCGGTGGCCGCTCCGGCCCCATGGCGTTTGGCAAGAGCAAGGCGCGTCTTTTAGGTGAAGACCAGATCAAAACCACCTTCGCCGATGTGGCGGGCGTGGATGAGGCGAAAGAAGATGTTCAGGAACTGGTGGAGTTCCTGCGCGACCCGTCCAAATTCCAGCGTCTCGGCGGCGCCATCCCCCGCGGCGTGCTGATGGCGGGCCCTCCCGGTACCGGTAAAACCCTGTTGGCCAAGGCCATCGCCGGCGAGGCCAAGGTGCCATTCTTCTCCATCTCCGGTTCCGACTTCGTGGAAATGTTCGTGGGTGTGGGTGCGTCCCGCGTGCGCGATATGTTTGAGCAGGCCAAGAAACAGGCCCCGTGTATCATCTTCATCGACGAGATCGACGCCGTCGGCCGTCACCGCGGTGCCGGTGTGGGCGGCGGTCACGATGAGCGCGAGCAGACCCTGAACCAGCTCTTGGTCGAGATGGACGGCTTCGAAGGCAACGAGGGCGTGATCGTCATCGCCGCCACCAACCGTCCCGACGTGCTCGACTCCGCGCTGCTGCGCCCGGGCCGTTTCGACCGCCAGGTGTTTGTCGGCCTGCCGGATATCCGCGGCCGCGAACAGATCCTGAAAGTGCATATGCGCAAGGTACCGCTGGATGAGCGTGTCGACCCGCAGACCATTGCCCGCGGCACCCCCGGCTTTTCCGGTGCCGACCTCGCCAACCTGGTGAACGAGGCCGCGCTGTTCGCCGCCCGCGCCAACAAGCGCATGGTGACCATGGACGAGTTTGAGCGCGCCCGCGACAAGATCATGATGGGCGCCGAGCGCAAATCCATGGTGATGAACGAGAAGGAAAAGACCAACACCGCTTACCACGAGGCCGGCCACGCCATCATTGGCCGCCTGGTGCCGGAGCACGACCCGGTGCACAAGGTCACCATCATCCCCCGCGGCCGCGCGCTGGGCGTGACCCAGTTCCTGCCGGAAGAGGACAAGTACAGCCTGTCCAAGCGCGCGCTGGAGTCCCAGCTGTGCTCCCTGTTCGGCGGCCGTATTGCGGAAGAAATGACCTTGGGCATCGACGGTGTCACCACCGGTGCCTCCAACGATATCGAGCGCGCTACCGACATCGCGCGCAATATGGTCACCAAGTGGGGCCTGTCCGAGAAGCTCGGCCCGCTGCACTACGGTGAAGACGACAGTCGCCAGCCCGGCCACGGCAATCCGATTTCCGGCAAGACCTCCAACGAGATCGACGAGGAAGTTCGCCGTATCATCGACACCTGTTACGCCCGCGCGCAGAAGCTGCTGGAGGAGAACCGCGATATTCTCGAGGCGATGAAAGACGCGCTGATGGAGTATGAGACCCTGGATGCCGAACAGGTCAACGACCTGATGGCCCGCCGCAAGGTGCGTCCGCCGCGCGACTGGCACGACAATGACTACACCGGCGGCGGTTCCGCCGACGATGTGCAAAAGCCCGAGACCAAACCCGATGAAGGCGAAAACCCAGTCGGTGGACCGGTCAACGGCCACTGACTGTTTAGCTGGCGCTTTCCGGTGCAATAAACAAACACCGATCAAAAAACGGGCCTCCGGGCCCGTTTTTGTATTTACGACCTGATAACGATTCTATGAAACTGAACTGCGGCAAGCACACCCTCGACCTCTCCCGTCCCCAGGTGATGGGTATTCTCAATACCACGCCGGACTCCTTCTCCGACGGCGGCAGCTACTACGCCGATGGTGGGCTGGATCTTGATCTGGTGTTGCACCGCGCAGAACAGATCTGCCGTGAGGGCGGCACTATTGTGGATATCGGCGGCGAATCCACCCGCCCGGGCGCCGCGGTGGTGACCGAGCAGCAGGAGCTGGATCGCGTGGTACCAGCCGTAGAAGCGATTCACCAGCGGTTCGATGTTGTGATCTCCGTCGACACCAGCACCCCCTCGGTAATGCGAGAATCCGCCGCCGCGGGCGCCGGCATCATCAACGATGTGCGCGCACTCACGCGCGACGGCGCCCTTGAAGCCGCCGCCGCCACCGGTCTGCCGGTGTGTGTCATGCACATGCAGGGCGAGCCCGGCTCCATGCAGGCGAACCCGGAGTACCGCGATGTGGTGAGGGAAGTGCGAGCATATCTCGACGAGCGCCTCGCCGCCTGCGTGGCTGCGGGCATCGCCCGGGAAAAGGTAATCTACGACCCCGGTTTCGGCTTCGGCAAAAACGACCAGCACAACCTGGAACTGCTGCGATGCCTGCCGGAGCTGGCGCCGCCGGACCAGCCTCTGCTGGTGGGACTGTCGCGCAAATCCATGATCGGCCGCCTGCTGGACCGCGCGGTAGACGAGCGCCTCGCCGGCAGCCTGGCACTGGCCATGCTGTCCGCCCAGCGCGGTGCCCATATCATCCGCGTCCACGACGTGGCCGCAACCGCAGATGTGCTGAAATTACTGCAGCTTGCAAGCTGAGACCTGTAGGAGTCTGCCTGCAGGCGAACCACTTGTAGGGTGAGACCTTGTAGGAGCCTGCCTGCAGGGGGAACAAAGAAATTTGACCGTAGGTTGGGCCCAGCACAGCGCACCCGATACGACACCTAGATGTGAGAGTTACAAGATGACAAGAAAATACTTCGGCACCGACGGCATCCGCGGCCAGGTAGGCGAGGGCGCCATCACCCCGGATTTCATGCTGCGCCTGGGCTACGCCGCCGGCAAGGTGCTCGGCGCCAATCGCCAGGGCAAGGGCCGCAGTCGTATCCTGATCGGCAAGGACACCCGCGTATCCGGCTACATGTTCGAGGCGGCCCTTGAGGCGGGCCTGATCAACGCCGGCGTCGATGTCGGCCTGCTGGGCCCCATGCCCACCCCGGCCATCGCCTATCTCACCCGCACCTTCCACGCCCAGGCGGGGATTGTCATCAGCGCCTCCCACAACCCCTATCACGACAACGGCATCAAGTTCTTCAGCACCGACGGCAGCAAGCTGCCGGACGAAGTGGAGCTGGAGATCGAAGCGGCGCTGGACCTGCCCATGGAAACCGCCAGCGACCTCGGCAAGGCCTGGCGCATCGACGACGCCGTCGGCCGCTATATCGAGTTCTGCAAGGCCAGTACGCCCTGGCGCTACTCCCTGCAGGGGCTCAACATCGTGCTCGACTGCGCCAACGGCGCCACCTACCACATCGCCCCCAAGGTATTCCGCGAGCTGGGTGCCGAGGTGCACGCCATCGGTGTGCAGCCGGACGGCCTCAACATCAACCTGGACTGTGGCTCCACCAAGCCCCAGCAGCTGCAGAAAGCAGTGATGGAGCGCGGGGCTGACCTCGGTATCGCGTTTGACGGCGACGGCGACCGCGTCATGTTTGTGGACCGCCACGGCAATCTGATCGACGGCGACCAGCTGCTGTTCCTCATTGCCATCCATCGCCAGCAGTTCCTCGGCGGCTGCAGCGGCGTGGTCGGCACCCTGATGAGCAACTACGGTTTCGAGCTGGCGCTGAAAGAGCGCAAGATCCCCTTCGCCCGCGCCAAGGTGGGGGACCGCTATGTGCTGGAAATGATGTACAAAAACGGCTGGTCCCTGGGTGGTGAATCCTCCGGGCATATCGTGTGCACCGACGTGACTACCACCGGCGACGGCATTATCTCCGCCCTGCAGGTACTGCGTGCGGTGAGCGACTTCGGCGAGTCCCTCGACCAGCTCAGCGAGAAGATGCAGATGCTGCCGCAGCACATGATCAACGTGCGCCTGGCCCGTCGCGACGGCGTGCTGGAGCACGGCGATGTGCAGGCCGCTGTATCCCACGCGGAGTCCACCCTCGCCAACGACGGCCGTGTGCTGCTGCGCCCGTCCGGCACCGAGCCCCTGATCCGGGTAATGGTCGAGGGTAAAGACGCCGCGCTGGTGGAACGTCTGGCGGGGGAAATCGCCAAGGTGGTGGAGCAGGTCGGCAATACCTGAATCGGCCAGCGGACTCCGGAAGCCATTGAAAAATCAATAAATATCCGGAAACCCTGGTTGTATGTTCCCGGCAATACCGCTAAGATTTGCGCCCCTTGGAGGAGCACCGATGCGAAAAACACTGGTAGCTGCCAACTGGAAAATGCACGGTAGCAAAGCGTTTGCCGAGCAACTGTTGGCCGAGCTGAACAGCGGACTGGAGTCCGGCGAGTGCTCCGCCGAAGTGGTTATCTGCCCGCCCTTTCCCTACCTCGGGGTAGTGGGTGTGGCGGCAGAGAATGTGGAGCAGCTGGCCCTGGGGGCTCAGAACCTCAGCGAGCAGCCCGCCGGTGCTTTCACCGGGGAAGTCTCTGCAGATATGCTGCTGGATTGCGGCGTGCGCTACGTGATCGTCGGTCACTCCGAGCGCCGCAGCCTCTATGGCGAAAGCAGCGAGCTGGTCGCGGCCAAGTTTGCCGCCGCCAAAAGCGCAGGCCTGACGCCGATCCTCTGTGTAGGGGAATCGCTGCAGGAGCGCGAGGCGGGCAAAACACTGGACGTGATCGCCGGGCAGATTCAGGCTGTTATCGACCTGGGCCTGGCAGGTACCTGGCACAATGCCGTGGTGGCCTACGAGCCCGTCTGGGCCATCGGCACCGGCAAGACCGCCACCCCGGAACAGGCGCAGGAAGTGCACCAGTTCATTCGCCAGCAACTGGGCGACGCGGGAGCGGAAACGCAGATCCTCTACGGGGGTAGCGTCAAGGCAGCAAATGCTGCTGAACTGTTTGCCATGGACGACATCGACGGCGCCCTGGTGGGCGGAGCCTCTCTCGAGGCAAACGAATTTATCCAGATCTGTCGCGCTGCTGACTAGCGCAACCGGTTGAAAATTTTTGAGCAAGGGCGCATGCCCATAACAGGTTTTCTGGACAATGGAAAAACTGGTTTTAGTGGTTCACATCCTCACAGCGTTGGGTATTATCGGCCTGATTTTGCTGCAGCAGGGTAAAGGTGCGGAAGCGGGTGCCTCCTTCGGTGCGGGTGCTTCCCAGACCGTTTTTGGCAGCCAGGGCAGCGGAAATTTCTTTTCCCGCTTGACTGCAATTCTGGCCACTGTATTCTTCGCCACCAGCTTCGGTCTGGCAGTGTTGGCCAGCCGCGACGAAGCCCCGGATCTGGACGGTGTTCCGCAAGTTCCGGCGGCGATCGAATCCCGCGAACAGCAGGACGACGTACCGGCAGTAATCGAAAGCGATGTTCCTGAAGTTCAGGATGCAGCCCCGGCGGCAGGTGACCTGCCCGCAGCAGAAGAAGCCCCTCAGGCGGAACTGCCGGAAGCCGGAGCGGAAGAGCAGAAAACTGAGGAACAGCCTCAGTAAGCCGCAAGGCTTAAATCAAAAACTGAAAAGTTTTTGCCCAGGTGGTGGAATTGGTAGACACGCTATCTTGAGGGGGTAGTGGCTTCGGTCGTGCGGGTTCAAGTCCCGCCCTGGGCACCACATCAAAGTCTTCAGATGTCTGAAGCAACCCGGAAAGCCCCGCATTGCGGGGCTTTTTCGTTTTGGCCTGTGATGACGAAGTCATTCCTTAGCAAACCAGAATCGAGACCGTGTCAGATCAGGTGGAGCTGGAGGAGGTCTACGATACCGAACGACACCTCTTATACGTAGCCTGTACCAGAGCTCGGAATCACTTGTTGGTGAGTGGGGTCGATCCGATGTCTGAATTTCTGGATGATCTTGAGGCATAGCTGCAGCTGCCGGGGATTCACATTGGGTAGGCCGGGTATCGGTAGCAGCCGCAGTGTTGTGACTATAGCCGGATTTTCAGTCATACTTTTGCATTAATCTTCGATAGAGTTGCTTAATTTCATTCAGCGGGCAAACCTCGCTATCATTGCGCTCCACGGGAGTGAACATACTATGGCTACCGCAGAACAGATAAAGGCGCTATTGAAGAGCCACGCTGATCATGATGACCAGCGGTTCTATTCTATTGCCCTACAGGTGGCCGCAAAGGAGGCTAGGCAGGGGCATCATAAGCTGGCTAGCGATATAAAAGCTCTGATTGAGAAATCTCAGCGTGAGAAGAAAGAGTCGAGCCTCTCTTCCGTTAAGCCGACCCCATTGGTACAGCAACCCAAAGGTGACCTGAAAGGCCTGCTTGAGCTCACCCATCCTTCAGTGAGAAGTGGTGAGTTGGTCCTTTCACCCGAGGTCAAGGATCGGCTCAACCAAGTCTTGCTAGAACAGCGTCAAAAGGATCGGCTCGCTAAATTTGGTCTCCTGCCCCGGCGTAAACTTCTGTTTACCGGCCCTCCTGGAACGGGAAAGACGATGTCCGCAGCGGTCTTGGCGACTGAACTGCGGCTACCGATGTATACCATTGTATTGGATAATCTGATCACCCGTTTTATGGGCGAGACCGCGGCCAAGCTCAGATTGATCTTTGATCATATCCGGCAAGCTCGCGCGGTTTACTTGTTTGATGAGTTCGACGCGATTGGTACGCAGCGCGGTGCACAGAACGACGTCGGCGAAATCCGTCGAGTATTGAATTCATTTTTGCTATTTGTAGAGCAGGATGCATCTGAAAGCGTCATCGTTGCGGCAACCAACCACCCGGAATTGCTTGATAAGGCTCTCCATCGCCGCTTTGATGACATCATTCCGTTTGAAAAACCGGGCGAAGAGCAAGTCAGGAAAATTATTGAAAATCGGCTAAATTTATTTGATACAGAGTCAATGGATTGGCCGAAGATTTCTTCAGCTGCTGTTGGGCTGAGCTCAGCAGAGGTTGCGAGAGCCTGCGAAGATGCCGCCAAAGACGCGGTGCTTCACCACGATGCCCGAATTACTACGGCATTACTGCTAAAGGCGATAAAACGTCGGCAATCTGGAAATATATAAGTAGAAGAATTAATGGCGGAAAGGAAACCCCATATATTATTGAACGGATTTGTTCAGAACGAAGACTTTCAGTCCCGCCGTACGGGGCGTGGTGCGAAAGTCCCACTCCAAAACCGAGCCTCTCACGGTCAAGCATTGACCCAGCAGTATGCCGCGATTCAGAGCGGCTATGACAGCCAGCGAAAGGCTGCGCCTGAGCCAATCACTGAAGATATCGGAATTTATGTCGAGATAATCGGCATGCCTGACTGCCCACTAACGCTGGAGAGCTTAGATAACCGCGACTTTAAGCTCAGATCCTGCCGGAAAGTCGATAATCGAGAAGTGGCCGTCGTATTTATTCCTGAGAATCGCAGAAATGTATTCCAAAAAAAGTTGGAGCTGTATCTGGATCCAGAGGAAGATAACAAGAGCGGTGTGCCCAGTAACCACAAGCTGATAGGCAGCATATCTGAGGTCAAGCTCGCTGATCTCCGTTCGTTCTGGACTGATGATATTCCTCTGTTTCCGGAAAACGAGCAACAAGCTGTCTGGTGGGAGCTTTGGTTAAAAAGGCGGCCGGAAGAGGAGGATCCCCTCGGTATCGCGCACCAACTGGCGCAGCGCATTGAGGGCTGTTTAGGAAATACCTCGCTCAGCTTTTTTGATAGCGTTGTGGTACTCATCCGAGCGTCTGCCAATCAGCTGAAATCTGCCCCGGAATTGATCTCGAACCTGCAAGAATTAAGACGGGCAAAAGAAACTCCGACGGTGTTGGTTGAGTCATCACCAAAAGAGCAGCAGGAATGGGTTGCTAATCTGAGCGAGCGCGTCCAAATCAGCGAAGATGTGTCCACAGCGGTAACTATTCTTGATGCCGGTGTTAACTACAATCACCCGTTAATTCAGTTGGTTTGTTCAAGCGAGCGGGCAGATTGCTGGGATCCTGACTGGCCACATTTCGATACTTATGGCGTTCTCGGTTTCAATGATCATGGAACCAGGCAGGCAGGGCTTGCGGTCTTCGGGGATTTACACTCCGCATTGGTAAGCACGGAGACCATCGAGCTCAATCACTGCATCGAGTCTGCCAGAATTCTGCCTCCAAGCGGTAATAACGAGCCGGAGCTGTACGGGGATATCACGGTAGGGACAGCCTCAAAGCTGGAAATCGACGCCCCAGATATTAACCGGGTCTTTTCTCTGTCGGTAACTGCCGAGCCTGATTCTATAGGTGGTCTACCATCCTCCTGGTCCTCAGAGCTCGACCAGTTTTCTGCAGGGTTTGAGGATGGAAAGCTGAGATTGTTTGTGATTTCGGCCGGTAACAACCGTTCTATAGCCGCAAATCTGGATTATTGGGAACAAGTTCAGCTGGCCGAGATAGAGGATCCCGCACAATCCTGGAACGCATTGACGATTGGCGCTTATACAGAGCGTACCACAAATGATGACCCCGATTTCGATGGCTGGTCGCCGTTGGCGGTTTCCGGTGATATAGCGCCCGCTTCACGCTCCTCGGTAAATTGGGAGTGGAGAAAGTTTGCCCCCTTTAAGCCTGAATTGGTTGCAGAGGGTGGAAATCGACTGCTCTCGCCAGATAAAACTGAAGTTACCGATGCTGACACCGTCTCTCTGCTCACGACATCCGGCCGAAGTAGTGGGCAGTTGTTCGAAGTATCTGCGGATACAAGCGCAGCTTGTGCTCAGGTATCGGGGCATGCTGCTATTTTGATGGCGGAGTATCCGGATTTTTGGCCTGAGTCCATCCGCGCATTACTTGTCCATTCTGCCGAGTGGACCCCCAAGATGCGGGAGCGATTCGGACTGCTTAATAAAAGTCATAGCCCGAAAATCGCGAAAGAGACCATGCTGCGAACGTTTGGATTCGGGGTGCCGAATCTGGAGCGGGCGCGCTATAGCGCGAATCATACTCTTACCTTGCTTGCGCAAGGTGAATTGCAACCGTTTGTTAAAGTTAGCAATGCGTCGGCTTCAGCGGATCCGAAGCTGAACGAAATGAGACTGCACGAATTACCGTGGCCAATCCATGCGCTACAACAATTACCTCCTGAGCTCGAAGTGCAGCTTCGTGTGACCCTGTCATATTTTATCGAGCCGAACCCGGGACGCCGCGGCTATAGAAGCCGGTATACCTACCCATCTCATGGGTTGCGGTTCGACGTCATTCGCCCTGGTCAATCGCTTGAGAACTTCCGCGCTTCAATCAACAAAGTGGCAAACGAAGCGATGGAGGATTATACCGGCCCCGAGGGCGACAGCGACGGATGGGGTTTAGGTTCTGCCCTTCGTTCGAGAGGCTCATTGCATTCCGATACTTGGATTGGCCCTGCAGCGGCGCTTGCAGATATGCACACGATTGCTGTTTACCCGGTCGGTGGCTGGTGGAAGTACCGCACAGCGCTGGATCGCTGGAAGAATGAGGTGCGGTATAGCCTCGTTGTGAGTATTGATACCCCTGATGAAAATATTGATATTTACACGTCGGTTGAGAGCCTAATTGAGGCCGTTGTAGAGGTGTCGGTTTAATTATCCGAGGATCGCATCTGTAGTGTTCCTCGATAATTCGAAGGGAAATGGGGAGCCGAGAGTTATTAGGAGTCGGGATTGAATTCTCCGGAATATCTTGTTCTGACTGTCCCGTGTCCTGGGACTCGGGACAAGTGGTGGAGGCCCAGCGTGAATAGTCAAGGGGTAAATTGCGTATTCGCTTTCTGGTAGTGGAGGCGTGGCAATTCTGGCAGATGTTTTCGCAAGGGCTGCGGTGATAGATGTTTAAATAGTCGGCTTCGTCAATATTCAAAGGAACAGAATGTGGCCGGTCAGTTGAAACCATCGTACAAAGAAGTAAAAGAGAAATTCGAAAAGGTCCGCGAGATTTCTCGGGAGGTAACCTACGAGCAGTTGGCGCCGGTTTTGAAGAACAGACTCGGTCAGGCCATCCTTCGAGGAAACATTGGCATCGACGGCTTTACCTTCGAAGCCCAGCGCAAGCTCAAAAGCTGGGAGCGATCCGGCCTGCGGAGAGTGGCCTGGGACTGGGAGGCAGTATCAAAGAGCTACCGCACCCATCCCAAGCGGTTCGAGCTTTCCATCTGGTTCAAGGGGCTGGAGCTGAGCGGAGCGAGCATAGGCCGCCCCACATGGAGCGGCGGAAAGCTGAGGCTTGACTATATCGAGTCTCACCCAATGGGAACTCCGCTTGATGGTCTGGTCACAGACATCAGTGTCGCGGCCGGCATGGTCTACGCCAATGCCATAGGTGCGACTCAGCTCCGAATCATGAATCCGGTCAACACCGCAGTGAAAGATCACTATTTGAGCAAGCCCGGCTTCGCTTTCAATGAGCGCGGCAACTTCTGCTACAGGGACCTGTGAGATGAGCGATCACAAGCGCCCTCCTATTGACTCCCCTGAGTTCAAGGAGTGGCTGAAGAAGAAGTCCAAGGGACACGTGGATGACATCCTCGGGGATGATCACCGGCCTGCCGATTTCGAGACCGGCGGAGCGATCTTCGGTGATGCGGGCAGCCTGGACAAGAGCGATGCGGAGCTCTTTCCCGATGAAATCGAGGAATACACTCCTGAAGAGCGCCGTGAGCACTTTAAAGTTCACAAGGGAGAAGGATCTAAACGCGGCGAAAGTGAGTGATATTTAGCCGAAATCTGTGGATAAATCGGGTGTGTCACTTGAACCCGCGGTACAGCCAACCTGTGGGGGTACCGATTTTCCGGGCGAGTTTTAGGCCTTGTAAATCAATCGCTTAGAGTCTGTTTCATATCCCGCCCTGGACACCACATTGAAAGCCGGATTTTTCATGAGTCCGGTATCCTTACAAAAGCCCCGCATTGCGGGGCTTTTGTATTTCTGGACCTTCCGTATCTTTTCGGTAGCCCGACATCAGCAAAGCGGCGTTCATATCTATCTGAATATTTTTCTCCCTCGATGGCATCAAATCGACTCTCGACGTTGCCCGGGGCTCGCCATTTGGTTTGCTACCCTTGTGCAATCAAGCATTTTGAGAATGGCAGGGATGAGTACCTATTGGAGTGTCGAGTGCAATTCCCGAGGTCGGGATTTTGTTGTTGGGGATGTGCACGGACACAAGGCGCAACTGCAAGCCCAGTTGGACGCCCTCGAGTTCCACCCCGGCGCTGATCGCCTTTTCTTTGTGGGTGATATCGTGGATCGGGGGCCGGATAGCGCTGGTCTTGTGGAGATGATTGATCAGCGCACCTATATCAGCATTCTTGGCAATCACGAGGCGATGCTGATTGCGGGCTTCGAGGACCCCGGCTTAGTAGAATTACATCAAGCCAATGGCGGGGCGTGGTTCTATGCGTTGCCGCGGAGCCGGCAGCGGGCGATCGTCGAGCAGGTGAGGGAGTGGCCCTGGGCTCTGGATGTCAGAGTGGGCCAGCTGCGGGTCGGGCTGGTGCACGCGGATGTCCCTAACAGTAACTGGACGCTGGTAAAGAGGCTGCTCGGTGAGATCAGCCCGGCCTGGTCCGCGGGCGCATCGCTTTCTGATGAGCGCCTGGCCCTCGTTGCGCAGCCTCTGATGTGGCAGAGAACCCTGGTTACCCGCCTGTACCAGAAAGTATTGGAGCTGGGTTCCGGCAATAGAACGGCGTCCGAGGATAAGCGGGCGTTTGAGGATCGGAAGTCCAGACTGCTGGCTCCGGAGCCGGCGCTGATTCGTCCATTTCAGATTCGGGGAATTGACGCCGTGTATATGGGACACACCTTTGTGCCAACGGCCGTCAATCTGGGGAATTGTTATTTCCTGGATTCTTACCGCGGGGGAGCGGACGAGGAATTGAGTATCCAGTGCATCAGCGCGCATTAGCGGCACTTCCGCGGGATATTTCCCGCGAAAGTGCAAATGGTCTGCGCGCCTTATGAATTTGCATTTTCCACATTGTGATAAACCGCCTGTACATCCTCCAGGTCGTTCAGCATATTCATAAACTTCTCAAACAGCGCGACGTCATCACCGCTGATCTCGGTATAGGTTTGCGGTACAAACTGGATTTCATCCACTTCAAAGTCGATATCACCAAAAGCTTCAATCAGCGCCTGCTTGGCTTTGAAGTAATCGGTGTGCGGGGCAAAGACGGAGAGTTTGCCGTCTTCATTTTCGATGTCTGTTACATCCACATCCGCTTCCATCAGTGCTTCCAGCACGGCTTCTTCGTCGTCGTGTTTGAACACGAGGATGGCCAGGTGATCGAAGCTGTGGCTGACGGAACCTTCGGTTCCGATCTTGGTTTTGGTCTTGGTGAAGGCCTGGCGCACGTCGCCGTAGGTGCGGTTGGGGTTGTCGGTGAGACATTCGATGATGGCCATGCAGCCGCCGGGGCCGAAGCCTTCGTAGCGCGCGCGGGCGAAATCTTCACCGGCGCCGCCCTTGGCTTTTTCGATGGCCTTTTCGATCACGTGGGTGGGGACCTGGTCCTTCTTGGCGCGGTCGATGAGGCTGCGCAGGGCTAGGTTGCCGTTGGGGTCCAGGCCTCCAGACTTCGCGGTCATGTAAATCTCGCGGCCGTAACGGCTGTAGACCCTGGCTTTCATGTTCGAGGTCTTGGCCATTGACTCTTTGCGGTTCTGGTAGGCTCTGCCCATGGGGTGCTCCGGTATCGCTGGATATCAGTAAGAATTATTGAAAGCCGGCAATTTTACTGGCGGGCCGGGGGGATGAGAAGCCATTACGTGCGCCAGGGCTGGCCGGGAGCGGCGGGGTTTGGGCAGGTTTGTGGATATTGACCACAATATTGGGTGGGGCTTGCCCCCTCCAATCCCGAAATTATTGCCGGAGTCGTCAGTGCAATCGTTGTCGAACACTGTTTTTGAGCGCCTGTTTGCCCTGCGCGCGCATCACACCACGGCGCGCCGCGAGCTGCTGGCGGGGCTGACCACGTTTGTAACCATGGCTTACGTGGTGTTTGTGACCCCGAACATGCTCGCCGGTACGGGGATGGACCACGGCGCGATCTTTGTCGCCACCTGCCTAGGCAGTGCCATCGCCTGTTTCCTGATGGGCTTTTACGCCAATTGGCCGGTGGGGCTGGCACCGGGCATCGGGCTGACGGCCTTTTTCGCCTACACGGTAGTCGGGGAGATGGGCTACAGCTGGCAGGTGGCGCTGGGGGCGGTGTTTATTGCCGGCGTGCTGTTTGTGCTCATGAGCCTGTCGCGGGTGCGCGAGTGGATCATGAACAGCATCCCCATGTGCCTGCGCTATTCCATGGGGGCCGGCGTGGGACTGTTTCTGGGGCTGATCGGGCTCAAATCCGCCGGTATCGTGGTGCCCAGTGAGGCGACGCTGCTGACACTGGGGTCGTTCCGCGATCCTGAGCCGCTGCTGGGCGGGCTGTGTTTTCTATTGATCGGGGTGCTCAGTTTCTGGCGGGTGTTTGGCGCCATCCTGATCAGTATTCTCGTGGTCACCGCCATCGGCTTCGGCATAGGTCTTGTGCATTACGAGGGGCTGGTGTCGTCGCCGCCGAGCCTGGCACCGACATGGATGGCGATGGATATCCGCGGGGCGCTGGATCTCAGCATGATCAGCGTGGTGCTCGCCTTCCTGTTCATCAATATTTTTGATACCGCGGGCACCTTGATGGGCGTTGCCCACCGCGCCGACCTGATCCAGCCGGATGGGCGCATCGAGAAGCTGCCGCAGGCGCTGAAGGCCGATAGTACCTCCAGCGTGCTGGGGGCGTTCCTCGGCTGCCCGCCGGTGACGAGCTTTGTGGAGAGCGCTGCCGGGGTGGCTGCCGGTGGGCGCACCGGGCTGACGGCGGTGACGGTGGGGGTGCTGTTTGTACTGTGTGTGTTCTTTGCACCGCTGGCGGCGATGATTCCCGCCTATGCCACCGCCGGCGCACTGATCTATGTGGCGATGCTGATGATGGGCGGGATCGCCAGGGTGGACTGGGAGGAGCTGACCGACGCCATCCCCGCGCTGGTGACGATGATCATGATGCCGCTGACGTTTTCCATCGCCAATGGCATCGCGCTGGGCTTCCTGACCTATACCGCGCTCAAGCTGTTCACCGGCCAGTACCGGCAGATCTCCCTCAGCCTGTATATTCTGAGTGCGATTTTTCTCGCCAGGTTCGCGTTTCTCTAAGGCCCGTCGTGGAGGTGTGCCGGAGGGCGGAACCATTTTTGCAGGGTTGTGGAAATGCAGAATCGCACGACAACCAGGGAGACATAAAAATGAAGCCGCTACCGCCTCTCACTGCCGATATGGACGTCCCCAGCCTGAACCAGTGGCTGTGCAACCTGGCGGAACTCGCCGTCGCTGCGGTGCACCCGGACAACCTGATGCCCGCCCTCGTTCCCGCAGCTCTGCCTGAGCCCGGGCGCAGAACCCTGGTGGTCGGTGCCGGCAAGGCCAGTGCGGCGATGGCGGCGGCGCTGGAGCGCGCGTGGTTAGAGTGTTATCCCGGCGCGGATATTGAAGGGCTGGTGGTGACGCGCTACGGGCACGGCGCACATTGCGCACATATCGAGGTGCTGGAAGCGGCCCACCCGATGCCAGACAAACTGGGTGAACAGGCGGCCCGGAGGATGCTGAATGCGGTGGCAGGATTCAGTGAGGAAGACGTGGTGATCGCGCTCATTTCCGGCGGCGGCTCCGCACTGATGAGCCTACCGGCACCGGGCCTGACACTCGCGCAGAAACAGTCCATCAACCGCGCGCTGCTGCGCAGTGGCGCGCCCATTCGCGATATCAACACCGTGCGCCGCCATCTCTCCGCGATCAAGGGCGGGCGTCTCGCCGCCGCCGCACATCCCGCGCGGGTTATCACTTACCTGATTTCCGATGTGCCCGGCGACGATCCCACCCTGATCGCCTCCGGCCCAACCTTGCCGGATACCTCAACCCCGGCAGACGCGCTGGCGATACTTGAGCACTACGGCATCGACATTCCCGCGCAAGTGCGCGCACATCTGCAGGCCGCGAACACAGCACCCGATCCGGCGGATGCGGAATTTTCCGGTGACAGGGCGGTAATGCTGGCAAAGGCCGCGGATGCGCTCGAGGCCGCGCGCGATGTGGCAGCGGCAGTGGGCGTTGAGGTGCGCGTGCTGGGCGACAATCTCGAAGGCGAGGCGCGGGAGCTGGGGGCCTCCCACGCGGCACTGGCACTCCTGAGCCAGCAGCAGGCTGCGCAACCGCTGCTGATTCTCTCCGGCGGCGAGACAAGTGTGACGGTGACGGGCAATGGCAGAGGCGGGCGCAATGTGGAATACCTGCTTGGAATGTTTAGCGCGCTCGAAGGCGCTCCGGGTATTTACGGGCTCGCCATCGATACCGACGGCATCGATGGCTCCGAAGACAATGCCGGCGCATGTTTCTCTCCGCAGGACTGGCAGAAAGCGCGCGCACAGGGGCTGAGCCCCGAGAACTATCTTTCCAACAACGACGCCTACAGTTTTTTCGCGGAACTCGGCAATCTGATCGTCACCGGCCCCACAAGGACCAACGTCAACGACTTTCGCGCTATTCTGGTGCTGCCTGAAAAATAGAATCTAAGAGGTGTTCATGTCTCAACTGCCCGGCGGTCAGCGCACCGCCAGCCCCCTGCGTCGTACCAAGATTGTCGCCACCCTCGGCCCCGCCAGCGACAAGCCCGGCGTATTGGAGCGAATGCTGAAGGCCGGTGTGGATGTGGTGCGGCTGAACTTCTCCCACGGCACGGCGGAAGACCACCGCAGCCGCCTGCAGAAAGTGCGGGAAATTGCCGAGCGCCTGGGTAAGACCGTCGCCGCCCTCGGTGACCTGCAGGGCCCCAAGATCCGCATTGCCCGCTTCAAGGACAATGCCGTGACCCTGCACGAAGGGGACAATTTTGTGCTGGATATGGCGCTGGATACCAACGAGGGCGACGAAAAGCGCGTGGGTTGCGACTACAAGGAGCTGGTGGCAGATGTGGCCGCCGGCGACGTGCTGCTGCTGGACGACGGCCGCGTGGTGTTAGCGGTAGATGCGGTCAGCGACGCCGAGGTGCACACCACCGTAACCGTGGGTGGCCGCCTCTCCAACAACAAGGGCATCAACAAACAGGGCGGCGGCCTCTCCGCCGCGGCGCTCACCGACAAAGACAGGGCAGACCTGAAAACCGCCGTGGAGATCGGTGTGGACTACCTCGCCGTGTCCTTTCCCCGCCACGCCGCGGACATGCAGGAGGCGCGCACACTGCTGGGTGAGGCGGGCCGGCATATCGGCCTCGTCGCCAAGGTGGAGCGCGCGGAAGCGGTGGCGGACGAACAGACTTTGGACGATATCATCTGCGCGTCAGAAGCGGTGATGGTGGCCCGCGGCGACCTGGGGGTGGAGATCGGCGATGCCGCGTTGATCGGCGTGCAGAAACGCATGATCAAGCGCGCGCGCCAGCTCAACCGCGCGGTAATCACCGCCACCCAGATGCTGGAGACCATGATCACCGCACCACTGCCCACCCGCGCCGAAGTGTTCGACGTGGCCAACGCAGTGCTGGATGGCACCGACGCGGTAATGCTGTCCGCCGAAACCGCCGCCGGCAATTTCCCGGTGGAAGCGGTACAGGCCATGCACCGACTCTGCCTCGGTGCCGAGCGTGAGCGCTCCGCGCAGGAATCCGGCCACCGCATGCATCAGGGCTTCACCCGCATCGACGAGACCATCTCGCTCTCCGCCATGTACGCCGCCAATCACCTGGAGGGCGTCACCGCCATCGCCTGCATGACCCAGACCGGCTACACCCCCCTCATCGCCTCGCGCATCCGCTCCGGCCTCCCCATCGTCGGCCTCGCCCACGACCCGCTCGCCCAGCGACGCATGGCGCTGTACCGCGGAGTAACGTCGATACTGTTTGTGCCAGGGGAAGGGGAGGGCGACCGCGAGCTCAACCTGCGCGCACTGGAAGTGCTGAAAGACCGCGGCATCGTCTCTAGTGGCGACAAGGTCATACTGATCCGGGGCGATCTGATGCAGTCCCATGGCGGCACCAATACCCTGAAGATCCTGGATGTAGAGTAACCCCTGGTGCGTTATGGCTGAAATTTTGCATAGGGAAAACCTGCACGAGAACATTTGCAGCAAGCGGCCGAAGCCGGTATAGATGACCGTCTACAGCCGATGCCAGTCAAAGGCCAACATTGTTCAAAGGACCGCTAGACTGACCGAATAAACCAAACCCGGCCGCTAATGGTCGAATTACACCGAGCCAGCCGCGCTAAGTCCCGGGATCCGATCCCGGATACGCGCGGATGGCCGCGGGCGGCAACGCCAGCCCGCCAGGGTCGCAAGGGAAACCGAACGGCCTCCCGCATTTGGAAAGGTGATGAAACAGAACGACATACTGCAAGACGGCCACGGCCGTCGCTTCTACTATTTGCGCCTGTCCGTGACAGACGCTTGCAACTTCCGTTGCGACTACTGCCTGCCCCACGGCTACCAGGCCCGGCACCAACAGCCCGACCTCAGCGTCGCCGAAGCCAGCACCGTCATGCGCGCCTTCGCCCAGCTCGGCACCAGAAAAGTGCGCTTAAGCGGCGGTGAACCCTCACTGCGCAAAGACCTGCCGGAACTTATCCACAGCGCCAAAACCACCCCCGGCATAAAGCGCGTCGCCGTCACCAGCAACGGCTACAAACTCCCCTCTGTCATCGACCGCTGGCACCACAACGGCCTCGACCAGCTCAACATCAGCATCGACAGCCTCGACCGGAAAGAATTCGCCCACATCACCGGCCACGACTGCCTGCCCAAAATCCTCACCGGCATCGACCGCGCACTGGAACTGGGCATTGCAACCAAAGTAAACGCCGTACTGCTCAACGATGGTGCGCACACCCGTCTACACCAGTTCCTGGCCTGGCTCAAAACCACCCCGGTCACCCTCCGCTTCATCGAACTCATGCAGACCGGCGACAACCGCGACTACTTCGCCAGCAACCACCTGCGCGGCACCGACATCGAACAACAGCTCATCGAAAGTGGCTGGCAACTACTGCCACGCCCCCTCGACGCCGGCCCCGCACGGGAATACGTCCACCCCGACTACGCCGGCCGCATCGGCCTCATCACCCCCTACAGCAAAGACTTCTGCAATACCTGCAACCGCCTGCGCGTTTCCGCCCAGGGCAAACTGCATCTCTGCCTGTTTTCCGACACCGGCCTCGACCTGAGAGAAACCATCCGCACCGGCGACGCCGACGCACTGGCAGAAAAGGTGAGAGCACTGATCGGCAACAAAGAAGTCAGCCACTATTTGCAACAGGGAAATACGGGTGGAACCCAAAACCTCTCGATAATCGGCGGGTAGCTATTTAAGAGTAACCATATACAACGTTATTTCACCCCGAGGTAACTGGACCCCCGCCTTCGCGGGGGTGACGTGAGGTGAGTTTTAAGGTCCCCTTAAATCTAACGAAGTAAAAGAATCAGAATTGAAGAGCGGGCGTCGGGTGAAAGGTTTCAGGAGCGTCGCAAACAGGATGTTTGCGCCGCAGCGCCCAGGGATGGGTTCACAGCGGTCCTGAAACCTTTCACCCGATGACCGCGCGCCACTTGACCAAGAACAGAGCACCCAAAGGCTACGGAGCAAAATATGTCTCACGCCCCAACAGACAAAAACCAAAAATTGAATATCGCAATACTGACGGTGTCCGACACAAGAACCGAAGAAAACGACACCTCAGGAAAATACCTGGTAGAAGCCCTGCAGGAGGACGGTCACACCCTCGCCGACAAAGCCATCGTCATCGACGACAAATATCTCCTGCGCGCCAAAGTCTCCGCCTGGATCGCCGACCCAGAGATTCACGTCATCATCTCCACCGGCGGCACCGGCTTCGCCGGCCGCGACTCCACCCCCGAAGCCATCGCCCCGCTACTCGACAAACACATCGACGGCTTCGGCGAAATGTTCCGCTCCATCAGCTATGAAGAAATCGGCTCCTCCACCATCCAATCCAGAGCCCTCGCCGGCATCGCCAATCGCACCCTCGTCGCCTGCCTCCCCGGCTCCACCGGCGCTTGTAAAACCGGCTGGACCAAACTGCTCAGAGAACAGCTCACCGCCTCGCACAACCCCTGCAACTTCGTAGGCTATCTGACTAAGTAATCAACACCATGACCCTCACACACCTTAACCAGAAAGGCGAAGCCAGCATGGTCGATGTCACCGACAAAGACATCACCGACCGCTCCGCGCGCGCCCAATCCGCCGTCGCCATGTCCGCAGACGCCTTTGCGCAGCTCCAAGCTGGCAACAACAAGAAAGGCGATGTGCTCGCCACCGCACGCATCGCCGGCATCCAGGCCGCCAAGAAAACCGCCGATCTCATTCCCCTGTGCCACCCGCTCGCCCTCACCAAAGTGCAGGTGGATTTCGAACTGGATGAAGCAAACCGCACCGTGAATATTTCCAGCTTCTGCCGCCTCGCCGGCCGCACCGGGGTGGAAATGGAAGCGCTTACTGCCGCCAGCGTAGCTGCACTCACCATTTACGACATGTGCAAAGCCGTCGACCCCGCCATGGTCATCGGTCCCACTAAACTGCAGGAAAAAATCGGTGGCAAGCGCGGCCACTGGACACCGGAAAATACGGAGACCGACACGTGATCAAGGTACTGTTCTTTGCCGGCCTGCGGGAGCAGCTCGGTTGCGACGCACTGGACGTGGATGCGGCGGACATCGCCAGCATCGCCCAATTGCGCACTCGGCTTGCCGGAAAAGACGCTGCATGGCAGTCCGCTCTTGCTAGCGAACAATTGCAGGTGGCCGTGAACCAGCGGCTCGCCACCATGCACGCCGACGTCAAGGACGGCGACGAAGTCGCCTTCTTTCCGCCGGTCACGGGAGGCTGAGGTGGCCGCAATAATTTCCGTTTCCGTACAGGCCGAGGGATTCGATCCGGGCGAGGAATACCGGTCTCTGCGCAGCGAAAATTTCGCCGACGGCGCCACTGCCATGTTTGTGGGCAACGTGCGGGACTTTTCGCCAATAGAGCCCGTAGGCTCCCCAGTCGAAAACAGTAAGGGCAATTCGGTTGCAGTACTCGAGCTGGAGCATTACCCCGGCATGGCGGAGTCGGCGCTTACTGACATTGCACGGCAGGCTGCCCAACGCTGGCCGCTCGGGCGCGTGCGGGTGATACATCGCTTCGGGCAGTTGCGGGCTGGAGAGGAGATCGTGTTTGTGGGCACCAGCTCCGCCCATCGCCAAGCGGCACTGGATGCCTGTGCATTTATCATGGACTTTCTGAAAAGTCGTGCACCTTTCTGGAAAAAGGAGATCGGGCAAGGCGCAGAGAGTGGTCACTGGGTGCAGGCACGCCACAGTGACGAGGATGCCCTGAAAAAATGGTAGCGAATTCTCCACAGCCAGAAGTGAGCACTCGCTTTTGCGCTTGACCCTGAAATATTTGAAGTGCTCGCTATTTATCCGCACGAAATTTGATTTGGTTCCGCCGTTGCATCCAAAAACGTGACCGCGCGCACAAGGGTACTTTGCGCAACGCTCGTGAAACCTGTCACATAATCGAGCTTTTTTCTCTTGTGCTTTGAATTTTAAGAAAAAATTCTTATCCAACTCTCTGCGCGAGTTTTGAAGCGCCTCACATATCCCTGCGCCCCCCTTGCCATACAATCCCACGGCAAATCGCTCTTGCCTGACATTTATGGCGAGCGAAATCCAATTCAGGGTTGGGGTTCGAGGTAAAAGGGATATGTACAGAATTCTGATGGCAGCCGCCGCGCTGATGCTGGCGGTTGCGACCAATGCGCAAGAAGTCAGCCGGGAAGAAATCCGCGGCCTCGATGAGCAGATCCAGGATGTGAAGAAGGATGTGATCGGTCTCACGTCTGAGCTCAACCGTCTTGAAGAAAAACTGCTCTTCCCCTCTAACACCCAGGTTGCCCTGTTTGTCTCCCTGCCGAACAGTAAAGAGTTCAGTCTGGAATCCGTCGAGGTGAAGCTCGATAACCAGATCGTTGCCCACCACCTCTACACCTACCGCGAAATCGAAGCCCTGCAGCAGGGCGGCGTGCAGCGTATTCACACCGCCAACGTGCAGACCGGTGCGCACCCGCTGGAGGTGACTTATTTCGGCAAGTCCAAGTCCGGCAAGGAGTACCGCGCGACCGCCAGTTACAGCGTGGAGAAGGCGGTAGGTCCAAAATTCGTTGAGATCCAGATCGCCGGCAACCAGTCCGCCATCAACTTCAAGGACTGGTAAGCATGAACTCCCGTCTGGCCAGTGCGATCGCTGGTGCTGCGCTCGCCGCGCTGTGCGCCGTGCCTGCGCAGGCCAAAGCCCCCGTCGATTCCGATCCGAGCGCGTTGCAGACCAAGACGCTGCGCGATCTGTTTTTCGGCGAAGCGCTGTTCGACGCGTATCAGGACAACTATTTCGACGCGATCACGGGCCTGGATACGGAGCTCAAGCAGTTTCGCCTGCTGGACGACCCGGAACTGGACCCATTCAGCCTGCACTTTGGTCAGGCGGAATTTGCGGTGGGTGACCTCGAGCTTTCCTATCGTATGCACCGGGAAGCCGGCCGTGCCATGGAACAGGTGCTGAACGGCGATGTATCGCAACCCATTAAGAACGAAGCCGCCTACCGTCTGGCAAAAATTCACTACCACAAACAACAGTTTGCCAACGCCCTGCACGCCCTGGAGCTGATCCAGGGACGGGTGCCCGAGCGCGTGCGCGCAGAAGAGCAGTTCCTGCGCGCGCGGGTTTACATGCAGCTGGGCCGCTTCGAAGAGGCGGTAGCGCTGCTGAAAGACCTGAAGGGCGAAAAATCCCTGTCCGGGTTTGTGGAGTACAACCTGGGGATCGCGCTGCTGAAAGCGGGCGAAACCGAAAAAGGTGTGTTGGAACTGGATGGCCTCGGACGCAACGCCGGCAGCGGCGATGCCAAAAGCGCATTGCAGGACAAAACCAATCTGCTGCTCGGTTACCAGCTGATGGAAGCCAAAGAATACGAGCGCGCGCGCACCTATTTCGATCGCGTGCAGCTTTCCGGCCCCTTTTCCAATCAGGCACTGCTGGGCGCCGGCTGGGTAGAGGCCAACGCGGGCCGCTTCGATCGCGCGCTGGTGCCGTGGCAACTGCTCACCCAGCGCCAGTCCACCAATGCCGCGGTGCAGGAGGCCATGCTCGCGGTGCCCTATGCCTATGGCAAGCTGGATGTACACAGCACCGCGGCGGTGAATTACGGCCAGGCGCTGGACCTGTTCGGCAATCAGGTGGATGTGCTCACCCGCTCTATTCGCAGCATCCGCGAGGGCAAGCTGCTGGAAGCATTGCGCCGCAAAGAGGCGAGCCAGGTGAAGAACTGGGTGGTGGAGCTGCGCAAACTGCCGGATGCCCCGGAAACCCATTACCTGCTGGACCTGATGGCGTCCAACGATTATCAGGAATTCCTGCGCAACTATCAGGATCTGAACGATCTGCTGGAGCGCAACAAGGACTGGCTGCAGAGTCTGGATGCGTTTGAGGAAATCATTGCGGTGCGTCGTGGCTACTACGAGCCGATCCTGCCGGGGCTGGATGTGCAGTTCCGCCAGGTCGACGCCCGCATCAAGATGCGCCTGGAGCAGCGCCAGCACCTCGCCGCACGCATTGAAAATCTGCTGGTCAATCGCCGCCCCGAGCTGCTGGCGAAAAGTGACGAAACCGAATCCCGCCTGCTCCTGGAGCGGATCCGCGAAATCCTCGCCTACAACCCCAGCCTGAACAGCGAGGAAACCGAAGCGCGCATCGCGCGTCTCGAAGGCGTGCTGAAATTCCGCCTGTCCCGCGAATTCGACGAGCGGCTGACCGAAGCCTACAAACACCTGCAGGAACTGGACACTGTCATCGCCACCCTGCAGGAAACTTATCAGCGATACGTGCGCACCCGCCAGGCGGCAACCCATAGCTACGAGGGCTATACCGACCAGATCACCAGTCTGCGCGCCGGGCTCAATCGCGCCCAGGATCGCATCGAGCTGCTGATGGCGCGGCAGGGTCGTATGCTGGAGCAGCTGGCGATCAACGAACTGGACCAGCGCCGCGCGCAGCTGGAGAGCTACCAGATCAAGGCTCGCTTTGCCCTGGCCGACAGCTACGACCGCGCCAACGAGCTGCAGGAACAGCGCGCGGATCAGCGCAAGATCGAGGAGTACGAGCAGCGGATGGAAGAACTCAAACAGTCCGCACCTGCTCAGCCCGACGTTCCGCCATCGGAGCCGGCCGCAAATCCCGATGGCGAACCGCTGCCCACGGACAATCCTCCAGAACTCGAGGCTCCGGAGCGCGAAACGGGAGATGCCGATGAATAAAACTCAGCTCTCCGCGGCGATCAATACCTTCGGCCTCGTCACTGCCGCTTCCGTCGCGCTGTTGCTCAGCGCCTGTGCCAGCAATAGCGGCCAGACCATCGGCAGCCTGCAGAAGGTCGATATCAAGATCCAGGAAACCCATATCGATGGCAGCCTGGAAAAGGCGCTCGCCAGTTACCAGAAATACCTGCAGGAAACTCCGGAAACCGCACTCACGCCGGAGGCCATTCGCCGTATTGCCGACCTGAAGATCAAGCAGGCGCACCGCGCGGAAGAGGGCATTCTGCCGAGCAGTACCGAAACCCGTATCCTGTCGGAAGAAGATGTTGCCGCGGCGAACCAGCTCGCGAGCAAAAAGGCCGTAGCGGCGCGTGCGGAACTGGATGCACCGGAAGTGGCTGGTGTAGCCTCCAGCGCAACCGCATCCGAGGCTGCACTGGATAGCGTTGCCAATATCCAGGACGAGAGTCAGTCCGACTTCGAGTCCCGCGCCAGTGGTGCCGTGGATCTGAGTGGAATGCAGAGCGGTGCGGATGTCACCGTGCCCGGCGACAATGCGGATGCGCTGCTCGCCGCCAACGCCCGCGAGGCGATTGCCCTGTACAAGAAACTGCTGGTGCAGTATCCGCTGTATGAGCGCAACGACCAGGTCATGTACCAGCTCTCCCGGGCCTACGAGGAAACCGGTGAAATCGAAGAGGCCGTCGCTATCCTGCGTCAGCTGGTGGCCAAGTACCCGGCCTCCCGCCATCTGGATGAAGCCTATTTCCGCCTTGGCGAATACTATTTCACCCGCAAAAAATACCTCGACGCAGAAGAGTCCTACGGCCGTGTGATCGACATGGGCGAGGTATCCAGCTTCTACGAACTGGCCATGTACAAGCGCGGCTGGGCCCTGTTCAAACAGGACATGTACGAGATGGCGCTCGACGACTTCGTGCGCATGCTCGACTACAAAGTGGCCCAGGGCTACGACTTCGAACAGCAGACCAACGAGACCGAGCGCAAGCACATCGAGGATACCTTCCGCGTTATCAGCCTGAGCTTCTCCTATCTCGGGGGTGCGGAATCCATCGTGGATTACTTCACCCGCAAGGGCGCGCGGGATTACGAGTCCTACGTATACAGCCACTTGGGTGAATACTACTTGGACAAACGCCGCTACCAGGATGCGGCGGAATCCTACAATGCCTTCGTGGAGCGCAACCCGCTGCACAAGGTGGCGCCCGACTTTTCCATCCGCGTGATCGAGATTTACCAGAAGGGCGGATTCCCCCGTCTGGTGCTGGATGCGAAAAAAGCGTTCGCCAATACCTACGCACTGGATGCGCAGTACTGGACCGTGTTCGATATCCAGGAATACGCCACCGTGGTGGAATTCCTGCAGACCAACCTGATCGACCTGGCCAGTCACTACCACGCCGCCTACCAGAACGTGAAAACCACGGATCAGGAATTCGCCAAGAAGCGCAGCGAGAACTATCTCGAGGCCATCCACTGGTATCGCCGCTACCTCGGGTCCTTCGCGGATAAACCCAAGGCGCCGGAAATCAACTACCAGCTCGCCGGCCTGATGCTGGAGAACAAGGATTTCCTCAACGCCGCGGTGGAATATGAGCGCACCGCGTATCAGTACAGCGCACACAGTGAAAACAAGAACGCCAGCGAAGCCGGTTATGCCGCCGTATTCGCCTACCGCGAGCACCTGAAAAACGATCTCGCCACCGGCAGCACCGCGCAGAAGACCGGTGTGCAGAAAGAAATCATCCGCTCGTCCCTCACCTTTGCGGAAACCTTCCCGCAGCACGAAAAGGCCCCGCAGATTCTGCTGGGCGCGGTGGACGACCTGTACAAGCTGAAGAGCTTCCCGGAAACGATCCAGAACGGCCGACTGCTGCTGGAAAAATTCCCCGCAGCAGACCGCGAGATCCGCCGGTCCGCCTGGCTGTTGGTGGCTCACGCCTCCTTCGATACCGAACTCTACGCCGATGCGGAAGCAGGCTACCGCCAGGCGCTGGGCCTGACCGCCGCCGACGCCAAGGATCGCGGGGATTTGGTGGACAACCTCGCCGGCGCGATATACCAGCAGGGCGACCAGGCGCGCAAAGCCGAAGACCACCTGGCGGCCGCGGAGCATTTCCTGCGTATCCGCAATGCCGCGCCCGGTGCGAGCATCCTCGCTACCGCCGAATACGACGCCGCCGCCTCTCTGATTCAGCTGGAAAATTGGACCCGCGCAGCGGATGTGCTGAAAGCATTCCGCAACAACCACCCGCAACACGAGCTGCAGAAAGAAGTCACCAAAAAGCTCGCGGTGGTCTATCAGGAGAGTGGGCAGCTGTTGCTGGCCGCCGCAGAGTTCGAGCGCATCGAGCGCGAATCCGAAGACGAAGACGTGCGTCGCGAAGCGCTTACCCAAGCTGCGGACCTGTACAGTGCGGCCAAGAGCTACGACAAGGCACTGGCGGCTCTCAACCGCTACGTCAAACTCTTCCCGCGTCCCATGGAGCCCGCACTGGAAACCCGCCAGAAAATTGCCGACATCTACCAGAACAGCGGCAATCAGAAAGCGTACTTCAACACCCTTGATGACATGGTGCGCCTTGAAGCGCGCGGTGGTGACGAGCGCAATGACCGCACCCGCTATCTTGCGGGCAACGCCGCCCTAAAACTCGCGGAGCCCAAATTCGAATCCTTTGCGGAAATCGCGCTGGTCGCACCGCTGGAGCAGAATCTCAACACCAAACGCGCGCGCATGAAGGCCGCCACCAGCGCCTTTACCGCTCTGATCGACTACCAGGTAGCCGACGTCACCGCCGCGGCGACCTTCTACCTCGGTGAAATCTATCTGCACTTCAGCCGCGCCCTCAAAGACTCCGAGCGTCCCACCAATCTCGACGCGATGGAGCTGGAGGACTACGAGTTGGCGCTGGAAGAACAGATCTACCCGTTCGAAGAACGCGCCATCTCTGTACACGAGAAAAACATCGACCTGATGGCTGCGGGCATCTACAACAACTGGGTCGCCAAAAGTATCGACCAGCTCGCCGGCCTCATGCCCGCGCGCTACGAGCGCCCGGAAGACGTCGGCAATATCGTCATGACCATTGTGCCTGTGCCCAAAGTTGCGGAAGAGGCCGCGGCAGGGGAGCCGGTTGTGGAAGAACCCGCTCCAGAGCATGCGGCACCCGAGCAACCGCAAGAAAGCGAAAGCACTACACCGGCCGTCATTGCCGAAAACGCAACCGAGGAGGAGCAGGGCTAATGCCATTCACATACATCCCGCGCCTCGCCCTCTGCGCAATAGTACTGCTGTTAAGCGCCTGCGCCAGCGGCCCGCAAACCTCCAGCCGCCCGGTTGACCCCATGAACGTCAGCGTCTCCGGCAGCGTCAACCGCGACTTCCTGCAGGCCGTGGAATACCTGCAGGGCGAGCGCTACCCCGAAGCCATCGAACTGCTACAGAGCGTCGTCGAGCGCGAACAACGCCTTTCCGCCCCCTACGTCAACCTCGGCATCGCCTACTACAGAACCGGCGACGAAAAGCACGCGGAAGAATCCTTCCTCCAGGCCCTGCGCGCCGCCCCGCTGGACCCGGTAGCCAGTAACGAATTGGCCGTGCTGTACCGCCGCCAGGGGCGCTTCGAAGAAGCCAAAAAAACCTACAGTGATTCGTTGCAGCTGCACCCGGAAAACCTGCCGCTCATCAAAAATCTCGGCATCCTCTGCGACCTGTATCTCCAGGATGTGAATTGTGCACTCGCACAATTCGAGCAGTACCTGAAGTATCAGCCTGAAGATCCCAAAGTCGCCATCTGGGTAACCGACCTCAAGCGGAGAGCCAACTGATGAAAAACGCATTGCAGACGATTGCCACCGTTTTCCTGCTGCTCACCGTGATTTCGGTGAATGCACAGGAAGAGCAGAAAGAAAGCGAAGCGAAAGTCGACAAGGAGGTGAAGGAACTCTCCGGCATCTCCATCATCGGCAACAAAGAAGCTCCGAAGTCTCTTTACATCGTGCCGTGGAAGAGCTCGGAAGTCGGCGTTGAAAGCGGCCTCAACTCCAGTCTGTTAGACCCGAGGCTGCAGCCGTTGGACAAAGAAGTATTTTCAAGAGAGCTCGAGTTCTATCAACTCAGCCTCACGGATGAGTAAGAGCAGCCATTAGTGCTTACGAAGCACAATGATACGAATTGAAGGAGGGACATCGGGGGCGAGTTTTCAAAAGCGTCGGCAACAGGGATGTTGCCGACGCAGCGTACAGGGATGTATTCACAGCGGTTTTGAAAACTCGTCCCCGGTGGCCCGCCGCCACCGAGCCCTAACCAGAGCTCAATGAAAAGCTACGAAGTAATTAACCAAAAATCGACCACAACAGGTCAAACCAAGGCAAAGCGGAACCAAACCGCGGACCCGAGAAAGAAAACCAAGAGGGGCAAATGATGGATTTCTTGAACAGCGTAGTCGCGTTTTTCCAGACCGGTGGTGCATTCATGTACCCCATTCTGGTGGTATTCGCACTCGGCGCCGCAGTAGCGATCGAACGATACGTCCGCCTCGTCTACGAACGCCACACCAACCGCGCCACCTGGGAAAAGCTCCAACCGGTACTCAACACCGGCGACTTTGACCGCGCGCGCAACCTCGTCAAAGACGACAACACCGGCGTAGGCCGACTGCTCGCCATGGGCCTCGAACGTCAAGGCGCCGTACGCCGCCGCGAAGACATCGAAATCGCCATGGAAGAAAGCATCATGGAGACCATCCCACAGCTGGAAAAGCGCACCCCCTACGTCGCGCTCGGCTCCAACATCGCCACTCTCCTCGGCCTGCTCGGCACCATCATGGGCCTCATCGAAGCCTTCACCGCCGTAGCCAATGCCAACCCCGCAGAAAAAGCCGACCTCCTGTCCGCCAGTATCTCCGTGGCCATGAACACCACCGCCTTCGGCCTGATGGTCGGTATCGCGCTGCTCATCGTGCACGCACTACTCAACTCCCTAACCGGCCAGATCGTCGACAGCCTCGAAATGGTCTCCGTCAAAGCACTCAACATCATGTCCTCCGGCACCCGCCGCCGCAGCGAAGCGTCCGCCGAAGAAAAAGCGCCGACGGCAAAACCCGTCAACCGCGACATTGAGCAGACCCAGAAAGCGCAGCAGAACGCCGCCGCGGCTGACGCCGGCGCCGACAAAAATTCCAAACCGGAATCCGCGTAATGAGAAACAGGCGTCACAGCAGATCCAAAGAAGCGCCGGAGCTGGACATCACCGCCTTCCTCAATCTGATGGTGGTGCTGGTGCCCTTCCTGCTGGTATCCGCAGTGTTTTCGAGGGTCACCATTCTCGAGCTCAATATGCCCACCGGCGCCGGTGGCGGAGCCGACGACCCCGGCGTGACCCTGGAAGTGGTGGTGCGCAAAGACGTACTGGAAATCAGCGATGGCTCCAAAGTCATTGCGCGTTTTCCCAACCTGAACCAGGGGCAAACCGCAGCGGGTGAGGGCGAAGATGAAGCGGCACAGGCGGAAACGCCCGTGGACGAACACGGCTTGCCCATTGTTCCACCCACCGAAGAAGTGTACGACCTGGCGAAGCTGCGCGAGCAGCTGATCCGCATCAAGCAGACCTATCCGGACAAAACCGATTCCACACTGCTGATGGAGCCGGAAGTGGCTTATGAGCACCTTGTGGGCGTCATGGATACCGTGCGCAGTGCGCAAGTCATGCCGACACCGGAAGAGGGCGCAGTACCAGATCCGGACGCGAAGGCTGAAACAATGGAACTCTTTCCCGATATATCCCTGGGAGACGCGCCGTGAAACGTGAAAGCAGACGTATGAAGCGCATGGCGCGCAGCCGCAAGCGCAAAACGCCGGGCATGAACCTCACCTCGCTGATGGACGTGTTTACCATTCTGGTGTTCTTCCTGCTCACCAACAGTTCCAGCAACGAGGCCATCGAAGCGCCCAAGGTCATCACCCTGCCGGACTCGGTGGTGGAATCCAAGCCGCGGGAAACCGTCACCCTGATGGTCACCCACGACGAAGTGCTGATCGAAGCTAAGCCGGTGATGACCACCGAGGAACTGTTCCAGAGCGAAGAGCTGGTAATCGAAGCCATTCAGCAGGCGATGATCCAGGAAGTGGGCAAGGCCATGACCATGGCCGGTACTGAATTGGAAGAAGCCAAGGCCAAACTGGCAGAGCGCGCCGCCGCCGGTGAAGACGTCACCGCAGAAGCCGCGGAACTGCTGGAAGAACCACCGGAAGTGAACATTCTGGCGGACCGCGGTGTGCCATTCAGCGTGCTGAAAAAAGTCATGTCCAGCTGCACCAATGCCGGATATACGCGTATTTCCCTGGCGGTCATTCAAAAAGCATCTCAGAGTTAGTGAGCGTTTGTGAATAATTTTCATCAACAAAGACAGGCACTGACAGCGAAGCAGGAAGCGGTTCGCCAGCAGTTGGCCGCGCTCGAAAGCGAGTACGGTCAGGTGGATGGCAAGCTGGATACGCTGCGCCGGGATGAAGCCAAGCACCAGTTGCTGGACGAGATTTCCGATCGCCTTGGCAAGCTTGAAGAGGCCGGTGCCGGCGACCTGTTTTGGGCGGAGCACTATAAGCAGGACGCATCCAAGGCGCTGATTCATCGGCTGCAGAAAACCGTAAGTATCTATCAGGCCAATCTGAATCTGCTGCACGAGCGCAAGCGCAAGCTGCAGGACCAGATAGAAGACTGCCGTGATGACCTGTTCGACCTGGATGCAGAATTCCGAGAGATTCGCCAGGCCGAAGAAGATGTCCATTACGAGTATGAAGTCACGCGCGAGTTGGGCGACTCCGCCTTCCGCAACGCCATCATGCCGTGGAACACCAACGGCGAAGACGAGCGCCGCTTCCGTATCAGCTTGCTCGCATGTCTGCTGCTGGCGTTCTTCCTCGGCTTCGGCATCCACGTATGGCAGTTGCCGGAGCCTGATGAAAACGAAGTGGTAGAAGTGCCCGAGCGTCTGGCCAAGTTGGTTCTGGAAAAGAAAACCAAGCCAAAGCCACCGCCCGAACAGGTAGTGCAGAAACCGGAAGAGAAGAAGCCGGAACCTGAGAAACCGAAACAGGAAGTGGCGAAGGAAGAACCCAAGCCATCCAATGTTGAGAAGAAGCAGGTGAGCAAGAAAGTCGAGCGCGCCGGCGTGCTGGCGTTCAAGGACAACTTCCAGGACCTGATCCAGGACGATCTCGACCAGCGTCTCGGCCAACAGACCCAGCTCAGCACCGCCGGCAAGCAGGAGAGCCGCAGCCAGCGCTCCCTGATTACCGCCGCGGCGAAATCCGGTTCCGACGGGATCAATACGGCCGCGCTTAGCCGCAATGCCGGTGGTGTCGGTACGGCACTGGACGGTGTCAGCTTCTCGCGGGTATCCAGCGGTATTGGCACCGAGGGCGACTTTGCCGGCGAAGAGCGACCGCTCAGCGATGGCGTAGGTCCGTCTCGTACCGACGAAGAGATCCAGATCGTCTTCGATCGCTACAAAGCGGCACTCTACCGGATCTACAATCGCGAGCTGCGCAACAACCCGGCGCTGCAGGGCAAGATGGTACTGCGTATTACCATCGAGCCAGACGGTTCGGTATCCGCAGCCAAAGTCGAGAGCAGCGATATGGATTCGCCCGCGCTCAACTCCCAGATCGTAGCGAGGGTGAAGCGGTTCAACTTCGGCGAAAAAGCCGGTGTGCCGACCATTACCATCCTCTACCCGATCGACTTCCTCCCCGCGGCCTGACCCGGGGCGGAGCCCCAGCGCCGCAATCGGCACAACCGCTTCGCAAAAGTGAAGCGGTTGTGCCCTGGTTCCAAAAAGTTCACAAATTACCTGAGCTTTACCTGAGAACTGTTTGGCAAACGTAGAAAAAGTTCCCTCCACGGCGCAACAAGTTTGACTTGCTTCACGGTGCCGACTACCCCCTTCCAATAAAGTTCCGCGACCGGCCCCTTCCCCGGTGCTGTCGCCTGTGCGGCAGTTCTCGAAATTCCAAATTGACTGGCAGCGGAACGCGATGAAGTCTGAAGTAACTGGGCGAAAATCTTTCAGAAATGCACTGGCGACACTGAGACATTCCGTGCGGTGGTTGCTCTCTGCTGCGCTGTTGTTGAGTTCGGGGCAAGCATTGGCTGCGTACACCAATATGTGTGTGGTTGGCCAGGAGAGCGCGCCTAGCAGACTGGTGACGGTCCAGAATAGTTACTGTGAATTCTGTGGTTACGGCTATGTCGAGGTTCGGATCACCAACCCTTATCGAAGAGGCACCAATGCTGCCGATGGCAACCAGCCCTATGAGACGCGCGTCGTTACCATTTTTGGCGATACCAGAACCCAGACTCGTCGCAATAACGACTACGGCTCCTCAAACCCCTCTTTGAACTTCAGCAATTCCGGCGGTTTGACTATTGACCTGAACAACGGTCTGGAACTGTATACGGGGGCCGCAGCATCGCTGCCGCTGGGTGGCACGCTCAGCGGTACCACAACCATTTCCGTTAACAATATGGCGGATCTGCCACCAGGCGAGACCCGGACGTTGCGTATCCCGGTGCACCGCCGGCCCACCAACAGCCCTGAGTCCCTTTACGGCACAAATCCCCAGGCCACCGCCACCATCAACTACACGATGGCGGACAGCTGTAACGATAACCCGGGCCTGCGTGAGAATTTTCGCAATGACAATACCTGGTACGACGGCTGTGGTGGCAACAGCTGTGCGCCATGGGAGGATCCTGACAATTATCCCACCGACTTCTGGCAGAACTACAACCGCCCTGACAGCCAACACACCGGCAATGTCTATATTCAGCAGCCGGGTATTGCACTGAACAAACAGGGCTGGAACTACGACAGCGGCCAGCGTCGGGATACCCGCAGTGACCAGGTGTTTGGTCACAACGACGACGATATCGTCTGGCGAATCAATGTCCGCAATACCGGCGACGCACGGCTGCAGGATCTGCGTATCGACGATCTGCTGAGCCGTGCGGATGTGATGACGGCAAACTACGTCTGTCCTTCCGCGGATGCTGCTGATGCGGTTGCCGCAAATAACGGAGTGTTACCCGGTGGCTCGAGCTGCGTGGCTACCGATGCAACCACGGGATTGGTACTGGCCGACTGGGATGTGGATGCCCCCTTTGGCCACAATGACGACATCCCCAATCCCTATGCGAATACCGTGAATGCGGTAACCTCCGGTACTTCCGGCGACGCCATTGATATTCGCGCTGGGCAGTCCATCAATCTGTATGTGGTCGGCAAAATCCGCAATAACGGCTCCTGTGCCGCGGGGCAACTGACCAATACCTTCAACGATGTGGAATTCGGCTGCGCGGTGCAGTCGCCGCCCGGTGGTATCGACTCCAATCAATCAGAGACCGCGCGTCTCGATACCTACTACGGACTGAACGGCGGCAACAATGCCCTGCGCGTGGAGCGCCAACTAACCGGCATCACCGGCACAGGCCCCGTCGGCATGCGCGGCCTGATGACCATCACCCTGCGCAACGAAGGGCGTGGCACCGTCTGGTTTGATCCTTCGATGGCCTGGCATCTGCGCGACGAGCTGCCGGATGAATACGTGGTAGACCCCAGCTACGCGCCCAGAATCGAAACCCAGAACTCCCTCTACGGCGCCTACCCCGGTCGTGTGGACACGTTGGACTGGGTTAACGCCCAGGGCGCAATCCCCGGCAATACCGGTGATAGCACCAGCTACCTGAACAACTCGGAGCCGCAGTTCAAGCTCACCAGTACCACCACGGATACCGATGCCGACCAGGCCCAGGAAAGCACCGGCCTGATGCGCCACGGCGATGTGGTGGTGATCCGTTTTGCCGTGGTGATGAAAGCGGCGGAGTATTTCGACCGCGCGGCAGATCTGGATGTATTGGAGGAAGACCCGGCAGTTGCCCTGTTCAAGCGCCCCGGAGAGCGTACGGACCCTGACCTGAGTGGCTTCAATGGTTTCGACAATATTGTCGAAATGCAGATCAAAACCCTGTGTAACACCCAGGGCACATTGCAATCCCGCATGACCGGCAATGGCCTGAACGATACCTTCGCCGCAAACAGCGCCGGCACCCCGGTGCAGTTCTCGCCGGAGGAGCTGGACGTCAATATCGACCAGCCCACGTTCATCATCACCGACGACCGCAGCCAGACCACGCCGCTGTCCGTCACCGTGACCAATCGCGGTGGCGACGAGGCGCGTGACTTCCGTGTGTTTATCAGCTTCGGTGCCACTATCAACGTGGTCAACGATACACCGCCTATGGGCTTCAGCTGTGCGGCGGTACCGATTGCGCAGACCAGTGTGGATGGCAACGGCCGCCCCATGGGACACCCCGATCCCTATAAGGTTTGGGCCGTAAACCCGGCGCCGGATCAGGTCGACAAAATGCATATGCTGCTGCCGACCAATGGCACCGTGTACCAGTGTCAGCCGGATGGCTCGCCGTTCAATGCTGCACTGGCCGCGGGCGCCAGCGCCACCTTCGAGTTCGAGGTGAACAAAACCACCAGCCCCGCGGGTATTGCCGCAGACGACCTGACTTTCCGCGCCGATGTGGTGGGTGAAATCTTCACTCTCAGCGACTTCGCCATCACGCCGGCGCAGATCAATTACGGCACCGTCAATGTAAATCAGGTCGACCGTGGCGGTGACCGCAGCATTTCCAATATCACCGTCAATAACCCCACCGGGATTACCAATGGCCATCCGCTGTGGTTCCCGGCCCCGGGCAGTGCCGGCAACAGCCGCACCGATGGCGAAGTGGATCGCGGCAACCTCTACTCCCTGGACGCGCACTGGTCCCGCGGTATCGGCTTCAACCTTAAAAAAGACCAGGTGACCGCCGGTGATACCGCGTCCGGCAATTTCGGTGGCCTGCCGGATCTCGGTGTGTGTAACGAAAACACCGCGGCCGTCACGCGCGCGCCGGCCAACACCTTTCCCGGCCAGACCAAACCCGCTGAGCATGTGCAGATCGGTGAGGAATGTACTGTGCGCATCCAGACCGGCGGCTGGTTCGGTTTCGATTCCCGCGGTTTCAACTTTATCGGTGTGCGCGATATCCAGGTGCTGGACCTGATCCCGAATGGTCAGAGTTATATTTCCAGCACCGCGCCTCTGGTGACGCCGCAGATTGCCGGCGCCACCCAGGCACCGAACGATCCAGCCACCACTGCGCTGGGCGAGCTCAGCCCGTTTGGCTGGCGCTTTACCGGTACCGAACCTTCCGGGTTCACTGGTGCACCGAATGCAGACTACGTGATCGATATCGATCAGTGGTTCACGATCAACAATACGAGCCGGTTGCTGAACAAAACCCTGAATGATCGCGCCGCGCCCAACGCGCACGGCAGCGACAGCGCCAACGTGCTGGACTCTTCTTTTAAAGGGGTTTTCTTTAACAACAACACCGGTATCTGGGAAGAGTACGAGTTCGGCAGCTATGGCGGCGGAGAGACCGTGGGTTACCCCAAGGAACCCATCCGCCGCGTGGACGTTGTGGTTACCGAACCGCTGATCAGTGTGGTGAAGGAAATCTGTGCGGCTTCTGATTTCAACGCGGCAAGCGGGGCCTGTGGCGCCGGCTGGACGGATGATTATCAAGGCGCTGTGACCACCAACGACTACATCTACCGCCTGACCGTCAACAGTGAAGCCACGGCTGACGGCCATCCGCGGCCGCCGGTATACGACCTGACCGTAGAAGACACGCTGCCGGATTTACTGTTCATCGAAGACCTGAATGCCGATGGCATCGACAACGATGGCGATGGCCTGGTGGATGGTGCCGATACCGATGGTGAAGGCAGCATCGTCGGCAACGTCATGAACGACGGCAACGTCACCACCATTACCTTCTCGCACACCCAGGGTGTGGACGGTACCGGTCTGCGCCGCCTGGAGTCGGGCGCCAGCGCATATATGTATTACCGGGTAGACCCGGACGATCGTATTGCGCCGTCGGAAGTCCTCACTAACACCGTCGTCGTGACCTATTACGATTCGCTGGAAGGCAGTGGCAATGAGCACGGCAACCAGACCGTCGTTATGTCCGACAGCGGCGAACTGGGCGGCGCACGCACCTATCCCGCGGCGGCCGATGCGAACACCGAAGCGGAAGCATCGCTGACGTTCAGTGAGCCGACCACCGAGCCGAAAACCATTACCGGCCTGTCGGAAACGCCGCTGGCAGGCAGTGGTGTTCAGACGGTAAAAATCGGCGAGGAAATCGAATACACGCTCACTGCCGAATTGCCGGTGGCGCAGCTGCGCAACCTCACGGTTACCGACCAATTGCCTGCGGGCCTGGTGTGTGCGGATGCACCCACCATCGACCTGAGTACCGATGCGCCGTGGAGCGCGGCCGGATTCAAACGCCCGGATCTCTCGAATGTGGGCGATGTTGCGCCAGTCTGTAGCGACAGTCAGGTGCAGTGGTCCTTCGGCGATGTGGTGCTTACCAATCCCTCGTCGGATCGCGACCCGAACCGCTTCACCTTCGAACTCAAATTTGTCGCCCGTGTTCAGAACAGTGCGGCAAACAATGACGGCACGGCGCTGATCAACGGCCAGCCAGCCACCATCGCGACCCTGGAATGGCGCGATGAAAGCGGTAGTGATCACAGCCTGGATTACGGCCAGGTGGAAGTGCAGGTGACCGAGCCGCTCGTTGCGCTGACCAAGAGCTGGAATGCCGTGGCGGATATGGATGCCGGTGATCTCATCACCATCACCCTGACCGCGACCAACAACGGCACTGCCAACGCTTACAACCTGCGCATCTGGGACGATCTGCTCGACAGCGAAATGACGTTCGTCGACACCAGCGTTACCGGCGCCGCGGTGCCGGACAGTGTGGATATCACCACCTTCGGGGCGAATCGCCCGGTATTTGTGTGGAACCCGGAAAACCCGCTGGCACCCGGTGCCAGCCGCGAGTTCAGCTTCCAGGTCCGCATCGACGATACCGCCCAGCCACTGCAGCAGCTGAGCAATATTGCCCACGCCGCCTGGACCTCTTTGCCGGGACAGAGCACCGCGCTCAACCCCACCGGCGAGATCGGTATCGACGGCGCCCTGGACGGCCAGCGTATCGGCGAGTTGCCCCACGCCAGTGACGGCATCAACGATTACGAGGCGAGCAGCAATTCGGTGGATACCGTGTTGGCCGCGCTCGCATTCACCAAACAGGACATCACCGCAAACGGCGCCGCGGCGGAAAACCGCACCATTGGTGCACACCGCGAGTTCCAGCTGGATGTCGTACTGCCCGATGGTGTCACCAACAATGTGCGCATCACCGACCGCCTTGCAGCGGGGGGTACCAGTTATGTGTTGGCCCGCGATGCCAATTACGACATCCGCTGTACCTATGTCGGCATCGAGCTGATCAACGGCGCCGCACCGGTCGATGGCGCATGTAATTTCAACGGCGTTCCCGCCGCCGATGCGACCGGCGATGTGGTGTGGGACATCGGCACCGTGGATACCGTGAGTGAGGACGATGCGGGTGCTACCCCTGTAGTGCCGACCATCACCATCACTTACTTTGCCCGTATCGATAATGAAATTGTCGAGACCCAGAACGGCAATAGCCTGCGCAACGATGCCACGCTGAATTACAGCAATGGCGAAACCAGTGCGGAAGAAGCAATCACCGACACCACGGCGGCAATTACCGCGGTGGAACCGGATCTGGAAATCCTGAAGGCGGTCACCAACACCACCGGATCCGCCGGCCTCGCCCAGGGCGGCGATGTACTTGAATATGTACTGACCATCCGTCACACCGGTGCTTCTACGGTCGATGCCTTCGACCTGAATGTGCTGGATATTCTGCCGCCGGAAGTGCGCTTCGAATCCTCTTTCGCACCGACGGCCACCGTCAATGGTTCGGCCGTTGTCGGTTTTGTTGCGGCACCCGCAACGCCGGCGTCGAATCAGCTGGTGTGGGGGCGGGAGAACGGTGACAACGGACTGGATCTGCCTCTGGGACAGACGCTGGAAATCACCTACCGCGCCAATGTGGTGTCGGTGTTCGGCCAGCCGGTACTGAACGAAGCCTACGTGGACTGGTCCTCACTGAATGACGACGTCCTTGGCCAGGACATTTATCAGCGTCACGGTATCGGCTGCCCAACCTTTACCGATCCCAACAATTACTGTTCGGGACCGGCGCAGGCGGCGATCAATACCGAAGACAACAGCGGTTTGCAGAAGCGGGTGGTGAGCGACAGCTACGCCGACCCAGCCGACAGCACCGTGCGCGTGGGCGACACCGTTACTTACCGCCTCGAACTCAATGTTCAGCCGGGTACCACGAATAATGTGGTCGTCACCGACACCATGGATACCGGTCTGGTACTGGAATCCTTCAGTATTGACGACGCCGCCGGCGGCTACGTGTTCACACCGGTGAGCCAGCCTGCGGCCGGCGATACTTCGCTGAGCTGGAGCCTCGGCGATGTGACCCGTGAGTTGGGCACCGCCGCGCCGCTGATCATCGAATATGTGGCGCGGGTGACCGAAGACCGTGGTATTCCCCATGTGGCGAGCACGGCGCTCGATAACACCGCAAATCTCACCTACACCGATGGCAGCGGCAATCCGCCGACCGATCCTGCAGTGCTGGCGCGACTGGAAAGTGCGGCCAGCGTGACGGTCCTGCAGCCGGTGATCGACAACCTGACCAAGGTGGATCGCGGTGGCCGCACCAGCCCGGACCTGATCACGGATCTCGCCAATACCGTCATGCTCTTCAGTCTGCAGGCGTGCAACAGCGGTGCGGCACCGGCTTACGGTATGCAGCTCACCGATGATCTCGCCTGGGAGATGGATGAGACTTCGATCCAGAATGTCGAGGTCAGCATCGACGGCGCGGTACTGGCGGACAGCGATTACACCTACACGCCCGCCGCAGCGCGCGACGGCAATATGGTGTTCGCGCTGAATGTGCCGGTGGATCCGGGTCTGTGTGTCACCGTGAATTACGATATCGGCTTCCACGCCGATGTGGGTGGCGACCGGAACTGGCAGAACAGCTTTGTTATCGATGAGTACTGGTCACTGCCGCCGAATGACGCGCAGAAATATGCTCCGGTAACGCTGCCGGCGCCGTACCTGATGTCCACGGCGCCGGTCAGTCTCGATCCGCTGCAGAAACTGTTGCTGGCACCGGCCGATGGCACTGCGGTTGTCGGTGAAGAAGTGGTGTACCAGTTGCTGGTGCCGGCCACTAACACCAGTTCCGCCATTTACGACCTGACCATCAGCGATGTGCTCGACCCGAGCCTGGAAATCATCAGTATCCAGGAACTGGGCGGGCTGCCGGTTACCGACAATTCCAGTGGCAACAATATCGCGCTGGCGCTGGATCTGTTGCCAGCGGGCAGCCGCGCGCAGATCGAAATTCGCGCGCGTGTCGCCAACAACGCAAGCGCGCAGGAAGGCCACAACTTCGACAACGTGGCGAGCTTTACCTACGCGGAAACCGATGGTGGAACCCAGATCGACGGTGGTGCCGGAACGGCAGCCACACTGACGGTGATTGAGCCGCAGTTGAGCGCGGGTAAAACCGTCGTCAACCAGACTGCGCCGGGTACCGAGCCCGCTGCGGGTGACGTGTTGCGCTTTACCCTGGGTCTCACCGAGGCCGGCATCGCCAATAGTAGTGCGGACGCCTTCGACCTGCTGCTGCAAGAGCAGCTGTCCCTCGGCCTCGCGTTCGTGCCGGGAAGCGCGACCTTTGCCGGCGCGACCATTGTCGATCCGGTGATCAGCGGCGACGGGCAGACCGCGGCGCAGGCGCTGCGCTGGGATGTGGCTACTACCAATCTCGACATCGCCTTTGGCAGTAGCGCAGCGCTGGTATTTGATGTTCGCGTGCTGGAAACCGTGCTGGCGGGCGCAGATCTTTCCGCGGTCAGCCGTGTGGAGTGGACGAGTCTCGACGACGACAACAGCAGTGTTTACGAGCGCAACGGCAGCGGTGGCCTCAACGATTACTTTATCGATGGCACCACCGCCGCACTGGTAACCGCAAACACCACCACGCTGGAAAAACGGCATATTGGTGACAGCTACAACGCAGCCGATAAACAGTTGCGCGTGGGCGACCTGGTGGAGTTTGAACTGCGGGTGAACCTGCAGGAAGGTGCCCACCCCAACGCCGTGGTTACCGATACCCTGCCGCAGGGCATGGTGTTCGAGCGCACCGTTTCCATTAACGGCGATACCAGTGCGCCGTTTGCTGCGGTGGCACCGTTCAGCCACAGCGAGGTAATGGAGCCAGTGCAGTCCGGTGATCCCGCCGCCGGTCCCACCACGGTCAGCTGGCCGCTCGATGACCTGATCAACCAGGGTGACAACGACGCGGCGAACGATGTGTTCGTGATTCACTATCTGGCGCGCGTTCTCAACCGGGATGTGCACCCATGGCCGGCCAACAGCATGCCGCTCACCAACAACGCGGAGTATGTATTCGAGACTGCCGCCGGCAGCGCCAGCGTTACCACCGCGGAAACTATCGAGCTGTTGCAGCCGGAGGTGGCGCTGGCCATTGCAGGCACGGCCGCCAATGGCGACGCGGTGCTCGAGCCGAATGAACTTGTCGAGTTCACGGTAACCCTGACCAACAACGGCTCCGCGCCGGCCTACGATCTGGCCCTGCGCGACCTGGTGCCGGTGGGTCTGCGCCAGGCTGGCGTGATGGTGGAAAGCACCACGATCAACGGCAGCGGTGTTGCCAATGTGACCCCGGTATACGATGCGGCGAGCGGTGAAGTGCGCTGGGACTTCGTCGGCAGCGGTTACGCGATTCCCGTCGGCGGCGTACTGGAAATGACTTATCGCCTGCAGGCGGACGCCAATATCGGCGCCGGCCTTGCCATCCAGAACGGCGCCTTCATCGAGGTGTATTACTCCCTTGCCGCGGACGCGCTGCCGGCCCTGGCGGCGGTGAATGTGGCCGAAGACATGCGTGAAGACTACGGTCCCACTGCGCCACAGGGCATTGTGTTCAGCACACCCAGTGCGGTGGATCTGGACATCGCCAACACCCAGGAGACCGCGTCCATTGGCGAGCCGTTCCGCTATCGCGTCACCATTCCGGCCACTGCCCAGGCGGCCGCGCTGAACGATGTGCAGGTGGTGATCGATCTGCCGGATACCGCGGAGCTGGTATTTGTCTCTGCCGAGAAAGTCTCCGGCAGCGCCAACTTTGCCCCGGTCAATTCCGGTACCGGCAATCAGCTGATTATTGAAGACACCGCCAACGGTATCGACGTGCCCGCGAACGAGCAGGCGGTGGTGGATGTGATCGTGCGTCTGCGGGATGTGAATCCGCCGAATGCGGACGGCCAGACCTTCAATAGCAGTGCCACTTACCGCTACAACTTCGTCAACGACGACCCGGCCAGCGGCCAGGGCGCCGGCGGCGGCAACACCACCGCGGACATGACCGTGGTGGAGCCCACCGAACTGGTGATGGCGAAATCCATGGCCAACGGCGCCACCACTATCCAGTCCGGTCTGCCTGGCCGCTTCCTGCTAAATGTGCACAACCGCGGCACCGGTCCCGCCTGGGATCTCACCGTGCGTGACTTTTTACCAGACTCCGATCAGGGAGGCCTGTGCGCAACGCCGCCGGCCAACTTTGCCGCGGCCATTCTGGATGCGGGTGGCAATGTGGTGTCGACCCTCAGCGAGGGCAGCGATTTCAGCGTCGCGTTCGATGCGGATACCTGTACGCTGACGTTTACTACGCAGGGAGCCAATGCGCCTGTGGCCGCGGACCACCACGTGCAGTTCGCCTACGACGCGTGGCTCGATGAAGACACCATCGACGGTGCAGCGCTGGACAATGTGGCGGGCGCGGAGCAGTGGTACAGCTGGGACAGCACTGGCCCGGATGCCCGCATTTACGAGCGTACTTACGCGGCGAATCCACCGGACGGCACACCGTCTGTGGAAGACCACGAGGACGTGTTCACGGTCACCGCCGCGGTGCCGAGTGTGCTGTTCGAGAAGGTGGTGGAGAACATCACCACCGGTGTCAGCCCGGCGACCACCGCCACGCCCGGTGACCTGCTCCAGTACACCGTAACGCTGCGTAACCTCAGTGATCTGGAGGTCGAAAATGTCTCGGTGATCGATGAATTGGACCGACTGAATGCACCGGCATTCTTCGCTCCGGGTACCCTGCAACTGATCGCCGCTCCGACAGGTGCGGATACCGCGGCGACCTCGGCAACCGGCGGTGCCAATGGCAGCGGTCTGGTGGATGTGCGCAACCTGACACTGGGTGGCGCCGGCAGCGGCACGGAAGAAATCCAGCTGGTGTACCAGGTGCAGCTGGTTAGTGCGATCGATAGTGCCACGGCGGTGCTGAACCAGGCACAGGTGCAGCTGCCCGGCCAGCCGCTGGTCAACAGTGACGACCCGAACATCAACGGTGCGGCTGATCCGCTGGTGAGCGGAGATGAAGACCCCACCCGCGTGGTTATCGAGTCCGCACCGGTATTCAAAGTGCAAAAAACCTCCGAGGATCTCACCGGCGAGCCCGACAGCCTGATGCCCGGAGATACCCTGCGCTACACCATCCGGGTGGAAAACATCGGCAACGAAAACATGCTGGAGGCGAGCCTGCGCGACCAGGTGCCGGCCAACACTACCTATGTTGCCGGCTCCACCACCCTGAACGGCGCGGCGCTGGATGACGTGAATGGCAGCACGCCGCTGGCGGCGACGCTGACCGTGCAATCCCCGGGTGCGGAAGCCGGCGAGCTGCTGGCGGACCCGACCGCCAGCGGTGCGCAAGCAGCGGTGATCACCTTCGATGTGACCATCAACAACGTCAACGACGGTACGGTGATTTCCAACCAGGGCTTTGCCAACGGTGTCGGCGCCGGCGGTGAAAATACCCCCTTGGATGAGAAGCCGTCCGACGACCCCGCCACAGAAGTGGCCGACGACCCCACCATCGACATCGTCGGTAATGTGCCGCTGCTGCGTGCGCTGAAAACTGTGGAACTGGCGGTGGACAATATGACCGCGGGTATCGTCGATCCGCAGGATGTGCTGCGCTACACCATCACCGTGCGCAACATGGGCGGAAAGGACGCGACCGAGGCGCGCTTTGTAGACCTGGTGCCGGAGCACACCACCTATGTGGCCGGCAGCACCACGTTGAATGGCATCGCGATCGCTGATAACGGTGTGGATTCACCGCTGGTCACCGGTATCGCCATCAGCAGTGAAGACCTGACCCCGCCGCTGCCCGCGGAAGGTGAGGGTGTACTCACTACCGCGCAGACCGCCACCATCGTGTTCGACGTGATGGTGAACGCGGATACCGAGCGCGGCACCATCATCAGCAACCAGGGCAATGTGTACAGCCTGGAATTGCCGCTGACCCTGACGGATGCGGACGGCAACAGCAGCAATGGCGCCCAGCCTACCGAAGTGGTGGTGGGCGATGCACAGCAGCTGTCCATCACCAAGGAAGTGGCGGTCGTTGGCGGCGGCGCGGCGGATTCCGGCAAGGTGCTGGAATACATCGTGCGCGTGACCAACATCAGCGCGGTACCCGCGAGCCTGGTCACCATATACGACGACCTGTTGGTGGCCGGTGAGGGCGTGCTCACTTACGTGGATAACTCGGCGCTGCTGAATGGCCAGCCCGACGGTGTGATGATCGATGGCCCGCTGATCACGGTGGACTACAGCACCAACTACGGCGACCTGCAGCCGAGTGAAACCATCACCCTGCGCTTCGAGGCCAAGCTGGGAGAAAACCTGGCCATGGGTTACTCGGTGGTGAATACCGCGCAGGTGAAATGGAACGATCCGCCGGTGTACAACGAAGCCACCGTGGCCATCGACATCGGCGGTACCCCGGGCATTGCCAACCTGTCCGGTTACCTCTGGCACGATGTGAATTTCAGCGAGACCGCCGACAGCGAAGAGCAACTGCTCACCAACTGGAGCGTGTCGCTGTACTTCAACAACGCGCTGCTGGAAACCGTGCAGAGTGATGAGAACGGCTATTTCGTGTTTGATGGCTTGGTGCCGAACATGGACGGTGCGAACGCGGGCGGTGCGACTTACGAGCTGCGCTATCTGGCACCGAATGCGGTGGAATCCACCGCGTCTCTCGGTACCGCCAGTTCCGATTACACCAACGGTCCGCAGCAGATCCGCGATATCTACGTGGGCTCCGGAGCCAACCCGCAGAACCTGAACCTGCCGATTACCCCGAATGGCGTGATCTACGATTCCGTGCTGCGCGCACCGGTCAACGGCGCCCGTGTGCGCATGTTGCAGGCGTCCAGCGGCCAGCCGCTGCCGGACAGCTGTTTCGAGGATCCCAAGCAGCAGAACCAGGTCACCGTTACCGGCGGCTTCTACAAGTTCGATGTGAACTTCAGCAGCGCGGCCTGTGCGGTAAACGCGGATTACCTGATCGAAGTGGATGTGCCGAGTGAGGAGTACGTCTCCGGCCCGTCACAGATCATTCCGCCGCAGACCGGTGTCGACACCGGCAGCTTCGATGTGGCTGCGTGTCTCGGCAGCGCCGCGGACGTGATCCCGGGTACCCCGGATTACTGCGAGGTGCAGCTGACCGCAACACCGCCGTCGATCGACCTGGACGCGCGCAGTGCGGAGACCAACTACTACCTGCGCGTGAACCTGGATGACAGCAACCAGCCCGGCAGCAGCCAGCTGTTCAACAACCACATTGCGCTGGACCCGCAATTGGAAGGCGCACTGGCGCTGACCAAAACCGCGGCCATGTTGAACGTGACCCGCAGCCAGCTGGTGCCTTACACCATCACCTTCAGCAACTCGCTGCCGGTGCCGCTGACGGATCTGCAGCTGGTGGATTACTTCCCCGCGGGCTTCAAGTACGTGGCTGGTTCCGCGAACCTGGATGGCCTGCCGGTGGAACCTGTAGTGAACGGCCTGCAGTTGCAGTGGCCGAGCCTGCGCGCCGAACCGGAGCAGATCCACAGCATGAAACTGCTGCTGGTGGTGGGCTCCGGTGTGGGCGAGGGCGAGTACGTCAACCGCGCGCGCATGTTCAACGAACTCTCCGGTCAGCAGACCTCCGGCGAGGCGACGGCCACCGTGCGCGTGGTGCCGGACCCGACCTTCGACTGTACCGACGTGATCGGCAAGGTGTTCGATGACAAGAACCTGAACGGCTACCAGGATCAGGGTGAGGGCGGTGTGCCCGGCGCGCGCGTGGTGACGGCGAATGGTCTCAAGGCCACCGCCGATGCCCACGGCCGTTTCCACATTACCTGTGCGGCGGTGCCGAACCCGGATCGCGGTTCCAACTTCGTACTGAAGCTGGACGACCGCAGCCTGCCTTCCGGCTATCGCCTGACCACGGAAAACCCGCGGGTACAGCGCGCCACCCGAGGCAAGATGCTGGAGTTCAACTTCGGCACCAGCCTGCACCGCGTGGTGCGCCTGGATCTGGCGGAAGCGGTGTTCGAGCCCGGTACCAGCGAGCTGCGCCCGCAGTGGCAATCGCGCACGGAACTGTTGCTCGAGCGCCTGCAGGAAGCGCCGTCCGTGCTGCGTCTGTCCTACCTGGCGGAAAATGAAGATCCGTCGCTGGTAGATGCGCGTCTTGCCACCATCAAGGCCCGTATCGCCGGGGACTGGGCGGCGCTGGATTGCTGCTACCCACTCAATATCGAAACCGAAATTTTCTGGCGCCGTGGTGCGCCGCCCGAGCGCGGCAATGTGCTGGACGGGCTCAAACGCAGTGTTAACCGCATGATCGGAAGTGATGATCAGGGAGGCGCCCGCTAATGCTCCGTCCTTCTAAAAATAAAATGGCCATTGTCATGGTGGCGCTGGTGAGCGCTTCGGCGCTCGCACAGGAAGAAAACAAAACAGAAACTGCCTGGTGGCACCTTATCCCCGGCCTCTCGCCGCAAGTCGAGAATACCGGCGAATACACCGAAAAACCGCTCGGCAGTAACACCGAAACCACCCTGATCCCCGCCGCGGGTCAGCTGTGGATGCAGGACGCGGAATCCTTTATCGCGCCGGAAGAAGCGGTGCTGGAAAAAGATGTCCTGCCGCCGTTGCTGTACCGCGAGGTGAGCGACGAGATCGATCCGGCGCTGCTCGAGCAGCTGCGGGAAAGGCTCGCCGAACTCAGCGACGCGCACGAACTGCAGCTGATCTTTACCGGCCACACCGACAGCGATCCGCTGAGCGACGAGCAGCAATCCGAGTTCGCGGACAAAACCGCGTTTACCCAGGCGCGCGCACAACAGGTAGCGGAGTATTTCCAGACCGCGCTGGAAGTGCCGGATGACGCCATTGTGGTGGAAGGCCGCGGTGACAGCGAACCGCTGACGGAAAACATCACCGAAAAAGGCCGCGAACTGAACCGCCGGGTGGAAGTGACGCTGCGCTATTTCGAGCTGGACCAGGAAGCCCGCGACGCCCAGCGTCGCGCCGAGGCGCTGCAGCTCAACCGGGTAAAAGTCTGCCGCCAGGAAACCGTGTGTAAGCTGCGCTACACCGCGGGTACCGATCAGCGCGCGCGCCTGAAAAACCTGGTGTCGCCGCTGCGCCTGCAGCCGGGCCAGATCGACCTGCCCCCCGCGTTTGTGCGCCGCATCCAGGAGGTGCGCGCGACGCTGCAGGAGCGGCCCAACCTGACCATTCACTTTGTCGGCCATACCGATGGCGCACCGCTACCGGAGGGCCCGGCAGAGCTGTATGACGACCAGATGGCGCTGTCGCGCGCGGAAGCGCGTCGCGTTGCCCTGGCCGTTGCGGACCAATTGAATCTGCCGGGCTATATGGTGACCAGCAGTGGCAAAGGGGCTACCCAGCCCATCGCCGCCAACGACACCGCCAAGGGCCGCTCCCTGAACCGGCGCGTGGAAGTGGAATTCTGGTACGACGACTTGCTGGAGACCGCCGCCGATGGTGTGCAGGCGTGTCCGGAATCCGCTACCGCGGAAACCATTACCATCGCCCACGAGTCCCCCACCGGCGACGTGCCACCGATTTTCCTCGACAGCGGCGACCCGCAAATTTCCAGCGCGCAGTTGGCGCAGATGCAGCGTCTGATGGAAGAAGTTTCCGGCAAACAAAATGTGCGCCTGAGCTTTGTCGGCTACAGCGACAACGAGCGCATGGAGCGCCGCGAGGCCATGGTCTACGGCGATGACGTGGGTCTTTCGTCCGCGCGCGCGAAAAAGACCATGGAGATCGTTCAGGAAAAACTCGGTCTTGACGATAGCCAGGTGGAATTTGAAGGCCGCGGTTATGTGGAATCCAGGGATGTGGTGCAGACCGGATTTATCCACATGGACGGCGCCCGCGTGGAAGTACAGGTGCTCTACGATGAACTGGCGGTGCTGGCGGAACAGGATCGCCTGGAAATCGAGCGCCTGCAGCAGGAGGCCCTGGCCCACAACCCCTACGCCCTGAACCTGATGCGTATCACCGTGGATGGTGCACCGGAATACGATCCGCACAAGAACTCCGCGGACCTGCAGCGTTGTACCGACGTGGCGCTGGAAAACGCCAACATCCAGTTCCGCTTCGACAACCAGACGATGCAGCCGCGCCTCAACGTCAGCGCCTTCCCCAGCACCATCCGCTACGCGGACGATCCGGAAACGGAGCTGGTGGAGAGCCGCGTGCAGTTCAAGCGCTACACCAACTACCCCTCGTTCATCACCCGCGCGGAAGTGCGTATTTTCGAAGAACAACAGTCCCTGCGCGATGCGCCGCTCGCCGTAGTGACCCTGGACCAGAACGGCGAGGGCAGCTGGGAGGCGGACTTCGACAGCTTCCAGGCGCCGCTGAAAAAACTGCAGTACGTGCTGCGCGTGTACGACTGGAAACAGCGCTTCGACGAAACCCGCCCGCAGACTCTGTGGCTTGTGGATAACTTCGAACCGCAACTGCAGGAAGCCACCACCGAAAAAGAACTGCTGGTTGGCTACGGCGAAAACCGCCTGGCCGAGCGCAACATTCCGGTAAACGGCAACGCGGTGCTGGTGAACGGTGCGGAGATCCCGGCCAACCACAGTGTGTGGCTGGCGGGCCGCGAAATTCCCGTCAGCAGCAGTGGCGATTTCGTTGCCGAGGAAATTTTTGCCAAGGGCCTGCACACCGTGGAAGTGGCGGTGCTGGACGAGCAGGGTAACGGCGAGTTGTTCCTGCGCGACCTTGAGTTCAATCGCGACGACTGGTTTACAGTTGGCATTGCCGACGTGACCATCGCCCACGACGACACCAATGGCCCGGCGGCACTGGTCACTGGCGACCAAACCCACTACGACAATTCCGCGAGCTATGACGGCCGCCTGGCGTTTTACACCAGCGGCAGCTTCGGCGACGGCTGGCGCCTGTCCGCCAGTGCGGATACGGAAGAGGGGCCTATCGACCAGCTCTTCACCAACTTTATGGAGAAGGACCCCAACGCGCTGTTCCGACGTCTCGACAGCGACCTGTATTACCCGACCTTCGGCGACGACTCCACCGTGGTGGAAGATGCGCCCACCTCCGGCAAGTTTTTCATCAAACTGGAAAATTACGACGATTACGCCCTGTGGGGTAACTTCAAGGCGTCCTACACCGACAACGAGCTGGCACATATCGACCGCGCGCTGTACGGGGCCAATTTCCATTACGAGACCGACGACGTTACCGACTTCGGCGACAAGCGTTTTGAAATGGACGCGTTCAGCGCGGAGCCCGGCACCATTGCCGGTCGCGACGAGTTCCGCGGTACCGGTGGTTCGCTCTACTACCTGCGCCACCAGGATATTCTCACCGGTTCCGAGCGCCTGCGCGTAGAAGTGCGGGACAAGAACTCGGGCCTGGTGCTGGGGGTGAAAAACCTTACCCCGGTGATTGACTACGACGTGGATTACATCCAGGGTCGGGTGCTGTTGAACCGTCCCCTGTCGGCGATTGCCAACGACAACCTGATCGTGCAGGACGGCTCCTATAACGGCAATCCGCAGTACCTGGTGGCCCGTTACGAATACACCCCGGGCTTCGATGACCTCGACACCCTCGCGGTGGGCGGTCGCGCCCAGTACTGGGCGGGCGATCACGTGCGCATCGGCGTGAGTGCGAGCCAGCAGGACGAGGAAGACAACGAGTCTTCACTTAGCGGCGTCGACCTGACCCTGCGCAAAACCGCCGGCACCTGGATGAAAGTGGAAGTGGCAGAGAGCCAGGGCAACACCCTGGAAAGCCTTTCCTCTCTCGACGGCGGTTACAGTTTCAACCAGGGTGGTTTCGATCAGGGGCCGCTTGATCAGACGCCGTTCGACCCGGATGCCAAAGCCGGAGCCAACAAGGTCGAAGCCGCGCTGCAGATGGGGGATTTCTTCGAGGGCGCGCGCGGTTCCATGTCGGTCTACGCCCAGCAGCGGGACGCGGGCTTCTCCGCACCGGGGCAGCTGGCTACCCGGGAAACCGAGCAGTATGGAGCTGTGGTTAACCTGCCCATCGGCGAGCGTTTCGATGTGGGCCTGAAAATGGACAACAAGGAACAGCAACAGGGCCTGCAGACTGCCGCCACCGATGTGGAACTGGGCTATCGCCTGAGCGAGCGCTGGCGCCTCGCAGCCGCCGCCCGTTCCGATTCCCGCGAGGATCTGTCGCCGGTGGTGCCGGTCACCCAGAAACAGGGGGATCGCACCGATGTGGCCATCCAGGCCGGTTACGACTCCGGCGCCAACTGGAATGCGTTTGGTTTCGTGCAGCGCACGGCGGAATTGTCCGGCAACCGGGATGAAAACAACCGTATCGGGTTTGGCGGTGCCTATCGTGTGAGCGATCGCCTGACGGTGGACAGCGAACTCTCCGGCGGCGACACCGGCAATGCGGCGCGTCTCGGTACCGACTTCCTGGTGACCGACCGCACCAACCTCTATCTGAACTACACCCTCGACAACGAGCGCACCGACACCGGCGTGCGCGCGCGCAAGGGCAACCTGAACAGCGGTTTCCGCAGTCGCTTCTCCGACACCACCAGTATTTACGGTGAAGAGCGCTATACCCACGGCGATGTGTCCACCGGCCTTACCCACGCCCTCGGTATCGACCTGGCGCCGAGCGACAAGTGGAACTACGGCACCTCACTCGAGGCCGGTACCCTCGAAGACCCGCGCACCGGTGCCGAGACCGAGCGCCGCGCCATGGGCGCCAGCATGGGGTTCAACGACGGCGACCTGCGCCTGTCGAGCGCGGTGGAGTACCGCATCGACAATACCCAGACCCTGTCCGATCCCGAGACGGTTTTGGAAAACGAGCGCAAAACCTGGCTGCTGAAAAATGCCCTGAGCTTCCAGATCAGCCCGGACTGGCGTCTCGTAGGCAAGCTCAACTACTCCGACAGCCAGAGCTCGGCGGGTCAGTTCTACGATGGCAAGTTTACCGAAGGTGTGATGGGGTACGCCTACCGCCCGGTGGAGAACGACCGCTGGAACGCGCTGCTGAAGTACACCTACTTCTACAACGTGCCCACCAGCGACCAGGTGCTGGTGACGTCCAGCAGCAACAGCAGTGCCATCGACTTTGTGCAGAAGAGCCACATTTTCTCCGTGGACTCCAACTATGACCTGACGCAGCGCTGGACCCTGGGCGCCAAGTACGCCTATCGCCTCGGCCAGTTGAGTATGGACAGGGAGAACCCGGAGTTTTTCGACAGTAACGCGCATCTGTATGTACTGCGCGCGGACTGGCACTTCGTCAACCAGTGGGACCTGCTGATCGAAGGCCGTCTGCTCGACCTGCCGGAAGCGGGCGATAGCCGCAGCGGTGCACTGCTGGCGCTGTACCGCCAGATGGGACGGCATTTCAAGGCGGGTGTTGGCTACAACTTTACCGATTTCTCCGATGACCTGACGGACCTGGATTACGACAGCCAGGGTGTGTTCATCAATATGATCGGAAAATTCTAATAATGGTTCGCCTGCAAGCAGGCTCCTACAGGGCACGTTGTAGGAGCCTGCCTGCAGGCGAACAACCCTCACAACCTGAAGGAAACCCCCGATGCAACGGATTGCACAGGGCCACAGACTCCGCGCGGGCAGGGTCAGCGAATCAAATCGTGTTTATTTGATAACGGCCGTCTGTCATAAACGGCAAGCGATTTTCAGCAGTTTTGAAAATGGCAGAGCGTTTGTGCATGCGATCAGGGATGTAGAACAGGCAATTACACTCTGCTATGTGGTGATGCCAGACCATATTCACTGGCTGCTACAGTTGGCAGAAGATGCTGACCTCTCGCAAGCCGTACAAAAAGCAAAATCACTGACAACCATGGCACTGCGAAAGAGTTGGTCCGGCCCCATCTGGCAACGTGGTTTCCACGACCACGCGTTGCGCAAGGAAGAAGACATTCAGGCGTTTGCCAGATATGTGGTCGCTAACCCGCTCAGAGCCGGCCTCGTCAAATCTCTCCGATATTATTCACTGTGGGATGCGATTTGGTTGTAGGAGCCTGCTTGCAGGCGAACCGCAACAGCGCTCTGCTCTGTTCGCCTGCAAGCAGGCTCCTACAGGGGCAACTCGCTACTCCCACCCCGCCAATACAATCTTGCCGATGGTGCGCCCGCTTTCCAGCTGTCGGTGCGCCAGGCGCAGGTTGGCGGCGTTGATGGGTTCCACGGTGTCGCCGACTGTCGTCACCAGCGTTTCGTTATCCACCAGCTCAGCGATCCGATTCAGTATCCATCCCTGGTGATCCATATCTTCGGTTTCGAATCGACTGCGGGTAAACATGAATTCCCACACGAAAGTGACGCTTTTGGGTTTCAGCAGGTTCATCGGTAGCGGTTCGCGGTTGTCCACCACACAACAGATTTTCCCCTGGGGCTTGATGGCGTTGGCCATGGCGGGGAAGTGCTGGTCGGTGTCGGCGAGGCACAGGATGTAATCCACTTCCGGAATGCCGATGTCTTTCAATTCTTCGTCCACGGGGTTGCGGTGATTGACCACATGGCTTGCGCCCATCTGCTTTACCCACAAGCTGGATTTGGTGCGCGAGGCGGTGGCGATGACCTTGAGCTTTGCCAGTGAGCGCGCGAGCTGGATGGCGATGGAACCGACACCGCCGGCACCGCCGATGATCAGAATGGATTTGCCGGCATCGGTACCGCTGCTGGAAATCCCCAACCGGTCGAACAGCGCTTCCCACGCGGTGAGGCTGGTGAGCGGCAGTGCCGCGGCGGCGAAATAGTCCTGGGTGCGCGGAATTCTGGCGACGATGCGCTCGTCCACCAACTGGTATTCGCTGTAGCAGCCGGGGCGGCTGATATCACCGGCGTAATATACCTGATCGCCCACCTGGAAATTCTTTACGTCACTGCCGGTGGCGATCACTTCGCCGGCGCCATCCCAGCCGAGGATTTTGGGCGTAGTTTCGGTAACCGGCTTTGCCTTGGGGGCGCGGACCTTAGTGTCGACGGGGTTGACCGCGATGGCCTTGACCGCGATCAGCAGGTCCCTGGGGCCGGGTTCCGGCTGATCGATATGCAGGTCGAGCAGCGACTCTTCGTGGTCAATGGGCAGGTATTGAAAGAGGCCGACAGCTTTCACGCGCTAGCTCCATGTCCATTGGGGCAAAGATGGGAGGATTGTGTATCCCGAATTCAACTAGTGTTCAATTTTCGCGCCAGTAGCGCGCACAAGTTGCAGAAATTTCGTAACCGCGGTCGCAGTTTAGTTGAGCCTCACCGCGCGGACTGTGATTTGGCTCAGACTTCCGCGGGGATGTTGACGGGAGCGCCGGGCTTTGCGGGCTTGTTGGCGGTGCGGGTTTTGGCGCCGTGTCTGAGCCTGCGTTTCTGCCACCACAGGTACGTGCCCGTGCCAAACAGCAGGGCCGGTGTCAGGCCTGTGAGCAGTACCAGCCAGCGCCCGACAATACCCAGTGCATCGCCGTTGTGCAGCGGGAACTGCCAGCGCAGGATTTTGTTGCCGAGCGGGATTTCGGTGACGTCCTGGGACATCAGCACTTCACCGGAGTACTGGTCGATACGCACGATGCTGGCGCCGTAGTTGGACCAGGCTTCGCCGGCCGCGCGGAAGGTAAGGCCGTAGCTGTCTTTGTTGTCCCGCGGCAGATAGATACGTTTGAGCGTTCCGCCCGGGAACATGCGTTCACCGATGGCGACCGCCTGATCGGGGGAAATGGGGGTACCTGTGTCCGCGTGTGAACCGGGAAGGGTGGGGAGTGGGTCCAGTTTGAATACACTGCCGATCACCGCTTCCACCTGGACGGGAAATACCAGTGCCACGCCGGAAAAACTCACCATCAACAACAGCGGCAGAAAATAGATGCCGATTACCTTGTGGATATCGAAATAAAACCGGAAGCGGTTGCCGCTGCGGGAAATGCTAAAGGCGCGTTTCCAGCGGTCCTTGCCAGCCCTGAGTGCCTTCGGCCACCACAACACGGCGCCAGTGATGCAGAACAGCATCAACAGCAGGCCCATAAAGCCCACTACGATCTTGCCGTTTTTACCCGCGAGCAGGGTGTAGTGCAGGCGGTAAAGCCAGGTCATGGTGTAGTCGCTGGTACCCCAGGTGCGTATCGCAAGGACTTCCGCATCGGTGGGCGAAACGCTGACCTCCAGCGGGCCCGGGGCACCCTCCGGGGTGGGGAAGCGCACAACGTGGGGGCTGCCGGCCTGGCGCTGGGTCATCAGGCGGGTAGGCGCAGGATTGCCCGGCACTGCCGCCTGCGCCGCGGAGAGAATCTCCGCATAGCTGGCCGGCTGGTTGCTCGGATTGAAACGCACAGTGTGCGGCGCGAGTTGTTCATCCAGCACATGATCGAACACCAGCAGACTGCCGGTGAGTCCGATCAGGGCGAGCAGCAGGCCCAGGGTGAGGCCGGCGTATTTGTGCAGGATGAAAAACGTTTTGCGCATGGGGGATTTAACCGATTCGCCTGCAAGCAGGCTCCTACGCATTGGGAGGAAGCCTGCCCGTAGGAGCCTGCTCGCAGGCGAACAGTCTATCTACTCATCAACAATCAGAACACTTTCGAGTAAGACAGGTTCACGCTGCGTCCCAGGCCCTTGAAGTTGCGGATGTCGTTGCCCGCGGTCTGGGAGTTGTAGGTGAAGTAGTCTTCGTTGGTCAGGTTCTGCAGACCCAGTGCAAATTCGCCGCCGAGCGCCTTTAGCTGGGCACTGGCGTCGATGATGGTGTAACCATCGAATTCCTTGGTCACTACACCCGCGCTGTTTTTAAAATCCCGGTCCAGCAGCCAGTTGGCTTGCAGGCGGGTGCTGAAATCGTCAGTCCAGTTGCGCGCCCAGCTCAGGTTGAAGCGGTTGGGGGCGATGTTGCGGCCGTCCAGGTCAGTGTCTACCTTGCCGTCGTCATTGGAGTCGTAGCGGCCCTTGGTATAGGCGTAGCGCGCTTCGATGGTGTCGGTATCCGTGGCGAACCACTGGCCGCGCAGCTCCACGCCGTCGATCTCGGTCTGCTCGCGGCTGACGCTGTAGATGCCGTCGCTGCCGAGGTTCAGGCGCTGGCCGAAATCGGAATCGGAAGTGTAGTAGGCGACCTGAGCGGTGAATCTGTCAATGCTGAAATCCAGCCCGATTTCCTGGTTCTCGGTCAGGATCGGCTGCATGTCGAGGAAACTCTCTACGCTGAGGCCTGGCTCGTCGATACCCCGCAGTACGCGGCCCACATCCGGCATGGAGAAGCCTTCGGAGTAATTGGCATACACCCTCAGCGCGTCATTGAACGCGTAGGTTGCGCCGATATTGCCGAGGGTCTCGTTGAACTCCGGATTGCCGCCTTCCACAAACTGGCCACCGTTGTAGGAGTAGAGGGTGGTGAAGTCGTCTACCTGTAGTTCGGAAATTTCATGGCGCACGCCTGCGGTGATGGTCATGCGTTCGATGCCGCTGAACTCCGCCTGCGCATATGGGGCGATGCTTTTGTATTTGGTAGGCGGAACCCAGGCGCGGTTGGTGAGAATCAGCTGTTGCCAGGTTTCGTCACGCAGCAGATCCACACCGTAGGCGAGACTCAGCGCTGCGCCGGCAATATCGTCTTTGATCAGGGTCAGCTTCAGGCCGCGTTTTTCCGAGTTGTTCTGGGACTGGTCGAACACCATCTCGCCGTAGGCTGGATCCTGGAAGGTGCCGCTGGGCGTGCCGCCATAGGTGCCGGCGAAGTCCTGAGAGAACACCTGTGCGCGCAGTTTCTGGCCGAGGAAATTTTCCTTGCTGTACTGCAGGTTGATGGTGGTCACTTCATTGGAGGGGGACTTGCCGGGTACGTCCGCCTCGATGGCGGTGGTGGGGATGCCTTCGGAAATGTCTCCGTCGACACTCAGCCAGTTGTTGTTGCCTTCCACCAGGTAGTGGTTGACGGTCAGTTGCACGCGCTGGTCGCCCCAGCTGTAGCCGGTCTTGATGAACGCGTTGATGGTTTCACTGTCCATGGTGTCGCCCTGGGTGTTGTCGAAACCGACAATCTCCCCGTTGGCGTCATAGCTGATGCCGGTGTCGCGGTAGGTCAGGCTCGCCAGCACATCGACATCGTTTACCTTGCCCGACAGGCTGTAGCTGCCGTTGTAGCCGAAGGTGTCGCCGACTTCTTCGGTCTGCAGGTTGGACTCCACCCTCAGGCTCTGCTGGAAGTCTTCGCTGGGGGTGCGGGTCACCAGGTTGATGATGCCGCCGGAGGCGCCCATGCCGTGGATGGCATTGGCGCCGTGAATCACTTCCACCCGCTCCAGCATCAGCGGATCAATAGTGTGGCCGTCGCGGCCGCCATCGCGCAGCGGGTTGGATTGGGGTACGCCGTCGATCAGGTACAGCGGCTTGCGCCCACGCAGGCTCTCACCGGCATTGGTCATCTTCTGACGGCTGGGAGAGAAGCTTGGGATCAGGTTGCCGAGAATCGTGGACAAGTCGCTGGTGGCGGCCATCTGTCGGGTCAGCTCCTGCTGGTCGATCAGGGTGACGGTATTGGGGATGGCACTGAGGGGTTTCTCGGTGCGGCTGGCGGTCACCACAACTTCCTCGGTAAGGCGCGCATCGCTTTCTGCAGCGCTCGCAATGGATGTGGTGATTGAACTGGCAGCGGCAATCGCCAGGGCAAGAGAAGTGCGTGTCCCGCGCATTCAGGGCTCCTGAGAGTCAGTAGTGTTGAAGGTGGTGTTTGTCTTGTGGATGTCACTTGCAGTTCACCTCACAAGAGCCGGGAAGTGCTGACCCGGCCCGGGTGTCTGCTGCACCCGTTAATTTGGGTGGCGATCATAAGAAAAATGAGAATGTTTATCAATTGCCTTGTGGTGGCAGCTGTAAATTTGCTACTGATTCCGACGTCGGCGGTGGGCGTTCCATTAAATGCCAGAAGTGACTTGACTCCCCCGGAGGGGATCAATAGAATGCGCAGCCTCTGAGCGGTTGGGGTTACCCGCCGCGGGAAATCGAAGTCTTACCAGGTCGGTTTCCAGGGTTGTTGGTGCGGGGTGGAGCAGCCTGGTAGCTCGTCGGGCTCATAACCCGAAGGTCGTAGGTTCAAATCCTGCCCCCGCTACCATTTTGGTATCAGTGGTTTTAGCGAGTTGCCCTGCGGGCTCTCTTTTTACCTCTGGCGGCATGGCCGGCGAAGGTCTAGGATTCAAATCCTGCCCCCGCTACCAAATTTCCATTTATACTTCTGAAGTTGTAAGTGGTTGTGATATCCCAGAGTTGTTGTTGCGGGGTGGAGCAGCCTGGTAGCTCGTCGGGCTCATAACCCGAAGGTCGTAGGTTCAAATCCTGCCCCCGCTACCAAATTCTGTGCCAGTGGTACTTGGCGAGATGCCCGACGGGCTCTCTTTTTACCTCTGGCGGCATGGCCGGCGAAGGTCTAGGGTTCAAATCCTGCTTCCGCTACCAAATTCTGTAGTCGCTCTCTGGTGTGTTGAGTGTGACTACGCAGTTGAAGCCCCTGTTAGGGGCTTTTTCGTATCTGCGGCAAACGGGATTAGCCTGGTTTGCCATCCGAATGGGCCGGGAGTCGGCGCCGCGGTTTCTCATTCGGACCGTGGGGTCAGCTCCGCTGCCCATTTTTTGTTTTTGCAATCTGCTGCGGCAATTGCACATCCGCCCCGGCGGTCGGCAATACGGCTGACACGATCGCGGGCCAAAGTGGTGATATGGCAAGCAAGCGCGAACTTTTGGAAGAACTTCTGGCTCCGGTGGTGGAATCACTGGGTTGTGAGTTGTGGGGGATCGAATACCAGACCCACGGCCGCAACGCCCTGCTGCGCATTTACATTGATGCGGAAGAGGGGGTCACCGTGGAGGACTGCGAAAAGGTCAGCCGCCAGGCGAGTGCGGTGCTGGATGTGGAAGACCCCATTAGCGGCAATTACACCTTGGAAGTTTCCTCTCCGGGAATGGACCGCCCGCTGTACAAACTCGAACAGTACGAGCGTTTTATGGGCGCCCAGATAGAAGTGCGTCTGCGTATGCCGCTTGAAGGTCAGCGCAAGTGGCGCGGCCTGCTGGCCGGTGTGGAAGGCGATGAAGTGGTCCTGCGCATCGACAGCGAAAATGAATACCTGCTGCCGATCGACAGTATTGAGCGGGCGAATGTGATTCCGCAGTTCGAGAGCGGAAAGAAGAAGTAGCGCGTTCCCCGCACAGCTTGTGGTGCTCTCTACAGGCGCGAGCAAAGTAGTTTTCGTCCCCGGAGTTTCCGGGAATATTTTGAAGGGCAATGCAGAAGTAGCGGGTGGGGATGGCACGCGTGCCCCTCACCATGGCATTGAATTAAAAGCACGTAGCGTTTTTGAAGAGGCAGCTGCATGAACAAAGAAATCTTGCTGGTAGCCGAGGCGGTTTCCAACGAGAAAGGCGTTGACCGGGAAATTATTTTCCAGGCAATCGAGGCGGCCCTGGCAACGGCCACCAAGAAGCGCTACGACGAAGATTCCACCATCCAGGTGATCATCAATCGTCGCACCGGTGACTACGAAACTTTCCGCAGCTGGGAAGTGGTGGACGATGAGACTCTGGCGGAACTGGGTACCCAGTTCACTCTGGAAGAAGCGCACGAGAAAGATCCCGAGTTGAAAGCCGGCGACGTGTATCGGGAGCTGGTGGAAAACGTCGAGTTCGGCCGTATCGCCGCGCAGACCGCCAAGCAAGTGATCGTGCAGAAGGTTCGTGAAGCCGAGCGCGCAAAAATCGTTGACGAATATCGCGATCGCGTCGGCGATCTGATCAGCGGCACTGTAAAAAAGGTGACTCGCGATTTTATCGCTGTGGATCTGGGCAACAACGCCGAAGCGCGTCTGCCCCGCGACCAGCTGGTTGGCCGCGAAATTTTCCGTCTCGGTGACCGTGTGCGCGCCATCCTGAAGGAAATTCTGCCGGAAGCGCGTGGCCCGCAGCTGATACTGAGCCGCTCCTGTCCGGAGATGCTGATCGAACTGTTCCGCATCGAAGTGCCGGAAATCTCCGAGCAGGTTATTGAGATCAAGGGCGCCGCGCGCGACCCGGGCCTGCGCGCCAAGATTGCGGTGAAAACCAACGACGGTCGTATCGACCCGGTGGGGGCCTGTGTGGGCATGCGCGGTGCGCGTGTGCAGGCGGTGTCCAATGAACTGTCCGGCGAGCGCGTGGATATCGTGCTGTGGGACGACAACCCTGCCCAGTTCGTCATCAACGCCATGGCTCCGGCGGAAATCGAATCCATCGTTGTGGATGAAGACGCTGGCTCCATGGACGTGGCGGTTGCCGAAGAAAACCTGGCCATGGCCATCGGCCGCAGCGGCCAGAACGTGCGCCTGGCATCCGAGCTGACCGAGTGGCAGATCAACGTGATGAGCGTTGAAGCCTGGCAGGCCAAGCAGGAGGCCGAGTCCGGCAGCATCATGGAAGTCTTCATGGAGCGCCTGGATATCGACGAAGATGTGGCCGGTGTTCTGGTGGACGAAGGTTTCACCAGCCTCGAGGAAGTGGCCTATGTGCCGCTGGAAGAGATGCTTACCATCGAAGGCTTTGACGCAGAGATTGCCGAAGAGCTGCGCGCCCGCGCCAAGGATGCCCTGCTGACCCAGGCGCTGGCGTCTGAAGAACAGTTGGATGCTGGTGAGCCGCAGGAAGATCTTCTGAACATGGAAGGCATGGATCGCCAGCTGGCATTCCAGCTCGCGAGCCGCGGCGTGGCCTCCATGGAAGACCTGGCGGAGCAGGCGGTAGATGACCTGCTCGACATTGAAGGTATGGATGAAGAGCGCGCTGCCGCGCTGATCATGAAAGCCCGCGAACCCTGGTTCGCCGACGACAGTGATCAATAAGCTGGATACCCCAGTGCCGGGCCTGTGCCCGGCCACGCGCACCGCTGTTGGGTGCGCGCCACGAATTGCCTGCTGTGCAGGTCAAGGGTGGAGCAGCAAAATGCATTGAAGCTGCTCTGCCACCAAGTGACTTTTTAGGAGAGAGAATGGCCGAAGTAACAGTTAGCGAACTCGCCAAATCGGTTGGTGCCACCGAAGAGCGTCTGCTCAAGCAGATGCAGGAAGCGGGTTTGCCCCACACTTCAGCAGATGCGAAGGTATCTGCGGAAGAAAAACAGGTCCTGCTCAACTTCCTGAAAAGCAGTCACGGGGAGCAGAGCGCTTCACCTCGCAAGATCACCCTCAAGCGCAAAACCACCACAACACTGAAAACCGGATCGGGCGCCGGCCGTAAAACAGTGAATGTGGAAGTGCGCAAGAAGCGCACCTACGTCAAGCGCGCAGAGACCGAAGAGGCCGAACAGCCCGAGCTGGATACTTCCGCCCTGAAGAAGGCCGAGGAAGAGCTGGCCGCGGCAGAAAAGGCCGCAGCCGAGCGCGCGCGCGCCGAGCAGGAGGCTGCCGAAGCCGAGGCCAGAGCGCGTGCCGAGGCGGAAGCCAAAGCCCGTCAGGAAGCGGAAGAAGCGGCGAAGGCACAGGCGGAAGCCGAAGCCAAAGTTGCGGAACAAGCCGCCGATGCGAAATCTGCAGAAGCTGAAAAGGCCGCGGCACCCGAGCCGAAACCGGAACCCAAACCGGAAGCACCGCCCGTCCGCTCAAGCTATGTCGATGACATCGAGGTCATGCGTCTTGCCGCCATTGAGCGTCGCAAGAAGGAAGACGAGCGCGAAGCGGCCGAACTGGAAGAGAAGAAAGCGCGCGTAGAAGCAGAGCGCGCACGTCTTGAGCAGGAGCAGAAAGAGCGCGCCGAGCGTGTGGAGCTCACCAAGAAGAAAGATGCCGAGGAAGCCGGAGCCAAGGCGGCCGCTCCCCGCCGTAAGCACGAGACGGTTGACGTTGTTCGCGAAGAAGACGACGACGAGCCGCGCAAGCGTCGCGGTGGCCGTCGCAGCAAGTCCGGCCCGAAAAAGACCAGTAGAACCTCGCTCTTTGATGCGGCACTGGAAGCCTTCGACAGCGACGAAGAGGAAAAGCGCAGTACGCGTTCCCTGTCTCGCCCGACGCTGAAAGTCAAGAATACGCACGGCTTCAAAAGGCCGACAGGAAAACAAGTGTACGAAGTACAACTGGGCGAGACCATCACCGTCGGCGATCTGGCCAAGCAGCTGAATATCAAAGCCGGCGAGCTGATCAAGCGCCTGATGAAAATGGGCGAAATGGTTACCATCAACCAGAGCCTGGATCGCGAAACTGCAACCCTGATCGTGGAAGAACTGGGCCACAAGGTGGTTCTGCGCTCCGAGAACGAATTGGAAGAGCAACTGGTTGCCCAGTCCCAGCAGGTGGAAGGGGAAGAAGTGTCGCGCGCCCCGGTGGTTACCGTTATGGGCCACGTCGACCACGGCAAAACCTCGCTGCTGGATTACATCCGCAACACCAAAGTGGTTTCTGGTGAGGCCGGTGGTATTACCCAGCACATCGGTGCTTACCGGGTGCCGACCAGCCACGGTGAGATCGCCTTCCTGGATACTCCCGGCCACGCCGCGTTTACCGCTATGCGTGCCCGCGGTGCCCAGGCCACCGACGTAGTGATTCTTGTGGTTGCGGCGGACGACGGCGTGATGCCACAGACCGAAGAGGCTATCGCCCACGCCAAGGCGGCGGGCGTACCGCTGGTGGTCGCAATCAACAAGTGCGACAAGGAAGCGGCCGATCCGGACCGCGTGAAGAACGAGCTGGCGGCCAAAGACGTAATCCCGGAAGACTGGGGTGGCGACACTCAGTTTGTGCAGGTGTCCGCGCACACCGGCCAGGGCATCGACGAGCTGCTGGAAGCGGTATCCCTGCAGGCGGAAATGCTGGAACTGAAAGCCAAGGTGGGCGTACCTGCAACCGGTGTGGTGATCGAAGCGCGTCTCGAGAAGGGCCGCGGTGTGGTTGCCACACTGCTGGTACAAAACGGCGAACTGAAGCGCGGCGATATCGTCCTTGCCGGCCAGAGCTTCGGCCGCGTGCGCGCCATGACCAATGAGCTGGGCAAGTCCGTGAAAGATGCTGGCCCGTCCACGCCGGTGGAACTGCTGGGCCTGGATTCCACGCCCAATGCCGGTGACGAGTTCCTTGTGGTCGCGGACGAGCGCAAAGCGCGCGAAGTGGCGGAGCAGCGCGCCGAGAAAGAGCGTTCCGAGCGTATGCAGCGTCAGCAGGCGGCCAAACTCGAGAACATGTTTGCGAACATGGAGGCCGGTGAGAAGAAAGTCCTGCCGGTGGTGCTCAAGACCGATGTGCGCGGCTCTCTGGAAGCCATCCAGTCTGCACTGATGGACATCGGCAACGAGGAAGTGTCTGTGACCGTGGTGTCCAGCGGCGTCGGCGGCATCGCCGAGAACGACGTCAACCTGGCGCTCACCTCCGGTGCCATCGTTCTTGGGTTCAACACCCGTGCCGATGTGGCCGCGCGCAAACTGGCGGAAAACGAGGGCGTGGAAATCCGCTACTACAGCGTGATCTACAACCTGTTGGACGAAGTGAAGCAGGCCCTGTCCGGCATGCTGGATCCGGAAGTGCGCGAAGAAATCGTCGGTATCGCCGAAGTGCGCGACGTATTCCGCTCGCCCAAGTTCGGCGCCATTGCCGGTTGTATGGTTACCGAGGGTACCGTCTACCGCAACAAACCGATCCGTGTACTGCGCGACAACGTGGTGATCTATCAGGGCGAGCTGGAGTCTCTGCGCCGCTTCAAAGACGACGTGGCTGAAGTCCGTCACGGCATGGAGTGTGGTATCGGCGTTAAAGACTACAATGATGTCAAACCCGGCGATCAGATTGAGGTCTACGACATCACCAAGGTAGCTCGCGAGCTGTAATTGTCCGTCGCCCCGGCCAAGGCCGGGGCCCATTTTGGTTCGCCTGCAAGCAGGCTCCTACAGAGTGTTTTGTGGGAGCCTGCTTGCAGGCGAACAGCCATTTTCGATAGGTATTCAATGGCCAAAGAATTCCACCGCGCCGACCGGGTCGCCGATGCCATGCGTCGCGAGCTGGCCCAGCTGATTCAGCACGAAGTGCGCGACCCGCGGGTTGGCATGGTCAATGTCAACGACGTGGAAGTGAGTCGCGATCTCACCGTTGCCAAGGTCTATGTGACCCTGGTGGGTGAAGACGATCCGAGCAAGATTGAAATTTCCATGGCCGCGCTCAACAAGGCGGCGGGCTTTCTGCGCAGTCAGCTGGCCAAAGAGATCCAGATCCGTACCATTCCCCGTCTGCACTTCCGCTACGACGAGACGTCCGTGCGCGGCCAGCACCTCTCTGCACTGATCGACAAGGCCGTGAAGGCGGATCAGAAACATGTCGATATTGACGAAGACCGCGGCGGCGATGAAGGCCGTCAGGAAGGCTCTCAGGAAGAAAGTAACGACTGATGGGCCGCAGACCAAAATGGGGACGCCAGGTCGACGGTGTGCTGTTGCTGAACAAGCCCGCCGGAATCACGGCCAACGACGCCCTGCAAAAAGCCAAACGTCTCTTTTTCGCCAATCGCGCCGGCCACACCGGGGCGTTGGACCCACTGGCGACCGGTGTACTGCCGATCTGCTTCGGTGAGGCCACCAAGTTTTCCCAGTACCTGTTGGATGCCGACAAGCGCTATCGCAGCACCTTCTGCCTCGGGATGACCACCGAGACAGGAGATGCCGACGGCAATGTGGTTTCCACTAGTGATGCGTCCGGGGTCACCGAGGCGCAGGTGCGCAAGGCGATGGAAGCTTTCCGCGGCACTATCCGTCAGGTGCCATCCATGTACTCGGCGCTCAAGTACAACGGCCAGCCGCTGTACAAACTGGCGCGCCAGGGCATCGAGGTGGAGCGGGAAGCGCGGGAAGTGGAAATTTATTCCTACGAATTGCTCAAATTTATTCCCGGGGCAGACTCTCCTGACAAGTTGCCGCGGGCGGAAATCGAGGTGCACTGCTCCAAGGGGACCTATGTGCGCAGTCTCGCCGAGGATCTGGGCAAAGTACTCGGTGTCGGTGCCTTCGTGGAAAAACTGCACCGCAGTGCCGCCGGTCCCTACCGTGAGGAGGACGCGGTCACCCTGGACGAGCTCACTGCCGAGCGCGGTGATGGCCAGGCGGAACTGCTGGATCACCACCTGCTACCGGCGGATTCTCCCGCCTCCGGACTGCCCAAAATGATCCTTACGGATGACTCGGGTTACTATCTGCGTCAGGGTCAGCCGGTGATGGATCTGCAGGTCTATCGTTTGGGCGATGAAGGTGATATGGTGCGCCTCTTCCTGGAAAGTGGCGAATTTCTGGGCGTTGGAGAGATTACCGATGACGGGCGGGTCGCCCCCCGCCGGTTGGTGAAATAGCACTCCTGATTGTCGTCATACCGGACGCTTTTTTCATGCCGGACTCGATTCGGCACGGTATCCAGTGGGTTCCGGAACAAGTCCGGAATGACGGTAAAAAGGTGCTGTGCGCAGGACATCCTGCAAACGTAATTAGCTGATCTGTAAACATGCACGGGTCAGCCGAATTTTCAAAGCATGTTACGAACGAGGTAATTCGTTATGGCACTGTCTGCATCTGAAAAAGCAGCCATCCTGAAAGAGCACGGCCAGGCCGCTGGTGATACCGGTTCTCCGGAAGTCCAGGTTGCCCTGCTGACCGCCAACATCAACAAGCTTCAGGGTCACTTTGCTTCTCACAAGCAAGACCACCACTCCCGTCGTGGTCTGATCCGCATGGTAAACCAGCGTCGTAAGCTGCTGGACTACCTGAAGCGCAAGGATCTGAACCGTTACGCACAGCTGATCGCCAAGCTCGGCCTGCGTCGCTAAGACCCTGAGAATGCCCGCCCCTTGGCGGGCATTCTTCTTTTTAGCGGTAAGAATTGACGAATTTTCAGGGGCAAAGATGTTTCCCTGGGAATGCTGGGCGGCCTTTGGCTTTGGCCCGGCGAAATTCGCCTGCAAGCAGGCTCCTACACAATGATTTGTAAAATGTAGGAGCCTGCTTGCAGGCGAACACACTGTAGGGGCTGTTGGAATGGGCCAGCAGCCGTAAGGAAACAGGAAAGATACTAGTGAATCCAGTAACCAAAACCTTCCAGTACGGGAAAGACCAGGTCACCATCGAAACCGGCCGCATCGCGCGCCAGGCTACCGGTGCGGCGCTTGTCACCATGGGCGAAACCGTTGTTCTTTGTACCGTTGTCGGTGCCAAAGACGCCAAAGCCGGTCAGGACTTTTTCCCGCTGTCTGTACATTACCAAGAGAAGGCCTACGCGGCCGGTAAAATTCCCGGTGGCTTCTTCAAGCGTGAAGGCCGCCCGTCGGAAAAAGAAACACTGACTTCCCGCCTGATCGATCGTCCGATCCGTCCGCTGTTCCCGAAAGGTTTCATGAACGAAGTACAGGTGATGATCACCGTGCTGTCCGCGGAAAAAGACGTGGATCCGGATATTGCCAGCATGATTGGTACCTCAGCGGCTCTGTCGATCTCCGGCATTCCGTTCAATGGCCCGATCGGCGCTGCGCGCGTCGGCTACACCGAAAAAGACGGTTACCTGCTGAACCCGCGTTACAGCCAACTGAAAACGTCCGAGCTGGACATGGTTGTCGCTGGTACCAAAGACGCCGTGCTGATGGTGGAATCCGAAGCGGCTGAACTGCCGGAAGACATCATGCTGGGCGCAGTGCTGTATGCCCACCAGGAAATGCAGGCGGTAGTTAAAGTCTGTGAAGAGCTGAAAGCCGAAGCGGGTAAACCCACTTGGGACTGGCAACCTGAAGCCGTTAACGAAGAGCTGAAGTCCGCACTGGAAACCCAGTTCGGCGAGCAGGTGAAAGAAGCCTATCGCATCACCAACAAGCAGCAGCGCACCACCCGTCTGGGCGAACTGCGCAATGCCGCCGCGGCTGAACTGGCCACCGAAGAAGTGGATGAGGGCACCGTAAAAACCTACTTCGGCAAGCTGGAGAAGAAAATCGTGCGCGGTGCCGTGGTACGCGGCGAGCCCCGTATCGACGGCCGCGACACCAAGACCGTGCGCCCGATCAGCGTGGAAGTGGGCGTGCTGCCAAAAAGCCACGGCTCCGCGCTGTTCACCCGCGGTGAGACCCAGGCTCTGGTAGTTGCCACCCTCGGCGCCACCCGCGATGCGCAAATCATCGACGCGCTGGAAGGCGAGCGCAAAGACTACTTTATGTTGCACTACAACTTCCCTCCCTATTCTGTGGGTGAGGCGGGTCGTGTAGGTGCTACCGGTCGCCGCGAAATCGGCCACGGCCGTCTGGCCCGCCGCGGTATTGCTGCGGTTCTGCCGAACCCGGAATCGTTCCCCTACACCCTGCGTGTGGTTTCCGAGATCACCGAATCCAACGGTTCCAGCTCAATGGCGTCTGTATGTGGCTCCAGTCTGGCGCTGATGGACGCGGGTGTTCCGCTGAAGGCACCGGTTGCCGGTATTGCCATGGGTCTGGTGAAGGAGGACGACGGCTTTGCCGTTCTGACCGATATCCTGGGTGACGAAGACCACCTGGGCGACATGGACTTCAAAGTGGCCGGTACCGCGAGCGGCGTAACCGCGCTGCAGATGGACATCAAGATCGAAGGCATCACCGAAGAAATCATGGAGACTGCCTTGGAGCAGGCTCTGCAGGCTCGCCTGCACATCCTCGCGGAAATGAACAAGGTGATCGGCGCTTCCCGTGAAGTGGTCAATGAAAATGCCCCGCGCTACGCGACTCTGAAGATCCATCCGGACAAGATCCGCGACGTGATCGGTAAGGGCGGCGCGACCATCCGCTCCATTACCGAAGAGACTGGTGCTTCCATCGATATCGAAGACGATGGCACTGTAAAAGTCTTCGGTGAAGACGGTGTGAGCCTGGAAGCGGCGGTTACCCGTATCGAGGAAATCACCGCGGAAGCCGAGATTGGCGCGATCTACGAAGGTAAGGTTGTGCGCATTGTCGACTTCGGTGCGTTCGTCAACTTCCTGCCGGGTAAAGACGGACTGGTGCACATCTCCCAGATCGCGGAAGAGCGTGTCAACGCAGTGACCGACTACCTGAGCGAAGGCCAGATGGTCAAGGTCAAGGTGCTGGACGTAGACCAGCGTGGCCGCATTAAGCTGTCCATCAAGGAAGCCACTGCCGATCAGGCAGAAGAGGCAACCGGAGAGGAGTAATCCTCCGGGGACACAGACAGCCCGCTTGCGGGCTGACGGAAACGGTGGCTATATGCCACCGTTTTTTCATTCGGGCCACCCATGGCCCTCATCCGTGGGGCAGTCTTCGGCTGTGCAAAACGGCATTCCCGCCGTTTTGTTTGAATGAATTTTGTAAGCAGGAAAACTGGGGGGAAGGACGGTGGAAGTCTTATTGCTTTATTTGCTGGTGGGGATGGCGGCGGGCACCATCGCCGGCCTGTTCGGAGTCGGTGGAGGCTTGATCATCGTCCCTGCGCTGGTACTGATGTTCACGGCCCAGGGGATTGCACCGGAAATCCTCACGCACATGGCCGTCGGCACTTCGCTGGCCACCATTATCATCACCTCCATCAGCTCCATCCGCACCCACCATGGCAAGCGCGCGGTGGACTGGAAAATCGTTGCATTGATGGCGCCGGGTATTCTGGTCGGCTCGTGGATTGGCGGTGTTACCGCGGACTGGCTGTCTGGCGCTTGGCTGCAATTCCTGATTGGCCTCTTCGCCGTGGGTATCGCCCTCAAAATGTGGCTGGATGGGCTGCGCAAGGCGGAACTGCCCACAGACGGTAGCCGGCTGCCAGGCAAGGCCGGCTTGACGGTAGTGGGAGCGTTTATCGGCTGGGCATCCGCCATTTTTGGTATTGGTGGGGGCTCTCTGACCGTCCCCTTCCTGTCCCGCTGCCATATTGTCATGCAGCGTGCCGTCGCCACCTCCGCCGCCTGCGGCCTGCCCATCGCGGTGGCGGGTGCGCTGAGTTTTGCGGTACAGGGCTGGAGCAATCCGCAGCTGCCTCAGTGGAGTAGTGGCTATATCTACTGGCCGGCGTTTTTCGGCATTGTGCTTGCCAGCACCTGGTTTGCCCGCCTCGGTGCCAAACTGGCCCACAGGCTCTCGCCGCAGCTGCTGAAAAACTGCTTTGCCGGTTTGCTGTTTGTGATCGGTGTGCGGTTTATCTGGCTGAATTACGCTGTAGTAATCAATTAATGGCACCAACTCCGTAGGAGCCTGCCTGCAGGCGAAGCGGTCAGTGCTCCGTATCATTCGTCTGACAAACTTGTGCTCCTGCATAATTTGCATTTCCGCCATCCATGGCGGTCACCGCAGGCTCCTACAACGTGGTTTTGTCTGTACACTTCCGTCAACAAAAAGGCCGCTGCGGTTTCCCGCAGCGGCCTTTTTAGTGCGTTTGGTTGTCGCCAATCAGCGAATACCACACATCCCTTTCTTCAACAGCGGAGAAATGACAATCATCAACGCGCCGACGCCGAGACCCCACCACATCAGATATTCGTACAGGCTGGTGTAAGTCGCCAGTGTAGACGCCACATCCGTGCCGCCATCCTGAGGCATAGCTGCCATCTTGCCAATACGGGTCGCTACGGTTTCTGACAGGGCGGTGGCCAGGAACCAGGTTCCCATACTCACGCTTACTACCTTGCCGATGGACAGCTTGGTCACCGCAGACAGGCCAACAGGGGACAGGCACAGCTCACCGGTGGTGTGCAGCAGATAGGCCAGCACCAGCCAGATCATGGCGACTTTGCCGGCTTCGGTGGGGAATGCAGCACCCAGAACCAGCGCACCGAAGCCGAGGCCGGCCTGAATGATCCCCAGGCCGAACTTGACCGGTGTGCTGGGTTCCCAGCCGCGCTTGCCAAGCCACACCCACAGGGCCGCAAAGGGAATCGCCAGCAGCATGATGAAGCCGGCATTCAGGGAGCCGAACATGGAGGCGCGGATTTCTCCGTCCCCGACGGTGCGGTCGAGCACGCGGTCCGCATACAGCGTCATGGAGCCGGCAGACTGTTCGAACAGAGCCCAGAACACGATGGTCGAAGTGATCAGTACCATCAGCACCACGGTGCGGGAGAACTCCTCGCTGTAGTGGCGGGCAAAGCCGTAGCCGATAAAGGCGACAAGCCCCAGCAGCATACCGCCCAGCCACACGTCTATGTCGGTAAACGCCCAGATCAGGCCCAGAGCCGCGGTTACCGCTGCCATGGCGATGGCGACCATGTCCTTGCCCTTACTGTCTTGGTGCAGCATAGAGAACAGGATGAGGCCCACGATGGCGACAATCAGCAGGCTGTTCTGCGCCAGGTGAACGACCGGCTCACTCTGAACCAGGAACCACACCAGCGCCAGTGACGCGATACCGCCCAGGTAAACGGCCCATTCCTTGTTGATCGGACCGAGTGCCTTTTCTTTCAGCACTTCCGGACGGCTGGGTTCAGCCAGGCCATCCAGGTATTTCTGCCCCCACATGAAGGTGATCAGACCCAGCAGCATGCCGATACCCGCCACACCGAAGCCGTAACCCCAGCCGTAGGTTTCACCCAGCCAGCCGCACAGTAGCGTGGCGATGAAGGAACCCACATTGATACCCATGTAGAAGATGGTGAAGCCCGCATCGCGGCGGGGATCATTCTTCGGGTAGAGCTGGCCGACAATGGTGGAAATGTTCGGTTTCAGGAAGCCTACACCAACGGTGATCAGCGCCAGTGCCATAAAGAAGACGTTCAGTGCGACCACGTCCTGGATGATCACGTCGCTGGCCAGGGTGGTACCGGCGGCGATAACACTGCCGTCATTCAGGGTAATGGCTTCGCTGAGCACGGTCCCCGCGGCATAAGAAATGGCCTGGTGACCTTCCACCGCCATCAGCAGGTGACCCAGGCAGAGCAGGATGCCGCCGAACAGCACTGCCTTGCGCATACCCAGATAGCGGTCCGCCAGCAAGCCGCCGATCAGCGGGAGTGCGTAAACCAGACCGGCGTAGGCACCGAGTACATCGTAGCCGGCGCTGTCGGTGAACAGGTGGTATTTGGTCAAATACAGCAGAAGCAGATACTTCATGCCGTAGAAAGAGAATCGCTCCCAGAGTTCGGTCGCAAAACAGATGTAAAGTCCTTTCGGGTGGCCGAGCAACTCGCCCGAGCCGGCGCGGGGGGCCGTCGTAGTGACGTCTGCGACATTTGATGTCATATCTGCAATCCCGGTTGTTATAGCTTTAATGAAATGTCTCCGGCAGTGTAACAGTCGTCTCAAAAGCTGGCGAATGGTTACACATGAAACAGGAAATGCACCTGTAAAAGGTATTCCTTCACGACAGGAATCGTGGAAAATCAGGAATTCAAAACACGATATGGGGACAATAACGATGAAAACCCCGGAAAATTCTGGGCTGAAAAGATTGCGCTGGTCACAAGTGCTGTTTGTACGCGCCACCAGATTCGGCGCGTGCCTGCTGTTGATGTTGCTCTGGGGCTGCAGTAGCACACTCCCGACGCCCGAGGCCGCGATAGACCCGAACTGGCTGCTATCCGGCGAGGTACTGTTTGCAGAACCGGTTGCACCGGAAATGCTACCGGACGACGACATCCTTGGCCTGGAGCCGGAGATACGTCGCTATCTGGCACAGATTGCACCCGATGAAAGCCCACAGCAGCGGCTGGTGGCACTGGTGCACGCCTTTGAAAACCGCGATTTTACTGTTCAGTATCAAGCTGACCGGACCCTCACCGCTTCCGAGACTTACACCCGGCAACAGGGCAATTGCATGGCGTTTACCGTCATGATGGTTGCGATGGCGCGGGAATTGGGAGCGGAAGCGCATTTCAATCAGGTGGAGGTGCCGCCGGTGTGGGGGCATGAAGAGGCGCAGACCTTTGTAGTGTACCGGCATATCAATATGGTGTCGGAAACCAGTCGCGGGCGCCGTGTCGTGGATTTCAATCTGGCGGCGTACGACCCGGTGTACGACCAGCAAAAAATCTCGGATGCCGAAGCCTTCGGACAGTATTACAGCAACCGCGGTATCGAGTGGATGCAGCAGGGGGACATGCGGCAGGCTTTCCTGTATTTGCGCAAGGCGCTGGCATTGCGCCCTGAAAGCGCCGACCTGTGGGCAAATCTCGGCGCCTTTTACAGCCGCAACCAGCAGCCAGAGGCGGCGGAACAGAGCTATCTGCAGGCGCTGCAATTGCAGGAGGATCACAACATTGCCATCAGCAATATCGAGCGGCTCTACCGCAAACAGCAGCGGTTTGCCCTTGCGGATCAGTATGCGGAAAAGGCCCGTTTCCACCGGCAGCGAAATCCCTATTACCTCTATTACCAGGCGCGCAACGCCTATGAGCACGGGGATTACAAAAATGCGAAGCGGCAATTGAAGCGCGCTCTCTGGAGGCACGAAAACGACCACCGTTTCCACTTTCTGCTGGGGCTTACCAACTTCAAGTTAGGGGAAATTGAAGACTCCCTCGAACACTTCAGTGCCGCCTTCTCCCTCGCCAATAACCCGGGCACGCAACAGGCGTACAACCGCAAACTGGAATATTTGAGGAATCAACAACAATAAAAAAGGGGATGCCACTGGCATCCCCTTTTCGTATCGACTTTAGGTCGGCAACTTAGAACTGGTAAGTGGCACCAGCCCAGAAGTAGCGGCCCTGATAGTCGTAGGTGCTGTTCCAGTCACCGCCGCCGGAACCGTCGAACGGCTCGCGGTCGGCGACGTTGTCAATACCGGCGCTCAGGCTCATTGCCTCGGTTACGTCCCAGCCAGCCTTCAGGTTGATGTAGGTAGCTGAAGGTACGTCGAGGTACGGGCTGTGGCCGTTATCGATGTACTGGGCGTCAACACCCAGGTTCCAGGAATTGCCGTACCAGGTAGCGCTGGTCAGCGCGCGCCACTTCACGTACATGCCGGAAGAGGTGCCGATGTAACCCTTGTAGTCAGTGGTCTGACCAGTCTGAGAGTTGAACTCATCGTATTCGAGCAGGCGGGTAGCCTGGGCACGCAGTGCCAGCTGGCCAGCGTCGAAGTTCTGGGTCATATCGATATCAACACCTTTGGTGTTGATCTGGCCCAGGTTCATCAACGCACCTTCCAGTGCAGTGATATTGCCCGCGTCGTTGCGCTGGATGCGATCACATGCGGAGGCAATACCTCTGCGTTCACAGTCATCCAGAATCAGCTGCAGATCCGGAGAGGTGATTGCGTCTTCGATTTCGATGTCGAAGTAGTCCAGAGTAATGGAGAAGTCATTGAAGAAGCTCGGAGTCCACACAACACCGGCGGTGAAGGTGGTGGCTTCTTCCGGAGTCAGCTCAGAGTTACCGCCGATATTGGTCGGAACCTGGCCGTCGAAAGCCGTAATGATCTTATTACAGTGGGCTCCCGTACCTTTTTCTGCTTCTGCGTAGCAGGGATCTTCCAGGTACTCGTAGCTCTGCGCAGAACCGCTGAACAGCTCATAGATACCCGGAGCGCGGAAGGAGGTAGAGTAGCTGGTGCGGAAACGCACGTCTTCGGTCGGCGCGTAAACCAGACCCAGCTTTCCGGTACTTTCGCCACCGAAGGTGTCGAAGTCGGAGTAGCGTACTGCCAGATCTGCTGTCAGCTCTTCGGCATACTTCATACCTGCCAGAATTGGCAGATTGAATTCCGCGAAAACTTCAGTAGCGGAGAATTCACCCGCAGTGGCGTCTTGCTGGTTGCCGAAGGTATCACCGGTCTGAGTTTCTACGGAAGGATTGAACTCACCGGATTCCTCGCGGTATTCAACGCCGGCAGCAAAGCCCAGAGTTCCGCCCTGGAACTGGATGGCTTCGATGTCGCCGGTCAGGCTCGCGCCCGCGTTTACCAGCTCGTACTCGTTGTTTTCGTGGTCGTCGTAGCGGATATAGTCGAGTACGTCAGCGCCGATGCCGCCGAAGAACTGCGGGTTCTGGATAGGGGAAGTGCCATCCAGCACCTGCGACAGCAGGCGCTTGTTGTAGGAGTTGCGGGTAACGTTTTCGCCTTCGTTCTTGCCGTAGCTGTAGAAGGTATCCCAGCTCCAGCTGTTGGCGAAGTCGCCGCGTGCGCCGAGAATTACACGGTAGGTGTCGGTGGTTTGCTCGTAGTCACGAGTGCCGCCGCCCACCGGGCGCAGACGTACATCGATCGGGTTGGCATCCCACGCAGTGCCGTGGCTTGCAGCTGGCTCGGTCGGCTTCATACCTTCCGGTGAACCTTGCGCTACCCACTCGGCCAGTGCGGCTTCGTACGCAGCCTTATCGATCTGGTATGCCTGCTCGGCTTTGTCCCACGCTGCCATCAACTGTTGCTGCATAGCAGGCGTCAGGTGGTCGGTGGTCATATTCATGCCGTTGGCGCCGTACATCGGCTGCGCCGCCAGCTGTTGGTTGGTGGTTTTGGTGGTAAAGCTGGCTTCACCGTACAGTTCGGTGGCGTCAGTCAGGGAGAAGGTGCCGTTGGCGGTCGCGGAAGAGCGCTCCATAGCTCCAGACAGCCACATGTACTGGCCAATCTCATGAGACTCTGCTCCTGCCGTCAGACCAGAGCCGTCTTCTTTGACTTTGAAGCTGCCGTAGTCGGTGTAGACGTTACCGTTCGGGGTGATGGAGCTGTTGAGGCTCGCCCACTCGCGATCTTTGTAGGTGATTTCATCACGCTGGCTGTGGCTGATGTTGGCAATGAAGCTGCCGCGTTCGCCTTCACCACTGAAGGTGAAAGAAATATCGCCGTTCTCACCGCCGCCGTCTTTGGTGGCACCACCGCGGACGCTTATCATCGGGCCGTCAACAGCCTTTTTCAGGACTACGTTGATAACACCTGCAACGGCATCGGAGCCGTAAACCGCGGAAGCACCGTCGGTCAGCACTTCGATACGCTCAATCATGTCGACAGGAATGTTGTTCATGTCGACGGCGGAACCTACGCCGGAAGAGGACGAAACGAAGCGACGGCCGTTAACCAGTACCAGCGTGCGCTCGGAACCGAGATTGCGCAGGTCTACGAAAGACAGGCCCGCACCGCCGTTGTTGTCATTGGCGTTGATGCCGGTGGTGCCCATGGATGGCAGCTGGTTCAGCAGCTCGTCAACGGTGCCAACACCTGAACGTTTGATGGCAGCGGAATCCAGAATAGTAATAGGGCCGGTGGTGGACAGCGGATCGCGCGCAATACGTGAACCGGTAACAATCACTTCTTCAACAATTGGGCTAGCGGCAGTTTCCTGCGCGGACACGGCAGCGGTAGCCAGAGTGCTGAACGCAGCAACAGCAATACTCAACTTGGTCTTGATCATAAATGCATCCTTTATGTCGTTAGAGGCACTTTTATTGGTTTGTTGTATTTTTAGTGCGGGCTGACTTTAAAGGATCATTTTTAATAGTGGAACTAACCTGTCATTGGGAGATCTCATGGAAATACAATATATTGTTCTCTTCTTGATCTAACTGGCTGTTTTTTGACCTTTAAGGAGTCTGTCTATCCGAAGGTTTTGCATATTTACATTAAATTAATATGTAAATTCAAAAAAAGTTAGGATGTTCTTAACTAAAATTTCGGACCTTTCTGGTGGGTAATAAATGATCAAAATGCAAAAATGTATGCTTTTCGATCAGTTCTGAGGGCGCTGCTGAAAAGTGGGAGCTTTCTGTTGAAGAGCTTACTAGTGGCGGACAAATATGCTTCCTGCAGGCAGTTTTTCAGGAAAAAGTAAAAAAGGGGCTTGCGCCCCTTTTCCTGTATTCCTTTTCTCGTTGGTCAGATCCCCTAAGCCAGGCTCTGCTTGATTCCATCCAGAAACAGCTGTACTGCGAGCATCACCAGCACCATTCCCATCAGGCGTTCCACCGCGATCAACCCGCGATTGCCCAAAAGACGAGCAAGTGGTGAAGATGCCAACAGAATCACCGCGGACACCGCCCAGGCACCCAGCAGTGCCAGCGTCCAGTTCCACAGCTGCTCCCCCTCACTGTTCGTCATCAGCATCAGAATGGCCATGGTCGACGGACCGGCCACCAGTGGAACCGCCAGCGGCACAAAGAAAGGCTCGCCTTCCAGCCTCTCCCCCATGATTCCTCCCTCCACGGGAAATACCATACGGATCGCGATCAGAAACAGGATGATCGCACCGGCAATCCGGATTGCCTCCTGCGATAGCCCCAGCCAGGCAAGTACAAACCGGCCCCCATAAAGGAATACCAGCAACACAATCAAGGCAAAGATGAGTTCGCGCATAATCACGTAGAGCTGGCGCCGTTGAGGCACGTTCTTCAAGGCTGCAAGGAACACCGGGATATTACCCAGTGGGTCCATGACGAAGAGGAGGGTGAGGAAGGCGGTTAGGGTGTCCATGGTGGGGTGGTCTTCTTCAAAAATTGAGTAGCAATAAAAAACGGGGCCTTGAGGCCCCGTTCTTATTCTACGCTACTCAGTCGATATTAGAACTTGATGTTCACACCGGTGAAGAAGCGGCGACCGATCACATCGTACATGCCCGGCTCGGTATTAGCATTGAACGCGCTGTGGAAACGCGGCGCATCTTCATCGGTAAGGTTGTTGATACCGAAGGAGAAGTTGATGTTCTGCCAAGTGTAAGATCCGATCAGGTCATGATAGATAATATCTTCAGCTACCGCATCATCTGTAATGGAGGCAGGGCGATGGGCATCGATTGACTCATCTATGAAGCGCATATCCCAATCCAGGGTCCAGTTGTCACCGAAAATCCCCACGTTGGTGTTCCAGCGCCACTCAGGAATCACAAGGAACCCATCTGCAGTCCCAACGAGTTCTCGGGCACCTGCCAGTGGGTATTCACGCTCATAGCTGTCAACCAACGTGGCGGTCCAACCCAGTGTATATCCCTGCATCGGGCCAGCGCTGAGTTCTCCACGGTATCTGGCCGCGAAGTCAAAGCCATTGGTATTCAGCTTGCCTAGGTTACCAAAGGCGCCCTGCGCGTCGCTGGGGTATGGCATGAATCCGAGAGATGGGTCTGTAGGACTTACCGGTGCTCCATCAGCGCCCGTCCAGAAAGGCTTGCCATCCGCGAACGCATCACATGCTACAGAGCTCAAACCTACTGATTCCATGCATGCGGTCATTAGGTCGTTGATGTTTTCCGACCCAATTACATTGTCAATGGAGATATCCCAATAATCTACGCTGAAGGACAGGCCGTCCAAGAATGCAGGAGTATATACAAAGCCAATATTGATGGATTCTGATTCTTCAGGTTTCAGAGGCTTGGCGGGGGCTGAGGTCTCATAATAGGACTGCCACGCAAATCCGACTTCTCCGAGATCTGAGGTATTTAAACCTAAAGCCTGACAGTTATCGTACACCACTTGGGAAATGTCCCCAGCGGCGAGGCGGCGATCAGCGAATTCGCACAATGGCTCGACAATCGGGAATCCTCCGGACGCTCCCTGGTTCAATTCTGAAATATTCGGTGCGCGGAAACCTGTAGAAAAACCTGCACGAACACGAAGGTCCTCAACGGGTTGGTAATCCATGCCGACTTTGTAAGTAGTGGCGGTGCCCGCGGAGGTATTGTAGTCGGAGTAACGGGTTGAGGCGTTAAGATTCAAGTTGTCCAGCACGGGCAAAAATATCTCGCCGTAAACTTCTTGAACAGAGAAACCGCCCTCTTGAGGATCACCTGCCCCTCCAGTTGTCAGGCCACCGGCAACGAATTCATCGGGAATGTACTGTCCTTGTTCGTGGCGATTCTCAAAGCCTATTGCCCAACCCGCTGTTCCACCGGACATACTGAACATATCGCCACTAAAGTTCAGGGCAGCCATTTCCAGGCGTCCCTTATAGAGATCTTTGAGCGAACCTGCAGTGAGATATTTCATTTGACTAGGGGTAATGCTGCCGTAATCCCCAAATGGGTTGATTACGCCACCGGCTGCGGTACAGGCTGCATCTGCGGCACAGGCATCGGGGTCAACTGCGGTAGCCCAGCGGTCGAAACGACCATAATTGGTGGTTTCGTCAGCTGTTTGACTTTCGGCAAAGGTGTAGCTGAAATCCCAACTTACTGAGTCGGTGATGTCACCTTTAAAGCCGGCGACCATGCGGTAAGTGTCCGCGGTTTGTGTGAACAAACGGCCACCGGATTCGACAAATCGGCGGTTAACACGTACTCCAAGGTCAGAGAGTCCCAAATCGTTTGCCGGATTCACGCCGAAAGGGTTGTAGGGGTTACTTGCCGGGACGTAATCATTCCACTGAGTGCCATTGTTGGGCGTTTCAAATGTAGGGGTAACGGCGAAGGACGCGTCTGCCGCGAGGCGCTGATGTGAAGTGCGGCGAGTGTAAAGTGCCTCGAAGTAACCTTCGACATTGTCGGTAATTTCCACATTGCCGAGGGCACCGAACTGCCAGCGCTCATTCGGAGTGATTAGTGCGTTTACGGGAGCATAATTGTAGAGGTCATTATTTGCCCCTGCTGTGACCATCTTTCGCGCCTTTCCTAGTTCAGGATCGTAGATGTAGTCACCTGCTCCTGGAACTCGGATCTTGCGGCTTGTAGAGGATCCCGAGCCAACAGCGACAAACTCTCCATCTTGAAGAAGCGGATATAATGCTTCGGTGGCCCAATCGCGCTCTGCTTGATACATTTCTTCCTGAACTGAATAGCCCAGAGACATCATCATGTTGCCGCGGTCTGCATTTAGACCGGCTAACATCGAAAAGCCGCCATTTTTAGCTTGGCCGTCTTCAGCGCCTTGCCCCATATTGGCATTCAGCTCGAAACCTTCGAAGTCATCTTTTAATATGAAGTTAACTACACCCGCCAGCGCATCAGAACCGTAAATGGTTGAGGCACCGTCTTTCAGCACTTCTACACGATCAATCATTGCTTCTGGAATGGTGTTGATATCTACGCCGCCAGTAGAGCTATTGACATCACCAATCGTACGACGGCCATTCACCAAAACTAGAGTGCGTTTAAACTCCAGGCCGCGCATGTCAATTTTCTTCTGACCCTGCTCCGCACCATTGTTGGTGGAGGTTCCCATCTGGAACCCGGTAAATACAGGGTCTTCCTTTAGGAACTCGTCAATGCTGGCTACACCGGACCTGCTGATTTCTTCGGTGCCATAACTGGCAATCGGGCTGGATGAATCAAAACCGTCACGAGCAATTCGTGAACCGGTGACTACAACCTCTTCCACCATTTGCGCATCTTCTTGTGCGAAGGCAGGCAGAGCCGGAACCATGATCGTAGCTGCAACAGCAACGGACAGAAGGTTCTTTCTCATTGTAAATCCTCTCTTGATCGTTGGATCTTTTTGAATTGTTTCACGAAGCTGGAATGACTACCCCCAAGTGGTCATTCCCTTCCCAACGATCATTTAACGGATGGCGAAATAGTTCCCTCAAGGAAATTGAAAAACATTTTGAGATATATAGTCAGGATATGATGTTTGGGATATATATGTCCGATAATCGTGTGTTGATAGCTATGGGCGGGAACTAGGGGCCCCGCCATGGAGGCGGGGCTGGAGAGGTGAACTTCTGAGGCGGAGGGTTAGAACTGAAAGGTCACGCTACCGTAGAAGAAGCGACCGACAGTGTCATAGCTTCTCATTAGCGTATTCATGTCATCGTAGTTAGTGACATATGGTGGCTGCTGGTTCCAGACGTTGCGGATACCACCGGTAATCTTGATGTTCTCCCAGCGGAAGTAGTTGAAGTTCACATCTTGATACCAAGTAGTGTCAATATGAGTTGCAAGGTCTCCGGCTTGCGGATCAAAGTCATCAACTTCACCCAGCATCCGGACGGTGGTAAACGCGCTCCAGCAGTCGTACTCGTAGCCGAAGGTGGTGTATAGCTTCCACTCAGGGAAAGCCACGATAGCTGTGGTTACCGGGTCTGCACCATAATAGCCGGCCAAATCGATGGTGGGGTCGTCGGCGCTGGCGCGATACTTCCATTCATGCAGATAGGTCGCGGTAGCGTTAACCGTGAAAATACCAGGACCCATCTCCATGCTGTAGTCGAATCCGAGATCGACACCGGAGGTTTCAAAGGTTGAGACGTTCTGGCTATTCAATAGCTGACCGGCAATAGTCAGGTCCGATGCTCGGCGCTGGGGCGCGTCTGCCGAGGGACTGGTGCCTACTGCGGGTGCGCCGGTAATCAGGTCACACAGTGGTGAGCTAAAGTTCGCACTCTCATAACAACCGTTGACAATGGTGTTAGTGGTCAGAGTGCCAATGGCGTCGTCAATACTGATATTGAAGTAATCCAGAGTGAATCCCATGTCATCAGTGAAGGTTGGAGTCCACACGATGCCCAGGGTATAGCTCTCGGATGTTTCAGCATTCAGGTCCGGGTTGCCGCCGAACAGACCGGTTGCCTGTGTGCCGATAGTGGTCCCGGGGGCGATACCGTCAGCCATGCAGTTGGCAACAACGTTGACAGGGTCTTCATCGGCATCGTAGTCGTTACATGGATCGGTATAGGTTTCTGCGGATACGGTTGGGGTCAGGAACAAATCGTCCAGGCCTGGGGCACGGAATCCTTCGGAGTAGGTGCCACGGAAGCGGAGTTGCTCCAGTGGCGCATATTCGATGACTGCGCCAAAGGTGGTGTCACTACCTATGGTGTTGTAGTCGGAATACCGGAATGAAGCTTCGAAAGCGAGAATATCTGCCCACGGGCGTCCTTCCAGCACCGGGACCCTTACTTCTCCATAAAACTCATCGACACTGTAACTGCCGCCCCATGCGTCGCCATTTACAAAGTAGATCTGGCCGATTTCCGCAGCGCCATCAGGAATAATTTCTGTCGTCTCTGAACGGTTTTCATAACCGATGGCCCAAGCGGGCGCCTCACCGGTAAGGGCCCATTCTCCGAAATCACCTACTAGGTTGGCTTGGAAGCTACGTAATCTGGCGCGCTCTATAGGTGAGTTGGTTACTAGGGCATACTGCTGCATGGCAGGGGAGAGACTGTTTTCCGCGAAGGGATTCCAGGCTGTTTCGCCGGTCTCGGCAACGGCAGCCGCACAATCTGGATCGGCGGCGCAAGCGGCTGGGTCAAGGAGGTTTTCGAACCGAATGGTATTGGCCCTGCCGCGGTCTATCTGCGAGTCGATCCAGCGGGAATAGTTGTAAGAAAGGTCCCAGGTCCACTCATTGCAGAACTCACCTTCCAGGCCGACGACGCCGCGCCAGGTATTTAGGTCTTGGGTAAACGAACGGCCACCGGTTTCAGCCAGACGGCGGCCGATGGTGACTGGTTCATTGAATCCCGCGGGGAAGCCTGGGTTCGTCAATGGAACTTCTGGAGCCCAAAAAGTACCCTCCGCTGCCATCAATTGGTCTGAGCGACGGTTAACAAATGACAGCTCAGAGAATCCCCGTATCGTAGTAACGTCTTCCCAGTCCCATAATTCGTAGGTGCCATATCCATAAATGGAAGCAACTTCTTGGGGAGTTACCAGATAGCTAGCTGCCGCGAAATTGTAGCCGTACCGAGCCAGGTCAAAATCTTCGACTTCTCCGGTAACCGGGTCGACAATGAATTGGTCGTTATTCGATAGAGGAGAGAAGCGCGCCGGGATAGTTGTCGGGCTACCGATACAAAGCACGTTGCCACCAGATTCGCCAAGAGGGCACTCGGAGAAGCGGCGGTCTCCCTGCCAGATATCATCGCGCTTGGTGTACTGCGCATTTAGCATCACATGACCTTTGTCGTTCCCTGTACCAAAGGTCACTGCGGCGAGATATTCATCGCCGTCACCGTGCGTGGAGGAACCGTAATCCGCGGTGAGCTCCGCCCCCTCAAACCCTTTCTTGGTGATAATGTTGATGACACCGGCGATGGCGTCAGAACCGTAAATGGTGGATGCTCCGTCGCGAAGTATTTCGACGCGTTCAATGATGGAGGTAGGGATGGTGTTGAGGTCGACCACACCGGTGGCGCCGCCGGATGAGCTGAGGCGGCGACCGTTCATCAGGATCAGTGTGCGGGAAGATCCGAGGCCGCGAAGCGATACTGTCGCCAGGCCGGCACTGCCATTGTTTACCGATGAGCCCAGTTGGCCACCGGTCATTGATGGAATATCTTGCAGGAAATCTTCCAGAGTGGTTTGCCCTGACTGTTCGAGTTGTGCGGCGTCGAACACGCTGATGGGGGTGGCGCTGTTGGTATCTGTCGCACGCTGAATTCGAGAACCGGTTACAACAATTTCCTCAACCTCTGCCTGAGTATCTTGGGCAAAAGAAACGGAGGAAAAGCTGGTTGAAACCGCGGCAGCCGCGATCGCGCCCTTGATTGCCCGAGAAAGACGGGTTCTGTCCATGGTATACCTCTCCTGATACCGGTAATGTTCGCCGAATTTGGCTTTGCTCTCCCTGACAACTGCTTACTTCTATCAATAGAGGCTTGCTAACAACCCTAGAACAATTTTTCTTTCATCAAGAGATTTTGTGAATGAAATTGCGCCTTTGGTTCGTTTGTGCCAATTGCGACGTCATCCGTGGGGAAATGAGCGAACGGAATGTGCGTCAGTTTTTGCCAGGAGCGGGGAGGGGGCGACATTGATGCGGACAGGAAAGGGAAATTCGCGAATCGCAAATAGCTTGGACAACGGCCGGATTTTATTCGTCGCTTGTCCATTCATCGCGGTAATCGCGCTACTGCCAACAGCGTAGTGCGGATTTTAAAAAGGAGAAACCGGTTGTCGCCGGTTGCATCACATGCTGAAACTGAAAGTGGTGTAGCAGTAGCGCCCGGTCAGGTCGTAGGTGCGAGCGTCGAAATTGTCGTTGAATGCCGAGGCGGCGAAAGGCGGTGCCTGGTCCAGCAAGTTGTCGATGCCAATGGCGAAGCGGAAACCACTGGGTACGCCGTATGCCAGTTGCAGATCGTGGGTGGACCAGCTGTCGATGGTGCGAGTGACGGCCTGATCGTTGAGCGTAAAGCTCTCTTCAAGGTCACTCACATAGTGAATGGTGTAGCCGCCTTCCCAGCGACCGCGCTGCCAATAAATACCGGTGTTGGCCTTCCACTCGGGGAGTGAGCCAGCGCCGCCGCTGGCGGCATCGGCAAATGTGCCGGAGAGATCTTCGACCGGGCTGCCTGGCGCGAGCTGGTTTAGGTAGCTCGACATATGGCTGCTGTTCATGGACCAGCGGATCAGTCCGAGTGATTTGGACTGATACTGGTAGCGCATGGACGCATCGACGCCGCGCACTTCACGGGCGCCGATATTCAGGCGGGTAGCGACGATGCGAGTGATGTCGCCTTCGCCGTCGCGTTGCACGCGATCGCGGAACAGTCCGTGATAGGCATTTTTCGTGATCAGGTACTGGGGGCTGGTATCAATCACGTCGTTCTGGCGGATCTCAAACAGGTCAAGGCTGGCATGAAATCCGGTGAAGTCGCCGGGGGTCCATACGATGCCAAGGGACCGGTTGTCTGAAGTTTCCGGTTGAAGGTTCGGGTTGCCACCATATTCCGTCAGATACTGGATGCGGTCCTGATCCGCGCGACCGTTGCAGCCGGGCAGTTGGTCGGCATTGCTATTGGTGCAGGGGTCGAACAGGAATTCCTGGCTTTGGTGGCCGGTCTGGTTCATGTCGATGAGCGTGGGAGCCTTGAATCCGGTGGCATAACTCGCGCGCACCAGCAGCGTCGGCCACGGGCGCCAGCGCAGTGCAATTTTTGGATTGGCGGTGTTGCCGAAGTCGCTGTACTCGGAATAGCGCAGCGCGCCGTCGAGCCACAGGCGGTCTGCTTTTAATGGCAGGGAAATTTCGGCAAATGCCTCGCCGATCAGGCGTTGCCCCTCCGCCGCACCCGAGGCTACGCCACCAATCAGCGAGAGACCGGCAGAATCGGTAGAGGTGAAATCTATGGCCTCGCGGCGGATTTCAATACCGGCGGCGGCGAGTATTTCTCCGGCGGCGTTCCCGCCCAATGGGCCATCGGCGACATAGGTAACCGAATGCATACGGGTGGTGCCGTCGACGCGGTTCTCTGCGCGGATATAGCCCAGCTGTACGCCGTCGATACTACCGGGGGCGCCAAGCAGGTTGACCGCTACGCAGCCGTTTTCTTCGGCACAGACATCCGGCCCTTTGAGGGCGAGGGAAAGGCGGTTCGGGTCAATCAGGTTGCTGAGGGTTTCGTTGGCTCGGGTGTAATGGGTCGCAGCGGTAAGCTCCCAGCGCCATTCGTCGGCTTGTCCTTTTATGCCGGTGTTCAGGCGCCAGGTGTCGGTGTCGTTATTCTGGATTCGCGGGCCCAGCTCTTGTACACGCTTCCGTACGTCAGTGATTTCTTCGCCAAACGGGTTGTAGATCTGATCGCGCGCGATGCTGAGATCGCCATTGTCGAAGCGGGTAAAGACGGGCGTGGGCGCCATTGTCAATTCAGAGCGGGTACGAATAACCATGGACTCTGCGTAGGCGTCCACGGTGTCAGACAGGCTGTGACTGGCGGCAACATAAAGGGACTGACGCTCGGAGGGAACCAGGGCGGAGGTGTGCTCGCGGAAGTTATACAGGAAGTCCTCGCTCCAGGGGGTAAACCCGTCTCCGTCATTGGTGACGACGCCGCTGGCGAGCGAAATATATCCCGACGGGGAAGCGGATGAGCGCACATCAGTACCGCCGAGGGCGCGGTTGTCGGCGGAGTCGGACAGATCCCGATCGCGACTCCGAATTTCGCCCTGGCGGTAGTGGGCGAGGCTGAACATCAAGTGGCTGGTCTCGCTGCCGCCACCCCAGGTAATGCTGTATGAATTGGTCCGCTGGTCGCCGCGCACCGCCTGGCCGTAATAACTGCTGATATCCAGCCCGTCAAAATCCCGCCGCAGGATGATGTTCACCACCCCGGCAATAGCGTCGGAGCCGTATACGGCCGAGGCGCCGTCTTTCAGTACTTCGATGCGGTCTACCGCGGAGAGCGGAATGGTGTTCAGGTCCGCCGCTTCTCCACCGAATCCGTTGTTGACGATGCGCCGGCCGTTGATCAGCACCAGGGTATTGCTTGCGGGAAGGCCGCGCAGGGTGACGGTGGCCGTGCCATTGCCGCCGTTGGTGACAGACGTGCTGGTGGAATTACCTGAAACCGCGGGCAGGAACTTAAGCAGCTCGGCGACGGTTTGTGCGCCGGTGATTTCCAGTTCCGGTTGCGCAAGCACATCGATCGGCGCGTAGCTGTCGAGCTTCAGGTGGCGCAGGTGGCTGCCGGTAAGACTCTGCCCGGTAACCGTGACTTCTTCTGCAGGCAGGGTTTGCACCGCTGCCGCATGATCGCTCTCTGATTCTGTGGGGCGGGCAATGATCGCCACCGCATTGGTGCCGGTGTGCATGAAGGTCAGTGGCGTCTTGTCCAGGAGCTGATGAAGCGCCGGGGCGATACTGCCATTGGAGGTTTCCAGGTGCTGCTCTCTAACCTGGATGCTGGACACACTGTTGGGTTGCATCACCAGCGACACCCGGCATTGCTTGCCAAGGGCAATCAGTGCGCGGGAAAGAGGGCCGGAAGGAAGCTGGACGCCGGATTTCGGGCAGGCGGAGAGAGCACTCCCGGAGAATGCCAGCAGGCCTGTCAGAGACAGTGTTACCCAGTGCCGGAAGTCCAATGCTTTCGTCTCACCCGCGCAGTCGGCGCGATCAGCGGCCGCGACTGCATGCATTCTGATGGATTATCTGGTGAAGGTGAGCGCAAGCTTTTGGCTAAAAAAAGTACGATCACCCGAAGCGAGGTTTATATCTCAGTTAGGCTTGGGGGACAAGAGAGTCAGGTTGGGATTGCTGTGATCCTGGCTCAATCCCAGTGCGGCGGCGATGGCGGAAAGCGTGTTTTCCGGGTCGGTCAGCTCGAAGGTGCCGGACAGAGTCCTGTCACCCACTGCAGGTGCTGCAGCGGCAGGTACCTTGAGATAGCGGTTCAGTTCTTCCAATGCCTCGTTGAGCGGGGTTTCGTCAAAGACCAGCTGACCCTGAGTCCAGTCAAGTGCCTCCTGCTCGGAGGTGCGGCCGACTTCGGACAGGCCGCTGCCAGACACGCTGACCTTCTGATTGCGGGTCAGCTTGACGGTTTCCGGCCGCAGGCCACTGGCGGCGCTGGCCTCGCTCACGGCCACGGTGCCGCCGGTGACGGATACACGGGTGTTCTCGGGGTTGCGCTCCACATTGAACTGGGTGCCCAGCACGCGGATATTGGCGCTACCGGCGCTTACGGTGAAGGGGCGTGCGGTCTGGCGGGCCACATTGAAGTAAGCCTCGCCGCGCAGCAGTTGTGTGCGGCGCTCTTCGCGGCTGAAGTTGACGATTAGCTCCGAGTTGGTGTTCAGCTGTACGCGTGAACCATCGGGGAGATCAACAGTGCGCATTTCGCCGACAGCCGTGGTGTACATCTGCTGTTGCGTTGGTGTCTGTTGCAACCACTGGTTGCCAATCCAAAGGGCAATGCCAAGGCAGGCTGCAACGGCACTGCCGCCCATCAGCCATTGAGGCAGGTTCCATCCGCGGCTGGAGGGCTCGTCGCCGGCCGGCGTTGGGCGCCCGCGGCTTGCTTGATTAGCGGTGTCGCGGTGGTGAGACGCGGGAACGCTTTCGGGGTAGATTTCGTCGAGCGGCAGGCGGGAGAGTACACCCAGGTCGCCCCAGAGTTCACACATTTCCTCAAAGGCTTTGTGGTTCGCCGGAGACTCCGCCATCCATTGGGCAAAAGCGCGGCGGTCGGTATCGCTGAGCGCGTCGGAACGCAGGCGCGCGATCCAGGCACACGCCTGGTCCAGCCTGTCTTCCGTTGGTACGTCTTGTACTTCCTGAGGGTTCACCGCACTAATACCTTGTTTTCCGATAACCTGTTGGACTGCCTGTCAGAGTTGTCATTTGGGTGGTAAGTGCCTTTCCTCAGGCCTTAACTGCCTGGATGCACCAATATGGTGCTATGGGAAGGCGCTCAAATCAACTGCTACAAACTTTCTGTGCAATTTTTGCGAAAAAACGCCGAAAAATTTAGCACAAATTTCTCACGGAATCCGTTTTTTCTTGTTCAGATGCCGCTGCTCATAGGTAAGACGAGCAGCGGGGGGATTACCTCAAACAAATTCGAATTAATTTGCTGCACCGCGGTGCACTGGTCAGCCGGTGTGCGCCAGACTGGTTCGAATCCTGTTGGGCACGGCAGTGCGGTGTCGGTAAAGCGCCACAGCAAGCCTGTACGCCACGGAGGGGCGGATTGAGATTGGTTGCGGGATTAGAGGTTTCCGGTTTTCTGCCGGCAGACCTTCAGCGCCTGCAGAATGTACTTCTCCACACTGCTGACGGATATGTTCATATCTTCAGCGATTTCGCTATAGGAGAGGCCTCGGTTGCGGTGCAACAGGAAAGCCTGGCGGCACTTAAGAGGCAGGCTGTCCATGGCTTCGTGAATGGCCTGTAGTTGTTGCCTGGCAGCGAGAACCCGTTCCGGAGAGTGGTGGTCGGCGTGGTCATCCTCGCCGGTGCTGTCGACGGGCAGGTGCTGGTTGACGTAATCAATATGCAGCTTCCCCCGGCGCAGCTGATCCAGCGCCAGATTGTTGGCAATCTGGAAGAGGTAGGCGCGGGGGTTCTCCAGATCCTTTTCATCGGTAAGGTTCTGCAGGCGCAGATAGGCGTACTGGGCAATGTCTTCGGCGTCTTCAGGGCTGCGCACAATGCGAGTGACGAAGCGCACCAGTGCCTGGCCGTGTTCGGCAAACAGCTTCTCCAGAAGTGTCTTCCGGGCTTTATTCATTGGTTGGTGAAATCCCCGTACAGCGCTCGTTGTGATTGTTGTGGTTGCTTTGTCTCGAGCCGGGCAAGTTATAACACAGGCGTATAGCAATCGACGAGTGGTCGTTTTGACACGATAAGTTGACCGAATTGTCCTCAAGTTCGTCCTCTTCGGGAGGCGGAGCCGAGAAAACGTTGTTTGCGGTGCTCCCCGCCGACGCCGGCTGGCGGGTGTCTACTCCTGGGCGGTGATGTCGCTATAATGGCCGACTTCTCAAGTGCCGCTGCCGGCATATTCCGTCCAAATCAGGGCACCCCAAGGTGCGGAGAGCGAATGAGTTATCAAGTACTGGCGCGCAAGTGGCGGCCGCGGTTGTTCCGGGAGATGGTGGGCCAGGAGCATGTGCTCCAGGCCCTGATCAATGCCCTGGACAACAACCGCCTGCACCACGCCTATCTGTTTGCCGGTACCCGCGGAGTGGGCAAGACCACCATTGCGCGGATTCTCGCCAAGTGCCTCAACTGCGAAACCGGTGTCAGTTCTGAACCCTGCGGCCAGTGCTCGGTATGTAACGAGATTGCCGAAGGGCGCTTTGTGGACCTGATCGAGGTGGACGCGGCTTCCCGCACCAAGGTGGAGGATACCCGCGAGCTGCTGGAAAATGTGCAGTATGCGCCCACAAGGGGTCGCTACAAGGTGTACCTGATCGACGAGGTGCACATGCTGTCCAACAGCTCTTTCAACGCCCTGTTGAAAACGCTGGAAGAGCCTCCGCCCCATGTCAAATTCCTGCTGGCCACCACCGATCCGCAGAAGCTGCCGGTCACGGTGCTATCCCGCTGTCTGCAGTTCAATCTGAAGAACATGAGCCCGGAGCGGGTGGTTGAGCACCTGCGTTTCGTACTGGAAAAAGAGCTGGTGCCGTTTGAGGAGGCCGCCCTGTGGCTGCTCGGGCGCGCTGCCGACGGCAGCATGCGCGATGCCATGAGTCTTACCGACCAGGCCATTGCGTTTGGCGGTGGCAAGATCAGCGAGGCGGAAGTGCGGGCCATGCTCGGCACACTCGACAGCAGTCTGGTGTGGAAGCTGGTACAGGCACTGGCGGATGAGAACCCGGCGGCGCTGTTCGCCGCGGTCAACGATCTCTCGCAGCACGCACCGGATTACAGCGCTGCACTGGCGGAACTCGCGTCCATTCTCCACCGTATCGCCATTGCTCAGGTGCTACCGGAGGCGATCGACAACGCCCTCGGCGATGCGGAACAGCTGCAACAACACGCGGCCGCCATCGCCAGTGAAAACGTGCAACTTTTCTACCAGATGGCCCTGCTCGCACGCCGAGACCTGCCGCTGGCGCCGGACCCTCGCGGCGGTTTTGAGATGGCGCTTTTGCGGATGCTGGCATTCAAGCCACAGGGCGTTGCCAACATTCCAACGGCCCGTCTCGCCGGTGCCGGCCAGGCCGTTGAACACAAACCGGCGCCACAGCCGGTATCGGCACCGGTTGCAGCAGAGCCGCAGCCTGCGCCAACAGTGAATGAGACTGTCGCTCAGGCGCCTGCAGGGGCGTCTGTGTCCTCCAGCCCGCCCCCGGCCGAGCCAACCCGTCCAGAGCCGCAGTCTGCGCCGCCACAGGACGACACACCGCCGTGGGACGACGAGCCGGTGAGCGAAAGTCCGGACCGCGGGCTGGAGTCGCGCCCACTCGAGCCGAACTACACGGCAAGCCGGAGTGACAGCGAAAAAAAGCCCGCAGCTGACGAGAAGCCGCTATCTCCAGCGGCGGAGCCCGCCGCGTCCGCATTTGCCGCAGTAGCGGAAGAAGAATTTGTTGTGTCTGCGATACCTGAAAACACGGTCGCACCGGTAAGCGAGGGCGCACCGGCAGAGGATGATGACCGCGCCGCCATGCGCGAGCGCTTGCGGCAACAGGTAGCCGAAGCGCAGACTGCGCCGGCAGCGCGGGCGCCGATTCCTCCCAGTGTGCCCGCGCAGCCAGCGCCAGTTGTGCCGCCGGCGCGTCTGGAAGCGTTGTCGCCCGGCAGCTGGCCGGCTATGTATCCGCAGATCGGCGTGACCGGTATTCTCCACTCCATTGCCTCGCATCTGGAGTTGCAGGGGCGGCAGGACCATATACTGTCTTTTATCCTGGACCAGTCTTTCAGCAGCCTCTACGACGACGGCCATCAGCGCCGCCTCGCCGATGTGTTGGGAGACTTTTTCGGCCAGCCGGTAAGTGTTCATATCCAGGTGGGCGAAGTCCACGGTGGAACGCCGGCGCGACTGGTGGCGGCTACCCGCGAGGCGCAGTTACTCTCCGCCCGCGACGCCCTCAACCGGGACCCGCTGGTGCAGGATCTGCAGGCGGAGCTGGGCGCGCAGCTGGTTCCGGAAACCGTGGAATACCTGGGCTGACCAGAGCAAAAATCTACTGCGTGCGCCCTGGTGGCGCCCGGCGGTCATTACCAGCCACGTGCTTGCGACGATTTTTAGCGTTCTCCGCATGTGTTGAATGAATTAATGGAAGGGTGACTCCCATGATGAAAGGTTTGGGCGATTTGATGCAGCAGGCCCAGAAGATGCAGGCCGATATGCAGGAGCGCATGGAGAAAATCCAGCAAGAGCTGGCTGACCTGCGCGTTACCGGTGAATCCGGCGCGGGCATGGTGAAGGTCACCATGAACGGTCGTCACGACGTAGTAGGCGTCAACATCGACCAGAGCCTGCTCGGCGAAGACAAGGAAATGCTCGAAGACCTGCTGGCCGCAGCGGTGAACGATACCGTGCGCCGGGTGGAAGAAGCCGCGCAAAAGGTGCAGAAGGAGCAAATGGGTGGGCTCGCCGCCGGCATGAACCTGCCGGAAGGGTTCAAGTTCCCGTTCGGCTGACGGGCTTACCGTCGAGAGCCCATCGAGCATACCGGGCCCAATCGGGCCCTTTTTGTTAGTGACCCCTTTTTGTTATTGAACCGGCGTACCCGATAAATGTTCAGTCCCTTGATTGAAGACCTGATTCGCGCACTGCGCTGCCTGCCCGGTGTCGGTCCCAAATCCGCGCAGCGCATGGCGATGTATCTGCTGGAAAAAGACCGCGATGCCGCTGGCCTGCTCGCCCACTCGCTGCAGCAGGCGGTGGAAAGAGTCGGCCGCTGCAGCCGCTGTCGCACGCTTACCGAGCAAGCAGTGTGCGCCTTGTGCAACAACACCCGGCGCGATCATTCTCTGCTGTGTGTGGTGGAAACCCCGGCGGATGTGCTCGCCATTGAACAGGCGGGCAACTACCACGGCCTCTACTTCGTATTGCACGGCCACCTGTCCCCCATTGACGGCGTTGGGCCAGCGGACCTCGGGCTCGACCTGCTGGGCGAGCGCCTGGGCGAGCAGGAAGAGGAGCGTATTGCCGAGCTGATCATTGCCACCAACCCCACCGTGGAAGGCGAAGCCACCGCCCAGTTCATCGCCGAGCGTGCCCGCGCCAAAGGTGTCAAAGTGAGCCGTATTGCCCACGGCGTCCCCATTGGTGGCGAGCTGGAATATATCGACGGCGGTACCCTGGCGCACGCATTCAATAGCCGCACCGCCCTTTAAGCTGGTTTTCTGATGCCCGAACAAATCAACAAACAACTGGTCGACACCACGCCCATCTGGATCGACAGCAGCACCCAGCTGGCGGAACTCTGTGCCCGCTGGCGCACCCAGAGCGCGGTGGCGCTGGATACCGAATTCATGCGCAGCCGCACCTTCTATCCACTGCCTGCACTGGTGCAGATCGGGGACGGTAAACACTGCTATCTGATCGACAATCTCGCCATCGACGATTTGGGGCCGCTCAGGGAGCTGCTGCTGGACACGCGCGTGGTCAAAATCATGCATTCCTGCAGTGAGGATTTGGAAACCCTAGATCGCCTGCTCGGCGCCATACCCGAGCCAATCTTCGATACTCAGGTGGCAGCGGCCATTTCCGGTATGGGCGCGGGCCTCGGATACGCTGCCACCGTGCAGCAGCTGCTGCAGATTGAACTGCCGAAAAGCGAGACCCGCTCCGACTGGCTGCAGCGGCCACTCAGCGAGTCTCAGAAAAACTATGCGGCCCTCGATGTGGCCTGGCTGCCACTGATTTACGGCATGCTGCTGAAAAAACTGCGCGAGCTGGGGCGCCTCGACTGGTTGCGGGAAGACTGCGACGCGATTATCCAGGCCGCGCGCCAGACGGAAGTGCCGGAGCTCTACTACCTCAAAGTGAAGGGGGCGTGGCGCCTGCGGCAGAAACAGCTTGCGGTGCTGCAGGACCTGTGCGCGTGGCGCGAGCGTGAAGCGCGCGAGCGGGATATACCGCGCAATCACCTGTTAAAAGAAAATGTCTGTCTCGGCCTCGCCCAGTCGATGCCGAAGCATCTCGCTACCCTGGGCCAGCCCGGGCTTGAGGGCAAGACGATGCGCAAATACGGTGAGACCCTGCTGCAGATCATCGCTGCCGCCAGCGAGCGCACTGACCTGCCTCCGCGTATGCCTATGCCGCTGAATCGCGAGCAGGGCGAGGATCTGAAACTGCTGCGACAGAAAGTTACCGAACTCGCCGAGGCGGCGGGCCTGCCGCCGGAAATCCTGGTGCGCAAAAAAGAACTGGAAAACCTGGTGCAGGCGGAAAAGCCCGAGCTGGAAGGCCGCCTGCTGGGATGGCGCAGAACTGTTGTCGGTGAGCCACTGCTGGATGAACTGAACCGATTGAGAAACGCATAATGAAACTTCTTTGCGATATTTACCGCAGCCCGCGCAAGGACGAAATGTATCTGTATGTGCAGAAGCAGGATGGCGTGTCCAAAGTGCCGGAAAGCCTGCAGCAGCTGTTTGGTGCACCGGTGCATGTGACCACCATGCTGATCACCCCCGAGCGCAAACTGGCGCGTGCGGATGCGCAGAAGGTCATACACGCGCTGCAGGAACAGGGCTACTATCTGCAAATGCCGCCGGCGCAGGATGACGAAATGCGGGCAATTGCCGCGCAGAACAGCAAACTGCCCCGCGGCTGAATTCGGAGTTGCGGACGTGGTAAGCCAAAGGCCATTCTGGCAGCGCAAAACCCTCGCGGAAATGACGGTTTCCGAGTGGGAATCCCTCTGCGACGGTTGTGGTCGCTGCTGCCTGCACCGGCTGGAAGACGAGGACACCGGAGAGGTCTACACCACCCGTGTGGCCTGCAAGCTGTTGGACAGCCACAGCTGCCGCTGCAGTGATTACCCAAACCGCAAACAGAAGGTGCCAGACTGTATCCAGTTGACCCCGGAAGACGCCGCCAGCTTTGCCTGGTTACCCGCTACCTGCGCCTACCGCTTGCTGGCCCAGGGGGGGCGGTTGCCCGAGTGGCACCCGCTGGTTTCCGGCGATCCGGAATCCGTGCATAAAGCGGGTATTTCTGTGAGGGATCAGGTGATCAGTGAGGAGCAAGTGCAGGTGGAAGATTATGAAGATCACATCGTCGTCTGGATCGGTGACGATTGAAAAATTTATTAGCGAAAGGATACCGTTAAACATCGTTATTCCCGCAAGGGCGGGAACCCGGAAACCCCGGGGTGGCGAGAATTAAATGGTTAACGGCGCCCGATAGCCAAACGAAAAATGAACCATTAATAAAGACAAGCGGAAAGATAATGGCAGAAGAATTCAAGGTGGCCTGGGCAATATATGCCGGCGGTGTGGTGGTATTGCTGGCGGCGGGCTGGTGGTTTATGCGCAACTGGCACTGGTCCTGGCTGCGCAATCTGTTTTTGCTGGTGTCCGCTACCGTACTACTGGTACCCGCGCGTGGCACTATGGACGACGCACCGCTGACACCGGTTCTGCCGCTTTTCGCATATCAGATGGTGTTCGAGGAAAATGGTGCAACCCCGGAGGTGACCGCCAGCTTGGTGTTTGCCGCAGGTGGAGCCTTTGCGGTCATGCTGATTATTGGCATCGTCGGACTGATACTCCGCCGCCGTAAAGACCGCCCAATGACAGAAAGTGACCAGTACTGATTTGCTGGATCTTTCCCGTCGCGCCGGCGGCCAGTTCTTGCGGCATCCGGCGCCATTCCCTTCTCGCAGACCTTTCCCCCGGCTTCTGAGTTCCCCGGTTGCTGCTATATCTAATAGAGCCCGCAACAACCCCTCCCATTGAAGGGAGCGCTGACGGTGCGGCGCCGAATGGCACAATGACGCGCCAGCAGGCACGATTCAAAAGCCGGACTTAACCGCCCGCAAGAACAATGGACAAACACAAAGTGCCTTCACTGGCGTTTTCTGTGCATGGAATGAAGGGACAGGGATGCTCGACCACCTGCTAATTCTGACTGCGGTCATGCTGGTCTCCGGTATTCTCGGTGGCCTGGTTAACTACTATCAGATGCTGTTCACCGAAGAAGACCCAGCCGGCCTTGCCCGATGCCTGATCATGGGGCTGTGCGGCGCATTGATGGTGCCGATTTTTCTCAAGTTCACCCAGAGCGACTTGCTGATCGAAATTCAGGGTGACCCTTCGCGCCTGCTGATTTTCACAGGATATTGTCTGCTTGCCGCCATTGCCTCGCGCATGTTCGTATTCAACGCTGCGCGCCGTCAGCTGCGAGATGCCAGCATCGCACGCGCACGGGTGGAAAATCTGGAGCAGGAAATCCGCGCCATGCAGTTGGAGATGATGCCGTTATTGGAGCACGAGATAGAGGGCGATCCAGATCAGGGGCCGACGCTCGATTTCAACCAGATCCGCAAGCTCGACGACAATGCCCTGCAGGTGCTCGGCCTGCTGAACAACGGCGACTGCGTGTTTCGCTCGCTGGCGGGGATGGTGCAGGAGGGCAATATGGAAACGAACTCTGTGGCCCGTGCCCTGAACAGTCTGCTGGTGCTGGAAATGGTGGGTAAAATCCACAGTCATCTCGGTATCCGCTGGTACATCACCGACAAGGGCCGCCAGGTAGTCCGCCGCCGCCGCGCGCAGGTTGCATAAACAAGATCACCGGAAACACAGAGTCCAGGCCCCGCATTGCGGCGGCGAACATTCAAAATCTGACTCGCTATCCCTATCTGGTCGGGTTCTTCCCGGCTGCGGCCGCTGTCGTCATCCAATCTGACCGATTCCGCCTTTGGCCCCTTTCCGCGCTTCCTTTACCATGAGTGTTTTTCGATCCACGGGAATTCGGAGCAGCCATGAAATTCACCGGAACCGACAGTTATGTCGCCACCGACGATCTGCAAATGGCGGTGGACGCCGCGGTGACCCTGCAGCGCCCGCTGCTGATCAAGGGCGAGCCGGGCACAGGCAAAACCCTGCTGGCAGAGGAGGTGGCGCGCAGCCTTGGACTGAAGCTGATCCAGTGGCATGTCAAATCCACCACCAAGGCCCAGCAGGGGCTCTACGAGTACGACGCCGTTTCGCGTCTGCGGGATTCCCAGCTGGGGGTGGACCGTGTGCACGATATCGGTAATTACATCAAAAAGGGCAAGCTGTGGGAGGCCTTTGCGGCCGACGAGCGGGTGGTGCTGCTGATCGATGAGATCGACAAGGCGGATATCGAATTCCCCAACGATCTGTTGGTGGAAATCGATCGAATGCAGTTCTTTGTGTACGAAACCGGAGAGACCATCACCGCAAAACACCGCCCGGTTGTGATTATTACCTCCAACAATGAAAAAGAGTTGCCGGATGCCTTCCTGCGCCGCTGCTTTTTCCATTACATCAGTTTCCCCGACCGCGCGACCATGCAGAAGATCGTGGACGTGCACTACCCGGGCATCAAGCAGCAGCTGGTTTCCGAGGCGATGGATATTTTCTTCCAGATCCGCGAGGTCCCGGGGCTGAAGAAAAAACCTTCTACGTCGGAACTGATCGACTGGCTCAAACTATTGCTGGCGGATGATATTCCCGAAGAAGTACTCAAAAACCGCGATGCCAAATCGGCGATTCCTCCACTTTACGGTGCGTTGCTCAAGAACGAACAGGACGTACACATGCTGGAGCGTCTGGCGTTTATGGCGCGTAGAGACGGCCGCTAATTCTTCCTTGTAGGAGCCTGCTTGCAGGCGAACCCCACCGCGGATGTTCGCCTGCAAGCAGACTCCTACATGTACCATTAACACCCTCGGGGAAACCCAATGCTCATCGGATTTTTCCTGAACCTCCGCCGCTACCAACTCCCGGTATCCATCACCGAGCTGCTTTCGCTGCTGGAAGCCCTGCAGCAGCGTCTTGTCTACGCGAACCTGGATGAGCTCTACTTCCTCGCCCGTACCTGCCTGATCAAAGACGAAAAGCACTTCGACAAATTCGACCGTGCCTTCGCCGCCTATTTCAAGGATCTGGAAACCCTCGACGATATTCTCGAACAGATGATTCCGGAGGACTGGCTGCGGTCTGAATTTCTCAAGCAATTGAGCGATGAAGAAAAGGCAAAGATCCAGTCCATGGGCGGGCTGGAAAAGATGCTGGAGGAATTCAGGAAGCGTCTTGAGGAGCAGAAGAAACGACACAGCGGTGGCAACAAGTGGATTGGTACCGGTGGTACCAGCCCGTTTGGCAACAGCGGCTATCACCCCGGCGGTATCCGCGTTGGCGGCGAGAGCCGCAACAAGTCTGCGTCCAAGGTGTGGGAGAAGCGTCAGTTCCGCAATCTGGATGACAGCATCAGTCTCGGCACCCGCAATATCCAGGTGGCACTGCGCAAGCTGCGCAAGTTCGCCCGCACTGGCGCGGCGGAAGAATTGGATCTCAATGACACTATCCGTTCCACCGCGCGCAATGCGGGCCTGCTGGATATAAAAATGGTGCCCGAGCGGCGCAACGCGGTAAAGGTGCTGATCTTTTTTGACGTGGGCGGTTCTATGGACCCCTATGTAAAGCAGTGCGAAGAGTTGTTCTCTGCCTGCCGTAGTGAGTTCAAGCATCTGGAATATTTCTACTTCCACAATTTTATTTACGAACATGTGTGGAAAGACAATGCGCGCCGCTACAGTGAATCCACGCCGCTGGTGGAAGTGCTGCGTACTTACGGCAAGGACTACAAGGTAATCTTCGTCGGCGACGCCTCCATGGCGCCGTACGAAATTACCAGCCGCTTTGGCAGTGTCGAGCACATGAACGAGGAGCCCGGTGCGGCCTGGATGCAGCGGGTGACCAATACCTACGAAAAACTCGTGTGGCTGAATCCCACTGCGGAGGAGTACTGGCAGTACACCGGAAGTATCGGTCTGACCCAGCGATTGGTTAATGGGCAGATGTATCCGATGACGATTGAGGGACTGGATCGAGCGATTGCCTATCTGGTGAAGGGGCGCTGAGTGCTTCGACAGGTTCTGGGTCCTTTGAATTACTATTGTGGCGGCCAAGCACCGGATGGAAGTTTTCAGGACCGCTGTGAATACATCCCTGTACGCTGCGTCGGCGACGTCCCTGTCGCCGACGCTCCTGAAAACTTCCATCCGGCACTCGGCCTTCGCGCGTAACAGAAGTGCTTCGAGACAAGTGTGTGGTCCACTCTTGATGAATCTTCGAGAGAATTCTATGTTGGAAATTGTGTTGAATCGAAGTCCCGAACTTAGACGCTAAGGCAAGGTGCCGGGGGCGGGTTTTCAGGAGCGTCGCAAACAGGATGTTTGCGCCGCAGCGCCCAGGGATGGGTTCACAGCGGTCCTGAAAACCCGCCCCCGGTGCCTTGCCGCCACCTTAGGTTCGAGCAAGACCTCACTCCCCAAACTTCCTTTGCGGCGCCACATCGTGATCCGCGGTGATGCCGATTTCTTCCTTGGTGGTGTCCTTGATCACGGTATGTTCTTCCTCGGCACCGTGCATCCAGTCCACCAGTTTCTCGCGCAGGAAGAAAAGGATAATCCCCGCAAGAATTGCCGCAAGGGCCACGCCACCAAAGGTCGCCAACGGGCCGGATTCGCCTACGAGCTTGCCGATCTCCGCTGCACCCTTGTTGGCAATGCCGATAAACGCAAACCACAAACCCATCATCAGACTCAGAAAACGCAGCGGAGCGAGTTTCGTCACCATCGACAAACCGATGGGCGACAAACACAACTCGCCAATGGTGTGGAAAATGTACGCAACCACCAGCCACCAGGGGCTCGCCTTTACCGTCTCCGAATCACCGATCTGCAGCGCCGCACCCACCATGGACACGAACCCCAGGCCCAGAAAAATCAGGCCCATGGAAAATTTTGCCGGCGATGTCGGCTCGCGCGCGCCAAGGCCCACCCAGATACTCGCCATCACCGGCGCCAGGATAATAATGAACAGCGGGTTCACCATCTGCAGCCAGCTCGCAGGAATTTCAAAGCCGAAAATATGCAAGTCCGTATTGTGCTTGGCAAACAGGTTCATCGAACCGGCGGCTTGTTCAAATCCGGCCCAGAAAATCACCGTAAATACACCGAGTATCAGGATGACCTTGATGCGGTCGCGCTCTTCCGGCGTGAGCGGTCGTTTCTTGTCGGCGGCGAGGTTTGCTTTCAGGCCCACTTTAGCCGACGGTTGTTTGCCGATTTCTCCCAACAGCTTTTCCGACTTGGACATCTGCAGCAGTAAACCCAGCAACATGCCGAGCCCCGCCACAAAGAACGCCAGCTGGTAATTGACCTTCTCGCCAATCCAGCCAATCACCAGGTAGCCGAGGATCGAACCGATATTTATCCCCATATAGAAAATCGTGAAGGCTGTATCCCGTCGCCGGTCGCCCTCGTCGTAGAGGTCGCCCACCATCGTCGAAATATTTGGCTTGAAGAAGCCGTTGCCGATAATCATCAGCGCCAGCCCTAGCCACAGCATGTAAATTTCGGAGCCATCCGGCAGCCAATTGTGTGGAAAGCCGAGGGCAAACTGTCCCAGCATCATCAGCACACCGCCGAACATAATGCAGCGCCGCTGCCCCCACATGTTGTCTGCCATCCAGCCGCCGATGATCGGTGTCAGGTACACCAGCATGGCGTAGGTGCCGAGATAACTGAGCGCCTTGGACTGCAACTCGGTATCCGACAACGCCTCCCAGCCGAACACCGCCGCGGTGGTCGCGGAGGTGAGATAGAACACGAAGATGCCACGCATACCGTAGAAGCTGAGGCGCTCCCACATTTCGGTTCCGAACAGCAGGAACAACCCCTTCGGGTGGCCCATCATATCGCCGGCGGACGCTGGGGGTCTTGGCTTGAGGTCGTGCATGGACGCTCCTTTGAGATGGCTCGCGCTGGTGAAATCGGGCCGAGAGCCAGCCTGCGTTTCAGGCGGTGGAAATTTGTCGCGCATCGTTGGCAAATCTAGGGTTGTAATGCGCGCCATTGATCTGAGTATAGGCCAGGCGTGGCGCCCGCAAGTGTAAGGACAGACCCCGGTGGTCCCCAGGGGGTATAATCGCCGGTTTGCAGTATTTTCCGGATTGCCAGTCACACATGAGCCAAGATTCCACCAGCCCGCACGCGCCATCGGCCCTGAAGCCCATTGAACAGTTGTTGCCCCGGTGCATGGGGCGCGATCGCGTTCGCTTGCAGCGCACCCTGAGCAATGCACGCCGCCGACTGAAAGAGGGCAAGCCCGCGGACCGGATGCTGACGCAGCTGGAGACAGAAGTGGCCAGGTCGGTCGCCCTGGCGGAGGCGCGCCGGCAAAAGCTGCCGAAGGTGGAGTGGCCGGAAGGTCTGCCGGTGGTGGCGCGGCGGGAGGAAATCGCCGAGCTGATCGCGGTTAACCAGGTGGTGGTGGTGGCGGGGGAGACCGGCTCCGGCAAGACCACCCAGCTGCCGAAAATCTGTCTGCAACTGGGGCGCGGTATCTTTGGCCAGATCGGCCACACCCAACCGCGGCGGATCGCCGCGCGCACCGTGGCCAACCGCATTGCCGAGGAACTCGGTCAGCCGCTCGGCGACTCGGTGGGCTACCAGGTGCGCTTTACCGACCAGAGCACCGAGCACACCCATATCAAACTGATGACCGACGGTATTCTGCTGGCGGAAATCCAGCGCGATCCGCTGCTCACCAATTACGACACCCTGGTCATCGACGAGGCCCACGAACGCAGCCTGAATATCGACTTTCTGCTGGGTTACCTGAAGACCCTGCTGCCGAAACGCCCGGACCTGAAAATCGTCATTACCTCCGCCACCATCGACCTGGAAAAATTTTCCCGGCACTTCGACGATGCACCGATCATCGAGGTTTCCGGTCGCACCTATCCGGTGGATATCCACTACCGCCCGTCGGCAGACAGCGACGCCGACCTGAACGAGCAGGTAATCGCCGCGGTGGAGGAGCTGCTGCAGGAAGAAAAATCCTCACCGCGCCGCGGCGGCGACATTCTGGTGTTCATGAGTGGCGAGCGCGAAATCCGCGAATGTGCCAAGGCGCTGCGGGACGCACCGCTGCAACACATCGATGTGTTGCCACTGTACGCGCGCCTGAGTCTCGCCGAGCAGAGCCGTGTATTCGCCCCGCACAAGGGGCGCCGCATCGTGCTTGCCACCAACGTGGCGGAAACCTCCATCACCGTGCCCGGTATCCGCTATGTGATCGACCCGGGCACTGCGCGTATCAGCCGTTACAGCTACCGCAGCAAGATCCAGCGTCTGCCGGTGGAACCCATCTCCCAGGCAAGCGCTAACCAGCGCGCCGGCCGCTGCGGCCGTGTCAGTGCCGGTGTGTGTATCCGCCTGTACGAGGAAAGCGATTACCTGCAACGCCCGGAATTTACCGACGCGGAAATCCTGCGCACCAATCTCGCCGCGGTCATTCTGCAGATGCTGCAGCTGCGCATCGGCGATATTCGCGATTTCCCGTTTGTGGATCCGCCAGACCAGCGCCTGATCAACGATGGTTACAGTCTGTTGCAGGAGCTGCAGGCGGTGGATGGAAAGGGCCATGTGACTCCGCTCGGGCGCGCGCTGTCGCGGCTGCCGCTGGATCCGCGCCTGGCGCGTATGCTGGTGGAGTCGGGTAAGACCGGCAGCCTGCGTGAACTGCTGATCATCGTAGCCGCGCTGGCCGTCCAGGATCCGCGCGAGCGCCCGGCGGAAAAGCGCCAGGCGGCAGACGAAAAACACAAACAGTGGGAGCATGAGCACTCGGACTTTCTGACGCTGGTGAACCTGTGGGATGGCTACGAGGCCCAGCGCCAGGACCTGAGTGCGAGTCAGCTGCGCAAGTGGTGCCAGAAAAATTACCTGAGCTGGCTGCGCCTGCGCGAGTGGCGGGACATCCACCACCAGTTGCGCCTGGCCATTCGCGACCTCGACCTGGAGATGAACCGCGAGCCCGCGGATTACGCCAGTGTGCACAAGGCGATTCTGCCCGGGCTGCTCGGCAATATCGGTGTGAAGGACGAAAATAAGGAGTTTCTCGGCTGTCGCAACCGCCGCTTCCATATCTTCCCCGGTTCCGGCCAGTTCAAGAAACCTCCGCACTGGGTGGTGGCCGCGCAGCTGCTGGAAACCAGCCGTCTGTTCGCGCACACCGTGGCAAAAATTGAACCGGAATGGGTACTTGGCTGTTCCGAGCACCTGGTCAAGCGCAATTATTTCGAGCCGCACTACAACCCGCGCTCGGGCGCGGTGATGGCGTTCGAAAAAGTCACGCTCTACGGCCTGGTGCTGGTGGACAAGCAGCGCATCCACTACGGCAAACTCGACCCCGCCACCGCGCGCGAAGTGTTTATCCGCGAGGCGTTGGTGGAGCAGCGCTATCGCGGCAAGGGCAAGTTCTTCCAGCATTACAAGGACCTGCTGGCGGAGCTTGAGGATCTCGAAGCCAAATCCCGCCGTCGCGACATCGTGGTGGACGATGAAGTGGTGTTCCGCTTTTTCGACGAGCGCCTGCCGGCGGATATCGTTAACCTCGCCGGGTTCGACAAATGGCGCAAGCAGGCGGAGCAGAAGGAACCGCAGCTGCTGTTTATTCCCCGTGAGTTGATGATGCAGCAGGATGCCGGCCACGTGGGCGAGGCGCAGTTCCCGGACTCCATCACCAGTGGCGGGATCGAATATCCGGTCAGTTACCACTTCGAGCCGGGCAGCGTGGACGACGGTGTGAGTATTCGGGTGCCGGTCGGTGCCTTGCACCAGGTACCCGCGGCGCGCCTGCAATGGGTGGTGCCGGGCATTTTGAGAGACAAGTGCATCGCGCTGGTGAAAAATCTGCCCAAACAATACCGCAAACATTTTGTACCGGTACCGGCTGCGGTGGACAAGGCGCTGCCGCGCATGCAGACGGGCAATACGCCACTGTGGCAGGCGCTCGCCCATGAGTTGAAGCGCCAGACCGCACTGGAACTGCCGGAAGATGCGTGGAAAACCGCCGAGCAGGGGCTCGAGGATTTTTACCGCTTCAACATCCAGGTGTTGGATGAAAAGGGCAAGCTGCTGGACCAGGCGCGGGATCTGGAAATCCTGCAGCTGCGATACCGCGACCGGGTGCAGCGGGAAATCGCCAGTGCCGGCGATGACTTTGAGCGCAGCGGTATCACCCGCTGGGATTTTGGCGACCTGCCGGAAACCCACCAGCTGGATCAGGGCGGGCTCAAGGTGCGCGCCTACCCGGCGCTGGTCGCGGGCAGGGAAAGCGTGGACCTGAAACTGCTGGACAACCCCGAAGAGGCCCGGCGGTTGACCCGTGCCGGTATCTGCCGCCTCGCGATTCTGCAGCTGCCGGAACCGGTGAAGTACCTGCGCAAGGAACTGCTCAAGGGCAAGGAGCTGGGGCTCGGCGCCGCCGACCTCGGGCGCCGCGAAGAAGTAGCGGACGATATTCTAATGGCGGCGGTACGCGAGTGTTTCTGGGCCGATGAACAGTGGCCGCGCAGCGAGGAGGAGTTTCTCGCCGCCCTGGAAAATCGCGAACAGCTGGTGACGACCGCGCAGGAAATCGGTGATCTGCTGGTAAAAGCACTGGCGCAACTGGTGCCGCTGCGCAAACTGATCAAACAACAGAAAAACCTGGCGGTGGCCTTGGCAGTGGCGGATATCAATCGCCAGCTGAACGGGCTCTTCTATCGCGGTTTTCTGTTCCACACGCCATTGGAGTGGCTGCGCCAATACAGCCGCTATCTGAAGGGTATCGAGTTGCGGCTGGAAAAGGCGGCGCTCGATCCCAACCGCGACCGCCGGCTTACCGCGGAATACCAGGAAGCGGAAGAGCCTTACCAGGCGGAGGCGAGCAAGAGCGAGCCCCTGCTACTGGCCGGCGACCCGGCGCTGGTGCAATACCGTTGGATGCTGGAGGAATTCCGCGTCTCGCTGTTTGCGCAGACCCTGAAAACCCTGATGCCGGTATCCATCAAGCGCCTGCGCAAGCTGTGGTCCGAGCGGCAGGTGATGTGATTCAGTGACCATGCTCGAACGAGTTCGCAATTTTTTCCACCGTTTCCCGTTCGGTTGAACCCGGTTTGTGAACCGTTGGTCTAACTGAACTCCCAATTCGTTTTCGGGAAACTATAATCCGGGGGCGGCGGTTTACGCGCCGCTTCGGATGTTCACTTCACTTATCCATGCAACCCACCGAGACCAACACATCAGGTCTACAGGAGATCGCCATGAACAAGAAGAGTCTGCCCCTGGCTGCGGCCGTAGGTGCGGCATTCGTTGCCTCTGCCACCCTGAGTGTTTCCACCTCAGCCAACCCGTTCACTGCCACAGAACTGTCTGCCGGCTACAACTTGAAAGTCGCGCAAACGGAAACACCGGAGGAGGGTAAGAAGAAAGAAGGTAAGTGCGGGGAAGGTAAAAAGAAAGAAGGTAAATGTGGCGAAGGAAAAAAAGACGAAGATAAGAAAAAAGAAGGCAAATGCGGCGAGGGTAAGTGCGGTGGTTGATGCCGCCTGACATTTTGCCGCTCCCGGCAATCCCCGTAGCGGTAGGATTGCCGGGAATGTTTTCAGGTTTTCAGAGCTGCGATCAGAGACATGTCGAACAATCTGCGCAAGTATCCGGTGAAGGGTGCGGGTCTTGGCCTGCGACGCTCGATGATGGACGAAGAACTGGTACCGGAGCAGGTGGATTTTCTCGAAGTCGCACCGGAAAACTGGATCGGTGTTGGCGGCCGTTACGGGCGCTGGCTGCGTCAGTACACTGAGCGTTTTCCTTTCGTGATTCACGGCCTGTCGCTCTCCATCGGTTCGCCGGCACCGCTCGATGAAGCACTGGTGCTCTCCATCAAGGCATTTATGCGCGAACACGATATCCGCTGCTACAGCGAGCACCTGAGCTACTGCTCCGATCACGGCCATCTTTACGATTTGCTGCCTATCCCGTTTACCGGTGAGGCGGTGCACTATGTGGCCGGCCGCATCCGTCGGGTGCAGGATCTCCTTGAGCAGCGCATCGCCATGGAGAATGTGTCCTACTATGCCGCGCCCGGGCAGGAAATGAGTGAGCTGGAATTTCTTAATGCGGTGCTTGAGGAAGCGGATTGCGATTTGTTGCTCGACGTTAACAATATCTACGTCAACGCGGTCAATCACCGTTACGATCCCGTGGAATTTCTATGCGGTCTGCCCGCCGATCGCATCCGCTATGCCCATGTGGCCGGTCATTTTGACGAGGCGGATGACCTCAAGGTGGATACCCACGGTGCGCCGGTAATAGATCCTGTATGGCAGCTGTTGCAGCGTGCTTACCGGCAGTTCGGTCCCATACCCACACTGTTGGAGCGGGATTTCAATATTCCGCCGCTGGCGGAACTGTACAGCGAAGTGGCGCGCATTCGCGATATTCAAGCCATGGCGTCAAATCCTTCGCCAATGGGTTCACTGATGGAGATGCACGTTGGCCGATAACGCAGCGCCTGGCATGGATCCCCGCTTTGTCCAAGAGCAGCGGGCATTCGCCGCCCATCTGCGCAAGCCAGATGAGTACACGGCGCCGTCATCCATCGAAGACCGTCGCATGGGTATTTACCGCGATCTCGTTTACAACAATATCGAATCCTTTATCGCCAGCGGTTTCCCGGTACTGCGCAGCATCCTGGCGGACGATCAGTGGCATGAGCTGGTGCGCGATTTTGTGCATCGGCATACGTCGGAAAGCCCGTATTTTTTGCAGATCAGCGAGGAATTCCTGCGCTACCTGCAGGACGAGCGCGGGGAGAGCCCCGCGAGTGCCGATGATCCGCCTTTCCTGCTTGAGCTCGCACACTACGAATGGGTGGAGCTTGCGCTGGATGTGAGCGAGGAGGCGTTTCCCGAGGGACTAGTGCGCCATCCGGAGCCAACACTGCTGCTCGATGGGGAACCGGTGGTGTCGCCGCTCGCGTGGAGTCTCAGTTATCGCTTTCCGGTGCACCGTCTGGGGCCGGATTACCAGCCGCGGGAGACGCCGTCGTCGCCGACCTTCCTGTTGGTGTATCGCAATCGCGCGGATCGGGTGGGATTTCTCGAGGTCAATGCCAATACCGCGCACTTGCTACAGCTGGCGCAGACAGACGTGGACGCGCCGAAAACCGGCCGTCAATTGCTGCTGCAACTGGCGCAGGATATGCAACACCCTGAGCCACAGCAGTTGTTGGAGTTCGGCACCGAACTTCTGCGAAAACTGCTCAGCCTGGATATTATTGCCGGGTACCGTCCCGTCGGAACCCGGGTCAACCGTTAAATTCACATTGCGACGCGGAGGTCGAAAGCTCAATAGCATTGACCAAAAGTGTCAGCTGCTATGCTGCCATAGCGGCCAGTGCTAAAATCGCGCGCAAATTGACACAAAGAACCTGGTTTGAACAATCGAAATTATTTTGCGAGGAGCAGGGATTTGCTTAAACGCACACACCATACCCCCCAGCCCGCCTGGGCCGCCTGGATTCTGACCACTCTGCTGTCGGCACCTTTTGCTGTCGCGCAGGACGCGTCAGATCCCTTTGCGGAATCGTCGGACAGTGCACCGGCAGCCACTACTCCGGTAAACAGCACACCCGACAAGACCGATCCCGGTGCGGGCAGCGCCGCCGCAGGGGTCGAAGGTGATCCCTTCGCCGAGGGCGGTGCATCCGACGAGTTCGCCTCGGAGCTCGAAGACGAATACGGCTTTGACCCGGCGGATGAATTTGCCAGCGCCGAAGAACCGGAAGACCGCGATCCCTGGGAGGGGTTCAACCGCGCCATGTTCCGCTTCAACGACACCGCAGACCGCTGGGTCCTGAAGCCCGCGGCTACGAGCTATCGCCAAATAACCCCGATCTTTGTGCAGACCGGGGTGTCCAACTTTTTCTCCAACCTGCGCGAGATCAACAACGTTCTGAATGACGTGTTGCAGTGGAAGTGGGGCCAGGCGGGCAACGATACCGGCCGCTTTCTGGTGAACAGCACCGTGGGTATTGCCGGTCTGTTCGATGTGGCCCAACACATGGGGATGGAACCCAGCGACGGCGAGGACTTCGGCCAGACACTGGCGGCGTGGGGCGTATCCTCCGGGCCCTACATGGTGCTGCCGGTACTGGGGCCGTCCACCGTTCGGGATTTCCCCGGGGAGGTGGTGGAGTGGTACACCAACCCACTCAGCTATGTTGATGAGAACTCCGTTGAATACACCCTGAAAGCCGTCGATGCGATCCAAACGCGTGCGAGTCTGCTACAGGCCGAGTCGCTGCTGCAGGGCGACCGCTATGTGCTTCTGCGCGACGCCTACCTGCAGCGCCGGGAATTCCTGATCAAAGACGGCGAACAGGAAGATGATTTCGGCGGCGATCTGGATGAATACGATTTCTGACCCCCGCTCCGCACCGCTGGCCGCTACGGCGGCCGGTGGTCACACTCTGTTGCTGAGCGACCCCGACCAGCCGTCCTACGAGCTCATGTGCGCCACGCTCAAACGGCTCGGCTACACCGTGACCCGTGAGGAAAGTGGTGTGGATGCCATCGGCCACTTCTCTCCCGACAAATACGATCTGGTCATCACCGACCTGCACCTGCCGGATATGGGCGGGCTGGAAGTCCTGCGTAAGATCAAACGCCTTTCCGCGGACACGCCGGTGGTGGTGCTGGCGTGCGACAGCGAGGTGAACGATGTTGTCCAGGCCCTACGCCTGGGGGCCAGCGACTATTTGCTGAAACCCCTTACTGACGAGGGGGTGATCGAGCACGCGGTGACGCGAATCGCCGAGGCGCGGGAGCTCGCCGCACAGAACCGCGACTACCGCCATCAGCTCGAGGAGCGCAATCGCGAGCTGCACGAACACATCGAGCTGCTGCAGCGGGATCACGAGGCCGGCCGGCAATTGCAGCAGCATCTGCTGCCGCGCACCCCCTATCACTACCCCGCCGGTATTGAGGCGGCATTTCGCCTGTTGCCGTCGCTCTACCTGAGCGGCGACTTCGTTGATTACGGTCTGTTTGGCGAGCGTTTCATCGCCTTCTATCTGGTGGATGTTTCCGGCCACGGCGTATCGTCCGCGCTGGTCACCGCACTGATCAAGCACAGCATCATGCACCTGTTGCGGGAGCGCTCGCTGTTCAGCCAGCTCGACACCATCGACCAGGACATCACCAGTGTGCTGGAGATGATCAACCGCGAACTGATCGCCGCCGGTCTCGACAAGCACGCCAGCATGTTCGTCGGTGTGGTGGACAGCCGCGCGCGCCAGTTGCACTACGCGGTGGCGGGGCAGGTACCCATGCCCGCGCTGGTCACCAGTGATGGAGCCCGGTGGCTTTCCGGCAAGGGCCGGCCGCTGGGGCTGTTCCAGCGCGGTGAATGGGAAGTGCGCCACTGCTGCCTTCCCGCGAGCTGGCGCCTGGTGGCCTGTTCCGATGGGGTGCTTGAATTGCTTGCGGGTGACCTGTTGCAGAAGGAAGAGAGCCTGCTGCAGATGATCGACCGCACTCGCGGCGACCTCGACAGTTTGTGCGCGGCGCTCAAGGTGGACACCGCTGACTCCTTCCCCGATGACATCACCATCCTCACTCTGCGCCAGGACAACCCCTGAGCCTCTCCGGGAAAACCCCGCGCCGGTCCGATTCTTGCCTTGATTTCCTTTGTTACCGCCATGTTACCGCCATCGGTTGTTCACGGTGGGTTCATCGCGGTTGCCTGAAACTTGAGAGGTAAACGGGATTTTCTGGGGTGGCGGAAGGAATCGGAGCTACAAAGTACGGACTTTCTGGTCATACCTGTTAACCCGTTCACACTGGTCTTGTCAGCGCTGGTGGGCAGGAGTAAGCTCCGCCCACTTCATGGTCAATCGGCGTACGGTTTTTTATCAGTGTCGCCGGACCTGAGCCGCACAAGGAACTGTGCTGCGGTGCAAACCGCAAATTCTCCATCTCGCACCCCGGCTCGGGAACAGGGCAGGGCGCGTTTGAGGTTACTATGCAGTCCGGGCAGATAATGGTTGGTGACCACCAGGGCATTTATGTCGTGAAACTGGTGGGCGATGTGCGCCTCAATCTATGTACATCGTTCGATAACTATATCGGCAAGATGTTTTCCCACGACGACTTCCGTGGCGTGGTGTTCGATATGCACGACACCCAGGGGGTCGACAGCACTACGCTCGGCCTGATGGCCAAGATTGCCATTCGCAGTGCCGAGCACAAGGGTGGTAAGCCCCTGGTGCTGTGCGAGGACCGGGGCCTGCTGCATCTGCTGGATTCGATGGGATTTGACGCGTTGATGGATTTTTCCAGCGATGCGGACAACGACGCCTACCGGGCCGAGCCCGCCCCGCTCAAATGCAACGCGCCCGACGAGCAGAGTGCTCGCGATATGGTGCTGGAAGCGCACCGTGTGCTGATGAGCCTGAACGAAAAAAATGAAGATACTTTTCGCGATCTGGTGAATGTGCTGGAGAGCGAACAGGGCGCCAATAAGCACAAATCCGCCGTCAGCCACTGAGCTGGTAACGCTTCCCACTGGTGTGTGAGCTTGAGGGTGCGAGGAATTGAGCGCCAGTAATGGCTAAAGTGGAAATCGCGGAGTCAGCCGGCGCAGTTACCGTCTCTCGCCTCTGCGCGCGCGCGGGTGAACAACCCGTGGGGCAGATAGATCAGTTCCGCCACCCGCCGTATCAGGTGTTCCTCAAAAGCATCGATCTCACCATCTGCAAACGCCACCTGCCACATCTGTTTCACCAGCAGGTACTTATCCCGCTCGCTGAAGTTATCGTTCACCGTCTGCGTGAATTCATACAGCGAGGTGGCCTCGTGGCGCTCCATCAGTGCGCGCTCCACCAATTCTTCCGCGGTCTCGCGGTCCAGCTGGTAATGCTGCATAAGCAGGCACAGCAGTGTTTGCTTCTCGCGTTCATCCACTTTGTGGTCTGCCGTGGCAATTTCTGCCATCAATGCCGCGCTGATCATGCGCACATCTTTTTCCGGGTGCACTTCCACACTGTCCCCACGGCCGATCTGCTCGAACAGCTTGCGTATCTGTTGCAGCATGGTTGTGCCCCTTGTGATCTTCTAAATGGCTTGGGTGATAGCGCTTAACGCGCTTTTTGAAGCAGCTCTTCCAGCTTGAGCTGATCGGCCACAAAGTTGCGGATACCCTCCGCCAGTTTTTCCGTTGCCATGGCGTCGGCGTTCAGCTGATAGCGGAACTCGGCTTCACTGAGTGGCACTGCTGGCCGAGGTTGGCTTTCAACATCGCTGCTGAGACCACTCGCGAGTTCACCGTCGTCGTCCTGCAGCTCCTGCAGCAGCTGTGGACTGATAGTGAGCTTGTCACAACCTGCCAGCGCTTCGATCTCGCCGGTATTGCGGAAACTGGCACCCATAACGATGGTGGGATAGCCGCGGGATTTGTAGTACTCGAAGATGCTGGTGACTGAAAGTACGCCGGGATCGCTCTGTGCCGTGTAGTCATCGCGTCCGGTACTGGCCTTGTACCAGTCTAGGATACGGCCCACAAACGGCGAGATCAGGGTGACACCGGCTTCCGCGCAGGCCACCGCCTGGCACTGGCTGAACAGCAGGGTCAGGTTGCAGTGGATGCCTTCGCGCTCCAGCACTGAGGCGGCGGTGATGCCCTCCCAGGTAGAGGCCAGCTTGATCAGCACGCGCTCGCGCCCGATACCGGCTTCCTCATACATGGTGATCAGTTTGCGCGCATATTCGATGCTGGCGCGGGTGTCGAAAGACAGGCGCGCGTCCACTTCAGTGGAGACCAGGCCTGGCACGATTTGCAGGATTTCCCGGCCGATGGCCACGGCAAGCTTCATGGAGGCATCGGCGATCACATCGCCGCCGCGCTTTTCCGCCCAGCTCAGTGAGTCCTTCAGGTACTGCTGGTACTGCGGCAGTTGCGCTGCCTTGTAGAGTAGGGAGGGATTGGTGGTAGCGTCTTGCGGATGATAGCGGCGAATGGCTTCGATATCGCCAGTATCTGCAACCACCAGGCTGCGTTGTTTGAGTTGTTCCAGTTTGTTCATCTTCCCCACATCCTTATTGCACGATCAGTTTCAGTTCTGTCAGGTTTGAGTTTTTACCGCTCAGGCGGCGTCGGTCACCAGGGACAGCGCTCGCTCCAGTACTTCCGGCCCCGCCCCCGCGGTATGCGCGTACTCACTCAGATGCCGGCGGAACCGGCGCGCCCCGGGTACGCCCTGGAACAGCCCCATCATGTGCCGGGTAATATGATTGAGGCGCTGACCCTTGCCGAGCTCACATTCGATATACGGCAGCATAGCGCGGATCACATCCGCGGGGCTCGGCCCCGGTGCCCCGCCAAAGAGTTCCGCGTCCACGTCCGCGAGGATACCCGGAGTCTGGTAGGCCGCGCGGCCGAGCATAACACCGTCGAGCTGCTGCAGATGCTGGCGACACTCCTCGATGGAATTGATGCCCCCGTTCAGCACGATTTCAAGGTCCGGGTAATCCTGTTTCAGCTGGTACACCATCTCATACTTGAGCGGCGGTACCTCGCGGTTTTCCTTCGGACTAAGACCGTTCAGCCACGCCTTGCGCGCATGCACGATAAAGGTGGAAACGCCGGCGCGGGCCTGGGCCTCCACAAAGCGCACCAGCCCCGGGTAATCCTCCATGTCGTCGATACCGATGCGGTGCTTTACCGTCACCGGAATGGAAACCGCACTTTGCATCGCGCCCAGGCACTCTGCGACAAGTTCCGGCTCCGCCATCAGGCAGGCGCCAAAGCGCCCCTTCTGCACCCGGTCGCTGGGGCAGCCGCAATTGAGGTTCACCTCGCTGTAGCCCCACTGCTCGGCAATTTCTGCACAGCGCGCCAGATCGTCCGGGTCGCTACCGCCCAGCTGTAGTGCCACCGGCTGCTCCGCCGCGTCAAAATCCAGATGGCGCTCGCGATCGCCAAACAGAATGGCACCGGTGGTGACCATCTCGGTGTAGAGCAGAGCATTCTTGCTTAACAGGCGCCAGAAATAGCGGCAGTGGCGGTCGCTCCAATCCATCAAAGGCGCAGTACAGAAGCGGTGAGAGAGTTTGTTCGGCATAACTATTTGATTTTACAACGGTCTTTCTGGGTTTGGCGACATTGGTATATTCCGTATTTGTAGCAGTAACCCCCCTTTTTACCACCAATGTGGTACAAGAAAACGCTTGTACCAGTGGGGGATCATGGCAACCATCAGGGCGTGCAGGAGTGCGAAGGGGGAGATGCGGTATACGGCGCAACTTCGCCTGTTTCAGAATGGGAAGGTAGTTTATACGGAGAGCGAGACATTCGGCAAAAAGACCCAGGCGAAGGCTTGGGCAGACCGCCGGTGGATGCAGCTGCAAGACCCGAACGAACGGCTCAAAAAACAGTGCCGCAGGTACACTGTTGGCGACGTGTTACAGACCTACCTGGACGACTTCATTGATGTGGGTAACTTTGGGCGCACCAAGCTCGCCGCCATTAAAGCGCTGATCAATCGGCCGGACCTGGCAGGCATGGATGCCATGAATCTGCGTCGCTCCGATATTCTGGATTACCTGCGTCGCCGCCTTAAAGAGGCCAAGCCGCAAACCGTTAAGAATGGCATCATGTGGTTGTCGGTGGCGTTCAAGACTGTTGCCGCCAGCCGCGAGTGGCCAATCGCCGCCGCCGTGGTGAGTATCCAAATCGTCCTCCAAAACCGACTATGTGGTTATTGGCGAGGTGGGCAGCCGTGACTGGATACATTCGACTCACGGCAGAAAAATCGAGGATGCGGTAAAGCTACGCGAAGGTGGAGGTAAGCTGGCCATTGTTTCCGAAGAACACTGGATGCAATGTGTGGCTGCGGCTGCCGAATTACTCGATGAGTAGCCACATATGGCGCGCCTGTTAGCACTGCTTTGGGGGGCTCATTTGCCCATTTAGCGATGGGAGCAGAGGTGGATTACCAGCTCCCCTGGTGCGAAACGGCTGGGGGTGTGGCCGAGTATGTGCTACCGGATCGCACCCGGGTGGACTGCCTGACTGAAACCCACGCGATGGAGTTCGACTTTGCCCCGAAGTGGGCGGAGGCGATAGGGCAGGCGCTGTACTACGCGAGCTAGACGAAGCGCAGGGCGGCGGTGGTGTTAATCATGCGCAGCCCGAAGGACGAAAAGTATTTGCGGCGGATTGAAGTGACGGCCAAGTCATCAGGTTCGTCGCTTGAGGTGTGGCCATTTTGGCATAATTAGTGGCGGCTTTGGCGTAGATATTAGGTTGTTAACTAAGCTTTACAGGATTTTGCAACTAAAATATAGTTGCAGCCCCGTAGGATTAGGGTATTAAATGAGTAAGAAGGACAAGCTGGAGGATCTGTTCTGGGGCGATCCGGTGCCAACAGATTTTACTTGGGACAATTTATGCACTCTGCTTCAGGGTGTATATGGTTATGAGATTCAGCAAGGGAGCGGCTCTAGGGTGCGGTTTTACATGCCTGACAACAGCTGGCCGCAACTTCGCTTCCACACTCCGCATCCTGGCTCTATTGTGAAGAAGGTTTACATTAAGCAGGCCAGAGACACATTAAGACCTTATGTAGGGAGGTCGTGAGTATATGAGCAAGTTATTGTCATATAAGGGTTATAAGGGTTCTGTTGAGTATGATCTTGATGAGGGTTTTCTGTATGGGAAAATTCTTTTTATAAGAGATCTGGTCAATTATGAAGCCGAAGATATAAAAGGCATTAAAGCCGCTTTCGAAGAGGCGGTGGATGATTATATTGAAGATTGTAAAGCGCTTGGTTTTGAACCAAATGTTTCGCTAAGTGGAACATTCAATGTGCGCATTGGTCCAGAGCTTCATGAATACGCCTGTATCAAAGCGGCTGAAGATAAAGTTAGTATTAATGAATATATAAAAAGGCTTGTAGCTGCAGATCAATCGGGCAAGCGTGAAATTCATACTCACACCCATAATCATGTGCATGCCGGGCATAGCTTTAGAGTGAGCCTGGGGCTTCAGCAGGTTAACGAAGATATCTGGGAAAGCCGAAAATCGAATTTCGCACAGTTTTTTAAGTCCGATTTCAAACTCGCTCATCACTAAGTAAAGATATGTTTAAAGGAATAAGAGTTTTAAAGATCGAATCCAATCTTGGAGAAATAGCCTACCAAGACAATGTCGCATTTGGCGTCGAACTGAATACCCGTTGTGAGCGCGGTGACAAGTATGAAGGGCAGAAAGGGGTTATCTCCGTATTTTTTGACCTTACATTGGAATTTGTGCGCACGCAGGGAGAGGATCGGGAAGAGCCGGAGGTGATCGGCAAGAGCCAGATTTTCTCTCAATCCCTGTTTAAGGATGAGAAACTAGAGGATGAGACGTGGACCGATGCGGAGCTGGATGCATTTGCGAAAGATTCCCTGATGGTGATCTATCCGCATGTGTATCAGAAGATGCAGCAGGTATTTAATATCCATGGGGCGGGTATGCCCAATTTGCCGTTAATGGTCAACCTTGCCGCCCTGGAAGAAATGAGCCAATCATAATAAAAGCCCGCGATTGCGGGCTTTTATTTGTGGAGCCAGTCCACCTCATCCTCAACTTCTTTTCTCCGAAGCTCATTCAGGAAAAAATAATTAGCTAGGATCACTCTTGAAATCGCGTACAGCTGAGAAAACGTGAGGAGTGCGATTACAAAAAAGCCGAAGAGCTTGAAGGCAACTTCCATCGACTGGATTTTCATCGACTGAATTATCGGTACGGTAAACTGGGCAATCAGCACTACCATTAGGACCAAGGCTGAAACCAGTACAATTTCTACTAACTGACTTAGGTAATCTGTGTCTTTTCTAGCTTCTTTAATGGCGGGTTGATTAAGCTCTTCGCCCTTAAAAACCCGGCCAATAGCGCGCGGATAAATGATGGCAATCCAAGCTCCAATGATCGCGAAAATGATCGACGATATATTGAGCAATGCTCCCAGCGTTTCTTTATAGGCATTGTAGTCAAGCGTGACCACCGCCTTGTTTAATACAACGGTGGCGAGAAACGCCAAAAATGCGATTGCGCCGTATTTTATCATTATGCTTCAGCTGTTTCTTCAGCTGCCTCTTCAATTTCGAAAGGGGCTTCATCTAAAGCTTGTAGTAATGCTGTTTTCCGTGTAGTAAGAGCCGCCAAGAGAGATTGCGGGCGTATAATTTGATTGGCGCGACGATTAACGTTGAGTTCAACTTTCGCCGTGATACTTTTCCCGCTCAGCATGATCTTCGTCTGGTCATTGTAAACGAAGCCGATATTTTTTATCGAGCTTTGTGGGCCGCGTTCAGAGTAACTATTCACAATTTGTCGGATTTGTGCATCTGTAGGTTCAAACTGTAGTTCGTGTGAGATTGTCCGTTTGTTATTGTCGAACTCAGGAGTGTTTTCAGTAAGGTCGGAAAATATTCTTTCAATCCAGTTTCGGCCGTCCTGGCTGGTATATTGCAGTGTTTCCCGCTTGATCAATTTGCGGATCTTGTTGCGATTTTGCAGCAGTTCTTGTTCGAGCTCATCCTGTTTGCGCCCTGTGGCGAAAAAATGAGACAGCGTTTTAGAGGAGTCGGCATTTGCGGCCCCACTCCTGGAATACCCAATGACTTTATTTCCATCCTCTGGGTCAAAGACCCGATATGGCGATTTATTGGCCATAAATCCTTTGATGAAAAAATCCAAGTTCTGCTTGCCCGACATCGAGTGCTCGAAAATTACGGTTGCAAATACATTCAAGTTAGGAATGAACCAAAAGTAGCTTGGGGATCCCGGAATCGCTGGCTCATCACCAAAGTCTGTAGCGCGCATGGAGCGCTCCCCAGGCGTAGCATTTGGGTTCATTCCATATATGACCCCCTTATCGTTTTGCACCTCATTCCATAGGACGAGGACACTGTCGCTGCCCCCCGCAGGCTTGAACCAGTCGCAGAAATATGTGTTGAGAATGTCCTTGTCTGGGTCGGGTTCATAAGTGGTTGTGTTTATCAGAGTTCTTCCGTGCGCTTTGGCCCAGACGCTCAGCTTTGACAGGGTATCGTCAAGGCCACCAAACAGTGGGGCCTTAGCTGCCCTCTGGTAATAGCCGCATTTTTTTATGTCGTAAAACTTTATTCGAGCTTCAAGCATTAGAGTTTTTTCCGTTTAGGGCGGCGTCGAACAGATCGCGGATGTGGCGGGGAATATCGGTTTCCTGTCGGGCAGCCGGCCAGTCTTCCACGGACTTGCTGGGAGGATTGGCCATGGCGCCATAGGGAAATTCCGTGTCGATCTTCTCTGGCGGCACATTCAGCAGTTCAGCGAACTTCAGCATTACATCGGTATTCAACGGAATTCGTCCGTCGAGGTGCGAGGCGGAAGATCTCGGAGAGTTCCAGTCCATGAGATGCGCCGCCTTCACCTGAGTTAGATCCAGCTGCTTTTTCTTAGCCTGCCAGATGGCGCGGAGGTTCTGTTGTGCCTGCTTCTGGCCAGCAGTAAACCGCTTCGAGGGGCCGCCGCCATGCATTAGCCAGTCAACGCTGGCACCCAACGCCTGGGCAATTTCCGGCAGATTCTTCCCTTTTTTGTTTTTCCGCTTTCAGCTGACCTGTAGGCGGACTGGGTGACGCCTGCGAGCTTTGCCAGGCTTTCCTGATTCAGCCCAGCCTCCTCTCTTGCCCTTTTAAGGCGATCCAGCAACGACTCCCCCACGGATTCCCCCTGAGTGCCCGCTTCGGACTCGGGCGGCAATTTATTCTTGCCGCCAATGTTATGAGCGTCCTTATACTTATATCCAATAAGATTTTCAATTGGCCACTCATAAGTTTCTTAATAATTCTGGGTCGTGAACACAGTAGATGCCGCCAAAAAACTCGTGGAGCACTTTGGTACGCAAACTAAGGCGGCCAAGGCCATTGGGGTCTCACAGCCTGCGATTAGTTGGCTGCTTCGGGGCAAGCAAGGGATTAACCCGCTCAACGCTATTAAGGCCGAGGAGGCTACCGGCGGAGCAGTAACCCGTTGCGAGCTGCGCCCAGACGTATTTGGCCCGGCGCCGGCTCACGGGTTGAAGAACGCAGGCTGAGCCTGCGGTGGCGGCGAGGTATGCAGAAGAATAACGAACATTGTGAATCTACCTTTTCCCTGATCGTCATTCTGGCACTGGGGGTAGGGTAGAAAAATCAGGCCGGATATATGGGTATCCATACAGGGAGCGAGATGAGCGAGCAGGAACACCAGCGCAGTTACCGCCGGCAAATGGAGAGGATCAGCCGGGCAGCGCTGGTTCTGATGTTGCTCCACGGAGTAGTTATGGCCATGAACGCCCCGACGTCTCTGTGGACGCTCGCTGATTTTGACTGGGGATCAGAGATTGCGCTCCCGAGCATCCACAGGTGTGCTTGCGGTGGGGGTGTTGGTGCCGGGGGACCAGTGGCCACCGGTGGTCAGGTGCGGGCGGAGCTTTTTCAGCACGCTGCGCGCGGTGGCGCGGTAACTGGTGAGTTTGCCGCCGGCTACCGCGACGATGTGCGGTTGCTTGTCGTCGTCGCAGCAGATCATGGTTTCGCGGCTGCGGGAGAAGGGGTTGCTGCTGGCGTGGGGCAGCACCCGCAGTCCGGCGAAGCTGTCAGACAGCTCGTTCAGCTGTAGCGGGCGGGTTTCGGGGAAGTACTGCTTCAGGGTGCGCAGCAGGTAGGCCTTTTCCTCCAGGGTCGGTGCGACGTCGGAGGGGTTGCCGTGGTAGGGGCGCTCGGTGGTGCCGACCAGGGTTTCACCCTGCCAGGGCATTACGAAGACCGCGCGGCCATCCTCCGCTTCCACGTAGAAAATCTTGTTGGCGAGTTTCAGGGGTACCTGGATATGGGTGCCAGCCACCAGTTCCAGTGGGGGCAGTTTGGCCTTGGGGCTGCATTTGTCGTTAGTCTCTTCGATCCACGGGCCGGTGCAGTTCACCAGTGCGCGGCAATGCAGGGTGTTCAGTCTGCCGTCGTGGAAATAATCCACGCGCACACATTTGTCCGTTACCTCCGCGCCCACCAGGCTGGCGGGGCAGATCAGCTCGGCGCCGCCGCGCAAGGCGGTGCGAATCACCTCCCGGGTGAGCGCGGCGTCGTCTGTCTGCGCATCGTAGTAGCGGTACACCGCCAGCAGATCATCGCCATTGAGACCGCCAAGTGCGTCGTAGTCCCGCAAACTGATGGAGCGGAAGCGCGAATGGGGGGAGAAGAGGCCAGCCAGTAGTGCATAGACACTGAGACCCAGGCGGATTTTCCAGGGCGCGCGACGGCTGTGGCGGTAGACCGGAATCAAAAACGGCACCAAATGCACCAGGTCCGGCTTGTTCGCCAGCAGCCACTTGCGCTCTTTCAGGCACTCGTACACCAGGGAAATCTGCCCGCTCTCGAGATAGCGCAGACCGCCGTGAATCAGCTTGGATGAACGCGAGGATGTGCCGTAAGCGACCGACTCCTGTTCGAGAATCGCCACCCGGTAGCCGGCCGCAGTGAGCGCCTCGGCGACGCCGGCACCCTGGATACCGGCACCCACGACGAGAACGTCATATTCCATAGACATTGCTGGCCTCCCGGGATCGCATCAGCAGCGGCAGATTCCCAGTAAGGATATGGTGTGCGCCGCGGTGATGCCAGTGCACCGCGCCCTGCGCCGTATTGATTTCATATACGACCCACTGCCAGGGGCCGGGGGGCAGTTCCTGGCAGTCCACGGACGCGTGATGGATAAACAGGTAATCCGGCGCCAGCGTCACTACGTCGACGGACAGACAGCGGGCAACACTCGGTACCTGCAAGGCCACCAGATCAAACCCCAGGCTGCGCGCGAGGCGCAGACTGCGCAGGTCGGCGGTCAGCAGCACAAAGTTGTCGGCGGAGCCGAGAATTTCTTGCCGCAATCGACGGATTGCCACTTCCGCACCCACAGTCTGAAGTGTCTCTGCGCTCAGGTGGATAAACCATTCCAGGTGGCGGTGGCGTTGAGCCCACTCCACCAACTGCGGAAAAGTATTGAGGGGCAGGGTTCTGAGGTCCCTGTCTTTCAGCATATGCAGCGGCGCGGATATACCTGCTGGCGAAAATTCCAGCGCATTGCCGCCGCAGCACCAGGGCGTGCGTTCCTGGCTGAACTGCACCTCGGTGGCAATCGCGCAGGCGCCGAGACCGTGGGCTGCCTCAAAGGCCGCCAGGGTATTCTCCGGGTGGTGGATTTTGTCGCCTGAATGCGCAATTAGCATGGAGGGTAGGTCCGCGTGGGGTAGTTTATTGTCTGAAGGGGTATTGACCGTACAAGCTGCGCGTACGCGCCTCGCACTCTTTTCTCTCTTAAAAAATAGCCGTTGCCGAATGCCTTGCAACCTGAAGTGATTACTCTTGTGTGGCGAAACCTGCCAGCGAATTTAACCCGGCGCCCACTCTCAAGATCTCCTTATTCCTGCCGATAGCCTATGCGAATGGATTGGCTGGGTAGACGTCGTGTTGATAGTTATCGGGTTTGTGATTGTTGCGGTTTCAGTGTTTGGAGGCTTCGCCATGTCAGGGGGGCACCTTGGCCCTCTGTATCAGCCCATGGAGTTTCTGATCATCATCGGCGCAGCACTGGGATCATTTATTGCCGGCAACAATGGCAAGGCCATCCGCGCGACCCTGCGCACCCTGTCCCGCCTGAAGCGCTCCACCCGATACGACAAAGAGATCTACATGGATCTCATGGGGCTCTATTACAAATTGCTGTGGAAAATGCGCCGCGATGGCGCCATCGGCATTGAAAAAGACATCGAGTCGCCGGCCGACAGTGAAATTTTCCAGGAGTACCCGCGCATCACCCGTGACCCAATGATCATGGGGTTCACCACCGATTATCTGCGGTTGATGGTCAGCGGCAGCATGGACCCGCTTGAGCTCGACGAGCTGATGACCCATGAAATTGAAGCCTTTGAGCACGAGGCCCGGGTACCGGCGGACGCCCTGTTGAAAGTCGGAGACGGACTACCTGCGTTCGGCATCGTCGCCGCGGTACTCGGCGTGGTGAAAGCGCTGGCTTCCGCGGACGCCGGTGCGGGGGAAATCGGGCTGATGGTGGCGCACGCCCTGGTGGGTACCTTTGTTGGCATCCTCCTCGCCTACGGATTTGTGAACCCGCTTGCCAGCCGCATCGAGCGCCAGGTGCAGGAGGCGGTGAAGGTTCTGCAGTGTGTGCGGGTAACCCTGCTCGCCAGCCTGAATGGCTACGCACCGCAGCTCGCGGTGGAGTTCGGGCGCAAGACCCTGGATACCTCGGATCGCCCGACGTTTGGCGAGCTGGAGGAACACGTGCGTCCGACGCTGTCTGCCGCATGAGTGCGGCGCGAGATGCCGGGCGTCGAATCGTCATTCGCCGCCCGCGAAAGACCCAGGAAAAACACCACGGCGGTGCCTGGAAAATCGCGCTGGCGGATCTGATGACCGCGCTGATGGCGCTGTTTTTAGTGATGTGGATTATTTCCAACGCGTCGCCGCAGGAGCTGCAGGGGCTGGCGGAGTATTTCCGCACGCCGCTCGCTGTTGCGCTTAGCAATGGCGACCGCGACAGCGCCAGCACCAGTGTGATTCCCGGCGGCGGCACCGACCCCGCGCATGTCAGCGGCGAGCGCGCGCGCGTGGACCTGCGCAGTGAAAAGCTCCCCGACGACGTGCGCCGTACCTTGATGGAGCTGCGCTTTCGCATTGAGAGTGCGATCCAGGGCGACCCTCAGCTATGGGAACTCCGCGACCAGGTGCGCTTTGAGTTCATCCCGGATGGGCTGCGCATACAGCTGCTGGATACGGAGAAGCGCTCCATGTTCGAGCTCGGCAGTGACCGCCTGGCGGAGGACCTGCGCCATTTGATCCGCGCCATCGCGCCGCTGCTGAACGAATTGCCAAACGCCATCAGTATCACCGGCCACACCGACAGCCTGATCTACGCCGCTGGAGATCAGGGATACAGCAACTGGGAACTCTCTGCCGGGCGTGCCAATGCGTGCCGCAGGGAGCTGGTGGCCGGAGGTCTCGATAGTGAAAAGATGCTGAGGGTGATTGGCATGGGGGACCGGCTTCCCATTCCCGGAAGCCGCCCCGGCGATGCCGTCAACCGGCGTATCAGCCTGGAAATATTGAGCGATGCCGCAGCCGCGCGTATCCGCTCGGGTGGACGCACCGAACCGCTGCAGGCACTGCAGGAGCGATGATGGATATAACCGACTTTTACGACACATTTTTTGAAGAGGCCGAAGAACTGCTCGCAGATATGGAGCGGCTCCTGCTGGACCTGGACGTAGATGATCCCGATCCGGAGCAGCTCAATGCCATTTTCCGTGCGGCGCATTCGATAAAGGGCGGCGCGGGGACCTTTGGCTTCGAGGCATTGCAACGCACCACGCACCTGCTGGAAAACCTGCTGGACTATGCGCGCTGTGGTGAACTGAAGCTGAGGCGGGATCTCGTCGATGTATTCCTGGAAACCAAAGACATGCTGAATGAGCAATTGGCGGCTTATCGCCAGAGTCAGGAGCCCGACCCGGAGGCGCTGGAGCGCATCTGCCGGGTGCTGCAGCAACTGGCGCTTGAAGAAATTGGCAAGGGGTCGGTCGATATCGCCGATGCCGCGCCTGCGCCAGTCGAATCGACAACCGCGGTGGACACGGCTGCGCCGGCGGAAGCCAGCGGTCGCTACTGCGTGGCGCTGTTGAATGTCGAGGCGAAAGATCGCGGCCTGCTCATCGAAGAGCTGGCACATCTCGGCACGGTAGAGCGTCAAAGTGGCGATGAGACCCGTTACGAAGTTGTTCTGGCGTCGTCACTGAGAAGTGACGATATCGAAGCTGTGATGTGTTTTATCGCGGAGCCAGATCAGCTGCAGATTACCCCGATGGCAGCCAGCGAGCCTGTCGCCGCGCGAGCAGCGCAGCACGCGGCGCCTGAGCCGGCGCCGGCTTCCAGCGATACCGCGCGCACCGCACCGGAGAAGGCTGCCAGGCCCGCCACCGGCGCGGGAGAGAGCGCGTCCATCCGCGTCCCCGTGGCCAAAGTTGATCAGATCATCAACCTGGTGGGAGAGCTGGTCATTACCCAGTCCATGCTGGATCAGGTGGCCGAGGATACCCAGGGTGCCCAGGCTGGAAAGCTGAGCAGTGGACTCAGCCTGCTGGCGCGTACCGCGCGCGATCTGCAGGAGGCGGTCATGTCGGTGCGTATGGTGCCGATGGACTATGTATTCAGCCGTTTTCCGCGTCTGGTGCGGGATCTCGCCAGCAAGCTGGGCAAGGATGTTGAACTGATTACCGAAGGCAAATCCACCGAGCTGGACAAGGGGCTGACCGAACGCATTATCGATCCGTTGACACATCTGGTGCGCAACAGTCTGGACCACGGTATCGAAACGCCCGCACAGAGGGAGGCCGCCGGCAAATCCCGCACCGGCAACCTGTTGCTGTCCGCGCAACATCAAGGCGGCAGTATTCTGATTGAAGTCGGCGACGATGGCGGCGGACTCAATCGCGAAAAAATTCTCGCCAAAGCGGCGGCCAACGGTCTCAATGTCTCGGAAAACATGAGCGATGAAGATGTCTGGCAATTGATTTTTGCCCCGGGCTTTTCCACGGCGGCGGAGGTCAGCGATGTCTCAGGGCGCGGCGTCGGCATGGACGTGGTTAAGCGCAACATCGAAGCCATGGGCGGGCACGTGGAAATTGACTCCAGCCCGGGGCAGGGCACCACCACACGCATTGTGCTGCCGCTCACGCTCGCCATTCTCGACGGCATGTCGGTGCGCGTCGGCGATGAAACCTTTGTCCTCCCGGTAAGCGGCGTGATCGAATCTCTGCAGCCGAAACCGGAAGACCTCTACCCCATGGTCGGGGAAGACCTGCTGCTCAAGGTGAGGGAAGACTATCTGCCGATGATTGCCGTGCACACCGCGATGGATATCTCCGGTGCGGAACAGGACCCGACCCGCGCTATCGCGGTCATCGTGCAGGGGCAGGGGCGGCGTTACGCGCTGCAGGTAGACGAGCTGGTCGGGCAGCAACAGGTGGTGGTTAAAAACCTGGAAACCAATTACCGCAAGGTACCCGGGGTATCCGCGGCCACGATACTGGGGGATGGCAGCGTCGCGCTGATTGTCGACATCGCCGATATGTACCGGCTGCACCAAAGCAAAAAATCCCGGGCAGCGCACGGCGCCGCACCATCGTATTCCTCCACCAATTCCATATCCGATTTTGGAGCGCCGGCACAGCCGCGCCGCGTTCATTGAGAGGCAGCACATTCATGAACCAAGTCAATGCATCAGCAAAGAAAACCAGGATTGAGGTCCGGGACCGGGAATTCCTGGTGTTTTCGCTCGGTGAAGAAGAATACGCGATCGACATCCTCAAAGTGCAGGAGATCCGCGGCTACGACAATGTGACGCGAATAGCCAACGCGCCGGAATTTATCAAAGGCGTAACCAATCTCCGCGGCGTGATCGTGCCGATCGTGGATTTGCGGATCAAGTTCCGTCTGTCCAAGGCGATCTACGATGGGCAGACGGTGGTGATCGTGGTGAACATCGCCGGCCGGGTGGTGGGCATTGTGGTGGACCGTGTGTCCGATGTAATGACCCTGAATGACGAACAGATAAAGCCCGCGCCGGAATTCGGTGTGAACCTGCCGCTGGATTACATCAGCGGGCTCGGCAGCCTGGACAAACGCATGCTGGTACTGGTCGATATTGAAAAACTACTGACCAGCCAGGAAATGGCACTGGTCGCAGAAGCCGGAGAGTAAACCGCCATGCGAGATCATAAACCGGTAACCGGCCGGGAATACCGCCTGCGCGGAAATCACTTCCTTATTTCCAGAACCGACCTCAAAGGCAATATTGTTTATGCGAACCCGGCCTTTGTCGAAGTCAGCGGTTACAGCGCGGAAGAATTGATAGGCGCACCGCACAATATTGTCCGCCACCCGGATATGCCGCCGCAGGCGTTCGCCAATTTATGGCAAACCATCAAAAACGGCGACGTGTGGATCGGGTTGGTAAAAAACCGCCGCAAAGACGGCGGTTTCTATTGGGTGCACGCGCACGTTATTCCGGTGATGGAAGACGGTGCGGTCAGCGGCTATGTCTCGGTGCGCCTCAAGGCCGAGCGCGCTGCCATTGACAATGCCGAATCCCAGTACCGCGCAATGCGGGAGGGGCGCGGGGCACATCTCACTCTGCTGCGCGGGCAGGTTCTGCCGCGCGGAGTGCGCGGCTGGTGGCAGCGGCTCAGCCATGTTTCGCTCACGGCAAGGCTGGCGGCTCTCGTTGGTCTGGCAAGTGCTGCACTCATCGGCGGCGCCGTATGGTGCTGGCAACTCGCGGCTTCAAACCAGCAGGCAATGTCGCCGCTGCTACTGGCCGGTACCGCGTTGCAGATTGTAATTCTGGCGTGGCTGGGGCTTTCGTGCGCGCGCGCGGTGCGCCGCCCGCTGTCCGCGATGCAGAGTTTTGCGCTGCAGATTGCCGCGGGCAATCTCGAAGCTCCGACACTGAAAAACGAAGTTGGAGAAATGCACCATCTCGCGCGGGCGCTGAATGTCATGCACCGCAGCCTCTACCACACGGTGGAAGAAGTGAACGCCGGTGTATCCGAGGTGGTGCCGGCGGTGCGGCGCATCGCCGCGGGAAATGACGACCTTGCCACTCGCTCGGACCAGCAGGCCGCCTCTCTGCAACAGACCGCGTCGAGCATGGAGGAAATCACCATTACCGTGGGGCAGAATGCCGACAATGCGCGTCAGGCCAGCAGTCTCGCGGAAGGGGCATCCCAGGAAGTAAAAACCAGCGGCGAAACCATGTCGCACATCGTCGATACCATGGAACGCATGACGGCCAGCTCAAAGCAGATGGCGGCGATTATCGAAACCATTGACGGTATCGCATTCCAGACCAATATCCTAGCGCTGAACGCCTCCGTGGAGGCTGCGCGCGCCGGCGAGCACGGCAGAGGCTTTGCGGTGGTGGCACAGGAAGTACGCAACCTTGCCGGACGCTCCGCGGATGCGGCCCGGGAAATTCGCCAGTTGATTGCCAGCTCTACCCGGGAAGTAAACGACGGCGCCGGCCTGGTGCGCGACGCGGGCGCGTCCATCGCGCTGGTAGTGGACTCTGTCACCCGCGTCAGCAATATCATGCGCGAAATCTCCACGGCCTCCGCGGAGCAGAGCACCGGTATCGGCCATATCAATCTGGCTGTATCGCAAATGGATGAAGTTACCAAACGCAATGTGGATCTGGTGCGCGCCACCGCGGATTCATCCGGCGCGTTGCAGTCGCGCATGGCGCAGCTCTCCCAGGCCATGGGCGTATTCCTGATCGGTTCGCAACGGGACAAAGTGGCATCCGCACAGAAAGCGGACGTCGAGCGCGCAGGTTGACGACGGTGATCCAGACGCCGGCACCGGCCGCTGCACGAGATATCGAATTGACCGACAGGGACTTCAAGCGAGTGCGGGAGTTGATCGCCGCGCGCGCCGGTATCGTCCTCGCCGAGCACAAGCGCGATATGGTCTACAGCCGCCTTGGCCGTTGTATCCGCAAGCACGGGCTGCTCCGCTTCAGTGACTATCTGAATCTGTTGGACAGGGTGAGCGATACGAGCGTGTGGGACGAGTTCGTCAATGCGCTGACCACTAACCTGACGGCTTTTTTTCGCGAGTCCCATCACTTCGAGCTGCTCGCCGATCACTTCCGCGGCCGGCGCGATACGGTGCGGATCTGGAGTGCGGGTTCTTCCACCGGAGAGGAGCCCTACTCCATCGCCATGACATTGAGCGAAGTGCTGGGAAGTGGTGGCGACCTGGAAGTGTGGGCGACGGACATCGACAGCGAAGCGCTGGCCCGCGCGCGCGCCGGCGTCTACCCGCTCGACCAGGTTCGTCGCCAGGTCAGCGAGGAGCGCATGAAGTGCTTTTTCCAGAAGGGCAGCGGGGCGCGCGCCGGGTTTGCACGGGTGCGACCGACACTGGCGCAGAAGGTGCGCTTTGAGCAGTTCAACCTGGTCGGCTCGCCGTGGGCGATCAAGCAGCGTTTCGATGCCATCTTCTGCCGCAATGTGATGATCTATTTTGACCGCGCCACCCAGGCGCGTCTGTTGGAGAACTTCGCGCCGCTGCTCAAACCCGACGGGCTCCTGTTTGTCGGCCACTCGGAAAATTTTACCCACATCAGTCAGCAATTCCGTCTGCGTGGGCAGACGGTATACGTGCTCTCCTGAGTCCGCCCGCCGCTTCGCTCCGCAAACATAATAACCGCTGATTATCGCGGCTGGCCCCTAAAGCCCGGGACCTCGCTGCCGATGTATATCAGTAACGGAAAATCGACCACGGTCAGTAGCGTGCGCAGGAGAGCAGGCGTTACCCATGAATAAAATCAGAGTCCTGTGTGTCGACGATTCGGCACTTATTCGCGGTTTGATGCGTGAAATCATCGACACGCAGCCGGATATGGAAGTCGTGGCGGTGGCCCCGGACCCTCTGGTAGCGCGCGATTTGATCAAACAGCTAAACCCGGATGTGCTCACCCTGGACGTCGAAATGCCCCGTATGGATGGCCTCGATTTTCTCGAACGGCTGATGCGCTTGCGCCCCATGCCGGTGCTGATGGTGTCCTCGCTGACGCGCTCGGGGTCCGAGATTACCCTGCGGGCGCTGGAGTTGGGTGCGGTGGATTTTGTACCCAAACCTCAACTGGGGATCCGCTCCGGGCTGCTGGAATACGGCGAGCAGATTGCGGAAAAAATCCGCGCGGCGGCGCGCACCAGTCCCGCCCGCAGAGAAACGCAGACCACAGGTGCGAAGCGCGCGCTCGAATCGGTCATGGTGTCGAGTGAGAAGCTGTTGATTATCGGCGCTTCCACCGGCGGGCCGGAAGCGATCCGCCAGGTACTAGAACCGCTGCCGGCAAACAGCCCGGCGATCCTGATCGCCCAGCACATGCCGGCGGGGTTTACCCGCTCGTTTGCAGAGCGGCTCGACAGATTGTGCCGCATCCGGGTGAAGGAAGCCGAGCAGGGCGAGCGGGTGCTGCCGGGGCATGCGTACATCGCCCCCGGCGACCAGCACCTGCGCCTGACGCGCAGCGGCGCCAACTATCAGGTACTGCTGGACGCCGGGCCCGCCGTCAATCGCCATCGGCCCTCGGTCGATGTGCTGTTCCACTCCGCCGCTGAGCTCGCCGGGCGCAACGCCATTGGCGCGTTGCTGACCGGGATGGGGCGCGATGGTGCCGCGGGTCTGCTGGCCATGCGTCACGCGGGCGCGGTGACTCTGGCGCAGGACGAGGCCACATCCCTGGTCTTTGGCATGCCGCGCGAGGCCATTGCACTGGGCGCGGCGGTGGAAACGGTCGCGCTGGACCATGTCGCGGAGCGACTTTTAACCCTGGCGGCGGCCTCCGGCCGCGCGCAACGGGTTTGATGAATACACAAATATTCCTGGCTCACTGACGAGGAGTTATGCCGGCCATGATGAAACTGATAAAAAACCTGAATATCAATACGGTGGTGGCCGGCGTGCTGCTGTGCTGTGCCCTGCTGATGGCTACGCTGGTGGCCGTGCGCATGGCCACCAATCAGGTGGGTGAAGAATCCATTCACGCCCTGCACCGGGTAAATGTGAAGGTGATGCACGACGTATTCCGGGCCTACTCGGTGATGAATCAGGGAATGATCGGCCTCAATCTGGCCGCGGGCGAACTGGACGATGGTCGCAGCCTGAGCGCCAAGACGTATCTGAAAGACGTGGGTGAATCGCTACAGCGCGCGCGCGCGGACTTCGACAAGGTGAAAGCCGTCGACCTATCCGATGACGAGGTAGAACAGTTCGCCGAGTTGTCGGAAATCTTTTCTGAAATGCTGGTGGAAGTCGACGCGCAGTATCAGCTGCTGCTGCCGGAAAAACCGGACATGGACAGCTACTACGAGCGCCGGGAAGATCTCGCGGTATTCAGTGACGACCTGAACGCGGCCCTGCTCACCATGCTCGACGGCGCAGACGTGGACAGCGCCGAGATCATGCAGAACTACCGCGATACCACCGGCTTCTATGCAAACATCGGAATTTTCGTGCTGGTGGTGATTGCACTGATTCTCTCGCTGATCTACTGGCTGCTGCGCAGCACCGTGGTGCGCCCGCTGGATGAAGCGGTGGAAAATTTGCAGAGCATCGCCAAGGCCGACCTCTCGCGCCCCATTAGCGACCACGGCCGCAATGAAATCGGAAAATTGTTCAACGCCATGCGCCAGGTGCAGAGCAGCCTCAGCGGCATCGTCACTCAGGTGCGTGCCGGCAGCAGTTCAATTTATATCGGGTCATCGGAAATCGCGCGCGGCAACGTGGATCTCTCGGCGCGCACCGAGCAGCAGGCAGCCGCGCTGGAGGAGACCGCTACCAGCATGGAAGAGCTGACCGCGACGGTCAAACAGAATGCCGACAACGCCCGCCAGGCCAGCAGCCTCGCCAATGATGCCTCCGGCACCGCCACTCGCGGCGGCGAGGTGATGCAACAGGTATCGCAGAAAATGCAGGGCATCACTGAGAGTTCGCGCAAGGTTGCGGATATCACCGGCATGATCGATTCCATCGCCTTCCAGACCAATATTCTCGCGCTCAACGCCTCTGTAGAAGCGGCGCGTGCCGGCGAACAGGGCCGCGGCTTCGCGGTGGTGGCGGGCGAGGTGCGCAATCTTGCGGGAAACAGCGCGGATGCCGCGCGCCAGATCAAGGCACTCATTGAAACTTCCGTGGCGGAAGTCGAACAGGGCGCGTCCCTGGTAACCCAGGCCGGCAATACCATGAAAGAGGTGGTGGATGCGGTGAAGCGGGTAACCGACATCATGGATGAAATTTCAGCGGCTTCCCAGGAACAGAGCAGTGGCATCGAACAGGTCAGTCGCGCGGTTAGCCAGATGGACGAATCCACGCAGCAGAACGCCGCTCTGGTGGAGCAGGCATCGGCCGCCGCGGCCTCACTGGAAGCCCAGGCGCATCGCCTTGAAGAGGCGGTGGCGATTTTCCGTCTCGCTATCGGAGGGGAAACCGATGAGGAAGAAGACGAGCGCGTGGAGCCCGCCAAAGCGGCAGTAAAACCGCAACTGGACGAGCCCAGACGCAAACCCGCCGCGCACGCTGGCGAAGCCGGTGAAACCAAACCTGTGGCCACCAGGGAAAAGGCCGAGCGCGAGCCTGTTGCCGCCGGTGACGACGAGTGGGAAGAGTTCTGACCCTGAATCGAAAGAGAAGAAATCATGGATAAAACGATGAAAATTCTGGTAGTGGATGATTTCCCTACCATGCGGCGCATCATCCGCAGCCTGCTCAAGGAGCTCGGGTTCAACAATGTCGACGAAGCCGAGGATGGCCAGGAGGGGCTGGCCAAGGTGAATAGCGGCGGCTTCGAGTTTGTGGTGTCCGACTGGAATATGCCGAACCTGAATGGCCTGGATATGCTCAAGCAGATTCGCGCAAACGCGGCGACCAGCGCACTACCGGTTCTTATGGTGACCGCCGAAGCCAAAAAGGAAAACATCGTCGCCGCGGCACAGGCGGGCGCCAACGGCTACATCGTCAAGCCGTTTACCGCCGCAACGCTGGAAGAAAAACTGAACAAAATATTCGAGAAGTTGGGGAAATGAGGTTTTTCGCTCCCGCCTTCACCCGTGAGGGAAAGTGATGATTGACAAAGAAATGCCGCCAGCGGTTTTCGATAATTTCCAGAGTGATGAGCTGGTCATGCGCATTGGGCATCTGACCAGAATGCTGCGCGACAGTATGCGCGAGCTGGGGCTCGACAAGGAAGTGGAAAAGGCGGCAAAGGCCATTCCCGACGCGCGCGCGCGCCTGAACTATGTCGCCTCCATGACCGAGCAGGCGGCGGAGCGCGCGCTCAATTCCGTGGATCGTGCGCAGCCGATCCAGAACGAAATCGAGACCCGCGCCGAAGCGCTCGATCAACAGTGGCAGGCCTGGTTTGAAAAACCCGTGGAACTGGCCGATGCCCGCGAGCTGGTGCGCGAAACCCGCGAATATCTGGCCGCGGTACCGAAAATGGCCCGCGAGACCAGCAAGGAATTACTCGAAATCCTGATGGCCCAGGATTTTCAGGATCTGACTGGCCAGGTCATCAAAAAAATGATGGAAGTGATCCAGGAGGTGGAGCGGCAACTGTTGCAGGTACTGCTGGAAAGCGTGCCCGAAGGCGAAGACCGCGAGGCGTTCAAGCGCCGCCTGGAGGATGGTGCGGGCAGCGATGGCCGCCGCCGCGACGACTCGCTCATCAACGGTCCGCAGATCGACACGTCGCGCAACGATGTGGTCAGCAGCCAGGATCAGGTGGACGACCTGTTGGCAGAACTCGGCTTCTGATTTCCGTGCAGGCTTGCCCCCGCCCCTGCGGGGGTAGGCTGATTAGCGCCTGCAAACCCCGCTTATTCCCCGCTTAGGCGCCCCCTGCTGTGGCCGACAATGGCCGGCACCCCAGCAGCAGCGGACGCCCACATGGCCGACGACAGCCAGGATCAGGACAAGACAGAAGCGGCCACCCCCCGGCGCCTGGAAAAGGCGCGCGAAGAGGGGCAGGTGGTGCGCTCGCGCGAACTCGCCACCGTCATGCTGCTCGGCGCCGGGCTCGCGGGTTTGTGGGCGCTCGGGCCCGCGCTGTTTACCCGTATGGGGCTGGTCATGGAACAGTCCCTGATGTTCGACCGCCAGCGCGTGTTCGATCCCTCTGCAATGCTGAGCAGTGCCGCGGGGATCGGCGCGCACAGCCTGTTTTCGCTGTTGCCGTTATTCGCCCTGCTGGCGGCCGTTGCGCTGATTGCGCCCAATGTCCTCGGCGGTCTGCTGATTTCCGCCAAATCCCTCAAGCCGCAGTTTTCCAGGCTCAATCCCATCAAAGGTCTCAAACGACAATTTTCCGCGCAGGCGCTGGCGGAGCTCGCCAAGGCCATCGCCAAATCCCTGCTGGTGGGAACCGTGCTGGCCGTATTTCTGCACAGCAAACGCGGAGAATTTCTTGCGCTGATGGATCTCGGCAGCGAGCGCGCGATGGCCTCCGCACTGCGGCTCGCGGCCCAGGCCTGTGGCCTGATGGCGTTTTCCCTCATTTTGGTGGTGGCAATCGACGCGCCCTATCAGCTGTGGAGCCACGCAAAAAAACTGCGTATGAGCAAAGACGAGGTGCGCCGCGAATTCAAGGAGAGCGAGGGTGATCCGCAGCTCAAGGCGCGCATCCGTCAACAGCAACAGGCGATGGCGCGCAACCGTATGATGAGCCGCGTTCCCGATGCCGACGTGATTATTACCAACCCCACCCATTACGCGGTGGCGCTGCGCTATGACGAAAGCCAAATGGGCGCGCCGCGGGTAGTCGCCAAGGGGGTTGAGGCGGTGGCCGCGCGCATTCGCGCCGTGGGTGAGGAGCATCGTATCCCGCGTCTTGAAGCGCCGCCGCTGGCGCGCGCGTTGTACCGCCATGTGGATCTGGAGCGCGAAATCCCCGCCGGGCTGTACAGTGCGGTGGCGGAGGTTCTGGCGTGGGCCATGCAGTTGCGGCGCGCGAATGAAGCCGGCGGTATACCGCCGGTCACACCACAGCAAATAACCATCCCTGCAGAACTGGAGGTCAATCCGTGAAGTTCGTTAACCAGTATTTTGGCGGCGGACTGAGTCTGCCCGCCGGACGGGTCCTCGCAGGTCCGGTGCTGATCATGCTGATCATGTCGATGTTGATCCTGCCACTGCCGCCGTTTGCGTTGGATCTGTTTTTTACCTTCAACATCGCGCTTTCTCTGATGGTGCTGCTGGTCAGCATGTTTACCCTGCGAGCGCTGGACTTCGCCGCATTTCCGGCGGTATTGCTGTTTACCACGCTGCTGCGACTGGCGTTGAACGTGGCTTCTACCCGTGTGGTGTTGATGGAGGGACACAACGGCGGCGCCGCGGCAGGCAAAGTGATCGAGGCCTTCGGACAGTTCCTGGTGGGGGGCAACTTTGCCGTGGGGCTGGTGGTATTCCTGATTCTGGTGGTGATCAACTTTATGGTGATTACCAAGGGGGCCGGGCGCATCGCTGAAGTGGGCGCCCGCTTTATGCTGGACGCCATGCCCGGGAAGCAGATGGCCATCGACGCGGACCTGAATGCCGGCCTGATCGGCGAAGAAGAGGCGCGCAAACGACGCAGCGAGGTGGCGCAGGAGGCGGACTTTTACGGTTCCATGGACGGCGCAAGCAAATTCGTGCGCGGCGATGCGGTGGCCGGCCTGGTCATCATGGCGGTGAACGTCATCGGCGGGCTGCTGATCGGCACCATGCAACACGGGCTTTCGTTTGGCGAGGCGGCACACACCTATACCCTGCTCACCATCGGCGATGGCCTGGTCGCGCAGATTCCCGCACTGGTTATTTCCACCGCCGCCGGTGTCACCGTCTCTCGGGTCAATACCGACCAGGACGTGGGCCAGCAGATGATCGAGCAGCTGCTCACCAATCCGCGGGTGTTATATCTGGCGGCCGGTGTCATGGGGTTACTCGGACTGGTGCCGGGTATGCCGAACCTGGTGTTCCTGATGTTCACCGCTATTTTGGCGGGTGCCGCCTGGTGGATGGGACGGCGCCGCGACGATCAGATGGTGCGCGAGCAACTCGAGACCGATACACCCGCCTACCGCGAAGTCCCCGAAGCCAGCTGGGACGATGTGGAACTCATCGACACGCTTGGATTGGAAGTGGGGCACCGGCTGATTCCACTGGTAGATCAGCGCCAGCAGGGCGAGTTGCTGGCGCGGATCAAGAGTGTGCGCAAAAAATTTGCCAAGGACATCGGGTTCCTGCCGCCGGTGGTGCATATCCGAGATGACCTGGAGCTTGCACCCAATACCTACGTGATCAGCCTCAAGGGTGCGGAAGTGGGGCGCGGCGAAGCCTTCCCCGGAAAATGGCTCGCAATCAATCCGGGACAGGTGAGTGGAGAGCTGAAAGGGGTGGTCACCGAAGAGCCCGCATTCGGGTTGCCCGCAGTGTGGATTGAAAAAGAACAGCGCGAGCAGGCGCAAGTGTACGGCTTTACCGTTGTCGATGCGGGTACGGTGGTGGCGACACATTTCAACCACCTGCTGCACCGGCACTGCGCCGAGATGCTCGGCCGCCAGGAGGTGCAGCAACTGCTGGACAAGCTTTCTGGAGACAACAAAAGCCTGGTGGAAGAGGTAGTGCCGAAAACGGTATCGCTCACAACCTTCCAGCGCATTCTGCAAAACCTGCTCGATGAGGAAGTTCCCATCCGGGATTTGCGCACCATCCTTGACACGCTGGCAGATCAGAGCGACCAGGGAGAGCGCATGGGCGACGTGCACGAGCTGACCGCGCGGGTGCGGCTCGCACTGGGGCGTGTACTCGTGCACCAGTGGTTCCCCGGCAACAGCGAGCTGCGGGTGATCGGGCTGAACAGCCAGCTGGAACAGGTGCTGACACAGGCGCTCGAAAGCGGCGGGGCTCTGGAGCCGGGGCTGGCGGATACCCTGATGGCACAGGCGGCGGCGGCACTTGAGCGCCATGAAACCGCTGGCGATCCACCCGTGCTGGTGGTGCGCCACAATCTGCGTCCGCTGCTGGCGCATTTTCTGCGCCGCCGTCTGCGTCAGCTGACGGTGCTGTCGCAGGCGGAAATTCCCGATGATCGCACGATGAAAATGACCAACCTCATCGGTGATCGCCTGGGGGCGACGGGTTGAGCCCCGCGGTTTTTTTCTGCGCGTTTTTTCCGGACACCCTTGTTCTCACGACGGCTAACGGCGGAAATGACGCACAGAAGTTTGCCTATTTCCCGCATACAAAATATTTGCTCGGCAAATAATAGCTCTGGTAATGGCAGAACCACGTCATCGCCCGATGACAACGGACTTCTTCCGTGGCTCCCACAAGAAAAATGGTTTCACAGGGACGAAACGGGGTAATCAATGTATACAGCTCAGGGCACCATCAATCGCGATGTTCTTCTGGAGGAACATCTTCCGGCGGTGCGACGCCAGGCGTTGTCACTGCAGGTCCGGCTGCCTTCCGGTGTCGATCTCGATGATCTCATCCAGGCCGGCACCCTGGGATTGCTGGACGCGCTGCGGCGATTCGATCCCAACGCCGGTGCAACCTTTTCTACGTTCGCCAATCAGCGCATTCGCGGAGCGATGATCGACGAGTTGCGAACCCGCGACTGGGTGCCGCGCAGCGTGCGCCGCAGTGCCCGCTTGTTGGAGGAAACCCTGCGGCGGCTCGAGCAGCAGCTTGGGCGCCCGGCGGAGGAGCGGGAAATTGCTGTGCAGATGGGGATCTCCCTCGCTGAGTATCACCAGCTTCTGCACGACACCAACAACGGCAATTTACTGCCGTTTGAGGAAATCGTCGCCGAAACCGGTGAACCGGAGGCTGGCGCAAATGCACCGCCTTCTCCATTTGCCGCCCTGCTCGATCAGGAGCAGCGCGCGAATCTGGTAGAGGCCATTGAAATGCTGCCAGAGCGGGAAAAGCTGGTGATGGCACTCTACTACCAGGAAGAATTGAATCTGAAGGAGATCGGGGCGGTATTGGGCGTTACCGAATCCCGCGTAAGCCAGCTGCACAGCCAGGCGGTCAAGCGACTGCGCGCCCGGCTGCTCGACAGGTAAACGCACGCACAGCTTTCCGGAAAAGCGGCGGTACCGAGTTACCGCCGCTTTTTGTCAGCCGGACATTTTGAAATTGATGGGGACGGTGAAAAAGTAAGTGTCTGTTCCGAGTTCGTCGGGGATGCCCGGGTAAGGGTTGGCCCGCTCCACACTGCGCAGGGCTTCGCGGTTAAGGCTGGAGTAGTTGGATTCTTTGACCACCTGGATCTCCTGAACCTCACCTTTTTTGTTGATGCTGATTTTCAGCAACACTTCACCTTCCCAGCCCTTTTCCTGGGCCCGTCTCGGGTAGCTGATATTTTTCAGGGTGTGGCGAGTGAGGTCTGTTTCATACTTCTGCGATACATTCTGCTGTTTCACGCCGTTCAGGCGCGGCATCGCGTCCACGGAAATGGCGGCCGCCAATAGCGGCAGCGCCAGCGCGAAGTGTTTGATTTTCATGGTCGATTCCCGGTTAGTTGAATTCCAGTTCTGCCTTTGGGGTTGGCCAGCGGGGATTGTTCACCCGCTACAGGAATTATCGGCAGCACACCGGGGGGCTTTAACAGGCTGTTGAAAAACAGCCTGTTAAAGCGGCGCCAAAGATGGCGCGGTCGTTATTCTTCGCCGGAAATAACCTGCATAGCCTGGCGTGCCCAGGCCACACTGTGGCGGTACGCGGTTTCGTAGACCGGCTGGCTGCCGATCAGCTTCAGTTCGGAGAAGCGGCCCGATTCATACAGTTCCACTTCCGCCAGTATTGCGCCGAGATTGCCATCGCGGTGCAGCAGGGCATTTTTGACCTGCTGGTTGAGCGGTACCTGCTGCATCAGCTCGGGCATGGAAATATCCATCATGGCGTCCAGCAGTGAGAGCAGGCCAACAATAAAGTTGTCGCTGGCGCTGCCATTGCCACTGACCTCTGCCAGAACTTCGCACATGCGCCCGCGCACCAGCATCTTCCGCGTCAGCTCCTGCGGCTTTCCGCGCTCGCCCTCAATAAGAAACAGGCTGGCCCAGCGCTGGATTTCCTTCATGCCCAAGAGGCCGATGGCATGGGAGATGGAATTTACTTCACGGTGCAGGCTTACTGCGGCGGAGTTCACCAGTTTGAGAATACGGTAAGTGAGGCGCGCGTCGCGCAAGGCAATTTCTTCCAGCCTCAGCGGGGACGCGGCGGGATTTTGCAGTTCGCTCAGAAGCTCCAGCAACAGTACCTTATTGCCGCTGATTTTCTTACCCTTGATGGGTTCGGGCGTGCTGAGAAAATCACCCTGGTAATAGGTGAACCCCATATCCATGCAGGCGGCAAAGCGCTCTTTGTTTTCGAGGTTGTCGGCCAGTGTTTCCACTCCGTGCGCGCGCAACCTGGCTACGGCTTTCTGCAGCTGCTCCTGGCTCATGGTGCTGGTATCGAGCTTGACGATATGCACCACATCCAGCATGGCATCGAGTTCGCTGTCATCGGGATCGTAGCTGGAAAGCGCAATCCGGTAGCCGCGCTTCGCCATGTCGCGCAGCCGTTCCACCCGCTCGGATGTCAGCAGCACATCCTCGCCGACTTCCAGAATATAGTGTTGCTGCGGCAGGTCTGGCAGCACCGGGGCGAAAATGACATCGTCGGTAATTTTCAGAAAACCAGGCACGCTTCTGGTTTGGCCGCGCTGGTACACCTGGTTGTAATTGCCGAGGATGATCGGGCTGCTGGCCTCAATCTGCTTCAGGGTTGCGCCCTTGTTGGCGCTTTCACCCTGTAGCAGGAGCTCAAAGGCTGCCACGTCCTGGCTGCGGGTGTAGACCGGCCGGCAGGCCAGCAATACGTCCAGGGGGTCGTCGTTGAGGAATTGGGCAAGTGGTGTCACGGGGACTCCTTGATGACATGGGAAACGGCGGCGGGCCATGCACACGCTGCCAGAATTCAGGCGCGGGAGCTGACCTTGCCTGTGCGATTGCGGGCGCGGCCGTCGGGGCCGTAGAGCGCCTTGCCGGCGGCCTCCTGCAGCGTGTTCAACAGCCGCTGGTTGCTCTCGCTGCGGATGCCGATCATGACGCCATTGGTGCGATTCAGCTCCGCGGCCTCGCGAGCGAGCGCGGTCAGCTGCTGCCATTGGTCGAGACAGGCTGCATCCCGCGCGGCCTGCTCGTCGCCATCGCGGTCATCGCGGTAGCCGAGACGCTGCAGGGTTTGTCGCCGCTGCTGTTCAAAGAAATTGATTTCTTCCAGGCTGCGCTGCTTGGTGTGTGCGATGTCGGTGAGGCGGGCACCGTTAATCTCGCCCTCGCCGAGCAGCTGCCGCTCCTGCCGGAGAAGCTCCGTCAGGCTCGCGATCCGGCGCTGGTGATGCTGGAGAAATTGCGCGAGGCTCATGGCGTATCCGCAGGTATCTGCTCCTGCAGGCTGGCGATCAAGGCGTCGGCAATACGCTCGGCGCGAATTTCAAACTTGCCGGAAGAAATGGCCTGGCGCAGTTCTTCCACCCGTGCCATATCGATATCCTGACGGTTGTCCTGGCCCTGCTGAGGCAGCGCACTGACATTCGCTGTGGCGTCTGCGGTACCTGCAGGTTTTGCGGATTCCGCCTGTCCACTGGGCTGCTTCTCGCGCAGTGTGCCCGCCGGCGTAAACTGGGTGATATTGTGGATTTTCAAGCAGCGGTCTCCGTTGTTCTTCCTTCGGGATATCGGCGGTTTGTTGTGGTGCTTGAGGGGTTTTTGTGTGCGCTGGTTCTCATTTTTGACTGACGGCGCCGTCAGCGCCCGCTGCCGCGGACGCTCACTTCACCGGGGCCGGTCACCTCCCCGGAAATAACCTGTCTGTCCTCTAGCTTTACCCGTACCAGATCGCCCATGGCGCCTTCATCCATGGCCAGACCTTCGCGCGCAATGCGGAATCCCTCCCCTGATGCCACCAGGGTAACGCTCTGCCGGCGCGCCACCAGTGGCCGTTTGCTCAGCTGATGTTGCAGCAGCGGGCTGCCTTTGCGCAGCGGGCGGCTCGCTACCAGGCCGACAATATCTTGTAGCTGTCGCAGCACGCCTCTCGGCAGTGCGCTGATGTCACCCTGCCGCTTTTGTAGCAACGCTGGGGTGATTTCCGTTCCCGCCGGAACACTCTCCCGCACAACCCAGTAGTGATCGAACACTCGCACTAGTGCCTGCAGGTAGCGCGCGCGGCGGTCGGCATCGCAGCGCACGCCGACGGTCACCCGCCCCCAGCCGGATTGACCGTTGGCGGGCAGGAACGGCGCGGGGTTGTGGCAGTCCGGCCAGTGGGTGCCGCTGCGGATAACCTCGACTTCCACACGTTGGCCCAGGTGGCGGTTGTGCTGTTCGAGAAAGTGCCGTGCGGCATCCGCGGCACTGGCAGCCGCACGGGCGTTTTGGCCGCCGGTAACGAGTGCGAGCAGCAGGGCGATTTTCAAAGAGGGGCGGCGCATATTCATGGCGAGACGACAGAAGGCTGCGGGGTTGCGGAAGCATTCTAGGTGGGTGCACCGGCGGTGAAGGCAGGAATTGGCACTAAAACAGGTCCCTTTTTTTTCCTTTGTGATCTGGTCGGTATCGGTAGTCTGCAAGCTGCAAAAATAACGTGGGAAGAATCGCCATGATTGATCGACTCTCCGCCGCCCTGAATTTTGATCGGGAAGCGCTCGGCCTGCGCAATCAGCGACAACAGGTGTTGGCCAACAATATCGCCAACGCGGACACACCCAACTACAAGGCGCGGGATTTCGATTTTTCCCGGGCCCTGGCGCAAGCGACGGCGCGCACCGCGGCGCAAAGTTCCATTGCCCTTGCGACCACCTCATCCCGGCATCTCAGTGCGAAAAGCGGTATCACGTCCGGGGCGGATCTGCTGTACCGGATGCCGGATCAGCCAAGTCTCGATGGCAACACCGTCAGCATGGACCAGGAGCGCACACGCTTTACCGATAACGCCGTGCGTTACCAGGCGGCGCTAACGCTGCTGAACAGTCGCATTCGCGGCCTCAAATCCGCCATGCAGCCGGAATAATCCTGATAGCCCACAACGCAGAAGAGCAGCAGATCCATGTTTTCCATTTTTGATATTTCCGGTTCGGCGATGGCGGCACAGGGCCAGCGCATGAACGTAACCGCGAGCAACCTCGCCAATGCCGACAGTGTGGCGGGGCCTGATGGCGAAGCCTACCGGGCCAAGCACCTGATCTTTGAAGCGCGCCAGCAGCCCGGCAGCGAAATTGGCGGTGTGCGGGTACGCGGCCTGGTGGAAGACAGCGCGCCGCTGCGCCAGGAGTACCGCCCGGAACATCCGCTAGCGGATGAGGCGGGTTACGTGAGCCTGCCGAATGTGGAACCGGTGAATGAAATGGTGGACATGATCGCGGCCTCGCGCTCTTACCAGGCGAATGTGGAAGTGCTCAATACCAGCAAGCAGCTGATGCTGAAAACCCTCACCCTGGGAGAAAACTGATGGCGGTATCCGGTGTTATCGACAGCAGCGTGCGCTCCGCGCTGAACGCCACGGCAACCACATCGGGCAATGCCGCCAGCATGCAGGACAGTTTTATGACCCTGCTTGTGGCGCAGCTGCAAAACCAGGATCCAATGAATCCGATGGAAAACGCGGAGATGACTTCGCAACTGGCACAGATCAATACCGTCAGCGGTATTGAGTCCCTCAACGCGACCCTCGCCGGCATCAACGGCCAGCTGGATACCAGCCAGGTATTGCAGGCCGCCGACATGATCGGCAAGGGCGTGCTGGTAGAGGGCGACCGTGTGCTGGTGGGCGAAGAGGGGGCGACGACGCCATTCGGTATTGAACTGCCGCAGGCAGCGGACGAAGTGCGGATCACCATCCGCAACGCCAGCGGCGAAGTGGTGCGCAGTTTCGAGCCATTTTCCATGGATGCCGGTGTCGAGTCCTTCACCTGGGACGGCACCATGAATGACGGCACCCAGGTGCCAGAAGGCTCGTACTCCGTATCGGTAACGGCGAGCGCGGGTGGCGAGAGTATTGTGGCGAACGCGCTCAACTATGCGCTGGTCAGCGGCGTGAGCCTCAATGCACAGGGCGCGCCCATGCTGGATCTCGGTGGTATTGCAGAACCAGTGGGGCTCAGCGATATCCGACAAATTCTTTAATCGAACCCGCAGGAAAAACAGTATGGGCTTTTCACAGGCACTCAGTGGACTCAACGCCGCCGCAATCAATCTCGATGTGGTGGGCAACAACATCGCCAACTCGCAGACGGTGGGTTACAAAGGTTCCAGCGTCCAGTTCGCCGACGTCTACACGGGCGCGCTCGCGGGGCAGGGCACCCGCGTGGCCGCGGTGTTGCAGGATTTTTCTAACGGCACTCTGGAAGCCACCGGGCGCAGCCTCGATCTCGGGATCAATGGCAATGGATTTTTCCGCTTCACCCAGGCCGGCGAAGTGGTGTACTCGCGCAACGGCCAGCTGACGCTGACGGCGGATGGCTATTTACAGAATTCCCAGGGCGCGCGCCTGACCGGCTTCCCCGCCGGTGTCGGTACCGGCGGCCAGCCGGTGGAGTTACGGGTGCCGGCCGGTGCCATGAACGCGGTGGCCACCAGCGGTGTGGAAATGTCCCTGAACCTGGATGCCACGGTGGATAGCGTCGATCGCGCTGTGATTCCGTTCGACGCGACCGACAGCGACAGCTACTCCTATGCCAACACCGGCACCGTGTACGATTCCCTCGGCGTTCAGCACACCATGACCACCTACTTCACCAAGACCGCGGACAACGTGTGGGAAGTGCGCGTTGCGGTAGACGGCAATGCGGATGCGGCGAATGTCGGAGAACTGGTGTTCAACAATAACGGCAGCCTGAACGAGCCTGCGAGTACATTTCCGGTCTACGGTTTTACTCCCGGTGGCGGTGCGGATGCACTGAGTTTCGATTTCAGTTTTGACGGCTCCACCCAGTTCGGCAATGACTTCAGCCTTGATTCGCTCACGCAGAATGGCTACGCCGCCGGTGCGCTGGTGGGCATCACCTTTGACGAAGACGGCACCCTGATCGGCAATTACGCCAACGAAAAAAGTCAGGTGCTGGGCGTTATTTCACTGGCGAATTTCCGCAACCCCGAGGGGCTGACGGCCGCCGGTGACAATGTGTGGACCGAGACCGGCGCCTCCGGCCAGCCGCTGCTGGGGCTCGCCGGCATCGGCCAGTTCGGGACACTGGAATCCGGCACGGTGGAAACCTCCAACGTCGATCTCACCCGCGAGCTGGTGGATCTGATCGTGGCGCAGCGCAACTACCAGGCCAACGCGCAGACCATCAAGGTGCAGGACGAAGTGCTGCAGAGCGCGGTGAATCTGCGCTGATCACTGATAACGATCCGGGAACAACGCTATGGACCGCATTCTCTACACCGCCATGAGTGGCGCGCGCCAGAGTATGGAGCAGCAGTCGGTGGTGAGCCACAACCTCGCCAACGCCACCACGTCGGGATTCCGCGCGCAGCTGTATGCGCTGCGCGCGGTGCCGGTACAGGGCGATGGCGCGCTTGCCACCCGCACCTCGGTGGTGGCGTCTACGCCCGGTGCGGACTTCACTGCAGGCCCGGTCAATGCGACCGGACGCGAGCTGGATATTGCCTTGCAGGACGACGCCTGGCTTGCGGTGCAGGCCGGCGATGGCAGTGAAGCCTACACCCGCCGCGGTGATCTGCAACTGGATGCCACCGGCATGCTCACCAGCGGTGGTCACCCGGTGCTTGGGGAAAATGGTCCGGTAGTGGTTCCGCTGGGTTCCGCGCTGTCCATGGGGGCCGATGGCACCATCAGCGCCATTGGCGCGGGTGAAGATCCGGAGTCGCTGGTACAGGTTGCGCGCCTGAAACTGGTGACGCCGGGCGAGGCCGGATTGCAGCGCGGTACCGACGGTCTGTTTCGCAATAGCGACGCCGCCGGTAATAGTAGCCCCCTGCCGCAGGACGAACAGGCGCGATTGATCTCCGGCTCGCTTGAGGGCAGTAACGTCAACCCGGTGGAATCCATGGTGGCGATGATCGACAACGCCCGTCGCTATGACATGCAGCTCAAGATGATCGAAAGCATCGATGAAAACGGCCGCCAGGCAGACAGCCTGCTGTCGCTGGATTAAGGCTGGAACAAAAACAAGGTAACGCAATGATCAAATCCCTCTGGACCGCAAAAACCGGCCTCGAATCCCAGCAGGTGAAAATGGACGTGATCGCCAACAATCTGGCGAACGTCAGCACCAATGGCTTCAAAAAATCCCGTGCGGTGTTTGAAGACCTGCTGTACCAGAACCTGCGCCAGCCCGGCGCCAGCAACGATATCCAGAACACGCTGCCGTCTGGCATGCAGGTGGGCAGCGGCGTCCGCCCGGTGGCCACCGAGCGTCTGCACACTCAGGGCGGCCTGGAAAATACCGGCAATTCCCGCGATCTCGCGATCAATGGCAGCGGCTTTTTTCAGGTGCGTATGCCCGACGGCAGCACCGCTTTCACCCGCGACGGCAGCTTCCAGCTGGACCAGAACGGGCAGATGGTGACGGCCAGCGGTTATCCGCTGGAACCCGCGGTGCTGATCCCGGACAACGCGCTCTCGGTCACTGTGGGCCGCGATGGGCTGGTGTCCATCACCGAGCCGGGATCGTCGCAGAGTGTGGAGGTGGGGCAGCTCACCCTGTCCACGTTCGTCAATCCCGCCGGTTTGCAGAGTGTGGGTGAAAACCTGTATCTGGAAACCACCGCGTCTGGCATGCGCAGTGAGAGCATTCCCGGCATGAACGGCGCCGGTACCCTGTATCAGTCCTATGTGGAAACCTCCAACGTCAATGTGGTGGAGGAAATGGTGAGCATGATTCAGACCCAGCGCGCGTACGAAATCAACAGCAAGGCGGTGCAGACATCCGACGAAATGCTGTCGCGCCTTGCGCAGTTGTGACGCCCCTGATGCGCGCGCCCATTGTCGCCATCCTCGCGGTTGTTCTGTTCGCCGGCGGCTGCGCGCAGCTGCCGCAGCCATCGCTCGCGGGCGAACCCGAGTGGGTGGAAATTCCGCAGCCGCCGGCGCCCCGCGCCAACGGTGCCATCTTCCAGCCGGACGTGGGTTACCGGCCATTGTTTGAGGACTATCGCCCGCGCATGAGCGGTGATTTGCTGACGGTGGTGTTCAATGAACAGGTCAGTGCGTCCAAGAGTTCGCAGGCAAATGCCGACCGCGAGGGCAGCACCGCATTCGTGGCGGACACGGTGCCGATTGGCCTGGAAAAACTGGCGGATTACGGTATCGAGGTTTCCGGCAGCAACAGTTTTGAAGGCAGTGGCGGCGCCCAGGCGCGCAATACCTTCACCGGCACTCTGACGGTGACCGTGCTTGAAGTACTGCCGAACCGCAATCTGCGGGTGCGCGGCGAAAAACAGATCCGCATCAACCAGGGCACGGAGTTCATTCGCTTTTCCGGCATCGTCGATCCGCGAGAAATCGCCGGCGACAACTCGGTGTTGTCCACCCAGGTGGCGGACGCGCGCATCGAATATGTGGGCGACGGTTATATCAACGAAGCTCAGACCATGGGCTGGCTGCAGCGCCTGCTGCTGAACCTGTCGCCGTACTGATGTTCTCCTCAACCACTTCGGACGGCGAAACACCCATGGGCAAGTTATATCCGGTTCTGATTTCACTGCTGTTGTTGTCGCTGTGCGCCGCGGCCAACGCCGCGCCGATTCGGGAGCTGGCGGACTTCGCCGGTGTGCGCGACAACCAGCTGGTGGGTTATGGCCTTGTGGTCGGGTTGGATGGCAGCGGTGATCAGACCATGCAGACCCCCTTTACCACCCAGAGCCTGACCAACATGTTTTCCCAGCTCGGCATCACGATTCCCGCCGGTACCAACATGCAACTGCGCAATGTGGCGGGCGTGATGGTGACGGCGCAAATGCCGGCATTCGCGCGTCCCGGGCAGCAGCTCGACGTGGTGGTGTCTTCCATCGGCAACGCCCGCAGCCTGCGCGGTGGCACGCTGTTGATGACGCCGTTGAAAGGCCTGGATGGCTTCACCTACGCGGTGGCCCAGGGCAACCTGCTGGTAGGGGGTGCCGGCGGCGAAGCCGGTGGCTCCAGTGTGCAGATCAATCAGCAGGCGGGCGGGCGTATCGCCGGCGGTGCACTGGTCGAGCGCGCAGTGCCGGTGGCCCTGGGGGCGGGCGGATATCTGGACCTGCAATTGCGGGAAGCGGATTTCGGCACCGCCGAACGCGTGGTGCGGGCGATTAACCAGACGTTCGGCCGCGCCGTGGCCGGTGCGGTGGACGCCGGCATGATCCACCTGCAGAGTCCCGCGGACGACAACGCGCGGGTCGGCTTTATCGCCCGGGTGCAGAACATTGAGGTCACTCCGCAGGCACCGCCGGCGCGGGTGATACTCAACGCCCGCAGCGGTGCCGTGGTATTGAACGGCCGCGTTACCCTTGGCGCCGCCGCGGTCGCGCACGGCAGCCTGTCGGTGGTGATCGGCACCAGCTTTGGCGTCAGTCAGCCGAACGCCTTCGGCGAAGGCGACACTGTGGTGGTGCCACACAGCGAAATCAGCGTGCGTCAGCCTGTGGGAACGCTGCGCTATGTCGAGGGCGCCAACCTGATGGAGGTGGTCGATGCACTCAACGCACTCGGTGCCACACCGCAGGATCTGATGACGATTCTCGAAGCCTTGAAGGCGTCCGGTGCACTACATGCGGAACTGGAGATCATCTGATGCGCCCAATCGACACTTCTGCCACTTTCGCCCTTGATCTGCAGGGCATGAACCGCGTGCACAACAGTGGCGACAGCAAACAGCAGCTGCAAAGTGCCGCGGAACAGTTTGAAGCGCTGCTGCTGCACCAGCTGGTAAAAAGCATGCGCGATGCGGTGCCTCAGTCCGATCTGATGAACAGCAGCGCCACGCGTTTTTACGAATCGCTGTTTGACCAGCAGCTCTCGACCCACCTCACAGGCCGCGGACTGGGGTTGGCGCAACAACTGGTGGACCAGCTGTCAGCGGAGCTGCCGCGCGCCCACACCGAAAACCGATCTGAATAAAATTTTGTACCGCTATCAAGATTCGGTGGAGTACCGCCGATAACCGGAATAACGGTGACACGGAATCACGACGATGAGCATTTTCTCCATAGGCCTCAGCGGCCTGAGCGCCGCCCAGAACGCCCTCAATACCACCAGCAACAACATCAGCAATGTGTATACACCCGGTTACAACCGGGAGCTGACGCTGTTGAGCGAACGCAATGGCTTGGGCGGCGTTACGGTTGATGACATCCAGCGCCAGTTCGACAGCTTTGTCGCAGGCCAGCTCAACCGCGCCAACAGCCAGACCAGTGCGTTGGGCAGCTACGTCACACAGATTTCCCAGATCGACAATCTGCTGGCGGATCAGGACGCAGGGCTGGCGCCGCTGATGCAGAATTTTTTCAGCGCGTTTGAGGATCTGGTGAGTGCGCCGTCCGATCCCGCCGCGCGCCAGGGCGTGATCGGCGCTGCGGATACCCTGAGTGCGCAGTTCCGCTCCTTCGATGAATTCCTCAACGACATGCAGGATGGCATCAACAGCCAGATCCGCGATGAGATCACCCAGGTCAATAACACTGCGGCGCAGATCGCCAATCTCAATCGGGAAATTGCCCTCGCCAAGGCCAAGCACGGCGAGGCACCCAACAGCCTGCTTAACCAGCGCGACCAGCTGGTGGCGGACCTGAGCACGCGCATCGACGTAGAACTGTCGGTGCAGGAGAGCGGTACCTACAATCTTTCCATCGGCAATGGCCAGCCCATCGTTGCCGGCAGCCGCAGTTTTGAACTGGAAGCGGTGGCCAGTGCCAGTGATCCGGCGCGCTCGGTGGTGGGGTATCACGATGCCGCCGGCAATCTTGTTGAACTGAAACAGGACAGCATCAGCGGCGGCAGCCTGGGCGGTCTGCTCAGCTTCCGCACCGAAGCACTGGATAAAACCCAGAATCAGCTTGGGCAGTTGGCGGTGACACTGGCAAGCGCCATCAACGAGCAGCACCGCGCCGGTTTTGACCTGAATGGCGATGCCGGCGGCGATATGTTCAGTGTGGGCGAGCCTAGGGCCCTGCGCAATGCCAACAACACTGGCAGCGCGGAATTCAGTGCTGCCTTTAGCGACCTAGGCCAGCTGGCGGCAACGGACTACGAATTGAAAGTCACCGATGCCGCCAGTGGCGAATTTCAGGTGACCCGTGTCGACAATGGCGAGCGCGTTACCGCCACGCTGGATGCGAATGGTCAGCTGAATTTTGGCGGCGTGGTACTCACCATTGACGACGCCGCCGCGCTGGCCGACGGCGACCGCTTCTCCCTGCAACCGGTGCGCGGTACCGCGAGCGCGATGGAAAATCTGATTGCGGATACCAGTGCTATTGCTGCCGGTGCGGGCGGTGGCAGCGGCGACAATGAAAATGCGCTGGCACTGCAGGCATTGCAGCAGAAATCCCTGGTCGGCGGCAGCGCCACCTTCAACGGCGCTTACGCCATTATGGTCAGTGATGCAGGCAACCTGACGAACATCGCCCAGGTGAACCTCGACGCGCGCCAGGGCCTGAGCGAACAGCTGGCGGCACTGCAGCAGTCCGAGTCCGGCGTGAATCTGGATGAGGAGGCCGCGAATCTTATTCGCTATCAGCAGTTTTACCAGGCCAACGCCAGAGTGATCCAGACCGCATCCACGGTGCTGGATGAAATTCTCGGACTGCGCTGATCCGGGTATCCGAATTCACTATTGACCTTTTGACAGAGGGACCGCGATGCGTATCAGCACGCTCACTATTTTCGAACAGAGCATGAGTTCGTTGAACCGCCAGCAGGGCAGCCTCATGCATGTGAGTCAGCAGATTGCCTCCGGGCGCCGGGTGGTCAATCCGTCTGACGATCCGCAGGCGGCGTCGCAGGCGGTGCAGGTTTCCCAGTCTCTTGCCATCAACAGCCAGTATGCGGAGGCGCGGGTCAGCGCACGCAATGCGCTGGCGCAGGAAGAAAGCATTCTCAACAGTGTGAGTAGTGCGATCAGCAGTGCGCGCACCCTGATCATTCAGGCCAGCAATGATCCCCTGAGCGACGCCGATCGCGCTTCGGTGGCCAGTGAATTGCGCGGCATCTACGAAACCGTCATCGGCCAGGCCAACGCCACCGACGGCAATGGCCGCTATCTGTTTGGCGGCTACAAGGACGGCAGCGAACCTTTCGTGCGCGACGCCAGCGGAAATGTCAGTTATGTCGGTGATACCAACAGCCGCGAGGTGCGCGTAGACGCCTCCCGCCTGATGCCGGTGGCGGACAACGGCGATGCCATTTTCCGCAGCGTGCACACCGGTGCGGGATATTTGGCAGAGGCCGACAGCGGCAATCAGGGCAGCGTGGTGTTCAAAGGCCCGCAGGTGGTGGATGAAAGTGACCCAGGTTACGGCGATGCCTACGACATCGCCTTTTCCGTGGATGCACAGGGTGTTGCCACCTATTCGGTCAACGGGGGCACCGCGCAGGCCTATGAAGCCGGGCAGTCGATTCGCTTTGGCGGTTTGTCGATCACCCTCGACGGCACCCCCGCCGATGGCGATAGCATCCAGCTGGATCGGGCGCAGAACATGAATACGGATCTGTTCCGAACCTTCGAGAAAGCACTTGCGGTGTTGGAACAGCCGGCCAGTGGCGATACCGCCCGCGCCGCGCGCGCCAACACCCTGAGCAATGTGTTGCGCGAATTCGACAACAGTCTCGATAACGTGCTCACCACCCGCGCGTCTGTCGGTGCGCGTATGAACGAACTGGATGTGGTGGACTCGGTCTCCGACAACCGCAGCCTGAATTACCAGGAAAAGCTGTCGGGACTGGAGGACCTGGATTACGTTTCCGCGATCGCCGAATACAGCTTGCGCCAGATCGGATTGCAGGCCGCGCAGCAGGCGTTTATCGACATCAAGGGTATGACCCTGTTTGACCGTATATAAGTCGCGCATAACTTGTAGGAGCCTGCTTGCAGGCGAATTGGCAGGTGTTCGCCTGCAAGCAGGCTCCTACAGATACCACTAGGCGGGCGCAAGTGCCGCGAGCAATTGCTGGATGGTACCGAGCCCCTGCTCAAACAGCAGCTGCAGAAAACGACCGAGGTCGGTCATCAACATCAGTAACAGCAGCAACCCGAGAGTAAGTGAAACCGGAAAGCCGATGGAGAATACCGTTAGCTGCGGCGCCGAGCGGTTGAGTATGCCGAGGGAAAGATTAACCACGAGCAGCGCCGCCACCATCGGCAGAGCCAGTATCAACCCTGCGGAAAAAATCGTACCGCCAAAGCGCGCCAGCATTTCAAACCCCGCCGGGTTCAGCCCGCTATAGCCGATGGGCAGTGTGTGAAAGCTCGCGGCCAGCGTGTCGATCACAATAAGATGCCCGTCCACCGCCAGAAACACCATCATCGCAATCAGGTGCAGAAAGCGCGATAGCACCATGGTGTTGACCCCGTCGGGGGTGACAAACGTGGCAAACGCCAGCCCCATCTGCAGGCCAATAAAATCTCCCGCCGCCTGCACCACCGCAAACATGACTCGCAATACCAGCCCGATGGCCGCGCCGATCAACGTTTGCTCGACCATGATCCCGAGCCCCGCCCAGGACCAGATGGGCACTGCAGGCAGGGCCGGCAGGTTGGGTGCAATCACAAACGCGAGCAGCGCGGCGAGACCGATTTTTACCCGCACCGGCGCCGCCCGATGACCGAGCAGCGGTGCCGCCATCAGAAAGCCGCTGATACGCACAAACGGCCACAGGAAAACCACCAGCCATGCGTGTAATTGTGCGTAGGAAATGTCGATCACGGCTTTTGCGACCCGGATCAGGATATCAACAGGGGAATATTCATAAACAGGGTGCGGGTGTAGTCGACAATCAACGCCAGCAGCCAGGGCCCGGCGATGACCAGCACCGCAAATACCGCGAGAATTTTCGGAATAAAGGACAGTGTCATTTCGTTGATCTGAGTGGCGGCCTGGAACAGGCTTACCAGCAGACCCACGACCAGTGCGGTGAGCAGCATTGGCGCACCGAGGGAGAGCGCGACCAGCATGGCCTGGTAGGCGAGGTTCATTACAGTTTCAGCGGTCACGGTATTTCGTCGTCCGTTTAATTGCTATTCGGTTTTTTCAGTGTGCTGAACGATTGGCGAAGCTGCCCCCGGTAGCAGCGCCGCCACCGGAATTATTCGAAGCACCGGCCTATGTATAAAAGCTCTGCGCCAGTGAACCAATCAGCAATTGCCAGCCATCCACCAGCACAAACAGCATCAACTTGAACGGCAGCGAAATGGTGGCCGGCGGTACCATCATCATGCCCAGCGCCATCAATACACTGGCCACCACCAGATCGATGATCAGGAACGGAATAAAAATCGTAAATCCGATCTGGAACGCCGTTTTCAATTCACTGGTGACAAACGCCGGCACCAGTACCCGCAGCGGTACATCCTGTGGCCCCTGGATATTTTCCGCCTTCGCGAGCTTGGCAAACAGCGCGATATCCGGCTCGCGGGTCTGCGCCAGCATGAACGCTTTTAACGGCTCGCTGCCGCGTTCGAGAAATTCTTCAAACTGAATTTCCTCCCGCGCCAACGGCTGCCACGCATCGTCGTAGATTTTCTGAAACACCGGCGCCATCACGAAAAATGTCAGAAACAGGGTAAGCCCCAGCAACACCTGGTTGGGGGGCGCTGCCTGAGTGCCGATGGCGGTGCGCAGCAGGCCGAGCACGATGATGATGCGGGTGAAGCAGGTCATCATCAGCAGGATCGCCGGCAGGAACGCGAGGCTGGTGAGCAGCAGCAGCGTCTGCAGTTTGATCGACCACTGCTGGCCGCCGTCTGCGGTGGGCTGGCTCACCAGCCCGGTAATGCTGTCCTGCGCCCAGCCCAGGGAAGGTAAAGTGAATAACAGCAGTGCGGGAACCAGTGCACGCGCGGTGCGCAGTGTCGGAATATTTGCGGTCACGGCTTGTCGCTCCCGCCGCGCAGATTCTGTCGCATAGCCTGTGCCAGGCGCTGGGCAAAGGTGTCGGGCAGCGGTGCTGAGGTGGATTGCTCACTCGGCGGGATTTCCGCCGGCAGCGTGTGCAGGTGACTGATCTGGCCGCCACCCACGCCGAGCAGCAGCCACTGATCCTGTACCTGCAACACCACCACCTTTTCGCGCGTACCCAGCGCCTTGCTGGCGACAATCTTCAACTGTGGGCCGTGGCTGTTGTGTCCCATCCCCGGCGCGAGCCGGCGCAGCAGCCACGCGCATAAAAGAATCAGGGCAATCAGCGCAATCAGCACGCCGGCCACTTTGCCCAGCATCGCCAGGCCGATGACGGATTCGCCGGCTGCGGCGCTGGCGGTGTTCATCGGTTGAGTTTGTGGATGCGTTCCTGGGGGGTGACGATCTCGGTAATCCGAATGCCGTATTTGTCTTCGATCACCACCACTTCACCCTGCGCCACCAGATAGCCGTTGATCAGGATATCCATCGGCTCGCCGGCGAGCCCGTCCAGTTCAATAACGGAGCCCTGGGCGAGCTCCAGCAACTGTTTGATGGTGATGCGGGTGCGGCCCAGTTCGACACTCAGGCGCACCGGGATATCCATCACCATTTCCAGATCGCGGGACATGGCGCTGGTGTTGCCCGCATCCAGCGGTTTGAACACCTGGTCCGCGGCACTGCGCGGACCGTTGCCGGCATTTTCCTGTTCCGCCAGCGCTTCCGACCAGGGATCGGCGGCGGATTCGGTCAACTGTTCGGCCATGGCCGCGGCCCAGCTGTCGGCGCTGTCCTGCGGGGTTTGGTTCTCGACCTTGTCGCTGTCGCTCATGCTTCAGATTCCTCGACTTGCGGGGTGAGTCCCGCGTTGAAACTACTGGCCATGGTGGATGGCGTGTGCGCGCGGCGCTCAATAACCTGGGTAACCCGCAGTGCGCTCTGGCCATTGCGGCTGCCGTAGTCGCATTCCAGTACCGGCACACCGTCCACCCGTGCGGTGACACTGGTGGGAAGTTCGATGGGCAGAACGTCACCGGGTTTGAGCGCCAGTACCTGGCCGATACGGCTTGGGATAGCGGCGAACTCCGCTACCAGCTCGACTTCAGACTGGCGGATTTCGCCCGCCATGCGCCGGTTCCAGGTCTGGTCGCCGGCATCGCGGCCATCCACCACCGGGTTGGCGAGGCGGTCGCGCAGGGGTTCGATCATCGAATAAGGCATGCAGATCTGAAAATGTTCAGACAGATTGCCGACTTCAAGATGAAAACTGGTATTGACGATAATTTCGTTGGGCGAGTTGGTGATGTTGGCGAACCGCGCCTGCAGCTCCGAGCGCAGGTAGCTGATTTCCAGCGGGTACACCGAGCGCCAGGAATCCTGATAGGCATTGATGGCGAGATCCAGAATACGCTGGATCACGCGCTGTTCGGTATTGGTGAATTCTCGCCCTTCGGAGCGGGTGACAAAGCGACCGTCGCCGCCGAACAGGCTGTCCACCACCATAAACACCATCGCCGGCGGGAACACCATCAGTCCGGTACCGCGCAGCGGTTTCATGGCAATCAGGTTGAGATTGGTGGGCACCGGCAGATTGCGCGCGAAGTCCTTGAAACTCTGGTAGCGCACCGATTCCACGGTGATATCTGCGGAGCGGCGGATCAGGTTGAACAGGCTCACGCGGAAGTGCCGCGCAAAACGCTCGTTGATGATGTCGATGCTGTGCAGACGTTCGCGGATTACCCGCTGCTGGGTGGCCGGATTGTACAGGCGCAGTTGCGGGGGTTCGGCGGCACTCTGGTTATCGCCGCTGTCGCCGTCGCCGTGCAGCAGCGCATCGATTTCTTCCTGGGAGAGCAGATCGTCCTGGGACATGAAAGGTTTCCCTATTGCACGATGAACTCGGTGAACAGCACGTCGTCAATCAGCAGCTCCGGCTGATTGTTGCCCATGGGCTCGGCGAGAGTGGCGAGAATACCTTTGACCAGCGCCTGCTTGCCTTCCAGTGTCGCCAGCGCCTCGGGCGACTGGGACGAATGCAGTATCAGCAGGCGGCTGCGCACCTGGGGCATGTGTTCGAGGAGAAAATCCCGGGTTTCGTTGTTGCCCACCTGCAGCGAAAACCCCACATACAGCAGGCGGTTGGCGAACTGATCGCCCTGCAGATTGACGGTGAAGGGATCGATCTTGACGAAAATCGGATTGTCGGCGCGAACCGGTCCCGTGCTCTGCGCGTCGGCTTCCACGGTAGCCCGCGGATTTTCTCTGAGCAGCAGGTACATATTCATTGCCACCAGCGCGGCGATCAGCAGCACCGCGATGATTGCGAGCCACAGCAGGCCGCGGGATTTTCCAGATGTCTCTTCAGCCATTGGGTTGTGCCTTGGTCCCCGAAATAGATGCAGGTTTGATGCGCGGAGATAAACAAAAAATTTTATCTCCGGCTGCGGGGAGTATGCCGGTGCGGCGTCAAGGTGAAGGCGAGAATAGACCCGCGAATTGGGTCTATCTCGGCGTTTCGTCATCGCGGGAAGGTGTGGTTTGTGCGCATTCAGGCGTAGAAATCGATTGCGCGCAGCGAAACAGGAACGGCTCCGGGCGCGTCGTCCGTGCCGGTGAAGCCGTTGTTGCCGAATTGGTCCGCGCCACTGTTGCCGCGGGCATTGCCTCCATCGTGTTGCGCGGATGCAGACTGTTGCTGGTGCGCCGGCTGCCGCTGGTCGCCCACGGAAGTTTCACCGAGGCTGATACCCTGCTGCGCGAGTGCCTCGCGCAAGTGCGGCAGTGCCTGTTCCACCGCACTGCGCACCGCGCCGTGCGCCGAGAAAAACTGCGCGCGCGCACCCTGGTCATCGAGGCTGAGACTCACCGACAGCGCGCCCAGCTCGCGGGGATGCAGGTAAAGGTCCACCTGTTGTTCGCCGCGGTGGACCATGTTCAGCAGATGCTGGCCAAACTCATCGCCCCAGGCGGCGCTGCCCAGCGCGGACTGCATCGCCAGCGCAGGCGCGGCCGGCAGGGCCTGGCCGGCGGTCGGCGATGCCGCAGAGGGGGTTGTGGGCAGCAGGGGCAGGGACTCCGCGCCGGCAGCCTGTGCGGCCTCGACCGCCAGCGGGCTGACGATCACGCCACTGGCCGTAGCGCCGTCGCTGGTCATGGGCGATGCGGATGGCGCGGGCGGTGCCAGGCTGGCAGCGGCCAGCGGAGCTTCGCTACTGGCAATGCGGCTGCCAACAACCTCACCAACACCCCCGCCGACGCGGTTGTTCACCGCTCCGCCAATCGCTTGTGATACCGCCGCTGGCAGCGGCGATCCGGCACCGGCGATTTCAGCGGAAGGCATTGCCGCAGGGCTCGCGGAGAGCAGTGCCATTGCCGGTATTCCGGCGGCTTCACCGCTTTCCCCGAGCATGGCTTCCGCCAGTTCCGTGTCGCTCCACTCGGCTTCCGTCGGTGCCGCGTCCGCGATGTCGGCGATGCTCAGTGGTGTGGCAAGGGTTGCAGTGATCGGCCCCGGTGCCAGCTGTTGCAGCAGGCTGCCGGTGGCGAGCGGGGAGGTCTGCACCGCAATCCCGGCGGTTGCACCGCCGGCGGCCGGTGTTTCGCTGGAGCGTGCGGTGGCCGCCTGCAGGGTGTCTGCGAAGCGTGCGGTGGTCTCGCCGGTCGCCGTTCTGCCTGTGCCATTTCCTGGTCCGGTGCCAGTGCCGGCGGGGGTCAGATTGAGCAGTGAGGTAATGTCCATTCAGCCGATTCCTGGATCGCTTATTGCGGGTTGTTGTCGTCCTGCCGGGGGCGGCGGGCGAGCAGATTCTGGGTCATCTCATCGGCCATACGCCGCTCGCGGCGCTGCTCGAGTTGTTGTTCCTGATGTGCGCGGCGGGATTCCAGCGCGCTGTAGGAGGTGAGCTGGCGCTGGCGTTGGCGCCAGTGCTCGCTGCTGCTATCCATCCGCTCCTGTTGCTGTGCCAGCAGGCCGCGCGCGCGGTCGATGGCCTTGTCCAGCGAGCCGATAAACAGGTTGTAATCGTTCAGTGTGGCGCCGGCAATTCCCTGGGCCATGGCCTGCTGCAGACGATCGCAATACTCGTTGCGATAGCGCTGCAGGGTGGCGAGCTGACCGGCGGCCTGCTCGTGGGACTGGCGCTCTTCCGCCAGTGCGCGCCCGGCGCTGTCGCGGGCCTTGCGACTCTGATCGATCAGCAGATCGAGCGGGCCGGTGCGGCTCATGGTGTTGCTCCGGTGGTCGATGGGATGTTCGGTGCGGTGTTTGTCGCCGCTGCGGCAATCTCCGGCAGCAGCGCGGCCAGCGCGCTGGCGGTGGACGGCAGATCGGCGCACTCGTGCATGCCCTGCTGCAAAAAGCGCTCTATCATCGGGTGGCGCTGCACCGCCTGATCCAGTTGCGGATCGTGGCCGGGGCTGTAGGCGCCGACACTGATCAGGTCGCGGTTGCGCTGATAGCGGGAAAACAGCTGCTTGAGGCGCTGTGCCCGGCGCAGCTGTGTATCGTCGACAATCGCACTCATGGCGCGGCTGATCGACGCTTCGATGTCTATCGCCGGATAGTGGCCGGATTCCGCCAGCGGCCGCGACAGCACGATGTGGCCGTCGAGAATCGCGCGCGCGGAATCGGCAATGGGATCCTGCTGATCATCGCCTTCGGTGAGCACGGTATAAAAGGCGGTGATGGAACCGCCGTTTTCGCCGTTGCCGGCGCGCTCCACCAACACCGGCAGGCGCGCAAACACCGACGGTGGATAACCCTTGGTGGCGGGTGGCTCGCCGATGGCGAGCGCAATTTCCCGTTGCGCCATGGCATAGCGGGTGAGGGAATCCATGATCAGCAACACGTTTTTGCCCGCATCGCGAAAGTACTCCGCAATGCGCGTGGCATAAGCGGCGCCCTGCAGGCGCTGCAACGCGGAGGTATCTGCGGGCGCCGCTACCACCGCGGCGCGACGGCGCCCCTCGTCGCCGAGAATGTTGTCGATAAAGTCTTTTACTTCGCGCCCGCGCTCGCCGATCAGGCCCACCACGATCACATCTGCCGCGGTGTAGCGCGCCATCATTCCGAGCAGTACGGATTTGCCCACACCGGAGCCCGCAAACAGGCCCAGCCGCTGACCGCGCCCGACGCTCAGCAGACTGTTGATCGCGCGGATGCCGACATCAATTTGCTGTTTGATCGGCGTGCGGTTTAGCGGGTTGAACGGGGCGGCGGCCAGACATCCGCCAACCGACAGGTCCAGTGCCGGGCCGCCGTCGAGCGGGCGCCCGCTGCCGTCCACCACGCGCCCGAGCAGCTGTTCACCCAGAGGAAAACGGCGCGCGCCGTTGCCGCCCAGGGGGAATACCCGCGCGCCCGGGATGAGCCCGCTGACCGGCTCCAGCGGCATCAGGTACAAACGCTCGCCGGTGAAACCGACCACTTCCGCTTCCGCGTAGGAGGGGGGCTCGCCGGGGGCGCTGAGTTCAATGCGACAGCCACTGCCCAGGGGAATCTTCAGGCCCACCGCCTCCAGCACCAACCCGGTGGCGCGGACAATCTTGCCGCTGGTGCGATAAGGCGGTACTTCGGCGGCGCGGCTCCCGGCGCGGCCGAGCGCGGCGCGCCAGCGTTGTGGGTGCGGGTTGTGCGGCTCGGCCGCTGCGGCGGTGCCTGTCATGGGGCGTGTTCCCCGCTGCCACCGTCGGCCTGTGGCAGGAGCCGCGCCAGCAGTGCGTTCCAGTGGTTTTCGCGGCTTGCGTCGATTTCTCCGGTGCCGGTGGTCACGCGGCAGCCGCCGCGGGCGAGGCGTGGGTCCTGCTCCAGTTCCCAGCCGGCGCGTTCGAGTTCCGCGCCCAGTTCCTGCTGCACCAGCGGCAGATCGTCGGGGTGGAGCCACAGGCGCGTGTGTCCGTTGGTGGTGGGTTCCGCGCGCAGCAGCTTCTGTACCAGCCGCGTTACCTGCTGCGGCTCTGCGCGCAGGGCTTCACCGGCCAGATGTTTTCCTACCACCAGTGCCAGCGCGGTGATATCGGCGGCAATATCGCTATCCAGTTGCGCCAGCGCCTCACTGAAGTTCTGCGCCAGTGCGGTCAGTGGTGTCAGCAGCTCGCGGCGCTGCTGGCCGGTCTCGGCGAGACCGGCGCTGTGCCCTTCGGTATATCCCTCGGCGCGGCCGCGCTCGAAGCCTTCGGCATAGCCCGCGTCGTACCCCTGCTGGCGCGCCTCGGCGCGGGCCTGTTCGCGCAGCGCATTCAGTTCGTCGCTCAGGGAGCGGTGCAGCGCCGCGCGCCGTTCGTGCTGTCCGCTCAGGTCGTCCGGTTGCCAGCGGGTCCAGGCGCGTGCCTCAGACATAGATTTCCTCCCCGCCGCTCAGAACGATTTCGCCACTGTCGGCGAGGCGGCGCACGATCTGCAGAATGGCTTTGCGCTCGCGCTCCACCTGCGACATGCGCAGCGGCGCGCTGGCTTCGAACTCTTCGCGCAGCAGGGTGCCGGCGCGGCTCGACATATTGTTGAGGAATTTCTCCAGCAGTGCCGGGTCGCAACCCTTGAGGGCGGTAACCAGTTGTTTGTTCTCCACCTCTTTCAGCACCAGCTGAATCGCGCGGTTGTCGAGGTCCAGCAGGTTTTCGAACAGGAACATCTCGTCGATGATCTTTTGTGCCAGATCTTCGCTGTGTTCGCGCACCCGCTCGATTACGCTTTCCTCGGAATTGGAATTCATCAGGTTGAGAATTTCCGCCGCGGTGCGGGCGCCGCCCATTTTTGCGCGCTTCAGGTTCTGGCCATCCAGCATGCTGGTGAGTACTTCCGTGAGTTCCTGCAGCGCCGCCGGTTGTACACCGCTGAAGGTGGCAATGCGCAGCACCACGTCTTCGCGCAGCTTGTCTTCGAAGTACTCCAGTACCGAGGCCGCCTGGCGGCGCTCCAGATGCACAAGGATGGTGGCGATAATTTGCGGGTGCTCGTCGCGGATCATCTCCGCCACGGTATTTGCGTCCATGATGTTGAGTGCATCGATGCCGGAGTCGGCATTGGTCACATCGAAAATATCTTCCAGCAGGCTGCTTGCGCGTTCGCTGCCCAGTGCTTTGGTCAGTACCGCGCGGATGCGATCGCTGGAATACAGATTGAGCGCACCGAACTCCTCCGACTCCTCGTGGAAATCGTGCAGCACCTGACGCATTTCCTCATGGGACACGCTGCGCAGTGATGCCATCTCCTGGCTGATTTCCTGAACCTCGCGCGCAGTGAGATGTTTGAATACCTCGGCGGCCGCGTCTTCGTCCAGTGCCAGCAGCAGGATCGCGCAGCGGCGCTTGCTGCTCATGGCTTTTTGCTTGCGCACGGCATTTTGAAAGTGCTGATTGGTATTAGTCATCCTGGTTCATCCAGCTGCGAACAATCATGGCCACCATGGCGGGGTCATCCTTCGCCATGCCCTGCAAATCCATCAGGTTCTGTTCGTACACCGAGGAGCGGCGCCGTTTGCGTGGCCGCGGTTGCTCCTGTGGCGGTTCGTCCATGTCGGCGGAATATTCGCCCGTATCGTAGAGGTAGCCTTCGGCATCGGCGGTGGCGGGCACGGCATTGGGGGCTGTGCCCGGCGCGCGCGGCAAGTTCGGCGTTGCGGTTGTGGTGGCGGGCGTCTGTGCGCGCAGCTGGTTGTGGCGCTCTACCATCGGGCGTACCAGCCAGCGGAATGCGAGCAGCAGCGCAAGTCCCACCAGCAGATAGCGGCCGAGTGACAGCATCAACTGGCGCCAGAATGGATCTTCATGCCAGGCGATTGCCGGCGGTGCAGATTGCTCCTGTGAGGAAAACCGGCTGTTGACCACTTCCAGGCCGTCGCCGCGCTCTTCGGAATAGCCCATCGCCTGGCGCACCAGCTGCTCGATATGTTGCAACTCTTCCTCACCCAGAGGCTGCAGCGACACTGCGCCCTGTTCGTCGGTGACTTCCCGGTAATTCACTACCACCGCCGCGCTCAGCCGCTGCACGCGCCCGCGCTGGCGCTGGATATGGGTGATATCGCGATCGATTTCGTAGTTGACCAGTTGCTCCTGGCGCAGATGGCTGCGCTGGCGGCTCACTTCTTCCTCGTTGTTTTGCGCGGTGGCATCAATGGGGGAGGGCGCGCTGCCCGGCGGGGTGTTGGTGAGCGCGCCGGGAATACCGCCGGGGTTGGTGGCATCGCCGTTGTAATCGGAATTGAACTGCCGGCTGCGCACGGTCGCGGGCGCGCCGTCCTGATTCGGGGCAAAGCGCTCGCTGGTTTCCTCGCGCTGGTCGAAATCTACCTGAGCCGTGACCTGGGCGCGTACATTGTGGCGGCCGAGCATTGGTTCGAGGATGCGTTCGATCCGCTGCTGGTAGCTGCTTTCAATACTGTGCACATAGTCGAGCTGGGTGCCGTCGAGACTATTTTCATCCGTACCCGGGCGGGAGAGCAGCCGCCCGGTCTGGTCTACCAGTGTCACATTCTCAGCACTCAGATCCGGCACACTGCTCGATACCAGATGCACAATGGCCGCCGCCTGGCCCTCGCCGAGTACGCGTCCGGGCGCGAGGGTGAGCACCACGGAGGCTTTCGCCGGTTCGCGCTCGCGGATAAACACCGAGGGTTTGGCCATGGACAGGTGCACCCGTGCGCGCGTCACCGGTCCCAGGGATTCGATGGAACTGGCCAGCTCGCCCTGCAGGCTGCGCTGGAAATTCACACGCTCGGCAAACTGGCTGATGCCAAAGGCCTGGCGGTCCATGATTTCAAACCCGGCGTTGCCGCCGCTCGGCAGGCCCTGCTCAGCCAGTTGCAGGCGCAGGCGGTATACCTGGTCTTCCGGTACCAGCAGGGTGCGGCCACCCTGGCTGAATTCGTAGGGAATGGCGCGGCTCTCCAGCTCGCTGATGATACGGCCACCGTCCTGTTCGCTGAGATTGCTGAACAGTACCCGGTATTGCGGTGCCTGCGACCACAGCAGTACCGCCGCGACGATGGCAATAGCGGCGGCACCGGCGACCAGCAGTGGAATCAGCGGATTGGCCAGCAGGCGCGAAGACAGCTGGCCCAGAGACTGCACCGACGATGCGGCGCTTTGCGCGGCGCTGCTCATCGCGGGTTCCTCTTATTTGCCGCGCCGGTTCTGGCGCGGTCGGGGTTGGTTCGCTCTCTGAAAGGCATTGCTGCTGGTTCACCCTGATTAGTAGACCGTTAGAAACGGTTGAATAAGCAGCGCTGATTATCAGCAGCGGGGAAAATGCTAAAGGAAGGAAAAGCCGGATTTTTTTGCCGCTAATTGACCGCTTGGGTGGTAGGGCTGCGCTGTTACCTTTGCACTGCGAAACTGCATTTACTGTAAAAAAGACGAGACGAAACCATGACCACACCAGTCACCTCTCTGCCGATGCAGAAGCTCCTCGGTCAGATGCAGGAGATGTCCGATGCGGCCGCCGGCAAAAAAACGCCTGTGGATCTTCAGGTCAGTGGCAGCTTTGGCGCTGCGCTGCGGGAGAGCCTGCAGCGGATTAACAGCCTGCAGAATGCGAGTACCGCTACCGCTCAGGCGTTCCAGTCTGGCGATCCGGGTGTGGAATTACACGAGGTGATGATTGCCGGGCAGAAGGCGAGTATTGCTTTTGAAATGGGGGTGCAGGTGCGCAACCGCCTGCTGAATGCCTACAAAGACATCATGAATATGCAGGTTTAACCGGCTGTTGAAGATCAGCTTGTTAAGCCGGGGCAAGGATGATCGTTTTCAATAAGCGGTCCAGTCCGCCGCAATACGGGCTAAAAAAATGGGCCCCATAAGGGGCCCGAAACAGAGTTGATTACTCTGGGAGGATGGATTTAGCCGAGCAGGGACAGCACGTTCTGCGGCAGCTGATTGGCCTGTGCCAGAACGGAAGTGCCGGCCTGTTGCAGAATCTGCGCACGGGTCATGTTGGACACTTCGGTCGCGTAGTCGGCATCTTCGATACGTGAACGCGCCGCGGACAGGTTGGTCTCGGTGGTGCTCAGGTTGCTGATTGCGGACTCGAAGCGGTTCTGGATCGCACCCAGGTCGGAGCGCAGGGAGTCAACGCTGCTCAGCGCGCTGTCCAGGGTCGCCAGCGGGTTGGCGGTGGCGGTGAGGCCGGCTTCCGCGTCGGCATCGTAGGCATCTTTTGCTGCCTGCAGACCGGCGGCGTCGGTGAAGTCGTGGGTGACAGCACCGTTCGCAGCGACGTCACCGGCGGCAATCTTGTACATGTTGCCGTCTTCGTCCTTGATCGCATACTCGGCGTATTTGCCGGTAGCGGAATCGTAGGCGCCATAGCCGTGCAGGGTTACGTTTCCAGCCGGGCCGTTGGCGATGCCGCTCAGGTCGATCTGGTTGGTGGTGGTATTGCCAGCACCGTCATCGGTGGTGATTTCGGTCAGGGAGCTGGACAGGGAACCGACGTTGAAACCGCTCAGGCCCAGGGTCTGGGAATTGATTTCTTTCAGGTCGATGGTGATCTGCTCGCCGTCGTTGGCGCCAACCTGAATGGTGAAACCGCGGTCTTCAGACAGCACTTTCACGCCGTTGAAGTTGGTTTCGGAGGAGATGCGGTCGATCTCGGACAGGCGCTGGTTGATTTCCGCCTGGATGGAGTCGCGGTCGCTCTGGGAGTTGGTGTCGTTCTGCGCCTGCACGGTCAGTTCGCGGATGCGCTGCAGGTTGTCGTTTACCTGGTTCAGAGCGCCCTCGGCGGTTTGTGCCACGGAGATACCGTCGTTGGCATTGCGCTGAGCCTGAGACAGACCGGTGATCTGGGAGCTCATACGGTTGGCGATGGCCTGACCGGCGGCGTCGTCGGCGGCGCTGTTGATGCGCAGACCGGAAGACAGGCGCTCCATGGAGGTCTGCAGGGCGCTCTGGGATTTGCTCAGGTTCTGCTGGCCGATCATGGCCGTGATATTGGTGTTGATCACTGACATTGTTGTGTCCCTCTGTGTGTCACCGTTTGATTGTCAAAACAACGGCGCAGGCCGTTACTCCGTTTTTCGGCAGCAGCGAAATGAGCTTTAGCACTTTTACCGGTAATTTTTGAATTTCCGCCTTGAGAAGAAAGCGCTGGAAAAAAACCTAAAGTTGCGCCTGCCGCAGCCGATGTGGAAAGTGACCGTTAGTGCCTGACGGGTTTCAGGTGGAATCCGGTGATGCAATCCGGGTTGGAAATTTCTAAATGAGGGGAACTCGATGGCCAGTATTTCATCCCTGGGAATAGGGTCGGGACTGGACCTGAGCGGGCTGCTGGACCAATTGGAATCCGCGGAGCGTCAGAAGTTGACGCCGATTGCGCGGCAGCAGCAAAGCTATCAAACCAAAATCTCCGCCTTTGGCCTGCTGGAGAGTGCACTGGATAAAGTGAAAGACGCCGCGGCCGCACTCAGCGACGCGGAAGACTTTGCCGATGTGGAAACCAGTCTCAGTGGCGAGGCGCTGACTATCAGTGCCGGCGAAGGCGCCATCGTTGGTAACTATGAGATCGATGTTACCCAGCGCGCGCGCAGTTACAGTATCGCCACCCTGGGCGTAGCGGATAAAGAGGCGCAGCTCGGCGGTGGCAGCATCGAATTCACCCTCGGCAACGGTGAGACGTTGAGCGTCGCCATCGACGAGGCCGACAGCTCCCTCGAAGATGTGCGCAATGCCATCAACAGTGCCGACGCCGGTATTGTGGCGTCGATCGTAAATGACGGCAGTGGTACCCCTTACCGGCTGGTACTTTCCTCTGCGGAATCCGGCACCGAGGCGGCGATTGCGAATATCGACTTCACCGGTGATCTCGGTGCTTCGCTGGCGCTGGATGCGGCCACGGAAGTTGAGGCGAAGAACGCGCAACTGACCGTAAACGGTATTGCGATTCAGTCTCAGAATAACCGCGTCGAGGGTGCCATAGAGGGTATTACCCTGGATCTTGAAAAGACAGGGACCGCCACACTCGAAGTAACCCGTGATACCGATGGTATTGAAAAGAAACTGACAAGTTTTGTGGATGCCTACAACGACCTGCAGGAGCGCCTCTCCGACCTGACCAAGTTTAATACCGAGTCCGGCGTCGGTGGTGTGCTGCAGGGCAATGCCACGGTGCGGAGCATCGAGTCACAGATGCGCAATTTGCTCGGCGGTTCGCTGGAGAGCGATACCTTCTCATCCCTGGCGGACCTCGGTATCACCCTGGAGATCGACGGCACACTGACGCTGGATGAAGAAAAAGTCGACGACCTGGTGAGCAATCGCCTCGGCGAACTCTCGCGTTTTTTTGCCGGTACCAGTGACGACTCCGATGGCTTTGCTGATCGCATCGAAAGTGTGCTGGGTGCGATGACCGAAGAAGATGGACTGCTGGAAACCGCGACCAGCGGACTGGAAGCCAGCATTGCATCCACCGAAGATCGCTATGCACGGGTCGAGGCCCAAATTGCCAGCACCATAGAGCGCTACCGCACCCAGTTCAGCCAGCTTGATAGCCTGATTGCGCAGATGAATTCCACCAGTACTTATCTGACCCAGCAATTTGAAGCATTGGCCGCGCAAACCCAAAAATAACAACGGATGAAAGAGGTCAGAGGTGTACTCGAAACGATCCCCAGGTCGTGCACAAGGTGCTGCCAGTTACGCCAAGGTCGGGCTGGAAAGTGACGTGCTGTCGGCCAGCCCGCATCGTCTTATCTTGCTGTTGTTCCAAGGCGCGGACACGGCGATCGGTGCCGCCCTGGTCTATATGCAGGACGGCAATGCCGCAGAAAAAGGTCGCGCTATTTCCAGGGCACTGGACATTGTAAACAACGGTCTGGCCGCAGCACTTGACCTGGAACAGGGCGGCCAACTGGCCGTGCAGATGGCCAGCCTGTACGACTATATTGCCCGCCAGTTACTCAACGCCAATCTGAAAAACGACAGCACGCCATTGCTGGAAGCGCGGAAACTGCTGGAAGATCTGGCATCCGCCTGGCGAGAAGTTGATCCGGGACGGCAACATTCATGAAGAACCATCACATCGTCGACGACAGCCCGCTGACCACGCCATCGCGCCTGTTGGCTGCCTACGCCAACCTGCTGGCCCGCTCCACCCGTATGTTGACCTGGGTGAAAGAGCACGACTGGTTCAATCTGGTGGAAGAGCAAACCTGCTATGCCATCGAAGTTGAATCCATTGCTGCAGCCGAAGTGAACATAACACTGAGTGATGACGAGCGCCGCCGTAAATTGTTGCTGCTGGAGCAGATCGTCGAGCAGGATCTGGAAATACGCCGGCGATTGCGCGAACGCCAGGGAGAACTGCGGCAGTTGATAGGTACTCACCAGAGAAAACGCAATCTGTCCCGTTCCTATGGCGTCGTAATACCGCTGGAGACGGATTACCGTTGAGCGGCATTACCTTCCTGCTGGACACCCTTTTGCATCAGGTGCTGGGCAAGCGGGTGGACACCGCGGCGCCGGAGCGGCAGCCAGCACCGGTAAAACCGCTGACACCGGCGGACGCCGTGCAGCAACTGCGCAGCGATTCGCGTCTCGACCCGCGTCGCGACGCCACCTTGTTCGGTGGGAATGAGAATGTTTCCGGAAAAAACGCTTTCGTTGCAGATAGCGCCACCGGCCTGCAGAATGTTTCCCGGCCCAAAATGCAGCACGCTGGTGTACAGCTGAGCACCGTTGCGCGCACCCTGTCGGAACTACTGCGTGATACGCAGGAGACCGCGCCGGTTATCCGCCCCGCGCGACCACTGGCCGATAGCGACCAGCCGCGAGCGACGGAACTGGCAACCACATTGAAATTCAGCGTGGAGAACAGCGGCTTGTTTTACGAGTCGCATTTGTTGCGGTGGTATCGCGGTGAGCGGGAACGTTTGTTGCTGGATAGCGAACCGCAAATGCAAACCGGCGCGGGTGGGCCGTCTGCTTCCGGTACACCGGTGAAAGAAGAATCGTTACAGGTTTTATTGCGGCAGCAACTGGAGTTGCTAGCGACACCACAGTTACGTTGGGAAGGGGAAGTCTGGCCCGGACATTACCTTGAACTGTGCATCCGTATGCGAGAAGAGGACGGACAGAATACCGGCTTTGCGCACAGAAATTCCGGGAGCGAGATGGGCGACGCGTCGGAAGTTTTCTGGGAGGTGGACCTGAAGCTTGTTCTGCCTGTTGTTGGTGAAATATCTCTGCATCTAATGATGTCGGACGAGAGTCTTAAAATTGTTGCACAACCGGAAACCCCTGTGGTGGCAAATCTCGTGGCAAATAAAATACCCGATCTGCATCGTCAGTTGGACGCGCTCGGTTTCATCCGGTTGCAGCTGGACATTGGCTCGGTGCAATGACAAAGCACAGCGGAAACCAGGGCCACAATCAACCGCGCCGCCGCGCCGTGGCGATCGGGCAGAACGGCCGTGATGATGTTGCAAAGATTCTGGCTGCAGGTTACGGAGAAGTGGCAGAACGCATCATTGAATCTGCGCGGGAACACGAAATTTTTGTGCGCGATGCGCCGGCGCTGGTCTCTCTGTTAATGCAACTGAATCTCGATCAAAAAATACCGCCGAAACTCTACGCAGTTATTGCAGAAATTTTGATCTGGTCGCGGAATTTCGAGACAGAAAAGTTAAAAAAGAACCAATTGAATAACAAAAACTGTCTCATTTATGGACAAGAGTCATGCAATGAACAATCTGATTAAATTGGACAAAAAAATAGATTTATCTGCGGGTAATTGTGTTACCTTTGCCTTGAAGGTGAACGGGTTCTCCGGGGTTTTGTGACCAAGTTCACAGTTTGCGGTTATCTTGTTTGATGCTGAATGCGGTACTGCAAACTGGTGTTGTTTTAAGCAGAGTCGTGAATTTCAGGGGTTTTGAAGCGCGGCCTGTAGACACCCTTCTTATTAAAAGTGTCTTGTGCGAAGTGGGGTCCTTCTGAAGGGAGCTGTTTAGAATTCTCGCTTGAGTTCTGCAGGTTCCATTCAAAAGTACTTCCAGGGACGGAGTGATTGGGGGCGGTTTTAACACCAGTTCTGTTGGTGCGAAGATCGGATTTTCCTGCATTAAAGAAAGGACTCGGCTTGAAGGGGTCCCTTTGCTTCCGGGCATTCGCTGAACGCAACCAACCTATTGAAGGTGCGATCAGCAGATAAAAAGAAGTAAAGGAGGATGGCGGTTCAATGTTCGATAATGCAATCAACGAAATCCAGGATATCAATCTCAGTTATCTTTTGTTGGCGCAGCGGCTTTTGAAAGAAGACTACGCGACGGCATTGTTCAGGTTCAAGCTGGATGAGTCCGTAGCCTCTGTGCTCGCATCCCTCACCGCGCGGCAACTGACCAGGTTGGCCCGCTCCAACCAGCTGGTGTTCAAGATGAACTTTGAGGACGCCGCGCAGTTGGAGCAACTCACCAGTACCAAGCGGGCCGAAGGGCTGGAACACATTCACGCTGCTCTTCTCATGTCATCCAGCGTCAACTGAGTGAGCTGGAAATGTCCGAGAAAAGTTTGCTTGATGAGATGCAGCAGGTTCAGCTGGCGATCGAGCTGATTGAATTAAATGCCCGGCTGCAGGTGCTGGAATCTGAAACCGACCTCAGCCGTGGACGCCTGATTCGCCTGTACAAAGAGGTACGGGGTATTTCTCCACCTAAGGGGATGCTGCCATTCTCTACGGATTGGTTCATCACCTGGATGCCCAACATCCACGCGTCGCTGTTTTACGGTATTTACCTGCACTTGACGCGGAATCAGGGCTGCGAGCGTATGGCAGGTTTCATCAAGGCCTACCGCCTCTACCTTGAACTGGCGGCGAGCGAGGATGAAGCTGAGCCAGTGCTCGGCCTGACCCGGGCCTGGACCCTTGTGCGCTTTTTTGAAAGCGGGCTGTTTGATCTCTCCACCTGTACCAGCTGCAAGGGGCGGTTTGTGAATCACGCCCATACTCCCAGCCACGACTATGTCTGTGGTATATGCCAGCCTCCGTCGCGGGCCGGGAAAACCCGTAAGCGCGCTAATACGCCAACCACAACACCGGATGAGAAAATTGAAGTCGCCTAGCGGCTTATGAATTGAGGCGTGCTGTTCGCTGCCACATCGGACTTTCGGTGTGGCAGCGCCGTATTTCCCGCTTTTTTCCGTTCGTCTCGTTTTCTCTTCCCTCTCTCCCCTTTTCTTGCTTTTCGGGCCCCGATTTTTCCGGTGCCCGCTATTTTCTTTTCTATTCTTTCTGAATGATTTTCAAGTCGACTAATTTCGTGCCGATAAAGAAAGAGAGGCGCAATAAATAATTTCCTGATAAGCGCTATTTGCGACGCAGGAGATGCGACTTGCGCCATCTCGCTTGGCCACACGGGTGTTTTTCGCGCTGGCGGATACACTGAAGGTGTTGGCTCTGATAGCAGGCCGGGAGATGCTAGCCATGCGGAATGAAAGATGGGCGCTTGGGGCAATATTGTTTATAGCGGGAAGCGGAATGTCGCCCTATAACTGGAGCGAGTCCAGTCTGTCTGCATCGGCGTCCATGAGGATCTCTCTTCAGGTGCCAACACAGGTCAGTCTGCGCCAGACGGAAGACCCCGCATTCGATGTGCTGTGCATGAAGCGGATGCCGGCGGCCTACTATCATATCTACGTCAGGGATATGGAGGCGCCAGTCAGCGCAGACTCAATCTTCATCAGCAAGCACCAGAGTGCCTGCTTTCCCGTATCGGCATCCAAGGCCGGGAAACTGGTATTCATTGTAGCGGAGTAGCCGGTTTCCCAAAGGGAAAGCAACCGCTAGAATGTAGCGCTATTTCCCCATTTGCCACGATATTCATGAAGAAGCTGTTGATCGTTCTGCTGTTGCTTGTGCAGCCCGCCGAGGCGGCAATGACGCTGGACAAGATAATCGTCTATCTCACAGATGCGCCGAATTCCCGTGACGATATCCTGATCAGCAATCCGGATGAAGCCCCGCTGTACCTGGCGACCGAGATTTACCGCGTAGACAACCCGGGGTTGGAAAATGAAGCGCGGGTGCGTGTTACCGATCCCAAAGAGTTTCGCATCCTGGTCAACCCCGCCAAGGCAGTACTGGCACCGGGAACCCGCAAGCGATTCCGGATCATGTCTCTCGATACCGAGCTTGATCGGGAACGGGTATACCGCGTTACGTTCAAACCGGTAGTAGGGGAAATCAAGAGCGATAAACCGGCGGTAAAAATTCTGGTCGCCTACCAGGCACTGGTCTTTGTTCAACCTGAGAATGGAAACTACGCCTTCCGCCTTGAGCGGAGAGACAACGCCCTGCAACTGACCAATACCGGAAACGTCAATGCGCAGGCCAGTAACATGGAGGTCTGTGCCTCAGAGATGTCGTGTACCCCGCTGGAATTCAGTGAGCGGGTATATCCCGGCGAGACCGTGAGTATATCCCTGCCGGAAAATGCCGCCGGGATCCGGGACGGTTTCCTCCGCTTCACCGCCGTCAACAACAAGCAGTCCTCAACGGTCGACCTCCCACTGGCTCCGTGAGCCTCATTCACTCGGCCTCAACGGTCAGTGTCAATGTGTCCTGATAGCTGTGCGCCTGCAGGTTTTGCAGGCGGCTGGCGGGTATTGTCAGCTCCAGCAGCATATTTTCTTCGCTGCCTGAATTGCACTCCTGTTGCGCGTGCCCGCGCCAAGTGGTGGTGGTGAAGCTGCCTTCCTCAAGGTTCGTTCTTCTGCGCGGGCCGATCAGTGCCCACGCCCGCAGATCATATTCAACCGTCTGGTCGCCGCTGATTCCTTTCAACTGGAACGAAGCGTTTCCGTGGAGGCTGTCTGCTTTCAGGCGGAAATCGGCGGCGTCTGTGGTAAATACGCAGAACGTCTGGCTCGCCTGAATATCCTCGCCCACCGAAAGCAGGTGCATGTCCTCAAGGCCGCTGATACGAATTTGTGCCGGCTGGGAAACAGTCACGCCGAACGGCAGCGCCGGTTCCAGATTGGCTTTGCCGCCCGAGTCGGCACTGTGGCAGTCCGGCTCCTGCCAGTTCCCTTCGCACTGGTACAGTGAAAAATAGAAGTTTCCGCTGTACTCGCCGGCGGCAAACTGGCCGCTCTGCGGTGTGATGCGTATTTCTACGGGAATCTGCTGACCGTTGGCCGCACCGGGAAATGCCTGGCTCTGGGCATTGGGCAAAAACTGGAATTCTGCCCCACTGGGCTTGTAGCGGAACCAGATATCCACGGGAACCGGACCAGAAGGGCCGGTAATGACAAAATTTTTGCCGGAGGGGTCGGTATCGCCGGCAAGCGCTACGGTGAAACTGCGCGCATCCGCGCAGGGTGCTGCCGTCCACTGGTTGCCGCCCCACCAGGCCCAGCAGCTGCGGATGGAGAAGTCTTCAACAATCTCGCTGGCGCCATCGGCGGGCTCGATAAACTGGTCCAACCCGCAGACGCCGATAGCTTTATCGCCACTGGGTTCATCTGAAGGTGTCGTCACTTCGGCGCCGTCGGTACAGGGAAAGCGGTTGGTTGACGAATAGGCCTGCTGCGCGTGGGTCTGGTCGGTACAGAGTGACAGTAGCAACAGCAATGCGATCAAAACCAGCGAATGGTTTTTTCCGCCGGCATAGTGGTGGTCAGTGCGAAGCATGGGCCACCTCTGAGAAACAGTAATCCCGGTTCAGCTCTATATCACCGAGATTGATCCAGTGTTCGCTGTGTACCTGTTGGCCGACGGCGATCTGGCAGTCGCCCCATTGCAGCGGCGGCGATGTGCGCGCGTTTGGGGGTAGGCGCAATTGCATCTGGAAAATTCCGAACTCATCCGTCACCGCGCGGCGGTCGCCGATTGAGATGCTCACGCCCGCAGCGGGATGGCCCTGCTTGAGTATTCTGCCCAGAACGAGCACCACGCTTTCAACTTCGTAGTCAGACCTGGTCACATTACCCGGGTAGAGGGTAATTTCTTCGGAGTGCTCCTCAAAATCGTAAAACCCTTCGCCCAGTGGGCGCAGGGTGACATCGTAGGTGTTGAATGCCGGCAGGTTGATCGCCGATATCTTGTCGCCGCGTGCGTAGCCGCGGCGAATGCCATCTACCAGTACTTCAAAGTCTTGATCTTCGCTGCCTTTGATATCCACCAGAATGGCGCTGTCCAGGGCCGACTCGCCGCCCCACGCAAACGCGTGGCCGTCGCTCATCAGATTGGTGTTGAAGGTGCCGAGATAATTGAGCGAGCGGAGGTCATTGCGGGCGTCATTGTTCCAGTCGAAGGTTGCGCTGGCCTGGCCGCGCAGCCCGGCGGCGCGGCTGACGCTGCGCAGATACTGCTGGTCTTCCGACAGTTCGGCGGAAAACTGCTGATCCACTACCATCGACCAGCGGTCTCGATCATTCCATGAGCTACTCAAGCCCAGAAACGGGGTGGCGCCGGAATGGCTTTTTTCCACCCGTGAGCGGGCGCTGTGATGCCAGTTTTCGCCGCGGCATCGGAACTCGACAGTGGCGCGGGTAAAGGCGATACCGTCGGCGTCGCTGTGGGAAAGAAAGATATTTCCCTGCCAGAAACGATTGCTGAAAATACCGCGGCGGAATTCGAGCGTCTGTAGTCGATTGGCACCGCCCAGTTCCGAGTCCAATACAAAACCGCTGTCATTGACCGACAGAGCACGGCTTCTTTCCGTATAGCGCAAACTCAACTGGCCACCGAGCAGTGGTGTGCTGATATTGGCGGAGCGGTTGCTGTAGCCGCTGTTGAGCAGCGAAAAATCCCGATTGGCCGGGCTTGATGCATCGTTGAGGCGCGTATCGCTAACGCCGAGCGTGAAATACGGCGTCTTCAGGCTGCCATAGAGTCGATGGCCGTTGCGCCCCTCTGCATGCAGAAGGCTCGGGGAAACTTCCAGCCAGGGCAGTATCCAGCGCCCCCCCAGTTCCAGGGCGGATTCCTCGCCGGTGGCGGCCAGGTTAGTGAAAATACCGAAATTGTTGCTGAGTCTGCGGGCCGTACCGGCCTGTACAAAATATTCGTCGTGCCGGTCCGGCAGTGTGCTGCTTGGGTTTATCTCCGCCGGGGTACCGGCCTGCAGGCTCCACTGCCATTCACCCAGCGCAGGCAGCTGGGTGTCTTTGGTAAAAAATTCCCGGTACTCATTGATGATACGCCCGCCTTCATCGTAAGTGCGGACTTCGATTTCATAGGCACCGTCGGGGAACGTTGTGGTGTCTATCAGTTGGTTGCCGGCTTCGAGCAGGGCGCTATAGATCAGGCCGCCGTCTCGCAATATTTCCAATCTCCCGCGGATCGGCATGTTCACTTCCACCGGTGAACCCAGGCGGTACTCGCGGTCGACCCGGCTGTTGTCGCTGCTGCGATATTCAACACCGTACAGATAGGGAGCGCTTACAAATGCGCCAAAGCCGGAATAGGGCTGCAGCAGGCCGACGGAGTAGGCGCGGCCCCGGTAGTCCCGCGTCCAATGCAGGCGATAGAGTTGCGTGCTACCGGCATTGTTCAGGGTCCAGTGGCCGTGGAGCCCGCTCTCCCCGAAACTGACAATGGTCTGCCCGTAAAGCGCGGCGGTGTGTGCACTGCTTTTGCCTTCCACACCTGACCAGGCGCCACTCAGATTTTGCAGCACGGAGAACCCGGCGCGGGCGTCCGGCAGATAGGGATCCTTGATGGCCGCCTGTTGCGGCAACAGCGCCGGTGAGAAAAATACATCGACCCGAAAGCGGGATTCGTCGTAGATAATTCCCAGTTCCTCGGGCTGCAGAACCCCGCAGTCCTGTTGTTGCCGGGTGTAACAGACTTTGGAGGAGTGGCGCGCGAGGGGGTGCGAAAGGAGTGTGAGCACGCGCTCGGGCTGTAGCGTCTCCGGCAACAGGTTCGCCGTGGCGTGCGGGTCGCGGAAGGTCACGTCCTCAAGGGTAACCGTCACGGGAACGCTGCCCACAAAGCGTCCTCCGAAATAGAGATCGGCAACCAGCTCCTGTGCATCGGTAAACTCAGAGAAACCCGCGGGTGTACCGGTTTCCAGCACAAACGCGGTCGCGGCCGCGGCGAGCGAGTCGGCGGCAGCCAGTATGCCCGTACACAGTGAACACGCGGCGACTGCCCAGCGAAGCATAGAAAGAATCAGATGGCTCCCGGCAGCGGATGCCGCCGGGAATCAGTCGATGCGATCAGTTGTCAACGGTAACGGTGACAGTCAGGGTGTCGCTGTAATCGGCTGCCTGGGTGGCCGCTTCCCACTCGGAGGAGGGGATGGTCACGAAGAGCTTGGCGTTGTCAGTGCCACAGCCGAGGTCGCCATTTTTCGCGTACTGGCTACTCACATCGCCGTTGCTGTCGGCACTGGCCGCCGGGGTTGTGGCGCCAACGCTGTCAGCAAACCCAACCTGGTAGGCGATCTGATCGGCGCCACTTTCCAGCTCAAAAGGTGCATCGGTGGCCGTACCGCTACCGGTGCTGCCGTTCAGGCTGCTGAAGGCAATGGTGTACTCGTTGAAGCCGAGGCCGCCCACGCAGAAGGATTCGGAGCCCACAATGTCGCTGCCCGGAGCGGTGTTCTCCAGGGAGAGGCTCATGTCGTTGAAGTTCTTGGCAACAATGCTGGTGTTCACATCGAGGGTGATGCCAACAGTGCCAGTTGAGGTGCTGTCACCGACGTTGCCCTGAGTCGCGGCCAGAGCACCGGTGCTCGCGAGTAGGGCTATGAGTGCGGAAATGCCTTTTTTCATTTTGGGTGTCCCCTACGAAATCTTGTAGTGTTGTTGTCGGGCTCGAGCCCAGGCGCCGACTACCGCAGGTTGGCGTTAGTTCCTCCAACTATGCCGGCATCGGCGCGATCATACGGTTTTTGTGATAGCAGTCACGCAAATTTTGAGAAATATTGCTTGTTTTTTGTGGTTAGTTCATTGGGGCGGGTTATACAGGTTTGAGTGGCGTTTGATTCAACTTTTCGAGCCCACTGGGCGCTCTGGGGCGGTGGCGATATAATGCCGCTCCTTTTTTTCTCATCCCTTTGTCCACCCAGAATCCAGGTTTCCAATGACCGTAAGAACCCGTATTGCTCCTTCCCCCACCGGTGATCCCCACGTAGGTACTGCCTATATCGCCCTGTTCAACCAGTGCTTTGCCCAGGCCCAGGGTGGCCAGTTCATCCTGCGTATCGAAGACACCGACCAGGTGCGCAGCACCCCCGAGTCCGAACAGGCAATCCTCGACAGCCTGCGCTGGCTGGGGCTCGACTGGGCCGAAGGTCCGGACGTGGGTGGTCCGCACGGTCCGTACCGCCAGAGTGAACGCGGCGACATATATAAGAAGCACTGCAACGATCTGGTGGCCAAAGGCCATGCCTTCCACTGCTACCGCACCGCGGACGAACTGGAGCAGCTGCGCGCGCAGTTGCAGGAAGCCGGTCGGGTAACCTTGAAGCCGAGCGACCTCGCGCTGCCCGCGGAAGAGGTGGAGAGGCGCAAGGCCGCAGGAGAGCCCTATGTGGTGCGCATGAATGTGCCGGAATCCGGCACCTGCGTGATCGAAGACCTGCTGCGTGGCACCATCGAGATCGACTGGGCCCAGGTGGATGCCCAGGTGCTGCTCAAGTCCGATGGTATGCCCACGTACCACCTGGCCAACGTGGTGGACGACCATTTGATGGAAATCACCCACGTACTGCGCGGTGAGGAGTGGATCAACTCCGCGCCCAAGCACAAACTGCTGTACGAGTACTTCGGTTGGGAAATGCCGGTGCTGTGTCACCTGCCGCTGCTGCGCAACCCGGATAAGACCAAATTGTCCAAGCGCAAGAACCCCACCTCCATCCTTTACTACCAGCGTGCCGGCTACATGCCCGAGGCTCTACTGAACTACCTCGGCCGCATGGGTTGGTCCATGCCGGACGAGCGCGAAAAGTTCACCCTTGACGAGATGCGAGCGCACTTCGATATCAAGCGGGTGTCACTGGGCGGCCCGGTGTTCGATGTGGAGAAGCTGAGCTGGCTGAACGGCCTGTGGATTCGCGAGCTGGAAGACACACAGCTGGCCGACCGCCTGCAGAACTGGCTGCTGAACCGCGACAACCTGATGAAGGTCCTGCCCCACGCCAAGGGCCGCATGGAGACCTTCGGTGATTTCGCGCCGCTGGTCAGTTTTCTTGCGGCTGGCAAGCTGGACCTGAGTGAAGCGAGCTTCGCCAGCGGCAGCAAGCTGGAGCTGGAGGAGCAGAAACGCCTGGTGCAATTCGCCCTGTGGCGTCTGGAGGCCCTGCGCAGCTGGAGCAAAGACAATATTTTTGCCGCGATGAAAGAACTGTCCGCGCAGATGGAGATCAAACTCAAGGACTTTAACGCGCCGTTGTTTGTCGCCATCAGCGGTACCACCGCGTCTTTCTCCGTAATGGACGCCATGGACCTGCTGGGCCCCGACCTCAGCCGCGCGCGCCTGCGCCAGGCCATCGAGGTACTGGGCGGTGCCGGTAAAAAGGTATTGAAGCGCTGGGAAAAAGAGTACGCCTCCCTGTAGGAGCCTGCCTGCAGGCGAACCTCGGCCGATGCTGATCGCACCCTGTGTAGGAGCCCGCCTGCAGGCGAACACCGATCGCACCCTGTGTAGGAGCCTGCTTGCAGGCGAACACCGAACACCGAACTCCGGAAAGTTCGCTTGCAAGGCAAGCTCCTACAGAGCCAATCACCGATGCCGTCCCACATCACTCTCGGCTGGCACTTATTTTGCTGTAGAAATCTTGAGCGATTGTCTGTACAAAAAACAAAGCCGCCAGCCGAATCAGGCAGTCACCTGCCTCTGTGTGACATTTGTCACAATTCACATGTAGAATTCGGCGCAGTTTGGATTAATGGATTAACCCGGAAGTAACAATAAGGAAATAAGGAAAAAATATGACGACCGTAAAGAAAGCAGTCATCCCCGTGGCGGGACTGGGTACGCGCATGCTGCCGGCCACTAAGGCCATCCCCAAGGAGATGCTGCCGATTGTCGATAAGCCGCTGATCCAGTACGTGGTCAACGAAGCGGTCAAGGCCGGCATTAAGGAAATCGTGCTGGTTACCCACGCCAGTAAAAATGCCATCACCAACCATTTCGATACCTCCTTCGAGCTGGAAGCCCAGCTGGAAAACCGCCTCAAGCGCCAGCTGCTGGACGAAGTGCGGGCCATCATCCCCAAGGATGTAACGATTATTTCCGTGCGCCAGGCGGAGGCCAAGGGCCTCGGCCATGCTATTGCGTGCGCGCACCCGGTAGTGGGTGACAATCCCTTCGCGGTGCTGCTGCCCGATGTGCTGGTAGATGAATACGCGGCGGATCTGACCAGCACCAACCTCGCGGCCATGGTGCGCAACTTCGAACTCACCAAGGCCAGCCAGATCATGGTGGAACCGGTGGCGTGGGCGGAAGTCAGCAAATACGGTGTGGTGGATTGCCTGGGGGCGGAACTGTCGGTTGGCGGTGTGGCCAAGATTGACGGCATGGTGGAAAAGCCCGCAGTGGATGTGGCTCCCTCAAACATGGCCGTGGTCGGCCGCTATGTGTTGCCGGCAGAAATCTGGGGCCTGCTGGAAAAAACCGCCCCCGGTGCCGGTGGTGAAATCCAGCTGACCGACGCTGTCGACGAACTGCTCAAGCAGCAGGCGGTGGAGGCCTACCACATTGTCGGCCGCAGTCACGATTGCGGCAACAAGGTGGGCTACATGATGGCCCAGCTCGAATATGGATTGCAGCATGCAGAAATCGGCAGTGAGCTGAAAAAGTTCCTGGCGGTGCGCGCCAGCGAAGAACCCGTATCCGCCTGATAGGGCGGGTTTGGTCCAGCCGGGGGGCGGCTTTCTCGGTTGTGACCACAGCTCCAGATTTGGCGCCAGTTTTGGATGCGGAGTTTGGTCGCTAACTATTTGATTAAAAAGTTGTTTTTTCTTGTTGACACCCGGAGGTTCGCTGTTAAAATGCGCCTCGCTTTCGGGGGAAACGCAACACGAAAGCGCAGCAAAATTTGGGGCTATAGCTCAGCTGGGAGAGCGCAACACTGGCAGTGTTGAGGTCAGCGGTTCGATCCCGCTTAGCTCCACCAAATACGAAAAGCCGCATCCGAGAGGATGCGGCTTTTTTGTTTCTGGTTTGCTGCCAAAAAAATTGTCGTGAATTACAGCGCGTGTAATCACATGTAATGGCATTGCCGGTGATTCTCGATGCTCATTCAAGTAGAATTGCCCGCTCGCATTTGCGGATGCATGTCGCGCTTTTTGCGTTTGTTGACGGCATTTTTGGGATAAATCTCCCAGGTTTGGAATATTTTTTTTCTCGGGGCCCGGTTTCAGAAATAACTACCCGGCATAGCCATAAAAGCAAGACAAATTCCCATGTATCCAGGTATCCAGCGCAGCCCCTGGCAGATCCAGCGCGACGTAATTCGCGCGCTGCTGATCCGCGAGATGAAGACCCGCTTCGGCAAGTGGCGTCTCGGCTATGCGTGGGTGCTGTTGGAGCCCGCCATGCACATTCTGCTATTGGCGGCCATCTTCAGTTTTACCGGTGCGGAATTTTACCCCGGTATCCCCACCATGCTGTTTATGCTGGGCGGCATTGCACCGTTTATCGTTTTCAGTAACTGTTTCAGCAAGGGGGTGGCCGCGGTTGAGTCGAATCGTGGCCTGTTCAACTACCGCCAGTTGCGGCCCTTCGATGCCGTTCTCTCGCGTGTGCTGCTGGAATTCGCCATCTACCTGTTCAGCCTGGTTGTTCTGCTGGGTATTCTGGCCTGGTTTGGCATCAGCGCCCGCTTCAACGACTTTTTGCTGTTGGTGGTGATCAATCTGCTGTTTTTCGGTTTTTGCCTCGGCATCAGTCTGACCATGTGCGTGATGGGCACCAAATTTCCTGAAGCCTCCAAGTTTGCACCGATGATCGTGCGCCCGCTGTATTTTATTTCTGGTGTGTTTTTTTCGCTGGAACAGGTGCCGGAGGAGTATCACGGTTACCTGTCCTGGAATCCGCTGCTGCATATGATCGAGCTCACCCGTGAGGGGCTATTTGCCAGTTACCACGGTATGTTTGCGAACTTACCCTATCTGGCGACGAGCTCGCTGGTCATGCTGGCATTCGGGCTGCTGGTATACCGCAGTCAATGGCGAGACCTGGTGCGCAGTCAATGATCGAGTTGCGTAATCTCACTAAGTCGTTTCGCACTCCGGCTGGTCGCAAGGTGCTGTTTCGGGATGTGAATGCTTTTTTCCCCGAGGGAAAGAATATCGGTATTCTCGGCCGCAATGGCGCGGGCAAGACCACCTTGCTGCGGATCATGGGCGGTATTGACTACCCGGACTCCGGGCGTGTGATTACCGACCAGCGCATATCCTGGCCCATGGGGCTGTCCGGCGGTTTTCAGGGCAGCATGACCGGGCGCGAGAATGCCGCCTTCGTTTGCGGTCTTCACGGTATCTGGGGCAGTGCGAAACGCAAGGTACTGGACCGAGTGCAGGATTTCGCCGAGATCGGTGACTATTTTGACGCGCCGGTAAAAAGCTATTCCTCGGGCATGCGCTCAAGGCTCGCCTTTGGCTTGAGTATTGCTGTGGATTTTGATTACTACCTGGTAGACGAAGTCATGTCCGTGGGGGATGCGCACTTCAAGCACAAGTGTGAACAGGTGATCGAAGAAAAGCGCAAGTCCGCAAACTTTATCATCGTCGCCCACAGCATGCCGACACTGAAAAAAAATTGTGATGTGGGGCTTTATCTGGGGCCTTCGGGTCTGCAGATCTTCGATACCGTGGATGAAGCGATCCGGCTCTATCAACAGGGTTTACCCAAACCGGCACAAAACAGCCCCGCGCAGCCGTAGGCGGGCGCATAGGGTGCATAGTAAAGAAGCATTATGGAAGCTGTAGAGAAAACAACAACTGAAGTGGAGCAGGCTGGCCAGAAGAAAGCCGCCAGAACAGCGCGCGCGATTTTGCGCAAACTGACGGCTGCTGGTGATGGCCGTAAACCGGCGTGGATAAAACGCCTGAGTGGCGCTACCGCTTTTGTGCTGCTGCCTCTGCTCGCGGTGAGCGCCTATTACCTGTTCTGGGTGTCAGACCGCTACGTGAGCACTACCCAGCTGATTGTGAAAGACAACAGCAGCAATCAGGGTATGTCGTCCTCTCTCGGCTTTCTGGTGCCGGGTATGGGGTCAGACAATCAGGATGCTTTTCTCGTGGTGAACTATATCCAGTCGCTGGATATGGCGCTGTACCTCGATGATACGTTGAAGCTGGCGGAGTATTACAAAAGCGATCAATACGATGTATTTTCCCGCCTGGCGGCCGATGCGTCGCAAGAAGACTATCTGGAGTACTACCGCAGTCACATCGCCATTGGTCACGACGAAACTTCCGGTATCATCACAATCGAGGTGCAGGCGTTCGAGCCGGAATTCGCGCGGCAACTGGTGGATACCGTGGTGCGCAAATCTGAAGATTTTGTTAACGCCATCAGTAACCAGCTCGCAGACAAACAGGTCTCGTTTGTGCGCAGTGAAATGGAGCTGGCACAGGCAAAACTGCGCACCAGCAAGCAAAACATTCTCGACTTCCAAAACCGCAATAACGTGGTCAGCCCCGAAGAGCTGACCAAGGGCATCAGCGCCATCATCCAGGGGCTGGAAGCAACGCTCGCGGAGCAGCGGGCTAAGCTCACCGCGGCAAAAACCTACCTGCACTCCGATTCCTCTCAGGTTGTCTCGCTGCAGGCGGAAATCAATTCCATCGAACAACAGATCGAGGCGGAGAAAGTGCGCCTTGTCGGTGTCTCTAAAGAGGGGGGGGAGGAGCGCCTCAATAGCCTCAATGCGCACTTCCAGAACCTACAGCTGGATCTCCAGTTTGCCATGGATGCGTACCAGGCATCTCTGACGGCGCTCGAAACCGCGCGTATGGAGGCCTCGGGCCGGCTCAAGCACCTGATGGTCATCAGTCAGCCCTCCGTGGCGGAGGAGGCGGAATACCCGCACAAGCTGTATAACCTGGCGAGCCTGGCTGTGATCCTGCTACTGCTCTATGGCATTGGCAGAATGCTGGTAGCCAGCATCCGCGACCATCGCGTGTGAGCACAGTAAACATGAAAAAAATGAAACTCCTGAAATCGACATCCGCTATGGCAAAACAATCATTCCGCAAAGGTAGGATTTTCAGTCTGCTTGTTCTTTTGGGCCTGGCGTCTGGGGCCTGGGCGCTGGACACCCAGCAGCTGGATAAAGAGCGTCAACAGGTGAAGGCTGGCGATCATCTGCCGGCGTTTGGTGAGTCTCTGTTCAAGGGTGCTTTCAAGGATCAACCGTTCCGCGGATTTAACGGCGGCTACCGCGTCACCGTTGGCGACCAGATTGCGCTGCAACTGTGGGGGGCCTACAGCTTTAACGCCGTGCTCACGGTAGACGCGCAGGGCAATATTTTTATCCCGGAGGTAGGGCCGGTCCATGTGGCGGGCGTCGATAACGGCGAGCTGAATAACTTTGTACTGCGCCATGTAAAGCGTGTGTTCAAGAATAATGTGCAGGCTTACGCCAATCTTGAAGCCAGCCAGCCGGTAAAAGTGTTCGTTACCGGTTACGTGAAAAGTCCCGGGCTGTACCCCGGATTTTCATCCGATTCCGTTCTGTACTACCTCGACAGTGCCGGCGGCATCAGTCGTGAGAGCGGCAGCTTTATCGACATCAAGGTCTTGCGGCAGGGCGAAGAACTCCAGCGTATAAACCTGTACAACTTTCTGGTAGACGGGCGGATGCCGGCACTGCAACTGCGCAATGGTGACTCCATTGTGGTGGGGCCGCGGCAGGGCTTTATCAGTATTGAGGGTGCGGTGCAGGAGTCCGGGCAGATTGAATTTATAGGCCCGACCACGCAGCTGGGTGAAATGCTGATGGTGGCAAAGCCTGATCCTCAGGCCAACTATGCGCGCATTACCCAGGTCATCGACGATGAACAGCAGGCGAGCTATATGCCGTTGCAGGAGGCCCTGCTCACGCCGTTGCACCCAGGTGCGCACGTTGAGCTGGTCAGCGACAGCGACATCAGCAGTATCTCGGTGCGGGTGAACGGTGAAGTCGATGGCCCGGCGGCTTATGTACTGCCATACGGCGCTACCCTGCAGGACCTGCTGGACAAGCTGCGCTACCGGGATAACGCGGATCCTTTCGCGATTCAGCTTTACCGCAAAAGTGTGGCAAAAAAACAGAAGGTCGCGCTGGAACGCTCACTGGATGCGCTGGAAATGGAGGCGCTTACCCGGCAGCCGACCACCACCTCCGATAAGGCCTCGATCAAAGATTCCGCGGCCATGATCCAGAACTTCATCGCCAAGGCGCGCAATGCCAAGCCTCGTGGGCAGGTTGTGCTGGCGAACAATACTAACGCCGGCGCCATGCTATTGGAGGATGGCGACGAGCTGGTAGTGCCGCTGCGCGCCTCTACCGTCTCTGTGGTGGGTGAGGTGATATTCCCCACTTCGCTGGTCTTTAACGAGCGCAATACCTTGGAAGATTACATCGAGCTGGCGGGTGGTTTTTCCAACAATGCCGATACCGATGAGCTGGTGGTATTGCATCTGGACGGCACCATCAGCCGTATCAAGGAAAGCAAATTTGATAACCGCCTGAAAGGCGTCCTTCGCCCGGGCGATGAGATCATGGTGATGCCAAAAATTCAGGCAAGTGAGTTACAGGTCACTAAAGACGTAACGGAAATTCTCTACCGTATTGCGGTGGGAACGGCGGCAGTACTCTCGTTCTGAAAATGACGTTCTGAAAATGAAAATTCGCGCGGCCAGGTAAATTCTGGCCGCTCGTAAGCGCAGTAAAAATTGATGTGGCAAAGTGCGCACGAAAGGTGAACTTGGCCTCAAACTTGCTGAGCAGTGTTAGGCCAAATTTAAGCAAAGTGTAATTGGGGGAGTGAATGAAAACAGGGAATGCGTCACGAAAGGGAATAATTCTTGCCGGCGGCTCCGGCACCCGCCTGTACCCGCTCACCAAAGGGGTGAGCAAGCAGCTGATGGCGGTGTACGACAAGCCGATGATCTACTACCCACTCACTACACTGATGATGGCGGGTATCCGCGATATCCTCATTATCACCACACCGGAAGAGCAGCCGCTGTTTCGGAAGTTGCTGGAAGACGGCAGCCAGTGGGGTATCAACCTTTCCTATGCCGTGCAGCCCTCGCCGGATGGCCTGGCGCAGGCATTCCTGATCGGCCGCGAACATGTGGGCAACAACCCCAGCGCGCTGGTGTTGGGCGATAACATTTACTACGCCGAGCACTTTACCGAAACACTGAAGCGTGCAGATCAGCGCGCCGAGGGCGCAACGGTTTTCGGTTACCACGTGGCAGACCCGCGCGCCTACGGCGTGGCGGAATTCGACAGCACCGGCAAGGTCATCAGCATCGAAGAAAAGCCGGCGCAACCAAAATCCAACTACGCCGTTACCGGTTTGTACTTTTACGACAACCAGGTATGCGACCTGGCGCGGGAGATCAAACCGAGCCCCCGCGGCGAGTTGGAAATTACCGATCTCAATCGCGTGTACCTGGAGCGGGAACTGCTCAACGTGGAATTGATGGGCCGCGGCTCCGCCTGGCTCGACACCGGTACCCACGACAACCTGCTGGAAGCAGCACAATTTGTACAGACCATCGAGCGCCGCCAGGGCCTGAAGATCGCATGCCCGGAAGAAGTCGCCTTCCGCAAAGGTTTTATCGACGCAGAAGCACTGGAAAAACAGGCCCAACCGCTTATGAAAAGCGGCTACGGCGAATACCTGATGCAGATTCTCGCCGAGTCCAAGACCGACCACCGCTTCACCCGCTAAGCCCGGACGCCACCACCGCCTGTAGGAGCCTGCCTGCAGGCGAACCAACCGTAGGTTGCGCAAAAAAGCAAAGCGACGTGCCCAACAAACAAACCCCGGGCACCAGAAACACCAAGTTGAAATACCAATGAACGTAATAGAAACAAAAATCCCCGACGTAAAAATCCTCGAACCCAAAGTCTTCGGCGACGAACGCGGCTTCTTCCTGGAAACCTACCGTCAGGATTTTTTCAACCGCGAGTGCGCCGAGCGCACCTTCGTACAAGACAACCACAGCAAATCCAGCCTGGGAATCCTGCGCGGCCTCCACTACCAGACCCAGAACACCCAGGGCAAACTCGTGCGCGTTACCGCCGGTGAGGTGTTTGATGTAGCCGTAGACCTACGCAAAAGCTCCCCCACCTTTGGCCAGTGGGTGGGCGTGCTGCTGAACGAAGACAACAAGCGTCAACTGTGGGTGCCGGAAGGCTTCGCCCACGGCTTCTACGTCACCAGCAAATACGCCGAGTTCGTATACAAGTGCACCGACTACTACGCCCCAGAACACGAACACTCCCTGCGCTGGGACGACCCGGCAATCGGTATTGAATGGCCCCTGGTCAACGGCGAGCAACCAAAACTCTCCGCCAAAGACGCCGAAGGCAAATTACTAAAAGACGCCACCGTCTTCAGTTGAGCCCACTCCCGTAGGAGCCTGCCTGCAGGCGAACCACCCCGGGACCGCCGAGCCCTAGCTCGGCAAAAAACAAACAAATTACCCGTAGGAGCCTGCTTGCAGGCGAACCCACAAGCGCAGAAAAAATGAAAATCCTGATTACCGGCAAAAACGGCCAACTGGGCCAGCAACTACAAAAGCAAGCCTCGTCCGATATTATTGTTATCGCCCACGGCCGCGAAACCTTAAATATCGCAGACAAAGAGCAAGTGTTTGCAGTACTGAAAGAGGAAAAGCCTGATACCGTAATCAACGCCGCCGCCTACACCGCCGTAGACAAAGCGGAAACTGATGCGGATCAGGCCAACGCCATCAACGCCCAGGGCCCGGAAAACCTCGCACTGGCCTGCCGCGAACTGGGCATCCGTCTGATCCACGTCTCCACCGACTTCGTGTTCAACGGCAAACAATCCCATCCCTACCAACCGCAAGACCAACGCCAACCACTGGGTGTGTATGGCGAGAGTAAAGCCCGCGGTGAAAAAGCGGTAGAAGCCGTCCTCCCGGAAGCAATCATCGTGCGCACCGCCTGGGTATACGATCGCGAAGGCGGCAATTTCGTAAATACCATGCTGCGCCTGATGAACGAGCGCGAGCAACTCGGCGTAGTGGCAGACCAGGTTGGCACACCCACCTGGGCCGGCACACTGGCGCAGGCCCTGTTCGCCCTGGCAAAAAATCCCGAGGCCAAAGGCATCTACCACTGCACCGATGCCGGTGCCGCCAGCTGGTACGACTTCGCCGTCGCCATATTCGAAGAAGGCAAAGCCGCAAACCTGTTACCTCAGGAAAAACAGGTGCAGATCAAGCCCATCGCCACCAGCGACTACCCAACCCCCGCCACCCGCCCGCACTACAGCGTGCTGGACAAAACCCGGCTGGCAAAAGAAACAGGGCTCGAATTAACCCACTGGCGCCAAGTCCTAAGAAAAGTCCTGACACAGTAACCAGACAAAATACGCACCGGCACCCATGTAGGAGCCTGCCTGCAGGCGAACCCAAAAACGCCGCACAAGCTCCACAACCCAACCGCCGGCAACACCAAGCCCCCGCTTGGCACATAAGACGCGTCATTCCGGCGAATGCCGGAATCCAGGAAAAAATTTACCAAACACCGTCACTCCGGCGCAGGCCGGAGTCCAGAGAAAAAATTACTAAGCCCGTCATTCCAGCACAGGCCGGAATCCAGGCAAAAAATTACTAAGCATCGTCATTCCGGCGCAGGCCGGAATCCAGACCAACGGAACGAAAACAATGAACAACTTACTGGTAACAGGCGGCGCCGGCTTTATCGGCGCCAACTTCGTCCACTACTGGATGAAAACCTACCCACAAGACAAAGTCGTCGTGCTGGATGCACTTACCTACGCCGGCAACAAAGCCAACCTCGACCCGGTAGCAGAAAACCCCAACTTCGTGTTCTGCCACGGCAATATCTGTGATACCGCCCTGGTAGAAACCCTGCTGAAAGAACACCGTATCGACACCCTGGTGCACTTCGCCGCAGAGAGCCACGTGGACCGCTCCATCACTGGTCCGGATGCTTTTATTGAAACCAACATCATCGGCACCCACAGCCTGCTCAAAGCCGCCAAAAAAATCTGGCTGGATGAAGGTCTCAATAAAGAAAACCATCGCTTCCACCACGTCTCCACAGACGAGGTGTACGGCACTCTAGGGCCCAATGACCCCGCATTCAGCGAGACCACGCCCTACGCACCAAACAGCCCATATTCCGCCAGTAAGGCCGCATCAGACCACCTGGTGCGCGCCTACCACCACACCTATGGCCTGAACGTAACCACCAGTAATTGCTCCAACAATTACGGACCTTACCACTTCCCGGAAAAACTCATTCCACTAGTGATTACCAATATTCTGCACGACAAGCCGCTGCCAATTTATGGCGACGGCCAGCAGATCCGTGACTGGTTGTATGTGGAAGATCACGCGCGTGGAATTGATCTGGTGATAAGAAAAGGACGCCTGGGCGAGTGTTACAACATTGGCGGCATCAACGAATGGGCCAATATTGATATCGTCAAACTAATCTGTGGGTTGATGGACAAAGCGTTTGCGGAGAATCCAGAGCTGGCAGAACGCTTCCCGCAAGCCACTCAGGCCAAGTCGGGTAAGTCTGTAGATTTGATTGCCTATGTAAAAGATCGCGCTGGCCATGATCGGCGGTACGCCATCGATCCATCCCGCTCCAATAAAGAGCTCGGCTACCAGCCCGCAGAAACCTTTGACAGCGGTATTGCCAAGACCGTGCAGTGGTTTCTTGAGAATGAAATTTGGTGGTCATCTGTGATGGATGGCAGCTACCAGGATTGGGTAAAAACACAATACGAAGTCTGAAATACAGAGGGATTTGACGTGGAGGGAAAAATCACACCAGTGATCATGGCTGGCGGCACCGGTAGCCGCCTTTGGCCAGCATCAAGGCAGCTGATGCCGAAACAATTCCTCAACTTACTTGGGGAACAGTCAATGCTGGTTGAGACACTTGCCAGATTGGAGGGCATGGATTGCAATGACCCCATCATTATTTGCAACGAGGAGCACCGGTTTCTCGCTGCAGAGGCGATGAGGCAATGTGGCCAGCACGAAGCAAAAATAATCCTGGAGCCGGAAGGCCGTAATACCGCACCGGCGATTGCACTCGCGGCTCTCGTTTCCGAACCGGACGAATTGCTCCTTGTGCTTGCCGCAGATCATGTCATCCAGGATAGAGAGGCATTTCAGCAGGCGGTTATTACCGCACAGAACTTTGCTGCGGAAGGAAATTTAGTCGCCTTTGGGGTGGTGCCCCGATCTGCACATACGGGATACGGGTATATAAAAGCCGAATCCATCCACCAGCCATCTGCTATAAAGCAATTCGTAGAAAAGCCTTCTGCTGAGGTGGCCGAAGAATACTTTGCAAGTCGCGAATACTTTTGGAACAGTGGAATGTTCGCTTTTCGTGCGGATAGTTATATCGCGGAATTACAGCAGTATAGAAACGATATTCTCACTTCCTGCAAAAATGCCATGGCGTGCGCAGTAAATGATCAGCTGTTTGTGCGGCCAGATAAAGCAATTTTTTCAGCCTGTTCCGATGTGTCGATCGATTACGCCGTCATGGAGCAAACGGAAAAGGCCATCGTCGTACCAATGGATGCGCAATGGAGTGATGTGGGGTGCTGGGCGAGCCTTTGGGATGTTAGTGCAAAAGATGACTCTGGAAATGTACTAAATGGGGATGTTATTGCGCAAGATACCAAGAACTGCTACATCGATGCCGGTCAGCAACTAGTCGCGACCGTAGGGCTCGATAATATCGTCGTGGTCCAGACAAAAGATACACTGTTAGTCGCTTGCAAAAACCAAGTGCAGAGTATTAAGAAGATCGTCACCCAGTTAAAAGCAAGCGGCCGGAGAGAGAGCTTGCACGATAGAGAAGTATACCGGCCCTGGGGGAAGTACGATTCGATAGACTTTGGTGAGCGTGATCAGGTAAAGCGTATTACCGTAAACCCTGGGGCGAAGCTCTCTGTTCAGATGCATCACCACCGAGCGGAGCACTGGGTCGTTGTTTCTGGAACGGCACGGGTAACGGTAGGGGAGAAAACATCCCTGATCAGTGAGAACGAATCTACCTATATCCCGATTGGTGTAGTGCATTGTCTGGAAAATCCCGGTCGAATTCCTCTCGAGATGATCGAAGTTCAAACAGGCTCATATCTTGGTGAAGATGACATTGTCCGGTTCGAGGATCAGTACGGCCGCGTCTAGTCTGTCGGTGTCATAGTAAGACATATCCGTAGCTACAGCACATTTCGACATGACTGCCGTGGCTTACAACAAAATTGGAAATTTGAGATGGGGTGCTCGATATGAGTCCACTGGAAGATGTTGTGAATATCAGCGAGTCAGTACCACAGAGCGCGAACGAGCCTGTGCGAAGAGTCAAAGGAAATATCGACGCTCTGGAAGCCGGCGTGATTCGGGGGTGGGCTGCAATTATCGGTGAAAGTGAGCCGGTACCACTGCAGGTCGTCGTCGATGATCGAGTGGTTGGCGCCGGAATGGCCAATCTCTATCGTGCAGACTTGCTTGAGGCTGGAGTAAACGAAGGTGGACATGGGTTTGAAATTCCAGTAGAGATTGATGCCCCGCAATCAGGGAATCTTGAGGTAACTCTGCTCCACGGCGAAACCCTGGCAAAGATTGAACATCATGAATTTTCTGTTTCAGCAAAAAATGGACAGGCGGTTTATGCAGAGCTCCTCCGGGTACGCGATGGACATATCGTGGCACGCCTGCAGGCAAATGGTCCGGTTGGTGTGCGACACATCACTTTGTATCACGAAGAGCAGCCTGTCTTCTCCCGCGATGTGGACTGCACACCAGAGGCGCAAGAGATTTTGCTACCTTTGCCGATCAGCCTTCAAGATGGACAGCCAAAACTCTTTAAACTTGGCATGCAAGGCGACCAGGGCATTCTTGCAATGGAATGGTTTACGGTACATCCGGTTTCAACGCCCTGGCAGTTTATTCGTGAAAGCTACCGTGAGCCGGGATTTATGTCTCGCCCGCCTCAGGCAGGGCATCGCTACGAGTCAATGAATTATCACCTTGAGGCACATGCCAGAGCGGAATCTGTACTGGCTATAGCTGATCTCGCCACGGTCCACAAGGTTGTCGTTGAAGGTTACGAAGGGCGCAAAAAGTTTCCCAGCTTCAATTTGCCGCAATTTGAGGCACCACGGGTCTCCATTATTGTGCCGGCGTACAATAAATTTGAACTCACCTATCACTGTATCGCCTCCATCGCGCTGGCATATAACAACGTGAGTTATGAGGTAATTCTGGCTGATGACTGCTCTACCGACGAAACGCGCTATGCGGAGCAGGTAATTGGCAACCTGGTAGTATCCAGAAACCTGGAAAATCTTCGCTTCCTGCGCAGCTGTAATCGCGCGTCAGAAATGGCGAAAGGCGAGTTTATCGTATTTTTGAACAACGATACCGAAGTCACATCCTACTGGTTGGATGAACTAATAAAGAAGCTCGATAGTGATGACTCCATCGGCATGACCGGCTCAAAGCTGTTGAACCTTGATGGCACCTTGCAGGAGGCTGGCGGTATCGTTTGGGGTAACGGTCAGCCCTGGAACGTCGGGCGTGGTGAAAACGCCTATACACCCGAGTATAACTATGCACGAGAAGTGGACTATCTTACCGGCGCGGCCATGTGTATTCGCGCCAAACTGTGGAAGCAGGTGGGCTGCTTTAGTGAAGAACTAGTACCCTGCTACTACGAAGACACGGACCTTGCATTCAAAGTGCGCGCCGCAGGCTTCAAAACCGTATATGTGCCTCATTCTGTGGTTGTGCACTTTGAAGGCCAGAGTCATGGCCGTGACGTAACCAAAGGACTGAAGCGCTATCAGGTGATCAATGAGCGGACTTTCCGTAGCAAGTGGTTCCGCGCATTCCGCAATAATGGCCAGCCCAGCTTTAAAGCCCTTGCGAAAGAAAAAGATCGCAATGTTGATCAGCGCATACTCGTGATCGACTACGCAAGTCCCATGCCGAACAAGGACGCAGGGAGCTATGCGGCTGTTCAGGAAATCAAACTGATGCTTGAACTCGGTTTCAAGGTGACGTTTATTCCGGAGAATATGGCGCACTTTGGTAAGTACACCACAGAATTGCAGCGATTAGGCGTAGAGGTGTTATACGCGCCATTTTATACTTCTGTTCAGCAGGTATTAGAGCGCCGTTTGCAAGAGATGGATGCGGTGTACATCACTCGCTATCAAGTAGCGGAAAAGTACATTGATTACATCAAGCAGGCATCTAGCGCAAAGATCGTTTTCAATAACGCAGATCTCCACTTCCTGCGAGAAATGCGTGGTGCGCTGAAAGATGGCCGAAATGAGGAAATGCTTCGTCGAGCCATAGAAACCCGCGAAAAAGAGCTCGCAGTTTGCCGGAAGGCAGATGCAGTACTGTGCTACAACGCAACGGAACATGCGGTAATTACTTCTCATATCCTTGAAGCAGAAAAGCTCCATATTACTCCTTGGGTGCTTGAAGAGAAGGCCGCAGGCCCCGCATTTGAAAAGCGGGAAGGGATCGCTTTTCTTGGCGGGTACAACCATTATCCTAATGTCGAGGCAGTAGAGTACCTGGCTCGAGAGATTATGCCGCGCCTGCGAAAGGCCCGCCCGGATATTTGTCTATATGTGTATGGCAGTAATATGCCCGATAGCTTTAAAGAGTTCGAAGCCGATAATATAAAAATGGTCGGCTTTGCTGAACATTTGGATCAAGTGTATATGGATCACCGGGTATTCGTCGCTCCACTGCTGTCCGGCGCAGGTATCAAAGGCAAAGTGCTGGAGTCAATGGCTTATGGCTTACCAACTGTGTTGACGGAAGTTGCCGCTGAAGGTACCGGACTCACTAATGGTGTTAGTGCGCTCATCGTTGAAAATCCTGACGCTTGGGTAAGCGCAATTTGCAAACTTTATGATGATAGAGCTCTTTGGGTGAGACTCTCAGAGAGCAGTAACGTGATAGTGCAAGAACAATTTTCGTTGGAGTATGGTAAGAAACAGTTCAAGAATATATTTGCTTCAATCGGCATATATTCTATTCGCTAGTTACCATTTAGAAATGTGAGGTTGAAGTGAGGAAAATAATTTTTCATTACCATCTGTTCAAAAATGCGGGAACTTCATTGGATGCTGCATTTAAAGAAAATTTTAAAGGTGATGAATGGGTTACTCGAGAGTTTCCAGGTAACCCGAAGATAAATCATGAGCAAGTTCGTCAGTGGATTGTTGATAATCCGCAGGCAAAATGTTTTTCTTCTCATACTGCGATGCTCCCTCCGCCGGCCATAGATGGCGTGGAAGTTTTTCCTGTTGTATTTGTTCGCCACCCAATTGACAGAATTGCATCTGCATATGCGTTTGAACGGAAACAAGGTGGAGATAGCTTTGGTGCTGTACTAGCTAGGAATACCGGCTTCAAAGGATATATCGAAACCAGGTTGGCTCTTAAGTCTGACCGGCAGTGTAGGAATTTTCACGTTGCACGATTCGCCCCAATGTTTCCTGGCTCGGAAGACGATGAGTTAAACAATGCGATTCGCGCTGTTAAATCGCTACCATTTCTTGGGGTCGTGGAAAGTTTTGACGAGTCGATTTCACTGCTAGAACGCAAGCTTAGAGATTTCGGTTTTCCAGGGCTTAAGCTCGTTCCGGAAAGAAAGAATGTTTCGCGGGACTCAAATACAGCATTGGACGCAAAGCTGGAGTCCATAAAAAATGAGCTGGGAGACGAAACGTACCAACTGCTCGTTACCGAAAATCAACTTGATCTTGCTCTATATACAAAGCTTGTCTGATTTTTCCGCTAAGCAGAGATGCGGGTGTTCGCAAGTAAGGGGGAAGTGTGAAGATTGTTCTTGTTGGTAATTGCCAAGCTAGGCCTCTGGCTAAAATTTTACAATCACTGAATGAAGAAGTTCAAATTACCGATGTTGCGATAGTTCACTTGCTGAAAAGTGAGCAGTTTTCGGAGTTTGAATCAGCTTTTGATTCGGCGGATATAATTATTTCTCAGCTGGTCTTCGATAACTATCCTTGTGATTTTGTTCGAACAAGTTTTCTAAAGAATAGGTTCGATGAAAAGGTGATTACCACGCTAAATCTCTACTTTACTGGATATACGCCGGATTGGTTCTATATTCGCATCCCTGGAGTTGGGCCGCTTAAGGGGCCAATGGGCGATTATCAAAACCGGACGATTTTTGAATCATGGAAACGAGGCTTAAGTCCGGAGTTGGCTGTAGAACACTTGGAAAGTAAAGGTCATAACCTTCAATTTTTTCAAAGCGTTACCTCTTCATTGGAGGAATTGCGTAGCAGGGAACGCATTGTTGATGTGAAAATTGCGAAACACATAGAGGACACATACCTTGATGAACGCTTGTTTTTTACTTTCAATCATCCATCAACATCATTACTTGTTGAGTATGCTCGAAGATTGATGGCGGTTGCAGGTGTTCCTGCTGTAAAGTCTTCAATGGATCATCTTCCAGAGATGCTTAATCAGTTTTCTCCGCGTGTAAATCCAAGTTTAAGGGCGAATTTCCTAAGTTCTGATGCTCATTTCGGTGTCGAGTATAGTTGTGAGGAATCAGGAATGATTAAGCTGGGGAGAAGGAAAAAATACGAGCCTACAGAGATGGTCCATGGCTTTTATGAAATATATGACCGATTCTCTGAAAATTTTAAGTTGGCTAATTATTCAGGGGATATCCAAATTTCTGGCATTTAAGAGACCGCATATGCGTATGTCGAAGAAACCTTAATTTTTGTGTGATTTTATGATGCTGAAGTTACTTGCCCAATATTGGGGTTAGTTAGGAATGCTTAAAGATATTGGTCCATTAATGAACGCTTGGGAGGCGGAAAGTCCGGTTATTCACATGTTCTGTTTAATCAAGATCGAGCTGTTAGCTATATCGTAGAAAGTTTCGAACCTGAAGTTGTTGGCGCATTTTTGCCCGCAACGTTTCCGGCTGAGTGGCCAGATATTTTGGGGTTGCGTTTGCCTTGAGAAATGGTGGGATTTATATAGATGCGGCGACTCAGTCAAAGGCAAGATTGGACTTTTTCGACAATTTTAATTCTGACGCTGCCTCGATGCGGAAGTGGCATAGCGCGGTTTGGAGTGGCTTTATAGTTGCACCACAGGGCTCAAAATTTTCGAAGGCTGTTTTGGACCGAGCAGTTGGTAAGGTTCGCGGTAGAATTTCTAACAAAGTTTGAGGAGTGACGGATGTAGGTGTTTTTAATCAGGTGTTTTCTACTGGTAGTAATGGCATGACAATATTTCCGCAGGGTGGTGTCGATAACAAATTTCGCTTACTAACAATCTTGAGCATAAGAACGAGGCGCATTGGTCTAAAGTGCAAAAGAATCAAAGCATTTACTTCGAGCTTGATTCCGAAACCTGTGAGGGTGGTAGTCAAATTAGTGTGAGGTTTGATCGAATAATTTTTCACCTGGGACCTCATAAAGCTGGTGCTACTACTTTCAAAGTATTTTAGATGATAAAGAGTTAGATTGGCGGAAAGAGGATCTCATATGTTAACTGCCCGTTCTAGGAGGTCAGAGCGCTATTGTTATTGGCGCATTGAATATATGATCGTTTTACAAGCTTACCTGCTGGATAAGTTGGATGAGGTTACCGTCGTAAGTAGGCTGACTAATAAATTTCGTGAGCTAGCTGAAATTGACGGAAGAGGCGGTCTTCTTGTTGTTGAGGTAGATGGGGAGAGTGAGGATTTGTCCGCCCAGGTTTTTGAAGTTAAGAAAGTGGTTGGAAAAGCGCCGGAGGTAATTGCTCATTATGAATAATGATCCAGCCGGAGCGGAGAAGATTAAGTCTTTTATTGGCTCATTACCGGCCGAAGTTCAAAGCTATATTCTTCAGGATATTGAACGATGGGTCGATGTGGTGAAACCCATTGGTGATCCTTTTGAGAGATTATGGTCTGGTCGGCAGGAATTTCGCAGTTTGATTCAGTATCGCATGAGAATTGCGCAAAAAAAATTTGAAGTGGCAGGTTTGCTTTCTCGTTTCCGATCTGTAGTTGGCTCTTCGCCCTGGATGTTTGTGACTAATCTTTTCGTGTCATGCGATAATGTTGGCCCTGGATTTTATATTGAACATGGATTTTCTACGGTTATTTTTGCCAAGAGCATTGGGAAAAATTTTTGGGTTAATCAGAATGTAACAATTGGCTCGGGAAAAGGCGGAAATCCTACTATTTTGGATAATGTTTCCGTCAGGGCGAATAGCGTGGTGATAGGTAATATTACAGTCGCGAATGGTGTTGTGGTTGGCGCCGGAGCAATTTTAAACTTTGACGTTCCCGAGGGGAGTAAGGTAGTGATGCAAAAACCGAGAGTTTTGCTTCCTGATTAGTTTCAATTGATTTCTTCTTGGGTTAGGGTTGGGGTTGTAATTTTTTGTTCGGTATTTTTTACGATGAGTAAGTATCCGTTAGGGCGCAACCAATACATTACAGGTGTCGCGGCAATTTTAAAGAATGAAGCGGACTATGTTTTGGAGTGGCTTGCCTATCATAGCCTGATCGGCTTTGGTCCTTTTTTTATCGCAGATAACGTCAGTGATGACGGAACCTCTCAGCTACTGGAGGCATTGGATTCTTTAGGTATCATCAGCCGCGTATTTTTTCCGAGAAAAGGAGATCAAGGGCCACAGTCCGCAGCGTATACGCATATTCTTCGCACTCATGGCCATGAGGTCGACCTTCTGGCCTTTATCGACGCGGATGAGTTTATTGTTTGCCCTAATGGCCAGTCGTTGCCGGATAATCTGAGATGGTTTTATGAAACTTCTGATGCTGGCGCGCTCGCACTCAACTGGCGGTGTTTTGGGTCTTCGGGGGAGGTTTTTACTAAGGCAAAGCCAGTGATAGAGCGCTTTACTCGTTGCTCAGAGGTGCACCACGATTTCAATCGTCATATTAAATCCTTGGTCAAACCCTCAATGGTTCAGAGAATGCTTGTGCATCATTGCGAGTTAAAAGATGGACGTTACTACGGGCCAGATGGTCAGCTTTCGGATTTTGAAGATAGTAGGATATCGGCGCCACGAACAGTGAAGGTGGTTGGTGATGGATTAAGGGTCAATCACTACGTTGTAAAGTCTCGCCAAGAGCATTTCTTAAAAAAATTCAGCAAGGGATCGGTCGCAGGGAGTGCCGGTCGCAAGAAAGGGGAAGTGTATTTTAAGGGACATGACCGTAATGAGTGCCTCGATGACACACTGCTGCCTTACGTTGCTGATGTTAAAAAGGGCATTGATGCTTTGAAAACACGCTTGGCGACAGAAACTCCGCTTTGGGCATTTGGTAGCCTGCACCTTTCTGTCAAAGGGTCCGTTATACAGGGATGGGCGAAGAGCGAGTTTACTGGCGCGCTTAAGGTAAGGCTATTGATTAATGGCGATGAATTTATAGTGGATGTGGATCAGGAGCGGCCTGATGTGGTGAGGGCCGGGGTGTCGGACCGGCTGCTATGTGGATTCCGCTTTCGCCACGTCCGGGCATTTACTGAGAATGACGAAGTGCAGGCATCCATATATGGTTGTTTTATGCCCGCTGTGGTTCACAAAGTAGGTAGTGTTAATTAATTTAGCGAAAAGGCGGGTTGGTCACTGTATGATCGCCGGGCCCGGTTTTCATTTTTTGCGGATTTCTGTTTCAGTAATTGGTTAGTTCATGCAGTTTGTTAAAGACCTCTATGGCGAGTTGCGCCGTTGGCTGGCGCGTCGCCAGTCCTGTTCATTTTATCCTCTCAATGATGCCCACGGAGCAGACCGGCATTGGCAGCTATCGGGGGGGGATCCAGCACTGGCTGTTGTTCCCGAGGCACAACAGTACCCCAGGGGCTGGTACATGCTCGAGATTCGCATGCAGTCCGATATGCCCATGCAGCTGGGCAAGCTGTATGTTGACTACGGGGATGGCTTCGCCGAAGAGACGTGTTTTCCCTTGGCTGTTCCCGCGGGCCAGCTTGTCAAGCGCCTCTGTTACTTTCCGCGGGTTGTGCAGGCGTTGCGGTTTGACCCCAGTGAGTGTCCCGCCACTGTAGAATTCCAGCAGTTTGTTTTGGCTCGAGTGACTTCGGGTTTTGCTCATAAGGCAATGCTGCGGAAGCTGGCGGCCTCTCCCTATGTTGGTGCAGATCAGTTGCGGGTGCTCAAAGCATCTGGAATCAATAAGCAGGAGCCGCAAGAGAGTAGTTTGTGGCAGGAATACCACAAGCTGTTATCTCCCAGTGCGAGCGCTGATTACGATACGATTGTTGCCCGCGAGCGTTTGGAATATAACCCTGAAACGGTAGCGAACCGGATAAAGGCGTTTACGTATCAACCGTTAATTTCGATTGTTGTTCCCGTGTATAACACACGTCCTGATCTCCTGGAGAGATGCATTGCCTCGGTGCGAGCTCAACATTACCAGAATTGGCAGTTGTGCCTGGCGGATGATGCATCGACGGACGAATCGGTTCCCCAGATTCTGGATAAAGCAGCAAATGACGAGCCCCGTATCAATTGGGTTCGACGTGAAGTGAATGGTCATATTTGCGCAGCCAGTAATAGTGCGCTAGGGCTGGCTCGAGGTGAGTTCATCGCATTGCTCGATCATGACGACGAGCTTGCACCGCATGCGTTGTTGGAGGTGGTTGCTGCATTGCAGGTGCATACGGATGCGAGAATCGTCTACTCGGATGAAGATAAGCTTGGCGAAGACGGACGTCGTTGCGAGCCGCACTTCAAGCCCGATTGGAATCCTGATCTGCTGTATGCGCAGAACTTTGTGTCCCATCTGGGCGTTTACCATGCGGACCTCGTACGTACGGTGGGTGGTTTCCGCGCTGGTTTTGAGGGCAGTCAGGATTACGACCTTTTGTTACGTTGCGTTGAGATGGTGCGCCCGGAGCAGGTGGTGCATATTCCCCGAGTGTTGTATCACTGGAGAGCGACGGAGGGATCCACGGCACTGGACTCCGGGGAGAAAGACTATACAACTGCCGCAAGCATCGCGGCCCTAACGGATCACTTTCGTCGGAAGGGGCAAGTAGTTGACGTCAGTGAGGGCATTGCGCCGAATACCTTCCGTGTCCAGCACCCTGTGCCAGAGCCGCAACCCCTGGTGACTCTACTCATCCCCACGCGCGATGGTTACGAAATTCTGAAGCAGTGTATCGACTCGATTATAGATAAGACCACTTACCGGAATTACGAAATTCTGGTGTTAAACAATCAAAGCTCCTGCGAGCAGACACTGCAATACTTCCAGGAAATTTCTGCGCGTGAGAATGTCAGGGTTGTGGACTACGACTACCCGTTCAATTATTCAGCAATGAACAATTTCGGTGTTGCACAGGCTAAAGGCGATATTGTTGGTTTGGTAAACAATGACATTGAAGTAATATCGCCGGAGTGGCTGGATGAGATGGTCTCTCACGTAGCGCGCGAGGAGATAGGATGCGTCGGCGCCAAACTCTATTATCCAAATGATACCGTTCAGCATGCGGGCGTTGTGCTGGGGTTGGGCGGCGTGGCCGGACACTCCCACAAGCACTTTCCCCGCACTGACCCCGGCTATTTTTATCGGTTGAACCTTGTTCAGAACTACTCAGCAGTGACCGCAGCTTGCCTGTTGGTGCGCAAATCGGTATTCGAAGAGGTGGGGGGGCTTGATGAGGAAAACCTCACCATTGCATTTAACGATGTCGACTTTTGCTTAAAAGTCCGCGAAGCGGGTTACCGAAACCTGTGGACACCCTATGCCGAGCTATACCATCACGAGTCGATCAGCCGTGGTGATGATACTGCGCCAGAAAAGGCCGCCCGTTTCCAGGCGGAGATTAACCATATGAGATCTAAGTGGAGCGATGTGTTGCTGATTGATCCAGCGTATAACCGTAACCTTACTTTGGATTACGAAAATTTTTCTTTGAGGTAGTCAGTGAGCGTTTCTCCACTAGTTTTTGTCCATGTCCCCAAGACAGCTGGTACCAGCTTCCGCTTGGGTGTAGATCAGTTTTTTGGGGAAGACCGTGTCTGTAGGGACTACGGTGCTGGCAGCTCTGACACCAGCGCTATCGTCAATGAATGTTTATACGAACGTTCAGACATGTGGGATTTCAGGCTGAAATTTGAGCAAAGCAATTATCAATTCCTGACCGGCCACTTTGGTGCCTCGCGGTACATGCCTGCATTTCCTGTTGTCAATATGATTACGTTTCTGCGTGATCCGCTTCAACGGACAGTCTCTGAGTACCACCACCTGGTTAAGCATGCTGGGTATGAGGGGAGCCTCGAACAATTCTACCGCAGTCCGCAATTTATCAATCGGCAACACAATATGTTCCGGGGGGTGCATTGGGCGGCGTTGGGATTTGTCGGGATTACCGAGCGCTACGACGAATCCCTTGATCTACTGCGTGATGGTTTCGGCTTGGATGTTCCCAGAATGGAATCCAATACCGGGCGGGAAAACTGGAGAGAGCCTTATAGGCTTTCCGAGGATCAGGAGATAGAATTCCGTCGCTTGAATGCAGCTGATATCCGCCTTTACAACATGGCACGCGATCAGTTTGATTGGCGGACTAAGCTCCGTCGTCGCGGCGATCCCTATGTATCCGGTATGGTTACCGAATACCGGGACCAGCAGTTAATGGGCTGGGCTTATGCTACCGGTGCGCAGTCACCCGCGTATATTCAAGTATCCGTAAACGGAAAGTTAAGGGCGGAAGTTGCCGCCAAAGGATTTCGCCAAGGGCTGCATGCCTACGGTGTTCCGCGTGGAGCGAACATTGGCTTTTCAGTAAAGCTGCCAAGCCTGACAAGTAAAGACTTAGTCGAGTGTACTGTGGCAACGACGGGCCAACCGTTAGCAAATTCGCCCTGGCGTTTACCGAAGCAGGTGCCGGGCAAAGCATAATATGTCTACCGTAAGTACAGCTTGATGTTGTTTGGGTGTCTCGTTTGAGAGTATTCCGCAGGCTTATTCGTCATGAACCCAGTGCGTTGTCTGCTGATAGCGGCGGCGCGAACAGTGCTGCATCCTTCGTATGGCACGGCCGCCTGCCCGGAAAAGGCTGGTATATGCTTGAGTTCCAGTTGGCAGAAGCCCGCGGAGCCCGGCACGTGTTGTTGCATGTGGATTGTGGGGAGGGCTTTGATCCCGCACTAACGGTTACGCTGCCGTTACGTCGGGGAAAGATCGCCAAACGTATCTGTCATTTCCCGGCGCGGGTGCGGGCAGCGAGGCTGGAGATTTTCAGTGTTGGTGAACAGGACGAGCTTGGACTGCGACCTGCTACCGGCTATACCGTTGCCCACTGTTGCCTCGCCTGGCTGGCCCCCCACTTCGCCCGCGACCGACTATGCCAGCGCTTGGCCAACATGCACCGCAGTTTTCGTGGGCAGTCCAGTCGCGTTGTAAACAAAGCCCTGAAGCAAGAAGCCGCTGAAAAGGGGCGTAGCTGGTGTTCGGTAGCGCTGATGCACTACGGGGAGACTTTCCACAACCGCTGCCCGGATGCAGGGTACACTGAATGGCTCGCGCAGGTTGAGACTGAGCAGATGCCCGGCAGCAAAGAGGTTGCAGGGTTTGTCGCCGCGCTGGATACACCGGTGGAGTTTGTCCTGCGTTTGCGGCTCTCGGCACAAACGGTGGAATATGCGCTGCAGGCCAAGCGCTCCGTGTTGGCACAATCCTATCCGCACTGGCGGCTGGCGGTAGAAGTCTGTCCGGAACTGCAGAGGGCGCGACATCCGGTTATCGAACGCTTTAATGCGGCTGCGCAGGATGACACACGCCTGCAGATTGTAAATTCCCCAGCACGACTGCCAGAACCAGAAATGCCGCACAATACCCTGCTGTATTGCTCGGAACTTCCGGCCTGTGGCCGCTTGCATCCTCATGCGTTGTTTTTTGTGGCTCGGGTAGTCAACCAGAATCCGAAGGCTCAGCTGCTGTATACCGATGCAGACAGCCTGAACCGGGCGGGGGGCAGAGAGGCACCGCTATTCAAGCCGGGTTGGAACCCGGATCTTTTGCTGGCCTATAACTATGTCGGCCAGTGCTGTTTTTTCCAGCGCGATCTGTTGCAGCAGCTGGGGTTTGATTTCCCGGCGGGGCAGAATCTCTCGGTATACGGCAATTTGTTGCGCTGCCGAGATGTTTTGCCAGCAGCCACAGTCACGCATATTCCGCGTGTGCTCTATCACCAGAAGCTGTTGCCGGGCGCTGCGCTGGAACTGCTGTGTGAAGAAGAGTGGCAGAGTCTGCAGACTTATCTGCAGTCGGCGGAGGGGGATAAACACCCGGTCGCTCTGGAGGCTTTGCCGACACGCTCTGTGCATGGCGCGGCCGTGGCCCGCTGTCGCTGGCCGCTGCCGCAACCGGCACCACTGGTCAGCCTGCTGATCCCGACCCGGGATGGGGTGCACATACTGCGCCGGTGTGTGGATTCGATTCTGGAGAAAACCGAATACCCCAATTTCGAGGTGCTGATTCTGGATAACCAGAGCCGCTGCGCGGAAACCCTGGCCTATCTGGCGTGGGTGCAGTCGGATACGCGGGTGCGCGTGCACCGTTGGAACCATCCGTTCAATTATTCAGGCATCAATAATTATGGTGCTACGCATGCCCGTGGCTCGATTCTGGGGCTGATCAACAACGATATCGAAGTGATTACACCGGGCTGGCTGTGTGAGATGGTCGCGCACGCCAGCCGCGCGGAGATTGGGTGCGTGGGGGCGAAGCTGTATTACGGCAACGATACGCTGCAGCACGGTGGGGTGATTCTGGGTATCGGCGGTACCGCCGGGCACAGCCACAAGTACGCTTTGCGAGATGCGGCGGGGTATATGGGGCGTTTGTCGGCAGTGCAGAATCTTTCCGCTGTAACTGGGGCTTGTCTTGTATTGCGCAAGTCGGTATTTGATGAGGTCGGCGGTTTGAATGAAGAATATCTCGCTGTGGCCTACAACGATGTCGATCTTTGCCTAAAAGTGCGCGAGGCTGGGTATCGCAACCTGTGGACACCCCATGCAGAGCTATACCATCACGAATCCGTATCCCGCGGTGCTGACGATACTGCTGCAAAACGACGTCGCGCCCAGCGCGAGGCGGACTATATGCGCAGGCGTTGGGGATCGCAGCTGGATAGCGACCCTGCGTATAACCCGAATCTTACTCTGATCTTTGAAGATTTCTCATTGGCATAAACCGTTTTCGTGCTGTGGCCGGCCCCTCGAGTAATGCGGAAAGTCCGTCCAGTAAACAGAATAGGGCGGAGAACATGGAGAGTTCGAGAGATGCTTAGTCAGCAACAGATTACCGAGTTCCAACGAGATGGTTTTCTGATACTGGATTATAAGATCAAGGATGATCTTCTGGACCGAGTGATCGAGGGCGTTGAACGCCTCTATGATCGGCCTGGTGGTGGAGGTCAATATCTGCATGGCACTCGCGTTCAGGATGCATGGCGTTATGACGCCGGGGTGCGTTCAGTCGCGCTGGACAAGCGGGTTCTGAAGTCGTTGCAGCAGTTGTTTGGGCGTAAGCCCCGCCCATTTCAGACCTTGAACTTTCCGGTGGGTACCGAGCAGAAAACGCACTCGGATACCATTCATTTCAACAGCCAGCCTTCGGGTTTTATGGCCGGAGTCTGGGTAGCGTTGGAGGATGTGGATGAGACCAATGGCGCTCTCATCTATTACCCGGGCAGTCATAAATTACCTGAAATAACTATGCAGGATGTCGGGGTGACACCGTCTTATGCGCATTATCCGGAGTACGAGCGCTATATACAGTCGCTGGTTGAGCGGAAGGGGCTCCCGGTTCAGCGCGGAATATTGCAAAAGGGGCAAGTTCTGATCTGGCATGCCAATCTGCTGCACGGGGGCGGTAGCCATCCGGACAAAGCGCGCACAAGGCACAGTCAGGTTACCCACTATTACTTTGACGGTTGTCGTTATTTCACTCCCATGCAAAGTACAGAGATGGAGATTCGCTGGCGCAAACCCAGATGGGTTCGGCGGTATTCGTTCTACCGTAAGCCTGGTAAAAACTAACAGCACATTTTACGGGATCATCATCCAATTCATAGATGCCTGACCATGATGGGCGGTCAGTAAATCCAGAAGGTTAAGGATTAATCGAGCTCCCGTCAGTCCCTCTGGGGTCCACTATACAAAGAAGATTTCTCCCGTGCGTAAATCAAAGAGTATTGCTTGAGACCTGGAGGCTCCAATGAATCGTTTTTTAAAATACAGCAATAAAAACTATAGCCCGCTCAACCAAAATCCCCAGCACAAGTTTGCGCAAAACCACGCTCTGTGTATATATAACAGCGATGCGGTTTACAGTTTTATCCCCAAAAACGCGTGTTCCACTCTCAGAACCACCGTGGCCTATGCGAATGGCTGCATCAGGGATAAGTCGGAGTTCAATTGGATTCACAACAATAATCACACGTTTGTTGCTACTTTGCCTGAGCTGGTGAAGGCAAAGTATACGTTTACCGTTTTGCGCTGCCCCTTTTCCAGACTGGTAAGCGTATACCTGGATAAAATCGTGGGACGGGATCTGGATGCCTGGCGTTACGTGGATGTCCACAACCGTAATATCGGTGTGGAGGACATTACTTTCGACTTTTTTGTCAGAAGCATGGAGAAGCCCGGCGTCCGCAACTCCAACATTCACTGGAGGCCACAGGTGGATTTTCTGGTGTATGAAGAGTATGACGACTACTTTGCACTGGAGGATTTTTCCCGAGCTGTGAAAACTCTGAAAGAGCGTATTGGTATCGATGTCATCGATGCTCGCTCGCTGACCAATCATGGCAGGGATGGTTTTGATCTCGTCAGTGGGGAAGATTTCAGCATGGTCAAACCCTTTGATCTTCTGAAAAACAAGATGAACGGCGCTTTGCCTGATCTGAAGTCACTGTATAACGAGGAGTTGGTGGAGATTGTATCAAGGGTGTTCCGGAGTGATATTGATTTATATCTGAGTAAATTTGGCGCTGACGGTTTGATGTACGCTTAGTGGCTCGAAATTCGCAGCGGAGTGGCCAGGCCTTTACTTCCTGGCCGAGGCATATCTGGTTGAGAATTGGTGTGGTAGCCGGCAAGCCGCTGGATGTGGCGGCGCGGGCGGAGACGCTGCGGGAGCAGGTGTTGGGCTTGTGGAGGGTGCAACGCTAGCAGAGCTTTATTTTTAGTTTTGGCGAGTAGTTGCAATGCAGAAATTTCTGCGGAGTATCAAGCTTGGTTAAAGTTTCGGCAGGCGGAAATTAAAGATGAAATGTTGGACAAAGTAGGCGAGCTTCTTGATGACGGCTGTAGGAATTGATTGAGGTAATTTATGATGTCTAAATACTTTAGTGCACAAAAGTATCGACAGCGAGCGTACTCAGTCTGGTTCAAGCCTGAAGATGCTTCGGTACTTGCCAAATCAATGATCTATGATTTTGGTAAAGAACCAGATGTGCTTTCTGTTCTAGATAATGGTAAGGAGTGGTTGTTTTCAGAATTGACTCGATTTCAACCACTTACAGGTAAGTTATTGCAAGAGTCTGGTGAATTGTTCGTCGGAGGAGCTTACCCATTAAGACCACCTAACAAAAATGGACTTAGCCCTAAAGGTAAGCTTTATTTGTATCTAGAAGTTCACGGGCAACTTGTACAAGTTGGAGTTCCCCGTCCCAGTATTATGCGACGCCAAACAATGGCTGACGATTTACCTGTGGAAATTCGGGAAGCGTATTACCGTAAGGGGGTTATGGATGGGCTTGTTTTATCAGATGATGTCATACCTCAGCCATCCGGTAGATTCCTTCCCATCCCTATAGCCAGTGGCTGGGCAATCATTAATCATTGGGCTGAGTGGTTGAATCTAACCGAATATGAATTTAGAGGTGTCATTGATGCCTTAGATTTGCAACGGGATACTGATGGAAATATTTATGATTTAAGATCTTTTTTGGTTCATGTTCCTACTGGTGGTTATGACTATTCCGAGAGCGATATTTTATTTTTAGATAAAACCAAGCACCGAATTATTCATATGAAGAATGGCGATATCTCAACTATGCGTGTTCTTGAGAATTATGTTGATGCAATTGATAAGTATTGTGTGCATACAATTTTGGGGAAACCTGATAGGTTCGATTTTGAACCATATCTCGCCCAGGAGAAAATAATTAGTTAGGTGTTTTTTAGTTGAATATAAGAATATTTATATTTGTAGGCAGTAAAATTTCGATCTTAATTTTTTGAGCCGCCTCGTGTTGTTGATGGTGGCCAGAATAGTGTTGACTATTGGCTTGGTGAATGACGCTCTAAAATGAACGATTACAGATGAAGCCCATTGAGCTGCTGAAAAACAAGATGAACGGTGCTTTACCTAATCCGAAGTTACTGCCTAGCAGAGGCGTCTCTGCTCGAGAGTTTGTGTGGTAGCCGGCAAGCCCCTGCGAGAGTGGGTGTTGGGCTTGAGGGGGGGGAACACTAACAGAATTTACCTGTAGTAGTGACAAGTGATCACATCACCCTAGAATAGTTGTCTACCGACCGCTACCGATTGTTAGAGAAATAGCCGGAGGACTTATGCAGAGCCCCAGAATACTTGCCGCTGCATTGACTTTCCTACTCGTCAGCCCAGTCGTTGCTGACACACTGGTCACCGATAACTACACCATCAAGATCCAGGTGAACTGCCCCGAGGGCAATGTAACCTGTGACGATGTCAGCTATCACGGTACCTCGCACAAATCTGGCGAGCAGCTGAGCCTGAAAGGCAAAACTATCTCCAAAACATGTGCCGATGGCGTCACGCCCTGCCAGTTTCTCGGCTACCAGTTCAAAAATGGCAACACTATCTACAAGGTACTTGAGTCGGGTCAACTGCTTGTGGAGCAGAACGGCAAGACACTGGTCGACGAAAGTGGAGCCTGGAGCTATCAGTAGCACCGCCGGGACGTAGCTTTCCCTGGCAATACATAGTTATGCTTGTGGATCCCGGCGGCACACCGCTGTGCCAAACGTCAGAACCTGATTCCCGCATTGAGATTAAATGTAAGCACGTGGGCGACTGTTTCACCAGGGCTACCGATAAATTGGAATTTTACTTCCGGGCCGATAATAAATGTATCTTTGAATACTAGACCACCTTTAAAAGAAGCCTCGGCCATAGATCGAATCTTTCCAGATTCAATGCCAAATTCAGTCGCTCCTACTCCTGCGGTGCACCCAAAATATGATTTTAGACTTTCATTGATAGGGCCCTCTATGATAAAGCGAGGCCCAGCCGATAGCGATTTGTAATCACGGTCATGATCACCCCGGGCATCATTATCTGAATCAATAAAAGTAAAATCGACGTAAAACAATTCGGACGAAGGTACCCATCGGATCCCGTTAGCCGTCCCGGGATTTAAATCCAACCTCGAATATGAGTTGCTTTTAAGCTCGCTTTCATCTATGTCGCTCTTAATAGTTGCAGATGGCGCATACGAAATAATTAACTCATCCGCAGATGAAATGTTAGCCAACAATAGAGTTAGGGGTAGAAGATGAACTGCTTTCACTATTTTTCCGCACTACGAGGCTGTTGAAAAACTGTTTCTCTTCCAGCCACATTTTATTGGTCATCAATGGTCGATTAAAAAATTTTTTACATTATCATTCAGCCCTGCCAGAAAAGCACTCGATTTCCGTCAATAACCTTTGGGTTCACTGATTTGCCATCTGCTCCATCAATTTTCCAATGTTGCGCACCAAACAGAATATCCGCCATTGTCCCAGAATCTTGTCTTTACCGCGCAGCGAGAACCTTTGTACGTCAACCTACACTCATACACAGATGTATGAGATCACATCGCTTTCAGGCTGCTCTGTGCGGGTTTTTGTCGATCTCAACCTTCAGTTTCAAGCCCAATCCATGGATCACTTTAGTGAAGCTGGAAAGTTTGGGGTTGCCGCTTGCTGAGAGCATTTTGTACATGCTTTCTCGGCCCAGGTGGGAGCGCTTCGCCAAACCGGTAATACCATCTTCCTGGGCTTCGGCGATGTTGCGAAGAGCCATCAGAATAACGGAGGCGTCACCTTCTTCCAGGGCTTCGCTCAGGTATTCTGCTGCCACTTCGGGGTCACGAAGATGCTCATTGTGGGTCGCTCTGACATTAGGCGCCATTTGGATACCTCCGCTTGTGATCTTGCCACACGCAGCCTCCCCAGCCATTCCGCATGGGGACTCTTTCCGTGTTCGTCGGTGTACTCGTTGATGGTGTTTGTCATTTCCGGCACGCACAAAGTGTATCCTTTGGGATACTATCTGCAACTGGTTTTTTCGTCTGGATTGCTACTGCGTAGCTCGTGGCTGATTGGTCTCTGGTCGGGTGGCCCACCCAAAATGCGGTTAGTGGCGCCAGTAACTCCCACCTTCAGGTGTGGAGATGTTGCATCAAGCGTTACGCGGGAAAGCCGGCGCTCAAGCCGGTAGCCAAAGTCAGCGCGTCAACCCACCCAGCGCTGGTTCCCGTCCCCGAAGGTACTACTGATGAATCCCGGCAGGTTGCGGGCGTAGCCGCTGTTGGTTTTGATTTTGTCGCGCACGACGAAGTAGCCGGCAACCAGTGTCGCAGCACTCCAGCCCAGGGTTTCGGCATTCACCGCCTG
>NZ_VANI01000020.1 GCF_005771435.1 Microbulbifer harenosus
GGGGACTCGTATTCCACGTGGGAAGTGGAGATGGTGATACCGCGCTCGCGCTCTTCCGGTGCGTTATCGATACCGTCGAAGGCAACGGCAGCGCCACCCCACACTTCGGAACATACGCGGGTCAGCGCAGCAGTCAGGGTGGTTTTACCGTGGTCAACGTGACCGATGGTGCCCACGTTTACGTGGGGCTTGGAACGTTCAAACTTTTCTTTTCCCATTGCGGGCCTCCCAATATAAGCGTGAGCCGAACTAGCGACCTTACCTTAGAACAGCTCCCGCGCATCCACTCCAAAGAGCCCACTCGGGAACCGACGCATCCGACCCGCAAAAGCATATAAGCCGGATACAAATAACCGCGGAGACACAGGTCACCGCGGCCACGAATAATGGAGCTCATGGGCGGATTTGAACCGCCGACCTCACCCTTACCAAGGGTGTGCTCTACCCCTGAGCTACATGAGCTTACTCCGAATACCAGCACTCAGTGCCGGAGCAGGCGGGGCAGCCTGCGCAGCGCGACAACCAAAAGGTCATCACACACAACCAACCAAGCTCCGCACTAAAAATGGAGCGGGCAGCGGGAATCGAACCCGCATCATCAGCTTGGAAGGCTGAGGTTCTACCATTGAACTATGCCCGCGCTATCGCGTGCGAAACCTCCAGACAAAAGAGCAAACCTCTCTTTCATCTTCGATGCCAGCACATAGGCATCTAAATAATGGTGCAGGGGGGTGGATTCGAACCACCGAAGCTTGCGCGTCAGATTTACAGTCTGATCCCTTTGGCCACTCGGGAACCCCTGCCTCAAGGTGGTGCGCATTCTCCACACCATCCTTTTCGCTGTCAACATTTTTTCTTTCAAATTCACACACTTACCTGAATTTGTCAGTGCACTGCGCGACGGAAAGAAATGGAGCTGGCGAGAGGAATCGAACCCCCGACCGGCTGATTACAAGTCAGCTGCTCTACCTACTGAGCTACGCCAGCCTTTTCCGTATCGGCTCTTTCAAACCGACTCTTCCACCGGGGTAGTTGACACCCCCTTAAGTGGAGGCGGGATTCTAGGGGAAGTGTTCTCGACACGCAACAGCCTGTTGTCGCTTTTCTTCACCTCGATTGCAGGCATCAAAAATTGCGCAAGGCTGAACCGCCCGGATCACTCGATTTCTTTCTCGCGAATCTCACTGCACAGATTCTGGCGGCGGCCGATGTCCGGATAATCCAGCTGAAGCTGCTGCCAGAATGCTTCGGCAACCTGGCTGACACCGGTACTTTCCACAACCACCCAGCGCTCGAGGTAAGTCTGCGGCTCCTCGCGATACTCCGCTGCGAATCCGCGCCCCTGCAGATCCCTGGCCAGCGAGCGGGCGCGCTCCTCCTCGGAGAAAATCCCGAATGAAATCCCATTTTCCAGGGACCCCTTGGGAATTACGTAACTGTCGATACCCGCGGCCTGCAACTCCCGCAGCTTGCGGAAAGCCTGCTGGGATGAATTCAAGGGCGCCAGGTATACCCAGTAGCGCATCTGCCCCTGCATCTCGATTTCCTTCATTGCAGCGGGCACCTGCAATGCCTGCAGCCGCCGCGCCACCTCCTCGCCCTGGTAGGCCTCATCAAATGGTCCCACGAGGCTGCACAGCTGCGCGGGCGGAGTATCCGCCCTCTCTGCCGGTGTATCGCTGGGCGCCGCCGCGGGCTTCTGCTTTCCGGCTCTCAACTGTGCCGGGTCGGCCTCGCTCAACAGTATGATGCTGCCGGCACCCTCCTCTTCCGCCAACGGCACACTCTTCGCTGTCGGCGCAGGCGCAGATGTCGTGGTTACAAACCAGGCGAGCAGGCCGAGATTCGCAGCCGCTAAAAATAAAAATATCCAACGCATAGCCGTCAGTCAGTGGTACCTGTCAATTTCGGGATTTTTGCCGTCGACCCGACGTTATTCACTACCGGGTTACCCAGAGTGTGCGGCGCTGACGCTCAACACGTATATCTCATCGCCACAGAATTCGGGAAGTGCGGATTCTAGCCTTACTCCAGCAGCGCTGGCAGCGACTGGCGCACAGTCGCAACTGCCGCGCAACCGATCATCAGGGGTTGGTGAGCGCCAACCCCTCCATCACCAGATCGTGAAGCAGCAGGTAAGGTTGCGGTAGGAAAGATGCCAGCAGCGCGCCGTCGCCGCCGGTCAATATCAGTCGGGATGCCGAAACCCCACCTGCTGCGCAATGCTGACGCAGGAAATCGAGAGCCCGGTCCACCGCACCGAGAACCATCAGCGGCAGTCCGCGATTGACCGCATCCGCGGTATTCCTCCCGGGGGCGAGGGACATACCCGGCGCAAAACACTCGGCCACTTTGACCGCGTCGGTATCACTGGACAATGCGCGGCGCATCAAGCCGAGACCCGGCAGGATATATCCGCCTAGATGCTCGCCACCGATACCCAGCAGGTCCAAGGTCACCGCGCTGCCGCAGTCCACTACCAGTGCCGGTGCGGGCGAGCGGTGGTGCGCAGCGAGTACCGCCAGCCAGCGGTCGACCCCAAGCCGTTCCACCTGTGAATAGGCGCAGCGCACACCGCCGCACTCAGCGGTTACCCGCGCGAATTCCGCCGCAATGCCCAGATCCAGCTGCAGGCGCGCACTGATTGCACGCTCCACCTCGCCACCTGCCACATTGGCGATGCGCACCCGCGTGGGGGCGCGCTCTATCCAGGCCGCCGGTAACGCCGCCTCCCGCCACCAAGGCCCAGGGGCGAAAGTGCCGCGAGCAACAACTTCAGCTTCCCCCGCGGCAGACTGATTGCGAATCAAGCGCCACTTGCCGCGGGTATTACCCTGATCCAACTCCAGAATCACGGCGCACGGCTCCCGGCGGGACGCAGGGAGAGCTCACCGCCATGAAAAGCCCGACATTCACCGTCGATGTCCAGCAGCAGCGCGCCGCTGCCATCTACGCCGCGCTCTATGCCGCACCAGCGCTGCTGCGCCGACTGCAAACACACTTCAGCGCCGGCGAACTGGTCCAGCGCCTGCCACGCCTCGCGCCAGGCGCCAAAGCCGGAATCGGGGTAGGCCGACAACATCGGCAGCAACTCATCCAGCATCGCCGCCACCAGCAGGTTGCGCGAAATCCCCGGGCGCACCTCGGCGAGATCGATCCAGGGCTGCTCTATCGCCTCTGCCACCGCGGCGGGCAGGCGCATATTCAGGCCGATGCCGATCACCACCGCGCAGCGGTCGGTGAGATCGCCACTCAGCTCCAGTAACACGCCCGCGAGTTTGCGCCCGCGGCACCACACATCATTGGGCCACTTGAGGCGAAGGTCCGGGACATCAAACCGCGCCAGTGCGCGCGCCAACGCCACGCCAACCGCGAGACTCAAGCCCTCCAGCAACTGCACACCGCCGCTGAAGCGCCAGCCGATAGAAATACTGATGCCGGATGCAAACGGACTCTGCCAGGCGCGCCCGCGACGACCGCGGCCGGCGGTCTGCTGCTCGGCGAGCAGCACCTGGCCATGGCCGGCGCCGGCATCCAGAGCCGCCAGCATGCGCGCATTGGTGGAGTCCACCTGATCTACAACCTGCAAGCCACAGAGCAGCGGCGCGACGTCGCGCGCAAGCTGCCCGCGAATAGTGTGTTCGTCCAGCAGATCCAGCCCGCCGCACAGGCGATAGCCGCGGCCTTTCTCCGATATCACCTGCAGCCCCAGGGATTCCAGCTTCTGCAACTGTTTCCACACCGCGGCGCGGCTCACCCCCAGCACGTCGCCGAGGGATTCCCCGGAATGCACTTCGCCGTCAGCCAGCAGATTGAGCAGCGGCCGCAGGCGCCCGCCGAGCAGGTCGGTGCTCGACACAGAAGGTTCGTCAGATTTGCGTGACACTCGGTTCTCCATCGGTAAAACAATCGCGAACATTCAGCGATAGCGGCGGCCGTAGCGCCGGCCGAGGGATGTGAGGATTTCATAGCCGATGGTGCCGGCGGCGGCCCCCATATCGTCCACCGTCCAGTCGTCGCCCAGCAGCTCGAAGACTTCCAGCTGCGCGCGCTGGGCGGCGCTGAGCGCGGAGATATCAAAGACACAGGTATCCATGGACACACGCCCGAGCATGGATACAGCAATTTTTTCATCGCCCGCGATCGCGATAGCGCGCCCGCGACCGCTCTGGGTGCGCAGCATGCCGTCGGCGTAACCGCCTCTCACCACCGCCAGCCAGCTGCCCGCGGCAGCGCTGCCTGTAGCACCGTAGCCCACTGCGCAATCGCGGGTGATCTCGCGCTGCTGCAGCACCGGCACACGCAGGTTAACCACCGGACGCAAGGGGTTGTCGCTGCCAGGCAGCGGATTGATGCCGTATAGGGCTGAGCCCGGGCGGGCCAGGTCAAAGTGATAGGCGTCGCCGAGACAGATACCGGAGGAGTTGGAGAAACTTGCCTGTACCGGTGGACTGATCCGACGCAACGCACTGACAAATTCATTGAACGCGGCGAGCTGGGCCGGATTCTGCGGGTGCTCTGGCTCATCGGCACAGGCCAGGTGACTCAGGATCAGCTGCACATTCGCGCGCGTGAGCAGTTCCGGCGTCTGCAGCAGGTGCACAAATTCATCGGCGCCCATACCGAGCCGGGTCATTCCGGTATCCACTTTGAGAGCACAGGGCGCCGCGCGGGTATCGGTACCCGTGTGTACACACCACTGACGCAGCTGTTCGGTGGAAACCAACACCGGGACCAGGTTGGCCGCCGCGCACCGCTGCTCGCAGCCGGGGCGAATGCCGGTCAACACATAGATGGTCGCATCCGCAGGCAACAGCGCGCGCAGTTCTTCGCCCTCTGCCAGCGTCGCCACAAAAAAGTCCCGGCAACCACTGCGATAGAGCGCCGGCGCCACCTGACTGACACCGAGACCGTAGGCATCCGCCTTGACCACCGCCGCGCAGCGACAGCCGTCCGCCAGGCGCGCGCACAGCCAGGTGTAGTTATCGGCGATTGCGCCAAGGTCGACAGTCAACAACCCCTCGTGCTCAAGTTCCAATACGCTCACGCTTACCCGCCTTACTTTCCGATCAACCCGGATTCAACTGGCTGACAACAGACTTTCCCGCTGCAACGCGCGGGCACCTACAAGAATCGCCATCACCACCAATACCAGGGTCACGGCCGAGCCCGCCAGCATCCACAGGGGTGACACCCAGTCGCCGACCAACAGCCCTTTGAGCCATTGCTGCTGGCCGATCAGCGGCAACAACTGCCAGCTGTCGGCCAGCTTGATCTGCGCCATGTCCAGCACCATCAACAGTACCACCGGCGCAATCTGCAAGATGCTCAGTTGGGTCTGGGCATCTTTGAACGACTGCGAGCGCAGCGCCAGCAAAATCTGCAAGACGGCCACCAGCAGCGCCAGCGGCAACAGCACCAGCCCCATGGCAACGACGCCGGCCACGGTAGTGGCCTGTTGTATCCCAAACTCCGCCAGTGGCATCAACGGCATCAGCAATACCAGCGCGCCGATCGCCAGCAGAGATCCGAGCCAGCCGAGACTCGCCACGGCCAGGGTCTTGGCGGTGATGATCTGCCAACCCGCCAGCGGCTGCACCAGTAGAGGCTCCAGGCTCAGGCGCTCGCGCTCGCCGGCGGAGCTGTCTACCGCGGTGGCGAGACAGGCGATAAACAGGGTCATGATCAAAAGGCCCGGTACCGTGGCCAGGATCAGCGCACCGCGGCTCGACGGTGTGCTCACATCGCGGGTCTCAAGCCGCCAGGGCGCCAGCAGCTGTGGCGCTACGCCCCGCGCAGACAGGCGCTGGGCCACCACCATCTGCTGCAGTGCGCCGAGGCGCTCCTGCAACGCGCGCTGTGCACGGCCGCTGCCGGTGTCGGAACTGTTCACATACAGGTACAGGCGCGGCGCGCGGAAGTCCTGATAGCGCTCGGCGAAGTCGTCGGTGACTTCCAATACCAGATCGTAGTCGCCGGCGAGCAATGCGCGCGGACTACCCTCCGCCAGCGCCTCCACGTCCAGTCCGGGCGAGCGCAACTGTTCAGCAATCAGCGGCGCGCGCTCGGCGCCGATCACGGCCAACCGGGTGACGTCCTCGCTCTGTTTCTTCACCATGAAGATGGTCCCGCCCGCCAGCGCCGCGGGAAACATCAGCGAAAAACACACCGCCATCAGAAGCGCGCGCCGGTCGCGCCAGGCTTCCAGCAATTCCTTGCGCAGCAGCGGTGCCATTTGTTGCAGGCCGACAATCACCGCCCGCGCACTCCACATCCTGTTCACGCCGGCTCTCCTTCTACCCGCGCCGCACTGGCACGCTGACCGTAAGCCAGGGCCACAAAACTGTCTTCCAAGGTGCTGCAGCCGGTCTCCGCCGCGAGCTGCTCGGGTGTGCCGGCACCGACGACCTGCCCCGCCGCCATCACCAGCACCCGGTCCGACAGCTCCGCCACTTCGGGCATAACATGACTGGAAAACAGGATAGTGGTACCCGCGGCACGCAGCCGCAAGAGCGTCTTGCGCAGCAGCCGTACCGCCAGCACATCGAGGCCGCGGGTGGGCTCATCGAGAATCAGGTGCTGCGGGCGATGCACCAGCGCGCGCGCCAGCGAGACCTTCATGCGCTCCCCCTGGGAAAACCCCTTGGTGCGCCGGTCCCACAGGGCGGCCAGCTCCAACTCCTCGCGCACCGCAGCGAGCGCCTCCGCCAGTGCCGTACCGCCCAGCCCCTGCATCCGCGCGAAGATCTCCAGATACTCACGCACCGTGAGCCGTTCATACAACCCCTCGCGGTCGCCCACCACCCCGAGCTGGCGGCGCGCACCCATGGGGTCGAGGGCCGGGTCGGCATCGCCTACCAGCACTCGGCCGGAATCCGCCTTCAGCAGGCCGCAGATAATGCGCAGGCAGCTGGTCTTGCCGGCGCCGTTGGCACCCAGCAGTGCCGTGATGCGCCCGTCGGGCACGTCAAAACTGAGGTTGCGCAACACCGGCGTGCCGGCAAATGACTTGCTGATATTCTCGACACGGATCACGGCGAGCCCCCCTCTACTTCACGCGCGACTTCCCGGCCGGCACTTTCTGATCCCGATTGCTGCTCCTCGGCGAGCCTCGAGTCGGCTTCCGGAACCCGCGGCAGCAGCGCGGGGCCGTAATTGCCAGCGGTAAAAGGCGGGCGCTGGATATCCGCCAGGCACTCCTGATCCAGAGGCACCTGCGGTTGATCGAGAAACTCGAGAATCAGGTCCGGTACGCAGCCGCGTGCGGAATTGATATGCCCACCGCCGCGTACCATCAGGTGTTGTTTGTGGTCCAGGTAGGCGAGCTGTTCGTCAGCATACTTCGGCGGCGTGATGGGGTCGGCGGAGCCTGAAATCAGCAGCACCGGGTGATGGCGCGGCTGCGGAGCCTCATAGGGCAGCGCCGGTACCGGCCACACCTTGCAGCCCTCGCGGAATACACGAATGAATCCATCGCCGATAAATGTGCCCGCCGCGTCGCTGGCGATCTCCTCCGCGCTGATGCGATTCATTTCCTCAGCACAGGCCACGGAGAAGGTAAGCCCCATGGGCATAGCGCCCTCCATTTCCGCAAACAAGCCGACAATCCCGGACAGCGGCGCATAGTTGCCGCGGCTCGCCTGAGCCACCGCAAACGGCAGCTGCGCCGCGGCGCCCGGGTCGTACAGCGCGGTGCGCACCGCGCCCGCCAGCATCCAGGCCTCAATGGGTTCGTCGACGGTTTTTCCAGTGAGCGGATCGGGGAAATTGCGCGCCTGCTCCTCGCTCCAACTGGCCAGCAGCGTATCCAATTGCGCGCGCCAGTCACCGAAGCCCGCGCACATCGGGTCGTCGCTGCAGGCCTGCTGCAACTCCACCAGTGCGGATTCCGCGGCGGAGGCGGCGAGGAAGACCTTGGTACCGATGGGTGCGACGCCGTCGAGCACCAGACTCTGCAGAGACTCCGGATACCACTGCTGATACAACAGCGCCGTACGCGTGCCCCAGGAGCCACCCCACAGGGAGATCTGCGAGTGCCCCAGTGCTTTGCGCACGGTTTCCAGGTCGTCCACCGTCTGCCGGCTGTTGATGGTCAACGGGCGCTCACCGGACGCTTGATAGCAGGTCGCAAGCTTACCGACAAACCGTTCAATACTGGCGGGGGTCTCCGCGCCCAGGCCACAGTCGAAGGCATCCGAGCGGCCGCCACCGCGGCGGTCCACCATCACGATGTCGCGCCCGCGGTTCAACTTGCGCAGGGGATTCAGGAGCCGTGCAAGGTCGCTGGCGGCCTGTCCGGGACCGCCAGCCAGCAGATACAGGGGCTCGCGCTGGCCGCCATTCACCGCCGGCGCCACCAGCACCGAGAGCGCGACCTCGCCATCGGCACTGACGGGAATACGATAGCAGCGCAGGGATTCGGACCAGCCATCGGCGTAGCAGGTCTCGGCGGCCGGGCCTGCAGACGCCGCCGGCTCGGCCTGCGCCCCCAGCGAAGTCGCAACAACCAACACCGCCGCCCCCGTTAGAAGCCGGGTGGCGGACCGTTTTCTCCCGCTCAATGCGCGCTCCTTTTTCACTCTGTTATCCGTCATATTAAAACCCGCCCAGTCTACCGGAGTTTTTCCGCGCCCGCCCAAGGCGCACCCTGTACGTCTGGCCGCGCACGGTGGGGAATATCCATGGCGCCGCAATGCGGGCAGTGGTAAGGTTTGCGGTCATTTGCCTATTCGAATGAATTTCAGTCAACGACACCCTGGCGAACAATGAGCTTTTCAGACCGAGAAAAACAATTAATAAGGGCGGCATTTGCCTGGGGGCAGATCACCCAGAAAGAAGGCTACACCCTGTCTGATCTGGAAATCGAAAAGTCGGTGCTGTTCCGCCGCCTGCTCGCCGGCCGCCCGCCCCTCGCCTTCCCCCCTCCCCTGCGCCACGGATTCCCCTGGTATGAGGTGATTGAGGGTCGCAGCGAACATGTGGTCAACGCCTCGGAAGCCTCTCCGGAACACAGCATCATCGCCCCCGGCAGCAAGCCGGGCGATACCTGCATCCTGATCGACGGGGCTTTCTGGCGCGTGGCGGAAACCCTGCGCGAGCGCGAGGAGTATCTGGTGGAGTGGGGCGAGTACCCGATGCAGTGGCGGTTGCAGAAGCACTGGGAAGTGAACTACGAGATGACCCAGCAGCTGCACAGTTTCCGCCAGGAAAATCCGGAGGCAAACGTAAATCTGGCGAGCCGCAACGGCCAGCGCGAGTACAGCGAGTTTCGCGTGGACGACGATCAGACGGTATGGCTGTCGGAATGGCACCTCACCCGTATCGGTCTGCCGGGTTGGGTATGGGTCGGTTATGAAGTGGCCGCGGAGCCCTCGGTACACAGCCTGGTTTCTCTCTGCCAGGATCAGCTGGGCCCGCTAGTGCTGGGTGTTACCGGTGCGGAACGCGGACCGGGCTGGCTGCGTATTGAGCAGGTCGGCGCCGAAGCGCGCTACATCAAGCTCGGCGATGAACTCGAATACAAAACCCTGATCGCCTCCGCAATGACCGAATTTGAGCGCCTGTTGCACGGCATCGCCGGTGACGACCTCGAAGTAATGGACCGCCGCGACAGCGAACTGCTGCGCTGCTACCGGGTACCCATGCAGCTCGCCCCACTGGAGCAGTTTGATCTCGGGGATGTGAATTACGATCTGGTGCCTGAGAACGCTTACGCCGGGTAATTCTGAGTCCGCAATTTTCCGCGCTCTGTTTTAAATCATGTGGCACTGGCGCACTGGGTATGGGTTTTTGAAACCGCTGTGGATACATCCCTGTACGCTGCGTCGGCGACGTCCCTGTCGCCGACGCTTTCAAAAACCCATACCCAGCACCCCAGCTTCAATTCAAGTTGCCGAGCGCTGTAAGCAACTTTCGACAACTCTCCTTTGACTCCTACCCGCCTCCTAACGAAGTGCACGCCTTTCGCGAAGGTGCTGACGCCGGGGATCTGTTCGCGAGACCTTCCGCGAGAGGGACCTCGCGGAAGAGCCCCCATGGACGGGTTCACGGCGTGTCTCGCGAACAGATCCCCGGCGGCAGCGCCGCCACCGGACTAACGAAAAATGGATACCACTGGAACCCAATCAATCCACATCCCGCCCACGCCCCGCACGCAGCAGCTCAAACCACTCTTCCCGATCCAATTCCATTTCCAACGCTGCCAACGCCGCTACCAAACGCGCAGGGTTACCACTCCCCAGCACCGGCACCATTCGCGATGGATGCCTCAGCAACCACGCCAGCGCCAGCTGCATGACGCCGTCATCCGCATTCAAGCCGCGCGCTTCGCACAGCTGCTGAAGACATTTCCGCACACGCACCGAGTCGGCATCATCCCCGGCAAACAAACGACCACCGGCGAACGGCGACCAAGCCATGGGAATGATTCTGTGCTGCTGGCAGTGATCCAGCTGGCCGTCGAACATCGGCTGGGAATGCAGCAGGGAAACCTCGATCTGGTTGGCCACCAGAGGCAATGACAGGCGCGACTGCAACAGATCGGTCTGGTGCGGCAGGAAATTCGAAACGCCCAGATGTTTTACCTTGCCCTCCGCCACCAGTTGCTCCAAGACTGCCGCCAGTGCATCCGCATCCATCAGCGGATCCGGGCGGTGCAGCAACAGCAGATCCATCTGCTCAATGCCCATATCCCGCAGACTGGTTTCAACGGATTTGCGCACGTGCGCAGCATCGGTGTCGTAGTGATTGATACGCGCGCCGGAGGCCGCACCCGCGAGGCGGATACTGCACTTGCTCACGATCTCCATGCGCGCGCGCAACTCAGGCTGCAGTTTTAGCCCCTCACCAAAAAACTGTTCGCAGCGGTAATCCCCGTAAATATCCGCCAGATCAAACGTGGTCACCCCCAGATCGAGCATCTGCTCGAACAGGTTCGCTCGCTCGCGCGGGGAATAATTCCAGTCCGTCAGGCGCCACAGGCCAAAGGCGATGCGGGAAAACGAGCACTCGGGAATGAGGTGGGAGGTAATACGCTGCATGAAAAAATCCGCCGGAACAAAGGAATTCGGCGGATTTTCGCATAGATTTACCGGGGATTACTCCACCCCGGCAGGGCTGGTTTCCAGGTACAGACTATTTCAGCTGGAGTTTCTCGGCGATATCCGCCCAGGACACCAACTTGAAGTTCTGGGTCTGACTCGGCATGCGGTTGCGGCCGTCCTGCACCACAAGCAGCCCCTGAGGGTACTGGCTGCCGAAAGAGGCACTGGAAACTTCCAGACCATCAGTTTCCGAGCTGCCGTCGAGGCTCTTGTCCAGGTTGATATCCACCTTGAAGTGGCCGACAAACTCGCTGCCATCGCGGCTGAACAGGGCGTAGCTGTTATTGCCTTGGCTCGACACCACCAGGTAGCTCCTGTCGCCCGCATGGTACAGACCCATGCCTTCCACATCCGCCGCCAGCCGCTCGCCATCCACCTGTGCAATCAGCTGCGGCCGGGCGCCGCTGGCGAGGAACGCGGCGATATCGAGGCGCCAGATACCCGCGTCTTCCTCGCCGAAGAACAGCATCTGTGTCTCGTCATCCACCACACAACCTTCCACTTGGCTGTCCACTTCGAGTTGCGCCACTTTCTGCAGGCGCCAGTCCACATTGCCCTCGCCCGGAACGATCTGCAGCAACTGCACCGCACCATCCTTGTCCGACACAAAGGCCATCAGGTCGGCGCCGCGGCGATAGACACACAGGCCGTAGGGGTCACCCATGTCCAGGTTGCGCAGCCCCAGGTCGTCCACCTTGCCGTCCGCGGAGATGCCGAACAGGCTGACACCGGGATCGGTGCGGTTACTGGCCGCGGCGATGGCGACATACTTGCCGTGCTGCATCGGGCGCAGGTCGACATTGTTGACGCGCCCGACGGGGAAGTGCTCAATCAGTTCCCCATTCAGGTTATACACGCTAAGGCCGCTTTTCTTGTCGGTGCCAAGAATCAGGCTCGCAGACGGGTTGGCCGGATTGACCCAGATGGCCGGGTCGTCGGCAGCGTCACCGCCGGAACTCACCGGCGCGGTCTGCCCACTGGCGCGCACCCGCGGGATTTCCACCGGGCCGCGGAAGGTCTGCATCTCCGCCGCCGGCTCCGGCAGCTTGACCGCAAACTGCAGCACTCTGTCGCTCTCTTCCTCCAGCGCCAACAATACGCCCTGCTGAATCGCGGCGGAGACCGGCTCCAGATCCGCCAGCGCGGTGACGAACTGCGGCCCCTGGCGCGGGTTGTTGATGTTGTAGGCATACACCTTGTCACCGGCGGTCAGCCACAGGTTGCCGCTGGCATCGTCCAGCCACAGGCCGCCGAAGTCGTCCGCCGCCAGTTCACCGGAAGCGGCGAACACTTCGCGCGCCTCGTCCATTTCCGCATCCGCATTCAGGCTCCAGATACCGAGCGGCGGCTGTGCCACCAGCAGCTTGCCACTGCGGTCGTCCACCACACAGGAAGAAACCTGTTCACCAAAGTAGAGCGGGCGCACACCGGTAAATTCCCACGCCTGCTCGCGCGGGTGCACCACGTATTCGTGCCCCAGTCCGTTTTCGTCGATGGCAAACAAATGGGTGCGGTCGGCCTGGCGGGAGAAGCACATGGCCACCTGCGGCGAGGTGGTGGCCATGGCGCCGAGATAGCGGATGCGCGGACTACCCTCGTACAGGTCCAGCTGGCGCAGCTGCAACTGGCCGCTGTCTTCGTCGTAAAGGGCAATCAGCCAGTTGTCGTCCGCCAGCTGGTGCAGTGCAAAACGCTCCACGGTGCCGCCGTCCAGCGCGAGCTTTTCCGTACCCTTTGCGTCCACCAGCACCAGACCGCGCGCCTCGCTGGCCAGCAGCAGGTAGTCGGTACTGCCCATGGTAAGTGGTGCCAGCTGGCTGGAGACCACATTGGTCAGTGCCAGCTCCTGTTGCGGGGCGATGGGTTTGGGACCGGATGCGGCCTGTTCGATTCGGGGGCCACAGGCGCTGACAAGACCGGCGATGGCCAGTGCGACAGCAGTTTTAAGCAAGTATTTACGCGCCATAATTCTTTCATTGATTGCGGGTTTGACCGGGGTTTCGACAGCGGTTCCGGCAACTTTACGCCGCTCGGATGACGAAACCGTGGCAAACAGATGACGGTGGAATTCCATGTAAAAAAATAGCAGATAGCCCACCGCCGGGCGTGACCGGCAGCGGGCTTTCTGCCCGTTGGAGCGAAAGCTCCTTAGAACGCGGAGCGCCAGGTTACGGTGTAGGTCGGGCTGCTTTCTTCGATCTGAATCTCGTTGACCGGCTCTCCGTAGTCGCGGATGTGCTCCACTTTCTCCTGGTCCAGCAGGTTGGTGCCACTGAAGCGCAGGACGGATTTCTCGGTGACATTCCACTCCACAAACATTTCCAGGTTGCCGTCGTACTCGGTGACCACATACTCCTCAAACTCGGTGGCGAGAGACTCGCTGCGCTTCTGATAAGAGATACCGGCGCCGCCAAAGCCCGGCAGATCCTGGGTCAGGCTGATGTTGTACACGGAATCCGGCTGGTTGCGGAAAGTGCGGGTGTCGCCAGTGAACGGGTCCTTGATCTCGGAATCGAGGTACGCGTAGTTGGCGTAGAAACCGGTGTTTTCCAGCCCCATGAACGCGAGCGGCATAGAAATGTCGAACTCGACGCCGCGGGAGGTGCCGCTGCCGATATTCATCGGCATGAACAGTGCGCCGCCGGCTTCGGTGTCGATTCCGGTATCGGTCAGTTCGATTACATCGTCGATGTCGCGGTAGAAGACGTTCACACCAACTATGCCGCGGCCCGGCAGGCGGTGCTCGTAACCGAGGTCGAAGCCCCAGGCCAGCTCGGATTCCAGATCCGGATTGCCGATGGTCACATCTTCGTCATCCGGAGTTTCCTCTTCCTCGAATGGGGAAACCAGATCAAACTCCGGGCGACGCAGGGTGCGCGCGACGGACGCGGTGATGCGGTTTTCACCGTCCATATCCCAGCGCAGGCTGATGGACGGCAGCAGCTCGTTGCTGTCGTGCTTGCCGCGACCGTCTTCGTTGGAAACTTCGCGCTCGTAGATATCGTAGCGCAGGCCGCCTTCCACACTCAGGTTGTCGGCGAGGGCATAGGTCAGCTTGGTGTAGGGGGCGATGCGGGTTTCCTCGATGTCCGCATCCACATCAAACAGGCCGGTTTGCAGGCCGCTGCGCTCACTCACGCCGTAGGACAGGCCGGTTTTCAGCTCGGTCTCGCCCCAATTCACGGTATAGCTGCCTTCCAGCGCGTAGTTCTCGTCTTCGATCGCGAGGGTTTCGTCGCCATCTTCCACACCCTGGGAGATGCCGTCTTCAAACTCTTCCTCGGTTTCAAAGTTAACGGTGTCTTCCTTGAAGCGCGACAGCGCTGCGGAAAGTTCAAGCTCGCCACCGGCTAGGCTGGTGGTGTAGAGGCCGTCGATGCCCCAGCTGGTCTGGTCGATCTGCTCTTCCTGGGTCTCGATTTTGACCAGATCGCCCTCGGTACGGCTCACCGCGGTACCTTCGTACTCGGTGACCACCTCATTTTCCTCACGGTCGGTGAACACGTAGTAGCCGTTGAAACGCAGCTCAGACAGCTCGTCCAGCTGGAAGCCTACGGAGCCATTCAGGGAGCTGTCGCGACCGTCGCGGGTGTCGTTTTCAAACGCGAAACCTTCAAGTTCCTCGTCGTCAAAGTACTCTTCCACCTTTCGCTTGGGGTTGTAGCGTTCCTGAATATTCGCGCCCAGCCAGAAGTCGTAGCTCTCGCCCGCCTGGGCGATAGCGGCGGACCCGATATTGCGGAACTCCTCGCTGTCGGCATAGTAGGTGCTGCCGAGACGGGTGGTGATACCGTCGAGCTTGGCGCCGTCTTTCAGGATCACGTTCAGCGTTCCGGCCACGCCCTGGGAGGTCATATCGGCAGACGGGGAGCGGATGATTTCAATGCGCTCCACCAGCTCGGAGGGGATACGGTCCACAAAGAAGGTGCGGTCCGCACCCTGCCCTGGAATCGGGCGGCCGTTGATCAATACTTCAGTGTATTCCGCGTTCATGCCGCGCAGCTGCACCGCATCGTACTCCAGTACGTCGGAAGTGAAGGTAACACCGGGCGTGCGCTTCAACATTTCACCCACGGTCAGCGGCTCGAAGCGCTGGAAGAAGTCGAGGTTGAACGACAGCGTCGGGTTGATATCGTCGGTGCGGTCGCGGTACACGTTGGTACCGGTCACCACGATTTCTTCCACCGCGCCAGTGCCAGCCATAGCGGTCATTTCAGCGGAAGTTTGCGCGCCGGCATTGACGCTGATGATGGCCGCCGCCAGTGGCGCAACCATGCTCAGATTGAATACAGACCTAGTCATGTTCCCCGTCCTTTGTAACGTTGGCGGTTATTTTGATGGGGCGCAGGCTAGTCTTGAGATATGAAAATTTGGTTACCGTTTTTTTAAATTTGTCATATTGCCCCGCTAACCTTGGTGCATCTTGAAGCGGACCGCAGACGACGTTTCCACAGCTACTGATGCCCGCCAGTGCGGCCGCAAATATTGCAGCCAGGTGAATAATTTATGACAGACAACAACCCACAGAACCCGCTCCCGGAACCAGAAAACCCCCGCCGCCGCTCCCTGTTCAAGGCAGTGGGCGCCGCCGGCATCGCCACCGCCGGCGCAAGCTTGTTACCCGGCTGCGGCCCGCGCATCGAAAAAGAACAGGCCAACCTGGGTTTTGCGGAAATTCCCCACCGCCTGGATCACCGCCATCATCTTCCCGACGATTACACCGCCGACCTGCTGTTGCGCTGGGGCGATCCGCTGGATGCCTTTGCCGACCGCTTCGTACCGGAAAAGCTCGATGCCGCCGAGCAGTCGCGCCGCTTCGGCTATAACAACGACTTTATTGCGTTCATGCCGCTGGACCCCGACGCCGGCCCCGGCGAGGGCGACCGACACTGCCGAAGCAGCAACAGCGAACGCGGCCTGCTGTGTGTCAATCACGAATACACCCAACCGCACCTGATGTTTGCCGGTTACAGCGAGGCCGCCTCCATTCGCGGCACCAGCGACCAGCACATCGCGGTGGAACAGCAGGCCTGCGGCCACAGCGTGGTGGAAATCGAGAAGACCAGTGGGGGCTGGCAGCCCGTGCTGGGTAGCCCCTATAACCGCCGTATTTCGCTCACTACGGAAATGGACATCGTCGGCGCCGCCGCCGGCGACACCCGCCTGCGGACCAATGAGGACCCGAGCGGCATGCGGGTATTTGGTACCGTCGGCAACTGTGCCGGCGGCAAAACCCCCTGGGGTACGGTGTTGATTGCGGAGGAAGGTTTTGGCGGCGCTTTCCAGGGCGACCCAAACAAGGTGGCGGACGAGGTGGAAGCACAGAATCACCAGGCTTTCGGTATCTCGCCGGAAAACCGCAACTGGGGCAACTACGACCGCCGCTTCGACATCTCGGTGGAACCACACGAGCCCAACCGTTTCGGCTGGATGGTGGAATACGATCCCTACGATCCCCAATCCAAACCGCGCAAACTGACCGGCCTCGGCCGCTTCGAGCACGAGGGTTTCACTCTGGTGAGCAAACCCGGCCAGCCCATCGTGGCCTATGGCGGCGACGACGACGAACACCAGTTTGTGTACCGGTTTGTTTCCAGCGGCATCTATCGCCCGGGGGAACCCGCGCACAACCGCGCGCTGCTGACCGAGGGCACGCTGTATGCCGGGCAGTTCCGCGAGGGGGGTGCCGGGGTGTGGTTGCCGCTGGTGTTCGGGCAGGGACCACTCACTGAGGAAAACGGTTTTCGCAATCAGGCGGATGTGCTGATCGATTGCCGGCGCGCGGCGAAACTGATCGGTGCGACGCCGATGGACCGGCCGGAAGACGTAGAGACGAATCCGGTGAACGATTGCACTTATGTGATGCTGACGAAGAACAGGAAGCGTGCGGAGGGTGATGAGAATGCAGCGAACCCCCGCGCGCGCAATTCAGCGGGGCATGTGCTGGAGATTGTGCCGCCGGGGCGCAGTGGGGAGCGGGATCATGTAAGTGATTCGTTCCGCTGGAATACGTTTTTGCTCGGGGGCAATCCGAATGCGGAGGACCCGGCGGAGCGCGGGGCTTACGGCCAGCAGGTTCCGGGTGCCATTTCCCCTCACGGTTGGTTTACGAATCCGGACAATGTGGCGTTCGATATGCGCGGCAATATGTGGATTGCGACCGACGGGTGTGAGAGTTTCGGTTTCCACGATGGACTTTGGGCGATGGCGACCGAGGGCGAATTGCGCGCGGCGCCGAAGCACTTTTTTGGCTGCCCGCAGGGTGGCGAGATTTGCGGACCGGAATTTACTCCGGACGGGACGACTTTATTTGTTTCGGTGCAACATCCGGCGGATGCCGATAACTCTACGTTTGATAATCCACTGCACCGGTGGCCGGACAATGATCCCGGATTGCCGCCTCGTCCTTCGGTGTTGGCGATTCGCCGTAAAGACGGGGGAGTGGTGGGTCGCTGATACCGCATTTGTTTGGGTTTTGAAGCTGGCGCGCTGGCGGCCAAGTGCCGGGTACGGGTTTTCAGGACCGCTGTGAACCCATCCCTGGGCGCTGCGGCGCAAACATCCTGTTTGCGACGCTCCTGAAAACCCGTACCCGGCACTTGGCCTTCAATTCAAACTTCTGCACTTCGAATCCAATGCGTTTTGTTCGGGCCGCAATGGTTGGGCTGAAGGTGCTGACGCCGGGGATCTGTTCGCGAGACCTTCTAAAACAGGGATGTTTTAGAAGAGCCCCCAGGGACGGGTCTACGGCGTGTCTCGCGAACAGATCCCCGGTGGCAGTACCGCCACTGCACCCGCTGCGAAACTTTCCCAACTCTCAGTTACGCAAAGACCTCACCCAGCGGCCAACGGAATCCCGCCGCCAAACCAACAACAAAAGCGCAACGGCAAAATAAATCGCCGGCTCAATCCAGCCACTTTTCACCGACCACCAGAAATGCCAGCAGGCGAGCAACACCACCACATACAAAAGCCCGTGCAGTTTTTTCCAATTGCGCCCCATTTTCCGGAGCACGGCCGGTATCGAGGTAACTGCCAGCGCGAACAGAATTACCCACGCAGAAAACCCCAGCAGGATATAAGTGCGCTTGACCAACTCCTCGCCAATCAATGACCAGTCGAGGCCGAGGTCCAGTGCCAGCCAGGCGCTGAAATGCAGGGTTGCCCAGGTAAAGCACCAAAGGCCCAGCGGTCGGCGCAGGCGGTTGAGTTGGCCGAAGTGCAGAAATTTCGCCAGTGGTGAAACCAGCAGCGTGAGCAGCAGCAGGCGGATGGTGCCCATGCCCAGGTAGTGGATCAGTTCCTTTACCGGATCGCCGCCGAGGCGGCCGTCGCTGATGGCGAAGAACAGCCACAGCAGTGGCGCCAGTGCGCCCAGATGTACGCCGATCTGCAACAGGATCGCTGCGTTCTTTTTCCAGCTCGCCGCCATCAATAGAACTTCCTCAGATCCATGTTTTTGTAGAGCGAAGCCACTTCATCTCCGTAGCCATTGAACGGAAGGGTTTCCTGGCGCTTGACCGAGAACAGGCCGCCGGGGCCGATATAGCGCTCACTGGCCTGGGACCAGCGCGGGTGATCGACATCCGGGTTGACGTTGGCGTAGAAGCCGTATTCATTGGGAGCGAGTTTGTTCCAGCTGGTGGGAGGCATTTTTTCCACCAGTTGGATTTTGACAATGGACTTGATGCCCTTGAAGCCATACTTCCACGGCACCACCAAGCGGATCGGCGCGCCGTTCTGGGGTGGCAGGGTTTTGCCATAGAGGCCGACGGACAGGATGGTGAGTGGGTGCATCGCTTCGTCCATGCGCAGCCCCTCCACATACGGATAGTCCACACCCCCACCGATATAGCGGTTGCGCTGGCCGGGTATCTGCTCCGGATCGTAGAGTGTCTGAAAGGCGACGTATTTGGCGCGGCTGGTGGGCTGGAAGCGCTGCAGGAATTTTCCCAGTTCGAAGCCGACCCAGGGGATGACCATGGACCAGGCTTCCACACAGCGCATGCGGTAGATGCGCTCCTCCAGGCCGATGTCGCTCATCAGTTTCCACACATCCACGGTACCCGGTTTTTCCACCTCCCCTTCCACGGTCAGGGTCCAGGGTTCGATTTTTAAGCCCTGGCTGTTCTCGGCGGGATCGGTCTTGCCGGTGCCGAACTCATAGAAGTTGTTGTGGTTGGTAACCTTTGCTTCCGGTGTAAGCACCAGATCCGGCGCCGGCTTTTGCGGGGAAAATTGCAGCGGTTTGCGCGGTGCGCTGCCCGACGCCTGTTTATCGCTGCCAAACAGGTCCATGCCGACAGCGCCGCCAGACATTAAAAGCCCACCGAGCCCAGCGCCGAGCCCGCGGATAACGCTGCGGCGGGAGACGTAAGCCGTCTCGGGAGTGGTCTGCGCTTCACTGAGGTCACTGCGGGCGGGTGTCTTGATCAGCATGGGCCGTCTCTCTGTTGGCGATTTTGTCCTATGCGATGCCATCGCACCGGCTCAGGATAATAAGAGCGCGCCAGTCCCATTTTGTTCACTTTAGTCTTGTTCAAAATAGTTCTGCGCGGACTTAGACCCAATCGAAATGTGGAACAGTTTTGCTGGTGGTGCGCTGGACGGCAGACTACTGTTCCACCAATGTAGTGGCTCACTTCCCGAGCCTCCACGGGCAACCCGAATGAGGTGGCTGATATGCTCGAGACAATTATCGTTATTCTGGTTGTGCTCTGGTTACTGGGGCTGGTGAGCTCCTATACCATGGGTGGCTTCCTGCACATACTGCTTATTATTGCTGTAATCCTGCTAATTCTGCGACTGGTGCGGGGACGAAGACCGTAATCTCCGCCTTCAGGCGGAGGCCTCTTCCGCGCCGGTGCCGCTTTCCAAGCGCGCGCCGGTGCGGCGTTTGCGCATTGCCAGTAGCTGCCCGATGTCTTCCAGGCGCAACCCGCGGGTATCGATGCCATTGCGCCACAGGCCGGCGGCCGCCGCCAACAGCGGCAGGGCAATCACCAGCGCGGCCAGCGCCATATTTTCAAACAATCCAAGCACACCCACCCCAGCGCCGAGGATGCCACCGGCCTTGGAGCTCGCCGCAACCAACCCCGCACCAGTGCCCCGCAAATGCACAGGGTAGATCTCCGCCGCGTAGGGAATCAACATGGCGATGACGCCGCTGGCGCTGACCAGCAGCAGTGCAGTCACCGCCGCGATGGTCCATAGGGCGTGGAAACCGAACCACAGACACAGACTGAATGCGAGCAGCGCGATGGCGGTGAAGGCAATAAAGGTCGCCAGGGTGTAAATACTGCTCCAGCGGTGGTAGAGCCAGATCACCAGCAATACGCCGGGCAGTGCGATGGTGGCGGAGCGCGCCAGCAGCGCATCGGCGTTCTCCGCAATGCCCAGTTCCCGCAGGTTGGTGGGCAGCCACAACAGGAAGCCAAAGTTGACCAGCCCCCAGGCGAGTCCCGCGGCAACAAGCCCCAGAGTGATCGCCCCGTAGGAACCACTTAGCAACTGCCTTATCCCGCCTGGCGCCTGCGCCGGCACGGTCTCTTCAACGACGTCAGCAGAAACCGCGGAGCCCCGTTGCCCGCCCTGTCCGGCAAATCTCGCCAATACCGCGCGCGCCTCACCCGCCATACCGCGCCCGGCCAGGTAGCGGGGAGACTCGGGAATATAGCGGTTGAGAAAAATGACCAGCAGGCCGGTGGGCAGGCCAAGCATCCACAGGATACGCCAGCTAAACATGGGTTCCAGCAGGGCCGCAGCCCCGGAGGCGAGCAGGTAGCCGCCTGCGGTACCCACACCGCCCAGCGCCACCAGCAGCCAGCCGCGGTGAGCGGCGGGAATAGTTTCCGCCATCAGGGCAAAGGTAATCGGCAACAGGCCGCCGGCAGACAAGCCCATCAGGAAGCACATGATGAGGTTCCACTCGAACGACGGCATGGCGCCACAGATGGCGGTACCGATGAACATCAGCGCTCCCAGCAACACTGCCGCGCGGCGGCCAAAACGGTCCGCCACCAGGCCCCACATCACCGAACCCAAGGTGGTTCCTGTCAGCGCTACCAGCGCGAGGGTGCCGGCACTTTTGGAGGTGATCTCGTACTCTTCCGTCATCCCCGGCATGACGAAACCCAGGGTTGCAGGTTTCATTACATCCACCGCCACCGTCACCACCAGTACCAACACCAGCTTCCAGTGTTCGCAGTTGAGCGGGAGGCGATCGGCCACATGAAACTGTACGTCGCCAGGGCTCACCAAATCGGACATACGCGGCATCAGACCATATGTGGCCAGCACAAGCCCGAGCGGAATCAACCCCATCCCCACCAGCATGGTGGTGTCCATGGGCATACCCGCCATGTGATAGTGCATGTGCGCGGCGTGCATGAACATGGGGATATGTGCCAATACACCGGCGGTAATGCCGGCGCATCCCAACCAGAAGGCGAAGGGATGATGGAAGGAAATACCTCGGGTACTCATCACGGGTTACTGCTCTCTATTATTATTCGTCTGTGAAAACAGACGGTTACCGCATGCTAACCGGCCTCTGCCGGCGAACCAAGCGTCTCCTGAGCGCAGCCGCGCCGAATCAGTGGTGGTCTTGCGTGGCGTCGCGAGCCGCGAGCAGTTCGATAGCGCTGTTGCTGATTCCACGCGCCAGCTCCTGCTCGCGCACGAATACCTGCGCGGCACCGTCGCGGGTTAGCAGGCGCGCATCTTCGTCGCCACTGGCCCGCGCGAGTATCTGGATATCCGGTTTCAGCAGGCGGGCGGTCTCCATCATCCGCCGGGTGCGCAGGGTATCGGGGATGGTGACAATCAGCAGGCGTGCACGCGCCACATGGGCCTGGATCAGCACCTCTGGCTCCGCCGCGTCGCCAGATACCGCCGCCAGGCCGCGCTCCCGCAGTTGCTCCACCAGCTCGCGGCTTTGCTCCGCCACCACCGAGGAAATTCCCGCGCTGGTGAGCGCCGTTACCACCCGCGATCCCACATCACCATAGCCCACGACCACGGCGTGTCCGGTCAGCTTGCGCAAGTCCGTGGACATGGGCAGCTCCGCCAGCGGGTCCGCCGAGCGCTCCATAAACCGCGCCAGTGACGAGCGCCCACGAATCCAGCGCTGCAGTGGCTCTAGCGCATTGAACAGCAGCGGGTTCAGCGCAATAGAAATCAGTGCGCCAGCGAGAATCAGGTTCTGCCCCTCGGCAGAAAGCAGCCCCAGGGAAATACCGAGGGCGGCGAGAATAAATGAGAACTCGCCGATCTGAGCCAGGCTCGCAGATACCGTAAGCGCGGTGTTAAGCGGATAGCGGAACAACAGCACCAGCGCAAACGCCGCCAGGGTTTTGCCAAACACGATGATCGCCACCACCGCCAGCACCTTCGACGGCGACTCGATCGGCATTTGCGGGTCAAACAGCATCCCCACTGAGACAAAGAACAACACTGCAAAGGCATCCCGCAGCGGCAGCGATTCCTCCGCAGCGCGGTGACTGAGTGCGGATTCCCGCAGCACCATGCCGGCAAAGAAGGCACCGAGGGCAAAAGACACGCCGAAAATGATGGACGAGAAGTAGGCAATCCCCATGGCGGTGGCAACCACCGACAAGGTAAACAGTTCTCGTGAGCCGGCGCGCGCCACTTGCCACAGCAGCCAGGGAAACAGCCGCCGGCCACCCGCCAGCATCAGCGCCACGAAGACCGCGACCTTGCCGAGCGTAATGGCGACGGCGAGCGCGAGACCGCCAGCGTCGGCATCGGCCCCGGCATCGACCGGCGTACCGCCCAGCCAGCCCGCTAGCGCCGGCAGTATCACCAGCACGAGCACCATCACCAGATCTTCCACCACCAGCCAGCCGACGGCGATGCGCCCGTTGGCGCTGTCCAGCAGGCCGCGCGCCTCCAGCCCCCGCAGCAGCACCACGGTACTGGCAACCGACAGCGCCAGCCCGAACACAAGGCTGGCGCCGATGTCCCAGCCCCACCAGCGCGCGACGCTGAACCCGAGCAGAGTGGCCACGGCAATCTGTGCCAGTGCGCCAACAATGGCAATGCGCCGCACCGCCATCAGGTCCGACAGGGAAAAATGCAGGCCGACACCGAACATCAGCAGGATCACGCCGATCTCCGCCAGTTGCTGCGACAGCGCCATATCGGCCACAAACCCCGGCGTGGCTGGGCCGATGATCACCCCGGCAATCATATAGCCGAGCAGCGCCGGCAATCGCACCCGTGCGGCCACAAAGCCGAGTACCAGCGCCAGCCCCAGCGCCACGGAAATCGTAGTAATCAGAGAAATATCGTGATGCACCCTTCCCCCAATGATCATTGATTGCCCGGCCACCGGAGCGCGAGCGCGCAACTACCGGTGCGGAAGCTCCGGATTACATCAGGAAAAACTGCTGTATGCCCAGCAGAACATTGGTGGTGGCCACAGAGGCGAGTATCAGCCCCATCACCCGACTGACGATACTAGCGCCGGCGTCACCAATCCAGCGATAGATCCAGTTGGCGGTAAGCAGAAGCGCGAGCACGATCGCCAATACTGCAAACATCGCGCTGGCGGTATTGATCTGGTGTATGGAGTCGAAACGGTGGTTATCCGTCAGCACCACCGCCGCCATCATCGCACCCGGAGAGGCAATGGACGGAATCGCCAGCGGAAAAATCGCGGTTTCATGTCCGCTGCGCACAATTTCAATCTCCTGTTCCGGCTTGCCCTCGCCAAAAATCATGGTCAGCGCAAACAGGAACAGCACAATGCCCCCCGCTACCTGAAACGCCGACAACGGCACACCGATGGCCTCCAACAGGTACTGGCCGGCAAACAGGAAAAACAGCAGGATGCCCGCCGCCACGATCACCGCGGTAAATGCAATCCGGCGCCGCTGCCATTCGCTGTGGCGGCTGGTGACGGCGATAAACACCGGCAGCGTGCCCACCGGGTCAATGACCGCGAAGAAAAAGACAAAGCTGCTGATCCAATCGTTCAAGTGACCCCCAGTGTGCCCGTGCTACCATCGGCTAGAGAGCATATCCAATTGAGTCTAGTGCATGACAAATCACTCCCCGACGGCCCGGCGTATCGCCAAAACCATTCTCAATGGCTTTGAGGCCTACTTCGCGGATTTCCAGAACATTACCCTGGGCGCCAAGGCGCGTTTTGAAACCGCAGCCTGGCCTGGGGTGCACGAGGCCAACAAGGAACGCATCGATCTGTACAAAGTGAAAGTGAATCAGGTGCTGAAACTGGTGCACTCCGTCACCAGTAAAGACACCACCCAGCTGGAATTGTGGGGGCAGGCCAAAGAAACCTACGCGCAATTGATCGCCAATAACAACAACTACGAAATCGCCGAGACGTTTTTCAACTCGGTGTTCTGCAGCCAGTTCCAGCACGCGCACATCCACGACAACCATATCTTCGTGAAATCCTCCCGCGCCCCGGACGAAAAGCCCCTGCGGGACTACAGCATCTATATCAGTTACAGCGGCCGTGATGGGATGCGGGCGATGATTGAGGATATTCTTGCCGACTACGGATTTTCGATTCCGTGGGAAGACCTGCAGCGCGATCTCGACCATATCTGCGACGCCCTGCGCACAGGCCCGCTGGCGGGAAAACTGGAAACAGAGGACGACGAGCAGCGGCTACGGGTAGACATGCTGGAATCCGTGTTCTACCGCAACAAAGCGGCCTACCTGGTGGGGCGCCTGATGTTTGCCGGTGAAGTGATCCCGCTGATCATGCCCTGCCTGAACAACGGCCGCGGCCAGGTGTTTGTTGACACCCTTATTTATGACAACGACTCGGCCAGTATCATCTTCAGTTTCACCCGTTCCTATTTCATGGTGGACGCGCCGATCCCTTCGCGCTTTGTGCGCTTCCTCTCCACCATCATGCCACTCAAGGAAAAGTCCGAGCTGTACAACTCCATCGGCTTCCACAAGCACGGCAAGACCGAGTTCTACCGCCATATCCTCGCGCACATGAAAGTGAGCAATGACAAGTTTGTGATTGCTCCCGGCATCAAGGGGATGGTCATGAGCGTGTTCACGCTTCCGTCCTATCCGGTGGTGTTCAAGGTGATCAAGGATCGCTTCGACGCACCGAAAACCGTCACCGAGGAAATCGTCAAGGAAAAATACAAATTCGTATCCCGCGCCGACCGGGTCGGACGTATGGCAGACACCCAGGAATACACCAACTTTATTTTTTATCGCAACCGTTTCAGCGACGAACTACTTGCGGAGCTGCAGAAGCTGGCGCCGAGCAAACTGCACCTGGACGACAAATGGGTGATCATCAAGCATTTATATGTAGAGCGGCGCATGGAACCACTCAACCTGTATCTCGACAAAGCGGACGACCAGCAGACGATCGAAGCAATGGAGGAATACGGCAACGCCATCAAACAGCTGGCGGCGGCCAATATTTTCCCCGGTGATATGCTGCTAAAAAACTTCGGCGTGACCCGCCACGGACGTGTGGTGTTTTACGATTACGACGAACTCTGCCCGCTTACCGAATGCAATTTCCGCAAGCTTCCCGAGCCGCAAAACGAGGAACAGGAGCTGGCGGACCGCCCCTGGTACACCGTGGCCGAAGCGGATGTATTCCCGGAGGAATTCCGCCTGTTTTTTTCCGGCAACCCCATTGCGCGCAAGGCGTTTGAAGACCAGCACAGCGACCTCTACGACTACCGTTACTGGCAGCGACTACAAGAGCGCATCCGCGCCGGTCGCGTGGAGAGCACCTTCCCCTACCGCCGCAAGGTGCGCTTCCGCCGTCTGCCAATCAAACGCACGTCACACTAAATACACCTACCGGCTTGTAGGCACGCCGGGGAATCAGTACAAATAGCGACACGGGTGGTTATCGCGCGCCATCAGCGCGCGTGATAACGCACTATTTTTCCCGGCAATAATAAAAATTCTGGGAGCCGTTATGGATTACGACACACGCCTTATTCCATTGCACCGCCATCCGCTCGGATTCATCGAGGTCTTCCGCGAACTCGGCGCCAGCGAGAGCACCCTGCTCCAGGGCACCGGAATCACATCCGCCCTGTTCGATCTGCAGGAGGCCCGCATCAGCTACAACCAATGGCGGGTACTGCTGCAAAATGGCGTGCGACAATGCGCTCACCCCCAGCTCGGATTGATCGTCGGCCTCAGATTTCACTGGAGTTTCTGGGGCCCGATGGGCTTCATGATCGAATGCAGTCCGAGTCTCAAGGATATTGCCGAATCCTTCCGCCGCTACATGGTCACGGTACAGCCTTTTTACGCACTGCACGCCGCACGCTCCAACAGTTATCTCGACCGCGGCAACCGCGTGGTGGAACCCATCAACTATTCCACATCGCAGGACGCCGATCCGGTATTGCGGGATTTCCTGCGCCAGTTCCGCCTCGCCACCACATTGCGCATCTGGGACGAGTGCGGCAACAAGTCGGTAGAAGACCCGGAAATCCACGTGCGCCTGGACCAGCCGCGCCCGGCCGCTTGCGAGTTTTACGACAGGCTTCCCTGCCAGTCCCTTGAGTTCGGCGGCAACACTTCCACCATTTCCGGCAGTATCGACCTGGTGTTCACGCCGTTCCGCCCCATGCGCCGGCGCACCTATGAACGCCTGCAGCGGGAGTGCGAGCAGGAGCTGGACCGCTTTGCCGAGCATTTCAGTTTCACCGAGCGGGTACGCTGGCACATGCGATCACACTTCAACCCGCGGCTGGAGCTACAGCAGGTCGCCGAGCAGTTGCAGGTTTCGCCGCGCGGCCTCTCACGCCGGCTGGCGGCCGATGGCGTCACCTTTCGCGGTCTGCTGCACGAGATCCGCATGGAAATCGCACTGCACCATCTGCGCAATTCCTGCCTGGCGGTGGAAGAAATTGCACGCTACACCGGCTTTTCCTGCGCCTCAAGCCTGCGCCGGGCGGTAAAAAACTGGAGCGGAAAGACCACCAGCGATCTAAGAGGCGACAGCATTGCGCTGTAAGCCCCGCTGCCCGCAGGCGGTTGCGCAACAGTGGCTATAGTTAGAAAAGCGGTTTGGTTCCGATGGAGGTTGCACGTGCGGTATTTCGCCTGGGGCGGGTTGTGTGTGACGCTGGTGCTATGGAGTCTGGCTCTGAGTGGTTGCGGTTATCTGCCCAGCGAGATGGAGGGCAAACCCAAAGATAACGATTCCAAACCCCCTGAAACTGCGGCAGGGGTAGCGCTGCATGCCGTTGGTTGCGACGTGCGCGCCAAAAATTTCAAGCTGCTGAAGTTTGACGATCTCTACACTTTCACCAACGACCCCAAGCACCCTTTCCAACCCGCCGCCAACCTGCCCGGCAAATACGATGTGCGCGCGTTTGTGTGGGGTTATGACAATTGCAAGGCGCGTGGAACCTGTCAGCACGGCGATCATTACTGGTTGATCAAACGCGGAGCGGAGGGCGATTTTACCACCTGGGTGGTCACCCCCCAGTTCCCTCGCATCACCATTGAATCCCGCTGCAAAGAGCGGCTGAAGGTTGGCGAGCGCTACCGCTTTTCGTTTGAGAACGGGAAGCTGGTGGGTTTCAGCAGGAACTAGCACGCAAAATAGTCCGAGACACTAGCGTTCCATAAAGGTATTGCTTGTAGCTCGCCGCCGGTTCTTCTCCGATCAAACCTCCCGCTTTTTTAAATACCGATAAATTGCATCCTGTGAGCGCACGTTGCGTTTGCTGTTGCGATTGGCAATCAGGCTGTTGCTCTGGTCCGCGTCCATCAACCGCGCTTTCTGGTTGTCCTGCCACTGCAATTCGAGAATATCCAACACGGTCTTGCGGTGCTCCGCCGACAGCAGCGGGAAGGTCACCTCCACCCGGTGGTCCAGGTTTCTCGTCATCAGATCGGCGGAGGACAGGTACACCCGTGGTTCCCCTGCGTTGTGGAACGCATATACCCGGGCATGCTCGAGAAACTTGTCCACCAGGCTGATCACTTCGATGTTGTCGGAAACGCCCGGGGTCTGGCACATCAGTGCGCACATACTGCGCACAATAATCCGCACGCGCACACCGGCGGCTCCCGCGCGATACAGACGCTCAATCACCTCCGAGTCCACCAGATTGTTGCACTTGATGAAGATGTCCGCCGGCTTGCCGGCCACCGCTGCGGAAATCTCGCGATCTATGGCCGCGAGCAGGTTTGGTCTGCTGGAGTGGGGTGAGACCCAGATATGGTGGTAATCCGGCTGCCGGTGAGACTGCTTAATGAAGTCGAATACCCGGTAGGCGTCCTCGCCCAGTTTGCTGTCGCCGGTGAGCAGGCTGAAATCACAGTAAAAACGCGCGGTACTCTCGTTGAAATTTCCGGTACCGAAGTGGCTGTAATAGCGGTCGCGGCCATCTTCTTCACGCACGATGGAAATGAGTTTGCAGTGCACCTTGAGACCGGGCACCCCATAGATCACTTCCACACCGGCATCGCTCAGCTCACTGGACCAGTGCAGGTTGGCCTGCTCGTCAAAGCGCGCCTGGAGTTCCACTACCGCGGTCACCTGCTTCTGGTTGCGCACGGCGTTGACCAGTGCGGCGACCACGCGGGAGTTTTTCGCCACCCGGTACAGGTTAATGCGGATTTCCCGCACCTTGGGGTCAATGGCTGCGGAGGCAAGCAATTTGGTGATTACGCGGAAGTCGTGATACGGGTAATAGCAGAGGCGATCGCGCTCGCGCAGCCAGGCGAAGATATTGGCACTGTCCGGCAGGGTGGGCAGCGGTGTGATACGGCGGTAGGTGTGCTGGCGGCTGTCTGCCGGGAAGCTCATGAAGTCTTTCGAATTATGGTAGCGACCGCCGGGAGTAAAGCTGTCGTAGCTGCCCATCTTGAGCTTTTTCTTGATCAGCTGCAGCAGCGCCTCGGACATAGTGGAGTCGTATACCAACCGCACCGGTTCCGCCTGCTTGCGTTTCTTCAGTGACTTCGCCACCCGGTCTACGATGTTCTGCGTCACGTGTTCGCCGAGTTCCAGTTCCGCGTCGCGGCTGATTTTGAAGGTGTAGGCGGACGCCTTGCTAATGGGCATTACATAGCGGAACACATCCACCAGACAGGCGCGGATCACGTTGTCGAGAACGATGTAGACTTTTTCGTGCTTTCTTTCCCGGTGCGGAATCGCGATAAACCGCGGCAGGATGTCCGTGGGAATCTCCAGCGCCGCAAAGCGCAGGCTGCCGTCTTCCAGCTCCAGATAAATACCAAAGTAAATACTCGCTTCGTTGAGAAGCGGCATGGTTTCACGATCATCAATGAAGAAGGGTTCAAGTTCCGGCAACACTTCGCGGTGGAAGAATTCCTCCACGTATACGCGTTGGTTGTCGGTAAGCTGGCGCTCGTTGATCAGATGGATATTGTGCCGCCCCAAATCTTTCAGCACCTTGCTGTAGGCATTGCCGAAGCGGGCCTGCAGGCGCAACACCTTTTCGTTGATGCTCCCGAGCAGCTCGCCAAAGCGCTCTTTCTGGCGACCGCCTTTGGCAAACGTGGCCAGGCGCCGTACATCGGCGACCCGAACGCGGTAGAATTCGTCGAGATTGTTGGAAAAGATGCCAAGAAAGCGCACCCGCTCGATGATGGGCACCCTCTCGTCCTCGACCTCCTGCAATACCCGGGCATTGAACGAGAGCCAGCTCAGCTCTTTGGGATACAGGGGGATGTCTTTTGCCATACTTTCCGGTGCTTCTTCTGCAAGTCGTTCGCCAGCCCCGGACTCAGCCGGGGATTCGACGCCAATTGGGAATGCGGCTTCTATCGTTTTCAAGTTTATATGGACACGCTAGTGACAAAGTGATGGCTGCGCAGTTTGCTACATTTTTGTTTCAGGTATTTGACAAGAAAAAACATGACAATGGATAACAACGCGGATGCGGGCAATGAGCGCTATGCAGCGCTGGATCTGGGCTCCAACAGCTTTCACCTGCTGTTGGCAGAATTCCGCGACCAGCGCATGGTGCGCCTGCACACGGACCGCGCCATGGTGCGCCTCGCCGAGGGGCTCGACAGCGAGCGCAACCTGGCGCCGGACGTCGCGGAACGCGCGCTGGAAGCACTGAGAAGGTTCGCGCCGGTAATTCGGGGGCTACCCGCCGACAATGTGCGCATCGTGGGCACCAACACCCTGCGCATCGCCAGCACCCAGGCGGATGGCTTCCTCGAGGCCGCGGAGGCCATTCTGGGCGCCCCCATTGAGATCATTTCCGGTATCGAGGAGGCGCGGCTGATCTATTCCGGCGTTATGGCCGCGGCCGAAGGTCCGCCGCGGCTGCGCTGTGTGGTGGATATCGGCGGCGGCTCCACGGAGTTTGTGCGCGGCGTGGAAAGTCCTCGACAACTGCAGAGCGTAAATGTCGGGTGCGTGGCATTCAACCGTCGCTTTTTTGACAGCGGCAAAATCGACCTGGGGAAACGCAACAGTTTCACGCGCGCCCGCCGCGCCGCCCAGGCGGAGTTGCAGGAGCTGCGACACATGGCCGACGAGGCCCTGGTCATCGGCGCCTCCGGGACCATCAAATCTGTCGCGCGGGTACTGAACGACGGCGAGCTGTTGCCGATTCACCGCCGCGATCTGGACAAGCTGGCGGACCGGGTGGCCAACTGCAAAACAGTGGCTGCCATCGATCTGCCTCACCTCGAACCACAGCGCCGCCCGGTATTCGCCGCCGGCCTTGCGATTCTGCACGGTATCTTTCGCGAACTGGACATTGAAGTCATGCACGTTTCGCCATTTGCCATCCGCGAGGGTATCGTCCACGATCTCGCGGGCCGCGCGCACGGCGGAGACCGTCGCGCGGACACCATTTCCAACCTGATGGAGAAGGGAGAAATCGACCGCAATCAGGCGAAGCGGGTGGCCAACACTGCGCTGCAGTTCTTCGGCCAGCTGAATCCGCACTCGGTGACAAGCCAGCGCCGCATGTTGCGCTGGGCGGCAGATCTGCACGAGATCGGTCTCGCGCTTTCCCACAGTAATTTCCGCAAGCTGGGCGCCTTTATGATCGAGCATGCGGACATGGCGGGGTTCAGTCGCAGCGAGCAGGAAAACCTGGCGTACCTGGTGCGCAACCAGCGCGGTGATATCAAGGCGGTGCAGGAGCACTACGGCTTTCATCCAAACAACGACCTGTTGTTGTGTCTGCGCCTCGCCTGCATCGTGCACCGGGATCATATGGACCGCCCCATCGACGGGCTCGCGCTGTCGGCCGATGGCCCGGGCTATCGGCTGGAAATCCCCTCCGACTGGCTGTACGACAATCCGGCAATCGAAGATCTTCTGGAACTCGAAGTAGAATGCTGGGCGGAAAAAAACATCAAACTGACTCTGGGTAGCTCGTGAGCAATTCCAATTTCCTGTCACTCGATCAATTGAAGCTGCAACACCACTACGCCGATCTCGGCCCGGTCTTCGGCACGCCACTTCCCCCTACCCCGCTGCAGAACCCGTACGTCATCCACGTCAATCCAACGGTGATGGAACTGATCGGAATCGACCCGCGCGAGGCCGCCAACCCGGACTGGGCGCTGCTTGGCAGCGGTGCAAAACTGTTCCCGGGCAGCGTGCCATTTTCAATGAAATACACCGGTCACCAGTTTGGCAGTTACAACCCCGAGCTTGGCGACGGGCGCGCGCTGTTACTGGGCGAAGTTGAGCGCAACGGCAAGCGCTGGGACCTGCATCTCAAGGGTGCCGGCCAGACGCCCTACTCCCGGTTTGGCGACGGCCGTGCGGTGTTGCGTTCAACCATCCGCGAGTATCTTGCCGGCGAAGCGCTGACGGCACTCGGCATCCGCAGCACCCGCGCGCTGTGTATGGTCGGTAGTCAGGAACCGGTGGCCCGGGAGAAACTGGAAACCGGTGCCGCGCTGATCCGCGTGGCGCGTTCCCATGTCCGCTTCGGCCATTTCGAGTATCTGTTCTACACCCGCCAGCTGGAGGCGCAGCACCGGCTGGTGGAGTTTGTGTGTGCGCAGTTTCTGCCAGAATTTGTGGATAAACCTGTGCAGGAGCAGGCGGAGGCGCTGTTGCGGTTTACCGTGAAGCGCAGTGCGGAGCTGGTTGCGGGCTGGCAGTCGGTGGGCTTTGCCCATGGGGTTTTGAATACGGACAATATGTCGATCATCGGGGATTCATTTGATTTCGGTCCCTACGGTTTCCTCGACGATTATGAGCCGGGTTTTATCTGCAACCATTCGGACCACACGGGCCGCTATGCGTTTGATGCGCAGCCGGGGGTGGTGCTGTGGAACCTGAATGCGCTGGCCCATGCGTTTTCTTCTCTATTGGATGTGGAGACATTGAAGGATTGTCTCGGCCAGTATCAACCTTTGCTGATTGAGTTTTATTCGGGGTTGATGCGACGGAAGCTTGGGCTGGCGATTGAGGATGAGGGCGATCAGCAGTTGTGTGCGGATCTGATGCAGTTGCTGGAATCGGGGCGGGTGGATTACTCGCTGTTTTTCCGGGCGCTCAGCCGTTACTGCGGGGAGCGGCCGGCTACTGCTTTAGAGGAGCTTGTTTCACCTTCGCAGCACGAGGCTTTGACGAGCTGGCTTTCCCGCTATGACCAACGGCTGCAGAAGGAGAGCCGCTCCCCGGAGCAGCGCAGCCGGGATATGTTGCGGACGAATCCGAAGTTTGTATTGCGGAATTATCTGGCGCAGCGGGTGATTGAAGCCGCTGAGGCCGGGGATTTTCAGCCTTTGCGGACGTTTTTTGATTTGTTGCAGACGCCGTTTGATGAGCATCCCGGGTTTGAATCTTGGGCGGCTGCTCCCACTGAGTTGGGTAAACATTTGCCCATCAGTTGTTCGTCCTGATTTTGGGGTCCGTTTTATTTTCGTTTGGTGGCGGTAGAGCACTGGGGATGCGTTTTTGAAACCGCCATGCATACATCCCTGTAGGCTGCGTCGGAAACGTCCCTGTTTCCGACGCTTTCAAAAACGCATCCCCAGCACTCCACCTTCGATTTGAAGTTCAAGTCTTCGTTAGTCAACAGCGAAAGTTCTTTTCGGGTTGTGTAGAAATCTGGACTATCCGCCGAGGCGCCGATACCGGGTGCTGCCTTGCCAGACCTTCCGCGAGAGGGACCTCGCGGAAGAGCCCCCAGGGATGGGTTCACGGCGTGTCTGGCAAGGCAGCACCCGGTAGCGGCGCCGCCACGCAGTAACTACGAAGCCCTGACTCAACTGGACTTAGCCGCAACTTTCAAACCCGCAACAGCGTAATACGCCTTCTTCGGCTCGCCATCCCGATCAAAAATCAGCGGGTAATTGGTCCGCCCAACCACAGGCCAATCATTTTTCCAGGATTCCGCATCCGTAGTGCCCCACAGAGTAACCCGACGAACCTTGTCCCGATGTTTCAGGAAAAGTTTGAACAGGGATTCATATCGCGCCGCCAGTTCATCGACGATTTTTTCCGGCAACTTCTCGGGGAAGGGATTGAGTTTTTCCGAGTAGGCAAAGTTGGTGGAAATCTCCGCACCCATGTAGTCGTAGGCTTGGGGCAACACATCCACATCCAGCTCGGTGATATGCACATCGAGACCGGCAGCGGCAATGGCCTCAATACTGGCTTCGATCTTGGCGATGGCGGGCTCACTCAAATGTACGTGCGCCTGCATACCCACACCGTGAACCGGCATACCCTGCTTGCGGAATTTTACGATCTGCTCCAGGGCAAAATCCCGTTTCGCCGGGATCGTCATGTTGTAGTCGTTGTACAGCAGCTCTGCATTGGGGTCGACCTCGCGGGCGAGGTGGAAGGCGCGGGAAAAGTAGTTCTCACCGAGGGTGTTGTACCAGTGGCTCTTGCGCCACTGGCCGTCGTCGGTGACCGCTTCGTTGACGACATCCCACGCCTGGATTTTGCCGCGGTAACGCCCTGCCAGTGCGGCAATGTGACTCTCCATGGTCTGCTCGATGTCGCTGCGCTTGCGCAACCGACCGTGGCCGTCGACGAAGACCGATTCCGGCATCTGCGAGTGCCACACCAGGGTGTGGCCGATGGTGTACATCTTATGGCGCTGACCGAAGTCTACGAAGTGGTCAGCACGCTGCCAGTCCCAAACATCCGCTTGCGGGTGCACCTCTTCCCATTTCATCGCATTTTCCGCGGTGATGGCGCTGAACTCGCGCGCCACCAGAGCTTCCAGACCAGGGTTTTGGGCCTGCAGGGTGTTGTTGGACAGCGCAGTGCCTACCTTGAAGTCACCGCCGAACAGGGCACCCAGCCCCGGTGCTGAAGCCCCGGATTGGCCGGCAAGTGCCTCCGCCAGCAGGCGTTTGGGGCTCGCGCTGCCCAGTACCAGGCCTATACCGGCGGCAGTGAAGGCGCTGCGCAGGAACAATCGCCGCTGCTGGTTCATCATCGTTGTTTTTTTCATTTTCCTACCTCTATTTCACCTTTTTATTCTTTTGTTTATTTTTTAGTCTGTACGGAGCGGTGTAGCAGCGGTCGCAAAAGGCTAGACAGCTCCTGATGCTGTGTTATAGTCACCGAGACTATTATGATTAAGCAACGAAATCCAGCGTAAGCACCAGAAAAGACAACGATAAAAAACAATAACGAGTGAGAGAAGTCGCCATGGGCACATCCAGTATCAGCATTCGCGAAAAAATCGGCTACGGCCTGGGCGATACCGCCAGCAACATCGTGTTCCAGGTGGTGATCAATTTCCTGCTGGTGTTCTACACCGATGTGTTCGGTATTTCCGCCGCTGCCGCGGGCACGCTGCTGCTGGTGGTGCGGATATTCGACGGCATCACCGATCCGCTGGTAGGGGGGATGGCAGACCGCACCCGCTCCCGCTGGGGACGCTACCGGCCCTATCTGCTGCTGATGGCACTGCCCTATGCGGGCCTTGCCGTACTGGCATTTACCACCCCGGATCTCGGCGAGAACGGCAAGCTGGTTTATGCGTACATTACCTATACCCTGTTGATGACTGTATATACCGCCATCAATATTCCCTATTCCGCCCTGGGCGGTGTGATTACCGAAGACACCACCGAGCGCGCGTCTATTCAGTCCTACCGTTTTGCCATGGCCATGGTGGGCGGTGCGCTGGTGTCCGCACTGACACTGCCGCTGGTGAATCTGCTCGGCCAGGGCGACAAGGCCTTTGGTTACCAGATGGCCATGGCGGTCATGGCCGCGATTGCGGCGCTGTGCTTTTTTATCTGCTTCTGGAGCACCCGCGAGCGGGTTGCGCCGGACACGGTGGCGGACTCGAAAGGCAATATTGCGAAGAACTTCGCCGGGGATTTTTTCAACCTGTTCCGCAACAGCCAGTGGGCGATCATCGCTGCGGCGACGTTTTTCCTGCTGGTGCTCGTCGCCATGCGCGGTGCGGTGACGCCCTTCTATGTGACCTATTACTTCCAGTCGGAAAACCTGGTCAGCATGTTCGTCACCCTGCCCATGCTCGCGGGTGTAGCCGGCGCGGTAAGCACCAACTTTCTCACCAAACGCTTCTGTAAGGCGCGCCTGTTCAACTGGGCAATGATCGGGGTGATTGTCACTCATGCCGCCCTGCTGCCGCTGGGAAGGGATCAGGTGTACCTGGCGCTGGCACTCGCCATGGCCGCAAACTTCGTACATATGATCGCTATTCCCCTGATCTTCTCCATGGTGCCAGACACCGTGGACTGGTTTGCCAGCAAAGGCCACCCGAAAAAAATGGCCATGGCCTACTCCGGACATTTAATGGCCTTGAAGCTTGGCCTCGCCTTCGGCGGTGCCAGTGCCGGCTGGCTGCTGGGTTATTTCGACTATGTGCCGAACGCCGAGCAGAGCGAGCGCACCCTCGACGGCATCGTGCTGATCTACGCCGCGGGCCCGGTGGTCTGCACCTTGATCACCATGGCGCTGTTCCGCAATTACCGGCTCACCAATGCGTTTATGGCAACTGGCATGCGCGCTGAAAACGCGACCAACTCTCCCGATACTGCAAGCGCAGTTTCCAACTAATCCCGTGTTCCGCCGCAAATGGCGATAACAGAATGTGACGTAAGAATGTGACGAAGGACGTGATGAACAATCCAATTTTAAAAGGTTTCAACCCAGACCCCTCCATCGTGCGGGTGGGCGACGACTATTACATCGCCACTTCCACTTTCGAGTGGTACCCCGGGGTGCAGATTCACCACTCCAAAGATCTGGTGAACTGGCGACTGGTCAGCCGCCCGCTCAACCGCGAGGCGCTGCTGGATATGCGCGGCAACCCGGATTCCTGCGGCATCTGGGCGCCCTGCCTGTCCTGGTGTGACGGATTGTTTTACCTGGTGTACACGGATGTAAAACGCTTCAATGGCAGCTTCAAAGACGCACACAACTACATCACCACCTGCGCCACCATCGACGGCGAGTGGAGTGATCCGGTGTATGTGAACAGCAGTGGCTTCGATCCATCCCTGTTCCATGACGACGACGGCCGCAAGTGGTTCACCAATATGGTGTGGGACCATCGCACCGGCAAGAATGCGTTCGGCGGTATCCTGCTGCAGGAGTATGACCCGACAGCGAAAAAACTCGTCGGCCCCATCACCAATATTTTCCTCGGCACCGACGCGGGCCTGACCGAAGCGCCGCACATCTACAAGCGCAACGGTTATTACTACCTGCTCACCGCCGAGGGCGGAACCGGTTACGAGCACCGTATGACGTTCGCGCGGTCAAAGAATCTCGAAGGGCCCTACGAACTGGACCCACACGGCTATTTCCTGACCTCGGTAGACAACCCGGATCTGGTGCTGCAGCGCTCCGGTCACGGAGACTTCGTGGAAACCCCGCAGGGCGAGATTTTCGCGGTGCATCTTGCCACCCGCCCGCTGCCCGGAATCAAACGCAGCCCACTGGGACGCGAAACCGCAATTCAGCGCGCGGAGTGGGGTGAAGACGGCTGGCTGCGGCTGGCGCACGGCAACAACCAGCCCCAGGCGAATGTCGACGCCCCGGACCTGCCGCCGCACCCGTGGCCGCAAGATCCTGCGCTGGATGAATTCGACAGTGCGCAGCTGCCAATGCACTACCAGTGGCTGCGCACCCCCTACCCGGAGAACTTTTACAGCCTGCAGGACCGTCCAGGTTTTCTGCGCCTGTACGGTAAACAATCCATCGGCAGCAGCTTTGAGCAAGCGCTGATCGCCCGCCGCCAGCAGGCTTTCTGCTTCACGGCCACCACAAAAGTGGAGTTTGTGCCGCAAACCTTCCAACAGATGGCGGGGCTGACCTGTTACTACAACGGCCAGAAATTCCACTATCTGTATATCTCCCACGACGATGAGCACGGCAAGCATCTCGGCATAATGAGTCACAGCGAAGGTGAGGTGACCGACCTGCACTTCCCGCTGGGAAATTATGGCTCGGGTTCAGAAAAAGTAGTGCCGCTGCCAGCGAGTACGCCAATTTACCTGCGCGCACAGGTGAACTACGAGAAACTGGATTTCTTGTGGTCAGTGGATGGGGAAAAATGGCAGCAAGTCGGGGAGACGCTGGACTACAGCATTGTCTCCGACGAGGCGGGTCGCGGCGAGGGCGCGAGCTTTACCGGCGCCTTCGTGGGCATGGCCTGCCAGGATATTTCCGGGGCGGATTGCCCGGCGGATTTTGATTTCTTTGAGTATCTCGAGCGTTAACCGATAGGCCGAAAACGCAAATCCTCACAGGATGTCCAGAAGTTGTAATGGTGAGTAGTCTCTCTCACAAACCCTTCGCCCGGCGTGCTTTACCCCGGGCTTTTTTTATTCAGCGGTAGTCGGCTTTAGACCTCAAATACAAAGCCCTGCTGAGTGAGTTCGCGGTATACCTTCAGGTCAAACCGGTACAGATTGGCGGCGCGGTAACTGACACCAGACTGCTTTTCATCCGTAGACACAAGCAGGTTCATCTTCATCATCTTGCGGCGAAAGTTGGGTTTGTCGAGGGTGATATCCAACACGGCTTCGTACAGCCGCTGCAGCTCAAATAGCGTGAATTTTTCCGGCAGTAAATTGAAGCCAATGGGCTCGTGGCGCACTTTGTGCTTGAGCCGTGCCAGGGCTTTACTGAGAATGCTGCCGTGATCAAAAATCAATTCCGGGGTTTCGCGCACATTGACCCAACGCGCATCCAGTTCGGATTTACCCACGGAAAGCACATGGGCATCTGAGCGCACCAGGGCGAAAAAGGCGACGGTGATGATACGCTCCCCCGGGTGTCGTTCCACCTCGCTGAAGGCGTGCAGCTGCTCGAGAAAAATATCCCGCACCCCGGTGCGGTCCAGCAGTACGCGACTGGCGGCCTGTTCCAGGGTTTCCCCTTCTTTCAACCAGTCTCCAGGCAGGCCCCAGCGGCCACGGCTCTCGCCCTCGCCGTGCTTGACGATCAGTACTTTCAGTTCGCCGTCGTCGAAGCCGAAAATGACGTTGTCTACGGTGAGTGCGTGTCTCGGGGTCTGCATAGTTCCGTTGTATGTCCGCTGCCGGCGCCCCCGGATTCTACCGCTATCCCCAGGGCCGGGTATTTTGTTTTGCGTTAAAGCTGCGGATTATTCCACAGAACGCGGTGTCCCGCAGCGCCAGTCCCTTCTTGCCTACCCGGTGTGCGGAATTACAGCATCTACACTAAAGTGAATCTTCCGATGCAGGAAGTGACCTAAAAAAATGATATGGTCACACCCTGTTTACCTGTGATGGACTCTTTTATGAAAAAGCTATTCCTTGCTGTCGCTGCCGTTTTCGCTTCTCTTTTGCTGTCTACCCAGCTGGCGTTTGCCGATGTGGTGGGACGCTGGAAGACCATTGATGATGAGACGGGCCAGCCGAAGTCGATTGTGGAGATTTACGAGCAGGGCGGAAAATACTACGGCCGCGTGGTGGATCTGTTGACGAAGCCGGACGATACGGTGTGCGATGCCTGCCCGGGGGCGCTGAAGGGCCAGAAAATAGTCGGTATGAATGTGATTACCGATATGGTGAAAAAGGGTGATGTGTACGAGGGCGGGAAAATTCTCGACCCAGCGAAGGGCAAGGTGTACGACTGCAAGATGTGGCTGGAAGGCGGCAATCTGATGGTGCGGGGTTATCTCGGGTTCTTCTACCGCACGCAGACGTGGTATCCGGCAAACTGAGTAAGCACTGAATTCAATTTCGTGGCGGTCTGGCACAGGGAGGCGGGTTTCCGGAACCGCTGTGAATACATCCCTGTACGCTGCGTCGGCGACGTCCATGTCGCCGACGCTTCCGGAAACCCGCCTCCCTGCACCAGCCCTTCAATTCTGAGTTCTGTGCACTTGGTCCCGACGCGAAAGCCTCTTGGTGGCCCTGTGCGGAACGATTGCCGATGAGGTTGTGGAGCACAGGGCCACCAAGAGGCTGCCACCCCACCCGCTACCGTGCCACCCGCTACCGTGCCACCCGCTACCCTGCCACCCGCTACCGAACCAAAAACCCTACCCCTTCCGATCCGGGTTCGACAATAAAAACACCAGCGGCATGGCCGCGATATTGATCCACATCAGCATCTGGAAGTCGTTCACATATGAGATCTCCGCCGCCTGCTGGGTAATGGTGTTCATCACTTCCGCCGGTAACGCAGCAATCTGGTCGGCGGAAGGCAGGCTCATGCTCGGCGGGATCTGCACCCGTTCGCCCAGCTGCTGCTGGTTTATCCACAGGTTGCGCGTGAGTGCGGCCATGACGATGGACACACCGATACTGCTGCCGAGGTTGCGCGAGAGGCTGAACAGCGCGGTGGCTTCGCCGCGCAGGCGCGGTTCGAGGGTGGCGTAGGCCAGGGTGGAGATGGGGACGAACACGAGGCCGAGCCCGAGCCCCTGCACCACGCCGCTGACGATCAGATCGTGTTGGCTCACCTGCAGATTGAAGCCGGTCATCTGCCACAGGGACAGGGAGATCAGTGCCATTCCCAAAAGGATCAACGCGCGCGCGTCGAAGTGCTGCATCAACCGGCTCACCAGCATCATCGAGATCATGGTGCCGATGCCCCGTGGCATCAGGATCAGGCCGGTGGTGACCACCGGGTAGCCTTTCCATTGCTGCAGGAAAGACGGCAGCAGGGCCATGGTGGCGAGCAGGGTAATGCCGACCACGAAAATGAACGCAACGCCCGACGCATAGTTTTTGTCGCGGAACAGCCCCGGTGACAGGAACGGGTTGCTGGTGGTGCGCGAGTGCACGATAAAAAGATACAGACCCAGCGCGGCGGCGATGGCGTAGAGCTGAATTTCCAGCGCTTCGAACCACTCTACCTGTTCGCCGCGGTCGAGCAGCATCTGCAGGGCGCCCACTGCCAGCGCGAGCATGGCGAAGCCGAAGGCGTCGAAGCGCTGCTTGCGGGTTTCGGTTTCCGGCACGAAGAAGTAGATCCCGAGCATCGAGAGGATGCCGAACGGCAGGTTGATGTAGAACACCCAGCGCCAGGAATAGTACTCGGTGAGCCAGCCACCCAGGGTCGGGCCGAGGATCGGGCCGATCATCACGCCCACGCCCCAGATGCCCATGGCGGACGCGTGTTTTTCCTTGGGGAAGGTATCGAGCAGGGTGGCCTGGGACAGCGGTACCAGGGAGGCGCCGAACACGCCCTGTAGCAGCCGCCACAGGATCATTTCATTCAGGCTGCCGGCCTGGCCGCACAGCATGGAGGTGACGGTGAAGCCTCCCACCGACCACAGGAACAGTTGGCGGCGGCCGAAGCGCTGGGCGAGATATCCCACCGGCGCGGTCATGATCGCGGCGGCGACGATATAGGAGGTGAGTACCCAGGTGATCTGGTCGCTGCTGGCGCCGAGGCTGCCCTGCATATGCGGCAGGGCCACGTTGGCGATGGTGGTGTCGAGCACCTGGATGATGGTGGCGAGCATCACGCTGAGCGCGATCAGCAGCTCGCTGCCACCCGCTCTGCTCTGCGTGCCCGGCGCGGACAGAGCGCCTGCTGGCTGTGCCGTGTGACTCATAACCGCCGCGCCCGCTTAGAGTACGACGCGGCTGTCACTGCCATTGGCAGCGCGGGCGGAGACCAGTTTCTTGTCTTCGGTAGTGTCGATGACGACTTCCGCACTCATACCAGCGCGCAGTACCGGGGCCTGGCTGTCAGCAATATGGTCCACAGGCAACAGGCGCAGGCGCACCGGTACCCGCTGCACTACTTTCACCCAGTTGCCACTGGCGTTCTGCGCCGGAATCAGTGCAAATTCACTGCCGGCGGCGCCACTCAGGCTTTCCACCAGCGCCTGGAATTTCACTCCGGGGTAGGCGTCCACGGTAATTTCCGCCTGCTGCCCCGCCTGCACATGCTCCAACTGGGTTTCTTTCAGGTTGGCCTCAACCCACATGTCGTCACTGCTCAGCAGTGTCACTACAGACATGCCGGTTACCGCCAGCTCGCCCACCTGCGGGACCTCGTTGGCGACCACGCCGGAAACCGGCGCGACGATGCGGGTACGGGAAAGCTGGTAGCGGGCCTTGTCGAGCTGCGCCTGGGCCACCATCACATCCGCCTGCTGCTCCAGCGGCACCTGCGAGTTGCCGCCGAGTTCCGCGCGCAGGCTGGCAAGCTTTTCCGAGTTGATGGCGATTTTTGCTTTGGCCTGATCCAGTTTCTGGCGGGATTCATCCAGCTGGGCTTCCGACAGCGCCACCTTGCCGAGCTTTTCATTGCGATCCAGCTGCCGGCGGTAAAACTCCGCATCGGTCTGGGCCTGTTGCAACTCCGCTTCCGCCTCGGCGTAATCCGCCTGGCGCGCGTGCACCTGGTTTTTCACCTGCGCCAGATGGGCTTCCGCCTCCGCCACCGCGAGGCGGAAGCTGGTGTCATCCAGCTGCACCAGCAGATCGCCCTTGTTGACGTGCTGGTTGGCCTTGATCGGCACCTCGGCGACGATGCCGCTCACTTCCAGGGAGAGGGCGAGCTTGTCGGCCTTCACGTAGGCGTTGTCTGTGTGCACGCTACCGCCGCCGCCCCAAATACACCAGGCCGCCACCGCACCGGCCACGGCGATACCGAGCCCTAAAGCCAAACGGCGGGATCTGGATTTATTCACAACCTCACTTACAACCTCAGTCACTCAACAGTCTCCTCTCGGCTCAGGTTTTCACGTACCCGGCTCAGTAAATGCATCAGTTGCCGCTGCTCCTCCGCGGTAATACCGGCCAGGGCCTGGGCGCGGGCCTCTACGGCGAGGCCGTGCAGGGTGTCCAGCACCGGCGCCGCCGCATCGGTGAGAAAGATCCGATAGCAGCGCCGATCCTGCGGATCCTGGCGGCGCTCGACCAACCCCTCGGCCTGCAACAGGTCAATCTGGCGGGCCAGGCTGATCGGCGCCACATCCATACGCTCCGCCAGTTCCGCCTGCTTCATGCCCTGTTCCTTGTTCAGGATCCACAGCACCTGCCAACGGGCGCGAGTAAGACCGTGGGACTTGGCCCGACGGTCGAAATTACGTTTCAGCAGGCGTGCGGCGGTATGCAGCTCAAAACCGAGCTGGGCCGCGCTATCGGTATTATTCATGGGCACTCAGAAGTTGGCGCGAGGAGATAGGTACTCAAGGCCGCGAATTATAAGCATGCTTATGAATATTGCAAACCCACCGCACTCTCCAGGTCGGGGGACCACCGGTACCTTCCCTACAAAAAGAAAAGGCCACCCGCTTGGATGGCCTTTAGTGTCTTGTTGCATTGCGGACAGGGCGGTTTTTTATCGGGCGTCGCGCACCAGGCGGATGGCTTTGGGTTTTTCCCGTTCGCCGTAGGTGAGTGCGCCGGTGGCGAAATCCACATACCAGGAATAGTGGGTATGGAAATTGGCCGGCGACGAGGACCAGACGTCCGTTGAGGCGGCGCTGGAGAAAAGCACGCGGTTGATCGCCGGTCCCGCGCATTGCAGTTCGAGCAGGCTGCCCAGCTCGCGGATATTCGGCAGGCGCCAATCACCGTCGCCGGTGGCGGCACCCTTCCTGTCGAGTGCCGCCACATAGGTCAAAGCCTCAGCCCAGTTGAGCGCCAGGGGTTCGCCCCGGTCGCAGGCCGCTCCCGCGGACCCTTCCAGGCAGGCGCGCCAGATCAGGCCCGTTTCGGTGTCGGCAACAGAACCGTCGTCCTGTTGTCGATAGCGGGAGGCGGGTGCCGAGGCCGGGATCTGTTCGCTGTTGCAGCCCTGAGCGGCCGGCGCCGGGGCCGGGGCCGCCGACAGCGGCGGTACCGAAGCCGGGTTGGGGTCGCTTTTCCCGGGCCCGCCCGCCCAATCCCTGACCAGCCTGATATGGCGACCGTTGCCCCGTGGCATGGGCGCGGAGTAGCCGAACTGAAAGTTGACCGCCCACGCCCTCTGTTGCAATCCGGCGTCCGGCGAATGGCTCCAGTAAAAACCGTCTTTGGTGTTGGGAAAATAAGTGGTGTCGATGGCGGGGGCGCTGCGTCCGAAGTTCACCAGGCCGGAGAGTTCATCCATTGTCGGTACACGCCAGTCGTTGAAGCCGCACAGACCGCGGCGGTTGGTTCGGCTGACGAATTCCTCGATATTGCAATAGGTGGCTGGCTGGCCTTCGACATAGCCGGTGCACTGCGCGTAGCGGCTGTTCCAGTCGCCGATGGCGCCGCCGTTGGCACTTTTGTCCGGGTTGTACCAGGTAAATACATCGTCGGCGTCGTGGCGTCCGCGGTTGCCGTAGATGCCGTCGCCCGGCTGTTTGACCTCCCACGCCAGGCCGGTGGTTTCATCCAGTACGCACTGCCAGCTCTGCGCGTCCCCGGGGAGCAGCTCGCCTTTGGCATCGACCTTGCGATAGGCAAAGCCGGCGGCGCCATCGGCGCGCCCTTCACCGGCGATGTCCCGGCCGTGATTACAGTCCTGCTGGCTGAGGATATCGCCCACCATGGATTCCCCATCGGGCAACCGCTCGAGGTCAATGATTGCGGTGCAATCGCTATTGACGCCCCTGGGATAATTGGCGCCCCAGGTGATGCCGGTATCGTTGAGCCGTGCCTGTGGCGAGGATTCCCGCCCGGATTCCGAGCATCCGTTCAGGTAGGTGATTGCCAAAGCCAGCGCAATGACCTTCGCAGTTTTATCCCCGAACATATTCAGGTCAAAACCCCCGGAATCACTTCGCTCTGATAGCCCTGGTAGAGTGGGTGCTGGTGGGCCTGCAAAGCTACCGCCGCCGTGTGTATCTGATGCAGCGGCGTATACGAAGCGCCGCCGGCATTGGATACGCCGCGCTGTATGGCGCCACCGCCGCCGGCCATGATCAGCGGAATGTCGCTGTTGCTGTGGGCGTCGCCGTTGCCCATATCGGTGACCTCGCAGACGATGGTGCTGTCGAGTATGCCGCGGTCCCGCAGGCGGCCGATCAGTGAAGCCGACAGGCTGCTCAGGTGGGCCCGCGTCTCCCGGTAGTGAGGGTAAGTCGGATCGCCGCCGTTGCCGCCATGGATGGATGAGTGATAGGTGTTCTGGAAATCCAGATACGGCAGAGTGAACTCGGCACCGTCGTTGCCCAGCGCCAGGGAGCAGGAGGCGGTGAAGTTGCACTCCAGCGCCAGGGCGATGATATCCGCCTGCAATTCCGCCTGTTGTTGAAAGGTGGAAAATTCAATCGGAAACTCGGCCGGCGGGCTGGCGGCCGTGCAGGACATGCCACCACCGCCCAGATCCTGCAGGCGCCGCTGGGTTTCCTCGATCGCCGTCAAATGAGAATCGAGGCGCTGTTGTTCGTAAGTGCCCAGTTTTGTTTTCAGGGCGTTGACCGCATCCAGGTGCGCGTCCACTGCGTTCAGCTTGGGGTCGCCGCCACCGCCGGCCTGCAGATTCCCGAACAGCCGGTTGAAGGCGTTGAAGGGATTGTCTTCAAACGGCACATCCGAGCCATTGTCCTTGGTCAGAACGCCATTGCCGTTGCTGTGCACGCCCAGGTTGACGTAGGTGAACGGCAGGTTCTCGCCAAGGATTCTGCCCATGTTCACGTCGAAACTGTCACCGCCCCAACTGTTGTTGATGATGGTGGGCATGACGCCGTGGCCGCCGCGGTGGTGCCCCATGCTTCTGAGAAAGTTGCACTCGCTGGCGACGGTGCTGTAGGGCTGGGACATGGCCCCGAAACTGGTCAGGTCGCCATTTGGGTACCAGTGTTCCGGCAGGGCGCCGTCGGGCACGTAGATCACCACCGATTTGTTGGGGCCCGTCTGCGCCTCGGCCAGGCGGGAGGCCATCATGCCCCCGACCAGCGGCGAGGCCCGCAGCAGTCCCTTGCCAATACCCGCGGCGGCCAAGATTTTCAGTAAATCCCTGCGTCTTTTATCAAACACATTCTTGTATGGCTTTTTCATAACTTGCGCCCTTATTCTGTTTATATGGCTGATCGGCTGGGTCCGGCTGCCTCAGCGCTGCCACTCTTTGCGGTAACGCACCGCATCCAGAGTGCTCATGTTTTCGAGCATCGCCCGGGGGCTCTGCTGCACCAGGGTGTCGGTCATATCTTTTACCGTGCAGGCGTAACCCTCCTCCTCGACCGGATCCAGTGCCCGCCCTTCCGGGTTGGAGTTGTCGATGCTGTCGTGCCCCACCCCGAGCATAAAGCGGAACATATTCTGCGATACGCAAGACTGCGCAGCGGGCAGGGTCGCCAGTAGCTGGCCCAGGCCGCGCGAACCCTCGAACGCGATCGACTCGCCGCGGTTGCTCAGCACATCCGGTGCGTACAACGCGCCGCTGGCATCTATCAGATTGCCGTTAAGGTCGACGCTGCGAGGGTTGCCCACCGCATCGAAGTCTTCCATGCCGCCGCCGAGGGGGTTGATCCACTCCTGGTGACAGTTCAGACAGGGCGCCACGGAAGTGAGCGCTTCGTACTTCATGCGGTTGGTGGTGGCCGGATCGGCGATCAGGTCCGCCAACTCCTCAAGTCGCTCGGCGCGGCTTTCCGTGATACCGGCGGGCGGATCCGGCTGGTCCTGGCACAGCATGCGGCGGCGCACGCGCACCGAACGCCGGATCGGCGAGGTTTCGGTCAGCTCCGCCCAGCGCGCCATAAAAGCGCCGCTGGTGAGGATGCCGCCGCGATCACTGGTGGTGACCTGCTGGAAGTCGTCGCCGGAGACGCCGCCAATACCGTAGTGCTGCGCCAGGGGTCCATTGACGAAGGTCCAGTTGGCGTCATAGAGGGAGGCGAAAGACTCGTTGCCGTTCAGCATCACCTCGGCGAAGACTTCGCGGATTTCCCGCTCCATATGCGGGGCCACATTCTCGAAACCGGGCCACACTGCCGTATCCTTGGGCGCTTTTTCCAGGCTATCGGTGCCCAGCCAGCTTCCGACGAAGTCACCCATGGTGTCCCGGGCCTCGGCCAGATCCAGCAGCCGCTGCGCCTCTTGGGTAATCTGCGCCGGGTCGCGCAACTGGTCGTTGGCCGCCTTCTGCAGGGAGATGTCATCCGGGGTGGAACCGGCGAACGAGTAGCTCAGCCAGGTGGCCATTTCGTGGGAGGTCAACTCGAAGGCGTCCATGTCTATTGCACTGTTGGCCGGATTCGATTCACCCAATTCGTGGCGATACAGGAACTGCGGTGAGGACAGCATGGTCATCAGCGCGAGCTGCATACCCGCCTGTACATCACCTTCGGTAAAGGTGCCATTGGCCAGTTCCGAGTAGGTGGCCACTTCCTGGGTGTCCAGTGGTCGCCGGAAGAGTTTCGGCGCAAAGTCGCCGATAAACTGATCCACGCAGCTCTGGTTGAAGGAACCGCAGTTCAGCGCCGGCGAGAAGTCGCGCGCCGCCGACCAGGCCGCTATTTCCTCGGCCGCCGTCAGGTAGCGATCGTAGGTGCTGGTCACCATCGAGGCGTGGGCGTTGTTGATGAAGTAGCCCACCTGGCTGTCTTCAGCCAGGCTCTCGGCAGCGGCGAAATTCACCCCCAGCAGATCCTCGACCGTGTTCTGGTACTCGGCACGGGTCAGGATCTTCAACTGGCGGGCGCCGTAACGGACCATCTCGCAATTCAGCGGCTGCTGGTCTTCCCAGAAGGTATCGGCGATATAGTTGCCCACCTTGTCCGCGCAGTCCGCGCCGCAGACCTGTGGTTGATCCTGGGGCATGGTGTCCTCGATAAACCCGATCATGAAATCCAGGTCCTGAGGCGTGGTCAGCGGAATGCCGATGGAACCGCCGTCGCCGGCGAAGCCGTGACAGTGGGCGCAGTAGGCCGCATAGATCTCGCCGCCGGTCATATTGCCGGTGCCGCCGCTGCTGGACGAGGAACTGGAGCTGCCTGACGAAGAGCTGGAGCTGCCGGACGAGGAACTGGAGCCGCCTGACGAGCTCGAACTGCTGCTCGACGAGCCGCCGGATCCGTGGCAATCGGGTGGGTCAAAGCTGCCGTCATGGTCGCCCTGGAAGCCGAACTTGACGCTGTCTCCAGGGGAGAGATCACCATTCCAGCCGACGTCGCGGGCGCTGGCGGTGTTGCCCGAAACCGCCAGGTCCACATTCCAGTAGCCCGTGACCTGCGGCGCCTCGCTGAACTGCAGCGCAATCTCCCAGCCGCTCACCGCGCTGGTGCCAGCGTTGCTCACGGTGACGTCCAATTGGTAACCGCTATCCCAGACATTCTCGTAGGTGACTTCGCAGGAGACGCCGTCACCACCGCTACCGCCACTGGACGAAGAGCCACTGGACGAAGAACCGCTTGAGCTGGAACCGCTTGAGCTGGAACCGCTTGAGCTGGAACCGCTTGAACTGGAGCCGCTTGAACTGGAGCTGCTGGAGCCGCCCGAGCTGGAGCTGCTTGAGCTGGTGCCGCCATCCCCGATGATCCGGTGCAGAGTGCCACCGATGATATCCACCAGATAGATTTCACCGCTGTTGGATTCACCGAATGATGAAACCCCCAGATCCGTATCCACCAGTTGGTACATGGCATCGGTATAGGCCCAGACCCTGCCACTGACGTAGTCGCCGAAAATATAGGCGCCGTTCATGCCCGCGATCTGCGAGCCGCGATAGACGTAACCACCGGTAACCGACTGCCCCTGCCCGTGATCGTATTCGAACACTGGATCGTCGTAAGGGCCGCTGGAGTTGCAGTTGTTGGAGGTGGTGTGAAAGCCCTCCCGACAGCGCCAGCCGTAGTTGCCGCCGCTTTCGATCACATTGATTTCCTCATACCCGGACTGGCCCACATCCGCCAGCCAAAGATCGCCGCTGGCCTTGTCAAAGCTCCAGCGCCAGGGGTTTCTGAGGCCGTAGGCGTAGATCTCCGGCAGGCCGCCGCCGTTCGCAAAAGGGTTGTCCGCGGGAACAGCGTAGGGAGAGCCGCTGTCCACATCGATCCTGAGCATGGCGCCGTGCCAGTTGCTGGTGTCCTGGCCGTTGGCCTCTGGATCGTTGGCGGAACCGCCGTCACCGAAACCGATATACAGGTAGCCGTCGGGCCCGAAAGCGATGTGACCGCCGTTGTGGTTGGCGTAGGGCTGCGGCAGGGTGAGGATATCCTGGCGCGAGCCGGCGTTCAGGCTGGCACCGCCCGCGCTTTCCGTAAAGCGCGCGATCACCGAGGTCATCGGCTCCGAAGCCGGCGTGGTGAACGACAGGAACACCTGGCCATTGCTCTGGTAGTCCGGATGGAAGGCCATCCCCAGCACACCGCCCTCGACCGCGGTATCCACCAGACCAGACAGATCCAGGTAGGTGTTCTTGGTGGCCGTGGAGTTGTCGTTGGCATCGATCCAATAGACGGTGCCGGTTTTTTCCAGCACGTACCAGCGGGAATCGTCCCCCGGCGCCTGCATCAGGCCCAGCGGCTGGCTGAAGGTCAGGTTCGGGAACGCCCGCTCCAACTCCACCGCCGGGGGTGGCCCGCTGGGGCCGCCGCTGGAGGAACTGGAACTACCGGAAGAGCCGGAGCTGCCGGAAGAGCTGGAGCTGCCGGAAGAACTTGAAGAGCTGGAGCTCGACGAACTGGAACTTGAGCCCGAACCGCTGCTGGACGAGCTTGAACTGGAACTGCTCCCTCCCTCACAAACGGAACCGGTTATAGTCGGCACCGAAGCACTGCCGGCACCGTTGCTGACCTGCAGGCCGAATTCGGCAAGCTGATCCGGCTGGAGATTGCCGTTCCAGGAAATACTGTTCGCGGTATAGGGGTTGTCGCCGGAGATTTCGGCATTCCAGCTATCGGTCACCACGGTGCCGTCGCTGTACTCCCAACTCACTTCCCAGCCGTTGATGGGGCTGGTGCCGTTGTTGGTGATTCGGATACTCGTCTGTGCGCCGGAGCCCCAGTCGTTGACCACGACGTACTCGCAGGTCGCAGCGATCGCCGCTGACGTGGAACAGCATGCGCACAAGAGCAGCAATAATGATGAGATTTTCTGGATGGGACTTTTCATTATTATTTCCTGCACCGTTGCAATGTAAACGGATGCCACCGTATTGCGGCGGCGCGTCTACTGTTTAGCCCCCGGAGTTTACCGGCGACTTGAAGTGGAACGCAGAGACGACCGGCGGATACCGGCGACGCTTCGCTCTACCAGCGTGAGGTGTGGAAATAGAATTGGATATGCCTGGCCGATAGGATCAGCCGGATACCTTCTTATTAATATTTTTTTATTTTTTATATATTCTCAGGCCACTTTTCATTTCATCTCATTAGGCCCGTTGCATATCGGTATCGAAGGCTCAGGCTTGCGACCGCCGATCTAGACTCACAGCAATGTAATCGTTCCCATTATGACCCACAAGAAACGAAGAACAGGTTAGCGCCTATTTCATTTTGCGTTGGCAATAGTTTGCGCCGGTGCTCAGTTGGTGGTTGATTGAGGCGATACTTCTGTCCTCTGTGTCCACCACCTGGCAGCCCGGGTTGCTGGAATAGGTATAGTGGCCGTAGCTGCCGTTGTAGTAGACGAGAGCGTGGCCAGTTGCCCGACGCCGAATTCGGTATCGTTCAGCGCCGTCCTTGAGGAACAGAGAGTGGCCGCCAAAGCGCGAACCGTGCGCGAAGAACACGCCGAACGCGTCCGGATAATAAATATAGGTGTCCCGTGGCGGCTCCTCTGTTGGGCGCTCGGTGGTCACATGTGGCGGGAAGCGGCCACAAGTGCGATCCAGATTGCGAAAATTGTCCTTGTCCAGAACTGTGGAGAGCGAAGGCATACCATGGTGTCGTCCCTGTGATTATTTCCGAGCACCGGCGATTGCCGGTAACAGAGAAAAGTCTGCGCATAAACAGTAGTACAGTGCGGAGGCTTCGCCCTGCATAGTGGAATTGAGGCTGAAAAATCAACGAGTGGCTCGTGACGGAGAATTCATAAACGGCGTGTAGGAGCCTGCTTGCAGGCGAACGGAAAAGAACTCCGCAAATGTTCGCCTGCAAGCAGGCTCCTACAGGTGACAGCCGCGATTGGCGCTCTGTAACGGGTGCAAAAAAAAAGCGGCCCCGTTTCCGGGGCCGCTTTTTTATCTGAAGCGCGAATAACGTATTTCAGATTAATTACTTTCTCTGCACTTCTACTTTATCCACCTTCTGGAACCCGCGCGGCAGTTTATTACCGCGACGGCCGCGCTCGCCCTGGTAGTGTTCCAGTTCCGAGACCTTGATCTTGGTGTGGCGCTTGCCAGCGTGGATTACCAACTGGTCGTCGCCTTCCAGCACCGCGATACCGACGAGGATTTCTTCGCGGCTGGCGGCGCGCGCCGACGGGATATTGATGATCTTGTTGCCCTTGCCTTTCGCCAGTTCCGGCAGTTCGGCGACCGGGAACACCAGCATGCGTCCCTCGCTGGACACTGCCGCCAGCAGTGCCTTCTCCGGATTACTGATTTCCTGAGGTGGCAACACGCGAGCGTTCTGCGGCAGGCTCAGCATGGCCTTGCCGGCCTTGTTGCGCGATTGCAGATCGGCGTACCGGGCAATGAAGCCGTAGCCGGCATCAGACGCCAGCAACACCTGCTGATCGTCATTGCCCATCAGCAGGCCTTCGAAGGTGGCGCCTGAAGGCGGATTGATGCGCCCGGACAGCGGTTCCCCCTGGCCCCGCGCCGATGGCAGCGTGTGAGAGGCAATGGAGTAACTGCGCCCGGTGCTGTCGAGCAGCAGCGCCATCTGGTTGCTCTTGCCGTGGGCGGCGAACTTGAAGCTGTCGCCCGCTTTGTAACTGAGCGAGGTGGGGTCGATATCGTGGCCCTTGGCCTGGCGGATCCAGCCCTTGTCGGACAGCACTACAGTGATCGGATCGCTGGTGAGAAGGTCGGTCTCGCTGAAAGCCTTGGCTTCCTCGCGCTCGACGATGGGCGAACGGCGCTCATCGCCGAACTCGTTCGCCGCTTCCAGCAGTTCCTTCTTGATCAGGGTTTTGAGGCGGCGCTCGCTCTCCAGCGTTTTGGTGAGCATATCGCGCTCTTTTTCCAGCTCCGCCTGTTCGCCGCGGATCTTCATTTCCTCAAGGCGCGCCAACTGGCGTAACTTGGTTTCGAGTACGTATTCCGCCTGCACATCACTCAGCTCGAAGCGGCGCATCAGCTCCTGCTTCGGCTCATCGTGGGTGCGGATGATCTCGATTACCTCGTCGATGTTGAGGAAGGCGATCAACAAACCGGCCAACAGGTGCAGGCGCTTCTCGACCTTGTCGAGGCGGAACTGCAGACGCCGGCGCGTGGTGACCGTGCGGAAACTCAGCCACTCGGACAGGATCTTGTCCAGGGACTTCACCTGCGGGCGGCCGTCGATGCCAATCATGTTCAGGTTGACCCGGTAGCTCTTCTCCAGGTCGGTAGTGGCAAACAGGTGGTTCATCACCTGTTCCAGATCCACCCGGTTGGATTTAGGCACGATGACCAGCCGCGTGGGATTCTCGTGGTCGGACTCGTCGCGCAGGTCGCTGACCATCGGCAGTTTCTTCGCCTGCATCTGCGCGGCGATCTGCTCCAGCACCTTGGAGCCACTGGCCTGGTAGGGCAATGCGGTGATGACGATATCGCCATCCTCCTTGGTCCACACCGCGCGCATTTTTACCGAGCCCTTGCCGGTCTCGTACATTTTTTGCAGATCGCTGCGCGGCGAGATGATCTCCGCCTCGGTAGGCATATCAGGGCCGAGGATGTACTCGCACAGCTCGCTGACCGTGGCCTTGGGGTTTTCCAGCATATGCACGGTGGCATTCACCACTTCGCGCAGGTTGTGCGGCGGGATATCCGTGGCCATGCCCACGGCGATACCGGTAGTGCCGTTCAGCAGGATATTGGGAACTCGTGCCGGCAGTACCGCCGGTTCGTCCATGGTGCCGTCGAAGTTCGGCTGCCAGTCCACCGTGCCCTGCCCCAGCTCCGACAGCAGTACCTCCGCGTACTTGCCCATGCGGGATTCGGTGTAACGCATGGCGGCGAACGACTTGGGATCGTCCGGCGAACCCCAGTTACCCTGGCCGTCCACCAGCGGGTAGCGGTAGCTGAAGGGCTGCGCCATCAGCACCATGGCCTCGTACACGGCGCTGTCGCCATGCGGATGGTACTTACCGATCACGTCGCCCACGGTGCGCGCGGACTTCTTGTACTTGGCGGAGTTCTTCAGCCCCAGCTCGCTCATGGCGTAGACAATACGGCGCTGCACCGGCTTCAGACCGTCGCCGATATTGGGCAGGGCGCGGTCGAGGATCACGTACATGGAGTAATCCAGGTACGCCTTCTCGGTGTAAGCCGCCAGGTGCTGGCGCTCGGAGGCGTCGTAGACGGAAGGCTCGGTCATACTGCGAGAGTCTCGTTATTCTGCGGAAAGAGCTGGATTATGGCGGAGTGGCGCAGCGGGTTCAAAGGGCGTTCGCCGCTCGCGATGCGGGGCCGCATTTTCCGGCTGTTTTTTGTACTGAATCATTTCGTCTCGATAGCAGCTTGTCTCGATAGCTGCCCTGGGCTCAGCGCCTGATCTTTTAACCAAGCGCAGAACTGCTGAACCGTTGTCCGCGGCTGCGCGCCGCAGAGAACGTGATAGCCGAACCCCGGTAAACAGCATTCTGCCCTATATGGTTGCAGCCATCCGTGCTGCACCGCGGATTCCACCAACAGATTACTTACAAACGCCAGCCCCTGGCCTGCCAGTGCCGCCTGAATTACATGCAACTCCTGGTCGTACCCCTGAATCCCGCCATGTTTCCATTTGGGCGCAAAACGACGCAGCCAAGCCTGCACAGGCACTGCCGGCAACTCAGGGTTTTTCCATTGGGTTTCAAACAGGGGCAAGGCTTCGCCGCTTTCAGCCCTCGCTATATTGTCGCTTGTTCCGAACAGCCCGAACTCTTCACACAACAGCAACTCGGCCCCCTCGGCGGTGCTGCCATAGCGTAGAGCTACATCCACACGCCGATCACGCTGCAGATCCACCAATTGTTCATCGCTTTGCACCACCACCTTTAATTCGGGGTAGCGTTGATAGAAAGCCTGCAACCGCGGAACCAGCCAAAGAGAAGCGAACGCGTTGGTGGTGCTGATGGTCAACACCTCGGGCTGACCGGATATTTTCTCCACCGCCTCGGCCAGCGTCTGCAAAGAAAGCCGGGCAGCATCGGCCAGCTCCCGCCCTGCATCGGTAAGAAAAACCGCACGTGTACGCCGCTCAAATAATGCCGCGCCCAATTGGCTCTCGAGGTTGCGTATCTGGTGGGACACAGCAGTTGGAGTGAGGTGTAACTCTTTCGCTGCCCCCTTGAAGCTGCCCAAACGCGCTGCGGCTTCAAACACGCGGATACTATTCAAGTTGCTCAGACGACTGTACATACCACACCAACAAGTGAATTTTGTTCACCTATAAGTGAAAAAAGACCCTTTGTCAACGGCGACAGCAAACACGATATTTACTCCACACCCACCCTGAAACCTGGAGTACAGCATGACAAAGATCCTTAAATTAGATGCCAGCGCGCGATTGGTAGATCACGAGGTAGCGGCATATCGCTCGCTCTCCAAACTTCTGTCTCAGCACTTCCTGGATCGCTGGCATGCGAATAACAAAGAAGTTTCAATCACCTGTAGGGATCTGGGTCTGGAACCGCCAGGGTTTGTCAGCCAGGATTGGATCGCAGCCGTGTTCACGCCGGAAGAACGCCGCAGCCCAGAGCAACATGCCATGCTGGCACTTTCCGACCAGTTGATCGAGGAAGTCGCAAAAGCGGATGTGATTCTGATTTCCTCACCCATGTACAACTACGGAATGCCCGCCTGCCTGAAGGCCTGGTTTGATCAGGTGGTGCGGGTCAACAAAACCTTTAGTTTCGATCTGGCGCGCGGCGACTTCCCATTGCAGCCAATCTTTTCCGGTAAGACGCTGGTACTACTGTCATCTTGCGGTGAATTCGGGTTTGGCCCCGGCGGTATACGCGAGAACATGAACCACCTGGGTCCACATATTCGAACACTGGGCCACTACCTGGGGGCGGATGCGTATCATGAGATTCGAATTGAATATCAGGAGTTTGGCGACGAGCGACATCAAGACTCCATTGAGCGCGCGTACCGGGAAACAGAACAATTGGTAGATACTCTGGCGCACCGATTACATGTAGCCGCTTGATGCTTAACCATTAAACACAAACACCCACAACCTGTGATAACGTCTCCCGGGTCTACCAACACCCGGGGGAATGGTTATGCCCGCACTCTTTGCTTTCCTGCACCACTTGGCCTTCCTGTCTATGACGGCTGTCCTCACTATGCAATTGATTCTATTGGGGCAAAGTTTCACCCTGCAAAATGCCCGCAAGATACGTATCGCAGACCGTATTCTGGGCATATCTGCAGTACTGCTACTGGTCGTCGGTTTTTTGCGTGTGTTTTTCTTTGAGAAAGGTGCGAGCTACTACTTTCACAATGGGGCGTTTCACGCGAAGTTGACGCTGTTTGTCATCGCCGCCCTGCTCTCCATTTATCCCACCATCCAGTTTCTACGCTGGGGCAAGAGCCTCAGCCAGGGAGAAGTGCCGGAAATTGGCGACCGCAAACGCCGCTGGATGCGTATCATCGTGCATGCCGAACTCACCGCCATTGTCGGCATGGCCCTATGCGCCGCGCTGATGGCCAAAGGGATTGGTTATTTCGGCTAAGACGGACTCGGCATTGGCAACACTCACACTCAAAAGTCTCGCCATTGGCGGCCTGAAAAGTATCGACCTGCAAGTGGCTGCGGGAGAAATCGTGTGCCTGTCTGGCGCGTCCGGTTCCGGCAAAAGCCGGCTGCTGCGCGCCATTGCCGATCTGGATCGGCACAGTGGCAATGTGCACCTGGGGGACACCAGCCAGAGCGATGTGCCAGGCCACAGCTGGCGCGGCATGGTGATGCTGGTGCCGGCGGAAAGTGCCTGGTGGTACGACACCGTGGGCGAACACTTTTCCGAACACCCGGAGGAAACACTGCAACAACTCGGCCTGGACGCGGACGCGTTCAACTGGCCGGTAGCCCGCCTCTCCTCCGGAGAAAAGCAGCGCCTCGCGCTGGCCCGTGCCCTCGCCCGCAAACCGGCGGCGCTGCTGCTGGACGAACCCACCGCAAACCTGGACAAAGACAGCACCGAGCGGGTGGAAAGCTGGCTGCGAGACCGCATTCGCCAGCAACAGCTCCCCACTATTTGGGTCGCTCACCACGAAGACCAGATCGCGCGTGTGGCCGACCGCCACTTTCATATTGTGGATAACGGGATCGAAGAACAGGAGATGACCGCGTGAACGTTATCGAACTCTCCTGGTGGCAGCTGGCACTGGCGGCATTGCTGGTCATCGCCCTGGCGGCATGTACCTTCTTCGCGCGCCTGGGCGTGGGCAAAAGTTTGCTGATTGCCGCCGCCCGCACCGCGATTCAGCTCGCCCTCGTCGGCCTGGTACTGGAAGCCCTGTTTTCCGTCGGCAGCCTGCACTGGGTGGCATTGATGGGGATCGGCATGCTGCTGCTCGCCGGGCGCGAGGTGGTGGCACGGCAGAAATACAATCTGCGCGGCGGCTGGGGTTTTGGTATCGGCACCCTGTCGATGTTTATCTCCGCCTTTGCCGTCACCGTGCTTACCCTGGTGGCAGTAATCAGCCCCACACCCTGGTACACACCACAATACGCCATCCCCCTGCTGGGCATGCTGCTCGGCAATACCATGACCGGCGTCTCCCTGTCTCTGGACCGGCTGACAGAGAGCGCCCGGCGCTCCCGCGCCGTTATCGAAAACCGGCTGATGCTGGGGGAAACCGCGCAGCAGGCACTGAGCGAGTTCCGCCGCGACGCCATGCGCGCAGGCCTCACCCCAATCATCAACGCCATGGCCGCCGCGGGTATCGTCTCCCTGCCGGGCATGATGACCGGCCAGATACTCGCCGGCACTTCGCCGGCACTGGCGGTGAAATACCAGATTCTGATTATGTTCACCATCGCCGCCGGCACCGGCTTTGGCACCTTTGCGGCGGTGGCGCTGTGTGCGCGCCGGTTGTTCGACGGACGGGAACGGCTGCGGCTGGACCGGTTACGCAGCTAGACGCTCCCGGCACCGTCGAGAAAAGAAATTAAGCTTCTTGGAAGCACATCATTATTGATGAGCTGCATTATTAGCGTGGTGACGCTGGTACCAACTTATGTAGTCTTCCCCTGAAATTGGGGTTTTCAGCCCCGTTTCTTCAACCCCAAACCAATCTATGATTTCGCCGACATCGCCCTGCTTTTCACGTAGTAAATCTTCTCTTCTTCTGAGTAGGTTCGTTACGCTGTCTACATTTTTGATCTTTGACGTCAATATAGACGGTGCGATTTTTTTGAGTTTTTCCAGTAAGAACAATTCCAATATCCAAGAATCCCTTCCATCGTCAATGAAACTGCTTGCCGCCGCTGCCGCGCACAGCGTCCCATACACATCAAGCATTTCCATCATTTTTTCTGAGTACTGATTCCATTTTGAAAAATAGTCTGCTTTATCTTCAGCTCTAAGCCCAAGCTGAACTTCCTTGTGCAGACTTAACGCAAATGCGTGAAAAACCTGAAGAATAGATTGCACAGATGGCGAGCAGTCCGGGACCGAAAATGGAAGTAATGATCGCAGGTAGTCTCTGGCTGCTTTCTGCATAATGACGACATTGTCGCCTTCTGCAGTGATACAACCATTTGTCATGGCATAGTAGTTGGAAAATTTGTTGGCAGAAAACATACCCTGCGCCCCACACAGCTCCCTGCAACCGACTATGACCTCCCTGGATTCCCAGGTAACCAAAGATTTCGCTAACGCAATTTCATTTTTCAGCTCTTCGGGCATGCCTTTACTGCTGCTTTCTTCGCGATGCGCTCTATCACCAAGATCCCTGATCCATAATGACTGAACAACGAGAGCGGCAGTATAAATGGTCAGAGGCTGAGAAAATGAGCTGTGGCTGATCAACGGAACATCGCCTACTACCGAAAAAGTTTCTCTCTGCTTCCCATAATTTTTTGTAATATACAATGACGCTTTCGCTGCTGCGGCAGCCCCAGCAGCCATGCATATTTTTCCGAACTGAACACGCTGCATAGATTGAAGAAACCGCTTTCTTTGATCGGTTTCTATAAAGATGACTTCTCCGCTGGGAGATATATCAAGAATATTTCTGCTGAGGAGCGACTCAAAAGGCACTTCCACCTGATTAAAGCTGGTAATGCAGTTGTCAAGCCCGAATCCAGGCTTACTCCCTATTTCGCTGATGTTGATACCTGGCAATACTTTATTTGAACCGTGAATCCTTACCACAAATGGCATGACGCCGTATTCTTCATCATCAACTTTTAATCTTGCCATAACCACCGCTATTTTTGCCGCATGGCGAGATAGTGAAGTGTTTGGCATGAACTTGAATGATCTAGCATTGGGTGAATGCAGTATGAAAATTCTTCTGCTGTGATCGTATACCGCTTCTGATTCGAGAGAGAAAACGTTATTCCCGTATGCGAGTTCTGTAGCCAGGTAAACACCAACAGCCTCCCCCTGAAGGAGCTCCCTGTAAATCTCTGATAGATACTCTGAATCTTTTTTAAGCGCTTTTATCGTGCCCACACAAAGGTTGTAGTGGATTGATAGCGCCGCGAAAAGCGCTCCGTCATGAATGGCTGCGACTTCATGCAGCCCGATCAACTTTTCAGGAAATTCAAACAGCTGCTCTCCATACTCCGGATTGCTGATAATTTCCTTCATGCAACTGTACAATGAGTCCTTATCAGCTACAGAGTCGCAGTTATGGATGGGCCTCAATAATCCGTCGTCTATATTTCCATTTTCGTTTTGGAATGAACTACCTACCGCCAATATATCTGCAAGATTCATTGTACACCTCCCGATATCTTCAATGCTGTCCGTGTTTCTTATTGAGCTGGCGTGGCGACATGATTTTGCTACGCATCAGCTTTGCAGCACATTAGAAGTTTGCGGTCGTATGTAAACAAAAGATATTTATAAATCGCGCCAAAATCGCCTAATTGCTTACTACTAAGCAATTAGGCAATTGGACGATCTGGGGCGCAGGCCCGGCGGAGCCGTGGTCACTTGCTATATATGCCCCACCTATTCGCCTATTTGCGAACCCGTGGTTTCGGCCCGCCGCCCGGCACTTAGACGTTTAACTAAATCGCTTGCACCCGTTTTGTAGGCGCCAGGAATTACACCGTGTATGAAAGCCATTATTGCCGCCTGCAGACAGGTCCAACCATAGCGAAACGCAACGCTTTGATGCTCGAAATAGGATTCTTCAACCTCTTTCAGGTGCTCTCTACTCGACCGCAACATACATACACTCCATATTTTTTGATTAACGACCAATCTTCTTCGGATATCAATACGGCTTTCCAGCGAGGAGTTCGCCTCAGACTGCGTATCGGTTTCTGCGGCTTTGAGTCTCTCACTATTATTTAAAATCAGGACAAGATCTCGTAGAGGAACGCTACAGAACTTATAAATCCTCCAACGGTAACGCCCAGACAGGATGCTCGATAAGCCTCTCTTCCAGGAACGACACGATGGCCCGCACTCTGGGCGGAACCAGGTGCCTTTGGGGCATCACAGCGTAGATACCAGTGTCCATTAATCGGTAATCCGGCAGCACCGATTTCAGTTTTCCGCTGCGCAGATGTTCGTGGATATGCCATACCGAGTGTTGCGCGATACCCAGGCCGCCGAGCACCGCGTCGGTGAGCATCTCACCCTGATTGCTGCGTATACGGCCACTTACCTGCACCGTCTCGCTGCGCCCCAGTTTGTCAGTGAAGTGCCAAACATCCTGCCGGCGATGGGTGCTGGAGAGCACCAGGCACTGGTGGTCCGCCAGATCGCCAGGGGTTTGCGGGGTGCCGTGGCGCTCCAGGTAGCCGGGGGTGGCACACAAGACCCTGCGATCATCCGCCAAGCGCCTGGCCACCAGGGAGGAATCGTCCAGAACACCGATACGGATACCCAAGTCATAACCGTCGCCAACCAGGTCCACCACCTGGTCTGTGAGGCTGACATGCAGGTCCAGCCGGGGATATAGGTGGAGGAACTCCGGCAACAGCGGCGAAATGTATTGGCGCCCGAAGGAGTGCGGCAAGGTGACGCGCAGGGTGCCGGTGACATTGTCGGCACTGCCACGCAGATCCTGAGTGAGCGCCTCCAGGCCCTCCACCAGGTCGCGCCCTTTCTCCGCCAGCGCCAACCCCTCAGGCGTGAGATGGAGGCGACGGGTCGTACGATGCAACAGCCGCACATTCAAGCCCTTCTCCAACCGCTGCAGACGCTGGCTGGCAACGGCTACCGATAGGTCAAGACTGCGAGCGGCCGCGCTGATCGTCCCCAGATCCACTACGCGAAGAAATAAGGCGATGTCACTCAAACGATCCATAGCCACCTATTATCAAGAAAACATTGAAAGTGATTAAAGATATTTAAAATATCAACAAGAGAAATACGGGTCTAGCATAGCGGTCGTCAACTTTTGCCACCCGGTTGCCAGGGCAATCGAGCAAGAGCGGGGCTAGGGCTGCTCGGCCCGCCCCTTCAGTTTCCAACGAACAGGAGTAAGAGTTATGGAATATCGTTATCTAGGACGGTCCGGTTTCAAGGTCCCGGAATTGGGTTTTGGGGCCGGCACCTTTGGTGGCAAGGGCCCTTTGTTCAGTGCCTGGGGCAATACCGACGTAGAGCACGCGAAGCGGATCATCGACATCTGCCTGGAGGCCGGCGTTAACCTGTTCGACACCGCCGACGTGTACTCCGATGGCGCCTCGGAAACGATCCTTGGTGCGGCGATCAAAGGCCGTCGTGAGCAAGTGATTGTGTCCACCAAACTGTCACTGCGCAGCGGAGAAGGCGCGAATGACGTTGGCAGCTCGCGTCACCATCTGATCCGCGCTACCGAGCGCGCCCTTAAACGGCTGGGAACAGACTATATAGATGTGCTGCAACTGCACCACTTCGACGCCATGACGCCGGTGGAAGACGTGATGTCAGCTCTGGACGACCTGGTACGGTCGGGCAAGGTGCGTTATCTAGGCGCGTCGAATTTCTCCGGCTGGCAACTGATGAAATCCCAAAGCGTCGCTGAGCGCTACGGCTACACGCGCTTTGTGGCAAACCAGACGTACTACTCCCTGCTGGGCCGTGACTACGAATGGGAACTGATGCCGCTGGGGCAGGACCAGGGCCTTGGCGCTCTGGTGTGGAGCCCGCTGGGCTGGGGGCGGCTGACCGGAAAAATCCGCCGCGGCCAACCGATACCTGAAGGCAGCCGCCTTCACCAGACGGAAGCGTTTGCACCGCCAGTACAGGAAGAGCGGCTGTACCGGGTATTGGATGTGCTGTTCGAGATTGCAGAAGAAGTCGAGAAGACCGTACCGCAGGTAGCGATCAACTGGCTGCTGCGACGACCGACCGTATCCTCCGTACTGATTGGCGCCCGAGACGAGGCCCAGCTGCGACAAAATCTCGGTGCTGTCGGCTGGAGCCTCAACGAAGACCAGATTATGCGCCTGGATGCAGCGAGCGCTGTGACCCCGCCATACCCCTACTATCCCTACTGGAATGGCCAGTTCTCCGAGCGCAATCCGGCGCCGGTGTGACTGAGGTTTGTTGAAAACTGAATCGACAGGGGTCCACTATACCGGCGGTGTTTCGAGCACCGCCGCCAGTGGATCGAAGGCCGGCTGCCGGCATTGCCCCAAGTAATCACCTTGGACGTGTGCACCTATTCGGTAGTGAGCAATCACTACCAGTGGCGCTGCATATCAACCGGGCATAACCGCGCAGTGCCTGTGAACTGCTCGGCAAACCCTGAATCGCTTATACAGCTAGAAACTCAGGCACAATCGAGAAAAGAAATTAAGCCTCTTGCCGGAATCATTAAAAAGCTAAAGAATCAACTGAAAGATGGTGGATATCCGAAGGGCATTTTGGAACCTAAAAAGGCCGATTGGAGTGGGCTATGAACCAAATCTATAGATTAACTACCGACCCTGCAATATATAAGGAAATACCTCTTGACGCGGAAGATATTGCTGATCAGTTAAATGCTGATGCGCATGTCATGGATTTCGTCTACATGGGGGTAAAGGAAAAGAAAATCGCCGATCTTTGGGGGGAAATCGTTACGGCATTTCAGCCTTCGCCAGCGTTCCCTGAGGCCATCAAAGTCCCAGCCATAAGTGTTTGGACGGGGCCTAACCTTGTGTTTTCAGAAAGAGCATACGCCGTTTTTCACCTGATGCTAGCCGACTATGGTGAGTTTCTTCCAATAAAAGTTTCAGGCTTCACATACTATTTATTCAACAACTTATCTGATTTGAACCCGGTTTTATCAAAAAGCTTTTATAGTAACCCAGACACACAAGCGGTGGGAGCTCTGGAATTTGGCAACGGAGCAAGCCAAAAGCTTTTGTTTAGAAGTCGTTGGGAAGGTTGCACAGCAAGCTTTTGCAACCAGAAATTTAAAGATCTATGTGAAGAGTTTGAGCTAGAAGGCCTAAATTTTAATTCCGAACTTATCGCCAACTGAACTTCCCTGGGCTTCGCGGAGGCTCTCCTTTTGGGATAATGGATCCTCCGCGAAACATGGGCCTCCCTCATTAGTTCTTCGTGATCTTTTAGTAAACACTCAGCTCCTTTCGAGGAAAAATCATTTATTCCTCAATCGTCGCGCTCTTATCTTGAACCGCATTTTTCCGAAAATATCAAAGTACCTCGATTTCCTTCAGCCACTCGATTGCATCAGCAGTCCACCTATCGGTGTCTTTTTCCTGCTTTCTGACTCCAAAGGCATGACCGCCGGTTTCGTAAAGCAGGACCTTTACGTCTATGTCTGCCTTTTTCAATTCCCTTGCATATACCTCTGAATAATGAACCGGATCAATCGGATCATCTTTGGCGTGCACAAGAAGTGTTGGCGGGATATTGGGTGAGATCTTGATATCCGTATTCAGCTCCTGAGCAGCGACTGCTCTTGGCCTTTTGTTCTTGTGCTCCATTGTCAAATGGCCGGGATAGACCGGTATCGCGAAGTCGGGCCGACTGCTGACCTGATCGATTTCGTCGACGGGGTCATAGGCACGTTTGTCGAACGCCGTACTGGAAAGCACCGCCAGATTCCCACCTGCAGAAAATCCCATGACGCCAATCTTGTCGGGATCGATACCGTATTCTTTCGCATTATACCGAACGATAGAAATCGTCCTCTGTGCGTCTTGTAGCGCCAATGGAATCTCAGGGGTTACGTGCTTGCGTAATTTTTTATCCCAGCTACAGCCGGAGTTGGGAACGCGGTACTTCACAACGATGCAAGTAACACCAACCTCCGTCAGCCACTGGCAAACATCGGCGCCGTTAAAGCCAATAGTACTTTGCTGGCCAATAGCTACTCCCTTGTAGCCGCCACCGGGAAACACAATTACTGCCGCCCGGGCAGATGGCCCCTTCGGCACATAGCGTATAAATGTGGGATGGGTGATGACGAGCCACGGGTGCTCTTTAGCGTAGTCGTCATTTTCGATTTTCTTGATCCCATCCGCGATTACTTTGGAATCGTCGGGCCACAAGGATACTTCCTGTGAGTAGAGAACCGGGAATGACGTATCCGCAGACGAGCCATCCTTATGGGTTAGCTTACTTGCATTGATTTCCTTCAACGAGTTTTCGTCGCTTGACACCAAGGGGGGCGAGCAAAACGCCAATAGCACGGTCATACTTAGAAACGAAAACAGCAAGAGCTTCATTTACACCGTCCATATCGAGCATTTTTAGAATTTTTCATGGCTCTTTTTCATAGAATCACATGAAAATCCCTTAGCTTTGTTTGGCGTCCGGATCAATAGATAAACGCAATGAAGAAAATTTCATGCTATAAACGAGTGAAGCAAAATAACATAAAATTTACGAAATGCAGATAATTCCAACCACTGCGATTCTTACATAAGTGTTGTACTTCCAGCCTGAAACCAAGCCGCAACAGGAATCTATAATTCAGTTAGCTTTTTGTATACAGACATGATTCTAGCGGTAGACAACAGGCCGTCCATTGGAATTCCATGGTCAACAGTAATTGGCAAAAATTTGTCATTGACTGAAATTAATTTAACCACGATGTATCCTGGTGATTTATTATTATAGATAACACCAAATACAACAACTTTCGCTGACTCAAGATTCGTTTCCAGAAAGTCATGAGAGCCACAACCAAGTGTAGCAGCTACATACATGTGGTCATTAGAAACATTGTACTGAGTAACTGGCCCAAACTCATTGTCTAGAAACTTGAGCTCCTCACTTAAACCTGCATACTTATCGCTAAGTTCAGCTTCACTTAGCCCCTCGCCACAGTAGATCATTTTTGCTGCTGCAGAATAGCGATGGCTAGAAAAGTTTTCCAGATACTTACTTGCTACTGCCTCTGGAGTCGAGCCGTAACTCAACCCACTATATAGAAAAAACAATAGAAACATAGTTTTCATACTTTTCCCTGTTAATTTTCTAAATTCCAATTCTTAATGCAACGAACTTAATCGGAGTTTGTCTGAAGCTGCGAAGATACTGCGGATATAGCATTGTAGTGGTGCACTGAATTTTGCCACCTGACTTTGAGTGATATCATCATGCTTAACGAGATCAAGAGGCCAAATTCAGCGTGACACTACACAGCGCTTGGTATGCACCTAGTCTTTGCCTTGAATGGGTGTCAAATTTGGCTTTTTTGATTCAAAGTTAGAAATCTCCTCATTCACAAGAGCTAAAAGGCGATTTAAGTAGAGACGATCATCCTGAATTTCAGAAAATTCATCATCGTCTGAACATTCATCTTCTTCTACTTGAGAAAGAACACCTTCATAAGCCTGAATAGCTGCTCGTATATATGTTAGATCTTTGTATGAAAAGGCCATTTTACACCTTCTCCTTCATGTACTTTTTAAGTTCTTCAAGTTTTTCAATGTACTCAGACAACAGCATGTCCCTGTCAGGCTCTATTGAGTAATGAGTATTTCCTTCGTTATCGGAAAAAAGATCTTTAGCAATAACCAAGCCTTCTTCCAATTTGGCATTTTTAGTTATTATCCACCAGCAGTCATTTTTTCCCAGCTTGACCTTACTACTCATTCCATCAAAAAGTGAAACACCGCCAGATTTTGCCAACACATAAAGATCATCACTGCCGCCTTTCTTGTATGTAACGATGTCGTTCTTCTTATCTTTCTCAGTCTTTGTTCTACTGTTATAAGATTTTTGAGGCCGCGAGTCTTCCTTGTATCGGACCTTGCCAATTTGCTCATCGTTCATCTTACCTTTTCGGAAAACAACATCGACATCAAATTTGTACATATATACCTGATTCGATCGTTTCGTCCGATTGCGATAGTCAATAGCTTCATTTTCAGTAAAGGTTAATATACTCGCTTTCATCATTATTCCTTTAATAGATGGTGGTTACATAATGCCGCGCTCAGTCGCGGCTAACTTTGTGTACTCTATATGCGAAACCCAGGCGGTTCAGTCTGGCTCATCGCCATTTTATCTTGAATGAAGAGCGAGTACTCCTCTTCCGACGTTCCCATCAGATGGGCAGCATCATACTCCGAAATTGAAGTAGTGACCTGAGGGGCGATGCCAAATCTTGACTGCCACTCCAATGCAACATCCACTAACTTTCTTCTCAGCATAATTTCTGAATTCGGCTGACGCCTAACACCCGGCACACCAACAGTCAATCCGGAATGATTTTTGCGGGAAAGTGAATGCTGTAAAACCCCCAAAAAACGCGTGGGCTTGGGCGTCCGTGTGGACTCGATTGCTATGTGATCTAAACGACACTGACTCGTTCCTTACACGCAACCAAACCGCCAGTTACGCTTATTAATTTATCTCTAATTTCTTCGGATGAAGTTTGCTTTGCAGCCTTTAATTCCGAGGAAGTAAGGCCTACCACCTGCAACAAATCAACGTTACCTGACTTTATTGAGAAAGTACTTGGGAAATTAACTGGACGTACAAACATCATTGTTCTTATAGATTCAGACAATGCTAAAGGCACGCGATGCCCATAATTTAGTGGAGGAAAATTTCCCATTTGACCCGCTGCAAGCAATAAGTTGTAAGCCATGAGCGTCTGAAGAACCTTGATTGCCCACGTTTCTTCATTTTCCGTTTCCATTACAAACTCTACGCCAAGACCAGAATACTCTTCGGGCTTCTCCTCCTCCCAAGGATTAGACATCCCAGAGGTTACATAGGCCCATTTATCTCTGCTTCCAGTTGGCGGGCATTTAAAAACACCATGCGTGAGCCAGCGTGGGTCGATGCTTTTTGCATCCATTCGGGAAAATATTTCATTTGAAAGAGTAAATATACCTGGCCCGGTGTCACCAAATATTTCCTTGTATGATTTTTCTTCTCTTTCTTCCCAAGATTCTTCAAGAAAGCTCATTTGTTCTCCTTCGCATAGGGAGGCTGTAGAAAAACTCCTGCCTCTTCTTTCTGTTTATATTCTGCGCAGAAAACCGCGCTTCAATCTGAATTCTGGACCTGCTTTGCATGGCGAAAGGCATTTCAGGGCACTCTCATCACGACAAGTTAACCTGTGTGAGTGGTGCTCGATTTTTTCTTCAGCCTGAACACCCCTCTGAGAACCGAAGAAGCAATGTTTTACTACCCGTGATTGTTATGCTGCCCTCTGATTGGATTCCCCCGGCGTCCGCGAAACCCGGGCGGTTCACTTCTTCTTAGATCCTTGTGATGAGGGAACCAATCTAATACCTGAACAATGAACCCAAACAGGGATGCCAAGCCCGTAGTATATGAAAAATAGCGATAATCCATGGTCTACCTATGAGAGCTGGTATTTAACGCCTATCTCACCTGCACATACTGCGGAGAGCGTTTTTGTGTAAAATGGAGCGCAGAGACTGACACAAAAACGAGTGTAGCAGTATGTGCCAGCGTGCAGCTAATTGTTAAATGCCCAGGATTGAACAAAATTCATAACCTTTTCTGATTCAACTTCGCCGCTTGTATTTGTAGCCAGATCGCATAGCCCCGCGAAAGACATACAGGCGATCATTGTCGCGAACTCGACCGCTTCATTTATATGATCTTGTTCGTAACGATGGCGTATTGAGCTTCCGCTAAAGTTTCGATGAAGCTGGATTGCACCAGAGTGGGTGATGCTATTCAAGCCACTCCATGTATGATCTTTGATTTTAGAAAAATATGCGGGGAGATCGGCAGCGGATTCGACCTCAAGGACCATATTACCAAACATAAGTTTGCCATTGGTTTTTGAAACTAACTTATCTTCGTTAATGTACTTATCTAACTGCTTGCTGCTGGCGCATTTAGATAGCCCCATTGCGCGAATATATGTTTCAAAAAGCACGCGTAGCAAGGCAAATGCAGATGGGTAAGCGCTATTAATTAGGCAAAATTTTATGCCTTGTGCGTGATCAAGAGTTACTGCAAACAAGGTAGCTCCCGCTTTAACTGAGACCTTGTCCGTTTTGATTTTCATCTTGACGATTGATTCCTCAATAATATCAAGAGTTTTCATATAGTTTCGTAAGTGGCTCATAAGCATTTAACGCCGCCAGCAGAGGCGCAGCTATGCTGCGTCCTTTTGCCTGCCTTGTTAGCATTCCCGGATTCATATACTAACCGCGACACATCACCTAAAACTGGAGGTGATCTGCGATACTAGGGGCATTTTACTCCCGCCAAGAAGTGAATTGC
>NZ_VANI01000021.1 GCF_005771435.1 Microbulbifer harenosus
GCCGCCGGTTACTGCCGCCAGGAGTATGGTGAACAGGACTTCAAACGCCGCGGCACCGGAGAATTCAGTGATTTCAATGGCGTGTTGGGCTTTGACGTAGTCTTTGACGAAGCGCCGGAGGTCGGCCTGCAGGGCTGGGTCTTCCCAGATGAGATCGGCGAGTTCCGTGGCGCGCTGGAACTGTTCCCTGGTAATCGTCGTGGGGTCGAAGCCGAGTACCTGTACGATTTCACGCTTTTCCGCGGTTAGAATTTCATCCTGATAGGCAGCCATCAGGTTTTCGCCGTTATCGCTGCGCTGCGATGCCCGGTAGGCGGCTTGTACGCCCCGCAGGCTGCGTTGCAGTGGGCTCACTACATCGTTGACGTCTTTCAGCCACTGCGCAAGGCCCGAACCCGCCTGCCACAGGCCGGTGAGGAAGGCGCCAGTATAAATCAGCCCGCGATTTACCGACGTTTCCTGCCGCAGTTGTCTGGCGTGTTGCGAGGCTTCGGCTCTTTCGGCCGCAACAATCGCTAGCAGTGCCTGGCGAATCTTCACTCGCAGCAAATTGCGGGTATCGTGCGGCTGTTCTTCCTTGGTTTTTTTCGCGCTGCCGGTATGGATAAACCGGAGGTTTCCCTGATGTATGGCATCGAGAATCCTCGGCCAGCGGCCGGGTAAAAACCCGATGCCAATGTGCGGATGGTGCGCTTGGGTACTGAAAATCCCGACGGAATTCATATCCTGCCAGCCGGACCCCGGTTGGCAGAAGAGGCTTCGCTCGAGGTCTCCGCCATAGAAGCGGAACAACTGATCTTCCGCGGCCGCCAACTGATGAACATCAATGCGCCCGAGCGCCTCCAGTGCCGTGAAATAATCGGCAATGGCCAGGGATTCTATTCGATCACCGGAGGTGAGTTGGTACGTATTTCCCAAATTATCCGTAAGGGTGCAGAACGACATATCCGTGTCATATTCCGTGAAACGATAAATTTTGAGCGCGGAAAATTAACACACTTGGATTTAGAGAGCTAGGGTTTAACCATTGTGCATACTTTTAGCGACGTCCAATGAAAAAGGGTTCCCAAGATCAGGAGTAAAAATAACCCCCTTGAGACCTTCCTGTTCGACTTTTCTCATTAAGCTGGCCTGACAGTAGATGCTGCGGAAATTATCGAATCGCGCCCGAAATACAGTAAACGCGGCAACCAAGTCCTCATGAAAAGCAGTATTTTCTATATCACCCCATTCATTCTTAATACTTAGCTTCTCGTTCAGTCCGTTGACGTCCTCTGCTACCTGCAGCGGATTGAAGATAAATGCGCTTTGACCATCAGCAACGACTGGAAGAAACTCGCCATCGTTGCTTAACAATTCTTTCAAAGCTCGATAAGCACGGTCATTCAGTACCAGACGACCGTTGTGTTCAGAAATATCAGGATAGAGGTCACCTGCGGCATGGTCGGAGCTTTTCACATACGCCACATTCAGCGGCGACCATGAGTGACGGTAACTTTTTGCCTCGAAATTCACATCAAACTGATCTGCAATGTTATCGCCAAAGACTGACCGGCTTTGCTCCCTATCGAAACTAGGAATGCGATATTGTTGAGTGTTGGCATACACTGATAGAAGAGGCATATTCACAGCCCCATTTCCGTGACAATGTGCTTTGGGATACACCCACTTTGCAGTCTCAAACGCACCATCTTTAGCGTTCTCACTAAGTCATCCGTACCTTTAATTAGCATCGGATTAATTACATCACCCAGCCAGCGGTAATAACTTTTTCGATGTATGCGACTGTGCGGCACGGCATTTTTTAGCCACTCCGGCATGTGCATTCTCGCTTTCAAGTTACGTGGTAGCCAACATCCATTGCGTGGGTCATCGATACGCATGAAGCACCATGCCAACACCGCACGCACCGTCGCTGATTCTGCATGTGCACCTGAAACCATTGCGTGGCAATGGCAATACTCACCAGACGCAGGGCGAGGATCGTTTGCCGCAGCCATATTTTGCGCTAACCGCACAGAGCAATGGGCCTCAACTTCCAACTCTTTAGCACTCATTTTGAGCGCTTTGAGCCTAAACGTATCAAGCTGACACTGAATATCGGCCTGCACTCGTACTGCATTCAAATCCGCAATTGTTGGGCTTTTTTTCGCGGCAAAAGTATCAATAACGTGATCGATTCTAGTCTTTTCGTATGCTTTGAGCGTGTACTCAGGTATTGGCATCTTCAGAGTTCCCTTCTAAGTAAGAATTTCAGCTGAGTTTACCACCCTTCCACCACCTGAAAAGATGCGGACTTTCAGCGTACTAATTTAAACGTCAACAATCTGCAGAAGTAAATAATTGAGAACCAGTAGGCGACGCTGCTGTGGCTATACCTGAATGGCCTTTCAGCGGGTGAGATGGAAGAGGCTTGTCGATACTGATTGGTCCGGAAGCGAAAGGTCTCTCAGCCGCTCAGTGGCTCGCCTAAACGTGCAGTGGAAGGACGGAGATGATATCTAGCGACAAGCGACCGGATAAAGACCGCTGGGTATACATCTGGGCAGGCGGCATATACAACGGCCTGCGTTAGGAAGAAAGCAAGCTTTGCGCGCTGGTCTTAATCGGCGTGAACGAGCGCGGGGGAAAGCACTTTCTGGCGATTGAAGATGGAGATCGGGAATCTACGCTGAGCTGGGAAGGCGTACTAGGGTGCAATGATCTACTAATCCCGGGTTTTACGCGAGTCCAGATACAAGCCCCGCTCTTGGGCACGGATTCCGGTCCACCAATCTGTGCGCAGGGTTCTCCCTAACGTGACATTTTGTTATTTTTGTCGCGCTAGAAGCTGACTTTGAAGCGATTCCTAATTAAATGTCAATAATGTGATGGAATTCCGTTATTGCCTTGCTTTACCCTAGCTGCGCGGTTTTCGGACGAAGGTCGCGCATATAAATCTTGAAGACCTAACAGTGCCCCCGGGTGGTTTGCAGGGAAGGCATCGGAAAATTACAGGAGTGGAAAATGGATAGCACTGAGCAAAAGTGTGCGGACATGAAAGTCCTAGAGTGGAACTTTCCGGAAGATGGGCGGGAGATCAATCTGATACTCAAACCGAAGCCGGCGAATGAGCAGGGTATTCCCAGCTATTGGCAACTAAATGAGGCCGGTAATCCCGGAGAGGCGGAAGCTTACGGGAACATGAATTTTAAATTCAAATGCGGCAAGGGGTTTCTGACATTGAATGTCACTCTGGACCCTTCCGAGTTTGGTATTGACGATCTGCAGTTCTTTGATTTCCCGGGCCTGTTGCAGGCGGATGGCGTTATACCTCTGACCAGGGGCTTCAGGCACCAGTTCCATTCGCGGGTAGTTTCTGCGGACAAGCGCACACTGAAAATCCGTATCCGGGATGAGGATATGGTGCCCGATGAATTTGCGTTTCTCTGGTTCTGCTACAGCCCTTCGGCGGATGCGCATTTTGTTTCTGGTGACCCGAAGGCGCGGCTTGATCCAGAGTAATCAGTTACAGATCGTCGATTTTACTTCATCGGAGACCTGGGGTTGAGCGCAGAGTTGGTGGAATACCGGCAAATTAAACCACTCTACGCTCATACCCTGGCGAATTAACTGTTCTATCTGGTAGCCTGCGGAATAGAATTCACCGGTGAGAGCAAACACTTGGGCAGCAACATGAATTACATAAGTATCGTCGGGGGCTTGTCTTAGCATCGTGTTTACTAGATTGATGGCTTCGGTTTCCCTATCCAAATTTGCTAAGCCTAGCGCCCTAAACTGGCGAGCCTCAAGATCGTCACTCCCTTCAGTTAATGCTATAAGACGTTGGTAATATTGCCTCGCAGATTTTTGATCACCTGCCATCAGATATGTTTCTGCGATTTGGCCTATTGTGCCTGGATCGTCAGGGATTAATTGCAATACGCCAAGAAATTCCTGTAACGCTGGTTTATGCTTTAACTGTAAAAAATAAACTACTCCGAGATTTGATCTGGTACGCCAGCTGCGCAAGTTTTCTGGAATAGTAGTGATAGCCTTCTCTGCCTCGAAAAAATTGCCGCTCTCCAGCTCAATAACGCCAAGTGCAGAATAGGATGACCAGTGCTCTGGAAAAATGCTGATAATTTTCCCCAGTGTTAGACGTGCATCGGAATAGTTCCCGCTTGAAATTTGATTTAACGCAATCAGATAAAGGTTGTCAGCTGATGGGTTTAGTGCGGTGGCTGCTTGTGCATACTTTAGCCCGGCCTTGTAGTCGCCTCGCGTAAACAGGTATCTTGAAAATTTTGCTATCAAGGCTGCGGAAGGAAACTTTTGTTGGTCTGCTTTATTAAGCAGTTCGTCGAATTTTTCGCTATCGACATTGTAAGTGTGAAGCCGAATTTCCTGTTCCAGTAATTGTTGACTATCAATTTTATGGGTGCGCGCTTTTTCAAGCATTGCAAGGCCACGCTCAATAAATGCGTCCCGGTCAGTTTGTACAAACAGCTTTGCCGAAACGCTCGTATAAGCCTGGTAAAGGCTGGAGTTTAGAGGGTATTGATTAATTAGTGCTTCCAAAGTGCTTAGGTCTTCTGAGTTAAGATCTTTTCGATCCAGTCTGCTGAGGATATCCAGATATTGATTGTAAGCTTGGTCAGACATCGAAATTTGTTTTGTAGCCTGGGTGAAATAGTCGGCTGGAAATAATGCTGAAGCACTGTTGGTTACGCGATATTCCGCTTCTTGTTCTTTATTTGTCAAAAAAGCAAAATTTGATTGCTGGCCGATCTGACTGTCTTTAGTGCTTATTCGTTGGAGCTCAATCTCACACCGCACCTCCGCACACTCCAACCTCGCAAACAGCGCATCCGTAACCCCCTTATCCCGCAACGCCTGCAATTGCTCTTCAAAATCCATCCCCTCTTTAGGCTCAAAACTCACCAGCGCACTCGCCTTCAACTGAGAAACCGAATTCATCAACGCCTGCCGCACCATGGTGCGGGTCAGCGCTTTGGCGTTCTCCTCGCCGCGAATCTCGCCGTTAATCTCCACCGGCATCACCGCGATATACTGAGGCTCCAGCCGGGTGATTTCCTTCCAGCCCCAGTAACCGCCGGCGCTTACAACAAGTGCAGCGACAATGCCGGCGGCAACCCGCTGCCAGCGGCGGCGGCTTTTTACCTGCTGGCGGGTGAACAGGTCGGTGAGGGTTGCGGTGTAATCTTCGGCCTCGGTGTCGAGTCCCTGTTTGTGCAATAGCGCGAATCCCTGGTGCACGATTAGTGCGCTTTCGGGGCGTTGAGCGGGATCTTTGGCGAGCAGTTTGTCCAGCAGTATGGCCAGTGGTTCGGGGATGCTCGGCCACGCCTGCTGTGGTGGCTGATGCGGTTCGTTGGTGATGCGGTTGGCCATGGCCAGTGCGCCGGCTTCGTGTTTTTCGAAGGGCCGACTGCCGCACAGCAGTTCATAGGCGATGGTGCCGAGGCTGAACAGGTCGCTGCGGGCATCTAATGCTTTGCCGAGAATTTGTTCCGGCGACATGGCGGTGACGGTGCCGGCCAGCTGGTTTTCCGCTGTTAAGGTTTTCTCATCCAGTTGCTGGGATTTGGCGATGCCGAAATCGGTGATCTTGGCGGTGGGCTGGCCCTTGGCGTTTTCGGTGATGAGGATGTTGTCGGGCTTCAGGTCCCGGTGAATGATGCCGAGGTCATGGGCCTGCTGCAGTCCGAGGCTGATCTGCATCAGCAGGCTGAGTTTCTGCTGCAGGCTGGGTGTGCGCTCGCGCATCCAGGCGCGTAGGGAGGCGCCTTCGATGTATTCCATCACCAGCGCGACGCTGCCGTTTTCTTCGAGCACGTCGTACAGGGCGACGATATTGGGGTGGTTGAGCTGGGCGAGGAGGCGGGCTTCCTGCTGGATGCGGTCGCGGGCGTTCTGGCTGGCGACGTCGTCTTTCAGTTTTTTGATGGCTACCTGGCGGTGCAGTTTCAGGTCTTCTGCCAGGTAGACGATGCCCATGCCGCCGGCACCAAGGGTGCTGTGGATAACGTAGCGGTCGCTGTCGACGACCAATTTATTGGGCGCGCTGGCGTGCCGTCCAACCTCGGAATCTGCAATGTCCATCTGCTTATATTCTTGTTCTGGTTGAGCCCGGACCCGCCACCCCTGGGTCCCGTTGCAACGAATCGCGCTTGAAGCTGCTTATTTACAGCTTCTCACTGGATTCGCTGTTGCGGGCAATCTGGGAATTGCCCGTATTGTTTGTATCGCCGCTGCCGCAGAGACCGGGATATTGCTGTCGCAGGTCGTCAAAGGCGGGGATGCCGCAGATTTTGACAAAGCGCGCGGTGCAATACCAGATCGGGGAGATCCCCTGTTCCAATGTTTTGCGTATATGCACCTTGGCGGAGAGCAGGTCGCCGGTGCTGATGTACACCTGGGCGCGGGCGTAGTTGGTGTAGAGGTCGTCCGGGGCGTCGCGGCGGATCCTGAGCAGGTTTTCCACGGCTTTTTCCGCCTCGCCCAGTTCTGCGTAGGCGCGGGCCTGCATCAACAGGCCTTCCCAGTCGGTGCGCTCGGAGGTGAGCTCCAGGGCGCGGCGCGCCATGTCCAGTGCGACATCGGGCTGCTCCAGCTCGCGGGCGATTTCCGCGCGGTACAGCAGCGGGTCGGCGTCTTTGGGTGCGAGGCTGGATACGCGCTCAAAGCAGGAGCGGGACTCCACGTACTTTTTCTCGATGTAATAAGCGAGGCACAGATTGTAGGTATCCATGGGGCCGATGCGGTCGAGGCCTGCGTCACTGAGGATGCGGATGGTCTCCCCGACATTGCCGCTGTCGAGCATATTGGCGGCGAGCAGGGAGATGGCGTCGATGGACTCGGCATTGAGTGCAATGGCCTGCCGCAGCACGTCGTTGGCGGCGTCCATGTCGCCTCTCAATGTCAGGGTGAGGGCCTTCTGCGACAGATAGGCATAGCTGGTACGCAGGGCCAGTGCGCTGTCGATATGCTCCAGCGCCAGCGCGTAGTCGCCGCGCAGATGGTGGTAGAAGGCGCGCAGCTGGTGGTAGCTGGCCTGGTCCGGCAGGGTCAGCTCCAGTCGCGCCAGCAGTGCTTCTGCCTGGCCCGGTTCGTTGCGTAGCACGGCGAGGCGCAGTTCATTGATCAGGATTTCCGGCGTGTCCGCCAGGCTGGCCGGCGCCCGCTCCAGCAGTTTGGCCAGGCGCGCGTCTGCCTCGGCGGCGCGGGTGTTGAACTCCTGGTCCATCACCATTTCACCGTAGAGATCGTACAGTGGCGCGAAGTGGCTGGCGCGCTCTTGCAGGGCGTCCAGCCGATCCAGCAGCTCGCCGAGATGCAGGTAGTCATGCCGGCGCTCGTAAATCTCCAGGTAGGTGAGGTAATCCTCGGCGCTGATTTGTGCGCTGTGTTCTGTGTTCCGGGCCGGGAAATCCGCGAGCAGGCCATCCAGCTGGTGCAGTGTGCGGGCGCGGCTTTCAAGTCCTTCCTCCATCGCCAGGCGGGTGCTGCGGCTGTTAATGACGGCGAGGGTGCTGCTGTCGAGCAGCTCCAGTGACAGTTCGCAGCTGCGAGTGTCGCAGTCGATGGAGGGGATCAGCAGCAAGTCGGCGTTCAACGATGCGGCCTGGGCGCGCAGCGGCTGTCCCTGCAACCGGCGGGATTCAGAAAATGACACCAGATGCAGTCCCCGCCGCCCCGAGAGGCCCTGCTTCAGGGCACTTTGCACATTGTTGCCGAGCAGGCGCTGGGCGCGAGCGGTCGAGGCATCTTGCGAGTAGCCCACTTCCTGCGGTTCCAGCACGGCGATGTATTTGCTCTCAGCCGGTGATGGTGGCGCGGTAACTTCGCGGATTGCTATAAATGCCGCCGCACCCGCGGTACACAGGGCGAGGGCGGCAACCGCGGTGCGCCGCAACCACTTGCGGCTGCCGGAACTCTGGTGATAGTAGCTCTCGGCCGTGACGGTTTCGGTCGCGCTATGGGTGCGGGTAAAGCTGGAGCCGCTACCCTGAATCTGCAGCAGCAGGGTTTCCAGCTCGTCGGCGACGGCGGCGGCGGTCAGGGGGCGCTGTTGCGGATTTTTTGCCAACAGGCGGTCGAGCAGCGCGCACAGTGCTTGAGGCAGTTCTGGTGCCAGCCGCGCCGCTGGCGGGTGCGGGCTTTTCACGATGCGGTCGACGATTACGTAAGGACTGCTGTTGTCGCCGAAGGGGTTCTGTCCGCACAGTAGGCGATAGGCGAGTACCCCGAGAGCGAACAGGTCGCTGCGGTTGTCGAGTGGCTTGCCCTGGGCCTGTTCCGGTGACATGGCGCCCCAGCTGCCGGCAATATGCTGCTCGCGGGTGAGGTCGCTGTCTTCCTGCCAGTTCTTGGCGATACCGAAATCGGTAATCTTGATATTGCCACCGCTGTCCACCAGGATGTTTTCGGCCTTGAGGTCGCGGTGAATGATGCCGGCGCTGTGGGCGCGGGTGAGGCCGGCACAGATCTGCTTCAGCAGATGCAATTTCTGCGGCAGGCCGGGGCTGCGCTCTTTCTGCCAGCGGTCCAGGCTGCAGCCGTCTACGTATTCCATCACCAGCGCGATGCCGTCGTTACCCTCCACAACGTCGTACAGCTGCACGATATTGTTGTGGTTGAGTTGCGCGAGCAACAGGGCTTCGCGGCGGATACGCTCGCCGGCGTTACTGCTGTTGGGATTGCGCAGCAGCTTCTTGATGGCAACCAGGCGGTTTAGGCGTTCATCGGTGGCCAGGTACACCACGCCCATACCGCCGGAGCCCAGACGGGCGGTGGCGCGATAGCGGCCGATGTAAAAAGGTAACTGCTCTGGTTGCATGCTGGTGACTGCGGTAACTGATTTTTACGGATAAACCGCCGTCCGTGGATGAAGTTCCGTTCCCTGCAGAGTCGGCTTTTTGGTCGAAACGGTTTCTGGTTAAACCGTCTCGACGTCTGCTATCTGGTATTCCCCGGTGCTGGCTTCCAGCTCTTCTTTCTGTGAACCCTTGAAAATGTCCAGCAGGTAACAGCCCAGGCGCATCTCGTAAGAGCGGCGTTCCACCAGACGCGAGGTGTCGATAGCGTCCGGCAGGCTGTCGGCAATCTGTTTGCGCGCTCGGAAAATCTGCGTGTTCAGATGATTGACGGTAATACCCAGCTCGCGGGTGGCGAGGTCGGCAGGTATCCAGCCCTGATCCGCGTGGTCGATGCCGCGCTGGATATCGCGAATGCGCGCACGCGCGAGGTATAGCAGCAGGTAATTGTGGGTGCGCGCCGGCAAGTCGAGGCGCATGTCGTCCCGGGTGAGCTGCAGCAGGATGTGCTCTTCGTGGTGACTGACGGAAAAGCGCAGGCGGAAATCCGATACACAAAGGTTCTTGAATGAGAGCTCGGTGGTGGTGCTCTGGCTGTTGCCGAGAAAAAGCTCCCAGCTGTGGCGCGCGCAGTCGATGCGATCGCCGTGTCTCACAACCCTGGCGGTGCTGCTGTTTTCGGAGCCGTCGAGCAACTCGTAAATCCACACCCCATTCACCGGATTGAAGTGCAGGCTGGCAATCGGGTCGTGTTCGTCCGGCAACAGATGGTAGGACTCGAGTGAAGTGGCCTCACCGCTGTGTATGTCGATGAGCAGGTTTTCCGGCGCGTCGAGATTCTCCACCTTCCACACCGGATTAGTGGCGCGGCCGAAGGTGATTCTGTCGCCGATCTGTAATTGCTGGTTCTTGGCAGGGATCAGTTGCTGGCCATTTACCCAGGTGCCATTGCGGCTGATATCGCGAATGATCCAGTGGCTTCCGGTCCATTGGATAGCAGCGTGAATGCCGGAAATCTCCGGCAGAGTGATACGTGTGTCGGCCACCCCCTGGCGACGCCCAACGGTGTGGTGCGCCATCAGATAGACGGGTTGATCCCGGTCGGGATGTTGCAAGCAGGCCATGTTCAGTCCCTTCCCCAAAATGCTCCATCCGGAAAGGCCGCTGATGCTACAGGATCGGCGTGCGACATCGGATGCAGAAGTTATCAAGACAGGGCGGCCGGATTGGCGCTCGCCAGGCACAGCCGTGTGCGCGGCAAGCTGTCAGGGATCGTGCCTTATTGCATGACGGGAACCCGTTCTGATGCGGGCTCTCACTGACGCATTCAATTTTCGCCGGGGCGCGGTCGCGGTGTGGAATAGCTACATCATTTACCGCGAACGATAATGTGCGCCACTTCTCATTTTTGTTGCCGCGACAGAGCTTTGCGCCGCTGTCTTGAGTCAGTAGGCGCTAACCAATAGGCGAGCGTCCACTATAGTGTTGCCGCTCCATTTATACCGGACTCAGGGCCGAATGCAATGATCAGATGCGAATAGTTGGCAAATGTCTGAGTGTGCTTTCTTGGCCGTCCGGTGGCGCGTAAGTCTACCTCATGTGTGGTAAACGGCGTCAGTGGTCGCTGCCGCTTCCGTGGTCGTCCGCGGCGTTGTCATCGGGCAGGTTGCGTTCGTCCTTGCGGTCCAGGTCGCCCACATCCAGCACCGGTGAGGCGTCGATATGCTCGGCGTCCATCATCAGCGCCACCCGCTGCAGGGAGGAGATGATCATGGATTGCTCCCACTCGCGCAGGTCGCGGAATTGTTTGACGAAGTGGTCCTGCAGTGGTGTGGGTGCATCGCGGATGATTTCCATTCCTTTCTCTGTCAGGTAGGCGTGCACCTTGCGCTTGTCTTCTGCGGAGCGCTCGCGGAACACCAGGCCGCGTTTCTCCAGGCGATCGAGGATGGTGGTGACGGTGGCCTGGCTGAGGCTGATCTCCTTCGCCAGCGCGCCGATGGTGACTTCCCCGTGCTCGCGGATGGCCTGCAACAGCAGCAGCTGCGGCGCGGTGAGCCCGGCGGTTTTGACCAGTTGGCGGGAGTGCAGGTCGGTGGCGCGGATCAGACGGCGCAGGGTCGTTAGTACTTCTTCGATTTTGTCCATCAGCAGCAGGGTCTCAATTTCTTCGCGGTGGCAGATATGCCCGCGCCCGACTTTAGGTGCTGCACCATTTTTGTCAAATCCTGTGCCACCCGCGGCGTTGCCTGGCGCGGCGGCCGGATCCTGGCTGTCCCCTCGGGTGGATTCCCGCGTCTCTTTTTTCTCCTTGCCGGGACTTGGCGTTCGCAGACCTTCGGTGGTGCGTGAACCCCCGTGGCTGCTGGATTCGCGGTGGGATCGGGCGCCGATGGGGACGTCGCGATTGATCGCATTCTGGTCATGTTGCATGAGTCTTGGTCTTGAACCCTCCGCAATGTTTAGAGTACTATGGATTTAAATATTTAGAGCAGTAAATAATTTTTTGCGGGTCAGGTCAAATTTTCAACGCCAACTGAGTGCTAATCGGCGCCTTGATTGGGTTGTCTGGTATCAATCCACTTGTTACTGAAATCTGACACTGATTTAACATTTTGATGACTAAAGGTATTGGTTTGAGTGCCAACAGCGAACTGAAAGAAGATTCTATTGACGACAAGGTAAACGAGGCGCAGCAGGGAAAGATCCGGGTGATCAAGCGCGAAGCTTCCCAGGTTCTGCTGCGCCGCCCGGTCAGTGAAGATGGTGCCGCCGTGCATCGGCTGATCGGCAACTGTCCTCCCCTGGACACCAACTCCCTCTATTGCAACCTGCTGCAGGCCAGCCACTTCTCCGCGACCAGCGTGGCGGCGGAACTGGATGGCAGACTGGTGGGTTTTATCTCCGGCTACCTGATCCCTGAACGCCCCGACACCCTGTTCATCTGGCAGGTTGCAGTGGCGGAGCAGGGCCGCGGCATGGGGCTTGCCGGCCGCATGCTGCGCGAGATTCTCGACCGCCCCGCGTGCAAGCAGGTGCGTCACCTGGAAACCACCATCACCCCGGACAACGACGCCTCCTGGGCGCTGTTTCGCAGCCTCGCGCGCAAACTCGACGCGAACTGTTGCGACTCGGTGCTGTTCGACCGCGAGCGCCATTTCAACGGCCAGCACGATAGCGAAATGCTGCTGCGCATCGGGCCGTTTGCCGCCAGCTGATACGCATTCCGTTGTCCTGTGTTTCACCGCTTTACCTGAACACCAGGCACTCAATCAATCACCACATAGGGATTGTCGACATGAAAGTATTTGACGAGATTGAATCAGAAGTAATGAGCTACGCCCGCGCTTTTCCGCGGGTGTTCAACAAGGCGCAGGGCGAGTACCTGTACGATGAGGAAGGCAACCAGTACCTGGATTTCCTCGCCGGTGCCGGCACCCTGAATTACGGCCACAACAATCCGCTATTTAAAGAGGCGCTGCTGGAATACATCCAGCAGGATGGCATTACCCACGGCCTCGATCTGCACACCAAGGCCAAGCGGGAATTCCTGGAGACTTTTTACGAGAAAATTCTCAAGCCGCGCGACATGAGCTATGTCATGCAGTTTACCGGCCCCACCGGTACCAACGCGGTGGAAGCAGCGCTGAAAATCGCGCGCAAGTACAAGGGCCGCGAAAACATCATCTCCTTCACCAACGGCTTCCACGGCTGCAGCCTGGGTGCGCTCGCCGCCACCGGTAACTCCCACCACCGCGGCGCATCCGGTGTGAGCATGAGCGGTGTTACCCGCATGCCCTACGAAAACTATCTCGGTGATGACATCGACACCACTGCTTACCTCGACAAAGTATTGAGCGATTCATCCAGTGGTGTCGATCACCCCGCCGCCGTACTGGTGGAAACCGTACAAGGCGAGGGCGGTATCAACGCTGCCAGCGTGGAATGGTTGCGTAACCTGCAGGACGTATGCCGCAAGCACGATGTGCTGTTGATCGTCGACGATATTCAGGCGGGCTGTGGCCGTACCGGCAGCTACTTCAGTTTTGAGGAAGCCGGCATTGAGCCGGACATCGTCACCCTGTCCAAATCCCTGAGCGGTTACGGCCTGCCGTTCGCGGTGGTGCTGATGAAACCGGAGCTGGACCAGTGGAAGCCCGGCGAGCACAACGGCACCTTCCGCGGCAACAACCTGGCCTTCGTCACCGCCACTGCGGCGATCAATCACTACTGGAGCGACGACGCCTTCGGTAAGGAAGTGCTGCGCAAGGGCGAATACATCGGCCAGCGCCTGGATCGCATTGTCGAGAAATACGGCGACGGCAATATGACCACCCGCGGGCGCGGCATGTTCCGCGGCCTCAACTGCGTGAGCGGCGAGCTGGCCGACAAGATCACCAGTGAAGCGTTCCGCAACGGGCTGGTGATTGAAACCAGTGGTGCCGACGACCATGTGGTGAAAACCCTGTGCCCGCTGACCATCAGCGACGACAACCTTAAAAAGGCGCTGGATATCGTCGAGGCGGCCGTGGCGAAGGTATTGAAGGGTGAAGATGTGCCGGAAGAGCACGATTTCTTCGCCAGCAGCGAGGAAGAGCTAGCGGTAAAAAGTCTCGCGGGTGCCGCCTGATCCCTCTGCTGCGTCCCCTGAATGAACCCGAAGAATTGACGAAAAGAGTGAACCGATGATCGTAAGAAAATTGCAAGAGGCCGAAAAAGGCAACCGTCGTATTGTATCCGAGGGCTGGGAGAGCACCCGCCTGGCGCTGAAGAACGACAATATGGGCTTCTCCTTCCATATCACCACCATATATGAAGGGGCCGAGCTGCATTTGCATTACCAGAACCACCTGGAAGCCGTGTACTGCATTTCCGGTGAGGGTTCGGTGATGGCCGAGGCGGATGGCGTGGTACATGAAATCACACCGGGCACCATCTACCTGCTGGATCAGCACGACAAGCACGTACTGAAAGGCAAAACAGAAATGAAAATGGCCTGTGTATTCAACCCGCCGCTGCACGGCAAGGAAGTGCACAACGCCGAAGGCGCCTACGAGCTGGAAGCCGAAGAGGTGCAGGACGAAAAATAAGGTGGCCATGTTCAACGCAGCGGCGGATTTCTGGGGTACAAGCCGTGCCTATTTCGCCGCAACCGCGCAATCGACATCCGCAGATGGTCAACGCAGGGATTCCATGAAGACACATACGGTAGAAAAAATCGGCGGTACGTCCATGAGCGACTACCGCGCAGTTCGCGACAATATTGTTTTCAAAAATGGCAGGGCGAAAGGTGAGGGGCTGTACCAGCGCGTGTTTGTGGTCTCCGCCTATGGCGGCATGACCGACATGCTGCTGGAGCACAAGAAATCCGGCCGCCCGGGTGTATTCGCGTTGTTCGCCGGCGCCGATGACGAGCGCGAGTGGTCTGATGCCATGGGCGGTGTGCGCCAGCGCATGCAAGAAATCAACGCATCGCTGTTCCAGGATGACGTAACTCTCGCCAAGGCTAACGCTTTTATCGGCGAACGCCTGGACGATGCGGCGCGCTGTCTCGCGGATCTCGAGCGGGTATGCCAGCACGGCCACTTTGCGCTGGAAGGACATCTCGACGTAGTGAGTGAAATGCTCGCCAGTCTCGGCGAGGCGCACAGCGCATGGAATACCGTGCAACTGTTGAAGCAGGAAGGCGTGAATGCGCGCTTTGTGGACCTCACCGGCTGGCGCGATGGCGAACACAAGTCACTGGACGAGCGCATTGAACAGGCGTTTGCGGACGTGGATTTCGCCCGCGAGCTGCCTATCGCCACCGGCTACGCCCACACCGCCGATGGCCTGATGAAAACCTTCGCGCGCGGTTACAGTGAAATGACGTTCAGCCGCATTGCGGTGATGACCGGCGCCAGCGAGGCAATCATCCACAAGGAATATCACCTGAGCAGTGCCGATCCGCGTCTCGTTGGCGAGGAGCAGGCGGTGCCCATTGGCCGCACCAATTACGATGTGGCGGACCAGCTCGCCAATCTCGGCATGGAAGCCATTCATCCACGCGCGGCAAAAGGCCTGCGCCAGAATGCCATTCCGCTGCGGGTGATGAACACCTTCGAGCCCGAGCATCGCGGCACGCTGGTTACAGGCGACTATGTAAGCGACACACCGCGGGTGGAGATCATTGCGGGGCGTAAAAACATCTATGCTGTTGAATGTTTCGATCAGGACATGATGGGCAGCATGACCAGTTACGACCGGGCGATCAACGAAATCATCGCGCGCTTCAAGGGCGCCGTGGTGACGAAGGACATCAACGCCAATACGATCACGCACTACCTCGCGATCACCCTGAAAACCGTCAAACGGATCAAGAGCGCGATCAACGAGCGCTTTCCCGATTGCGATATTCAGGTACGCAAGGTGGCGGTGGTTTCCGCCATCGGCAGTGACATGAAAGTCTCCGGCATGCTGTCGCGTGCGGTCAGCGCCCTGGCCAGCTCCGGCATCAGCATTCTTGCGGTGCACCAGTCCATGCGGCAGGTGGACATGCAGTTCATCATCGACGAGAGCGACTACGAGAGCGCCGTCAAAAGTCTGCACGCGGCGCTGGTGGAAGTGCACGAGCACGGCGACGCCATATGCGCCGCCTGATTCCGTTTAGGCGCTCCCTGCTGCCGCCGGCTTTGCTGGCGGCAGTTTGCGTTGTGGCCTGGGTACTGCTTTTTTTCACTCGCCCCACTGCCGCTCAATCCCAGGTTCAGGATCAAACCGAAGTGCCATCTCCGCCGGAAGTCACCAGTGAAGAGAAGGCGCAAAACCAGCAAAAACAGCAGGAGCTGGAGAAGGTTGCCGAAGCGGTGGAAAACCTCGACAAACCGCTCTACTCGGCGTTTATCGAGCGCTATGTGCTCGACGAGCTGAAGCAGCTGCGCATCGATATGGCCGCGCAGAAAGTCTCGCTGACGGAGAACATCGTCGACCGCCAGCTGAGCGCCGCGGACAAGGCCATCACCTACGCCACCGATACCATTACTTATTTCTTTTATCTGATTGCCGGCTTCAGTTCCCTGTTGGTGATTATGGGCTGGACTTCCATTCGCGATGTGAAAGAAAAAGTGCACACCCTTGCCAATCAGGAAATTTCCAAACTGGTGGAGCAGTACGAGGCGCGCCTGCGCAGTATCGAGGAGCAGTTGTCGGAAAAGACCCAGCATATCGAGAGCAACCGGGATGAAATTGAACTCACCCGGGAGATTCACTCCCTGTGGCTGCGCGCCGGCCGCGAGCAGACACCGACGGGGAAAATCGCGGTATACGACCAGATCCTGAATTTGCGCCAAGACGACGGCGAAGCGCTTACCTACAAGGCCGATGCGGTACTGGAACTGGACGAGCCCCAGTGGGCCATCAACCTGTGTTTGCAGGCGCTGCAGATCGACGGCGAAAACGGCAACGCCTACTACCAGCTCGCTTGCGCCTATGCCTATTTGGAGCAGTGGGAAGAGGCCATCAATTATCTGAAAAAAGCACTGGCGATTTCTCCCACCTATCGCGATGAAGCGCTGGAAGATCCCGCGTTTAATGCGCTGTACGAGCGCAAGGAGTTCGCCCAGCTGATGGGCATCCAGTCGGATAAGCCGAAGCCGAAAGATAACGAATAACAGGTTGGCGGATAGCGGCTCATTGAGTCCTTTTCGTTACCGCACCTATAAAAAATCCGTTCTCGTCACCCCCGCGAAGGCGGGGGTCCAGATGCCACTGGATTTCTGGATTCCCGCATTCGCGGGAATGACGACCGTAAAAATCTATAAAAATACGGGGGCCAGCCATGCTGCTCAGCTTTCTTTTTTTCCTCAGCTTATTTGCCGCCGTCGGCATCAGTTCCTATCGCAAGAGCCGCGGAACCAAAAAAGACTACTACCTCGCCAGCCAGGATGTTTCCCCCATGCTGGTGGGTTTGTCTGCGGTGGCCACGAATAACAGCGGCTACATGTTCATCGGTGTTATTGGTTACACCTACGCCACCGGCCTCGCGTCCATCTGGCTGATGCTGGGCTGGATTCTGGGGGATTTTCTTGGCTCTCTGTGGATACACAAAAACCTGCGGGAGGCGGCCAAACGCAGTGGTGAATCCAGCTACGCCGGCGTACTCGCCTGCTGGCAGGGTACCCGCTTCGGCGCCTGGCAGAAACTCGCGGGCCTGCTTTCACTATTGTTCCTGCTGGCTTACGCCAGCGCGCAGCTGGTGGCGGGCAGTAAGGCGTTGCATGTGGTGCTGGATCTTCCGTTGTGGAGCGGTGCGGTGATTGGCGGTGTGATTGTTGCGGCCTACTGCCTTGCCGGCGGCATCCGCGCGTCCATCTGGACCGATGCGGCGCAGTCGCTGGTGATGGTGGTGGCGATGGGCTCGCTGTTGTTTGTGGCCACACAATCCGTTGGTGGGCTGGCAGCGGCATGGCAGGCGATGGGACAGGTGGAAGGTTTCCTGAACTGGTATCCGCAGGATCTGTTACTGCCGGGCGTGGCCGGTGGCATTCTGTTTGCGCTGAGCTGGCTGTTTGCCGGTATTTCTGTGGTGGGCCAGCCCCATGTGATGGTGCGCTTTATGGCGTTGAACGATTCGAAGCGCATGGTGCAGGCGCGCTGCTGGTATTACCTGTGGTTTACGATTTTCTATTTTATGGCGACGGCGGTGGGTATGTTGTCGCGCATTCTGTTGAATGATCCCGGCTCGTTTGATGCGGAGCTGGCGCTGCCGATGATGGCGATGGAGCTGCTGTCGCCGATAATGGTGGGCTTGGTCCTCGCCGGTATTTTTGCCGCAACCATGTCCACGGCGGATTCTCTGGTGCTCAGCTGTTCCGCCGCACTCACTCACGATCTGTTGCCACAGCGCACGGAAAATACCCGTTTACTGAAACTCGCCACGCTGGGGATTACGGCAGCGGCGGTGTCTTGGGCGCTGTTGAATAAGCAGAGTGTGTTCAGTCTGGTAGTAATGAGCTGGTCGGCGCTGGCTTCGGCCTTTGCTCCTTTGTTGATGGTGCTGGCTGCGGGAGGGAAGCCATCGCAGAAGCTGGCCATTACGATGAGTGTATTGGGCCTTTCGACCGCGCTGGTTTGGCGTTGGGCCGGGTGGCACGCACATGTGTACGAGGGTATGCCCGGAATTTTGGGTGGGCTGCTCGTGTTTGTCATTGGGCGATTGGTGGTTCGGGACTCTGTAGGCCGCGCTGTAAATGCGTGATGGTGTAGTGGTCCGCTTTGTTTAGGTTTAGTGGCGGCAGATCGGTGGGGATTCGTTTTTGAAACCGCCATGAATACGTCCCTGTAGGCTGCGTCGGAAACATCCCTGTTTCCGACGCTTTCAAAAACGAATCCCCACCGCTCTGCCTTCGCATCGGTTCCTGTACTTCGTTAGTAAAAAAGAAAAACTCCTTAGCGTGAATAATTACGAAGTGACAACTTTCCAGTTATCCACTGTTCGAAAAAGCTGACGAAGTGCAGTACCCGAATTGAAGGTAAAGCACCGGGTAGCCCCTTTCGGAAGCGTCGGCGACAGGGACGTCGCCGACGCAGCGTACATGGATGTATTCACAGCGGTTCCGAAAGGGGCTACCCGGTGATTTTCCGCCACAGGAGCGAGAACAGGGCTCGAACCACCAGCACCGTACCCCAAACCCCAAACCCCAAACCCCAAACCCCAAAAACAAGAAACCCGGCACTGAGGCCGGGTTTCCTGTCCATCCTGTGAGACGGAAGTCGTTTCAACGAAGGCTTACTGGCGGACACCTTCCACATCCAGAATCAGCTCAACGGTCTGGGACGCCGGGCCCAGGTCGTAGTCAATGCCGAAGTCTTTCAGTTTGAACTCAGTCTTGCCGGTGAAGCCCTGACGGTAGCCACCCCAGGGGTCCTTGCCACCACCGATCTCGGTCACATCAATCGCGATCGGCTTGGTCACACCGTGCAGGGTCAGGTCGCCCTTCAGGACCGCCTTGCCATCGCCCTTCGGCTCAAAACTGGTGCTCTTGAAGGTGGCAGAGGGGAACTTGTCTACGTTCAGGAAATCCTTGCCGCGCAGGTGCTTATCGCGCTCCGCATGGTTGCTGTTCAGGCTGGTGGTGTCCACCGTCATCTCAATGGAAGAAGCTTCCGGCTTGGCTTCGTCATAGGAAAAGCTGCCGTCAAACTTGTCAAAGCGGCCATACAGCCAGCTGTAACCGAGATGCTTGATGCGGAACTGCACAAATGCGTGTGCACCCTGGGTGTCGACTTTATAAATGGCCGCCTGGGCAGAAGTGCCGACCAGCGCAGCGAACAACAGAACAGCAAGTTTCTTCATGGTTCAGTTTCCTGTGGTTGGGTCCAAATCATTGGATTCGAGAAAAATCGAAAGTGAGTGATCACTCTCAAGGTCAAAACTTATCTCAGGCGGCATTATTGCGCGGCGCCAGCCCGAACATCTTTCTGAGTGTGCCATCTTTATTGACGAAATGATGCTTGAAGGCCGCAAGTCCGTGCAGCAGTACCAGCCCCATCAGCGTCCACGCCAGATACTTGTGGATCACCCCCGCGATATCCTCCTGATTCTCCAGCCCCTGCAGAGTGGCCGGTACTTGAAACCAGCTGAAAACCTCAATCGCGCGGCCATCTGCCGTACTGATCAGATACCCGGAAACGGAAATCGCCAGCAACAGGCCATAAATTACCCAATGCGCGAAACCCGCCGCACGCTGCTGCCAGCGCGGCGCGGGCTCCGGTGCAGGGCTCACATTGGCCCAGCGCCACAGCAGGCGCGCCGTCAGCAGAATCAGCAGCAGAATACCGACGGACTTATGGATATCCGGGCCCTGGCGATACCAGGGGTCGTAGTAAGACAATCCGCGCATCCACCAGCCCAGTGCAAACATACCGATGATCGCCGGCGCCATCAGCCAGTGGAAGGCGACGGCCACCCAGCCATAGTGCGTCGGACTGTTGCGGGTCTGCATTGGTAATTCCACTCCTTTTCTGAGAAGGCTCGCATTATAAAAATTCTCGAGCGCTGGAATAGCGCAAAAAGCCGGAACTATTTTTCGAAAAATTCGCACGTGTGCCAATTGCGGTTGGCTATGGCCTGCCATTGGCTCAGCCTATGGCAGATCAGGACGGGTAGCGGAGCGGGAGATTGGGTCAGTGGTGAGCGCTGTGCTGGCGTTCTGCGGCGTTCAGTACTCTGCCCAACAGAACCGGATCCAAATGGGAGCGGTCGCAGAGTTCATGGGTGAGCCAGTCGAGGTCATGCGCGGGTGCGCCTCCTTCCTGGCCATTTTGCATCGCCATCTGTTCCAGCTGCCAGATCACGTCGAGCAGCAGGTCGGGTGCTAATGGTTGCTCATCGTCGCTGGAGAACAGTTCGCGCTCCAGCCGATCCAGATCCCGGCGCTTTACCACCAGCTCACTGTAGTTGGGATACCAGTGGCTACTAAAGGGCTCGGGGCGGTTGCTGAAATCGAAGGCGATCCGCAGGCGGTTGCCGTCGGTATCCTGGAGCGTCGGGGTGTCGTTTTCTTCCGCTGGCAGTGCGGGGCGCTGGCGCAGGACACCGACGATGGCACGCCAATCGCTGCTGTGCTCGGGGCTGAGGCGCAGGGGGTGTTTAAGGGTGGTGCGGGGCTTTTCCGGCAGGTCGATATAGCTGAGCATCTGGCCGGGGCGGTACCAGTAAAGATCCAGCAGGTGGTCTTCAGCGAGACGGGCGAGGTCGTCGCTGGTCAACGGTTCTTCCGACAGGGCGCTCAGATGATCGACGGCCTGCTGGATACTGAGCCAGCGCCGCATGTGGAATGGCCTGTCGTTTGAATTTCCCGCCGCCATGCTCGCCCCGTTTCCCTGCGATTTTTTACCCATTTAAGGTTAGCAGTTGGCGGTGGATTTGGTGGGGCATCGCTGCCTTCGCATCGGAGTTTTGATGCTACAACCACCCCTTCTTCTTGAAGTAGAGATACGGCGCCATGCCCGCCATCAACATCAACAACAGCGCCCAGGGGTAGCCCAGCAGCCACTGTAGCTCCGGCATGTGCTCGAAGTTCATGCCGTAGATGCTCGCCACCATGGTGGGCGGCAGGAAGACCACCGCGGCGATGGAGAAGATCTTGATGATCTTGTTCTGTTCGATATTGATGAAACCCTGGGTGGAGTCCATCAGGAAGTTGATCTTCTCGAACAGGAAGGTGGTGTGTGACATCAGGGTGTCGATATCGCGCAGGATGCCCCAGCAGTCTTCGCGCAGTTCCGGGTCGTCTTTCAGGTGGCGCTGCAGGAAAGCGATGGAGCGCTGGGTGTCCATCAGGCACAGGCGGATTTTTCCGTTGGAGTCCTCAAGCTTGGCGAGGTGGTCGATGGCGTCTTCCAGGTCCGCCTCCTCCTCTTCGAGCACCAGGTGGCTGACTTCACCGAGTTTCAGGTAGTTGTCTTCCAGCGCGTCGGCGAGGTTTTCCACCTTCTGTTCAAATAGCAGGATTAACAGCTCCTGCGCATTGTGCGCCTCCACCTGGTTGCGGCGGGCGCGCATGCGCAGCAGGCGGAAGTCCGCGAGTTCGCTCTCGCGCACGGTGATCAGACGCTGCGGCTGCAGGATGAAGGCGACGGTGGCGGTATCGTGGCGGCCTTCGCTCTGGGTCAGGTACAGGGAGTGTACGTGAATGCCAGCGGTATCCACGAAGTAGCGCGCGGACGATTCGATCTCGTCCACGTCCTCAGACTCCGGCAGTTCAGTGCGCAGCAACTGCTCCAGCAGGTCGCGCTCGTCGTCCTCCGGATCTTGTAAGTCGATCCAGGCGGCGTCGGACAACGGCTGGGTGTGGTAGTCGCTGCCGGCGTAGGTTTCTTTGATCTTGCCGCGGAGGATTTGAAACAGTCTCAGCATTACCGCTTCCTTGGTGGTCAGGGTTGTGCCGCGGCACGGGGCCCCGGGTAGTGTGGGGCATGGTGTCAGCCTGTCGACCACAAATCAATTGCCGCCACCCGCGGCGGTGTGCGGGTGGCGTGCGGTAGCGCCTTACGGCTGTTAGAGCCACATGGGCAGTTGCGCGCGGATTTCGTCGCTGTCGCAGGTGGTGAGATTCTTGCGTGATTCGCCGGCGATGGTGGCCAGGCAGGGCGTGCTCATGGACATACGCAGGCTGCCGGCCATAGAGGGGTCGGCAACGATGTAGAGACGGTCAAAGCGCCCCTGTTGGCGGCCGCGCTCCAGAGCATGGGCGATATCGCGTGCGAATTTGCGCGCGCCCTGTTTGCGCAGGCTGGTGGGTTCCTCCATGGCGTGGCGGCCCTGGCCTTTGCTGTCGAAGGCGCGCCCCGGGGCGTCGCTGAGTAGCTCCCGGCCTTTCATGCGTCCTTCCGGATAAACCAGAGATTCTATTTCTGTCAGGGAGCCCGCACGTTTTTCCGCTTCAAATACGCGGGCATGAGTATGGTTGGCTACCAGAACCCAGGCTTTTGACATGGCCGTATACCTCTGTTTATTGCTGAGTCTTACTGCCCAATGGTAGGCCGGTGGGGGTGGGCTTCCTAATGGAGATACGGTCGGGACACGCTGGTGCCGGGGAGGAGGTGGGAGGATTCCGGTCAAAAAAAGTGCGTCCCTGCACTCATAACGCCAGCCGGCGGGCGTATAACGCCGGCTCGCCCCGAAATTGCAAGATGCGGAGAAATCCCGGGACAGTGCATCCGTGCACTGCGTGCTTGAAGCGCGCCTTGGGTCCCGCCTGTGAACAGGCCCCTGCGCATCAGAACTCCTTGGTATTCGCCGCGAGCACCGTGATGTGCAAAAAAATAAATGCGAATACTTATCATTTATAGTAAAGTTTTTTCGCTCCACTTTCCTGGTTTTCCGGTGTGCGCAATCGGCAAATTGCTATGCGGAATCGCCAGGCTGGTCAGTTATCGGAGATGGAACGGATGGGGATATGGAAAACGCGAGAAAATCGGCGCTGAAGGAGCGGCCAAAAATGGATAAAGATGGGGCCGCTGAACGGTCGCCGCTTCGGCAGCAGACACTGGAAGACATGCTGGAAGTCACGGGTGTGCGCCACCGTATTTTTCCCTCGGGAAGTGTGGAGAACTCCCGCAATGTGGTGATGCGCGGGCGCTTCTCATTTCACAACCACGGCGGGCTCAGTGTGCACTGCGGTCACGGTGTCGAAACCCGCAGCCTCAGTAGCGTGGCGGAGCTGCCTCCCGGTCTGAGTTTCAATCTGCTGTTTCGTGGCAGTGTGGATTTTTCGCTTGGTGGCCGCAGGCATCGCCTCGGTGCTCGCGATCTGTCGCCCATAGAGTGTTCCGGTTTCGCGCTCTCGCGCCCGGAAATGATGACCCGATTTACCCGCAGCGGTGCCTATGTCGACAAGCTGAATATTTTTGTACAGCAGAGCTGGTTGCAGCAGCGCTGCCAGTCGGAAGCGGGTAGGGTGCAGGTGCAACGCCTGTTTGCCCGCCATGCCATCCCCCACTTCTGGGCTGCCGACGCCGAAACCGAGTCCCTCGCCCGGCGACTGATGGCGCTTGACGCCGCGCAGAGTTTCAGTGAACAACTGCAGCAGGAACAGCTCGCGATCGAACTTCTGTCCCGCTGTGTTGATGCGTTTGACGCGCAGCTGCTCGCTGGCGATGTTCGCCCGGCGGCGTTGCCGGGAGCCAGTGATTTTTTGCTGAAACAACGGGTGGATGAAAAACTGCGCGATTGCCGTGGTCTGAATGAGATTGCCACCGCGCTCGGGGTCAGCGTCAGTACGCTGCAGCGCAAGTTCAAAGCGGTTTACGGCACCACGGTGATCGACTACGTGCGCCGTCGCCGTCTGGAAATCGCCCGCGCTGCGCTCATTATGGACGGGCTCAGCATCGGCGAGGCCGCCTATCTGGCCGGTTACAATCACGCGTCCAATTTTGTTGCGGCGTTTAAAAAAGCCTTTCAGGTGACGCCTGCGCAACTGGTGCGCAGTCACCGGCGGTCGAGGAGATTCGAACCGGGCTGAGGCTGCGCCAGCGCCGCGAGGTCATCGGTTTGTCATGAAACGTACATAGACTGGCCAGCAAGACCGACAGACCATCACGGCCCATGACCACCCCGCTATTTCTCGCACGCCGCAGGATATATTTCACCGCGCTCGGACTGCTACTGGCTGCGGGCGTGGCGCTGTGTATATGGAGTGCCGGGCAGCGGGTAACGCCACCGGTACTCGGCGACTACCACCTCTATCAGTGCGATACCGGCGGAGCGGCGGGCTCCCCGGTATTCAAGCTCCAACTGGTAACTTCTGTGCGCGCACGTGAAATCGCCGAGCGCCTGTGCGCGGCGCCCTCGGTGCAGCGGATCTATCGCGGGGTACAGGTATCGTGGAAGCCTCGCGCGCTCCTCACCGCGGAGGAGATCCTCAGCGAGGAGTACGACCTGATCTGGAGCCGCTCCCACAGTATGGCGGGATTGGTCCCGGAATACGGCGACTACTACGAGCCCCTGTTGCACTACGACCACTACCGGGTCTACTGGTACAGCCGTGGCGGTGCGCCGCAGCTCACGGCAGATTACTTTCACGGCAAGCGCGTCGGCCTGCTGAATGACAAACTCAGCCACACGCTTTACCTACTGCCACTCGCCTCATTGAAAGAGGCCGGAGTCAATTTCAGCGAGGAGAACCTGCGCTACTTTGACGATGCCGTGAGCCTGTACCAGGCCTTTGCCCGCGACGAACTGGATCTGGTCAGTGGGGGGGATTACGTGCGCACCGATCTGGATATTCCCCTCAGCCGCACGTTGATTTCCGGCGACGCCAATGCGGCGACCCTGTTTGTGCGCAAAACGCGCGCGGGTGCAACCGATTGCGCAGTGGCGGAGGCCTTTGACGGGCTGGCCGATGCCTACCTGCGGGGGCGGCGTGTTTTTGCCGGGGCTGAACACTGTGTTCCCTGATGGTATGCGGAGCGCGCCGAATCCGCGTGTTCTGCTGCTGGCCTGGGGGACGTTGAGCCTGTTGCTCTGTTCCCTCGCCGGTTGGCAGGTGCAGCGCAGTCTGTCGCTCGATCTGACACGGCAACTGAACCAGCAATTGCCGGACAAACTCGCGCTGGCCCTGCAGACACGTCTCAGTGACGAGCCGCTGCGGCAGTGGCTGGTGAACCGGCTGGAGCAGGATCTCCAAACATTAAATGCCGAGGGTGGCCTGCCGTTGGTGCACAGCTGTTCGGCTCGGGTAACGCAGCTGATGGAAGATGGTCACGCGCCGATGGCCGGGGCCGCTGCTCGAAGCATCAATATCGCCTGGAACATTGGCAGTGAACCGCGCGCGACGTCGCTGATGCTTGAATGTCACTACAACTGGCCGGTGCTCCTGTTGAGCCAATCGCTGCTGGCGCTACTGCTGGTCATTATCGCGTCGCGCTTGCCATATCCCCTGTCAAAACCGCAGCGGGCGCGCATTGCCAGGCTGATTGCCATGGGGCTGCCCGCATCCCGGGCACGTCGCCTCGCCTCGCAGTTGTGTGACGCGCAGATCGCGTGGTTCGTTCGCGCACTGAGTCTCAACGGCGGGGATTGCGACGCGGCTCTGGTTGCCGCGCATGCGCAGCAGCAGCTGGTGTTGGATACCGCTTCACAGCAGGTACAGATTCACGGTGTGGCAATCAAGCTGGCGAAGACCCCGTTCTTTTACTACCTCTGGTACGCGCAGTTGCGGCAGCAGGGCGAGGGCTGGCTGCTGAATCCGCCGGTTAACCGCCCGGACCGCGCCGGCGCGGAATCCCTGATTGCGCTGATGGAAACTCACGGCGGTCACGCCAAGTCGATCAATGACCTGCGGGAGCACGGTCTGCGGGCAAAAAAACTGGACCAGAACCGCAACAAGATCCGCGATGAACTGGTTTCCGCCCTCGGTGAAGAGCTTGCCAGCGCCTATCTGTTTGAGTCTGAAAGAGATCTCAAAAGTGGCCGCTATCGCTATCGGCTGTCACTTGCCGCCGGGCAGATAAACGTTCTCTGAAACCTGCCACCCGCCGCGAGGCGGCCCGCTAGCGGCACCGCCTCCAAATCTGCAAGTCTGCAACTATCTGATTTGCGGACATTTTCTTTTTTGGAGATATCTCCTTTCCGCACACAAGTCTCTTTTTAACCCCGTTGTCACACGCAATTTTGATCATCTGCGCCAAGCGGTCAGGACACAGGCCTGGCCATCTCTAACAAACCTAACCCCGTCAAAAAACGGCGTTAATTGGAGCAGAACTATGATCGCAATCCCCCGCAACCGACTGTCACTGCTGGTGGCACTCAGTGTGACCGGTGGTGCCGGCCCGGCGGTGGCGCAGCAGGCCGTCGACGCCCGTGCCCTGGAAGAGGTCACGGTAATGGCGTCGCCAATCCGCGACAGCCAAAAGGCCGCCATCGACGCCAAGCGCGATGCCGACAATAACGTAGACGTCATCTCCGCTGACACCATTGGCCGCTTCCCCGACCAGAACCTGGCCGACTCCCTGGGCCGGGTACCGGGGCTGGCCATCGAACGCGACCAGGGCCAGGCGCGCTACATCAACTTCCGCGGTGCCCCCTTCCGCTATACCTCCCTTGCCATCGACGGTCTCAGTATTCCCGGTGCCGAGAACGGTCGCGTGCCGCGCTTCGACAGCTTCCCGTCCGTGATCACCAGCCGCATCGATGCCAACAAGGCGATCATGCCTGGCGATGCTGTTTCCGGTTACATCAATATCTCCACCTTCGATCCTTTTGCGAAAGAAGGCTGGGCTTTCTCCAGCGATCTGGGCATGGGGAACCAGCAACTGGGCGATGGCGATATCGAAAAGCTTGCCCTGCGTACCTCCTGGTCCAACGAGACCGTCGGCTTCACCCTTTTTGCTTCTGAAAACAGCCGCGAACAGATCACCGACAACCGCGAGTACGACCTGGAACTGGTGGATGGCGAAGTGCTGGTGAACGAACTGGATTTCCGCAGCTACAAGGTGACTCGCGAAGATCGCGCCTACGGTGGCCGTTTCGAACTTCGTCCGCAAAACAGCGCCATCGAGCGTCTGTTCGTCAGCACCCTGTACAACGAATTCCAGGATTTCGAAGAGCGCAACCAATACATTCTTGACTTCGCCGGCGGTGCGGCAGCAAGCGGCGCGCCTCACAAGGCCGGGGTTCACGGGACGCAACCCCTGGTAATGGCCAACCGCATGCTGCAAGACGGCGTGTATGAAAACTCCACCTTCACCAATACCCTGGGCGGCGATTTCGCATTGGGTGAGTGGTTTGTGGAGGCGCGCCTGAACCTGACGGAAACCGAAAACAGCATGTTCCTGCCGATAGCCATGAGCCGCGCGGGTGTGGTGTCTGGCAGCTACGATCTCAGCGATCTGGAAAATCCGCTGGTGGAAGTTACCCGGTTGGGAACAGAAGAAACCGCTGACCTCAGCCAGGTCGATTACTACATGACTCTCGGCTACCTGATCGGCTCGGAACTCACCATCGACGCGACCAAATTCAAGCTCGACGGTGAGCGTGACCTTACGCTGGCTGGCAAACCGGCCACCCTGAAACTCGGTGTGGAATTGGATGATCGCGAAGCCGACGGCTTTGGTGTCGCCCAGGGCTACGGTGCCTTTCCCGGCAGCATTGACATCGGCAGCTTCGCCACCGACAAGGTCTGGGATACCGACTTCACCAACAGTATCAACGGTACCTACTACGACAACCAAAGCCTGCGTGCGGCCTGGGAGCAGGCCGCGGGCGGACTCAGCGTGGAGCCGACACCGGACCAGCTGATCAAGCTGGACGAGCAGGTAATGGCGGGTTACGCCATGGTCACCACCGAATTCAGCTGGGGCAACCTGGTACTGGGCTCCCGCTTTGAAAATACCGACTACAGCAGCGCCGGTCCGGAAGGTGACTATTCCGATTCCTTCACCAATGTACTACCCAGCGCGCACCTGAACGTCAATCTCACCGACGACGTGAAACTGCGAGTGTCCACTTCCACCGGTGTCAGCCGCCCGACCTACAACGAGTGGCGCGCGTCCGCCGCCGTCAATATAACCGACAAGATCGTAGTGGGTGGCAACCCAACCCTGGAAGCGGAAGAAGCCTGGGGTGGCGATGTGGCACTGGAGTGGTACCTGGGAGAGGCGAGCCTGATGTCAGTCGGCGCCTTTGCCCGCAACATCGACAACGTGATCTATGCGGACAGCGCTACCATCGACGGCGGCGTCTATCTGCCTTCCGCCGACGGCGAAGAGTGGACCTACACCGGTTACGTCAACGGCGATAACGGCAAGCTGAGCGGTGTGGAGCTGAACGTGATTGCCCAGGCCGATGACCTGCTGCCGGCGCTTTCCGGTTTCGGTGTCGGCGCCAACCTGACGGCACTGGACAGTGAATTTGAAACCCGCAACGGTACCAGGTTCGGCCTGCCAGGCACGTCTGATCTGATTTTCAACACCTCCGTTTTCTATGAAATGGACAGCTTCTCCATCCGTCTGAACCATCAGTACCGTGACGACTGGCTCTCCACCACCGAGAACGACAGCATGGCGGAATACTGGGCGGCACAGAAGCGCATGGATCTACAGGTGAGCTACACCCTGCCCACACCGGTCTTCGGTGCCGACGTATCCGTTTATGCCAATGCCAACAACCTGACCGATGAACGCGACGTGCGCTATGTGGGGGACGAGCGCACACCGAACCAGGTAGAAGGCTACGGTCGTCGCTACCTGGCGGGCTTCCGGGTGAACTTCTGATATCCAGTTAAATAACGAGGTGAATTATGTATAAATTTGTATCCAACACATTGATGGCTGCGATCGCGGCCCTCGCTCTGGGCGGCTGCACTTCTTCCGACTCCACGGGTGGCAATGCACTCAGTGCGAATATGGCACCGGTACCGGCGAAGGTGGCCGCCGAAACTGAAGTTTCCCACACCCGTTTGTTGCCACTGCAAGGCGGCCGCAATTTTCGCGATCTGGGTGGCTATAAAACCACTGATGGCAGGGAAGTGAAGTGGGGCAAGTTGTACCGTTCCGGTGTTCTGACCAATCTGACCAGCGGCGACTACGATTACCTGCGCGAGCGCGAAATTGCCACCATCGTGGATTTCCGCTCGTCAAATGAGCGTGAAACCGAACCGACCCGCTGGGCTGCAGGTAATGTCATCGCGATGAACTGGGATTACGAGATGGGCAACTGGGAGCAGGAATTTGCCAGAGTGTTGTCCAAGCCCGGTTTTGGCAAGGAAGACCTGGTGAAACTAATGGACCAGGGTTATGTGGGGCTGGTTCAGCAGCAGACGCCCCACTACCGGGCCATGTTCCAGCAGATGATCAATCAAGATGAGCCTCTCTTGTTCCACTGCACCGCGGGCAAGGACCGCACCGGCATCGGCGCAGCACTGATTCTGACGGCGCTGGGAGTGGATCGCGAGACCGTGAAAAAGGATTATCTGCTGTCCAATGACTATCTGAAGAATTCCGATATGTTCAAATTGCCGGTGGATGCGAGTGAGAAAGAAAAACGCATGTTCGCGTTCTTTTCCCAGCTGCCGGAAGATGTGCGCGGTGTGCTGGCCGGAGTCGAAGCATCCTGGCTGGACTCCGCCTTCGCCGAAATGGAGCGCGAGCACGGCTCCGTTGACGGGTATATCCAGCATGCGCTGGATGTGGATGCCCGGGAGCTGGCGCTGTTGAGAAGCCGCTACCTGCAGTAGCGCCGTCCGCGGTAACCCGGCCATGCTGACGGCCGGGTTGTCCATGTGCGGAATTCGCGATCTGTCGAGATGTGGCCCGTTGGTTGCAAGGGTGAGGGTTCCGGCTTAACTGGCCAGTTCATCTTATCTGAAGCGCTCGGGAGCGAAGCCATGCCACTGAAACGACGTTTTTCCTCCAATTTCCCCGCGGTAACACCGCTTCTGATTCTCGCGGCGTCCGTGTGCCTGTTTTCTGTAACAAGCGCCAGCGCCTCATCCGGCTGGTCCGGATATACCGGCAGTGATCCGGTGCTCTCTCTGGCGGCTACGCCGGTGGAAATTCGTATAGACGCGCCAACGCCGCTGACAGGTAACAATCTGCAGTTGCTGCTCGCGCTCTCAGGCGGCGATGGCGGCCTGGGGGACATGCGGAAAAAGGCCAGCCAGGAATTCAGTGACTACCTGAATCAACAGGTGCAGCGGCGCTTTGGCGAATTTTTTGACGATGAACGGGTGCGCCTAGTCGATGCAGGTGCGGCGCTCACGTTGCACACCAACTTCAGCGTGACCATTCGCCAGAAAATTATCGACATTGTCAGTGGCAAAGACTACGACCTCGAAAAAGGCATCATGACGGCCTACGGCGAGTTTCGCTACCGCGTACAGGGCACTGCGCTGGGGGCCCATGCGCTGCGCGAGGGCTCGGTGGATATTGCGCGGCTGAATCTGGAGGCTCGCTACCTCACGCGGGCGCCGACGGATGGCGGTGTGGTTGAAGATACCACCCGGCAGGCCACCGAGCGGTTGCTGGAGGACATTGCCGAGGAAGTTCTCGATCAGATCGAGGATGTGCTGGATGCCGATGCCCTGCTGGAGCTGACCCGGCGGTGACGACTTCCTACCGGGCGCACTGGGGGTGCCGCTAATTAATTCAGCACCGGCAAACCGCGGTACATTTTGTGCGGAAGCGCAGGCCAACCTCTACCATCGTGTAATGCCAGCTCCTCGCCGTAAATCATTTCGTAGATATCTTTCCGCCTGGTTTCTTCGAGAACCTTATGTCCGCGATATAAGCGCTCGGGTGCTTCTTCACCGGTCAGGAAGGGACTGCCGCGCAGTACTTCCAGGTTGGCGATGAGCTTGCGGGTGTCGCTGTCCTTGGTGCGGTGTTTGAGCTCGGCGAGCTGGGATTCAAAGTCGAAGTCGGAAAAACGCAGATTGATGCCGAATTCGGCCTGGATACGTTTGCGGAGTTTGCGCAGGGTGTTGAGCGCCTGGGAGGTCATCAGCCATTGGTGGTCGGTCATCGTCGTTGAGCCCGCTGTTGTCTTTTACGTTTTAGTGGAGCAAAGAACGGGCCAAGTTATGTAAAGCACCTGGGATTGGCTCGCGGGCACTGTCGCACCAAGTGGGGGCGCGCCGGGTGTATAAGGGTGCGACAGTTGCCCAGCGAAGGTGCAATTGAGACAGGCAGCGGTAGTCTGATCTGTTAAGCTTTGTGCCATCTGTGGCATTTGCCAAGCGAGACCAGACAGGAGATTTTTATGGCAGCGGAACCCATCAAGTGTAAAGCGGCGGTGGCCTGGAAGGCGGGTGCGCCGTTATCAATCGAGGAAGTGGAGGTCGCACCGCCGAAGGCGGGCGAGGTCCGGATAAAGCTGATGGCGACCGGCGTTTGCCATACGGACGCATTCACCCTGTCTGGTGATGACCCGGAGGGTGTGTTCCCGGCGATTCTCGGTCACGAGGGCGGCGGTATTGTGGAATCGGTAGGGGAGGGCGTCACCAGCGTGGCGGTGGGGGACCATGTGATTCCGCTGTATACACCCGAGTGCGGCGAGTGCAAATTCTGCACCTCCGGCAAGACCAATCTGTGCCAGAAGATCCGAGCCACCCAGGGCAAGGGCCTGATGCCCGATGGCACCACGCGGTTTTCCATCAATGGTGAGCCCATCTATCACTATATGGGCACTTCCACCTTCTCCGAATACACCGTGCTTCCGGAAATTTCTGTGGCCAAGGTAAATAAAGACGCACCGCTGGAAGAAATCTGTCTGCTTGGCTGCGGAGTAACCACCGGCCTGGGCGCGGTGGCGAATACGGCAAAGGTGGAAGAGGGCGCGACCGTCGCCGTGTTCGGCCTCGGCGGTATCGGCCTTGCCACCATTATCGGTGCGCGTCTGGCGAAGGCCGGGCGCATCATTGGCATTGACATCAATGAAGGCAAATTTGCGCTGGCGAAGAAGCTAGGCGCGACCGATTGCATCAACCCGAAGGATTACGACAAGCCAATCCAGGAAGTCATCGTCGAACTGACCGATGGCGGTGTGGATTATTCCTTCGAGTGTATCGGTAATGTGAATGTGATGCGCTCGGCGCTGGAGTGCTGCCACAAGGGGTGGGGTGAATCCGTTATCATCGGCGTGGCCGGCGCCGGCCAGGAAATTTCCACCCGTCCCTTCCAGCTGGTGACCGGTCGCGTATGGCGGGGTTCCGCGTTTGGCGGTGTGAAAGGCCGCTCGCAGCTCCCGGGTTATGTGGACCGTTACATGGCGGGGGAATTCCAGCTGGACGATTTTATTACCCATACCATGCCGCTGGAGAAAATCAACGAAGCCTTTGATCTGATGCACGAAGGCAAGAGTATCCGCAGCGTAATTCACTACCAGTAAGAGGGGCGGGAATGACTTTACAACTTGTCAGCAGAACCCAGTGTTTTGACGGTGCTCAGTGCCAGTACAGCCACCGCTCCAGCGCGCTCGACTGCGAGATGCGCTTTTCCATTTTCCTGCCCTCCCAGGCGGAGAAGGACCAGCGTTTTCCCGTACTCTACTGGCTCTCCGGGCTGACCTGCACGGATGAAAATTTCTCGCAGAAAGCCGGCGCACAACGCATGGCGGCGGAGCTTGGAATTGTACTGGTGATTCCGGATACCAGCCCGCGCGGTGAGGCGGTGGCGGACGCGGACGGTTACGACCTGGGCAAGGGGGCGGGATTCTATGTCAATGCGACGCAATCGCCGTGGAAGCCGCACTACCGCATGTACGATTACATCGTGGAGGAATTGCCTGCACTGATTGAGGCGAACTTTCCGGTGAGCGAGCGCCGTGCCATCTCCGGTCACTCTATGGGGGGGCACGGTGCACTGACCATTGCGCTCAAGAATCCCGCGCGTTACCTGTCGGTGTCTGCGTTCAGCCCTATCTGCAATCCCATTGCCTGTCCCTGGGGGGAGAAAGCGTTTGCCGCCTATCTCGGTGAAAACCGCGCGGCCTGGGAGGAGCACGACGCGACCGTGCTGTTGAGTCGAGCGACCGAACAATTACCGATGCTGATTTCCCAGGGCGAGGAAGACCAGTTCCTGGAGCAGCAGCTGAAACCAAATGCGCTGGAGGCCGCAGCCAAGGCGGCGGGCTATCCGGTAAAGATCGAATACCACGCGGGCTACGATCACAGTTACTTTTTCATTGCCACATTTATCGAACAACACCTGCGCTTCCATGCGGATTATTTACTGCATGCGGGATAAAGGATAATTGCGTAACTGAACGTTATACGAAGCCGCTACCGGGAACTGTATTGTGACGGTCCCGGTAGCGACGTCACATCGGGATTTACACGTCGGGCGATTCGCGATTTGGAGCTCAACTTAATCATTTTCAGGTGTGTTATTCATTTTCTACGCCTTGTACTTTGGTTTCCGTTATTCGATGGTTTCCGTTATTCCATGCGTTGGTCAGCCCGCGCGGCACTCGCCACGGATTTCCACTGATCCCTGCAAGTTACTTTTCTCAATCACAAACCAGCCGTGGGGGCAGTAGCTGGTTTTGGCGAGGACTTCCTGCAGGCGTTCCTGCGCGGCTTTTTCCGAGTTTTCCCGCATCTTGCTGCTCATGCCGCCACCACCGGGGCCACCGCCCACGCCTCCAGGACCGCCGCCCATACCGCCGCCCGGTCCGCCCCCCATACCTCCGCCACCGGGACCGCCGCCCATACCGCCGCCCGGTCCGCCCCCCATACCTCCGCCACCGGGACCGCCGCCTTTCCCTCCGCTGGGACCGCGTCCGCCGCCGCCCATGCCGCCATCCGGGCCGCCGCGTTCACCACCGCTGTTGATCGTGGCGGTGTAGGTGAACATACGGTTGCCCTGTTCGGTGATATTGGCGATGAAGGATTCAGAAAATACCGGCGGTGCCTTGGGGGCGCTGGCACACCCGGCGACGGTAGCGATGGCGGCAGCGACCGCGGCAGAACATAGCGCTTTCATGGTGACTCCTGTGTGTGGTGAACATCATGAGACCACAGCGGTGTAGTGGTGTTGAGCGCTGGCGGGTAAAGATTGGTTAACGAGTGTTAAGGCGACTTGGTTATCCGGAGGCGGGTGACGTAACAACAATTTTGTCGGCGATTCAGTCACCGGCTCCGTTGACGGTGCTAAACAGAGTCAGGAAAAACTGATTCTAAACAGATCCGGCTCTTCATAAGAGTAATCGCGCACGGGTCCGTCTCTTCTGGAAATTCGCTGCATGTGCAGTGCGTCAGAGAGCGGAGAGCACCGGTATGGCTGGATGCCATTGGTGCAACCGTGCGCGCAGGGAGCAGCGGATTTCTCGGCGTGTGGCGGGGCGAGGTTGCGCAATTCAAGGAAGAATTATCCGGCAGTCGGCGGCGGTTGGGCGAGAGTGCTTGGTCTCGTACTTGTCATCGTTGTTGCTGTGGCTGCCGGCACGGCTGGGGCGCAAACCACGCAGACCAGCAATAGCGCGACCATCGCCCTTGATCCATCGTCCGATCTGATCGACAGCAACCCCAGCAACAACGAAGACACGGCGGTGATCAATGTCGAACCGCCGCCGGATATCTCCTTCCACAAGAGCGCAGATCTGGATGTCGCCTCCGTGGGCGACACCATTACCTACACCGTTACCGTCACCGTGGCCGATGCGCCACTGACACAGGATTTTGTGGCGACGGACACTCTGGGACCGGGACTTGCCTTTGGCGCTGTCACCAGTTCCGGGAGTTTTTCATGCAACGGTGCCAATCCCCTGCGTTGTACCTTGCCCGCTGGAACCGCACCCGGCAGCTACAGCTTCAGCTACACCGCGATCGTTACCGACAGCGCGGACACCCAGGTGGAAAACGCGGTGACCGGCGAGGGTGGCGGCGATCCCACACCCAGCTGCGATGGGGATTGCGACATCGTGATTCCGATCAACCCGGCGGTTACCTATCACAAGGTGGCGGATGTTACCTCAGCGCCGGTTGGCGATATCGTCACCTATACGGTAACGGTGGAGATATCCAATGCGCCGTTGCCGCAGGACCTGTTGCTGCAGGACAACTTCGGCACGGGTCTCGCCTTCGTTGATTTTATTGATCCTGTGGCGCCGTTCGTGTGCAGCGGCGGGGCCTCACCGCAATGTACGCTGCCCGCGGGCACTGGGCCCGGCAGCTTCACGGTGAGTTATACCGCGCAGATTACTCCGGACGCGGGCGCCACGGTGACCAACAACGTGAGTGCCAGCGGTGGCGGCGAACCTCCGGTATGCGATGCCGAGTGCAGCGTGGTAGTGGATGTCGTCTTTCCGTCAATTGTTTACAACAAAGTGGCGGATACCGCGGGGCCTGTCAGCAGCGGCGAAAACATTACCTACACCATTACCGTTGAAATTGCGGATGCGCCGCTGAACGCGGATCTGATATTGAGTGACACCCTGGGGCCGGGGCTGGATTTTGTGGCTGTCACCAACGCAAATCCCGCGTTCAGTTGCGGCAGTGGCATCTCGTTTGATTGCACCCTGCCGGCAGGCACGGTGCCCGGTGTGTACAGTTTTGACCTCACCGCAACCGTCAACGCCACGGCCACCGGCTCGGTGATCAACTCGGTTACCGCCGATGGCGGCGGCGGTAACCAACCGCCGGTGTGTAACCCCGATTGTGATCCGCACGTTCCGATTACCGATACCTATATCACCTACAGCAAAACCGGTGCGCCCGCGCTGGCACAGATCGGCGATACGGTGACTTATCAGGTGTCCACGACGGTAAGCAACTCAAGCACCACCGCGGAAATACTCGTCGCGGATACCCTTGGCGCCGGCCTCGTGTTTAACCAGCTTGTCAGTGCAGACAGTGCCTATACCTGCCCCGGCAATACGCTGCCCTGCACCATCCCGGCCAACACGGCACCGGGCACCTATGTACTGACTTACACTGCCACCATTACCGCGGATGCCGGTGACAGCGTCAGCAACGCGCTGGTGGAAACCGGTGGCGGCGGTGCCGGCCCGGACTGTGTGGGCAGTTGCACTGTGACCACAGATATTCTGCGCCCCGTGGTGACCTACGAAAAAACCGCGAGTCCGGCAGGGCCGGTGCAGGTGGGTGATCTCATCACCTACACCATCGCGGTGGATGTGGCGGATGCAAGGCTGACCGCGGATCTGCAGCTCACTGACACTCTTGGCACCGGCCTGGACTTTGTGGGCTTTGACGGTGCCACCGCCCCCTTTACCTGCTCCAGCGGCAACAGTTTCGATTGCACACTGCCCGCCGGCGCGGGCCCCGGTAGCTTCGCCCTTACCTTTACGGCGCGGGTGAATGACCAGGCGCTGGCTCAGGTGCAGAACACGGTGACTGCAGCCGGTGCCGACAACCCCACCTGCAGTGGTGACTGCGCGCCGGTAACACCGCTGGCGGACGCGGGTATCACCGTCAGCAAGGCGGCCTCACCGTCACCAGTGGCGGTGGGCGATACCATCACATTCACCGTGACCACCACCATTGCCAGTGCCCCGCTCACCTCGGACCTGCAGCTCACCGACACCCTCGGTACCGGGCTGACCTTTGCCGGGCTCGACAGTGCCAATACTGATCCCGCCTACCAGTGTGCCCTGGGTGATCCGCTTTACTGCGCCCTGCCGGTGGGCACAGCTCCAGGCACTTATGTCGTTACCTATATGGCGACGGTCAATGCCTCCGCTGGGGAATCGGTGGAAAACAGTGTGGAAGCCACTGGCGGCAGCGAGACTCCCCCCGATTGTGTGGACTGCGCAACGGTGACGCCGGTCATCCGCCCGGCGGTTACCTACCGCAAAGTCCCCGATGTGACTCAGGTGGAAATCGGCGATGTGGTGACCTATACCGTGTCGGTAACCGTGGCCGATACCGCGCTCGACGGTGACGTGGTGTTGCAGGATGCGCTCGGCAGTGGTCTGCAGTTCCAGGCGTTCGACCAGCCCACCGATCCGTTCAGTTGTACTGGTTCAGGCCCTCTTATCTGCACGCTGCCCGCGGGCACCGCACCGGGTACCTACACATTCAGCTACACCGCGCTGGTAACGCCGGAGGCGGGTACCAGTGTCAGCAACCGGGTAACGGCATCGAACGAAGGTGGCGGCAATCCACCGGAATGCGATGGCGACTGCGCACCGGTGATTCCCGTGGTGGGGCCGCAGATTACCTACAGTAAAACGGCAGACAAAGACCGCACGGCGGTGGGCGACACCATCACCTACACCGTCGAGGTGGAGATTACCGATGCTGCGTTGTCCAGCGATCTGAACCTGGAGGACAGTCTCGACATCGGTCTGATCTTCGGCACCCTGATACAACCGGTCGATCCATTCAGCTGTAGCCCGGGCAAACCACTCCAGTGCGTGTTGCCGAACGGCACCCAGCCCGGTACTTACGCATTCAGCTATACCGCAACGGTGACCGAGGACGCGGGTCAGAGCGTGCGCAACCAGGTGACCGCAAGTGGCGGCGGCGGCGATCCGGTGTGCAGTGCGGAATGCGCCATCATCATCCCCCTGGCACCGCAGGTGACCTATCACAAAACTGCAGTGCCGGCCGAAGCCCAGGTGGGCGACACCATCACCTACACCGTCGACGTCATGGTGCGCGATGCGGATCTCAGTGAAGACCTGACACTGACCGACACCACCGCAACGGGGCTTGCCATTGAGCAGGTCACGGATGCCGGTAACTTCCGTTGCAGCGGGCAGAATCCGCTTACCTGCGTGTTGCCCGCGGGCACCGCGCCGGGGGATTACCAGCTGACCTATACCGCGCTGGTTACCGAGGATTCCGGGGATTCTGTCAGCAACTCGGTGGTCGCCAGCGGAGGCGGAACTCAGCCGGAGTGCGACGGTGAATGCGCAGTGACCACGCCGGTTAAACGGCCCGCGGTGACCTATGAGAAAAGCGCCAGCGTCAGCCAGGTGCGCCCGGGTGACGTGGTGACCTACGGCCTGAGTGTGACCGTAACTGCGGCGGCGCTTTCTGAGCCGGTTGTACTCACGGACACACCGGGAGTGGGGCTGTCTTTTATTGCCGTCACCGACAGCGGAGGCTTCAGCTGTAACGATGCCTCGCCGCTGGTGTGCAGCCTGCCGGCGGGCACCGCGCCTGGCACCTACAGCCTGCAGTACACCGCCCGGGTAACTGCCGAGGCCAGTGGCACCGTGGATAACGCGGTGGTGGCCAGCGGTGGTGGCGGCAGCACACCGGCCTGTGCGGAGCAGTGCGACATCCACATCCCGCTGGTCGACCCGCAGATTACCGTGAGCAAATCGGCCAACCCCGTTTCCGGCACGGAAGTGGTTGTGGGGCAGACCATTGTTTACACCTTGCTGGTGGGCATCGAAAACTCCGCGCTGCCGGAAGACCTGCTGTTGACCGACATCGCCGACACCGGGTTGACCATCACCTCAATACCACCGGACTGTGTACAGAACGGCAATGAATTCCAGTGCACCCTGCCCGCGGGCTCACCGGTTGGCGAATATGAATTGATGTATACCGCCGTGGTCAACAACGGTGCCGGCGCAGAGGTGACCAATCTGGTGGTGCCGGCGGGCGGCGGTGATGCAAATCCCGAGTGCGCGGTGTGCGAAACCCGACACCCGGTGGAACCGGTGAGCATCCGCCTGCAAAAAACCGCGAGCGTGCGGGAAGCGCAGGTGGGCGACATCGTGTTCTACACCCTCACCGCAGAGAACATCAGCAGTCGCGACCTGATCAATGGCATCGTTGTGGACACCCCGCCGGCCGGGTTCACCTATGTGGAGGGATCCCTGGTGGTGGACGATGTGGACCAGAGCGGAATCCTGCTCAACACCTATCCGCTGACCGTGGGTGATATCGACATTCCCGCCGGTGACACCGCCATCATTTCTTACGCCCTGCGTGTCGGCGCCGGCGTGCGCCCGGGCAGCTACGTCAACGAAGCGGAGGTGCAGGACGCAGACGGCGATAGCGTGTCCAACCGCGCCACCGCGGAAGTGGTGCTCGCCGTGGACCCGCTCACCCAGGAATCCCTGATCATCGGCACCGTCTTCCACGACCGCAACGGCAACAGCATTCAGGACAGTGCGAACCTTACCGGGGTACGTGTGCGCGGTGGATTCGACCCCGCGTTTTACGTGCCCGGTACTACCTCGATCAACGGTGTAGCCGTCGCCGATGCCAGCGCGCCGCTGCTGCGCGGGCTCGAACTGGGAGAACTGCCCGGCGTATCGGGCGAGGGTAGCGGGCAGGCGCGCATTGTTATTCGCCAGAAGCTTACACGGGCCGCGTTTACCGACGACTTCAAACTCAGCAGCCATCAGGGATACACCCTGCGCCTCGATGCCGCCGGTGTGGCGCGCGTGCGCCAGGGCAATTCCGCGGCGGCGGTCCAGATCAAGCGCCGCCTGGAAATCACCGGCGATGGGGTATTTGTGGACTACATCATCGTCAATCGCGGCCTGGATGAACGCGGTATTCCCGGGGTGCGTATCGCGTCGGTGGACGGACTGCTGGTGGAAACCGATCGCTACGGGCGCTACCACCTGGTGGGTATCGACGGCGGCCACTGGGAGCGCGGGCGCAACTTCATTCTCAAGGTGGATACCGCGACCCTGCCGGAAGGAACCCGCTTTACCACCAGCAACCCGTTGATCCGGCGTGTTACCCCCGGGGTGCCGGTGCGTTTTGATTTCGGCGTGCTGTTGCCGCCGCTGTACCCTGACCAGCCCGCGAGTGCTGCCCGGCCGTTACATGGGGGTGCCGAATGAACCCGACGTTGTCTGTCCGTGCGGTATTGTTCGCGCTTGCACTTGCGCAGGTGCTGACCGGAGTGTCCTGGTGCCGCGCGCAGTCCGCCACGGCAATGGACGGCATCGCGGGCGAACGCATACCCGGGCGCCTGGAACTGCCCCGCGGCGGCGTGATCTGGGCCACCGAAGATCCCACGCTGGGGGTACCGCAATTGGCGATTACCAGCCCTGGCATGGTGGCCTTCGATGGTCGCGCCATCGCCGAACCGGTGCGTTTTATGGTGCGGTCCAATTACACCGCGTTTATGTCGCGTATGGAGGTGCGGATCTACCGCGCGAGCGACGGCGATCGCGTGTTGCCGCTGGTGGTGTTGCCGGTGCCTGTGGTGCCGGTGAGCGAGGTGACATGGGATGGCGACCTGCCCTCGGAAGTACCGTTGCGCTACGGCGATGAACTGATCTATGTGTTGCGCGCCTACGCCGCTCCCGAGGCCTACGCGGCCCAGTATGGCGGGACCTTGTCGCAGCACTACGCGCAACTGCAGAGCATTTACGATGAAACCGTGCCAGAAAGTATCCAGCTGGTGCGCAGCAACGAAGCCGAACGCCAGCGCCAGCGCGTGCGCCGCCAGGGAGAATTTGATCTCGCCCGCCAGTTGAGCGGGCAACAGGCACAGACCCAGAGCATGCTGAATGAGGTGTTCCGGGGCAGTGGCCTGCGCCAGCAGAATATTCCTGTGTACGGTTCACGTGTGCGTATTCTCGGCAGTGATATTCCGCCCGACAGAAGTCTGCTAATCAACCACCAGCCCTACCCAGTGGACATGAACAATCAGTTTGCCGCGGAATTTTTATTGCCCATCGGCCATCACCAGTTTGATATTGGCCTGCAGGGCCCGGGCGGTTACGAGCAATACACTCTGGATATACCGGTGAGTGGACGCTATTTCTTTGGTGTTGCCATGGCCGATATCACCATCGCGAAATCGGATATCGACGGCAGCCGCGCAACCTTTGAAGGCGATGATCGTTTCGATGATGACGACGACATTCTGCAGGAGGGGCGGCTCGCTTTTTATCTCAAGGGCAAGGCGCAGGGAAAATATCTGCTCACCGCGCAGATGGACACGACGGAAAAAGCGCTCGACAACCTGTTCAGTGATTTCAGCGAGGCCTACCCATCGGATATTTTCCGTCGTCTCGATCCGGATTATTACTACCCCACCTATGGCGACGACTCCACCACTTTCCGCGACGTGGATACCCAGGGGCGTTTCTATCTGCGCGCGGACTGGGATAAAAACCAGGTGCTGTGGGGCAATTACACCACCGGATTGACGGGCACCGATCTGGCGATGTTTGTGCGCTCGCTGTATGGCGCCGCGGGCAGTTGGTATTCGCGCAGTATCAATCTGTGGGGCGACCCATTGAGCGAGGTGCGGATTTTCGGCTCCCAGGCGGAGACCGCGCCCGGGCACAACGAATTTCTCGGCACTGGTGGCAGTCTCTACTATCTGCGTGAGACCGATATCCTGCCCGGCTCCGACCGAGTGGCGCTGGAAATCCGCGATATCACCACCGGTCGGGTGGAAGCGCGCATCGACCTGCAGCGCGGGGTGGACTATGAGATCGACGAGTTACAGGGGCGGATCATTCTCACCCGCCCGCTGACGCAGATCACCCGCGCCAATGTGCCCACCCTGTCCCGCGATGTACCGCTGGATGGCTACGAGCAGCGCCTGATCGTCGATTACGAGTGGGTGCCCACAGACTGGGACGACGACAACCTCACCTCCGGTGCTCGCGTAAAACAGTGGATGGGCGATTACGTCGGCCTGGGGGGCACCTATGCGGACGAGTCCCGCTCCGGAGACGATTACCGGCTCGCCGCTGGCGACCTCACGCTGCAGGGTGGCGAGGGCACTTATCTCAAGCTGGAGTACGCCAGCAGCGATTCCTACAGCGCGCCCTCATATTTTTCCGACAACGGCGGTTTCAATTTTGCGCTGACCAACGCCGATCTGGTCGACGACGACTATACCTCCGGCGATGCGCGACTGGTGGAGGGGCGCATCAATCTACAGGAACTGGGCTGGAGCCAAAGCCCTTGGACCGCCGCCGCCTGGTGGCGCGACATGGATCCTGGTTATTCCGCCAATCGCTACAACAGTGGTCGCGCCATGACCGAATACGGCGGCGAACTGTTGGGGGATATCTATACCAACCTGAATCTCTACCTCCGTTACAGCGAGGCCGAGAGCGGGGAGGAGAGTTTCGAGCAGGCACAGGCGACCGTCAGCTGGGGAGTCGACGACACCAACAGTCTCAGCAGTGAGCTGCGCTACGTCGACGAACAGAGTATGTACAGCGATGGCAGCGCCATTTTGGCCGCGCTGCAGTACACCCACCGGATGAATACTTTCCTCGACGTGTACGGGTTGGTGCAGGGTTCGTTTGATGAAAGCGAAGGTTACGACAGCAACAACCTGATGGGTATCGGTGGACGCTGGCTGTATGGCAACAGTGCCTCGGTGGGTGCGGAATACACCCACGGCGATCGCGGTGAGGGGCTCACTGTGGACGGTGATTACCGGGTCAATGCGGATTACAGCATATACGCCGGTTACAACTATTCCACCGACAGCACCGAACGCAACACCATCTTCAATCCCAGGGTGAATGGCGGCTGGACCGTCGGCCAGCGCTGGCGGTTGTCGAACCAGGTCAATCTGTTCAACGAAAATACTTTTTTGAAAGAGCCCAACCGCTCCGGCATTGCCCACACCGTGGGGCTCGATTTCTTCCCCTCCGCCGGCTGGAATCTCGGCGTCACCGTGCAGTCCGGGACCCTGGTGGATATTTTCAGCGGGGATGTGGAGCGGCGTGCGGTGAGTATCGCCGGCGGCCGTCGCAGCCCGGCAAGCGATTGGCAGAGCAAGATTGAATGGCGACAAGACCGCGGCTTTGAACGGCGCGAGCAGTGGGTCAGCACCAACAGCATCAGTCACAAGATCAACGAAAGCTGGCGCATCGCCGGGAGGGTGAATGTCTCGGATACCGACGACCTGACCCTCGGCGTTGGCGGCGCGCGTTTTGTGGAGGGCAACATGGGGTTCGCCTGGCGCCCGTGGGACAACACCCGCTGGGCGGCGTTCGGTCGTCTCACGTATCTGTACGACCTGGCAACCCTGGGCCAACGCGGTGGTGCGGATTATGACCAACGCACCAGAGTGATGTCGTTCGAGGGAATCCGCCAGCTCGGTTCGGACTGGGAGCTGTCGCTCAAACTGGCGCGGCGGGAAGGCGATGTGCGCCTTGGACGGGGCAGCGGCCCATGGGTAGACAGTGCCTCCAGTTTCAGTGCCTCGCAACTGCGCTACGACTTTGGTCTGTTTCACGCGCTGGTGGAGTACCGCTGGCTGGATGTGGAATCCGGCGGCAGTCGCGACGGCTTTCTGGTCGGCTACGACTGGGACATCGCGGAGTATTTTCGCATGGGGGTCGGCTACAACTTCACAGACTTCAGCGACGACCTTACCGATTTTGATTACGACCACAATGGCTGGTACGTGAACTTTGTCGGCGCATATTGAATACAGACAGAACCAAATCTGAACCAATGAGTGATTGCAGGCAACGATGAGCGCGCAACAGATAACAGCAGACATTTTCCGGCACAGCCGGTGCATCGCGCTCTGGCTCGTGCGGGTGTTGCTGCTGTCGGTAATATCGCTCGGGTTCGCCGGCCATGCCGCGGCACAGGAAGATTTTGGCCAGTGCGACAGCCGCCTGTGGTTTTATGCCGAGAATGCGAATGGCCAACCTGTGCTGTATTCCGGCGATAGCAACACCCCTCCACAGTCAATCCGCCGTGCCGGCACCGGAGTTGCGCCCGGCCGCCTGACTGCGGTGGCCTATAACGCCGGTGATCAGTTCGTCTACGCGATATCCCCCGCAGGCGATGGCGCGCGCGGCGAGGTATTGCGTATCGACCGTCGCGGCGTGGCGCAGAGCGTTTCGGAAATACCTTTTACCCGTGAGGGCGGAGAGCGGCATCACGTCGCCGTCGCACGAGGCGCTTTCGATCATCGGGGTTTTTATTACGTAGTACCGGTCGCAGAGAAGGGTGTGGCGGAGATCCATCGGGTCGATCCTCAGAGCGGGACGGTTCAGGTCCTCACCCTGTCCGAGCCAGTCGCCATCACCGGACTCAGCTGGTTCGACGGCTATCTGTACGCGGTAGACCGCACCGCGGGTCTGCTGCGCATTGACGTGCAGTCCTATCTCTCGGGCAGCGCCGCACAGGTGCCGGTTGAGCGCTGGCGCGCGACGGACAACCCGCCCGCGGTGCGCGGTATGGCCGCCGCCGCCAACGGGGTGTTTGCGTATGACGACAGCGGCCGGGTTTACCGCTACGACCTGAATTCCGGGGCCCCCGACGCTTTCGGATATTGGGATACCGTGCGCGGCGAGGTGCTGCGCTGCGCAGAGGCGCCGTTGGAGCTGCCGGATTTTGCCGCCGCCCGCTACCGTATGGGGCTGCCACATCTGACCGGCAGCGGCGTCGGTGACGAATTGCGGGGCGTCACGGTACAGGTAGAAATCTACACGCGCATAGAGTTGCGCAGCCGCAGTTTTGTACCCGGCGAGCCGGTGAGTTTCCGCCTGGTGGTGGGAACAGAAAGTGACATTCTGCTGGACGGCGTGCGCGTGCAGTTCCAGTTGCCTGCGGCGCTGGCAAGTGCGCGTTGGATCTGCCGCGCCGACGGCGACTCCCGGTGCGGCGAGCCTCGGGGATTCGGCCCCATAGACACGCTGGTAAGCCTGGATGGCGGCGAGATTTTTTTCGACGTGGTGGCTGACACCGCGACGACGGCGCGGGGGCCGCAAACGGTGAGGCTGTCTGCTGCACCGCCGGCGAACATACTTGAGGCAAGGCTCGACAATAACAGCGACAGTGTGACCCTGCGCCCGGTGGTGCGCGAAGATTTTGGCAGTTGCGACAGCCGCATGTACCTGCATCAGGGGGCGGGCACCACGGATCTGATACTGATGGACACCGGCACCAGTCCATTCAGTTACACCACCCTCGGCAACACGCCCAATGTGCAGTACAACGCCGCGGCCTATAATCCGGCGGACAATTTTATCTATGCGATTTCCAGCGACCTGTCCCTGATCCGGATCAGTGCAGACGGTTCCTCCGAGGTGGTCGCCATCAATATTCTGCCCGCGGCGGAGTGGGTCGCCGGGACGTTCGCCAGCGACGGTTTCATGTATGTGACCACCGGTGGCGCCCAGCAGAATATCTTCCGCATTGATGTGACTCTGCAGGATCCTTTCCCGACCCAGGCGTTATTGTTTGATACCTCTCAGGTCACCAGCCCCGGCGATCTCGCGTTCTACAACGGGCGTATGTACACCGTAGATACCGCGACCCGTCAATTGCGCACCTTTAATGTGGTGGGCCAGCCTCAGGGTGCGGTGCTGCCAGTCACCGTCGTCGGCGATACCAACACCTTCTCGCCGATTACCGCCATGTGGGGCGCAAGCAACGGTGTGTTTGGTGCCGATGACTTCGGCAACGTGTACCAGTTCGACATCAACAGCGGTCGCGCATCGAACATCGGCAATGCGCCGACGTCCTCGGTCAGTGATGGCTCCCACTGTTTCACGGCGCCGTTTGAACTGAGCACGGATCTCGCCATTACCAAGGACGATTTCCAAACCCTCTACACACCGGGGCAATCGGTTACCTACTTCATCACCGTGACCAACAATGGCCCCGCGGCGGTCGAGAAGGCGGTGGTGAGCGATCCACTGCCGGCGGGAATCACCGAAGCGAGCTGGACCTGCAGCGGCAATAACGGCGGCACCTGTGGCGCGGCAAACGGCAACGGCGCGCTGAACGACACCCCGGATATCCCGGTGTTCGGCAGCGTAACGTACAACTTCACGTTGAATGTCCCGCGGGACTTTCCCGGCGATCTGGTTAACACAGCCACGGTCACGCCACCTGCGGGCGTGACGGATTCAAACCCCGACAACAACACCGCCACCGACACCAACCAGCGCCAGCCATTGCTGACGATTGAAAAGATTTCATTCGGTGGTGTGGGCACCTTTTTCTTCAGTGTGCAGAATGCCGGCGGCTCGCCGAATATCACCACCGTGGAGGAGGGCGTTGCGGTACAGGCGCCGGCGCAGAGTATCGTCAATGCGGGGCAGCAGGTGGTGGTCAGGGAACCCACGCTTGCGCCGGGCTTTACCCTCACCGATATCACCTGTACCGGTCTTTCCGAGGGCGGCAATTACACGGTGGACCTCAATGAGCGTCAGGTCTCCATCGACGGCAGCGGCACCCTGCCGGGCGCAGACATCGTCTGCACCTTTACCAATAATGCGGAACCACAGGCCAGTATCAGCTTGCAAAAATCCCTGCCGGATGGGCGGTTCGCCGAGGGGGATCAGTTCCAGTTGAGTATCAACGGTGCCGGCGGCACCAGCGCCACTACCACGGGCTCCGGCACCGCGGTGTCGCCGACCATTACCGCATCACAGCCGGTGGTGGGTAGCAGCTACACGCTTTCGGAAGCCGGCAGCGGGTCCACCAATCTAGCCAACTACACCACGACCTACTCCTGCACCAACGGGTTGGCGGGTGGCCAGACACCCAGCGGCAGCGGTACGAACTTTTCTTTTACCCTGAACCAGGGCGATCAACTCGCCTGTACCTTCGTGAATACACTGCGGGAATTGCAGGCGGATCTGGCGGTTACCAAAACCGACAATAGCGACCTGTATGTGCCGGGCTCCGATCTAACCTACACCATTGTCGTGAACAACAATGGCCCGGATGATGTGACGGGGGCAACGGTCAGTGACGCGCTGCCCGCGGGTGTGAGCAGCGCCAGCTGGACCTGCTCCGCCAATGGCGGTGCCAGTTGTGGCGCACTTTCCGGCACCGGCGCTATCAACGAGACGGTAGACCTGCCGGCAGGCGGCAGCATTACCTATCTGTTTACAATTACGGTGCCGGAGGACTACACCGGAGATCTCATCAATACCGCCCGCGCGGATGTACCGGATGGCGTGATCGATCCCGATCCCGGTAATAACTCCGCAACCGACACGAATAGGCGCGCGCCGGAAGTGACGATTGAAAAAGTATCCGAGGGGGATGTAGGGACCTTTTCTTTCAGCGGCGGCAACGGTGTGCCGGAGCAGAGTATTACCACCACCAGCCCCGGACAGGTGCAGCGGGGCAACAGCTTTTATCTGTCCAGTGCCAATACCGCGACCCCCATTACCGAGTCCGGTATTCCCGCAACGTTTGAACTTACGGACATCACCTGCCGAGGTCTGCAAGCGGGTAGTGCGGTTGTCGATATCAACACCGCGACCGTCACGCTGGATGCGGCTGCCACCGCAGCGGGCAGTGAGATCACCTGTCGTTTTACCAACGAGCGACTGTCGACGGACCTGGCCGTTACCAAGAGTGCACAGCCCACTACCGTCGTCGCCGGTGATAACGTGACTTACACCATCACCGTCGACAACCTGGGACCGCGGGACACCACCAATGCCATACTGACTGACACCCCAGACGCGAACCAGGATTGCATTACTCCGGCGACGATCTCCTGCAGCGCCACGGGCGGCGCCCAGTGTCCGGTGGCGCCGATCGATCCCGCGCAGCTGGTGGGTGGCGGTCTGGTAATCCCCGTCCTGCCCGCCAACAGCGAGGTGGTGTTTACCCTGGTGTGTCAAGTGAGTGCGGGCGCAGCGCCGTGAGGCCGCAGGGCCTCCGGGGAGAGGATGAGTTGGTGTGTGTTCAGGGGGCGGTGATCACGCGGTCGTCTTACTCAGAATGATCTCGAGCTGATGTTCAAACGCTGCCACTTCTTCCGCGCCGCTGATGGCGTAGTCGTGATTGAACATGAACAGCGGCACCCCCTGAATTCCCTGAAGCACTAACTGCTCCTCCCGCGCCAGAGTCTGGCGGGCGATGGCGGTATCCTCTAGCGCCTTAGAGGCTTCCGCGCGATCCAACCCTACCGATTCAGCGGCATCCAGCAGAACGCTCTCGTGATTGAGATTTTTTCCGTGGGTGAAGTAATCACTGAAAAGCTGGAGCTGCAGGTCCGTTTGCCGGTCGCTGTTCTCTGACCAGTGCAGGAGCTTGTGGGCTTGGCGCGTATTGTAGATACGCAGGTCGTCGGTGAAATTGATCTCGAATCCTACCGCTGCTGCCAGCGTCTGCAGGCGTTGACGATTCTCTCTGCTCTGCTGCTCCGAGATCCGGTATTTACGCGCCAGGTGATCGCGCAGGTTCTCGCCGGCTTCCGGCATGTCGGGGTTCAGCTCGAAGGGGTGCCACACCGTATTTACGGTAAACCGATCGCCGAATTTCTCCAGCGCGCGCGCGAGCCGGTAGTAGCCGATGGCGCACCAGGGGCAGACAACGTCGGAAACTATATCGATTCTCAGATAGGTATTTGGCATCGGATTCCCACCAGACTTTCCGCTCTTTTACGCATAATGGCGCCATCCGAATGGCGTGTAAATGTTCTTTGGGAGACTCTCGTCACTATATCGACTGGTTGGCGTGTTTTGTGCACCGGTGGCGCAGTCCCGAACCCGCTCCCTCAGTCTAAGCGCTGAGGGTGCATATGCCTCATCGTCCGCGAGCTTTTGCGTCAGATTGCGAACCTTTCGCGGTAGATACCAGGCGGTAGGTGCCCTCGCACCAGGTTGTGAAAATATCTAACATTTAAAGTTATATTTGTTGAAAGTTATTTTCTCGGTTGGTATGTTTCCTCCATGCGCTGGCATCACCAGTCCATATTTGATGTTCACCTTGTATCGCTCGCAGTCGGGACTCCCGTTGGAATTGCCGGTTATGGGAGATCCCGGAGCTTTTTTTGCATTCCTCCGGATGTGGATAAGCAAATGTGGAACAGAACTGGAGGCCGCGCGGGGCTTTTGAGGACGCAACAATAAAAGAGGGTACTGGGCAAGGAGTGCCAGGGGTAGTGCCATCGTACGAATAAAAAGATAAACACCACCGAGGGTTAGCCATGCCAAGGAAATTCAACCAGAAACTGCTCAGCATCGCCGTATGTGGTGCAGTCTGCGGCCTGCTGCCGGGGCAACTCGCCGCGCAGGCATCACACACGGACGACGCGCTCGTCGAGGAAGTCGTGGTCTACGGGGATATGCGCGCAACACTGCAGTCCGCCCAAGACCTCAAGCGCGATGCCGACACCGTCAAGGACGTGATCACCGCGTCGGATATCGGCGCGCTACCGGACAAATCTGTTACCGAGGCCCTGCAGCGGGTACCCGGCGTGAGTATCGAGCGCTTTGCCGCCTCCGACGACCCCAACCACTACGCCGACGAGGGCACCGGTGTGCTGGTGCGCGGCCTTGATCGTGTGCGCAGTGAGATCAACGGTCGCGACTCTTTCAGTGCTACCCCCAGCGGCGGCCTCAATTTCGAAGATATTTCCCCGGAATTATTGGGTGCGGTAGAGGTAGTGAAGAACCAGACCGCGGATATGATCGCCGGCGGCATCGCCGGTACCGTCAATCTGGTTACCCGCAAGCCGTTTGACACCAATGAACAGTTGATCGCCGGCACCGTAAAAACCAACTACGGCGACTTCCGCGAAGAGAGCACGCCTACGGCCTCCGGCCTGTTCAGTGACGTGTGGGAAACCGACGCCGGTGATTTCGGCTTCCTGGTCTCTGCCTCACACTCCGAACTCGCCACCCGCGGCGATGGGATCGGCGTGGCCAACTTTTATTCCCGCGGTGATGCGCATATCAATGTGCCACCTGGCTGGGACTCTACCGGCACTGTGATCGGAGGTACTGCACCAGACTCCCCGCTGGAAGGTCCGGTCGCCTTCCCGGATCAGCCCGCGGGCTCGGTCTATTACACCCCTGGTCAGTATTCCCTGCGCAGCGCCGAGAACGATCGCGAGCGCACCGGTTTCGCAACCTCCCTCCAATGGCGGAGCCCGAATGACAGCGTTATCACCACGCTGGAATACCTGCGTTCCGAGGCGTCGCTGGTGTGGCGTGAAAACGTGATCGGCCCGCAGGCGCAGGGCTTTGCGCAGGGGCAGTGGTGGGATTCCCGTGTGCGCACCGATGTGTCGGAAGACATGATGCCAACCTGGGATGAGAACAACATGTTCACCAGCGGTGTGATCAGCTTCGGCCCGGAAATGCCGATGCACCTGTCCTCCCGCTACAACGAAACCGAAACCTCTGTTGAAGATCTCTCCTTCAATATCGAATGGCAGGCCACCGAGCGACTCAATGTAGGTCTGGATATCCAGCGTGTGGACGCCACCGAAGAAATGATCAACAACGGCATCAATGCCCGCGCGCAGCACTCTGTGTCCGACGTGTATCTGGATCTGCGCGGCAGCCGCCCGAGCATCGAGTTCCTGAGCGATCGCCTGTTCGAGCCCGACTACACACCCAACTGGGATGGTCCACGCCCGGATGTGTTGCTGGCGACCGCCCTGGACACCGCGGTGGATTCCGATGCGAGTATGAACGCGCTGAAGCTGGATCTGGAATACGAACTGGGCGACGGCTGGGCGCGTACTCTGAGCGGCGGCGTGTACCGTTCCGACAAGGATCTCACCGTGCGCGATAGCGAGTACTCCAACTGGGGGGCGGTAAATACCCCATGGAATACCGCCATCTCCATGAACGGTGATTACAACGCGATCAGCGATGAATTCGAGCGCCAGAACTGGAGCGACTTTTACCAGGGTGGCATTCTCGACGGTCGCGACGACTTTCTGTTTATCAAGATGGCGTCCGCGCAGGATTTCGCCAGTTTCATGCGCCGCGCCTGCGAGGAAGGTTTCAACACTGCTCCCTACGGCGAGACCAACCCGGGCGGCGCTTCGCCGGTGGGGCAGAGCAACCCGAACTGCTACCAGGCCATGGTCGACATGGCTGGTCGCGTAGCACCGGGCAGCCCCTTTGCGCCGCACGATATCACCTCCACCAACGAGAAGCGCCAGGAAGCTTATGTGCGCTTCGACTTCGCAGACGACACCCTGGAAATGCCATACCGCGGTAACTTTGGCCTGCGCTATGTAAGCTACCAGTTGGAGTCCAGCGGCTACGTGGTAATGCCGCTGGCCGGTGGTGAAGGTGCCGACTTCCTGAGTGAAAACCTGCAGGCGTTTGCCGACGGACAGGGTGCGGTGAGCACCGTCGATGGCACCGACTACAGCACCGTGCTGCCAAGCTTCAACCTGGCGGTGAATGTAAAGGAAGATGTGATTGTGCGCGTCGGGGCGTCGCAGAGTCTGTACTTCCCGAACCTGCAGGACACTCGCAACTCGCGCATCGTGACCTTGGAGTACGAAGTACAGCGCGACGGCGAGAACGGCCCGATCACCGGCATCACTCCCGGCAGTGTGCAGATCAACGGTACCGCGCGCAACCCGTTCCTGGAGCCGGAAGAAGCCCTCAACCTCGACCTGACCACAGAGTGGTATTTTTCAGATACCGGTTCTCTGGCACTGGCGCTGTTCCGCAAGGATATCGATAACCTGTTCCGCGAGCGTCCCTTCCTGGCGGATGTGACCAACCCGCGCACCGGCGTGACCGAGTCGGTTTCCTTCAACGGCCCGGCGAACGACGGCGAGGGCTCGATACAGGGCTTTGAGATTTCCTATAGCCAGTTCTTCGACAACCTGCCGGGCGCTTGGAGCGGCCTCGGTGTACAGCTGAACTACACCTATATTGATCAGAAGGATCTGAATGATCCGATGAGTGACGAGCAAATGGGTGCGGTGCGCTTTGATACCAACGGCAATCCAATCTACGACGGCCGCAACAGCTTCCGCGCTTTCACAGATCTGCCGCTGCCGGGCTACTCGGATGAGAGCTACAACATCGTGGGGATGTACGAGTATGCGGATCTGTCGGTGCGCCTGGCGTACAACTGGCGCTCCGATTATCTGGTAACCCGCCGCGATTCCAACGAGTTTGCGCCGGTGTATGCGAAGGCGGCGGGCTTCCTCGATGGTTCCGCGTACTACAACATCACCGACAATATTCAGATTGGTCTGGAGGCGAGCAATATCCTGAATACTGAGACTCGCACTGAGTTGCAGCTGGATCAGGAAGGGACACGTACGGACTCTCTGAATTTCATCACCGACCGTCGGTACGCGTTGGGACTTCGTGCGAAGTTCTGATACGGCGTGCGCTGTTTGTTAAAAAAAGCCCGGCCGCCAACAGGCGGCCGGGCTTTTGTTTTTTGGGGTATGGTCATGGCCGGTCGAACAACCGCCGCGATCAGTGTCGGCTATCAAATATCCTCAGGCTGCAATAATGCCTGCACCGCATTGGCCAGGAAAATATAACTGGCACCAACGGTGATCACATACTCGTTCTGGCCCCAGAAAAATGGCCAGTTTTCCTTGTTTTCCGGAAAATCCGGCGGAAGTATCAGCACACCGGGCACGACGCCGCCGGGAATAAACGAGAAGTCCGCGCGGTTGGAGCCGTAGGCCACCAGTTTGGATTCCGCACCCACGCCCGATACCAGAGAAAGGTTCGAACCGGGGTGGCGGCCAAGAATATAGTCGAGGCTGCGGAACACCAGATCATTTTCAACGATGTGCGGAAAGTGCTTGTGCAGCCAGTAATTGGTGTTGCCGAAATTGACAACACCGCCGGCACCGGCCCAGCCGCCGCGGGTAACGGGAACACCGTAGGGGGTTTCGCGCTCGAAGGCGCGGATCTGCTCGCGGTAGTCGCGCGCAAGCTGCTGCATGTTATCCCGGAAGTCCTCATCCATCAGCGGAATCGCCTGCGCCAGCGTGACGGCGTTGAAAGCAAACCGCTCGCGTACCTGGGGCAGCAATGTGTGTACGGACGCGGCGTACTGGGCGTCTTCCGTGCTGATCAGCAGTTCCACGGCCGCGGCCAGTTGCTCCTCCTCCAAGCGTCCGCCGGTGGTGTTGCCGTAGTGGTACAGATTGGGCTCGCGCTGCTGTTCGTACTGCCACACACGCACTGCGGTGGCGAGGCACTCATCGGCGAGTTTTTCATTGTAATTGCGTAGTGCGCGGCTGGCGGCGGCGAGCGCTGCGGCGGAGCCGTAGTTAAGCGCAGAAGTGTTGCTGGTAAACGCCCAGCGGTCGTCGAACTCGCCACTTTTCTCGCCATCGGTATTCATTACCCGGCGCTCTGGCGGCGGTGCAACGGTAGAAGGCAGGTACATTTTCCCGACCCGTCGCTCTTCGGCGAATGGGTCCAGCGCCCGGGCGTAAACGCGGTTGTCGGTTTTGGTGGAACCGTCGCCCAGATGCGGATATTGGTAGAGATGCGCGGCCACGATACCGGGGATGGCGTGGCCGAGAGCGCGGTGCTGCGCGATCAGAGCCAGGGTGCCGTGCTCTATCTGCTGGATGATATCCGGCACACCGTCCGGCCGGTGCATCTGCACACTGCGTTTCTGCTGGCTGATGGTGGTGTTGTCCCGGTCTATACCGAACTCTTCCCAGGCGTGCACCAGGTTGCGCACCGTATGGTATTGAGACTGGGTGCGAATATCGTAGTCACCTGCGTCATACCAGCCGCCGACATCCAGCCCGGGAATATGCTCAAAGGGTTTGAACTTTGTATCGGTCTGCGCATTGTGTGCGTAGAGATCGAAATGCTCATAGTCGGCTGGTGCCTGCAGCGCATCGTCCAGGTGTGAGCGGCCGTGCCACACCCGGTAGGCCTCGCGTACTTCCATATGGTCCATCTGTACCGGCAGGAAAACATCCAGCGTCGGCTGCCAGATGTCGGCATGTGCTGCGGCGTCGATGGGGAAGGGCGCACTCAGCTGATCGCCGTATTCGATCTGGTACAGCCCCGGCTGCGCCACCGCGGAAAAATCGAAGGTAACGTACCGGTAGCGCAGGTATTCCCCCCACGAATCCACTGCCGCATCCAGCGCTGTGGATTTTTTGCCATCCGGTTCGATTTTCAACAGCCGCGCGTGGTCATGCGGCTTGTCATTGCTGTCGAGTTCGATCACCGCCCGTTTCGGCTGTGCCGGGTGGTAGCCCGCCTGGGAAAAACCGATCACTGGCTTGCGTATCCAGTCGGGGTCCGCCTGCACATCCAGCTCCCAGCGGACCACCTCGCCCGAGCGCCCCGCGGGGATCAGGCTGCGCACTACAAACCAGCCGTTCTGCGCCTTGTTGCGGCCGTCGAACAGCATCAGCGGGTTGTCGCCGCCGAGATTGCGGATGGCAACGCGGTTGATGGGATCTTCCGGAGACAGTACCAGCTTGTGACCCGTGGCGAGTGGCAGTGGTTCGGTGCGCCCAGTCTCGTCGAACTGCATACCACCGCCGGGGTGCCGCGGAAACAGGCCGCCGCGGCCGTCCATCAGGTACGCCTTGCCGAAATAGCTGGCCGGCAGGAATTCCATATTGAAGCCGGCTTTGCCTGCAAGCTTTTGCGGCAGGGGCTCGTCCAGCTGCACACTGATTTCCATTTTCCCGCCCTCGGCCTGCGCGACTACGCGATAGGAGAAACCGAGTTCGGGATATTCCAGCCGCGCTTCGATGCGACTTGCCTCGCGCTCAACGCTGCGCTCAATTAACTGACCCATCCCATCCCACTGTTCCGGGGTGTGCAACAGGCGCAGGTCGCCGTTGGTGGCGATCCGCTCGCCGCGCTGGATGATTTCGATACCGCTGGTCTTGGCATCGTAGAAGAGGCCGCCCGGTGGGTTGCTGAAGGCGAGAATGTTGACCCCCGGGGCCTGGAAATACTCGCGATCATTGAGGCGCAGGTCCGGTGTTATCGCGCTGGCTGTTCCAGCTTCGGTGAAAACCTGTGAATTGGAATCGACAACGGGGGATTCACCGTCGCAGGCAGAGAGTCCCAGCGCGATCAACGGCAGGGACAGCAACACGAGATTCTTACTTTTCACGGTACGTATTCCGTATTTATTATCGAAATGGTACCGCTACCATAAATGCTTGAAATCGATCTTGTCAAAGTGTTTCCCGAGATTCGGGTCGGCCAATTTTTAATCAAAAATCTCGGCAGCTATCGGCCTCCCTCAGCGCCCCGTAGAAAACCGTTCAATCGCCCCGCGCTTCTGCATGGTTACATAGCCGGTTTTTTCATCATCGCTCAGAGCAACGTTGGTTGGGTGTTGGCCCGTCAGGCGAACAGTGGAAAGTACTTCACCAGTGGGGGAAACCTTGAGAACCACACCCGCGCCGTAGCGGGTGATGTAGAGATTGCCTTCGACGTCTGTCTGCATTCCATCCAGTCCGAAGTCATCGAATTCCAACAGCAGTTTTTTGTTGGCCACATCGCCGTTGTCCAACACGTCATACACCCACACCCGACGCTGCACGCTTTCATTGAGATACAGTTTCCTGCCGTCGGGGCTCAGCTCAATGCCATTGGTGGTGCCCATATTTCTTTCCAGCAGAGTGAATGCACCCTCGGGAGAAATACGCCACAGCTGGCCACTGTTGTTGGCCCAGTCCGGATCGCTGGCATAAATGGTGCCGTCTTGGGCGATGGCGATATCGTTGGGTTGGTGCATTTCCGGATTGTGGAATTTGCGCAGGATTTTTCTGGTGGCGGGGTCGATCTGCAACACATTGTGGCCGGTGTAGTCGGCGACGTACATCAGTCCATTGTGGAAGCGCAGACTGTTGCCGGTGCTGCCTTCCGGCAGTTGCAGCCAGACTTCTCCGCGGCCCTTTTCAGTAACACGGCCAATGGTGCCCTGATGGGAAAAATTCACCGCGTACAGGCTGCCATCCGGCCCCACCACCGGGCCCTCCACACCGCTGGTAAAGCTGCCCTCCGGCATCCAGTCTGTGGTTTGCGTATCCGCCGCGCTGCCAGCGATTGCCAGTGCCAGAATTGAAGCGCCGAAAAAATTAATCATGTTGCTTGTCCGTATTGTTGTTCACGCCGGGTCCGGAATACTGCAGCCGATCCATAAAACGTTCCAGCACATAAACAGCCGGAAGCACAACTTCGCCGTGCATACCCTTGAGCGAGGCAATCTGTGCGCGGACAGCCACCTCTTCATTGGGGGTGAACGGTTGCCGTTCGACAAACCGCGCGGTAATCAGAAAGCCGAGTTCCATTTGCTGATCTACCAGGTCCGCCAGTTTCCGAATATCCGCGGGAAGCGCCTCCGCGTGCTGCCGAAGGGATTGTGCGGCTACGCCTGCGCGCCACAGATGCAGCAGGCCGGGCTGCAGCGATTCTACGTCTATGGCTGAAGTGGGATCTCGCGGCAGGCTTTCCGCGAGTGCGCGCAGCTCCCGCAGCGCGATACTCTCTACCGGCAGACTGTCGGCGAAGCGGTTCAGCGGGTCGCGCCTGGAATAGGTTTCGTGCACGGATTTTTCGTGGTGGCGGTGATAGTAGTGGGCGGGCTCCAGCACCGCGGAAAATGCCAGGGCCTGCGACTGCAGGCTTTTCGGAAATAGGTGATGCAGCGCGGCGGCCTGCTGTGAACGATGCTGCAGGCCGAGGGCGGCTTCCGCCCACCGGTCGATTACTGGCAAGCGCCGGTACAGAAAGGCCTCATCCTGCAGGTCTTCGCCTGACCACAAGCGCTCCGCCACGGCGAAGGTGCGCGGCCACAGGCGCAGATCGATGGTGTGCTCGTCCACCATTTCCGCCCAGAGTGCGGCTTCTCCGCCGAGGATATTTTCTACCTGCACATCCGTAAGCCCGTGTTGAGCGCCGGAAAATACCGGTGCCTCGTGTTCCGCCTGCGTGCCGCCGATCTGTTCACCAACGGGGTGATAGGGTGCATTCCCCACAACAAACTCACCGCTGAGTGTTTTGTTGTTTAAACGCAGCCGCGCCCGCAGCGGGCCCATCCAGGTATCCAGGCTGAAATGGGTGTATGGGCCCGCACGCTTAACCCCGCGGAGCCGCTGCGGGGTTTTGCCGGAAAATTTCATCACACCGCGCAACTCGCCGTCGCGGGATTCAATCAGGGTAAACGTGCCGCTGACCGGACTGCCCCGTTTGCGTGGGGCGCTGAATTGCCAGGTCTGCCACTGCTCGCCGGGCTGAACATCCGTAAACTCCAGCGATTCGGGAATGATGGCGTTGCGATAGTGATAGCCGGTGTACTGGGGTTGGTCCAGATAGAAACCGGTGGAGAGAATCGCGTTGTGTCCCGCGCGCGCAATATCACCGAGCGCGTCGGGGCCGCGCCAGGACTGCACCGCGGCATCGGGCGCGAGTCCCGGATGTAGTATTTCGTCCCAACCGATCATCTTGCGGTCGAGCCCTGCGAGGATCTCCGACAGCCGACGGTTGAAAAAATTGTGCAGCGCGCGGCTGTCTGGCAGTTGCCGCGTCTGCATGAACCGCTGGATCTCCGCGTTGGCCTCCCAGTGCTCGGGGTTTACCTCGTCGCCGCCGATATGCACGTATTCGAATGGAAACAGTTCAGCGACTTCTGCGAAGACTTTTTCCGCGAAGGTATAGACTGCCGGGTTGGCCGGGTTCAGTAGTGGCTTGTGCACTCCCCAGTGGTCTTCGGGTGTATAAGGGCCGGGTGCAGACATGAGTTCCGGGTAGGCGACACCGATGGCGCTGGCGTGGCCGGGCATGTCGATTTCCGGCACCACCACAATGCCGCGGTCGAACGCGTAGGCGACGATGTCTGCCACCTGCTCGCGGGTATAGAAGTTTCCGCCGGGCGCGGTTTCATGCAACCGCGGATAGGCGTGGCTTTGCAGTCGCCAGCTCTGGTCATCGGTGAGGTGCCAATGCAAGACATTCAGTTTGGCGGCGGCCATACCGTCCAGCTGGCGCTTGATCGTGTCCACGGAAAAAAAGTGGCGCGCGGAATCCAGCATCAGGCCGCGCCAGCGGAAGCGTGGCCGGTCGTTGATGGTCATGGGCTGCAGTGAAGCCGCGTTGGCCCTTTGTATGCCGAGCAGCTGCGACAGTGTTTGCAGTCCGCGGAGTATGCCTACTTCAAAGTCCGCGCTCAGGGTGATTCTCTGCGGATTGATTTCGAGCTGGTAGGCGTCCCCGGCGCGGCTCAACTCGCCCAGCGTGCTCGGTGCGTCTTCGCTGGTGACGGCGAGTTCGACAACAGAAATATTGCCGGCAACGCAGGGCGTATCGCAGCGAGTAGCCGCATTCAGGGAAATCCCGGTCTGGCGCTCGGTGCGCCGTCGAAAACGGGCTTCCGCTGCGCGCAATCGGTTGCTCGGTGAGTTGCGGAAACAGAGTGCGCTGTTCCCGCTCAGGATAAACTCAGGGGCGGCGGAATGCGGGGTGAGCTGCTGCGGGTAGGGCATGAGCGCCGGCAGGGAATCCATATCGGATTCGCCATCAGCCGCGAACACCACCAGAGGCAGCAGTGCGCACCAACTGCTGAAAAATATATTCTTTATTGTTTTCATGCTCGCATTTTCGTTGGATTTTCCGCGTTTAAAAACTCAGGCCTAAAAGTCTTGGCCTAAAAACAGGTATCGACGGTTTCCAGCACATTGAAGTCGTCGTCGATCACCAGCAGCTGTCGCCACTTGTCGAAGGTCAGGCACGGATGCGAGGTGGAAAGCGCGAGCATATCGCCCACTTGAAGATCCGCGTCCTCGGGGATTTTCATCATCGCGTGCTGGTCCATGATGCCGGTGAGTTGCCAGCTTTCGTCCGCCGCGCGCGGTGCGCCATCCCGGCCCGGGCGAAAATGCCGTTCCGGGCGCGGCAGTCCCGCATCATAGGCCGCGTCCCGTTTGCCGAAATTCAGGATAGCCATACCGGGTTCTGGCAGCGACTGCACATAGGCCCAGACCTCCAGTGCCGAGTGCAGATCTCCCGGTGGGCAGCAGCGCCCCTCCATCCTTTGCATTACTCCTGCCTGCGCCTTTTGGTAGATGCCGCGGTCGTGGGTGAGATAGCAGCCGGGGCGCAACACCGGCAGGAGGCGCGGTTCGCGGTGATCGGTAAAAACCTGTGCAACCAGGTCGTACCAGGCGGAGCCGGCGCCGCTCAGTATCGCCGTTTCGATGCCGATTTTCTCTTGCGCCAGCAGTTCCAGGCACAGGTCGCGCACCTCCTGCAGGTGCTCGATCACCCGCGTCTCGGCGCGCTCGCCCTGAATCAGGCCCTCATAGGTTTCCACCCCGGCCAGCTGTAGCTGTGGCCAGCGTTGGATTTCGTCGCACAGGGTGTGGGCCTGTGCAGAATCGCGGCAACCGGTGCGGCCGCCGCGTACGCCGACTTCGAGCAGCAGTTTCAGCGTCTGTTGCCTTTCCGCGAAAAAAGTCCCCAGCTGCCGCGCGTTTTCCACAGAGTCGATCAGGCAGTAAAACTCCAGCTGCGGGTAATCCGCCAGCAATGCGCTGGCCAGCTGCATATTGCCGCGGCCGACAAGCTGATTGGCCATCAGCACCCGTGTCGCGCCGGCCTCCGCGGCCACCCGCGCCTGTTGCGGGTTGGCGACGGTCATGCCCCAGGCGCCTGCGGCCAGCTGGAGGCGGAAGAACGCCGGGGTCATGGTGGTCTTGCCGTGGGGCGCTAGCTTCACGTCATGTTGATCGGCAAAGGCCTGCATCCACTGCAGGTTGTGTTGCAGGCGCGTGCGGTACACCACCGCTGCCGGCAGTGGGATGTCCTCGCGCAGCAGGTTGGGTGTAGGGCGTGGGTTTTCCGTCTTGTGAGAAAGGTTCATCGGGCCGGCTCCATCCCAGTTGTCAGAATAAAGTTTGGTAGAAAGTATCACATAAATAATTATGGTGTTGAAAGTAACAAACACGATACCTATACTGCACCGACTTGAGTAACATCCATATCCGCTTCTGAAGCCCGCCCTCTGGCCGTCCGCCGACGGCGTGCGGGATTCGAAACTCCAGCAAAACAGGAAAGCTGCCGTGAGTCACGAACCGGATATTGTCTCGAAGATTAACGCCCATTACGGCCAGTTGCGCGATGCAGAACAGAAGATTGCCCGGCTGGTGACGGACGATATCAGCTTCGCCGCTCACGCCAGTATCAGTGAGCTGGCGAGCAAAGCCGGCGTCAGTGAGGCCACGATTACCCGCTTTGCCAAGGCGGTGGGTTGCAAGAATGTGCGCGATCTCAAACTGCGGCTGGCGCAGGCGGTGGCCATCGGGCAGCGGTTCTACACCGAAGTCAAAGTGGAGCCGGGAGCCAATTACGGGGTTTACGACGAGATCAAAGCGGCGCTGGATCACAATGCGCGGCTGATTACCGAAGCCGTGATTGAGCCCGCGGTGGAAGCGCTGGCGCGCGCGCGACAGATTTTGATTTTCGGAGTGGGCGGCGGTTCCACGGTATTTGCGCAGGAGTGCCAGCATCGGTTTTTCCGGCTCGGCTTTCCGGCCACCTCCTATTCGGATCCCATGCTGATGCGCATGGCCGCCTCCACCATCGACAGCAACGATGTGGTGCTGTGCCTGTCCATGGGCGGTTACAGCCCGGATGTGCAGGAAGCGGCGGAGATTGCGCGGGAATATGGCGCAACGACGTTGGGTGTGACGGTGGCGGATTCGCCATTGGCGCGGGTGCTGCACCACCTGGTGCCGATGGAGCCGCTGGAGACGGACTACATCTTCAAACCCACCGCCGCCCGCTACGTCATGCTCGCCGCCATCGACGTGCTGGCCACGGAGCTGGCGGTAAAACAGAAACGCAAAAGCCGGGAGGCGCTCAGGCGCCTCAAGCACACTCTGGACAGCCACAAGCACGGTGAAGACCGTTTGCCATTGGGAGACTGAACGGAGGGAACAAAAGGGACGGGAATGAAATACGATACGGTGATTCGCAAAGGCTCGGTTGTCGACGGCAGCGGTGCCGCCATCTTTACTGCCGACATCGCCCTCGCCGAAGGCCGTATTCAGCGCATCGCCGAGCCCGGTAGCATTTCTGAGCCTGCCCGGGAAATCATCGAGGCGGAAGGCCTGCATCTCGCCCCCGGATTTATCGACGTCCACACCCACGACGATCTGGAAGTCATCCACAAACCGCAGGTGCCCGCCAAAATCAGCCAGGGTGTGACCACCGTCATCGTCGGCAACTGCGGCATCAGCGCCAGCCCCGTTACGCTCAACAGCGATCCACCCGACCCGCTGAATCTGCTCGGCGACCGCGCGCGTTTCACCTATCCGCAATTTTCCGACTACGCCCGCGCGGTGCAGGAATCCCGTCCCAACGTCAACGTGGCCGCACTGGTAGGGCACACGTCACTGCGCAACAACCACATGGACGACCTGCAGCGTACCGCCAGCAAATCCGAACTCGCCGCCATGCGTGCGCAATTGCGTGAGGCGCTGCAACAGGGCGCGATTGGCCTCAGCTCCGGCCTTGCCTACGGCAGCGCGAAATGTGCGGATACCGCAGAAGTGTTGGAAATGGTCGCGGAACTGGCGGCGCAGGGCGGGGTGTACACCACGCATCTACGCACCGAGTTCGACCGCATTCTAGATGCCATCGACGAAGCCCTGCTGACCGCGCGCGAACACCGCGTGCCGCTGATTGTCTCCCACCTGAAATGCGCCGGGCGCGGCAATTGGGGGCGCAGTGGGGAAGTGCTCGGGGCATTGGAAAATGCTGTTCAGCATCAAAAAGTCGCTTGTGACTGTTACCCCTATACTGCGAGTTCGAGCACGCTGGACTTGTCGCAGGTGGCGGACGATATCGACATTTTCATCACCTGGTCCGAGCCGTTTCCGGAGCAGGGCGGTCGGCCCTTGGCGGAGATTGCACGGGAGTGGAATCTCTCCTGCTATGAGGCGGCGAAAAAGTTGCAGCCGGCGGGTGCGGTGTACCACTGTATGAGTGATGAGGATGTAAAAAATATCCTCAGGCACCCGCTGACCATGGTCGGTTCCGATGGCCTGCCCAACGATCCGCATCCGCACCCGAGATTGTGGGGGGCCTTTCCTCGTGTGCTCGCCCAGTACGGGCGGGAGCTTGGTCTGTTTGATCTGCCGCAGGCGGTGCACAAGATGACCGGGCTTTCGGCGACCAATTTCGGGTTGGCGAATCGCGGGTTTATTCGCGAGGGTTATTCTGCGGATCTGGTGTTGTTTGATTACGCTGGGCTGGAATCGCTGGCGAGTTATTCCGAACCGCAAAGAGCGGCGCGGGGGATTTCACGGGTCTGGGTGAATGGGGTTTGTGCTTATTCCGACGGTGTTGTGTTGGATAGCCGGAGTGGAGCGTTTTTGTTTCGCGGCTAGGTTCTGTGGTTCTTTTCGGGCTCCGTGGTGCTCTGTTCGGGGTTCGGGGCGGCAAATCACTGGGCGGGTACTTTCAGAACCGCTGTGAACCCATCCCTGGGAGCTGCGGCGCAAACATCCTGTTTGCGACGCTTCTGAAAGTGCCCGCCCAGTGCTTTACCTTAGCTTCGAATTTCTGTACTTCGTAAGCTCGATCGCTCATGCCACTTACGGAGTAAGAAAATTCAATGCGAAGGCGGAGCGCCGGGTAAAGCCTTTCGGGAGCGTCGGCAACAGGGATGTTGCCGACGCAGCGTACAGGGACGTATTCACAGCGGTCCCGAAAGGCTTTACCCGGTGCTCCGCCGCCACAGGACCGAGAACAAAGCAGTACCACTAAACTTGCAACAAGAGTAGTAATCATGATTCAGAGATTCGGTGCCGAAGGTGGCACAGGTACAGGTGGTCAACACCTGCCATTTTCCAGTGCAGTAGAGGCCGGTGGTTTTCTCTATGTGTCGGGCCAGACTCCGATGCGCGATGGCGAAGTGGTGGAAGGGGGGATTGTGGAGCAGTCCCAGCTCGCCATCGACAACTGTTTCGCCATCATGGATAAAGCCGGCTACAGTGTGGAAGACGTGGTGCATGTCACCGTCATTCTGACCGATGCAAGATACTTTCAGTCTTTCAACAAAGTCTTCAAACAAAATTTCGGAGACCACCCTCCAGCCAGAATCTGCTCCGTGTGCGACCTGGTGGTGGACTGCAAAGTAGAAGTTGGCGTAGTGTGTTACAAGCAACCAAAAGGACATCTCTAAAAATCTACTGCGCGTGCGCCTGGCGGCGTCCGGCGGCCACCACCAGCCACCCGCTCGCTACGATTTTTAGAGAAGTCCAGAAACCTGAGGTCTATACAGGTCGCCGCTGAAATAAAAAAATAATCCAATAACACGCGTTCAATAAAAATAAATTTCCATATGAATGCCAGTATTTTTCTCGGGGCCTTCGGCCTCTACATCGTATTCCTGATCGCCATCGGCTGGTTCGCATCCCGTCGTACCCGCAGCGAAGACGACTTCCTGCTCGCCGGCCGCAGCCTGCCCATTTTCCTCACCATCGGTACCACCGTCGCCACCATGGTGGGCACCGGCTCATCCATGGGGGCGGTCGGATTTGGTTACGCCAACGGCTGGGCCGGGGCCCTGTACGGGATTGGCGGCGCAGTGGGGATACTGCTGTTGGGGTTGCTGTTTGCCCCCGCGCGCGCGCAGGGCTTTGCCACCATGAGTGAAGAGCTTGCGTCCTACGTGGGCGATCACCCGCTGGTGAAAAAAATCGTCGCGGTGCTGATCCTGATTGCGAGCCTCGGGTGGCTCGGCGCGCATATTCTCGGCGGCAGTCTGTATCTCGCGTGGATTGCCGGAATAGATTTGCAGCTGGCAAAACTGCTGGTGGCAACCGGCTTCGGTATTTTTGTAATTGTAGGTGGTTATCACGCCGTGGTGTGGACAGATACCCTGCAGGCACTGGTGCTGTTTGTCGGATTTTTATTGATGGCAGTGTTCGCCGTCCACACCGTCGGTGGTTGGGAAGTGGTTGTCGACGTTTCGCAATCCGCCGAGCGTGCGCAGTCCATAGGCGTGCTGCCGGCCATTTCCCTGGCTGCCGTGATTGCGGTGGGGGTACTCGCTACCCCGTCTTTCCGTCAGCGTATTTATTCGACACGCAGTGTCCGTTCTGCGCGCAGGTCGTTTTATATTTCCGGCGGTCTCTACCTGTTTTTCTCGCTAGTGCCGGCGGTTATTGGCATTTGTGCGTTTGTGCTAAACCCGCAACTGGAAAACCGCAATTACGCATTCCCCTATCTCGCGATCGAAGTACTGCCGCTCGGTATCGGCGTGCTGGTGCTGCTGGCCGGCCTCTCCGCCACCATGTCCAGCGCCAGCTCCGATGCCATTGCCGGTGTCTCCGTGCTGGTGCGGGATCTCAGTAAACCGACTAAACGCGAAAGCCTTGCCCTGTCGCGTATCGGTCTGCTGCTGGTGATCAGTGTGGCGCTGGGTATGGCGCTGCTGTCCGATGACCTGATCGGCTATATCAGCAAAATGATTTCCACCGTGATGGCGGGGCTGTTTGCCTGCGGATTGCTCGGGCGGTTCTGGCCGCGCTACCGCTGGCAGGGTGCGCTGGCGTCGCTGCTGGCCGGGTCAGTCACCTCGCTACTGGTCATGGCGACGGTGGAAGAATTTTGGGGGAATCCCATTATCCCGGCGGTATCCATGGCACTGCTGGCGGGAATACTGGGCAGTCTTGTTTCACCGCAACCGGCCGCGCAATCCGACACGGATTCCGCCTCGGTATTCGACGCCGGATAAGGTCATATCGCCGCAAATTCTGGCGCTCAATTGACCATCCCCCTATTATCTCCCGATCATTTCGGGGAGCTGTGCTGCAGTTTCCGCACCATAAAATTTCTAAATGCGAGTGACTGCATGAAACGCAAACTGTTTTTCCTGCTGGGCTGTGCTTTTGCCGGCCATTCTTCTGCCGAACAGCTGACCATCGACAGAATATTCTCCGATCCCGCCCTTACCGGCACCAGCCCGCGCGCGCTGCAGTACTCCCCGGACGGCAGCCGGGTCACCTTCCTGAAGGGCCGCGAGGAAGACTACAACCGCTACGACCTGTGGGAATACCGCCTGCAAGACGGCGAGACCCGCATGCTGGTGAATTCCGACAAACTCCATTCCGGTGAGGAAAATCTCTCCGACGAAGAGAAGGCCCGCCGAGAGCGCCAGCGCATTTTCGGTAGCGGCATCATGGAGTACAGCTGGTCCAAAGACGGCAAGTCCCTGCTGTTCCCGCTCGCCGGGGATGTTTTTTACTACGAGCTGAAAAACGGCAAGTCCAAACGCCTCACCGAAACCGAAGCCTTCGAAACCGATGTGCGGGTTTCCCCGAAGGGAAATTGGGTTTCCTTTATCCGCGACCAGAATATTTTCGTCGTGGACCTGGCCACCGGCAAAGAGCGCCAGCTCACTACCGACGGCAAAGGCCCCATCAAAAATGGCATGGCCGAGTTTGTGGCCCAGGAAGAAATGGACCGCATGACCGGCTACTGGTGGTCGCCTGACGAAAAGCGCATCGCCTTCCTGCAGGTGGACGAGACCCCGGTAGACGAAGTGACCCGCAGCGAGATCTATGCGGATCGCATCGACCTGATCCAGCAGCGCTATCCCGCTGCCGGTCGCCCCAACGTGAAGATCAAACTCGGTGTGCTGGATCTGGCCAGTGGCAAAACCCAGTGGCTGGATCTGGGCAAGGAGCAGGACATCTACATTCCCCGGGTGCAGTGGGCGCGCGACAACCTGCTCTCCTATCAATGGCAGAACCGCAGCCAGCAAAAGCTGGAGCTGCGTTTTGTGGAAATCCCCAGCGGCAAAACCCGCAATGCAGTGGTGGAAACCAGTGATACCTGGGTCAACCTGTTCCACGACCTGCGTTTCCTGAACGACAGCGACCGTTTTATCTGGGCATCGGAGAAGGACGGCTTCAAGCACCTGTACCTGTATGATTTCAACGGCAAGCAACTGGCACAGCTGACTCGTGGCGACTGGGCCATAGATGAGTTGGAAGCGCTGAATGAGAAGGCCGGCAAGGTCTATTTCTCCGGCCGCAAGGACACGCCGCTAGAGCGTCACCTGTATGTCACCGACCTGAATGGCAGCGGCAAGATCGGCAAGATCTCCTCCCGCGCCGGCATGCACAGTATCGAGTTCGCCGACGACGCTTCCGGTTATATCGACACTTATTCCAATCCCACGACTCCGGCCCAGGTGAGCCTGCACGGTGTGGATGGCAAGCGCGTGACCTGGCTGCAGGAGAACAAGGTGGAGAAAGGCCACCCGCTGTACCCCTATATGAGCGATTGGATCAAACCTGAATTCGGCCAGATCAAGGCGCCGGAAGGTCACACCCTCTACTACCGCATGTACAAACCGGCCGGTTTCGACCCGAAGAAAACCTATCCGGTGATGGTATTCCTGTACGGTGGCCCCCACGCGCAGCTGGTGACCAACAGCTGGGACCGCCCCTTCAACCAGTTCATGGCCCAGCAGGGCTATGTGGTGTTCACCCTGGATAACCGCGGTTCCGCCAATCGCGGCAAAAAATTTGAGGACCCGATCTTCAAGAAAATGGGCAGTGTGGAAGTAGACGATCAGGTGACCGGGGTGAAATTCCTGCGCAGCCTGCCGTTTGTCGACCCCGAGCGCATTGGCGTTTACGGTCACAGCTACGGCGGCTATATGGCGCTGATGACCATGTTTAAGGCTGGCGATTATTTCAAGGCGGGTATTTCCGGTGCGCCGGTAACCGACTGGGGCCTGTATGATACCCACTACACCGAGCGCTACATGGGCAACCCCAATGAAGTACCGGAGGCCTACGAGGCGTCCTCGGTATTCCCCTATGCCAAGGATCTTAAAGGCGAGCTGCTGATCTACCACGGTATGGCGGACGACAATGTGCTGTTTACCAACACCACCAAACTCATCAAGCAACTGCAGGACAACGACCAGCAGTTCGAACTGATGACCTACCCGGGCAAGAAGCACAGCCTGCGCGGCAAGGAAACCGGCAAGCACTGGCATCAGATGATGAAGAACTTTTTTGACCGCACGCTAAAAAGCGGTGAGTAATCACGTCGAATAAGTAAGCGGGAAAATAAAATGGGGCTTCGTAATGAAGCCCCATTTTTTTGCCTGAAGTTCCGTGAAACTTCAGTTCGCGCAGGCCGCCTCTAGTTTCAGCAGCGGGCCCTGCCCGGTTTCCTTGGATGTCATGTCAACGCCGTTGCTGCCACTCTGCGGTGCGATGACCAGTCCGGTGTTGCCGCCGGATATCCAGGATTCCACCATGCCCGACGCGAGCAGGTCGATTTGCCGGGTACCGGTAGAGGAGGGCACAAACGTTGCGGCGAGGCTGCCCAGAACATTGTTACCGCCGACCGCGTTCCAGCTCGCCGTGTTTTCCTGCCAGTTGCCATTGGCCTGGTAAACACCATAAGTATTGCTGGAGCGATCGGTAATGTTCAGCTCCAAGATTGCGCTGGTGAAATTACCGCAATTTTCCAGGCCGGAGAGATCGAAACGGATCAGCGTATACAGCTTGCCAAAGTAGCTGTCGCTGCCATCCGCCAGCAGTCCGTCGTTGTGCCCGTCATAATTGCTGCCGGCGCGAGCAGAGGCGATAAACACATCGTCACTGGCTGCCTGGGTAAACTGCTGCACACTACCGCCACCGGATGAGCCTGAGCCGGAAGAGCCGCCGGACGAACTGCTCGACGAGCCTCCGGACGAACTGGCGATCACACTGCGGTTGGCGCCGTTGCGGTTTAGTGTCAGGGTTTCGCCAATGCCGTTCGCGGACCACCAGTTGACGTTTGCCGGCAGCAACAGCGAGTCGGCTTCCCGTTGTGCGAGTGAAAGTGTGGCGGCGCTGCTGTCAAACTCTGCAGTGCGCACTGCTAGCTCGTTGGCACTGACCTGGATCACCTTGAATTGCTGGATACTGGCGAGGTCGATGGTCCAGGATTTCGGGTCATTGGCGGAACGCGCCGGCGCGCCCCAGCTGCCTTCTCCCACATACACGGTGCCGCCGTTGCCGGTTGCGGAAAAATTATTGCCGCTGGGAACCAGTGCCTGGGTCAGTTTGGTGAGGTGCGTGTCGGACTCCACCACCAGGTTCATGCTGTAGTCGTAAAACGCCTGCGCCCACCAGTTGAACAGGGTGGGGTTGTCCGACTTGCCAGTGTAGTGAGGGAATATCGGCTTGTGATACTGCGCGAAGCGCCAGTCGCTGTTGTTGCCATAGGCGGAGAGATCGCTCTGCAGCCAGGTGTTCATGCTGGCGGCGTAAGAAGACCAGCCGCTGTTCTGGAACTGGCTGTTTAGCGTGTACACCCGCAGCAGCGGAGAAATCTGCACCGCGCCGTAGGTATCGTTCGGGTTGCAGTTGCCGTCTTCATCGAAGTCCACACCGAACACCTGGCACAGGGTGGAGTAGTTGTTGTCTTCGTGATTGCCGTGGGTTGGGATCAACGGATAAATGCGCTTGTAACTGATGCCGTCGATCTGGTCGCTGGAATAGGTGAGGGTCCAGTCGTCGAGAAACGCGCTCATCTGCGTTGCGCTGTTGGCATCGGTGAAATCACCGCCGTGCATGACGGCAAGCGGGCGGATTTTTGCCAGCAGCTGATTGCCCTGACGGCGGGTGGTATGACCGGTGCGGGTGTCGCCGCCGGCAACGAGTACGAAGGGTTCGGCGGTGTCCGGCGCTGTTTTGAACCAGAAGCGCTCGCCGCAACCGTTCTGATCGCACACGCGGAAATAGATCGCTGAATCCGGGGTGAGATTTTCCAGTCGTACAAAGTGGCTGGTGATGCTGCCGCCGAAACTGCGGGTGGCATTGACTGCGACATTGCTCCAACTGCTTTCGTTGGTGGAATAACCGTAGCTGACGTAGGGGTTGCTACTGCTGCCGTCGGGAGAAAAGCCGATGACCGCGCTGTTGCTGCCGTCCTTGTCCCACACCAGCCGGTAGTGTTTGGTGGCTGCATGTACGTCGGTTGCCGCGAGGACGGAGATCAGTCCCGCCGCGCCCGTTGCCAGTGCCAGGCTGCCCAGAGAGGATTTCATTGGGAATTCCTTGTGCGTGTTTATTGTTAACGGAAAATAACCAGGAGAATCGTTACAGCGGGGGCAGTGTGAGAGGGGTTAATGACAGCTTTTTGAATCGGCACTGACCAGGCGCACAAAAGCGGCATTTCGATGCGGAATTGTGAACTTTTCCCCTTCGATAAAACTGATGGCCTCGGCTCCGGTTTGCAGATGACGGTAAACATTTTGCAATGTATCGCCCTCATCGGCGGTCCAGTAATCACCGTGCTTGGTATGCGGGAAATAGTCCGTATCAATTTTTGCCTGGCCGGCCTTGGCCAGGGGGTAGATCAGGGAGGCGAGCTCGACGCTCGTCGGCAGCCGCCAGTTGTTTTCACCGCACAGGGTTTGGCGGTTGGTGCGGCGGATCAGGTCCTCGGTATCGCAGCGTGTCTTTTCAAAATAACAGTCACCGTTATCTGGAACACCAGCTTCCGGCAAAGGTTCTGCCAGATTTGTTCTCGCCGCGGTGTGAAACCCTGCGGCTCCCGCACGGTACCAGGAGTAAGTCCACAGGCCATCGTGAATGCCCTCATCGTCGGTTTTGACTTCCCACAGCAGGCCAGTGGTGCGGTCGCACACGCAGGACCAGGGCCCCGCCCACGGCGGTAGGGTTTTACCATCGGCAGCGATCTTGGTGAGGTGATAGGGCGCAGGCTCCGGTTTGGCCGGCTGGTGTAGCACGGCCGCGGTGATGGCCGCGAGCGGCACGCCGACGATTAACAGGGTGCGTTGCCAGAGGTTCATTGTTGCAGCTCCAGCCTGATCGCGCGGGTGTGGCGCGTGTGAGCGATCTGCGCGCGATCAAACGCCGATACCCACAGGCAGATCCCGTCGTGAATGGGGACGTCCAGTGAAGAACCAGTGACCAGCTTGCGCGCCATTTCCAATGTCCAGTAACCGTCGCGCCACTGCGCGCGCGCGCGCACGTCGGCGCGGTCGCCCTCGAAGCGGTTGGAGTTGTAGATGACCGAGGGCATTGCGGTCCCTTCGGCATAATTGTTGTCTGCTTCCGCAGAGTAGGGCTGGTAGTCAAACCAGGAGGCAACCCACTGCGGGCGGCTTTCCCGGTCTGTTTGCGCTTGTTGGTATACGGCGAGTTGCGCCGGATCCAACGGCAGGCGTTTGGGCGTGATTGCGCCCGGACGATACCACTGCCAGTTCATCACATAGGCACCGGACTCCTTGCCGTCCTGCTGGTAACCGGCGGTGTAGCGCCGCGCACCGGGGCGCGGAATATCCGGGCTGGAGATGTAGTTGTCATCGGCCAGATACATGTCGTTGGTGCGCACCGCCTTCCAGTGCCAGAGGTCGTGCAGTTGGCCGTCGTCGCTGTAGTGATAGCCCTTGCCGTGCCAGTTGGCTGGTGCGTTTTTCAAGGGCTTCCTGCCAAGGTGCGCGGTGCCGGCGGCGGCAAAGTCGCAATCGGGAGAGAGCAGCACCGCGAACTTGTCCTCGTAATGACGGGTTTCGTTGAACTGATGGAAGCCGTGTTGTTGAACCTCCCAGCCGTGGGCGCTTTTCACAAGGGGCAGGTGTGCCAGGCTCTCATCGGCATCGCGCCAGCGTGCCTGCAGGTAAAACTCCTCGCGGTTATGCAGCGCGCGCAGTTCCACCTCGGTCGCGCCGTTGTCGAAGTTGGCACCGCCATCCGTGAAAATATATAGGGTGCGGGCGCTCTGCCATGGTGGTTCGCTGCCTTCGCCATCGATATGTATAGGAATACGCAAAGGTATGGCGTTGACGGTCAGGGTGAAATGGCTCTGCTGGCGGAGGTTTACCCAGCCCAGGGACACCAACAACGGGCCGAGTCCGATCACGACAACGCCTGCTACTAAAGAGGTGCGCGAGAGTTGCGGCACGAGTGTAGCGACGAGTGCCTGCCTACCCCAGCGGATACCGTAAAGGCCGCCGTGAAGAAACAGATACAGCAGCACGCCGAAGGCACAGGCCAGATGCACCTGCCGCAGGTTGGCACCGCTGAACAGCAGCCAGCCACTGATGATGGCGACGGCGAGCAGCGGGTAGCCGGCACGAATAATCGCTCGATGCCAGCCTGGCCAACGGCGGAAGGGGGTGCCAGTTGGGGATGGTATGCGCAGACGATGCACAACAAAGCCGAGAGCAATAAAGGAAAGCATCAGCGCGCTGAAAAAATGGAACTGATGTACCTCGCCTTGGGGAAGCAGTTCTTCGATTTGCATCAACGCGGGTTGCGAGAGAGTGGCGATGCGCAATCCGGTAAGCAGGCTAATCAAGACAGCGAATACAGCAGCGCTGTGGGTAAGTACCCAGAGGGGGCTCTTCTGCCGGCTGGAATGACTAGGGGGCAAGGTGATGGCCTCAAAAATAGGGCAGGGTAAATGGCGCAAGTGGCAGTTTAATGACCGGATAAATGGGCCAACCTTAACAAAATCTAAATGATAATCTGTTGCATTTGGATGTTTGCTAAACTAAACTCCCGTCCCAAATTCAAGGGGTAGTCACTGGGGACACATCCATGCAACCGAATCACCGTCTGTTTGCCAGCACTGTTCTGGCGGTCGCTCTCGCCGCAGCCAATGGGGCTGTCGCCGCGGAAGTGAAAAATTCCGAGAGGCTCGAGAATGTGGAAGTCGTCGGCGAGCAGGTGGACTCCTACCTGGTCAGCGACCTGGACACTGCGACGGGCCTCGGTCTATCGATCATGGAAACACCGCAATCGGTATCCGCGATCGGCCAGGTGCAGATGGACGACTTCAATATGTACAACCTGAACGACGCACTGCTGGCCGTGCCGGGCATTCAGGTGGAGAGTGTGGAAACCGACCGCACCTACTATTCCTCCCGCGGCTTTGACGTCACCAATTTCCAGGTCGATGGCGTGGGCCTGCCATCTACCTACGGCAACCGCAGCGGTGAGACCGATACTTCCATCTACGAGCGCATCGAAGTGGTGCGCGGTGCCAATGGCCTGATGAGTGGCGCCGGCAATCCGTCAGCCACCGTCAATATGGTGCGCAAACGCCCCACCGATGATCTGCAAATGTCCTTCAGCGCCATCGCGGGTTCCTGGGACAGGCTGCGCCTGGAGAGCGATGTTTCCGGCACCCTGACCGATGGCCTGCGCGGTCGCGTGGTAATGACCAAGGAAGACAGGGAGTCGTATCTCGATTTTTACGCCATGGACAAATCCGTGGTCTACGGAGCACTGGAAAAGGACCTGGGTGAATCCACCCTGCTGACACTGGGCGCCAGCTACCAGAGCAGCCTCGCCGACAGCCCACTGTGGGGCGCGCTGCCGCTGGTGTACTCCGACGGGACACCCACCGATTACGACGTGTCCGCCTCCACCTCTGCCGAGTGGGCCTACTGGGACAACATTGAGAAAGAAGTCTTCGCCGAACTGAAGCACGAGTTTGCCAACGGCTGGGAACTCAAGGGCTACTACAGCACTGCGGACATCGAAGGCGACAGCGAGCTGTTTTATATGTACAGCCTGCCGGATCGCGACACCGACATAGGCCTGATAGGCTACGCCAGCGGCTATACCCTGGACGGCAAGCAGGACGTGTTCGACCTGCGCGCATCCGGTACTTACCAGTTGCTGGGCCGCGAGCACGACCTGCTGTTCGGCTACAACTGGTCCGAAGGCTCAACCAGAGAAGTTTCGCTGTACGACTACACCAACGGCTTCCCGCCGATCGGCGACTTCACCCAGTGGAACGGCCAGACCCCGGTCAAACCGGTATATACCGACGGGCTGACCGGCAGTAATTTCGATGAAGAGCAGAGTGCGTTTTACGCTGCGACCCGCTTCCGCCTAACCGACAGCCTGAGCTTGGTGGGCGGCGCCCGCGTGGTGAACTGGGAGGCCGAAGGTGAAGGCTACGGTACCAGCAAAGTCACCAAGGTGGATGGCAAGGTTCTGCCCTACGCGGGTGTGGTGTACAGCCTGACCGACAATTACTCCCTTTACGCGAGCCACACAGAAACCTTCCGTGCGCAGGATGATGTTGCCGAAGACCTGTCTTTTATTGACCCAACCGAGGGCGTCAATGACGAGGTGGGAGTAAAAGGGCAATTTCTCGGCGGCAAGCTCATTGCAACCCTGGCTTACTACCAGACCCAGCAGAACAACGTGGCGGAGTTTGCCGGCCAGATTGAAGACCCGAACAACGATCAGGTGATGATCGACTACTACGAAGGCCGCGATTACGACAGCAACGGCTACGACCTGACCGTCAGTGGTGAACTTGTCGAAGGCCTGCACATGGAGTTCAGCTACGCCAAGGTGGATATCGAGAATAAGGCCGGCAATGGCCTCAACCGAGACTTTATCCCCGAGCAGACTGTGCGCCTCTACGCCAGCTACCGTCCGCCGATGCTCGACCAGCTCAAGGTGGGTGGCGGCCTCAACTGGCAGGACGATATTTCCCGCGTTCACGCTTCGGGGCATACCATCGAGCAGGACGCCTATGCGACCCTGCAGTTGTTTGCCAATTACAAGGTGAGCGAACAGCTGAGTTTCTCCATTAATGGTGAAAACCTTACCGACGAGAAATACATCAGCAGCCTGTACTGGGATCAGGGCTTCTACGCCGCGCCACGCAACTTCAGCGCATCGGTGAACTGGCGTTACTGATTCACCTGTGTAAATCAGAGGCACTCTTGGGGGTGAAGGCCATTTATGGCCTTCACCCCGTTTGTGTTTAGCGATTTGAGATTCTTTGCCGGCGTAACCCAAGCGAGAACAACATGAATAAAACCCTGTTCAAATTGCACAGCTGGATGGCATTGGCCGCCTTTGTCCCGCTGCTGGTCATCTGCATCACCGGCAGTATTCTGGTGTTCAAGCACGAGATTGATTCGCTGCTGCTCGCCGACAAGGTGCGGGTGGATTCGAATGGTCGTGAGCGCTTGAGCCTGGATGCGCTGGAAGCTTCCATGCACAGTAATTTCCCCGGCTATGAGGTCACCGGCTGGGCGCTGTTCCAGGACAAAGACCGCGCGGATCTGGTGTACACCATACAGCACGGCACCGATGAGTGGACCTATGCGCTGATGGACCAGTACACCGGTGAGCCGCTGCGCCCGCCCATGGGACTGACCCATCACTTAACCGATTGGTTACTGGACCTGCACTACACCCTGTTGCTGGGCGACTGGGGCATGCTTATTACCAGTGTCTTCTCCATCCTGCTGTGCCTGTTGGGTATTACCGGCTTTATCCTGTACCGCAAGTTCTGGAAGAACTTTTTCACCCTGCGCTGGAACGCGCGTATGATCGTGTACTTCTCCGATTTGCACAAAATGACCGGTATCATCGGCGCACCGGTCCTGCTGATCCTCGGCTTCACCGGTGCCTGGTGGAATATCACCCACTTCGCCCATGAGCTGGAAGAGCACGCCGGCGGAGCCGAACACTACAAAATGGCCGAGCGCCTGTACAACGACGACCTCTCGCTGCAGGCTCTAATGGATGACGCCGGCAAGCGCATCCAGAACTTCGAGACCACCTACATTTCTTTCCCCTGGGAGCCGGGTACCAACTTCACCTTCTGGGGCGATGTGCACAGCGGCAATCCGCTGATCAGCGAGTACGCCAGCAACGTCACCTACAACGCCCAGAGCGGCGAACACATGCTGAGCTACGACATCCGCGACGCGACTCTGGGTGCGGTGATCGTCGACAGCTACCGCCGCCTGCACTTCGGTAATTTCGCCGGTCTGGTGAGCAAGATTCTATGGTGTGTGATCGGCCTGTCGCCGCTGCTGCTGTCCATCACCGGCATCTACATCTGGTACCAGCGCCGTGAGAAGCGCCGCAATGCGCGGGACAAGCGTCGGGCCAAGGCGGCGGCGCTGGCAGGTGCTGCCGCCTGACGGTTTCTTCATTGAAGGGCTTTTGCTACCATCGTTTGGCCTTACCAAATAACGATGTTCTGCCTGACAGAAACAGTAGCGAGCCCTTGTATGACCCTCTCCCGTGTAAACGCAGCCCGCGGCCTGACGCTCGCTGCTCTACTGCTGGCAGCCACCGGCTGCGGTGCCAAAAACACACCCGCTGACGCCTCCCGGGCCGGGCCCGATCCGCTGGCGAAGCTGCAACCGGCGCAGGACATGGCCGCCTACCGGGCCATGTCCGATCTGCTCTACAAGCTGGACCAGGACGCGATCAAGCGAGAATTGGCCGAGACCAGGCAGGAAAAAAGCACCAAACCTACGAAAGACAAACTGTTCGGGTTCGATGTTAAGCAGGCCCTCTACGACCGCGACTTTATAGCCAGTGCCGAGGGTAAAGCCCTGGCCGACAGCCTGCTCACCTACCAGACACCCTCCGGTGGCTGGTCCAAGCGCACCGACATGAGCACACCGCGTCAACCCGGCCAGCAGTTCGGCACCGAAAAAGATTACGTTCCCACCTTCGATAACTACGCCACCACCACCCAGTTCTGGGTCATGGTGAATGCCTGCAATGCCCACCAGGACCGCCGCTACTGCGATTCCGCGAGCCGGGCACTCAACCTTATCCTGCTCGCACAGTACCCCAACGGCGGCTGGCCTCAGTCCTTCCCACTGCGCGGCAAGTACCACGACGATATCACCTTCAACGACGATGCCATCGCCAACCTGCTGAAAGTGGTCGGCGCCGCGGCCGAAGGCGACGAGCGCCTGGCCTTTCTCGCCGCCGACTTGAAAGCGCAGGCAAAACACAGCCTTGTGCGCGCACTGGATATGCTGGTGGCCACCCAGGTCGAGGTAAATGGCGAGCCCACCATCTGGGGCGCGCAGCACGATGACGAAACCCTGGAGCCCACGTCCGCGCGTGCGTTCGAGCCGGTGGCACTCGCCACCAGCGAGAGTGCCGACCTGGTATTGTTCCTGATGACCCTGAAAAATCCGCCGGAAAACGTCCGCAAGGCGATCGACAGTGCCAACCGCTGGTTTGAGCAACACCAGATGCACGGCCTGCGCTACCGCCGCGGCGACGAACTGCCGGCGCTGATCCCGGACGACGATGCCGACCCGCTGTGGGCGCGCTTCTACGATATCGAGAGCGACCGCCCGGTGTTCGGCGATCGCGATGGCCAGGTGTATTTCGAGTTGGACAAGGTTTCCGCCGAGCGCCGCGCCGGCTACGGCTGGTACACCGAGCGCCCCTACAAGGCCCTCAAGGAATACCGCAAGTGGCAACAGTGATGCATCGCCACCACTCCCCGTAGGAGCCTGCCTGCAGGCGAACAAAAAAGCCCTGGAAATCCAGGGCTTTTTCTTTCCATCTCATCCAATCCACTTCAGTGGTAATGCAACTCCGTCGCCTTGCCGTGAAATACCCGATAGGAAAACGCGGTGTACATCAGGATCACCGGAATCACCACCACCGCGCCCGCGAGAATAAACTGCAGCGATTCGCGCGCACTGGCCGCTTCCCAGATATTCAGTTTCCCCGGCACGATGTCCGGGAAAAAGCTGAAGCCGAGTCCGCTGAAACACAGTACAAATATGCCCACCACAATAAAAAAGGGGACACTGCTGTGGCGGTCGTGGGCTTTCGGCAGCCGGCGCAACAGGATGTCGTTGCCCACAAAGCCGAGAAAGCACAGCACCGGGATCAGCAGTACAAACATCACCAGCGGGAAGGTAAACCAGCGGTCAAATACCCCCGGGTTCACCAGCGGGTTGATCGCGCAGACCGCGACCACACCCACCAGCGAGGCGCGACCGGCCAACTGTGTCCAGCGCACCGCCCTCGTCTGCAACTGGTCTTCTGCTTTCAATACCAGCCAGGCAGCACCGATATAACTGTAAGCCGCGGTAACACCGAGGGCGGACACCGCGCAGAACAGTTGCGACGACAGGCTCTGGTCAAACCCCATCACATACTGCCCGAGCATATAACCCTGGGTGAGGGTAGTGAGCAGTGAGCCGATCTTGAAGGTGCGATCCCAGGCGAGCTTGTGATCCACCGCCGCCTTGGCGCGGAAGTCGAAGGCGACACCGCGCATGATCAAGCCGATCAACATGACCGCCACCGGGATATACAGATTCATCAGGATCAGGCTGTGGGCCGAAGGAAAGGCGATCAGCAACAGGCCGATGGCGAGCACCAGCCAGGTTTCGTTGGCATCCCAGAAGGGGCCAATGGACGCGATCATGGTGTCCCGCTGCAGTTCGTCCTCTGCACCCATAGGCAGCAGGATGCCGACGCCGAGGTCGTAGCCATCGAGAATCGCGTAGGCCAGTACCGCGAGCCCCATCAGGGCAATGAAAACAACAGGCAGCCAGTCGCCGCTGTGGTTCAGTACTTCGTTCACGCGTTACCTCCGGCAGTACCTGGTTTGGAGTTGGGCTTGATGTGGGATTCAGGCAGATTGGTGAGACTGCCATCGGCGGCGGGTTCCGCGGTTTCGAATTCCTCAACGTAAACAGACTTGATCGCCATGCGTTTCAGGGTGTGGATATAGGCCCACATCAACACCACATAGACCAGCAGGTACATGGCGAGTGACAGCCCCACATTGGCCGGCGCCACCGGCGTTACCGCGTCTGCGGTTTTCAGAATACCGGTGACGAGCCAGGGCTGGCGACCGACCTCGGTCACATACCAGCCGGCCAGCGTGGCGATCCAGCCGGAAAATGTCATCGCCACCAGAAACTTCAGAAATGCCCGCGGCATCGCCGGGCGGCGCAACAGGTAACAGCCGAGCCAGGCCGTGGCGAGCATCAGCAAGCCCATGCCGACCATGATACGGAAGCCGAAAAACAGCGGTTTCACCGGCGGGTGATCGCCGTCAAAGCTGTTCAGCCCGCGAATTTCCCCATCGGTCTCGTGGGTGAGAATCAGGCTCGCCATATTGGGAATGCCAACGGCAAAGTGGTTGCTGCGTGTTTCCTCATCGGGGATGGCAAACAACAGCAGCGGCGCGCCCTGTTCCGTTTCCCACACGCCCTCCATCGCGGCAATTTTCTGCGGCTGGTGCTCAAAGGTATTGAGCCCGTGCAGATCGCCGACGAAGGCCTGTAGCGGTGCGAGTATCGCCGCCAGTATCAGCCCGGTTTTCAGCGCCAGTCGCGGCGCCTGCTTTTCATCGCCTTTCAATATGCGGTAGGCGGAGAGGCCGGCGACGAAGAACGCGGCGGTCAATCCCGAGGCCAGCAGCATATGCATCAACCGATACGGGAAGGACGGGTTGAAAATGACCTCTAGCCAGTTGGTTGCGTGCACCACACCGTCGCGGATTTCATAGCCCGCCGGTGTCTGCATCCAGGAATTGAGGGCGAGGATCCAGAAGGCAGAGAGCGTGGTGCCGATGGCCACCATCAGTGCGGAAAATGTGTGCACCTTGCTGGGCACCCGTTTGATGCCGAACAGCATGATGCCGAGAAAGGTCGCCTCGAGAAAAAACGCGGTCAGCACCTCGTATCCCAGCAGTGGCCCGGCGATATTCCCGACTTTTTCCATATAGCCCGGCCAGTTGGTGCCGAACTGGAACGACATGGTAATGCCGCTCACCACGCCGAGGGCAAAGGTGAGGGCAAAGATTTTTACCCAGAATCGGTACGCGCGCATCCACACCGGGTTGCCGGTGAGGTCGAAGCGCAGTTTGAAGAAGAAAAGAATCCAGCAGAGGGCAATGGTGATGGTGGGGAAGAGAATGTGAAAACTGATGTTGGCGGCGAACTGGATTCGCGACAGCATCAGGGTGTCCAGCGCAGTGTCCACAGGGTGTACCTCTTAGGTGACCGCGGCCCAGGACCGCGGGTTACGGCTTTTACTTCGCTTTTTTTCCGGTCGTGCTTTTGGTGGTTGTTGTATTGGTTGTTTTAGTGGTTGCTTTGGCTTTGACGCCCGCTTTCAGGTCCAGCAGTTTGTTGAGACCGGAGCCCAGTTTCATCAGCTTGTGCAGATCCTTGTGATCCAGCTTGCTCAGGGTGTTGGCGAACTGGTCGAGCATTTCCAGCAGGCTGTATACCTCCTGGATTTTTTCCTGGGCCTGAGCCTCCTGCTCGTCGCGGGGATCGGTGAGCAGTAATTGCCGCAGCAGGGTGAGCGTGGGGTCCAGCTCGCGTTTGCGGCGCTCTTCGAATACGGTGCGCGCCAGATCCCAGATGGAACCGGCAGCAGTGAAGTAGTCTTTGCGGTCACCGGGCTGGTGGTGCAGCTCGATCAGCCGCCACGCCTGCAATTCCTTGAGCCCCATGCTCACGTTGCCGCGGCTGATCTTCAGCGCCTCCGCCAGCTGGTCCGCGTTCAGCGGCTCGGAATGTATGGTCAGCAGGGCAAACATCTGCCCCACGGTGCGGTTGAATCCCCAGCGGCTGCCCATCTCGCCGAAGTGCAGCACGAACGCCTGGGCCTGATTGGAAAGTTTCATTTTGTTTTTAACTTTCAGAAGTTTCTGAAAATTGTAAATGTTAATTGATCGCTGTCAAGAGCATCGTTGACATGGCATGTATGCGCTCAGGAGGGCTTGGGATCATTAGAGGGGAAGGTCGGCTGAAAAATGATCGCCGGTTGACCACCTTGGTGCCAGATTCCTACAATTCCACTTTTCGGAAAATAATATGCCGAATATCTCACTTTCCGCACTATTGGTGTCGATTCTACTGGTGCTCTGCTCTCCTTTCAGCGTTGAGGCCGAGGAATTCTCGCTTCTGCCCGTGTCTGATGCGCCAGAGCTTGGTGGTTCGGAAGGCTATATGCTGCTCTATGTTGATGCCGGGGGAACCGCACCCTCATTCGAGTTTGCCCGAATTGCAAGGGCAGATAGCGAGCCCCTGCCGGAGGGCGAGCGTTTCCGCTTCGTTACCAAGCCGCACAAAATCACTCTGAAAGGCCTTGCTAATGGCTTTTACCTGCTGCCGATGACAAAGGGGCAATATCAGATCATCCGGGTCAACGCGCCCCATTACAGCCTTCCATTTCGCATGAGTACGGACAACCGGCCCGAGTGGCGCTTTGTCATCGAACCGGGCAGGACCAACTATATTGGCGCATTGCACATTAATACCGAGCGTAGTGCATCACACGTGGAAATAGATCTGTTGAACAGGATTGCCATGCAGGAAGCAACGATTCGAGAGCTGATGGGGGAGACCCTGAATATGTATCCGCTCGCGTTTCACACCGGGTATAGAGATGATTTTTATCGCGATACTCAGAGTAGAAAGAACATCGAGGGCGCGCAGTGAACAGTCAATCTCTGGTAATGCTGAAGAACCTCAGTCGATGTCTGCTGTTGTTTTTTTTCTACTCGCAGGTCGCGGTGGCAAATGTGCCTGCCCGTGAATTTTTTACGGAACCGGATTTCGCTTCTATCTCGATGAGCCCTGATGGGAAACGTATTGCCGGTGTGCGCAGGGAAAATGGAGAGGCTTTTCTGGAAGTATCGGAAGCTTCGGGGCGGGGGGGCGTGTACCGGCTTGCAGCAACTGACTTGAGTAAAGGCAAGACGAGTATTGATCAGTGGGCCTGGATTGATCCTGTGCGTTTGGTAGTACAAAGCACTTCCGAGCGGCGGGGTATTGAAGATTTGCTTGATACCAGGAAAAAAAGTGAATGGTCTGTGTGGGATCTGTCGAATTCAAAACCTGAACGGGCCAGTCTTAAACGTATCACAACACCCGGTTGGGTGGTGGAGGCGCTACCCGATCAGGAGCAGGAATTTCTGTATGCCAAAAGTGGGGCTTATTCCAAAATTTACCGCATCCGCGCCGATCAACTCAGTGCGCCGGGCAAGTTGAGTAAATTGAGTGCGGTAGACGGTGGTCAGTTTACTGCCTCCAATGAAGTGCGCTCGGTTTCGGGGTATGCCGTCAGGTGGTTTCTGGATGCCGATAGCAAGCCGCGCGCGGTGTTGCACTTCGATAGTGAAGGTGATCTGACACTGAGTGCATTCAATGATGAGGGAGAAACAGAAGTTCTGGAGCAGTGGCGGGATGCGGACAAGGAACCCTCAAAGGGGAAGGTTGTTCCAATAGCCCTGGCTCCGGGAAAGGGAAAGTTCTACGGACTTGATTTTAATGAGGACATAGAACGCAGTATTTTCCTGCTGGACTATGAATCTGGTGAAAAGACACTGATTCATGAGATCAGTGCCTACAAGATTGTCGACCTCATTCTGTCTCCGCTGGATGGTTCACTCATTGGTGTGCGTACTGTTCGCAACGGTAATCGCGTGGATGAGTACTTCGACAAGGCGGTATCCGGCAGCAAGTCACAATCGGGGGCCGACATCGAGAGTGAACTTGGTCGCAGCCCGGATGGAGAGAAGCGGCTCGTTTATCGGGAGTCGCACAATCAGCCGGGTGTTTTCCTGCTCTACTCGTCCACTTCATCCAAGGTAGTTGGTGAGCGGTTTCCCGGCCTTAGAGGAAAGCTGGGTGGACGTCTGATCGAAGAGACGTTCAAAGTGGGCGATCTGGATATTCCCTACCTGCTCAGCCTGCCGGATAACGGCACTGGTCCCTCACCGCTGGTATTACTGCCCCACGGTGGTCCCATCGGGGTATTCGATGATCGCAGTTACGATCCGCTGACCCAGTATCTTGTGGCGTCAGGCTATGCGGTTTTGCGGGTGAATTTCCGCGGTTCAGGTGGATACACTGCCGAGTTGAAAGAAGCGGGTAAACAGCAGTGGGGCGCCCTGATGCTGGAGGACATTTATCGCGTTACCGACTCGGTGGTCCAGCGAGCGGATATCGATCGCAAGCGAGTGTGTGCGTTAGGTATCAGCTATGGTGGCTATGCTTCCGCGATGATGGCCACCCGCCATCCTGAGCTGTTTCGCTGTGCCGCCAGTATCGCCGGTGTCAGCGATATAAACCTCATGCTCAACTCAACACGCTTGAATCCCCGGCAGCGAGCGTGGAGTCGCGATTATATCGGCGACCCCAGAAAGGATTACGATACCCTGAAAGCGGTATCTCCTGCCTATCTGACGTCCGAACTTCAGGTTCCGATCTTTGTCGCCCACGGCGGTAAGGACGAGGTGGTGGATCCGGAGCATGGATTCCGCCTTAAGACCGCGCTGGAAGCAAGTGGCAAGCCGTTTGAATGGTATTTTGATCCCGAAGTCGGACACAGCCTGGGAGGACCGGAAAGCCGGGCGCGGATATTTGAGCGCGCTAAAGTTTTTCTCGATTCGGTGCTGATGTAAGGAGGCGGAAGGGTAATAGGTAGGAGATGCTCCGGCCTCAGCCGGAGCATTTGTCAGATCTGTGAAGGCGGCGATCAGAAATTTTCGTGTTCTCGCACATGCTTCCAGCTTGCGCCCTCATCCAAGGACTCATAAAAGTCCATTGAACTGCCTTTGCACGTCAGCAACAGGCGGTCTTTCACGTCTGGAATCAGGGTGCCGCAAAATTCGCTTGGCAGCGGGTCTTCGCTTTTGGTCCAGACTTTTCCGCCGTCCACACTGTGAATCAGGCGCACCTTATTTTCCGTCTCGCCGGATTCCGCCGATTTTTCCCGGAAAAGGGCAATCGCGAGCACTTCGTCATTGTTTTTGAACCAGGGTGTACTGGCAAACGAAAAACGGTCCACCTTCTGCTGGTAGCGGCCTTTGGAGCCTTTCGCCCTGCAGCTATCGCCCACGATTTTTGTCCCCGGCGGACAGCCAGAGATGGATGTGGAAATTTCCTCCCATTGCCCGTTGTTTTTATTCAGCTTCAGGTAATCGGGTTTTCCGTCCCAGCTCCAGAAACCCGCTTCCTTGATAGCGAGTTGGGTTGCGCCGGCGTTGACGACGGTAGAGTACTGCTGCTCGTTGCCTTCGCCGAGTATTTGCCAGTCTGATGTATCAACCACGAAAGACTCAAGCTTGCCGTTTTCGAACATCGGCTCGCTGTATCGTGCGATGGTGCGTACAAAGATCTCGTTGCGATCCTCGATCCGCTTAAGATCTACACTGGAGATATTGCGCGGGGACACCGCCTGCTGGCTGCCGTTTTTCGGTTTCGGATTTGTGTCGTAAGTGAGTACGCCGTTCGGATCCAACCAACCGCGGTCGGAACGGAAGGTAACCAGGTGTTGCCAATCCACGTTGGCAAGGTCAGTGCTACGCCAGACTTTGAGCAGGTGGTTTTCACTGGTTATCAAGTCGATCGTATTGTCACCTGCGAACGTCGCCTGATGGACGCGCAGCTGATGGGCGATGGAAACATCCTGCCAGTCGCCGTTAACGCGCTTGATGAACACCTTGCCTTCATCGCCGGCTACGACAAGGTCACCGCGCTGGTTGGCGACGATGGTGTACAGGTCGATATTGGTATCGACCGCATCCATACTCCATTCTCCCTGTGGGGAGCGTTTGATAATGATCCCCAGTTTGCCGACAAAATAGAGGCTGCCATCCGGGCCGGCATACTGTTCGTTGTAGGTAACCGGGTTGCGCGCTGCGGATACGTAATTGGAGTTGCGCTCCTGTTCGTATTCATCTTCCATCCAGCCGTGTACGGAATCCAGAGTGAAATCGTAGAACGGGAAGCTTTCATGGAGAGTGCTTCCAGCTGCTTCACTTGGTTGTCTCAGCAGCATGTTGATGTACTTGTCGCCCTGGGACTTCGGGTAGTAAATGATGGTGCCGAGGTCAGTGACTTGCCCGGGATTGACTCGGAATGTCCCGAATTTTGCGTCGGTGGTGACAAACCGCGAATACCAGAAATCGCCGTGGGAGTGGAATGCACGGATACTGCTCAGTGCGTAATCACCGGCGTTCACCGGTGCGGCAAACACGGTGCTGCCGCGATAGTTATTCGCCAGTGCCGTAAGGCGCGGGGACTTGACCTCGCTGGATTCGTTCAGGTTTTTGGGGTTGATGGTGAGCTGGTTGAAGGGCAGGGGATAGCTACTGGCATTTATCACCTTGGCTACCACCACGCCCTGTTGTGGCTGTAGTACCGTTTTCTCACTGAGCGTGGGCAACATATTCACCTGGCTGGCACAGCCCCCGAGAAACAGCAGCACTGCGCCAAGGGCGACCCTGCTCAGGTATCGCACCCCCGCCCTCATGCCAATCGAACAATCTGCAAACATGAATTCTGACCCCCTGTTTTTATTGGTCTACGAAAATTAAGGCGATGATTCTAAATGAATGGGTGCCACATCGCCCAATCGACGGGTGGATAGCGCACTTTTTGCTCGAAAATTGAGCAGGTTTTAAAGGGGACGTTTATTCTGGCCAGGAGCAAGTCTGATTAGACGGCGCGATGAGCGAGTGCGCGTTGGTACCAGTCATCAGGAACGATAAATCCACGGCACAAATACTCTGGTTCGCCGGTATTCTCGGTCGTCGCGGCTATGCAGACGGGGCCTCGCGCAAGCAGGGCAGGAAGTACGGTATTCTCAAGCCTCACTGTGGAGTATCCATCGTCCGCATCGGTGCCAACTGGCGCTAGCCATGAGGTTTTCTGCAGTGGCAGCCAGTGCTGGGATTCGCTTAAGAAACTTTGCAGGAACAGCTCCGATGTCGCCCACCAGTACCGCGAGGCCTGCGCGCCGTGTGCTGAGGCCCCTAGCGGCGTAAACAGCCGTCCCGGCATTAGCGTCCACTGCCGGTCGAGACGTAGCTCCCGGTGCCGGAGTGCCTCTACTGCGGGCTGTGATTGGGCAATCGGCAGCTGGTGATCACGCATACGCGCGAGCTTGATGTCCAGGCGGTCCCGGAGCCCGGGGCCGACCCAATGGCCGTCTACCTGAAGATAGAACTTCACTGCGACTTCCCAGTGCTCGACGGCGTTGTCGGGCAAATACCTGACAACGAAGTCCAGTTCCCCCAGTGTTTGCCCCTGGCTGCGAACGGCCAGGTTGCGCGCAAGCAGTATGTAGTCTGGGTGGTGGGTAAACGCGAAGTCCCACAGCTGCTCAAAATAGACCCCGAGGCGGCGGCTGTTGAGCGTTTGCAGGTTCGCTTCCAGCTTCGGCTGCAGGCGGGTGATTGTTTCTGATGCAGAAAAAAACTGATGCAGTTGCCGGCGCCTCTGCTCCGGCAGCCACGGCAGCGCGAACTCGGGTGCAATATCCGGTGTGGTCAGCGCCCACAACAGATTGCGCCAGTGATCGGGCTTGGCGGATTCGAAACCGGTGGGCGGTGAGGTATTCATTGGTGCGAGTATAGAGAGACGGCCCCAGCGGCGTCACCTGTTACCACTTGAAGCGAAAGCCGAAGGTCAGGCTCGCTTCGTAACTATCGCCGGCATTGTCGAAACTGGTGGCGTAGTCCACTTCGCCGTATACGGAGCAGCGGTCTCCGCACTGGTCGTAGGTGAAGCCCAGTCCCAGCTGTCCCCACCAGTCGTCGCGGGCCTGATACAGGGAAGTCCCGGAAACCTTGATTTCCGTCTCGTCTTCAAAATAGTAAAAGACGTTGGCGATGGCGTAGAGGCCAATGCGTTCCAGCAACAGGTTGCCGTACATGTTGCGCTTCAGCCGCTGGCTGACGCGCTGCTCAAACGCGAGCCCGAAACGCGCCGAGCCGCCGTTGTTCTCTGTATCTTTGAAGCGAACGTTGTACTGGTCTTGGTGGTCGTCGATCTGCTCCGCGTTGAAGATCAGCTGCACCTGGGGCGTGAGGGAATAAAAGTCACAGAGTTTGAAGCTGTGCCCGGCTTCCGCTGAAAAGGCGAAGCCGATGGCATCGTTGTCGTTGCCGAGATAATAGAGTTCGTAGGAATAGAAGTCGGAGTCGAACCAGTTGAACTGTGCCTGCAGGTCCGCGTAACTGCCCTGGCTGCCGTACCAGGTGAACGTGGTGCCGACACCGAACTGATCGGTTTCGATGCGGCCGTGGCCGAAGTAACTGTCCAGATCTGTTCTGCCGTAGCCGTACTGGGCAAAAATACCGAGCATCAGGCGTCCGTAGTACACCGCCGGGTCAAAAGAAAAGTCGGAGCCGATCTGCACCAGCCCGTAATCCTGCTGCCATTCGGCGTGGCTGGTGGAGTTGTCCGGTATGTTGTCGTTGTACCTGGATGCAAGGCGCAGCCAAAGGCCTCCGCCGTCGATGGTCTGTTCCACCGCGTCGGCGTAACAGCAGAGACCGCGGTCTCGGAAACTGGTGCCGGCCCAGAAACGGTTGCCCACCCGCTTGCGCAAGGTGGTGGGCTGGTTCATCTGGCGGATGGACTGGGCGTAGGTTTCGTAGAGCACGGCGCCGGGCTGCCAGCGCGGAATCAACTGCCCGCTGCCGTCAAATGGATCTTCCAGGGTGGAGCGCAAATACCAGTTGCCGTCATCGGGATCACTCAACCCGCCGTGGTGCAGGGTGTAACCATAGGCGCCGCCAACGGTTACGGGTTGGCCGTCCAGCGCAATGTACTCGCCATCCAGGACAAAAGCGTCGGCGGCGGATTGCCCGGAGATATCGATGATCTTGATCCCGTCGCCGCTAGTGGTTGCGCCGTCACCGCCGCGATTGTAAATCTGCACAAAGGTACGCCCGCCGGTGTCACCGGCAATGGTGAGAAGATCCGTAGGGGCATTGTCGGCGGCGAGTTCGGTTTCCAGCCACAGGCGTCCATCGCGTCCGGTGTAGTTGCCGAAGCGCCCGCTGTCGTGGGCGGCAATATTCAACCGATTGTAACGTTCGTCCACCAGCCACAGGGTACCCGCGTTTACGACATCGCCGCGAATGGTGTAGTCGGCGGGAATGAAATCGACAATGCCACCGAAGCGGATATCGAGCCCGAGCAGGTCGCCCTCGTAACTGCCCCCGCCAACCGTCAGGGAACCGCTCAGGGTAATCCTGGAACTGCCATTGACGATGATGCGCTCCCAGTTCTGTAGCAGCTGCCCGTCGATCTGATGGTCGAGAATAAAGCGCAGCGAATCCACATAGCCATCGTCTGCGGTGTAGTCATCGCCACCGTCGAGTATTGTTTCAGTGTCGTAGGCGAAGGCGTCGATGCGCACGGTATCCGACCCATTCCCGCCGCGAAATAAATCCAGCACACCTTCATCCCAGTGGAAAACATCATCTCCATCACCCATGTCGAGGTAATTGAAAATGTATCCGCCGTCCAGTAACACCTCGTCGTTGCCACTGCCCATCGTCAGATCAAATACCACGCCGTCGTAGACTTCTACCCGGTCGTTACCCGCGCCGGTGTCGATTCCGCCACCGTAGTAGTCGCCCACGGAAGTGCGGCGCTCGCGCATGGTGACGATGTCGTCGCCATCACCGGTGGTCAGGTGTACCTGAATGTCAGACTCAGTGATGTCCACGCGATCATTGCCGCTGCCCGTATCCACCGTACCCAGCGTGACACCGTTCAGGGTCAGGGTGTCGTCGCCGCCCAGGGAGCTGACATTGGCGCCGGCCGGGTCGTTGTCGACGTCGCAGAGGATCTGGTCCGGCCCCTCGGTTCCGGTATTGGATGGGGCGCAATCCGCATGTGCGCCGAAAGGTACCAACAGCAGGCAGGCCGCCAGCCCGTTTCTGAGATACGGGAAAACCGCCGAATCAGAATTCATAGGTAACGCCCAGATTCAGCGTCCATGGGTTGGTTTCGAAATCGGAGTACAGACGCTCATAGCCTGGGTTGGTGGGGTAGGTCACCACCGCGTCGGTATTGGCATCGGTGTAAATAACCGCGGCATTGATCAGCCAGGAACTCAGTGCCCCGACGCGCCCCAGACGCCAGTCCAGCCCTAATTGCGCGCTGGCGCCCCAGGAATGGCCGATACCGAATTTGCCCGGGCCGGTAGCCATGCCGCTGTTTACCAGATATTGCTGAAAATCCGGGTTCAGTTTGTCGTCGTAAAAATCCGAGTAGTTTACGCCGATGCCAATGTAGGGTTGGCCAAGGCAGTTGAGGTCATTCAGGTACCAGTTGACGAACAAATTTGCTGATGAGGTGGTAAACCGGCCGAAGTTGATACCGTCGCGGCCCGGGTTTCCGCGAAAATTTTCCAGCGCAAGTGAGTGCGTTGCACCGCCAATATAGAGTAGTTCCAGCCCGAGATAGGGTAGCGGGCGCCACACACCAGACACATTCCAGGTGGTGTCTTCTTCAATGTCCCATCCGGTCCGGTACAACTCCCAATCCTGCAACACGTAGTACTTGAGCGAAGTGTTGTGGTCATCGGGGTAAACAAAGCTGGCTCCCAGTCGCACATAGAAACGGGTCAGGTCCAGATCCGAAACAGGAATCTGCGCATGCGCTAGAAACGGGAATAAAAGTACAAAAGTAGCGGCCAGCCTGAGCTTTTTCATTGTTGACTCCGTTGAACACCGGTTGACCTCCGCGACCCTTGTTATGCCTGGGTGGTCATCGGTCTGGTCAAAAGCTTTGTCTTGGCGCGGCAATTATTGAATTGGCACTGCCGGGGAAACGCTGAAAACACCAATAAAAGTAGCATGAGGTGGAAAAATTGCCGGGCGATTCCCGAATGGGCGATACGGGGAAGTCACACCAAAAAATGGCGACTTCAATATTGCAGGCGTGTAAAATGCCGCATCCTTACCCGGCTCGTTGTTCGTCCAATACAAGCCAATTTCGCGCCCTTTTTTACCTGGCCATGCAGCATCGCACGCGTTTTTTAACCCTCACTGACCAGCTACAGTGCCTGAGTGCCTTCTGGCGGCAGTCCGCCTTTTGCGACACGGACCTGGCGTGGCGCCATCAGTTTCCAATGCTCGGTGACGCCTGCCTGCAGCTGGAGGACGCAGCGGTAGACGCGCTGGAACGACAGCCCGAAGCGCTGCACCATTTCCTCGCAGAATTCATACCGGGCTACCGGGATTTATTGGCACTGCTGCCGCTGCGAGAGCGAATGCAGCCGGCAACACTTTGCGGGCGACTGGCCACTGGGGTTCCCGGACGCAAGTGGACTCAGATGGCGGCCTTTATCGGGGCGTTACCAAAAGCCATTCCCGGCCAGGACCGCACCGTAGTGGATTGGTGCTCCGGCAAGGCGCACCTGGGGCGAGCCCTGGCTCACCATTGGCAGTGTTCTTTGCACGCGGTTGAGCGCCAGTCGGCACTGTGTGATGAAGGCGCCGCCCTGGCTGCGCCCTGGGTGAAAGAGGTGAAGTTCTCCTGCAAGGATGTGCTTGAGCAGCCCCACGAATTTGCGGCGAAGGACTTCGTGATTGCCTTGCATGCCTGTGGTGATTTACACCGCGCGCTGTTGCGGCAGTGGCGCGACAGCGAATCGCCACACTTGTGTCTGGTACCCTGCTGTTATCAGCTGTGGCTGGATGACCTCTATATTCCACTTTCGCAGGCAGCAACAATCAATAACCTGGCCCTGAACAAAAACCAGGTGCGCCTTGCGGTACAGGAGATGGTCACTTCCGCCGAACGCGAGCGCAGGCAATCGCAGACCATGGCGCAGTGGCGCATGGCCTTTGACCTGATCCAGCGGGAATTGCGTGGCGTGGATGAGTATCTGCCGACGCCGTCGCTCGGTTATCACCTGCTGGCGCAGGGACCGGAGCGGGTGATCCGCACTCTGGCCGATAGAAAATCGCTTTCTATTCCGGATGGGTTCGACATTCAGCCCTATGTTGCGCGCGCCGAGGAGCGCCACGCGGCGTTTCGTCGGTTGCAGCTGGTCTCCCACGGTTTCCGGCGTGCCTTGGAGCTGTGGCTGGTGCTGGATCTCGCCCTGTATCTGGAAGAGGGCGATTGCGAGGTCGAACTGACAAGTTTTTGCCCGCGCGACATCACCCCGCGCAATATCCGGATTCTAGCCACGCGCAATTCAGTCAGCGTTTAACCTCGCCACAGGTCGTACATGCACTCCACCAATTTCACCCGCCTGCGGGACCAGGAACTCGCCAAGTCCACCAAGCCGTTTCAGGCCAAGGGCAAAAGTGTTATCCGCTGTGCCGATTGCCAGATGGCCGAGTACGCCTGCATCTGCCCGTGGCGGCCGACGGTACAGAGCCAGGTCGACTTCGCTCTGCTGGTGCACCGCAAGGAGCTGTTCAAGCCCACCAATACCGGCCGATTGATTGCGGACGTTTTCCCGCGCACACCGGTATTTCTGTGGAACCGGTTGGAGGCACCGGCGGGGCTGGAGGACCTGCTGAAAGACCCGGCGCGCGATTGCTATATCGTTTTTCCGGCCAGCGAAACCGACGCAACCGACAGAAAGATTGTGCAGTCACTGCCCGCCAGCGCACCCGGCGCGAAAAAAATCACGCTGATTCTGCTCGACGGTTCGTGGAAGCAGTGCAGTCGCATAATTGCCCTGAGCCGCTGGCTGGATGGCGTGCCCTGTCTGAAACTGCCGGATGCCTTCGTGAAATCCTATCTGGTGCGGGATTCGGGAAGAGACGATCGTTTTTCTACCGCCGAGGCGGCCATCAGTTGCCTGTTGCTGGCGGGGGAGAATCACCCGGCACAGATTCTTCAACATTATTTCTCGCTATTTAACCAGCACTACGTCGCGACCCGCGGCTGCTATCTGCCGGAGCGGGGGGAGAGCCATGAAATTCTGGAATCGGTCACGGGCAAATAATCGACGGCAAAAAAATCGGGGCGGGCCGAAGCCCTCCCCGATTTAACGATACTGACTAACCATTGTTTCCGATTGCCGAAAACGTCAGATCAGAAGTTGTAGGTCACCTTGCCATAGACAAAGCGGCCGCGGGGATCATGCTGGCTCGACACATAGCCATACAGATCCGAGTCGCCATCGCCGATGGCAAACGGCGGCTCTTGATCCAGCGCATTGTCGGCACCAAGGCTCAGCACCAGATTGTCGAAGCCTGTATAACGGGCCTGCAGGTTTACGGTCATGAACGAATCCACCATGCGGGATTTATTGGTGTCGTAATCGAGAGTACCGTCAAAGTCGATATCCGGGGTATCTTCAAACTCGCCGATATAGTTCAGTCCCACGGTGAAGGCAACGGTATCCCGGGCCCAGTCGGCGGAGGCCGCCCAGCGGTGCTGCGGATATTCATACTCACCCGCCAGGTCGCGATTTAAGAAAGCATCGCCCGCGGAGTTCAGTTCCACCCGCTCAAACTCCGACAGATAGGAATAATCCAGCCGCAGGCCGAGATCGCCACCGGCGACGGTCAGCGCCGAGTACACGACACTCAGGTCAATCCCGGAAACCGTCTGCTCGCCGATATTGATAAAGCCGCTGTTGATCGACTGTAGCGAACCGAGGGACTCGCCAGGCAAGGGAGTGGAGCGCACGCAAACGTTGCTGTTCTGATCACTACAGAACTGAGTGTATAGATAGCCGAAAGGCACCTCATCTATCTTGCCTTCCTGGGTGATACGCCAGAAATCCAAGGACAGTTGCAGACCGTCCATCGGCTTGACCACCGCACCCAGGTTGTAGGACTCCGACTCTTCCGCATCGAGGTCCGGGTTGCCGGAAAACACGATGTTGTAGTCGGTGCTGACACAGTAATCATCGTTGATCGCGCAGCCATACGTATCGATAAAAAACAGGGATCCCTGCGACGGTCCCAGGCCAATCTGCGCGAGCGACGGCGCGCGGAAACCGGTGCCCCAGGATGCGCGCAGTGAAAGCTGCTCACTGGCGGTCCACAACAGGTTGACCATCGGGTTGGTGGTGCTGCCGAAATCGCTGTAGTCGTCGTAACGGCCCGCCAGAGTCAGGTCCAGGTTGGCGGGCAGTGGGACCGCAAACTCGACGAATGCGGAATTAATATCGCGACTGGCCGCGGCGTAAACCGACTCGGTACCGAAAATCAGACCGCGCTGAAACTGGTCATCGGGAATGTCGGACGCGCGTTCTTCGCGCCGCTCCAGGCCCGCTGCCATGGCAATGGCACCGTTGGCGGTATCAAACAGATCCCCGCTGATGGTGAAGTCCATGCCGCGCAGTTCGGACTTGCCCTGGCGCACCAGACTGGTGGTGATGGCGTCGATCACCGACTGCGGGTTTTGCACGCCGCCGAACGGGTTGTAGCGGCCCGCGTCGATTTCCTGCTGCAGCAGGTCGGTGCGCACCCAGCCCTGGGAGCGGTTGCCAGTCTGCGTGGATTCGCTGCGCGAGCGCTGTACCGAGGCCTCCCAGTCCCACTCGGCGATACTGCCGCGCAGTCCGAATACCGCGCGCAGATTGTCGGTTTCGATATCCCACTGACGCGCGCCGGCATCCACGGTGCGGTAGCGGCCGATATCGATACTGCTGGCACCGGCAAAGGGATTGTTCGGGTGGTCGATGGGCACGGTGAGCCCGGCGTCTTCATCGAGCGGAGTCGGTGCACCCTGGGCAATGGAGGTGTTGTGCTGCACCGCGAGCTCGCTGAAAAACTCTACGTTATCGGTCAGCTGCGCGTGACCCAGCATCAGCACACCGGTGCGTTCCGCTTCGGGTGTTAGCAGAGTCCAGGGACCGTAATCGTACACGCAGGTCTGGCCGAAGGCGCTGCCTGCTGGGCAATTAGGGTCAATGGTGGTTTCGCCGTCGACAATAAAACGACCTGGATAACCGCGCGAAGAGCGGAAGTCCATACCGCCGCGGAAAGACTGGTCGGCGGTATCGAGCCCCCTGCGCTCAACGCTGGCGAGGGTGGAATTGCTGCGGTGGTCAAAAATGAGGGTCAGGTTTGAGTCTTCGCCGTTCACACCCCACACCGCAGAGACGGATTGCTCGTCGTAGCCGTCCGCACCGCCGAAATCTGCAGTTACTTCCGCACCTTCAAAATCTTTGCGCAGGACCAGGTTGACCACACCGGCGACGGCGTCTGAGCCGTAAATCGCGGATGCACCGTCTTTCAATATTTCCACGCGTTCAACGGCGGCAATCGGGATGCTGTTGATGTCCACAAAATTGGTGGTGATGCTCTCGGCAAACGCGCTGATGGCGACGCGCTTGCCGTTCACGAGTACCAGGGTTGCATCGGCCCCCATGCCCCGCAGGCTGACGGCCGCCGCGCCGTTGGCGGTGGAATCCTGGTTGTTGCCGCGGGTTGAAAAGGTGCCATTGCCCGCTGCCGGGTTCTTTTCGAACATCTGCTGGAGGTTGGTATAACCGGACTTTTCAATGGCTTCGCGATCCATCACCTGGATTGGCGTGGCCGTCTCAAATTCCGCGTTGCGTTGAATGCGGGAGCCGACTACGGCAATTTCCTCCATCGCATTTTCGTCGGCGGCAAAAAGCACCTGCGGTGCTGTTGCTGTTACTGAAATTGCCGAGAAAATGGCGCTGGATAAAACATTTCGGCGTGAAAAAATTTGTTTCATGATTTGCTCGTCCATTTGTTGTCATTATTTTTGAATGACCGAAACAGCATGGCCGTTCAGTTTGCTTGGAAACATTATCAACGGCGTAATGGCGAAGCAATGAATATGAAACGTTTACGAGGGTGCAGATATTTTATGTGAATAGATTTGTCGTTTTCGTCGTGCGCTTATTCACACAGAGAAAATTTTTTGCGCGTCAATACGAGTACGGCAGTGCCAAATAAGTTCGCCAGGATTATTAATTTTTTATCAGTTTCTAGGGGTTAAATAGCGCTGGGGCAAAGAGCCGGTGTTGTCGGCAGCTAATCCCCTCCGACGATAGGACCGGCGTCGAGTTTTCTGCCAGGTTCAGTGCATCCATCGTCTTTTTTCGTCAGAAAGCTGTACCGGATGTGGTTGCGAGTTTGAGCTGACCGCAGGGATTTCCCTCTTTCGGTTTTCCTCTGTCTATCCTCTGTGAATGTATTTCATCCCATCGTTAATAATCCGTTCTCTTGCGGAGAAAACCACATGCGCAAGGTGAAACGACCAAATCGGGGAATAAAATCGCGCCGACACCGCGGCTGGGTATCCACTGCAGCTCGGTTTCTTCTGTGCGCGGCGACATTGGCCTGGGCGCAGGAATATCGCGTCACATCGCCGCTGACGTTTGAGCAGGCCGTGCTGAAAAGCCTGCACAGCCATCCTGAGCTGGCCGGGTACCAGCATCAACTGGATGCGGCCAATGCGCGTGCCGCTCAAGCGGGAATCGGGCCGCGTCCACAGCTTGGGCTGGAGGTTGAAGATGTTGCCGGCACCGGGGATTTCAGCGGTGTCGAAAGCGCGCAGACGACACTGGGTATCAGCTGGCTGTTGCAGGGCGAGCTTCTCAATCAGCGGGTTGCGACGGCGCGCAGCAAAACGGCGGTGATTGAGCGCCAGCGACAAATCCTGGAGCTTGACGTCGCCGCGGATACCGCGCGCTATTTTCTGCAGGCGATGGCACAACAGGAGCGCCTGGTGCTGGCGCTCAGCGCCGCGGAACAGGCGCGCAACGCGCTGGTGGATATCCGCCGGCAGGTAAATGCGGGCAAGGTGCCGCAGGCCGACGCCTCTCGCGCCGAGGCGGAACTGGAGCGATATGCACTGGCAGCGGAAGACATCGAACACGAACTGGAAATATCCCGGCATCGCCTCGCCGCCCAGTGGGGTGAGCGCAGTCCCGGATTTGGCGAGATCGCCGGCTCGCTCTCATCTCCCATCCCATTTATTGATGTTGCGCAGCTGCGCGCACAGGTTGCAGACAATCCCAACGTCGCGATTTTTCTCAGCCGTGAGCGGGTGGTAGACGCGGAGATTGCCCTCGCGCGTGCAGAGGCCGGTGTGCAGTGGCGCATTGATGTTGGAATCCGGCGCCTTGAGGCGACCGACGACTACGGACTGGTGGCCGGCGTAGGTATCCCCATCGGCCGTCGCGGTCGCAATCGCAGCGAGCTGGCGGCATTGGTTGCTGAGCAGAACCGTTACCGAGCGGAGATGGACGCGAAGGAACTTGAACTCGAAACCCGCGTGTACACCATGGCGCAGCAGCTTTTGCACAGTCGTCATGTGGCGGAGGCACTGTCCGCGCGAATTATTCCCAGCCTTGAGCGCGCCGAGGCCGACACGCGCGCGGCCTATCGCCTCGGTAAATACAGCTACTACGAACTGGTCGCGGCACAACAGCAACTGATCGACGCGAGGTTGTCTTTTCTGGAGACGCAATACCGGGCGCACCTGTATCTGATTGAACTCGAAAAACTCACCGGCCTGTCGCTGACGCAGATAAGTGAGCGCGGAAAATGAAACCCGTTGTGATGGCCATTGTGACGCTCGTTATTGCCGCGCTCGGTGGCTTGGGGTTTTCCACCGGTATCGATGCATCTGTGGAGCAAACCGAGCAGCGCGAACCCGAACCGGAAATGGGGCCGCATCGCGGTCGAATATTGCGAGAGGGTGATGTTGCCGTAGAACTCGCCATCTTCGAAACCGGAGTCGAGCCGGAGTTCCGGGTGTGGGTCACCGATGGCGGCAAGCCTGTGGCTCCGGAAAAAGTCTATGTCGGCGTGGTGCTGACCCGGCTCGGCGGTGAGGAGGAGCGGGTTGGCTTTGCGCCGAAGGACGATTTCCTTCGCGGTGACAAAGTGGTTCGCGAGCCGCACTCTTTTGTGGTGTCTGTGAACGCCCGATACAACGGCAGACAATTCCAGTGGCAATACGACAGCTTCGAGGGGCGCACCCATATCGAACCGGATATTGCCAAAGCGTTGAACATCGCTACCGGCGTTGCCGGGCCCGCCGTATTGCGGGAAACCGGCGAGGCTTATGGCCGCCTGGTAATGGACCCCGAGCGCGTGCGGGTGGTCAGTGCCCGCTTTGATGGCACGGTCGAGTCGGTCAGCGTTGGCCTGGGCGAACGGGTGGACAAGGGGCAGACGCTGGCGGCAATCAACAGCAATGAAAATCTCAAAACCTACACCATTAATTCCCCCATTGCGGGCGTGGTGGTGCAGCGGCTGGCGAATCCGGGAGAGCAGACCGCAGGCCGCGCGCTACTGACGATCGCCGACAGCCGTGCTCTATTCGCGGAGCTGGATGTGTTCCCGTCACTGCGGGCGCGGATCCAGCCGGGGGCGCCGGTTGCGCTGAGTGTTCGCGGGCTGGATATACCGTTGCGGGGAACCGTGCGGCAGGTCGATACGGTGATTCGCCCCAACCAGTCCAGTGTGGTGCGGGTCACTCTGAAAAATCCCCCGGCGCACCTCGCCCCGGGCGGATTCATTTCCGGAGACATCGAAGTTGCGAGGTATGAAGTGCCGCTGGCCGTAAAGCGTTCCGCGCTGCAGACGTTTCGCGAGTTCAATGTGGTCTACGCCAAAGTGGGCGACGAGTACGAGGTGCGAGTACTGGAATTGGGGCGGGAGGCAGGTGAGTGGGTTGAGGTGCTCGGCGGGTTGAAGCCGGGCACCGAGTACGTGACCGAGAACAGCTATATCATCAAGGCCGACATCGAAAAATCCGGGGCAGCTCATGATCACTAAGAGCGCGGCATGCTTGAGTATCTGATCCGGGCGTCGATCCACAACAGGGCGTTGGTGCTGGCTGTGGTGACATTGCTGTGCGGTATCGGCATCTGGAATTTTAACCGCCTGCCGATCGATGCGGTGCCGGACATCACCAATGTCCAGGTGATGATCAACACCGAGGCGCCGGGCTACACGCCGCTGGAAGTGGAACAACGGGTGAGTTACCCGGTGGAAAATGCCATGGCCGGGTTGCCCAACCTGGCGTACACGCGCTCTCTTTCCCGCTACGGCCTGTCCCAGGTCACCGTGATTTTTGAAGACGGCACGGATGTGTACTTCGCGCGCCAGCTGGTCAGCGAGCGGCTCGCCGGTGCGCGCAGCGCACTGCCTTCTGGCGCGGAGCCGGAGCTGGGGCCGATCTCCACCGGCCTCGGCGAGATTTTTATGTTCACGGTGGATGCGGAGCCGGGCGCCACCCACATGGATGGCTCGCCGGTAACCCCCACCGACCTGCGCACGGTGCACGACTGGATTATCCGCCCGCAACTGCTGCGGGTGCCGGGGGTTGTCGAGGTCAATCCCATCGGCGGATTCAAACGGGAAATCCTCGTCGCCATCCAGCCGGAAAATCTGTTGGCATTCGGCCTGACCCAGCAGGATCTGATCCGGGCGGTGGAGAACAACAACCAGAATCGCGGCATCGGTTTTATTGAGCATCGCGGCGCGCAGTGGATGTTGCGGGTGCCCGCGCAGGCGGCAAGCGTGGATACGCTGAACGAGTTCCTGGTGGCGGAAGTGGACGGTGTACCGGTGCGCCTGGGCGATGTGGCTCACATCGGCGAGGGGCGGGAGATGCGCACCGGGGCGGCCACCCAGAACGGCCGTGAAGTGGTGATGAGCACCGTATTTATGCTGGTGGGTGAAAACAGCCGCACCGTAGCCCGTGCCGTGGGCCGGAAACTTGAAGACATCAAGGCGAGCCTGCCGCCGGGCATTACCGTCACCGCGGTGTACGACCGCACCTCACTGGTGGACAAGACGCTGCACACCGTGCGTACCAATCTGCTGGAAGGCGCGCTGCTGGTCATCGTCATCCTGTTCCTGCTGCTGGGCAATGTGCGCGCGGCCTTGCTGACGGCCATGGTGATTCCCATCGCCATGTTGATGACGGTCACCGGCATGGTACAGACGCGGGTCAGCGCTAACCTGATGAGCCTCGGCGCCCTCGACTTCGGCCTGCTGGTGGACGGCGCCATCATCATCGTGGAGAACTGCCTGCGCCGCCTGAGCCAGGCGACTCCCGCGCGCGGTGAACTCGATGTCGACGAGCGCCTGGAAGTGGTGTTCCAGGCAACCCGCGAGGTGATCCGCCCGGCCATGTTCGGGGTGTTCATTATCACCGCGGTGTATCTGCCGATCTTTGCGCTCTCGGGCGTGGAGGGAAAAATGTTTCACCCCATGGCGACCACCGTGGTCATTGCGCTGCTTTCGGCGATGCTGTTGTCGGTAACGTTTGTGCCCGCGTGTATTGCGCTGTTTTTCCGCAAGCCAGTCGTGGAGAGAGAAAACCCGGTACTCAGGCAATTGAGCCGCGGCTATCGCCCGCTGTTGCACACCGTGATCCGCTTGCGCTATCTCGTGGTGGTCGCCGCCGCAGCCCTTGTGCTGGTGTCCGGCTTCATGGCGACGCGTCTCGGCAGCGAGTTTGTGCCGAACCTGAACGAGGGGGATATCGCGATGCACGCGCTGCGCATCCCGGGGACTTCTCTTGAACAGGCGATTGCCCTGCAGGAATCCCTTGAGGCCCGCATCAAGGAATTGCCCGAAGTGGAGCGGGTGTTTGCCAAGATCGGTACCGCCGAGGTAGCCACCGATGCCGTGCCGCCAAGCGTTGCAGACAACTTTATTATCATGAAGCCGCGCGCGCAGTGGCCGGACCCGGACAAATCCAGCGAGGATCTGGTCGATGAACTGGCGGCGTTGGTGGCGCCGATTCCCGGCAACCGCTATGAATTCCTGCAGCCGATCCAGATGCGCTTTAACGAGTTACTGGCCGGCGTGCGCGCGGAGTTGGCGATCAAGGTCTTCGGTGACGATTTCGCGCAGCTTGAGCAACTGGGCAATGCGATCGTGGCGGCGATAGGCGATGTTGAGGGCGTTGCCGATATCCAGCTGGAGCAGACCACAGGCCTGCCGATGCTGACGATTCTGCCGGACCGCGCGGCGCTGGCGCAGTATGGTCTGGATGTTGATGCCGTGCAGGGGCAGCTGGCTACCGCCATGGGCGGCGCAGTGGCGGGGCGTTTTTACGAAGGTGATCGCAGGGTCGATATTGTGGTGCGCCTGCCGGAGGAGCTGCGTCAGGATCCGGAAACCCTGGCCAATCTGCCGGTGCACCGCGCCAACGGCGACTATGTGCCACTGCAGGAGCTTGCCAGCCTGGAACTGGTCACCGGCATCAATCAGGTGTTCCGCGAAAACGGCAAGCGCCGCGTGGTGGTGACGGCCAATGTGCGTGGCCGAGACCTCGGCAGTTTTGTGGCCGACGTGCAGCGGGCAATTTCCGACCGTGTGCAGATGCCCGCGGGTTACTGGCTGGAGTACGGAGGCACTTACCAGACACTGCAGTCGGCGACAAAGAGGCTGGCGGTGGTAGTACCCGTGACCTTGATCCTGATCATGGGGCTGTTGTTATTCGCTCTTGGCTCAGTGCGCGATGCACTGGCCATTTTTACCGGTGTGCCACTGGCCCTCACCGGCGGTGTCCTGTCGCTGATGTTGAGGGATATACCGTTTTCGATATCCGCTGCGGTAGGTTTTATCGCGCTGTCGGGCATTGCCATCCTCAACGGGCTAGTGATGGTTTCTTTTTTTCGCGATCTGCGCCACCAGGGCTACGGAATAGACGCGGCGATCATTGAAGGGGCGCTTATCCGTTTGCGCCCGGTTATTACCACCGCGCTGGTAGCGTCGCTGGGATTTGTGCCCATGGCGTTCAACACCGGCATTGGCGCGGAAGTACAGCGGCCGCTCGCCACGGTAGTGATCGGCGGCATTATTTCTTCGACCTTACTGACGCTTCTGGTGTTGCCGGCACTTTACCGGATACTGCACGGGTTAAGTGCGCGGGACAGCTAGTGCTGCCCGGGGCGCGCCACGCTCATTGCCACTCGGGACTTAGCCGGCCTGCGCCAACTCAATTTTGCGTCGTTCCATGTCGACGCGCACAACACGTACCCGAATCGCATCGCCAATGGCAAAGCTGCCGTTGCCGCGCTCGCCCACCAGGCGTTGCCTGGCGGCATCAAACTGGTAATAGTCCTTTGTCAGTGCCGAGATATGTATCAGGCCTTCCACCTGAACGGTATCGAGTTCGATAAACAGACCGAAGTTGGTGACACTGCTGACGTGTCCGTCGAAGGTATCGCCGACAAAACCCTGCATGTACTCGCACTTCAGCCAGGCCTCCACATCCCAGCTCGCCTTGTCGGCGCGGCGCGACGCATTGGAGCAATGCTCCGCGAGCGTCTGCATGGCGGACTTGTCATAGGGGTAACTTTTTTCCGGCGCGATGGGCGCGGCATTCCCGAAACGCTGCACCGATGCACCGCCCGTACCGAAGATGCGTTGCAGTGCACGGCGCACAGGATTGTGCGGCATCTTCTGACGGATCACGGAGCGAATGGCCCTGTGCACCAGTAGATCCGGGTAGCGGCGAATGGGCGAGGTAAAGTGTGCATAGGCCGGATACGCCAGGCCGAAGTGGCCGCGATTCTCCGGGCTGTATTCCGCCTGGCTGAGGGACCGCAGCATCATGGTGCGGATGGTTTGCGCATCAGCGCGCTGGCCAATGCTGCCCAGCAGCTGGTCGTAGTGCGCCGGCGAGGGTTTGTTGCCGCCGGCCAGTTTGAGTCCTTTCTCGCCGAGGAATGCGCGCAGCGCGGTGAGTTTTTTATCCCTGGGGCCGTCGTGCACCCGGTAGAGTGCGGGCATTTTCTGTTGCTTGAGGAAGTCCGCCGTGGCCACATTGGCGCTCAGCATAAACTCCTCGATCATCTTGTGCGCGTCGTTGCGGATGACCGGGAGTATCTTTTCGATCTTGCGATCTTCGTTGAATTTGAATTGCACTTCCGGCTTTTCAAAATCCATCGCGCCGCGCTTTGCGCGAGACATTTTCAATGCCGAATACAGCTGGTGCAGCGCGTGAATATACGGTGCCAGGTCTTTCAGCTGGCGCGCAGTCTGCCGGCCTAAATTGGACTCCGGTGAATTCAGGAACGCGTTTACCTGGCTGTAGGTCAAGCGCGCATGGGAGTGGATTACACCTTCCGAGAAGGTATAGCCGGTCATTTTTCCCGCTCTGCTGATGGTCATTTCGCACACCATCACCAGGCGGTCTACCCGAGGATTGAGCGAGCACAGGCCATTGGACAGGGATTCCGGCAACATCGGCACAACACGGCCGGGAAAATACACGGAGGTCGCGCGCGTTTGTGCTTCCTGGTCAAGCGCACTGTCCGGCGCAACATAGTGGGAAACATCCGCAATCGCCACCAGCAGGCGCCAGTTTCCGGACGCCGTTTGTTCACAGAAGACGGCATCGTCGAAATCCTTGGCGTCCTCGCCGTCGATGGTCACAAACGGCAGCTTGCGCAAGTCGGCGCGATGCCGCTTGTCGGCCTCCGGGACCTCGCTGCCCAGCTGGCGCGCCGCGCGCAGGGCATCCTGTGGCCAGCGATGGGGAATTTCGTGGCTGCGGATCGCCACATCGATCTCCATGCCAGCGCCCATGGCATCCCCCAGCAGCTCGGTCACGCGGCCGAAGGCATTGTAGCGGTGGCTGGGGTAGTCGATGATTTCCACGTAAACATATTGGCCGGGTTTGGCACCCAGTAAATGCTCGCGATCGACATCGATCTCATGGGCGATGCGGGCATTTTCCGGCTGCAGAAAATAATCGCCATCCTCGCACTGCAGGCGTCCCACCAGATGAGTGGTCTTGCGTTCCAGCACACGGAGGATAACGCCGGTCTTGCGGCCGCGGCGGTCCTCACCGCTGATGCGCGCCTGAACCACGTCACCGTCGAAGACGGTCAGCATTTCGTTGTCGGAAAGAAACAGATCTTCCGCTGCGTCATCACTGCTCAGGAAGCCGAAACCATCCGGGTGACCGATAACACGGCCAGTGACCAGATCTTCCGGCTTGATCAGGCTGTATCCGCGGCGGCGATCAAACTGGATTTGTCCATCGCGCTCCATGGCGCGCAGGCGGCGACGCAATGCTTCTTTTTGCTCATCACCGGAGAGATGCAGGACTTTCGCCAGCTGCTCGCGATCGAGCATTTTCCGGTTTTTTTCAAGCAAGCTCATAATGAACTCGCGCGCGGGAATAGGGTTGCTGTACTTTTCGGAATCCAGCGGATTAAAGGTAGCGATTGGGGATTTACTCATGATTTTCTCGTGGAGAAACCGCCAATAAAATTGCGCTGGGTAAGAACTGGAGTGATGTGACAGGGCAGATCAGGTGTTACTCGGCAAGGTATGCAGGCGGATAACGCATAACGGCGTTGGGGGTAAAACTAGAAAATATTCAATGGGCGTTCAATAAGAAGCCGATCCTGTAAACAAACAAAGACACACCTCAGTGAGGCATGAACGGCAAAGAAGACTGGAATTTAGATGCTACAGGACGAAGAAAAACAGATGCGACGAAACTGAGGATTTAAACAAGAGACTTACTTTTGACTAAATGCACTGTAGGCCCCCCCGTGAGCTAAGTCAAAGACTATTTTCCAGGCTCAGCGACTCGGGATGTATTCTGGTACCTCGACCACCCGGTACCCCGGGGTACCGGGTGGTCTGGGCTGCAGACTCAGGAGTCAGTCAACCGGCACCCACACAATGTCGCCGCCCTTGCGCTGGAAGCGCCCGAGGCCGGGGAAGGGAAAGTGTGGCGAGTAGATCTGCAGCGCAGCATCGTCCGCCGCGCGCGCCAGCAACGCTTCGCGGCTGGCTTCCGCCACCGGTGCGTCGCCGTCGAAGGCAATCGTCCAGCGCGGGCGCTGTACCGAGACCACAAAGTGGTGCGCACTGTCACCGATGTACAGCAGTCGCGACTTGCCATCGGCAATCTCGTATGCGCTGTGCCCGGGCGTATGCCCGTCCACCTTTACTGCGGTAACCCCCGGTACCAGTGCACTGCCCGGCGCAAACGGCTTTACCGCGGGTTTGATGGCTGCCGCCAGCGCGGCGTTATTGGTATCGCCCTGCAGCGCCTGCCACTCGGGGGCGGCCATGTGTACCGCGGCGTTGGTGAAACGCAGCGATCCGTTTTCCTCCAATAGCCCACCAACGTGGTCCGGGTGTGCGTGGCTGATGAAAATATCGGTGACCTGCGCCGGTGTTACACCTGCTTCGGCCAGCGCCGCCGGCAGTCGGCCGGCATCGGCGAAATCCACATCTCCCGCACCGGTATCAAACAGATACACGCGGTCTCCGGCACGCACCAGCAGTGCCTGAATACTGAGCTGCAGTTTATCGGTCGGAAGATCATTGCGTTTCAGCAGCGCTGCGATTTTGCCCGGAGGCTGGTTGATGCCAATTACGGTGGCGTCATTCGGCAGCTGGATGTCACCGTCGTGCAGTGCGGTGGCCTTGAAATTTCCGATGGAAAAATTGTGGATGCTTGATGGGGAATCCGCGGCCGGTCGCTTGTCTTCGGCGAACACCGGCAGGGACAGTGTCACCAGTAAAACACACCGGGCGAAATTCCAGCCCTGCTGTTTTACGTGGTTGAAAAAACTTCCGGAAAGTGGGAATGAGTGAGACATGGGCGACTCCTTCTGGGTGGGGCGCCATTATTGCCGGCGAAGGTATCGTGGCACCAGTGGCGCGCGCCAATGAGTCGTCTTTTTCATTGTCTTGTACAAGGGTTTTAAGACCAGTAACAGGGCCCCGCGGGAGGCCCTGATCTTATGCACGATAAATCATTTTCCAGTGGTATTCCTGCGCGACCTGATGCGTATCCCTATCAGGATCATCAACAGAAGAATTACAACCGGCCCGGTAGATCCACCGCTGCTTCTAGGGTAGGCGCGGTTGCCGGTAAAGGCGGGCTGCGCGCTGTCCTGACGGTTGTCCTGAACCGGAGCGACGGCACGGTTTTCGCGGGCGGCTCTCTCCCGTTCGACACGGGCCTTGTTGTTGCGCGCAATACCCTGCTGTTCGAACACCTGTTCCTCTACCACCACCATGGAGGTGTAAGGGGTTACCAGTCCATGCTCCACCGCGAGATCGACGATTGCATCTTCACTGTCGCTGTCGTGGCCCAGGTAATCCATGCGACTCTGCAGATCCTCGATGGTCGCATAGGCCCACAGCCGCTCCAGCTCCGGGTTGCGGGTATCGGTGGCCGGGAACTTGAGATCCGAGCGGTAGTGCACGTCGCGGCCGGAAACCTTGCCCTTGATGTCGAGTTTCGCGGAGCCATCGCCCCAGTAGTGACCGAACACAATCAGCTGTTGGCCGCGGTACAGGGAACCGATCTGTGCGGGGCTCATGTCGCGCACCTTGATGCTGGACTTGTTGCCGGAAATGCTCAGGGAGATATCCCGGTAGGCTTCGTGACGCAACTGGTCAGCTGCCTGCACCAGGCGCCCGGAAATGTCATCGCTGTTGGAAATATTCATCGCGAAGCCGTTGGATACCTTGGCCATACCTTCGAGCAGCGGGCGGTTGGCGCTGTTGCCCATCACGAAGGTGAACAGGCGGATGTCGTGTTGTTCGAGCAGTTCCAGGAAAGCTTTTTTGGCCACCACACCCACATTGGCGACGCCATCGGTCACTAGGATCACCGCACTCGGGCGGTCGGCATCGAGCCCTGTGTACGCCGCTTTGAGGCCGGCAAACAGGTTGGTGCCCCCGTCGGGCTGCGCGGCTTCCAGCAACTGCAGATAGTGCGTCACATTGGCGTCGTTGACGACGACATAGCCATTGGTCAGGTCGCGGGCCTGGTCATTGAACAGCACCATGCGGAAGCGGTCCCCCGGCTGCAGCTTGCCCAGTCCCTTGCGCACGCCTTCCGCAAGGCTGTGATATTTCCCCGCCATGGAGCCGGAGAGGTCCAGCACAAAGGTCCAGTCGCGGCCGTGGGTAATCGCGCCCAGGTCATCCCCCGGTGTCAGTGTCAGCATAAAGGTACCGCGCTCGCTGCCCTCGGGGCGGTAGGTAACCATATCCACGGCACCGGGCAGACCGGGCTGGTGTCGCCAGTAGGCGACGATGTCCTTGTCCAGGGTAAAGGCGCTGGCGGTCGCCGTCGCCGTTGTGAGCGACGCTGGTGTCTGCTCCGGTGTCTGACCCAGCTCGTCGGCAAGCGCAGCGGCGCCGGCGGAGTTCGCAAAGGAGACCTGCCATTCCTGGTCGGACGAGCGCTGTACCTGCGCCTGCGGGTGCGCCGGCATCAGGAACTGATCGATGGGGTAGGAGGAGCGCATGGTCAGCTTGAAACTGAAGGCCTCCTGCACGTGCTGTTGATAAGTGAAAAACGCCATACGCTCTTCATCCACACCGCCTTCCTCCAGCGGATACACATAGCGGCCGATGCCCAGTTCCGCGTGTACCGGCTGGATGTATACCAGGCGGATACGCACCGTGTCGTTTGGCAGTACCGGGTACACGCGGCTGTCGAAACTGCGGTACTCATCCTGTTCAGTAAGCGCAGTTCGCCGGCCCTGGGATTTTTCCTGTTCATACAGCTCGCGCGCCTGCTGCTTGCGCATCACTTCGCCAGTCACCGGCTTGCCGTCGATCCAGTAGGTAAATTCACCCACCGAGGCCTTTTCCGGAACCGGGAAGGAATAAATGGCTTCCAGTTCCCGGTCGTGGGGGTTGGCGAAGGTCTGGTCCACTTCGGTAATGGCGTAGCCATCCTCGATCACCACATTCACGTGGTGCTCCTTGATCTCCAGCTGGGGCAGGTTGCTGTTGGCCAGGGTCAGCAGGCCGGCGGCCATCGCCAATCCGGGTACCAGTGCCCCCAGTAACAAACACACACACCAGCCGATGGGGTTGCTCCGCAAACGTTGCATAGTCGGTTCCTCTGTAAGCCGCCTGGGGCTGAATCGAACAGCGTGCCGCGAGTGGCACGCGCCGTTGCGGAATCTATCGGCAAAGGCTCGCAGGGATCACCCGGATCCGATAAAGTCGCGTGAACCGAATTGAAAAGTATCAAATGGCGATACCTTGGTGGTTCTGCAGGACAGGAATTTGAGGAGGCGAGGAATGAGCCAGGTGCAGGCGCTGATGAAGACGCTAAAGCGCGAGCTGAAGGCGCGGGGAGTGACTTACGCGGAAATCGCCCGGCAGCTGGACCTGTCGGAGAGCAGTATCAAACGGATATTCACCGGCGGCCCCCTGTCTGTCGACCGCCTCGAATCGCTGTGCGGCATTGCCGGCTTGGATTTCTCCGAGCTGGTGCGCAAGGCCGCGGAGGCGCGGCGGGGTATCGCCACCCTGAGCGAGGAGCAGGAGCGGGAAATTGCCGCAGATCCGCATCTGCTGCTGATGGCGGTGTGTGTGCTCAACCGCTGGACCATTGAGCAGATTCTCGAGACCTACGAGTTGAGTGAGACCGAGAGCATCCAGTTACTGGCGCGTCTCGATCGACTGAAGCTGATCGAACTGTTACCGCTGAACCGCTACCGGCTGATCGTGGCAAAGGAATTCCACTGGCTCCCCAATGGACCCATCCAGCAGCTATTCCAGAAAGAAGTGCAGCCGGAGTTTCTCGCCTCCAGTTTCTCCGGCCCCGGGGAAAAACTCGTGTTCCGCACCGGCATGCTGTCGCGCACCGCGAATGCAGAGCTGATGAAGAAAATGGATCGACTGCTACAGCAGTTCGATGAACTGCACGATGCTGACAGCGAACTGGCGCTGGACGAACGCTACGGCTCCAGCCTGCTGGTGGCATTGCGCCCCTGGGAACTGCAGTATTTCAGTCGCCTGCGGCGCGGCAACCGGGAAAAGGTATTTCCGGAGTGATGCCGGAAAAATTTTTCTGGCGCTACTCCACTAGCTCCACCTCACTCGGTCGCCACTGCTTGTTAAAGAAGGGTTCCAGCGGGCTGTACAGACGCAGAATGGGAAAGAAGCTCTTGCCCGGAATGGTCTGGATCCAGTTACCCCGCGGCACGCCGTCCGGCTGCTCGGGTGAGAAGTAAACCGTGATGGACCCATCGCGCGCCGTCTCGGCGGCCGGTGATGGGTAGCTCTGGCTTCCGGCGCGGGGATAGCGCTGCGGCGTGTCGAGCATGGAGCGGGTCATGGTGTCGTACAGAGTCCAGGACCAGAATTTCTCCGCAGGGACATTTTTTGGCAGTGTGACCTTGTAGGTTTTGGAGCCATCGAAGTAATTGTTATCGGAATCCATCATGGTCCACAGATAAGTGGAGCCGATTCCGGTCAGCCGCATGGCCATCGCCGGCGTAATACCGGTAACCCCGTAAAAAAACGCCTGGCGCGCATCCAACTGTCGGTAGCCTGTGTCCGGGAATGGCTTGACGCCTTCCTTGGTGATCATCGGAATAGGTGTCTGGAATTCGTAGCCGGTGACAAACAACATGTTCTGCCAGTTGGCGTCGTCATAGTAAAACCAGGAGCGATCGCGCGGGTTCATGATGAGTGTTCTGGATGTGGCGTTGGCGATTTTCATCGCTTCTTCGAGAATTTTCTTCATGCGCGCATCCGGCGCAAATGGTTTGCCTTTCACAATGCCGATGGCGGCGACAGGCCCCATGAGTTCCGGGTCGAGCGACGTCGCCGGTTCCTGTTGCACCACTTCATTCAGCATTTCGTAAAACGACATATCGTTTGGCGGAATGGTATTCATCACCTTGCCGCTGCCTTCGTGAAATACAGTGGGCGCGGGTTGGGTTATTTTTCCGAGTTTCGCTTTCCCTGCGAGAAATTCAGCGACCGATGTGCCGACGCCACCGGCGTTGTAGGGGTAGACCTTGGTGAACTTGCGGATCCGCTCAGCCACCGGCTTCGGATCGTTGTTGTTTTCCAGGAATGCCCGCGCAAACCAGACGGCGTTATTAGTGCGGGCGCGCGCTACATTGAACCCGCCCTGCGGCAAAGGCCCGTCATAATCCGGTGGCACGATCAAGTATTTGCCGCCTTCTCCCCGATCTGGTCCGGGTAGACCCACGTCAATCACCCAGCGGAACCACGCGTCCTGAACCGTGCCGAGTACTTGTGGCGGTACCTCAAGCACCATGGGACCTTTGGTGAGATCCAGGCTGCCCATGACGTAAACCGTATCCGCATTGGCCGTCAGGAACAGTGACTTGGCGTCCATCAACTCGGAAAAAACAATAACCTCGTTGTCCTTCACGCCGATATCGCGCATGCCTTTGCGCAGCATGTAAATACTGACTCCGCGCAGGTTGTCGGCAAAGGCACGCACCGCGTGCGTCAGGTCCAGGTTCTCGTAGACTTTATCCAGCGTTTCCTTGCTGGGCATACCATCTTCAAACTCGAGTGTGCCAATGCGCGACTCCACTTTGTCGGGCGTTACGATGGAAGGCGGGACGGAGGCACTGGATTGGGCCTGTGCCAATCCGGGGGCGTTTAGCGTGATACAAACCGAAAGGAAAGCCAGGGGTTTTATTGCGTCCTGCATTGTTTTCTCACCAAGTCAAAACCATTGCGCTGGAATAATTAAGCCGATTACAAAGGCAACTCTAGCCCCGCCAGCGCAACCCACAATATTTTGGCGGAAAAGGGTAATAGCAGGTGTTTGATAGTTTCCCGGCTCGCCTCTGTGAGGATGGCGTGGACTTCTCAGTCAGTCATTGTCTGGTCGGAGGAGATTGAGTAATGGGATGGGGGGCGTGAAATAATGTGTCAGAAACCGCTTGCTCCTGTGCTTTCTGTTAGTTATTGTCCCGCCATCTGAAGGAGGACGACCTCCCCCACTATGGGTAGAAACTCCCAGGACGACCTGGCCCTGTTTAACAACGGAGCAGACAATGTCCTGGTTTTACCTTCTTATCGCCGGCGCTCTTGAAGTCATTTGGGCGTTCTCCATGAAGCAATCCCACGGCTTCACCCGGCTCACCCCTTCCATTATCACCATCGTTACAATGATCGGCAGTTTCTGGCTGTTGGCCGTGGCCATGCGCACTATTCCACTCGGTACCGCATACACCATCTGGACGGGTATTGGCGCTATTGGTGCGTTCCTTGTCGGGATTATGGTTTTTGCGGAACCGGTCAATGCGATGAGGATTGGTGCGGCGATCCTGATTGTTTCGGGGCTGGTGTTGATGAAGTTTTCCAGTGGCTGAGTTCAGTTGCTTTTTCATCTGCCTGGTTCTCTATAATCTGCAGGTATTAGATTTAAAGTTCTGATAGCTTAAAACTATTCTTGGTCTTGTCTCAGTTTCTTTGAAAATGAGACAAGGCTGCGTTGGTTGTGTATATTTATCTCAAATATTGGAAATTTGAGATATGAAGATAGTTGTCCCTCCACCTTTGGAGCCTAATCCTTTCCAAAAGGTCGCATCAGATAGCCCAGACCAATTACTGGGCTATTTAGACTTCCATACCCCGCTAGACAAAAAGGGAAGGTACCAGCCATTTGATGAACTACGGCATAGAGTCCCGCAAGGATTAGATGCAGCTGTGGCATGGTCTTTCGTTAGAAACGCACGTAATCGACAGCAGTCTTATCTAATTTCTCTAGGTGAGCCCGAGAATCATTGTAGTTTCATGCTTACACCGTCGATTCAGAAGGCTATTTCGGAAACAGACAGAAATACTACGAGCGCTTACTTGGAGTGGATAGGCAGCAAAATAGATGAGAAAGCTCAGCTCAAGTATCTATTAAGTGATCTTATCGAAGATGAATCAATTAGTAGTAGTCAGCTAGAAGGCGCTGCAACCACGACTCGGGTTGCAAAGGAGATGCTAAAGAGAAACAGGAAACCGAGGGATGCCAGTGAAAAAATGATCTTAGGCAACTATAGAATGATGCAGTTTGCCTGGGAAAAAAGGCATGAGCCTTTATCTATTGATCTCATTCTAGACTTGCACAAGATTGGTGTGGAAGGGATAGATGATGATGAATATAAGCCTGGCGTATTTAGGCGGGCCGCTGACAATGTTCACGTAGTGGACCCGGAGGGTGAGATTGTCCATACACCCCCTCCTGCTAATAATTTAAAAAATAGAATGAGGGATATTGTTAGCTGGGCCAACTATGATCACGAAAACGCAGATGAAAAATCATATTTGCATCCGCTTATCAAGGCAATAGTCTTGCATTTTTGTATTGGATATGAGCACCCATTCAGAGATGGAAATGGTCGGGTGGCTAGAGCTTTATTTTATTGGTATTTGTTTAGAAGTGATTTTTCAGCATTTAGATTTATCGCGATAAGTGTTCTTCTGAAGAAGGCGCCGATTCAGTATGGGAAAAGCTATCTGTATTCAGAAACAGATCAAATGGATTTGACATATTTTATTGAATATCAGAGCAAGATAGTCGTTAGAGCAATTGAAAAATTTAAGAAGGCATATAAAGATGCGGCTCTGGAAATTGAGCGATTCAATAGATGGCTTTGGGATTCTGGTTTATATAAGAAGTTGAATGACAAGCAGAGAACTGTCTTCCAGGTCGCAAAAAGTGGCGACGTTCAAGAATTTACGATCCGGAATGTGGAGCATAATTTGGGCTGTTCATACAATACGGCTGCGGCTGTTCTAAATGGATTGGTTAAGCAGAAGCTTTTTTATAGAGAGAAAAACGGACGCGAGTGGGTTTATTTTATGAAGGGTAAAGACAAGATTATTGAATCTTGGCGGAAATAGGGTTGCTTTTATAAGCCACTAACCTTCTAAGTCTGCAAAATCTTGAAAATTTAAATAGAGAGCATGATCTTCACTTGTGATCAACTCAACGGCGTGTTGCCGAGCAATAATCTAGCGATCTGCTGTATTGGAGTATGCGTACGGCAAACCCGTCTTCCCAACCAAAATCTGCGCTGTAATTTAGGTGTCCACCTATCAACAAGTGGACACCTAATATGAGTGACATCATCCCTGTTAAGACACCCGTTAAGCGTCGCCGGCATTCCCCGGAGCTTAAAGCCAAGATTCTCAGGGCTTGCCAAGCGCCCGGCACGTCCGTTACGAGCGTTGCCCTCCAGCACGGGATCAATGCTAATCTGATCCATAAGTGGCGGCGCGAAGCTGAGGGTAATCAGAAGCCTGCCGATCAGAAGTTTGTTCCGGTTTCAATACCTGCGCCGCGTGGGTCGACAGACGACGTGGTTTTTGAACTGCCCGACATCAAGGTGCGCTGGCCGCTTGCTCAAATCGACCGCGCCATTCCCTGGCTCCGAGCACTGCAAGCGTGATCCAGATCGATAAGATCTGGATGGCCACCGAACCACTGGATATGCGCGCCGGACCGGATACGGCTCTGGCCCGTGTCGTGCAGGTGTTCGGTGAGGCCAGACCTCACTGCGCCTACCTGTTTGCGAACAAGCGCGGTAATCGCATGAAGGTTCTGGTGCATGATGGCTTCGGCCTGTGGCTCGCTGCCCGCCGACTCCACCAAGGCAGCTTTGTCTGGGGAAAGCCGGTGTTTGTCAAAGAAGATGTCGCGATCACTCGATTACGCTGCCTCTAATTTCACCTCCTGAGAGGCCTGATCTTCAGGCGAAGGATTCAGC
>NZ_VANI01000022.1 GCF_005771435.1 Microbulbifer harenosus
TTGGATTTGAACTCCGTATGCGAGTTACTGATATCGACTAGTTTTGGTTGTAATTTACAGAGGCACATTATTTTTCTAGTGGCATTTAACGCCCGCAACAGGGGCGACCAATGCTGTGCACATTTTGTGCGAAACTGGGAGCGCAGCGACCCGCACAAAATGTGCATAGCGTTGGGCGTCCCGCGGAGGCCCGTAGGGCCGGAGCAAACTGCTTGCGTTTGTTAAGCGCTGCTCTCGCTCTAGAGTTTTTAAAATCCCCTAACTAGAGCGCCTAATTTTAACCGGGGGCTGAATTCCACTACGATAAAACAATTTAAATTCTTTTCCAAAACTAATTTCTTTCCACTTTATTTTTGTTTTGTTTATCGGAATTTCGAGCTTGAGAGAATGTACTAATTCGCCGCCTTTGCTATAGGAAAGATCAACGCTACAGATTGTGCCATGATATGAACTGGCTACTGCGAACTCACCTCCTCTAGTAGAGGGAAATACATTGAAATTTCCTGATTCTAGAACCTGAAATCCGCATTGACATATTATGTCTTCGCCTTCATATATCACGAAATTTGTGACGATTACCGATTCTTCATTCATGATGCTTAACATTTTAATAATGAGCGTGTGCATATATAGACACAGAGATTGGAGAATGATGTCTAGATATGCACACCCGTGTCTATATATAACCTAAATCTCCACGCTCCAGTCAATATCGGTACATAGTTCAACAAGGCCTTCTTCAATCCGGTGAGCAAGTCCGAGTTTTATCGCCTCGTCGCGGCGTGTAATCCAGGCTTGTATCTGTCGACTCCATTTGCCACCGGCATGTTTGATTGCGCGCCGCTGTTCGGTTTCTTCATAGCTAATTTTGAGCGCTACCGCTTCCGCTTGACGGACTGCGTTGGGGTAGTTTGAACTGACTCCCTCGGCAGACCGCGGTCTGGCATCAACAATGACCTCCACGGTCGTGTACACCGTAGTGCCGCAATCTGATGCACGGTAACGTACAGTGCACAAGCGCTCGCCATATCGTTCAAGAAATCTTTTGGCTCCGCGCTCGCTGGGACGCATTGTTTTTATTACTTTCATCACTCATTCCCTGAAATCATCGGCGAATTCCCTTTCGCCGTTCAAATTTTGTTACAGACCGAGCTTACTCCAGATTTCATCCACCCGCTGGGTTACCTGCGAATCTTTGACGATGGGTCTTCCCCACTCTCGGGTTGTTTCTCCTTCCCATTTGTTGGTGGCATCAAACCCGATTTTCGAGCCGAGTCCGGAAACCGGGGAAGCGAAGTCGAGATAGTCGATGGGTGTGTTTTCCACCATGACGGTATCGCGTGCAGGGTCCATACGCGTGGTCATTGCCCATATTACGTCCTTCCAGTCTCTGGCATTGACGTCGTCATCGGTGACGATGACAAACTTTGTGTACATAAATTGCCGTAGGAAAGACCACACGCCCATCATTACCCGCTTGGCGTGACCAGGATACTGTTTTTTCATGGTGACGACGGCCAGGCGGTAGGAGCAGCCTTCTGGGGGAAGATAGAAATCGACGATTTCGGGGAATTGTTTGCGCAGTATGGGAACAAAAACTTCGTTTAATGCCTCGCCCAGAACGGCGGGCTCGTCCGGTGGGCGACCGGTGTAGGTGCTGTGGTAAATAGGGTCTTTACGATGGGTGATTTTTTCCACCGTGAATACCGGGAAGCGGTCGACCTCGTTGTAGTAGCCGGTGTGATCACCATACGGACCTTCATCCGCCATGTCTTCCGGATAGATGAAGCCCTCCAGTACAAATTCGGCGCTTGCGGGCACATGCAAGTTGCTGAGCTTCGCTTCGGCGACTTCGGTTTTACTTCCGCGCAGGAGCCCGGCAAACGCGTATTCAGAGAGGGTATCCGGCACCGGCGTAACGGCACCGAGGATAGTGGCCGGATCGGCCCCAAGCGCCACGGCTATAGGAAAGGGTTCTCCTGGAAATTTTTGCTGCCAGTCACGGAAGTCCAGTGCGCCGCCGCGGTGCGAGAGCCAGCGCATAATCAAACGGTTTTTGCCGATCAGCTGCATTCGGTAGATACCGAGATTCTGGCGCTTCTTCTCGGGGCCACGGGTAATAACCAGAGGCCAGGTGACGAGCGGTGCGGCATCGCCGGGCCAGCAGGTCTGGATCGGCAGTCGGGTGAGATCTATGTCGTCGCAGTCCAGCTCTATCTCCTGGCACTCCGCCCTATTCACCACCTTCGGGCTCATATTCATGACCTGTTTGAAAACAGGCAGCTTTTCCCAGGCGTCCTTTAATCCTGCCGGTGGCTGGGGCTCCTTTAGAAAGGCGAGCAGCTCACCGACTTCTCTGAGCTCACTGACCGTGTCCCGCCCCATGCCGAGCGCAACACGCTCCGGGGTACCGAATAGATTGGCAAGTACCGGGGTGTCGTAGCCGGTGGGATTTTCAAATAGCAGCGCGGGGCCGCCAGCGCGCAATACACGGTCGGCGATTTCCGTCATCTCCAGATATGGGCTGACTGGATACTTGATGCGTTTCAGCAAGCCACGCTTCTCCAACAAATGGATAAAGTCGCGCAGGTCTTTGTATTTCATGTGTTACCGGTCGACGAGAAAATTTAGCGACCAAGTGTAAAACAGTCCGGATCAAATGGGGAAAATTGGAAGGCGGGAGCAAACAAACAGGAACGGCGCGCCGTACCGGGGAGGTATGGCGAAAGACGAAAAGGAGGAGTTAAACAACCCGCAGCACTCGCTGCGGGTTGTCGAGCATCTAAGTAGAAACTTAGAAGCGAGGACGACGTGGGCGGTCGCCGCCACGGTCTTCGCGCGGCTTGGCTTCGTTAACACGGATGTTACGGCCAGACAGCGGCTTGTCATTCATTTCTTCGATAGCCTTACGCGCTTCGTCGTCGTTAGGCATTTCTACGAAACCAAAACCTTTAGAACGGCCAGTTTCCCGGTCAGTGATTACAGTAGCCCGGGAGATTTCACCGAACGCACCGAAAGCTTGGTGCAGATCGTCAGAGGTTACGCCGTAGGCCAGATTTCCGATATAGATATTCACAAAAAAGTCTCACTAGAGGTAAGTGGGCTGTCGAGCATTCACAATTGGATAACCAGCTCCACCACGTTATCCACTTGAGATTGGTCTGGAATCAGCCGACTTCCCAGCCGCCTGTGACCAATTCGGTTGGCGTAAACATTGGTTATTTACGCCGCAATGCTGGCCTTTATATGCCTAACGCCCTGCTATTTCAACAGGAATCGGCGTAATTTCCCGCCTCATTCGTCGCATTGCAACATTTATCCAAACAATAGAAAAAAGGCCGACGCAAACCGTCAGCCCTTGTTCGTTGAAAAGTTATTTCCGTTTCATGGAAAGGAAGAACTCGTCGTTGGTTTTGAAGTCCTTCAATTTATCAATCAGGAATTCAGTGCCAGCAAGATCTTCCATATCGTGTAGCAACTTGCGCAGAATCCACACGCGCTGCAGCTCGCCTTCCGGCATTAGCAGTTCTTCACGGCGAGTACCGGAGCGGCGGACGTTGATGGCCGGATAGACGCGCTTCTCGGCAATCTTGCGATCCAACTGCAACTCCATGTTACCGGTACCTTTGAACTCCTCGAAGATAACTTCGTCCATTTTGGAACCGGTATCCACCAGAGCGGTGGCGATGATGGACAGACTGCCGCCTTCCTCGATGTTCCGTGCGGCACCAAAGAAGCGCTTCGGGCGCTCCAGCGCGTGCGCATCCACACCACCGGTCAATACCTTGCCGGAGCTCGGTACGGTGGTGTTGTAGGCCCGCGCCAGACGGGTGATGGAGTCCAGCAGGATCACTACGTCTTTCTTGTGCTCCACAAGGCGTTTGGCCTTCTCGATCACCATTTCCGCGACCTGTACGTGGCGGGCCGGCGGCTCGTCGAAGGTGGACGCGACCACTTCACCGCGCACGGAGCGCTGCATCTCGGTAACTTCTTCCGGGCGCTCGTCGATCAGCAGAACGATCAGGTGGCACTCCGGGTTGTTGCGGGTGATGGCCTGGGCCATGTTCTGCAACATGATGGTTTTACCGGCTTTAGGCGGCGCCACGATCAGGCCGCGCTGGCCTTTGCCGATAGGTGCGATCAGGTCGATGATGCGGCCGATAAGGTCTTCGGAGGAGCCATTTCCGCACTCGAGGGTGAGGCGTTCATTGGGAAACAGCGGCGTGAGGTTTTCGAACAGTATCTTGTTGCGGGCGTTTTCCGGCTTGTCGAAATTGATATCGCTGACTTTCAGCAGGGCAAAATAGCGCTCGCCTTCTTTGGGGGGGCGGATCTTGCCGGAAATGGAGTCGCCGGTGCGGAGGTTGAAGCGGCGAATCTGGCTGGGGGAAACATAGATATCATCGGGGCCGGCTAGGTAGGAGGAATCGGCTGACCGCAGGAAACCAAACCCATCCTGAAGAATTTCCAATACGCCTTCGCCGTATATGTCTTCGCCGCTTTTGGCGTGGCGCTTGAGGATATTGAAAATGATGTCCTGTTTGCGCGAACGGGCGAGGTTTTCCAACCCCATGCCTTTGGCAATTTCAATCAGTTCTTCAATGGGTTTTGTTTTTAATTCAGAAAGGTTCATACCAATTGCTTTATTAAGGTTTCTGCTATCCGTTGGCGCGGACGCGCCGGATGTTTCTGCGGGGGGAGTTGAAAGTTCGATGTTGATATTGCCCGTAAAGATCTGTCGACGGACTGGCTGACCGCACGCAATTCATCACTCTTCGGAAAACGGATTACCGCTCACCAGTGGCACGCTTGATTTGGCAAAGGCGCCAGGTAGGGGTCGTTCAACTTGAGGAGTTTGCGCCGGAGAGGCTGGATCGACAGCGGGGTTGGCGACTTGGCTCAGATCTGGACTGAACAGTTAACTTGATTACTAGGCAGTATAACGGCAGTTCCGCATCCTGCAAGGCCTATTTCACACGCCGGCAGCCTCTGTTATCGGGAACTTCCGCGCTGGAAACCCTCGCCAACGTCCTGGGGCGCACCAGGCGCCTCAGGACAGGGACTCGGACCCGGGGAATCAGATCTGGCTGTCGATGAACTCGGTCAGCTGTGCACGGGACAGAGCGCCGACCTTGGTGCCTTCCACATTGCCGCCCTTGAACAGCAGCAGGGTGGGAATACCGCGCACGTTGTACTTGGCCGCAGCTTCCTTGTTGGCATCCACGTCCACTTTGACAACTTTCAGTTTGTCGCCGTAGTGACCGGCCAGGTCTTCCAGAACCGGCGCAATCATCTTGCAGGGGCCGCACCACTGCGCCCAGAAGTCTACCAGTACAGGGCCTTCGGCCTTGAGTACTTCGGCTTCAAATTCTGCATCGGTAACGTTGACGATATTCGCGCTCATAGTGGTTTCCTGTGGTTCTGGTTCTTTGGGCCCAGCGGCTGCGCCGGCAGACATGATAAGTAGGGTCCGCGGGTCCCGCAAGGCAAATGCTTCCGCCATGATTGGCGTTTGAGCGTATATGCGGGCGCCTGGCCGCTTTTCAAGTACCGTTCAACAGCGCGCTCACTTCGCCCGCAGGAAGCGTTGCAGTATTTCGTCGATGTAGTCGTAACCAAAGGGGGTGGTAACGATGTCCGGGCCAATGGGGGCAACCAGCTCCATGGCCTGTAGCGACGCCCACTCCCGCGCCAATGCCGCCAGCGGCACGCCGGTATACGCCGGAAAGGTGTCGGCCGGGACCCCCGCCGTCAGTCTCAGGGAGTTCATCAGGAACTCCAGTGGCCGCTCTGCAGGAGCCACCTCGCTGACTTTCGGGGTGGGAAATTCGAGCCCGCCCTCTCCCATACCACAGCCCAGAGCCAGGTAGTCCCGCGGGGCGCGGGTACGCTGGGTTCGGATGATACGACCGCTTTCGGTCAGGGTGAACTTGCCGTGGGCGCCAGCACCGATGCCGATATAGTCGGCAAAAGACCAGTAATTCAGATTGTGCCGCGAGGCGAGGCCGGCACGGCTATAGGCGGAGACCTCGTAGCGGCTGTAACCCTGCTCGGCCAGATATGCGCGGCCCGCCTGCTGGATGGCCGCAATTTGCTCCGAGCCGGGCGTTACCGGCGGTGCGGAGTAAAAAGCGGTGTTGGGCTCAATGGTCAGCTGATACCAGGAAAGGTGTTCAACACCCAGCTCCACCGCGCGCTGCAGGTCCCGCAGTGCATCGGTCTCCGACTGTCCCGGCAAGCCGTGCATCAGGTCGATGTTGATATTGTGGAAACCGGCGCTGCGCGCCTGGGTGGCGGCCGTCACCGCCTCGGATCCACTGTGGATACGCCCCAGATTGCGCAGCTGCAGCGGGTCGAAACTCTGCACGCCGATAGAAAGGCGATTGACACCGGCGCTGCGATAGCCGGCAAACTTGGCCTGCTCAAAGGTGCCCGGATTGGCCTCCAGGGTAATTTCGATGCCCTCGTGAAAGCCCACCAGGGATTCCGCCAGATCCAGAATCCGTCCGATCGCGGCCGGCGAAAACAGGCTCGGCGTACCGCCGCCAAAAAAGATCGAGCCCAGTTTCCGCCCCTGCACCCAGGGCAGTTGGCTGCGTAAATCCCGCTCCAGCTGATCCACATAGTCCACTTCCGGCAACTGCCCCCCGTCGGGCTCCGTTCCCGTAGTATGGTGCGTCGCTATATGTTCGCCCGCGGCAAATTCGTGAGAATTGAAATCACAATACGGGCATTTGCGGACACACCAGGGGATATGCACGTAGAGACTGAGCGGCGGCAGCCGCAGCGGGAGCAAATCGTTGATCTCGGGCATAGGTCAGAACAACATCTTGCCGGCGTCGCCCACCGCCGGCTTTTCCGGCAACACCATCTCCTCGTGCCACAGTTGTTCGAATTTCCTTACTGCCTGGGCGCGGTGGCTGAGGCGGTTCTTCACCTCTCGCGGCAGCTGAGCAGAAGTCAACTTTTCCGAGGGAACATAGAACAGCGGGTCGTAACCGAAGCCCTGATCACCCGCGGGACTCTCCAGAATCATCCCTTGCCAGCGCGCGGTACACACCAGCGGCACCGGGTCTTCCGGGGTGCGCACAAAAGCCAGTGCACAATGAAAACTGGCGGTGCGACGATCCGCTGGCACATTTTCCAGAGCGTCCAAAAGTTTGCGATTGTTGTCGTCGTCGCTGGCGTCGGCACCGGCATAGCGCGCGGAGAATATTCCCGGAGCACCGTCGAGCGCATCAACCGCGAGTCCGGAATCATCCGCCAGCGCCGGCAAACCACTGGCGCGACTGGCGTGGCGTGCCTTGATCAACGCGTTCTCAATAAAACTGAGGCCGGTCTCGACCGCCTCCTCAGCAACGAACGCTGACTGCGGCAATACCGCAATCTGCCAGCCTGCAAACAGCTGGGAAAACTCTCTCAGTTTGCCCGCGTTGCCGCTGGCGAGAACGATCTTGTCCATGGGTGATTGACTACCGAAATGTGCCGACCGCGAGCATATGTGCCGCGGCAATACCGCCTACCGCAGCTCAGTTCTTGTGCAGTTGGCGGCGGAAGGTGAGCTCCTGGGTGCTGCCGTCCGGCAGTACCAGGTCAATATTGAATGTGAGAGTCTCTTCGTGTTCAAAACGGAAGGGCGCCAGGTAATACACGGCATCCTGATCGCGAATCTCCTGAAAATCCAGCGATCGGGACTGCTGGATGAGATTGGTGGCATTGCCAGAGACGCCAGCGCTCATGCCCTTCAAATCGCCCTTCTTGCTCACAGAAATATTGACGAATGCACGGTCCCGGGCGCGCACCAGATTGTACTGGCGGGCGATATCAGGGGAAATAAAATCGCTGTTGAACACCGAGTAGGTGACCCGGTAATCACCGAAGTCCTGGAAGTTTTCGATAATTTTGGCGCCCTGCGCCGCCGCTGCGGCCGCCCACAACAGCAGGGCTATGGAAATAAAAGCAGCAAACAGACGTTTCACAGCGTCCTCCTGAATATTTTCATATGTTGTCGTCGCCTCGCCGCCAGAGCGCTCTCAGTAAAAGCCTGCGATGACGCGCTTTACAACCTTCTTGTGGACAATATTAGCGAGTCAGATGGTAAATCGCCGTTTCACCGAACAGATTCGGTAAAAAATCTTTCAACATCGCGGAAACCGGCGACTCAGAAACCACCTGCCGGTGCAGTATCCGCCAGTGGTGGTCACGACAAAGTACTTCGAAATCCTTGAAAGTACAAAAGTGAATATTAGGTGTGTCGTACCATTCGTAAGGCAATAAGTCGGAGACCGGCATGCGCCCGGAAAACGCCAGATGCCAGCGCGCTCTCCACTGTCCGAAGTTGGGAAAAGTGATAATGCATTCCCGCCCTACCCGCAGCATTTCTTCCACCACCAGGTGGGGAAACCGCAGCGTCTGCAACGCCTGGGTCATGACAACGGTGTCGAAACTCTGGTCTGAAAAGTTGGCAAGCCCCTTGTCCAGGTTCTGTTCTACCACGCTCACGCCGCGCTCGACACACTTCTGGATCTGTTCCGGGTCGATCTCGAGGCCATAAGCGCTGACCCCTTTCTGCTGCGCGAGCCGCACCAACAGCTCGCCGTCACCACAACCGAGATCCAGCACCCGGGACTTGGGCGCAACCCAGTCGGCAATAATGTCGAGATCCTTGCGCGTCATACCGACACCTCCGCGCGAACTTCGCCGGCGACATTATTCATATATGCAGCAAATACCTTCTCATAGCGCTCATTGGGCAACAGAAAGGCGTCGTGCCCCATGGGCGACTCCACTTCCGCGTAGGTGACGGGAACATTGGCGTGCATTAGCGCATCGGCAATTTCCCGCGAGCGCTCCGGTGCAAAACGCCAGTCGGACGTGAACGACACCAACAGGAACTTGCAGCACGCGTGGGAAAATGCCTTTACCGGATCGTCATCGTACTCGCGCGCCAGGTCAAAATAATCCAGGGCGCGGGTCATCAGAATGTAAGTGTTCGGATCAAAACTGCCGGAAAAGGAATCACCCTGATAGCGCAAATAACTCTGCACCTGGAATTCCACCAGTTCCTCAACGCCCTGCTGGAAAGTGCCGGAGCGCAGTTCGCGCCCGAACTTCTTACCGAGGCCGTCGTCGGAAAGATAAGTGATATGCCCGATCATACGCGCCACCGCCAGGCCGTGGCGTGGCAGCGTGTTCGCCTCCAGATAACGCCCGTCGCAGAAGTCGGGATCGGACGTGATCGCCTGGCGGGCGGTCTCGTTGAACGCGATATTCTGCGCGGAGAGTTTCATCGCCGAGGCAATGACCACGCAGTGACGCAGCCGCTGTGGATACTCCAGCGACCAGCGCATCGCCTGCATACCGCCGAGACTGCCGCCCACCACCGCCGCCCACTGTTCAATACCCAAAAGATCCGCGAGCTGCGCCTGACTGTGCACCCAATCCCGTGCGCGCAGCGGCGGGAAGTCCGGGCCCCACGGTTTACCGCTGGCTGGATTGATGGACGCAGGGCCGGTGGAGCCGTGACAGCCGCCGAGATTGTTCAGCGCCACTACATAAAACTTGTCGGTGTCGATGGGCTTGCCTGGGCCGATATAGTGATCCCACCAGCCTGGACGCTTGTCGCTTTCACTGTGGTAACCCGCAGCATGGTGGTGGCCGGAAAGCGCATGACAGATCAGCACACCATTGCTTTTATCGGCATTCAGGGTGCCATAGGTTTCATACACCAGCGTGTATTCATCCAGAACGCGGCCGCAGGCCAGCTTGAACGGCCCGGGAAAGGTGTGACGTTTAGGCTCGACCAGACCGACCGACCCGGCGCTGAGACGATGGTGTTGGGATTTGGCTGTTTCCGATGGCACAGGAAGCTTCCGCAATACTGAGAGGAGCGCAGTGTACGGGAAAACACCCAGCGAATTAACCCCGTATCACACTGGCGGAGCCCAGTAAATTCGGGCAGTTTGCGGCGCCAACTCTGGGCCCGCCCCCTTCACCCGCAAAGAAAAAAAGCCGTACTATCTCCTCGACCACGGAAGGTTGGAGCACGAGGGTTCACGATGTTGTTTTACCAGGAGTTCGATACCCCGGTCGGCCAGGTAATCGTCGCTGCTGACCAATCGTCACTAGCCGCACTGCGTTTCGCGTCTGCCATAGATCAGAACAGAATCGAGCCCAGCTGGCAGCAACACGGGACACCGCTGCTGCTGCGCTGCCACGAACAGCTGCAACAGTACTTTCGCTGCGAGCGCCGCGAAATTGACCTGCCGTGCCGGCATGTTGGCACCGAGTTTCAGAAAATGGTGTGGCGCAAATTGCGGGATATCCCATTCGGCCAAACCTGGACGTACGGTCAACTGGCACACAGCCTCGGCCGGCCGGAGAGCGTTCGCGCAGTGGGGCAGGCCATCCGCGCCAACCCCCTGCCAATCATTCTGCCCTGTCATCGCGTAATCGGCAGCGACAACAGTATCAAGGGACATCCCGGCGGCGCCGCCGTGAAGGAAAGCCTGTTGAATTTTGAGGTCTTCGGATTTGGTTGAGCAAACCAGTCAGCCATACATCGCCGCGACCGATGCCCTCAGATCACTGCGGACGGTTGCGCCCCATGCGCTCGTGGGCCTGGGCGAACTGATCCGAGGCGAGAGCAGACATCGTTGACAGCTCCAGCCCCATACAATACGCGGCAATACACTCAGCGAACCGCATGACCTTGCCCGCTCCCGCACAGCCAAACATTTGCAGACATTCATTCTGCTGCGGCACCCCGGTCCCCCCACCAACCGTACCTACCACCAGACACGGAAGCGTGATACTCGCATATATACTCGAATCCGCCTGTAATTCAAGGTGAAAAATTCCCACAGAAGACTCATGCACACAGGCAATATCCTGGCCGGTAGCGATAAACACACCGGCAATAGAGTTAGCAATATTGATACAGCAACCCACACTCCCTGCAGCCGCTTCCGAAGACGAAAGCAAGCGAAAGTACTTGTCCAACGCCGCGGGCTCAACTTTCAACTCGTCACGTAAAACCTGTGCCGGCAATACGCACTCCGCGGTCACTCGGATGCCCCGCCCCCGTGACAAAGTTAAACCCGTGACGCGCTTGTCACCGGAATGCCCGGTCTCAATGGCAAAGCTCTTCAGCGGCATTAGAGTGCTCTGTGCGAGTTGTGCTCGAATGTATTGGCACGCCGACCAGGTGCACGCCGTCACCATGTTCTGGCCACTGGCATCGCCGCAGGTGTATTCAAACGTCAGATGCACAGTACGCCCGAGCACTGAGGGTTCCAGTGCAACCAGCTCCGCATGACGGGACGCTCTCAGCGCCTGTTCTCGAATTTCTGCGGTATGTTCCTCGACCCAGCGTACGCATCTTTGTGCAGCGGCCCACCTCCACCAGAGGTACTTTTGTTTTTTGCTGCAAAAACTGCAAGCACTCCTGTCGCGCCTGCTCCGAATACCTTCCCTTTGCAGGAACGCGTGACGCTTCATAATCAACGTCAGCAACCTTTACGTCGGCAGTAACTTCCACTGTTTAATCCTCCCTATTTGAACATTTGCGTAAGGCGACCGTCGCTCGGCGGAGCTCGACCAATCTGTTCAATAGCGGGAAATTTGTCACCCGATTTTCGATCGTTCGTCCGATATACCTAAGTAGTAAGCACTATGGAAATGAGATTTGCGTCCGATTTGGACCGGTAAATACAACATGCCGCTTTACCGGTAAATTACCTGCAACACGAAAAATTGGAGCGGTGGGGATGTCGAGCTTCAGCAACGATGCTGTTGCAGAGAATCTGGATAAAGTCATTCGCCGGGAATTTTCTTTGCCGACAAAAGACAGGCGGATTGCAACCAGGCCTTTTTTGGATTTTGCACCATCCTGCCGCAGCGCTGTTACCGCAGTCCAGAGCGCGCTGTCACAGAGGGCGGATAGCGGAGACGTGGAAACACGCATCCGGTTTCGCGAGTATGAGCTGTTGGACAGGATATCCCGGCTACTGGGCTACAGCAGAATCGATACTTCCGGCGTATTTGATCTCAGCCACGACCTGACCCAGTGGTACGGATTCCTGCTCGCCCACGGCAGTCATGAAATGGTCAGCCACCAAGGCCGCGACTCTCGCCTCATCATCTCCGGCAGATACTGCAGCTCTGTCGAGGCTTACCTTACGATGAGCTTGCTTTCCCGGCAAAGCCTTACGCGAATTCCCACCCGTACTGATGGAGAAACTGACGTCGACAGGGTGATGAACTACCTTGAGAGCTGCTTTCGCCGGGGGATTGCAATCGGCGGCATTTTGCTCAGCACAGGGCAGCTTTATACCGGCGCATCCGATCCGGTAGCGGCGATATTAGAGGAGACCGACCGCTTGCGGCAGCAGTATGGCGTGCTCAACCGACCGCATATACGTCTGGATATTCCGCTGCACTGGCCTCTATTGCTGTTCCGGAATTACGACTTTCGCCGCAATCCCCTGGTGCTACCAGAACGCGCTTCGACCGCTATCGAATCCATTCGCGGCGCACTGGCTGCCTGCGCGCAGAGCGACAGCTGCTCCATCAATCTCGGTCGCTGGGGATATTCCCCTCTGCCGCTTTCCCTGCTGATCGTCAAGAATTACAAGCAACTGCGCCTTCTGGTGCCCGACACGGTTACAACCCGACTGGAATCCAAGCCCGATTCCGGTTTTCCGCAGCGCGTTTCATCCCCGGCCAGCGCCACCAAGCTGTATAGCCTGGAGGGATTGGTCGCGTCTTTTACGGAGCTGGGAGAACACGGTCTGCAACACCTTGCCGCCGGGAGCATCGACCGCGCCTGTTACCTGAAAACCCGCTTGCAGGAATATGGCGACAACCATGTTCTGTTTCCGGGCGCCACCAGCCCGCTGGTAAGCTTCCGGCGCTATCCGACAAAGATGGGAAATGAAGCAGCGCATCATTTCAGGGAGGAAGTGCGAGCGCTACACAGTGGCAACAGTGCGCTGCTGCGGGCAAATACCATATGGCACTTCCAGCAGTTTTCGCGACGCAAGGAGAGGGGTTTGCGAACGGCGTGGCTGACGGCTGCCCACCTGATCGACGAGCGGGCGGAGAGGATGGAGCCGCTGGCGGCGGAAACAGCGGCCATGATGGACCCGCATATAACGCACGCGCACATCGACGCCTTTATCGAAACATTGCACAGGGAGACAGCATCCGGTGAACCGGTGCTGAACCAGAGCAAAGTTGCCGAAGCCGACAGCGAGTACAGTTAACTGTTGGCGGGGATCTTCATCGGCGTGACATTGGTGGCGCGCGGCGCCGGCGCAATTGGCTGCGGCGCGGCCTGAGTCTGCTTGAGCAGATCTTCCAGTGCACCGAGCGCGCTGTGGTTGCGCAACAACTCCTCCTCCAGCGCGCGCAGATCTGTGCGCTTGCTCTGGGTTTTCTGCTTCAACTCCGTCAGCTTGATTAGATGGCGGTTCAGCAGATGTTTTTGGTACTGCACATGCTGCTTCAGCGGCTCCAGCACCTGCTCCAGCCAACCGTCCACCGCGGAAATCATCTGGCTGTATACCCGCCCCACTTCATTGGCCAGTGTCGCTATAAAGCGCTCTGTGAGGCGGTTGCGACGGGCCAGCAACAGTTGCGGCGAGCGGCGCAGCTGGGCAGCCTGGCGATGCAGACCGCGCAGGGCAGCGCGGAAGCCGGCAACATCGAAATGATGTTCCGCGGGATTGATATTGCTCAGGCTGGAGCGCTCATAGATCGCGTCCACCAGCCGGTTGGCCTGATCCACCTCGCGCTCCAGGTTGGCCAACTGGTGCTCCACCCCACCCATGAACCCGTCAATCGCCCGCGCCAGTCCCAGCGGGGACCAGCGCTCGTTCAGCGCATGACGGGTCTCATCAATCAGTTGCTGCAGCTGCTGGCTGGACACCGGCGCCAGCAGCGAGGCGCGCTGGCGGGAGAGCATGCGCTGGCTGGATTTCAGCGTCAGCAGTTCCTGGTGACAGTACTTGTGCTGCTCCTTGGCCGTCTGATGCAATTGCTTCAGCTCCTCGACCTGATCCGGGCTGGTACCGGCGTGACGCTTCAGGTGCTCAAGGGTGGCGCGGCCACTATTCAGCCGGCGCTTCAGCAGGTCGCGGGTATCCGCCATCAGCATCAGTGCCTGGTGCAGCGAGCGGTGGTTGGCGACTTTCTGGCGGTGATCCAGCAGCCGTTGCACCAACAGCTGTTCAAAGTCCCCGAAGCGACTCTGCTGCAGCAGTATCGGATCGTGCTCGGCGCGTGCCAGCAGCGCTTTCTTGGCGGAAACGCCAACCACACTCTCCTGCGGCAGATCCAGCAGCTTGCTCACTTCCGCGCGCATCTTGCGCAGCATCTGCTCACAATCTTCGTCCGGGTCATCCCACAGAACGTCGATCTTGTTCAGCAACGCCATCACTGCGGTGCCGCGGTGCTCCTTGAGCGGCACCAGATGGGTTTCCCACATGTTCAGGTCGGTGCCGCTGACACCGGCATCGGCGGAGAGCAGGAAGGCCACCGCCTGGGCACCAGGCAGCGTAGACAGGGTCAGTTCGGGCTCGTTGCCCAGTGCATTCAATCCCGGGGTATCAATGATGCGCAGGCCCTGTGCCAGCAGCGGATGCGGCAGGGAAATCAGCGCGTAGCGCCAGGCGGGGATCTGCACCAGGTTGCCGTTGCCGTCCAGGTGGCGGCGGTCGAAACCGTAGCGGGCGGCCTCTTCCGGGGTCACCGCCTTGGTGGAGGCGACTTTCATCAGAGCATCGCGGGTGGCCTCGGCGTCGTCCGGGTCGAAGTCGAAATTCACCCACTTCTGTGGAATGCGGCGGAAGCTCTCAAGACTGGTATTGGTGGCAAGCGTCTCGATGGGCAGCAGGCGCACCGAGGCCTGCTCGGTGCCGTCGCAGAGGATTTCCGTGGGGCACATGGTGGTGCGCCCGGGGCGCGACGGCAGCAGACGCTTGCCGTAGGTGTGGGACAACAGCGCGTTGATCAGTTCGGTTTTCCCGCGGGAAAACTCCCCCACCAACGCCACGGTGAACTGGTCGTCCACCAGCAGCTGGCGTGCCTGCTGAACCACCTGACGGGCACCGGCAGAGTTGGGGAAGTGCTCTTCCAGCCAATGGCTGAAGCGGCTGAACTGGGTATCGAGGCCCTTTTTCCACCGGTCGTAATCGGCAATGTGCTGGCGCAAGGTCGCATCTTCCATGTTTAGTGTTCTTATTGTTACTGCTTCGGTGTATTCAAATCATTTTCCAGTATGCCGACGGCGAGCGAAAGCCCATAACTGGCGTTTCGCGAACTGGTTGGGGTTCTTGTGCCAGCCGACGGATACCTGAAACGCAGCGAGCGAATGGCCGGCGCTCCAGCGCCGCCGGCTGCCGCAAGGCGCTTGTGCACTCGTTCTCAGGAACTCCGTTAAAAGGGGATGTGCCAGAACAGGTTGTAAACCAGCTGCGGCATTGCGGCACTCTGGGCAAACCCCAAAAGCAGCTTGTCAGCTACCGTCAGCAGGATAAATACAAAGATCGGGCTGATGTCGATCACCCCCAGCGGCGGGATGATCTTGCGCACCGGCGCGTACACCGGCTCCAGCAACTGCCGCAGCAGAACCAATGCGGGGTTAGCGCTGTGAGGTGCGACCCAACTGACCACAATGGAAATCAGCATGCCTACAAACAGGATCGCGATCAGCGTCATCAGGCAGCCGAGCAAAGACCACAGCAGCGCCGACAGAGGGTTCAGCATACCGACACCGGCGAGAAACCCCGCCCCAAGAATCATTACCCAGCCCACCAGCAACGCGAGCACCAGTGAGGCCATATCCAGGCCGAAAAAGCCGGGGACGATCTTGCGCAGCGGACGCAACAGCGGGTTAGTAATCTTCACGATGCCCTGGGAAATGGGATTGTAAAAATCCGCCCGCGCCAGCTGCAGCATGAAGCGCAGCAGCACCGCAAACAGATACAGGATGCCGAGGGTGGCGAGAATGAATACGCCGATATTGCTGAAGGTGCTGACCATCAATAGTCCTTGTTCGCGGGCTGTTAAAAAAGGCCGGAATGACCTTTTTCAACAGCCTGTTAGTTATCCAGTTCTTGTGCCATTTCCGCCGCGCGCGCGGCGCAGTCGCCCATCGCCTGCGCAACCAGCTGCGGCAGGCCGCCCTCCTGAAAGCGCTTGATCGCGCGCTCGGTGGTGCCATTCGGCGACATAACGTTGCGCTTCAGTTGCGCGACGTCCACCTGGCTTGCCACCGCAAGTTTCGCCGCGCCCAGTGCGGTTTGCAAGGTTAGGCGCTCGGCGTCGGCGCGCTTCATGCCGGCCTTCTCCGCCGCGTCGATCATGGATTCCATAAACTGGAAATAGTAGGCGGGGCCGGAGCCGGACACCGCAATCACCTGATCGATACCGGATTCCTCCTCCACCCACAGGGCGATGCCCACCGCATCCGCCATCTGTGTGGCGACGGATCTGTGCTCACTGGTGACGCCTTCGCCCGCGTATAGGCCGGTCACGCCGGTGCCCACCAGCGCCGGGGTATTCGGCATGGCGCGAATGATCGGCACGCCGGCACCCAGCCAGCGCTGGTAGGCGGCGAGTGGAATACCCGCCGCCAGGGTAATCACCAGGGGTTTGCGAACGCTCACATCGGCCGCGATGGACTCGCACACATCCTTCATTCCCTGCGGCTTGACCGACAGCACGATGACGTCGGCGTCGCGAATGGCGATGTGGTTATCGGTACTGCCGCGCACACCAGTGCGCGCGACAAAGTCGCGCAGCTTCTGCTCATCGCGGCCGGTCGCCATGATGTTGTCCGCGGGGTATCCACTGGCCACCATGCCGCCGATCACCGCGCCGGCCATATTCCCCGCGCCGCCGATAAAAACCATTCTGTGTTGAGACATCGCTGACTCCTTGTGAATTCACGCTTTCAATACACCGCAGTACGCGGCCGCTATTTCCTGGCACCGAAGATGTCCGTGCCGATACGCACTATAGTGGCACCACTGAATATTGCCGCCTCCATATCCCCGGACATCCCCATGGACAGGGTATCCAGCGGCTGCTCCGGTAACTGTCGCTGCAACGCCTCCAGCAGCGCCGCCAACCGCCGGAACGGAACCCGCTGATCCTCGTTCTCTCCACGCGGCGCCGGAATCGCCATCAGCCCCCGCAGCCGCAGGTTTGGCAGCTCCGCCACCGCCGCCGCCAGTGCCGGCAGCGCCTCCGGGGCCACGCCGGATTTACTGTCTTCCCCGTCGATATTGACCTGCAGACAGACATTCAGAGGCGGCAGCGCGCCCGGGCGCTGTTCCGACAGGCGTCTCGCCACCTTGAGGCGGTCCACGGTGTGCAGCCAGTGAAAATGCGTCGCCACATCCCGGGTCTTGTTGGACTGCAGCGGGCCGATGAAATGCCACACGATATCCAGGTCAGTCAGCGCCTCCTGTTTCTCCAGCGCTTCCTGCAGATAATTCTCTCCGAAATGCCGCTGACCGGCGGCAAACGCCGCGCGCAGGTCCGCCGCCGGACGGGTTTTCGACACCGCCAGCAGGGTTACAGCATCCGTCTTGCGGTCACAAAACCGGCAGGCTGTGACGATCCGCTCAGTCACGGAATTGAGGTTTTCGGCGATAGACCCTTTGCGCATATACTGGGACCCAAATTTTGCTCGGCGGGCATTCTATGCGCTCACTGCGCCCGCGTCATATCGACAAGAGTAAGTTAAGAGAACAATAAAGGTAGCAGTATGGACATTACAGAACTCCTCGCCTTCAGCGCCAAGCAGAACGCCTCCGACTTGCACCTCTCCGCCGGCCTGCCGCCCATGATCCGGGTCGACGGCGACGTCCGCCGCATCAACCTGCCGCCCATGGAGCACAAGCAGGTGCACGGCCTGATCTACGAGATCATGAACGACAAGCAGCGCAAGGATTACGAAGAGTTCCTCGAGACCGACTTCTCCTTCGAAGTCCCCGGCGTCGCCCGCTTCCGGGTCAACGCCTTCAACCACAACCGCGGCGCCGGCGCCGTATTCCGGACCATTCCCTCCAAGGTGCTCACCATGGAAGACCTGGGAATGGGCCAAGTGTTCAAACAGATCTCCGACACCCCACGCGGCCTGGTCCTCGTCACCGGCCCTACCGGCTCCGGTAAGTCCACCACCCTCGCCGCGATGATCGACTACATCAACGACAACAAGTACGAACACATCCTCACCATCGAAGACCCGATCGAATTCGTACACGAATCGAAAAAGTGCCTGGTCAACCAGCGGGAAGTCCACCGCGACACCCACGGCTTCTCCGAAGCCCTGCGCTCCGCACTGCGTGAAGACCCGGACATCATCCTCGTCGGTGAGATGCGCGACCTCGAAACCATCCGCCTCGCCCTCACCGCCGCCGAAACCGGCCACCTCGTCTTCGGCACCCTGCACACCACCTCCGCCGCCAAAACCATCGACCGTGTGGTGGACGTATTCCCCGCGCAGGAAAAGTCCATGGTGCGCTCCATGCTCTCCGAATCCCTGCAGGCAGTAATCTCCCAGACCCTGCTCAAGCGCAACGGCGGCGGCCGCGTCGCCGCCCACGAAATCATGCGCGGCACCCCCGCCATCCGTAACCTCATCCGCGAAGACAAAATCGCGCAGATGTACTCCGCCATCCAGACCGGCGCCAGCGTCGGCATGCAGACCATGGACCAGTGCCTGCAGGATCTGGTGGAACGGCGCATTGTCAGCCGTGAAGTGGCGCGTGAGAAGGCGAAGATGCCGGAGAACTTCTGAGGAAGTTTTCCAGCGACGGAAAGACTGGATCCCGGCTCAAGGCCGGGATGACGAAAAGAAAAGTAGAGCAAGTCGAAAGTCATACGGCTTACGAAGTACAAAAACCTGAATTGAAGGCCGGGTGCCGGGTTCGGGTTTTCAGGATCGTCGGCAACAGGGAAGTTGCCGACGAAGCGTACAGGGATGTATTCACAGCGGTCCTGAAAACCCGAACCCGGTGCCCGGCCGCCACCGGACCTGCTAAAAAGGACCCCGGGCAATAGAACAACCCAAAGTGGTGCTAAAAAATGGAAATCGAACGACTCCTACAACTGGTGACTGAAAAAGGCGCATCCGACCTGTTCATCACCGCCGGTGTGCCCGCCTCCATCAAACTGCACGGCAAAATCGTCCCCGTCAGCACCACCGCGCTCACCCCGGAGAAAGCCCGTGAACTCGTCATCGGCATCATGAACGAGCGGCAGAAAAAAGAATTCATCGAAAGCAAAGAACTCAACTTCGCCATCTCCCTGCGCAACGTCGGCCGCTTCCGGGTGTCCGCCTTCTTCCAGCGCAACCTCGTCGGCATGGTCCTGCGCCGGATCGAAACCAAAATCCCCACCATTGACGGACTCGGCCTCCCCGAACAGCTCAAAGAACTGGCCATGACCAAGCGCGGCCTCATCATCTTCGTGGGCGCCACCGGCACCGGTAAATCCACCTCCCTCGCCTCCATGATCGGCCACCGCAACGAGCACTCCAAGGGTCACATCATCTCCATCGAAGACCCCATCGAATTCATTCACCAGCACCGCGGCTGCATCGTCACCCAGCGCGAAGTCGGCCTCGACACCGACTCCTTCGAAACCGCCCTGAAAAACACCCTGCGTCAGGCCCCCGACGTCATCCTCATCGGCGAGGTGCGCTCGCGCGAGACCATGGACCACGCCATCGCCTTCGCCGAAACCGGCCACCTGTGCCTGTGTACCCTGCACGCCAACAACGCCAACCAGGCGCTGGACCGCATCATCCACTTCTTCCCCGCCGACCGGCACCAGCAGCTGTGGATGGACCTGTCATTGAACCTGCGCGCCATGGTCGCCCAGCAGCTGGTACCGACACCGGACGGCGACGGTCGCCGCGCCTGTCTCGAGATCATGATCAACACCCCGCTGATGTCAGACCTGATCCGCAAGGGCGAAGTGCACAAAATGAAGGAACTCATGAAGCGCTCCGTGGAACAGGGCATGCAGACCTTCGACCAGGCCCTGTACGAACTCTACGACCGCGGCGAGATCACCTATGAAGACGCGCTGTCGCACGCCGACTCCGCCAACGACCTGCGCCTGATGATCAAGCTCAAGTCCGAGTCCGACGCCGAGTACCTCAACAGCGCCGCCGACGAACTGAGCCTCGCCAGCGATACCGATGGCAGCGGCGGCCCGCGCATTTACTGAAACATTTCCCTGTAGGAGCTTGCTTGCAAGCGAACAATGGCCATACCGCAAGCAGCCATCCCTGGGGCAGATTCCGGCCCGGCCATCCTTGGCCGGGCGCCCGAGAGAGCCGCGAGCAGCACTCGCTTTACACTCTCCCGGGCCCTGCAAGCAGGCTCCTACAAAGCGACACACAGGAACCTGCCATGAAATTTCTGGAACTGGAAGTCCGCACCGCCCTCGTCGTACACGGCTACGACGAGAACAATCGCGAAATTGTGGAAAAGGTCGATGAGCCGGAGTTCAAGACCAAATTGATTGCGCCAACCCGCATCCAGTCCATCAGCGAACAGTATCTGCTGGTGACAGGTTCCAACGGCCGCATCATGTACTGGGAATACCGCGGCAGCATGGACGAACTGCACGGGCGCCTGGCGGAGGCGGGGTTGATGTTGCCGTGAAACCGATTGCCCTGATCACCGGCGGCAGCCGCGGAATTGGCGCCGCTACCGCCAGACTACTGGCCGCAAAAGGCTACGACCTCTGCATAAGTTATCGACAAAGAGCAGTTGAAGCACAGAGCGTGCTGGAGACGTGTGGCGCCTTGGGAGCAAAGGCCATTGCAGTGCAGGCGGATATTTCCCGGGAAGAGGACGTGGAGCGGCTGTTTGTGGAAGTCGATCGGCGGTTGGGGATACTCACCGCGCTGGTCAACAACGCCGGCATGCTGATGGCGCAGACGCGGGTGGAACACATGACCGCCGAGCGTATCAACCGCATTCTGCGGACCAATATCACCGGAACCCTGCTCTGTTGCCGGGAGGCCATCCGGCGTATGTCCACCGGAAATGGTGGTCGCGGCGGCACCATCGTCAATGTATCCTCCGGTGCGGCGCGCAGCGGATCGCCCAACGAGTACATAGACTATGCCGCCAGCAAAGGCGCCGTCGATACACTGACCATCGGTCTCAGCAAGGAAGTTGCCAGCCAGGGCATCCGGGTCAACGCTGTGCGCCCGGGATTTATTGCCACCGAAATGCACGCCGACGGCGGCGAACCCGGCCGCTTGGCGCGGTTGGCACCGCGCATTCCACTGGCGCGCGGCGGACAACCCGAGGAAGTCGCATCGGCAATCGCCTGGCTGCTCGATGAAGCCACTTACTCCACCGGTACATTTGTCGATGTAACCGGCGGGCTCTGAACTGGAACTTTACAATGACGCTCATCAGTGCGCTGGCACTTTTCGGAACCATGGTCGTTCTCGCGGTGATTCCCGGCCCCGGAGTACTCGCGGTGGTCGCGCGTTCCGTCAGCGGTGGTGTGCTTCACGGGGTATTGACGTCAGTAGGTATCGTGCTCGGCGATTATGTGTTTATCGCTCTGTGCCTGTCAGGGCTCGCTTATATTGCGGACGCAATGGGCAGTGCCTTTGTCGTGTTGAAATTTCTCGGCGCTGCTTACTTGGTGTGGATGGGATTCAGCCTTATATGCGCCCGTCGCAAGACCAATACCCAGCCGGGTACGGAAATACAGAGTTCGCGCTATGGCAGCCTGCTACTCGGTCTTACCACCACTCTGGGCAACCCCAAGGCAATTCTGTTTTACCTGAGTTTCTTTCCGGCATTCCTGCCTATGCATGACATCGGTGTGATGGACGCTGTCACCATATTGGTGGTAACCGCCCTCGCTGTTGGCGGCGTTATGCTGATCTATGTATGGATCACCGTACGCGCCAAAAAAATATTGCAAAATAAACCCGAAAACCGCTCACTGAACCTGTTCGGCGGCAGTATTCTGATTGCCAGTGGAGTCTGGATGGCGGTACGCAGTAGCTGACCGGAAACCTGACCCAACCTCAGGCCATTTCCGACAGCAGTGATTTGATGCGCCCCAGAAGGCGTCGGGACACCGCCGGCTCCAGCGGAACACCGCGCAAGCTCACCCGATAACCGTCGCTGGTTTTTTGCAGGCCGGTGATGTAATCCTGAGCCACTATCGCGTTGCGGTGCACCCGTACAAAGCGCTCGCCGAATTCCGCTTCCAGCTCTTTAAGAGATTCGTCCAGCAGTGTCTCACCACCGCTGTGGTGGGCGATCACGTATTTATCTTCGGCAATAAAGCAGCGGATGTCGTCCACGTCCAATAACTGTACGCCGCGGCGACTTACCGCCTTGATCTGGCGGCGGCCGCTGGCGGGTGGCGGCTCTGATTGCGGCGTGTGCGTATGCAGTGCCTGGCGCTGCGGTTTGCTCAGTCTTCGCGCCTGGGCAATCGCCTGTGCCAGTTGCTCCACACTGACGGGCTTGAGCAGGTAACCCGATGGAGCAACCGCAAAGGCAGGGAGCGCAAACTCGTCGTGGGCGGTGCAGAAAATGATCGCGGGTGGATTGGGGCGGGCGGTGATCTGTGCGGCGAGTTGGAGCCCGTTTTCTCCGGGCATTTCGATATCCAGTAACAACAGGTCCGGGTCGAGTGAATCCAGCTGTTGTAACGCGCTTTCCCCATCGGCAGCTTCTCCCAGCAGTTGGCAACCATCAATAGTCTGCAACTGTCGGGCCAGTCTGGCCCGCGCCAGCGGTTCGTCGTCGACGATCAGCACCCCCAGCGGGCTTTCAGCGGCGCTCATCGGGCCACCTCTTTCATTGCTGGAGTGGTTGCTGGCTCAGTTATTCTGGCGTTCGTCGTGGAAGGCGTAGTGCTCAGCGGCAGCCGCAATTCCACGCGGTACTCTTTACCGTGTTCCCCGTCGCGCGCTTCCGCACTGAAGCGGAAGCGGTCGCCGTAAAACGCACTGAGACGCTGGCGAACATTTTCCATCGCCATGCCGTTGCCGGTGCTCACACCGGGAGTGTTTTCCGTCTCAGGTTTTGATTCGGAAACTGCAATAGGATTATGAATCGACAATAGCAGCTCGCGCGCGCTGCTGCCAATGACATTTTGACGACCGACATGATTCTGGCGAATCGCAATTTCTATTTTGCCACCGTGGCGCAGACGGGCCACGCCGTGCAGTACCGCATTTTCCAACAGTGGCTGCAGCAGCATGGAGGGCAGCTGCGCCTGCGCCGGCATCTCATCAATCTGCCACTCCTGTTGCAGACGGTCTCCAAGACGCAGGGACTCAATTTCGAGATAGCGCCGGGCCAGCGCAACTTCCTGCTCCAGAGGAACCAGCTTTGAGTCCGCGAGTGACGCGCGAAACAGTGCGGCCAGATCTTCCACCAGCTTTTCCGCACGCGGCGCGTCCACTGCGATGAGGCTGGCGAGACTGTTCATGCTGTTGAACAGGAAGTGCGGGCGAATACGCGACTGCAGTGCCTCGATACGCGCGCCCAGTTCCGCCTGCTGCTGGTTGTGCAGCTGCTGTTGCACATACGCATAGCGCAGCACCACACCCGCACATATCGCGCCGACGAGGAAGTTGGCCAGCAGGCCCCAGTCATCGATCGCCCTCCCCTCCATATCCGCTACCCACCAGTGCTGCGCCAGCAGCACCGCCAGCAATACCGCGAGCACGGTGGAATAGCTGAGCGCGGCGGCGACCTTGTGGGAGAGACGCGCGAGACGCGGGCGCAACCGGCACAGGATGGCGGCCGCGGGCAGGATCACCCACTGCACGGTGAGAGACACCAGCCCCAGGCGCTGCCAGTTGAACGGGTGGAGCCCGTCGGTGGCCAGTACCAGCACCAGCGCCAACAGCTCGCCCATCAGGACGAGAGAGGCCACACCGGTCACGCCGCACAGATCGGGGAGGAAATGCGGGGGGCTGGAGGATTCCGGGCACGCAGAATCTTTGCCTGCAGGGGCAATTTCGTGAACTTGCTGCGCTATAATGCCCGCCGCTTGCGCGGGCCGGGATGATGTCATAACACCTTATCTTTATTTTGGGCTCGCTCTGAGACGGTGAAGATACCGCCATCAAACGCGCAGTTCTACCACCGGGTCGACATCCCAATCCACACACACCAGAGGCAGCATGAGTAACGACAATTCCTCCGCAAACAGTGCACAGAACCCTGCAGCGAAGCTCTGGGGCGGCCGCTTCAGCGAGGCCACCGACGCCTTCGTGGAGCGCTTCACCGCCTCGGTGATGTTCGACCAGCGCATGGGCCTTGAGGATATCCAGGGTTCTCTGGCCCACGCGCAGATGCTGTCGGAAGTGGGTGTGCTCACCGCGGACGAATTCCAGCAGATCGCCGGCGGCCTCAACGCCATTGCCGAGGAGATCAAGGCCGGCGAATTCCCCTGGTCGGTGGAGCTCGAAGATGTGCATATGAACATCGAATCCCGACTCACCCAGCGCATCGGCGCTACCGGCAAGAAGCTGCACACCGGCCGCTCGCGCAACGACCAGGTGGCCACGGACATCCGCCTGTGGCTGCGCAACCGCATCGACCAGATCGCTTCCGAACTGACCCGCCTGCAAACCGGCCTGGTGGATCTCGCCGAGCAGAATGCCGACACCATCATGCCCGGCTTCACCCACTTGCAGAGTGCGCAGCCGGTCACCTTCGGCCATCACCTGCTGGCCTGGAACGAGATGCTGACCCGCGACTACGAGCGCCTCATGGACTGCCGCAAGCGCGTCAACCGCTCGCCGCTGGGCGCGGCGGCGCTGGCCGGCACCAGCTACCCGATCAACCGCGCCCGCACCGCCGAGCTGCTGGGCTTCGACGCGCCCACCGAGAACTCCCTGGACTCCGTCAGCGACCGCGACTTCGCCATCGAATTCTGCGCCTTCTCCGCGCTGCTGATGACGCACCTGTCCCGCGCCAGTGAGGAGCTGGTGCTGTGGACCTCCAGCCAATTCGATTTCATCGACCTGCCCGACCGCTTCTGCACCGGTTCCTCCATCATGCCGCAGAAGAAAAATCCGGACGTGCCGGAACTGGTGCGCGGCAAGACCGGCCGCGTCAACGGCCACCTGATCGCGCTGCTCACGCTGATGAAGAGCCAGCCGCTGGCCTATAACAAGGACAATCAGGAAGACAAGGAACCGCTGTTCGACGCCGCCGACACCGTGCTCGACTGCCTGCGCGCCTTCGCGGATATGGCGCCGGCGCTGAAGCCGAAAAAGGAGAATATGTACGCCGCCGCCGGCAAGGGTTTCTCCACCGCTACCGATCTTGCCGACTACCTGGTGCGCAAGGGCGTCGCCTTCCGCGATGCCCACGAGATCGTCGGCCATTCCGTGGCGTTTGCCATCGAACAGAACTGCGATCTGGCCGAGCTGAGCCTGGCGCAGCTGCAGCAGTTCTCCTCCGCGATCGGCGAGGATGTGTTTGACGTGCTCACCCTCGAAGGCTCCGTCGCCGCCCGCGACCACATCGGCGGCACCGCGCCGAACCAGGTGCGCGCGGCCTGTGCGCGCGCGCGCAAACTGCTCGGCGCACGCTGATCCGTAATTTCCTTGTAGGGCCCGTGAGAGCGTGGCGCGAGCACTGCTCGCTGCTCTCACGGGCGCCCGGCCAGGGATGGCCGGGTCGGGTTGCCCCATATGGCTGCTTGCGATAAAGCCGCTGTTCGCCTGCAAGCAGGCTCCTACAAGGTGTATTCCCCCCTCTCGTCATTATTCGCCACAATTCATCCCGCCCGGCGCCACTTTCCCACGTGCGTGACCCGCTAGACTCTCCGCGATCACAAGGAGAGAAGCCCCCATGCGCAAATACCTGTTGCTCGGCACTGCCGCTTTCGCCATCGCCGTCTACCTCAGCAACGCCTCGTGGCTCGCCGAAAAACCCAGCGGCAAACTCACCCTGATCGCCCACCGCGGTGTCTACCAGACATACAGCAAAGACAATCTCGGCCGCGACGACTGCACCGCAATCCGCGTTTACGCGCCCGAGCACGACTATCTGGAAAACACCCTCGCCTCCATGCAAGCGGCGTTCGACTACGGGGCAGATATTGTAGAGATCGACGTGCACCCCACCACCGATGGCGAGTTCGCCGTGTTTCATGACTGGACCCTCGACTGCCGCACCGAAGGCACCGGCACCACCCGCGACCATCCCATGAGCTACCTGAAAACCCTGGACATCGGCCACGGCTACACCCCGGACAACGGCGAAACCTATCCGTTTCGCGGCAAGGGCGTGGGACTGATGCCGACACTCGAAGAGGTATTCCGGGCATTCCCCGACAAGCAATTCCTGATCAACATCAAAAGCGGTCGCGTGAAGGAAGCCCACCTGCTGCACAAATACCTGCGCAAGCACAACTTGCCCACTCAGGGCCCGCTGCGGGTGTATGGCAACGAAAAAGTGATGGCGAGAATCCGCGAACTGCGTTCGGACGCCTGGGTCTTCAGCCGCGAGAGCGTCCAGCAGTGCACCTATCGCTACATCATGCTGGGCTGGACCGGCTACGTGCCGGAAGCCTGCCGCAACGGCGCCGTGGTTGCGCCGAACACCTGGCAGTGGGCACTGTGGGGCTGGCCGGACCGCTTTATGCAGCGCATGGATGACGCGGGATCGCTGGTGATGGAGCTGGATTTCGCAGGTCGCGGGCGCGGTATGCACGGGATCTACCAACCGCGAGAGCTGGATTTTTTACCGGCGGATTATCGCGGCGCGCTGTGGGTGGAGAAGATTGAGGTGATTGGGCCTTATGTGAAAACCAAATTCCCTTCAGAAAATTAGGATGGGACCACAATAGTTTTCGCGAAGGTGTCGATGCCGGGTAAGCCTTTGTGAGACCTTCACCGCCATGGATGGCGGTGCAGAGCCCCCAGGGATGGGTGCACGGCGTGTCTCACAAAGGCTTACCCGGTAGCGGCGCCGCCACCAAACCAACTACAGAGCTCCCCCCTTCGCCTGCAGGCAGGCTCCTACAGGGTGCAATCAATCAAAGGCCGAGGGAAACGGCTTCACCCTGCTGTTCGGTCAGTACACGATCCAGCAGGGTCGGCAGGTCTTCACCGGTGGTGGTGCACTTCCAACCGGGATTCTCGAATTTGAGGTGATAGCCCCCGGAGCGCGCCGCCACCCACAGTTCCTGCACCGCACTCTGGCGCGACAGAATCACCTGGGTACCGCTGTCTTCCAGGGTAATGGTGAGTACCGCATCCGCGCGCTCGTAATCCATATCCACATCACAATTGTCGAGCGCATCCTCGATCGCAATCAGGGTCTGTTCGATGGCGGCATTGTAGGCGGCCTGGGAAGCGGGCTGGCTCATGATCCGGTTACTTCTGTTACGGTGTTGTTCATACCAAGGGGTCGCTATACTAGCAGGCTTTTCCAGTCTTCTCGTCCCGCGGATGCGGTAGGTATTTCGAATGCGCACACGGCTGTTCCCTCTGATCGTCATGGCCTCCCTCACGACCCTGCTGGGTGGTTGCGGCCAGAAGGGCCCGCTCTATCTGCCCCAAGACCCGGCCGCGCCCGCTGCGAACGGAACCCACAGCCACGGCCAGCCAGCCGGTGCGCGAAAAGACGAGAGCAAAGACCAGAGTCAACCACCGTCCGAGCAACACACGGAAGCAGAAGCAGTAACCAAATGAGTGAATTCCACTACCAGCAGGGAAGCCTGTGGGCCGAGGGCGTCAGCCTCGAGCAGATCGCCGAGCAGTTCGGCACCCCCACCTACGTCTACAGCCGCGCCCACTTCGAGCGCCAGTACAAGGCCTATGCCGACGCCCTCGGCGATCACCCGGGCCTGATCTGCTACGCCATCAAGGCCAATAGCAACCTCGGCGTCCTGTCTGTGCTGGCGCAGTTGGGCGCGGGTTTCGACATCGTCTCCGCCGGCGAGCTGGAGCGCGTGCTGATGGCCGGCGGCGACCCAAGAAAGGTCGTGTTCTCCGGCGTCGGCAAAACCGCCGCGGAAATGCGCCGCGCACTGGAAGTGGGCGTGCACTGCTTCAACGTGGAATCGGAAGCGGAGCTCGAGCGCCTCGACGCGGTGGCCGGCGAGTTGGGACTGGTGGCCCCGGTCTCCCTGCGGGTAAACCCGGATGTGGACGCCAAGACCCACCCCTACATTTCCACCGGCCTCAAGGAAAACAAATTCGGCATCGCCATCGAACGCGCCCGCGATGTCTACCGCAAGGTGGCCGCCTCTGCAAACCTGAACGCCGTGGGCGTGGACTGCCACATCGGCTCCCAGCTCACCGACCTCGCCCCCTTCCTTGATGCCCTCGACCGATTGCTGGCGCTGATCGATGAGCTGGCGGAAGACGGCACCGCGCTCAAACACCTGGATCTCGGTGGCGGCCTCGGCGTGCGCTACCGCGGCGAGGAACCGCCGGAGGTCAGCGATTATCTCGGCGCGGTAAAAGAGAAACTCGCCGGGCGCGACCTGGCACTGGTGCTGGAACCCGGCCGCTCCATCTCCGCCAATGGCGGCGCACTGCTGACCCGGGTGGAGTACCTGAAGCGCACCGAAGGCCACAACTTCGCCATTGTCGACGCCGCCATGAACGACAACCTGCGCCCGGCGCTGTACCAGGCGTGGCAGGATATCGTCGCGGTGACGCCAGCCAACGGCGAGGCAGAGAGCTGGGACATCGTCGGCCCGGTGTGTGAAACCGGCGACTTCCTCGGCAAGCACCGCCCATTGGCGCTGGCGCAGGGCCAGCTGCTGGCGATGCTCTCTGCCGGCGCCTACGGTTTCACCATGAGCTCCAACTACAACTCCCGCACCCGCGCCGCGGAAGTGCTGGTGGACGGCGACAAGACCTATCTGGTGCGCGCGCGTGAGACCCTCGCGGATCTGGTGCGCGGCGAAACCACGGTGCCGGCGAAAGATTCCATGTAAACCGAGATGGCGGGCCGCGTTTACCGGCTCACCTTGCAACACTGGATTCCGGCCTGCGCCGGAATGACATACGACCCGTCGTCCCGGCGCCGGCCGGGACCCAGACCTGATGAGAAACAGCATGCGGCTCAAGTTCACCAAAATGCACGGCCTCGGCAACGATTTCGTGATGATCGACGGCATCACCCAGCGGGTAAAACTGACGTCGGACAAGGTCCGCCAGATCGCCGACCGCCACACCGGTATCGGCTGCGATCAGCTGCTGCTGGTGGAGGCCCCGCGAGACCCGGACGTGGATTTCCGCTACCGCATCTACAATGCCGACGGCAGTGAGGTGGAAAACTGCGGCAACGGTGCGCGCTGTTTCGCGCGCTTTGTGCGCGAGCGCCGCCTCACCAGCAAGGAGCAGATCCTGGTGGAGACCGCCGCTGGTGTCCTGCAGCTGAACGTGCAGGGCGCGGATCAGGTAAGCGTGGACATGGGCGCGCCGGTTCTGGAGCCGGCGAAGATTCCATTCCAGGCCGATATCCAGGCCGAGACCTACCCTCTGGAGGTGGATGGCGAAACCTACACCGTCGGCGCCGTGTCCATGGGCAATCCTCACGCAGTGCTGCTGGTGGAAGATGTCGACAGCGCACCGGTGGAGCGCCTCGGCGCCGCCATTGAGTGTCATCCACGCTTTCCCGCCCGCGTAAATGTGGGCTTTCTGCAGATCATCGACCGCGGGCACGCGCGCCTGCGGGTATTCGAGCGCGGCGTAGGCGAGACCCGCGCCTGCGGCACCGGCGCTTGCGCCGCCATGGTCTCTGCCCGCATCCGCGGCCTGGTGGATGAAGAACTGGAGATCACCCTGCCCGGCGGCACCCTGACAATCCACTGGCCCGGCCCCGGTGAGCCGGTTACCATGACCGGACCCGCGACCGCGGTATATCACGGACAGATAGTGGTTTAAGCCGGATAGAGGTTTAATCCAGAGAACACCGGACCAGCGACCGAGCAACGACACCGCAATGACCGAGAACAGCGACGCCCCCCTGATCGACAGCGCCGTCGAGGCCAACCTGGAAAAGCAGGAAGCCGCCAACAGCGAAAACCAGCGCAACAAGAAGCTGCTGGCGCGGCAGGTGGCGCGTTACCTGATGCAGAACCCCAGCTTCTTTGCGGAAAACCTCGAGCTGCTGGAGACGATCCAGATCCCGCGGGAATCCGGCAAGACCGTGTCGCTGATGACCCACCAGACCAACCTGCTGCGAGAGCGCAACATCGAGATGCGCCAGCGCCTCGACCAGTTGCTGCAAAACGCCCGCGACAACGATCAGCTGTTCATGCACAGCCGCCGCCTGATTCTGGCATTGCTGGAAGCGCGCACGGTGGCAGAAGCCGCGCGCGCGCTGCTGCAGAGCTTCCGCAACGATTTCAATGTGGAAGTGACCGCGCTCACCCTGTTCGGGCCGCTGCCGGGTTCCGGCAAGCAGCTGGGGGATGCGCGCAGCTGTTCCCGCGCCAGTGCGGAAACCGCCATCGGCTCCATCCTGCGCAACGGCCGCACCGTATGCGGCACCCTGCGCCCCACCGAGACAGGTTTTCTGTTTGGCAGTGACGCCGAGCGCGTCGCCTCCGCCGCAGTGGTGCCGCTCGCCAACCAGCTCGGCATACTCGCGGTGGGTTCCAGCGATCCAAACCACTACCGCTCCAGTCTCGGCACCCTGTTCCTGTCCTATATCGGCGAGATTCTCGAGCGCCTGCTGCCCGACCTGCTGGCGCGTAGCTGAGACCATTCGGCCCCGGCGCCGCTGTGCGCAAAACGAATTCCTGGCAACGCCGCCGGTGGCAAACTGGACCCCGGCCGGAGCCGGGGTGACGCGGTTGCAGTCCTACCGGCGGAGCCGGTATCCAGTATCACCCGTAACGCATGACTCTCAGATGGGCCGGCTGCCGTACTTCGGCTGCGGCTTGCGAGGTGGGTCCGCGGTGATGTCCGGTGCTATCTCATTGATAGCACCGCCGCTGGCGAGGAAAGCCTCGACTTCGGCACTCAGTTCACTGCGGGCCCGCTGGCGGGAGGTGATGGAGCGTTCTTCGCCGAATTCCTCGGAGTCCTTTGCCCGAACGCTGTATTGGTCGTCTTTCATGTCAATTACCCTGTAACTTGATACCCCTTGTTACAGAGGGAATACCCCTGCTGCCGCGGTTTCCTACTTACAGATACATCCGCAATTGCCCTTCCGTTTTACTCACCCTGAAACTGCAGGCGGCCGCGCCGTGCAATTTCTGCAAATAAAACCTAGCGGGCAGAAGAATTCCTGCGGCGAAATAGTTATAGGCAGTGTCCCAGCAGCCTGCCAGAAAAGGTTCCCATTATCGGTAGAGTTTTTTTGTACAGTTTTAAGGCAATTTATTGCTGTTGGTTATGCAAATTTGCACGCCAGAATTTTGACGACATTTGTTCTGGGCGATTATTTTTACATCGCGCCGCCGGCGGTCTCTCTATACGCGTTTTTCGGGCACAAAAAAGCCCTGCAATGCAGGGCTGGTAAACGATTTGCGCGGTTCTTTGATCAGACCGCTTCGCTGCCGGTTTCACCGGTGCGGATGCGGATGACTTCTTCGAGCGCAGTGATAAAGATTTTGCCGTCGCCGATCTTGCCGGTCTGGGCCGCCTTGGTAATCGCTTCCACGGCGCTGTCGACCATGCTGTCGTCCACCGCCAATTCCAGTTTCACCTTGGGCAGAAAGTCCACCACGTATTCCGCGCCACGGTACAGCTCGGTGTGACCTTTCTGACGGCCGAAGCCTTTCACTTCGGTCACGGTCATTCCCTGTACGCCAACCTCAGACAGCGCGGTGCGCACATCGTCCAGTTTGAATGGCTTCACGACAGCCGTAATCAGTTTCATTGACTTATCCCCTGATATTGTTTCTTTCGGGCACCGGCCCAACAGTGAAGCGGTGCCGGAAGATTCTTGCTGCTGCCGGGCCTGGTCACAGACCCGGCAGCGATATTATGAGCGCTTATTTGCTCATAAATTCCGGATAAGCTTCCATTCCGCACTCGACCAAGTCAACACCTTGCTGCTCTTCTTCCTCGGTCACACGGATACCGGTGATGAGCTTGAGGGCGAACCAGACGATTAAGGAGGCGACGAATACCCACGCGAAGATGGTGGCGGCACCGATCAGCTGGCCGCTGAGCGAGGAGCCATCGTTGGTAACCGGCACCAGCAGCAGGCCCAGCAGACCCACCACACCGTGCACGGAGATGGCGCCAACGGGGTCGTCGATCTTCAGCTTGTCCAGGGTGATGATGGAGAAGACCACCAGCACGCCGCCGATGGCGCCGAACAGGGTAGCCTGCAGGGCGGTCGGGGTGGAGGGCTCAGCGGTGATGGCCACCAGGCCAGCCAGCGCGCCGTTCAGCAGCATGGTCAGGTCGGCCTTGCCGAACAGGATGCGGCCGGTGATCAGCGCGGCAACGGCACCACCAGCGGCAGCGGCGTTGGTGTTCAGGAATACCATGGCCACGGAGTGCGCATTCGCGGCGTCGCCCAGTTTCAGCACGGAACCACCGTTAAATCCGAACCAGCCCATCCACAGGATGAAGGTACCCAGAGTGGCCAGCGGCAGGTTGGCACCGGGGATGGCGTAGATCTCGCCATTCGGACCGTATTTGCCTTTACGCGCACCCAGCAGCAGTACGCCGGCGAGAGCAGCGGCAGCACCGGCCATGTGTACGATGCCGGAGCCGGCGAAATCGGAGAAGCCCAGGTCACCCAGGTTGTACAGGCCGAACACTTCTTTGCCGCCCCAGGTCCAGGAACCTTCCAGCGGGTAGATAACACCGGTCATCACTACCGCGAACAGCAGGAAGCTCCACAGCTTCATGCGCTCGGCAACCGCACCGGAGACGATGGACATGGCAGTCGCCACAAACACCACCTGGAAGAAGAAGTCGGAAGCACCGGAGTAGACGGAGTCGCCTTCGAAACCGTTTTCCGCAGAGCTTGCCAGCACGCCTTCCAGATCGAAGGCTTCAATGCCGTTCAGCAGCCAGCCGCCATCGTACATAATGGCGTAACCGCTGATCAGATACATGATGCTGGCAATGGCAAATAGCGCCACGTTTTTTGTGAGAATTTCCGTAGTGTTCTTGGAACGCACCAGGCCCGCTTCCAGCATGGCAAAGCCTGCCGCCATCCACATGACCAGTGCACCGCACACGAGGAAATAAAATGTATCAATTGCGTACTGCAACTGAAAAATTTGATTTTCCATTTTTCGCTCCGTTTAACCCAAACTTTCCCGAGTTGCCCCGGCAGTTATTTCTATTGATCAAAGAATCGTTTTTTGGCAATCGTTATTGATTGTTAGATCGCTTCCGTGCCGGTTTCACCGGTGCGGATACGGATTGCCTGCTCAAGGTTTGCAACAAAGATCTTGCCATCGCCGATCTTGCCGCTTTGTGCCGCGCTGCCGATGGCTTCCAGCACAGCGTCTACCTGGCTGTCGTCAACGGCGATCTGCAACATGGTTTTGGGCAGAAAATCCACTACATACTCGGCTCCACGGTAGAGTTCGGTATGCCCTTTCTGCCGTCCAAATCCCTTCACTTCACTCACGGTGATACCTTTTACTCCGGCTTCCGCCAGGGCATCGCGCACCGCGTCGAGCTTGAATGGTTTGATAATTGCGGTTACCAGTTTCATGGTCTCCCCCTAAGATGAAAGCCCACTCCAAAGAGCGGGCCCGTTCGTTTTTCCGGTTACCAGCTGTAGGTTGCGCCAGCCAGAACCGTCGGCTCACACCAGTCGTAACCCCAGCACTCCTTTTCACTGGCATCGGTGCCGACCAGCGAGGCCGACAATGCCAGGCCGCCAAACTCCTTGCTGACCGAAACGGTGTAATCGATGTAGGAGTCTGTGTTCACATAAATTTCTTCGTCGAACAGGTTCAGACCAGCACTGATATCCAGCGCGATGTCGTTAGCCAGGCTGAAGGAATAGCCGGCATTCAGGTAATAGAATTCACCCGCCTGGTACCAGTAATCGTCGGAGTAGGCGAAGCCCAGGCTCAGGTCGCCAAGGCTCAGGCTGCCGTAGACTTCCTGGTAGTCCTCATCGCGATTGCTGCCGTGGTAGGCGTAGTAGATGTAACCTACGTCGTAGCCAATGCCGCCCGCGGTTTCGCCGGCATAACCGCCGTAGAAGTCCTGTTCAAACTCGGTTTCGTTGCTGCCGTAGGCAAAGTCCACCTGCGAGGCCCAAGTGCCCAGGTAAATGCCGTTGCCAAAATCCAGATCCACGCCGCCCTGAATCGCCGGACCGGTGTCAGACTGGGAAACACCGCGGAAGCGGTAGTCACTCACCACGCCGAGATTGGCGCTGGCACTGATACCGGCCTCCTGAGCCACCGCCGCGCTGCTGCCGATGGCGAACGCGAGAGCGCTTGCTGTAAATACCGCTGCAATCTTTTTATTCATATGGAATCGCACGTTGGTTCTCCTGGTTCTCTGTGTGAAATACTTGTTTTGAATTATTTTTTTGCGGTGGGGACATCACCTGGGAGTCGGTACACACCGCGCTCGTCCAGGCACTTCTCTCGGAAGACCTATCCCCTGCCTTCTTTGCCAGGACGATTCGTACCGGAGTACTTGCAGGGTTGGTGCCAACTCTTGAATTCCTTTTTTAAATCAGTGAGTTAGCCGTTTTTTTGGCGCTGGGCGTGCGGCTGGGGCCAGCCCGATGCGCAAAATAAGTGCGCACCAAAATTGAACCTGCACCCAGATGGCGCATTTGTGCGGTGACTTGTGGGGCTTGCGACCCAATAGTGGGCATGTGTTTCGCGGCTTGGTGGGAATTAGGGGCTGCGGTAATATTTGCCGCTGTTGAAGCTGGAATTTGTAGTGGAGAATTGCGCGTGGCCGCGGAAAAATTGCAACAGTTATTAAGCGAACTGCAACAACAAGGGGCAGTTGTCAGCGGCGACCTGCGCGATGCGCTCGAGGTGGCGCTGGGAAAACTGCCGCTGGTGAGCCAGCGCGAGTTCGATATCCAGGCCGCCAAACTGGCGCGGGCCGAGGAAAAGCTCGCCCATCTTGAACAGCAACTGAAAGCGCTTGAAGAGCAACTGGGAGACAAAAACTAATTGGTCAAAAAATCCGGAACCGCGCCGGAATTTCAGGGAAGACCATTGTTCAGGGAAAGAAAGTGAGCCTATCCATCACCTATGCACGCGCACAGCTGGGCATTCACGCGCCATTGGTCACCGTGGAAACCCATCTCGCCAACGGGCTGCCGGCATTCAATATTGTCGGATTGCCGGAGGCCGCGGTGCGCGAGAGCCGCGACCGGGTGCGCAGCGCCATCGTCAACAGTCATTTCGAGTTCCCGCAGCGGCGCATCACCGTCAACCTGGCTCCGGCGGACCTGCCCAAGGCCGGCGGTCGTTACGACCTCGCCATCGCAATCGGCGTCCTCGCGGCCTCCGGGCAGGTGCCCAGGGATACACTCGAGCAGTATGAATTTATCGGCGAGCTGGCCCTGTCCGGCAGCCTGCGCCCTATTCCCGGCGCCCTGCCCGCGGCCATGGCCTGTGGCGATTGCGACCGCACCCTGGTGATTTCCTCGGAGTCCGCCGCCGAGGCGGCACTGATCGGCACCCCCATCAAAGCCGCTTCTTCGCTGCTGCAGGTGTGCGCACAGCTGCACGGGCGCGAGCCGCTGCCGGATGCCGTAGGTGACGAGACGCAAGAGGAGGCACTGTGCGCAGATCTGGCGGATGTGCGCGGCCAACTGAAGGCGCGGCGCGCACTGGAAGTCGCCGCGGCCGGAAGTCACAACCTGTTGTTTTACGGTCCGCCGGGTACAGGAAAAACCATGTTGGCGAGTCGCCTTCCGGGTATCCTGCCGCCACTTACCGAGCGCGAGCTGATTGAGGTGGCCGCACTCTATTCCAGCGCCGGGCTCGCGCGCATTCGCCAGCGGCCATTTCGCGCACCGCACCACTCGGCCTCTCCCACAGCGCTGGTCGGCGGCGGCAGCGACCCACGCCCCGGAGAAATCAGCCTCGCCCACCGCGGCGTGCTGTTTCTCGACGAGATGCCGGAGTTCCCCCGCTCCGCGCTGGAGATCCTGCGCGAACCGCTGGAGAACGGCGAAGTGAGGATTTCCCGCGCCCGCGCCCAGGTCACCTTTCCCGCGGATTTCCAACTGGTGGCGGCGATGAACCCGTGCCCCTGTGGCTATCTCGGCGAAACCCGCTGCCGCTGCACCCCGGACCAGATACACCGCTACCGCAACAAACTCTCCGGCCCATTGCTTGATCGCATCGACATGCAGGTGGAAGTGGCCAGTATGAGCGCCGCACAACTGCAGGAGTCCCCGCCCGGGGAAAAGTCCGCGACCGTGCGCGAGCGGGTGCGCACCGCGCGGGAAATCCAGTTGCAGCGGCAGGGTAAAATAAACGGAGAACTGAAAGGCCACGAGCTGGATGAACATTGCGCTCTGGGCAAAACGGAAAGTGCATTGCTGCGCGCATCGGTGGAGAAACTCGGCCTGTCGGCACGCAGTTACCACCGGGTACTGAAAGTGGCGCGCACGCTCGCCGATTTGTGCGGACAGGAGAATATCGGCGTGTCGCAGATTGCCGAAGCGCTGGCGTACCGCAATCTCGACCGCAAACCGATAGCAACCGTTTAGCGCGGCACCCTGTAGGAGCTTGCTTGCAAGCGAACCGATCAGTGCTCCGGACCATTCGCCTGCAAGCAGGCTCCTACAACGTGGTTGTTAACCGATAAAGCACGTGTTCCTGCATCGGATGCCCCGACGGCAGTGCCGGGTGGAGAAAGTTTTCGCCCTGCTGCATACCCAGTTTTTCCATCACCGCGCGCGAGCGAAAATTTCCAGGAACGGTAAACGAGACGATCTCATTCAATCCCAATTCCTCAAACCCCACTTGCAGACACACGCGTGCCGCCTCGGTGGCATAGCCCTTGCCCCAGGCCCGCCTCGACAGACGCCAACCGATCTCCACGGACGGCGCAAACGGCATATCCTCGGTCACGTTTTTGATGCCGACAAAACCGATAAACTGCTGGTCCTCCAGCGTTTCCACCGCCCAGAATCCCCAGCCGTGCTGTTCGATATGCGCGATCTGGCGGTCGATTGCCGCATTGCTCTCGGCGCGGCTCAACAGTGCCGGAAAAAATTCCATCACGGCCGGGTCCGCATTCATCAACGCAAACGGTGTACGGTCGCTGTCCCGCCACTGGCGCAGTTGCAGGCGCTGCGTTGTTGGCTCGATGCGCATATCAGTGTTTGTCCTGCTTTTTTTCCTGACGCTGCTTTTCCAGCTGTTTGTCGAGCTGAAGCTGTGCCTGCACCGCATAGCTTTTGCAGTCCATTTCTGTTTCCTGTTTTGCTTCCTCGACATAGCGCCAGCCACTGGCGCCCGGGTGCGGTGTCAGCAACAGGTCGCAGGGGAGATCGCGTACCTTAGCGAAGGTAAAGCGGAAGTCGTTCAGCAGGTGCGGGTAGCGCGGGTTATCGAGCAACTGATATCCCGGCGCGGTAAGGCTGTCCACATAGGCGATGTCCACAACTTTGCCATCGCGCCTGTCCTGCCAGGTCCAGGCCATGCTGCCGGGAGTGTGGCCGGGAATAAAATGCACCTGAAACTGCACATTCCCCAGTTCGACAGTTTCGCCATCCAGAACATAGCGATCGACGTCCACTGGCGGAAACATCAACCCGTCGCCAAAGTGAATATCCCCTGCACCGCCGCTCGCCAGCAGCCGCCCGGACTCGGCATTACTCACCAGGCGCGCGCCAGAGATACGCCGTATTTCCGCCAGCGGGCCGGCGTGATCGGCGTGCGCGTGACTGTGGAAAATAAACTTGAGTTCCGAGGGCTCGATACCGAGTTTGCGCATATTCGCCAGCAGATGCTCTGCCGCCTGCGGCATGCCGCCGTCGATCAGCACCGCTCCGGCATCGGTTTTCACCAGCAGGGCGGTGAGTTCCTCAGTGCCGATCTGCCAGGTGTGCTCGGCAATCTGCAGCGGCACCACCGGCGTGCGCCAGGGTTCCGGCACCTCGTATGCCGTGAGCTGTGGCAGTGGCTGCTCCGTTGCGGCGGCGGTGATGGCCGTTGTGGCAGCGGCAACCGCGAGGAAAATTTGTTGCACAAGTGCACCGAAACCGTTTTTCACCTTAATGCTCCACTTCCAGTAATTTTTCCACCGGCGCAGTCATGTAGTGGCACTCATCCAACCAGTCAACGGTTTCCGGATAATCACACACTTCAAAACCCAGTTTTTCGTACAATGCCTTCGCCGCGGAATTATTTTTCAATACAAACAGCGAGCACTGCGTGAAATGCAGTGCCTCACGGCCCTGAGCCGCCAGTCCGCGCACGAGCTGCTTCCCCACGCCGCGCCCGCGCGCGGACGGCGCAACTATCAGCCGCCCAAGATGGCAGTGGTCGAGGCGGTTATAAAACTGTCCGAACGCCAGCAGTTCGCCCTGCGCATTCTCGAGTGCAAAACTTGGCAGCTCTTTCCAGCGACAGTCCTCGGAAAAGCTCTCAGAATCAAACGGGTAGCGAAAACCTGGGCCACCCCACTGGGTACACTGCTGCTGCGAACCAATCCAGCTCATCAGCTTCGGCAAGTGTTTTTGGTGAAACGGAACCAGTCGATTTCCGTACGTATCCATCGCTATACCTTGCGGGTTATCGGGTTAGTTTTTTCTGGCCTGTGCCAACCAGCGGTCCAGCTGATCGGCAAACGCCTTGCGCTCCTGCTGCCCCAGCGGCGGCGGGCCGCCGGTGTGGACGCCGCTGGAGCGCAGGGTTTCCATAAAATCGCGCATGTTCAGGCGCGCGCGGATATTCGCCTTGGAATATTTTTCGCCGCGGGGGTTGAGCGCGGTAGCGCCCTTGTCGATCACCTCCGACGCCAGTGGAATGTCCGCGGTGATGATCAGGTCTCCGCCCTCGCAGCGCTGTACGATTTCGTTGTCGGCAACATCGAAACCGGCGGTTACCTGCAGTGCGCGAATAAAGGGCGACGGCGGTACCCGCACGTACTGGTTGGCAACCAGCGTCAACTCAGTCTGGGTGCGCTCGGCGGCGCGGAACAGGATTTCCTTGATGACGGTGGGACAGGCGTCGGCATCGACCCAGATCTTCGGCATTAGCAGTCTTCCCGCGGTTGTTCATCCGGACGTTCATCAACAGGCGCGCCCTCGTCGCATTTCCTGCAGTCGAGCTTATGGCCGAGCATCCGCGCACGGCCCTCTGCGGTGGTGACCCAGAGGCGGTTCTGCCAGGGCGGATCGTGGCGCACGTGCTGGTTGTGGCCGCAGGCGAGCTGGGCCACCCAGTGGTTTTCGTCGTCGCGGTGATAACCGCTTATCGGTTGAAGCATCGTTGTTGAAGCATGGATATTGAAGCTTGCTCGATAGCAGCAAGAAAAAAGGCACCTCGTTGAGGTGCCTTTATAGACAAATCCGCCCTGGAGGTAAAAGTTATTCTGGTGTTTGCACCGCGCCTGTCACTTCGGCGCTCCGGTTCCGGCGCGGCAGGCTGCCGTTGATACAGATCAACAGGAATACCGCGGCGGCGAGCGCCGTCCACACGTCGAACATGGCGAGCATATAGCCGATCACCAGCGCGCAGACCATTTCCAGCGGTTTCTTCACCAGCGGCGCAGCCACCAGGATGCAGGCGAAGGCGGTGAGTGCAAGAGTGAGCATCAGGGCAATGGCCATGATGGGTTTGATCAGGCTGATCCAGGGCCAGCACAGGTAGATCAGCGGCAGGCCGAAGCCGTAGTAGGAGCCGATGCCGCTGTGCAGGTCCGCCATTTTGTCGCGACCGCGGCGCCAGGTCTGGATGATCACCGCGTGCACGCCGGTCCACAGCAGGCCCTGGTAGGGAAACAGCGGCGCGAGTACGGCAGAGATTCCATTGCGCGCGGCCACCGCCAGCTGGCTGCGGCCGAAGTCCGCGTCGATGGGGTCGTCACCGCGCGCTGGCTGCGCGCTGCGAATCATTTCCGAGCCGGTGACGAAGTCGCCGAACAGGATCACATAGGCCACAAATGCCAGCGGCAGCACGTCCACATACATAGACAGCGGCGGCCAGCCGATGCTGAAGGGGGAGACCTTGGCGAGGGTTTCCGTCACCGGCGGAATGAACAGACCCCAGCGGATATCGAAGTGGATCTCGCCGGCGATCACCCCCACCACCGCGGCGGCGACAAAACCCGGCAGCAGGCCGAGGCTGCACAGGCTGTCGAGCCACTTGTGGCGCGCGCGCAGCATCTGTACCGGCGCTGAGAAGGTAAACAGCAGCGCCACCACCAGCGCGGTAGTGGCGCTGACGGGATGGCTCTGGAACAGCGCGATATCTTTCACGAACACCCGGTCCAGCGCGGAGATCGCCGCACCGAAAATGATCCCCGCTTTCAGTGCCACCGGCAGCGCGCGCATCAGTCGCTGCGATAGTCCAGACAAGCTGAACACCGTGGCGATGGCGGCGAGCGACAGCGACAGCGCGGTCATCACCTGGAAGCGCTCCGGCCCCTCGGGGTAGCCGCCGACAATGAACGTGAGCACCAGCGGGAAGGCGGGCGTGAGCATCCCCGGTGCGAAAGGCTCGCCGAACAGCAGGAAAGACGCACACAGGATGGTGTTGGCCAGCAACAGCAGTGCCAGGGATTCCTCGAAGCTGAGGCCGAAGTAGCCGATCAGCACCGGTGCCATGATCAGGCTGGTGCCGCTCGCCACCACCACACCCTGCACGAACTGCGAGGGCACGAACTTTAAATGCAGGAAGGGTACGCGGAAGGTAAACGGGCCCCAGCGCCAGCCGCGTTGCGACGCACTGGCATCAAGGGAAGTATCGGTGGAGTTGCTCTGGTCCATCGCCTGCTGCTCTTTATTGTTATCCAGTGTTTCGAGCTTAGGCGCGGCCAGCGAGGGCGGCCATTATTTATCAGGTAATGATCCGGCGCGCAGCAATTGGCGGTACAGCAGCGGGTGATCTTCGGGTACCGCCGCCAGCTCCGCGTCACTCACCACCCGGCGGTTGTCGTCGCGGTAGATACGGCCGATCAGCAGGCGCGGTTGCACCAGTTGCGAGGTGGACGAGAGGGTATCGTTATACACAGTGAGATTGACGATGCCCTCGCCGGTGTTCAGTGCCAGCGGGTAATCGCTGGTGTGGATGAGGCGGCGCGCGAGCTGCGGCCAGTTGTCCGGCAGCGCCCCCGCGGCCTCCAGCCGCGCCAGCATGGCCCAGCCCTCCGGGGAGTCGCTCTGCAGGGTTTCCATGGTCAGGTACAGGGCCAGGCCGCAGGACAAGGCCGTGCCATTGTGCAGGTGTGGGCGCAGGCCATTGGGATTCATCACCAGCTCGTACATGTTGGGCGCCTCCAGCAGTGCCGGGTCCACACGCGGCAGGAAGAAGGCGAGCCAGGCCCGGTTGACCGAAATCACGCGGCCGAAGTTGTCCAGCGCAAATGCCGGCTCGGGCTCCGCGCGCGCCATGGCGTTCTGCATAGACTTATTCATCCACACCGCCAGTTCCGGGGTCTCAAACACCGATTGGTCGGCAGAGAAGCCCGCGGCAGTGAGCAGGTAGGCGCGGTCGCGGGCGCTCAGGCCGAAGCATTCCGCCAGGGCGCCGGCCACCAGTCGCGACGGCTGCGAGCGGCCGGTTTCCAGAAAACTGATATGGCGGGTGGAGACCCCGAGGTCTTCCGACAGCTGCTCCTGGGACAGACCCAAGGTCTTGCGCCAGAAATGCATCAGGCGCCCAAAGGCGCTTTCACTGCGGGATTGGTCCACCAGGGACAGCGGTGTACTGGTCTTCATGGTTCGGCCTGCTTTTTGTTATCTGAGCCTGCGCAGCAGGATTTCTCTCTGGCTGCTCGCTGGTAATTCTCTCGTCGCGTTGGTCAATATAAATCCAACCCCGGGCGCAGCCAACCCGGGGCGCGGCTGATAGAATCCGCACCTTCACGTTGTTTCAGTCGCTGCCAACTCCGCTGTACCCCTATGACCAAACTCAATCCGCGCCAGGCGGAAGCTGTCAAATACGTCGATGGACCCTGCCTGGTACTGGCCGGCGCCGGTTCCGGCAAGACCAGTGTGATTACGCGCAAAATCGCCTATCTGATCGAAGAGTGCGGCTATCAGGCGCGAAATATCGCGGCACTGACCTTCACCAACAAGGCCGCGCGGGAGATGAAAGAGCGCGTCGGCAAGCTGATCGTGGGCCCGGACGGCAAGAAGTCCAAGGCCTCCCACGGCCTCACCGTGTCCACCTTCCACAACCTGGGCCTGAACATCCTGCGCAAGGAGCACCGCGCCGCCGGCTTCAAACCCGGCTTCTCCATTTTCGACGCCGAGGACGCCCGCGGCCTGATCAAGGAGCTGATGCTGCGCGACGGCGATCTGGACACCGACCTGCTGGACCGGGTGCAGAACCAGATCTCCAACTGGAAGAACGACATGCTCACCCCGCGCAAGGCGCTGGAACTGGCGCAGAGTCCCGGGGAGCAGGCGATGGCGGTGGCCTACGGGCGCTACTGCGAGGCACTCAAGGCCTACAATTCCGTCGACTTCGACGACCTGATCCTGATCCCGGTGCAGCTGTTCGAATCCGATCCGGAGCTGCTGTACCGCTGGCAGCGCAAGATCCGCTACCTGCTGGTGGACGAGTACCAGGACACCAACAGCTCCCAGTACCTGATGGTGAAACTGCTGGTGGGCAGCCGCGGCGGCCTCACCGTGGTGGGCGACGACGACCAGTCCATCTACGCCTGGCGCGGCGCGCGCCCGGAGAACATGAGCCAGCTCAAACAGGACTACCCAAACCTGCGCCTGATCAAGCTCGAACAGAACTACCGCTCCACCAGCCGCATCCTCAAGGTGGCCAACCACCTGATCGCCCACAACCCGCACGAATTCGACAAGGCGCTGTGGTCCGACAAGGGCCTCGGCGACGAAATCCGCGTGCTCAAGACCACCAACGAGAACGAGGAAGCGGAGCGCGTCGCCAACGAGATCTTCCTGCAGAAGGCCCGCCGCGGCGCCAAGTTTATGGACTTCGCGGTGCTGTACCGCGGCAACCATCAGGCGCGACTTATCGAAATGAAGCTGCAGGAAAACCAAATTCCGTATCAAATGTCCGGCGGCACCAGCTTCTTCGCCCGCGCGGAGATCAAGGACGTGATGGCCTACCTGCGTCTGTTAGTAAACCCGGACGACGACAACGCCTTCCTGCGCATCATCAACACCCCGCGCCGCCAGATCGGCACCAGCAGCCTGGAGGCACTCGGCAACTACGCCAAGGGCCGCGAGGTGTCGATGCTGCAGGCGTGTACCGAGATCGGCTTCAAGGAGCACATCACCGAGCAGGGCTACGAGCGCCTGAACCGCTTCGCCCACTGGCTGCAGGGTGTCGCCCGCAATTGCGTCGACAACAACCCGGAAACCGCCCTGCGCGAAATGCTCGACGACATCGACTACGCCGGCTGGCTGTCGCAGAACGCCAGCAGCGAGAAGGTCGCCGAGAAACGCATGGAGAACGTCTACTGGCTGCTGGACAGCCTGATGAAAACCATGGAGGGCACCGACGACGAGCTGGAGCAGGATGTGCGCCTGGAACAGGCCATCTCCAAGCTGATCCTGCGCGATATGCTCGACCGCCAGGAGGAAGAGGAAGCCACCGACAAGGTCAGCCTGATGACCCTGCACGCGGCCAAAGGCCTGGAGTTCCCCCATGTATTCATGATCGGCATGGAGGAAAACCTGCTGCCGCACCGCAACAGCATCGAGGACGACAATATTCAGGAAGAGCGCCGCCTCACCTATGTGGGCATCACCCGCGCCCAGCGCACCCTGACCATGACCCTGGCGGGCAAGCGCAAGATGTTCGGCGAGAACCAGGACACCACCCCCAGCCGCTTCCTCGACGAACTGCCGCAGGAAGACTGCGTGTTCGAGGGATTTGGCAAGGCGACGCCGGAGCAGAACCAGGCCAAGGGGGCGGAGACGTTGGGGTCGCTGCTGAGTATGTTTGACTAAACGGCAGGGCCGAAGGCGCCGTGAATACCTGGAGCGGCCGGAACGCTGTTTAGCACAGCCGAAGGCCGCCCGAAGGGCGAGGTGATGCGGCACACCGACCATGGATGGCCCGAGTGACTATCTCCGCCATGCCGGACTCGATCCGGCATCCAGCCCCACTGGGCACCGGCCCGCGCCGGTGTGACGGGCGAGAGAGAAATCCAGCACAATCCAGAAACAAAAAAGGCCGCTCACTGAGCGGCCTTTTTATTCTCGACGGTAAGCGATCGCTTACTTGCTGTTTTCCACCATATGGTCAACGGCCGCTTTTACCTCGTCGTCGGAGCAGGTCATACACAGACCTTTCGCCGGCATCGCGTTGAAACCGTTCAGCGCGTGGGTGTAGAGCGTATCCATACCCTTGGCAATACGCGGACCCCAGGCGCCGGCGTCGCCGAACTTGGGTGCACCCGCCGCGCCGGTCGCGTGACAGGCGGCGCAGTGGCCGCTGTATACATCAGAACCGCTGCGGGCACCGCCGGAAGAGGCCGCTGCCGCGGGCGCTGCCGCCGCACACTCATCGCCCTTCATGCAGGTCTGACCAGCAGGCGCAATGCGCTCGGCGATCTGTTCATCCACAGACTGGGCCACAGCCATGGCCGCGCCAGCCGCTACGGCCAGGGCCGCCACGAAATTCAAAACTACTCTCATCCAATCCCCCTGAAGGCCCAAGCCGGCCCGTAGATTTCGGCGCAATCGCCACAAACCTCTGTCAAACAGCCGCGCATTATAAGCATAGCGCCGGCCCCTGCGAAGGCCTGTGCCACATCCGCTTGCCCCGGTGGGGGGAAATCGGGCAAGTCAGTGGGCGTTTGCGGCGTAGGGCATCTGGTCCCGATAGGTATCCCAGTCGTTCACCAGGGTATCCACCACGCGGCTGCCCACGCGGTAGGCGCTCTCCAGTGACAGCTGCAGGCCGGCGTAGTCCTCGCCCTCGCTGAGCAGGCTTTCCGCTGCGGTCATTCCCGGGTGCGGCACGGTAAAGTTGCTGGCGGTGCGCAGGACCATCAGGCGGTTGTAGTCCGCCCTGCCGGCGCGGTCGAGGTAGGCCAGGGATTGAGCGGTGCCGGTGTCCTCCATCGCCGAGGAAACAAAGCTGCCCTGCCCCTCGCTCCAGTAGTCCACCCACTGGTTCGCCCAGCGGTTCAGGTGGTCACCGTGCCAGAAAGTCATACCCGCCAGATTGTCGCCCTTCAGCACAAACGGTTTGCGCTGCGCGTTGGGGAAGTCGGTGAGCTTTTTGCGATTCTCGGCGATGGTCTCGTCATCCCCCAGATCGATATCCTTGGTAAGCTGAAATGCCCATTCGGTCAGCTGGCCGTTGATGCGGAACACCTCCCCCTGATTCGGCGGGCGTTTCTCCGGGTAGGGGCCCTTGCTGAACAGTGGAAAAATGCCGGTGGACCAGTCTTCCGGCAGTTCGCGACTGTCGATTTCGTGCATCAGATCGCCGTCCACCAGCCACTCCGCCCAGGCAGCGGAACCAATAGAGGCATCCGCCGGATCGAAACCGGAGATACCGGCCACCAGCCAATAGGCCTTGCGGAGATCAAAGCGCGGATCCAGGCCCAGCGCCATCACCGCCGAGGAGGATTTATTGGTACCCATGCCGGTCACCATACCCAGCACGCCGGTTTCCGGATTCAGGAACAGGTCGTGGTGGGATTGCGGGAACGGAAAGCGCTGACTCAACTTCTGGCGCTCCTTCCAGAGCTGGAATTCGCCGGCGGTATCCCCCTCGTCTTCACCGATTTCAAACATGTTCACCACCACGACTTTCACCGGAATCGGCAAAGACGATTGGCTACTCTGGTTTTCCGCGGGCGTTTCGGCCTTTTTTTCACAGCCTGCCAACACCAGCAGCGAAAACAGTGCAGAGGACAGCGTTCGTTTACAGAGCGAATGTTTCAACATCATTTTTCTCTCGGGTTCTCGTCAATAATTTCAATTGGCGGCCATGACCGGTGTGGAGAATTCACAGAGCTTGTAGTGCTTGCAGATAAAGCCGTGACTGCGCGGTACCACGTCATCGAGTGCTGCGGAGCCGTGGCGCTGGAAGCGCTTCTTGAACTGTTCCAGCCGAGTCTCATAGTCCTGTAACAGTGCGCGCTTGGTTTCGTCGTCGGCAAAACTGTGTTGCAGGGAGTTGCGGGCCAGGGAGGTCAATTCCTCCCACGACAGGTTGAACTCTTTGACGGCAACAAAATATTCATCGGTCATATTGGAATCCCACATGCCGCGGTCATCGGTGGACAGCGCCACCGGAATGCCCATGCGCAGGTATTCCGGGAAGGGGTGCTGGCTGTAGTCATCCACATAGTCCAGCAGCAGGTTACTGATCAGGTTGATCTCCACCAGATAGTCGCTGTTGCGCATCAGCAGCATGGTGTCCGGGTCGCTAATCAGGTTTACCCCATGGCCGATCCGCGAAGCGCCCAACAACAGCGTATCGCGCACATGGTGATTGGGTTCATCCACTTCGCCGGCGTGAATCGCCAGCGGGATGCCCGGAATATCCCGGCGCAACTTGCGCAGGGTGGGCAGGAAACGCAGCGGGTAGCCTTTGTCGTTGTCCTCGCGGCCGACCATGTTGATTCCCACAAACAGGTCGCGATTTTTATTCACAAAGCGGTAAATCCATTCCAGGTCTTCCTCGGCGTTGCCGATAAATCGCAACAGGTAATACTGCATGCGCGCAGTCACGCCGGTGGCTACGGCATCGGACTGCGCCAGCCGTTTGCGGAAAATATCCGCCACCTCGTCCGGGGTAAACGCGCTGCCGTCGGGGCGGGTATAAAAGCGGGTCCCTTCCATGGTCTCGAGATAGCTGAGACCCTCGCGGGCGAAGGCCTGCATATTTTTCACCAGCATCTCGGCATTGATGTACGGGTTGCGGCCGAGATCGTTGAGGCGCTGCCAGTGGGTCTGGAAAAATTCCTCGCGTCCCTCGTGCTTTTTATCCAGGCGCAGACTGTTCATCCAGGCAGTTTTTTCCCCTGGATCCAGCGCGTCGATTTTTTTGTACTCGCCTTTTTCGCAATCGGAAAGTGCTTGATAACTGGAGGCCTGCAGATTGCGGAAATACATAAGATAGGGGGCCATGCCGAACATGTCGTGGCCGTAGCCGGCGCAGTTGTCGATGCGCACGCGGGTGTAGTATTCGTAGCCGCCGTTCAGTTTTTTATTGGTGGCCAGCTGGTACCACCATTCGCTGAAGTTGGAGCCGGTCAGGTGATTGTGCAGGTCTCCACCCTTCGGCAATGCGTAGAGAAAACGGTAGAGATCGCGGTCGTCGGCGGAGGCCTTGAACGCCTCGAACCATTGTTCAGCCGCGCCGGCGGATGGACTCACAATGCCCGCCAGCAGGCTCGCGCAGATACCCAGTGTGCGGAAGATGGCAGGCTTGAATCGCTTGGCCATGGTAACGATAAAACTCCAGCTGCAGAAACAGGATTAACCCGGAAAACACGCCCAGAAAAGAGTGTACCGGGTGAATGTGGCAATTGAATGCGAATCAGAAATTCTTGCGGAATTCCACCCCGAGGACACGCGGGTCGTTGACGAAGCCGGTCAGATTATTGAAATCGATCTGACCCTTGATGTTTTCCTCGTCGGTAATGTTGCGCCCGAACAACGCCATCTCGTAATCGCCGACAAAGCTGGTGTACCCCAGGCGCAGCCCTCCCTCAAACTGGTTGTCAATGGTGTACTCCTCGGCGGTATACAGCGCCAGGTGAGTTTCCCCCTGATAGGCCCAGTCGGTGAACAGAAATATTTCACCTTCGCTGCCCACCGGCAGGCTGTAGCGCAGGGTAAAATTGAACACGCTCTCCGGCGCGGACTGGAAAGGATTGCCGTCGATCATGGCGAGGCCGTCAACCGGCACCGGATCGGTAACGGTACACTGGCCGGACCCACAGTAGGCTGTGGTAAGGCCGGCATCCTGGATTTCGGTATCCGCGAAGCCGGCACCGGCGGTAAGCAGCAGATTGTCCGTCGCCACCCACTCCAGATCTACCTCAAAGCCCTTGCCCACGCCCTTGTTCGCATTCAGCAGACGATTGAAGTTGCCGCCGCCACCAACGGCGGTCAACTGGATATCGTCAATCTGGTAGTAAAACACCGCGACATTGAGGCGCAGAGTATCTTCCAGCAGGTCCGCCTTGTAACCCACTTCAAAGGACGTGATGGTTTCCGAGTCGGCGATGGATGGGCTGCCCTCGAAAGCCACATCGCGTGCCTGGATGGACTGGGCGCGGAAGCCTTCCGCGATACGGCCATAGACACTGGATTCGTCATTGAGAACATAGTTCAGGCTGGCCTCCCAGCTCAGCTGGCCATCGTCGATCTCCACCGGCTCGTAGTCCTGGATACTGGCGGCATCGATGACCAGGGCAAACCCGTCGACGTTCTGCTCACCGACCACCAGCGACTTTTCGTCGTAGGTGTAGCGCAGGCCCAGGGTGCCGGTGAGCGCATCGCTGAAATCGTAGGAGGTCTGGCCGAACAGCGCCCAGGAGGTGTTGCCGTGACGGACGGTGGTAGCGCCGTAGAAACCATCGATGCTGGTCACATCCAGGTCGGAGTCGTAATAGAAACCACCCAGCTGCCACCGCAGCGGATCATTGGTATTGCTGGCGAGACGAATTTCCTGAGTGAGCTGGGAGACATCCGCCCGGTCTTCGGTAACCGCATCAAACGGAATAAAGCCGGGGCCGTCGCCTGCCACACCGCCGTCGATATCGCCTTTGCTGGAGCCGTCGGCACGCTCGTAGGCGGAGATACTGGTCAGCAGCACGTCGCCCAGGTCCCACTCCAGCTTCAGGGAGGAGCCGGCGCTTTGGTATTTCTGCGGGTTGTTGTCGCCGCTGTCGAAGTACACCGAATCGCGGTCGAAATTTTCGTTGAGTTCACCCTGGGCACCCTGTTCATAGATATTTGCGCGGAATACGCTGGCGGTGCCGTCGAGATCGCGCTGGTGCACATTCAGCAGCGCGGAGAAGTTGTCCGCCGGGGTCCACAGCAACTGCCCACGCGCAGCCAGTTCGGTAAAGCCGCCCATCGCATCGTCTTCACCGGTGTAGCTGTTATCGATCCAGTCGCCGCGCTCCTGCCGCAGTACCGAGATACGCCCTGCCAGTTTGTCTTCCACCAGCGCGCCGCCAAAGGCGCCCTCGATATTCGCGGTGCCCAGTTCCCCTGCCGCCACTTTCATATAGCCGTCGCCTTCCCAGGTGGGCCTGCGGCTATCGAACTTGATCACACCAGCGGTGGTATTGCGGCCGAACAGCGTACCCTGGGGACCGCGCACCACCTCCACCTGCTCTACATCGAAAATCGGGAAACTTTTCAGCACCACGTTTTCCTGCACCACGTCATCGAAGATGATCGAAACCGGTTGTGACGCGGCGAGATCGAAATCCGCGTTGCCCAGCCCGCGAATATAGAACCGTGGCGCGGCGCGGCCGTTGGAAGACTCGGCATAGAGATTCGGCACCAGCGCCGCCAGCGCGAGAATGTCGTCGCCCGCGGTAAACATGCTGTCAAAGCGCTCCCCGGACAGGGCGGCGACGGAAATCGGCACCTCCTGCAACCCCTCGACGCGGCGCTGGGCCGTCACGGTGACTTCTTCCAGTACCGCCGCTTTGCGTCTTGCCTCACCCTCGGCAGCGATGGCCACAGCGGGCAGGTTTGCGGCAATGGCGGTTGCGATAAGGGTGTGAGTGAAGGCCTTGCTCATTTGTCAGATTCCTTAGCACCGCACCCGCGGCTGACAGGTCTGCCGGCCAGTGGTCTTCGGTGGTCGTTATGGTTGCTGGTGTGTTTCCGTAAATCCTTGCACCATAAAGAGCAACGACCGTGCCAATCATTAACCGTCCGGTCAGGTTTTTCTCAGGAATCCTGACCGCCCATTTGCCTGCCGCAACCACACAGGATCACCCCGATTGCAATTTCACTGACATGTGCGATGGTGATTTCATCATTTTCGCGGCGGTTGCTGGTCAACAGCACCACTATCTGGCCGCGCCTTGGGTTTCCGCACCGTTTTAACTCAAAGATATTGCCCGTTCCGGGGTGCCCTCTATTTGTGCGGCTAAAATCCACTCCGGTACTGTCCTCCTGGCGCAGCAACAGGCCGCGCCGCCCGCAGTTCAGCCCCGAGCAGACCCCAAACGCCTCCACACGCGACGGCTAACCCCGCGACAGATGACGCCCGACTTGCGACGTATTCGACACTCCGCCGCCGGCACTCCGATCATCCCGCCACCTCCCACAAACAGCCGGATGGCCGGACACTGAAATCCGGCCTTTGCCCCGCCCCCCGGCTTCTGTATAATCCGCGTCCGCGCTGGCTGTCCCGCCGCGCGTTTTCCGCCCGTAGCTCAGCTGGATAGAGCGTTGCCCTCCGGAGGCAAAGGTCAGAGGTTCGAATCCTCTCGGGCGGGCCATATATAAAAAGGCCACCCAACGGGTGGCCTTTTTATATATCGTCCCTTGTCCGCGGGTTTCGACCAAATCCCAGGTTCGACTCGCGGGCGCAAAGCGCCGGAGAGCAGCGAGCCCAAAGGGCGAAGCTAATCCTCTCGGGCCACTAGGCAAAGGCCACCTCCGGGTGGCCTTTGCTGTTTATTGCGTTTATGTCCGTTTATGGCCCGCGTAGTATCACACCACCAAGCTCCGCGCCGGACTCAATCATCCCACGCCGGGGCAAACCCGGGATTCACCAGCCGCTCGCCCCGCTCCAGCGCATCTATTTGCCGCAGTTCTGCCGGCGTCAGCTGCAAAGACTGTGCAGCGAGATTGCTGGCCAGGTGCGTCCGGTTGGTTGACGAGGGAATAGTGACAATGCCCCGGGCCAGGCTCCAGGCAAGCACGACTTCCGCAATGCCGACTCGGTGGCTCCCGGCAATCTGTCCCAGAGTTTCATCATTGAGTACCTTGCCATAGGCCAGTGGCATATAGCCGGTGACGGCAATACCACGTTGGCGACAGCACTCAACCACTCGACGATTCTGGAAATAGGGATGTATTTCCACCTGATTGGTCGCGATTGCGCCCTCGCCCAGGACCGCGACCGCTTCCTCTACTTGTGTCGTGGTGAAGTTGGATACACCAATGGCCCGCGCGAGGCCGGATGTTTTTGTGTCCGCCAATCGCTTCAGATAGTCGGCCATCGGCGGCCCCTGCTCTCCCGCCGGCCAGTGAATCAGCAACAGGTCCACATAGTCGGTGTGCAGCTTTTGCAGGCTTTCACGCACACTGTCGAGAAAGCGATCCTCGCCGAGGTTTTCCAGCCACACCTTGGTGGTCAGGAAAATTTCCGCGCGCGGTATACCGCTGCCGGCAATCGCCCTGCCTACATCCGCTTCATTGCCGTATATCTGGGCGGTATCTATATGGCGGTATCCCAGTTCCAGTCCCATCCTGACCGATTGCTCGGCCTGTTCACCTTCGAGCCGGAAGGTGCCAAGTCCAAATTCGGGTATCTGTGCCATGGTTTTTTCTACTCCGTTCAAGCTGATTCAAATTCAGTCATCATTTTTAACGTGTTGTTATCGCAGTTGCTTATCCGCGATTACCACCAGCCGCCAACGCCGTGCGGTCTGCGTCACGGCGATCCAGCAGACCGGACAGGCGCGTCAGCGCCAGCGCGAGCAGCACGATCAACGCGCCGATCCAGGGGGTATCCATAAGCTGGCGATGCTCGATCACCGCACCGCCGAGCACGGCGCCGATGGCAATGCCAATATTGAACGCGGCGATATTCAGGCCCGATGCCACATCCACCGCCTGCGGTGCGTGTTTCTCGGCCAGCTGCACCACATACACCTGCAGCCCAGGCACGTTGCCAAACGCAAAGGCACCCCAGACCAGCACCGTCAGCACCGCCGCCAGCGGATAGCCCGCGGTGAAGGTAAACAGGGTGAGAATCGCGGCCAGTGCGGTGAAAATGATACTGAGCGCCGCCACCGGACCGCGGCGATCCGCCAGTTTGCCGCCCCAGATATTCCCCACCGCGACGGACACGCCGTACACCAGCATGATCAGCCCGACCGCCACCGGGGCGAAACCGCTGACCTGTTCAAGGATCGGCGCGAGGTAGGTGAATGCGGTAAATGTACCCCCGTAGCCGAGCGCGGTCATGGCATAAACCAGCAGCAGGCGCGGTTCGGTCAACACCGCCAGTTGCTGTTTGACGCTGGCCGGCGTGGATTGCCTGAGATTGGCCGGCACCAGCAGCGCACTGCCCACCAGCGCGATCAATCCCAGCGCAGACACGATCAGGAAAGTGGCGCGCCAGCCGAAGTGCTGCCCGATCCAGGTACCGAGCGGCACGCCGGTAACCAGCGCCACCGTGAGTCCGGTGAACATCAGAGCAATGGCACCGGCCTCTTTGTCTTTGCTCACCAGACTCGTGGCAATGGTAGAGCCGATGGCGAAAAACACGCCATGTGCCAGTCCGGTCACGACGCGCGCGGCAATCAGCGAACCATAGCCCGGGGCCAGCCAGGCCAGCAGATTACCCAGGGTAAACAGGCCCATTACGCTCAGCAGGACCGCCTTGCGGTTCCAGCGCCCGGTCAACGCCGTGAGCACAGGTGCGCCCACGGCGACACCAAGGGCATACAGACTGACCAGTAACCCCGCTGAAGGCAGGGACACCGCCAGGTCATGGGCGATGGTTGGCACAAGTCCGACTATCACGAATTCCGTTGTGCCAATGGCGAAGGCGCTGAGCGCCAGTGCCAGTAATGCAAGGGGCATATCAATCACTCCGCAGGTTTCTGTTGCGGCGGAGTATGGCGATGGCTACCTTTCACAAAAACAGTGGCAAACACAAAAGAATTTTGCAGATATGACAATAGTCTCGCGCACCGAAGACCTGGAAATCCTGCTGGCGGTTGTAGATACCGGCGGGTTCTCCGCCGCAGCCAGGTTGCTGGATATCCAGGTAGCCCGGGTATCTCGCGCGGTAACCCGCCTGGAGTCCGAGCTGGGAGCCACGCTGCTGAACCGCACCACGCGGCGGGTGGAGCTGACCGAGGAAGGACAGAGTTTCGTCGCGACCATTCGCGATGGCCTGCAGCTGTTGGCCTCCGCCGAGGAAAATCTGCGTGTGCAACATCGCCGCCCCGCTGGCCGTTTGCGGGTAGACGCCGCCACGCCGTTCCTGCTGCACCAGCTGGTGCCGCTGGTACCGGCATTTCGCGCGGCCTACCCGGAAATCCGGCTGGAGCTAATTGCCAACGAACAGATCATCGATCTGATCGAACGGCGCACCGATCTGGCTATTCGCATTGGTACGCTGGAAGATTCCAATCTGCACGCGCGCTTGCTGGGGCGCAGCCCGTTACACCTGGTCGCGAGCCCGGCGTATCTCGAGCAAGCGGGCACGCCGCTGCACATCGCAGATCTCGAGCAGCATACGTTGATCGGATTTGCCGACGCCGCGCACCTCAACATTCTGCCGTTTCGCCAACCGCAGCCATTTCAGCCACAAATCGCGTCCAGCAGCGGGGAAGCCATACGGCAACTGGCACTCGCCGGTCAGGGCATCGCCCTGCTGTCGAATTTCATGGTTCGCCAGGACATTGCGCATGGGCATCTGGTCAGTGTGCTTGGCGAAGCGCTGCAGAGCCCGAACCCGCGCGAGCCGGTGCAGGCGGTTTACTATCGAAGCGGTGCCGTTTCGCCGCGGATTGCGGCCTTTCTCGAATTCCTCGGTGGGCGGTTGCAACTTTGAGCCGGCCCGCCGCCCTCACTCATGCGGGTCCGCAGCAGCGTATGAACCACTATATGAACCACTAGTCGTGCATGCGGAAAGCTGTGCGCTCAACGCGCTATCGCCATAGGCTCCGCACAACCTGCACATCGTTCCTTCCCAAGCGAGAGGCGGCGCCAGTCGAGCGTTTCCGCCTCGAAAACTTGCAGGGTATCCAGGCTGCCAAGTGGCAGGCCCGCCAATAACTTGATCGCTTCAAGTGACTGAGCACTACCGACAATTCCCAGTGCAGGTCCAATAACACCTGATGTCTCACAGTTATCCACTCGTTCCTGTTCAGTATCCGGAAAAAAACAGGTGTAGCATGGTGAACCCTTTCGACGAAAATCAAAGCTTACCAACTGACCCGAAAAGCCCTGCACTGAGGCCATGATCACGGGTACCGCCATCTCCCTGCAGACCCGATTAATACTCTGGCGAATTCGCTGGTTATCGGTACAGTCCAGTACCAGATCCACGCGAGACGCGTGTTCTGAAAGCCAGGCCTCGCTTGCCTTTTTTACATAAGGCAGTATCCGGATATGTGGGTTCACGGCCCCCAATTGCTGGGCGGCAACCAGCGCCTTAGGCTTGTGAATGTGGTTTGATTTGTACAGGATCTGGCGCTGTAAATTCGACAGCGCCAACGTATCTCCATCGACCAGATGCAGTTCACCAATACCTGCTGAAGCGAGATATAGCGCGGCCGGACAACCCAGGCCTCCCAGCCCCACTACCATCACCCGGGCACTGGCAAGCTTCTCTTGGGCCGCTTCGCCCATTTGCGGCAACATGATCTGGCGACTGTAGCGGATACGATCTTTATGACTGATCACGTAGTTTTCCCATCGAAAATTCACATTGCTATCGGGCCCACTTTTCCAGCTCCCGTCGGTCGCTGTCGCGGGCGGCCACCCAGGTGTCGCCGGTCTCGCCGGATTCCAGCTTCCAGAAGGGGGCCTCCGTCTTGAGGCGATCCATAATGTATTGGCAGGCAGCGAACGCCGCCTGGCGGTGGGGGCTGGTTACTCCCACGAATACGATATCCTCCTCCACGGCCATGGCGCCGACACGGTGCAGCAGGCGCACCCGGCCCAGTTCCCAGCGGGTGCGTGCGTCACTGACGATGCGCTGCAGGCTTTTTTCGGTCATGCCCGGATAGTGTTCCAGCGCCAGGCCGCTGACACCGACCCCGGCATTGAAGTCGCGCACCGAACCAACAAACAGGGCGCTGGCTCCGTCGCTGCGGTTGTTCGCGCGCAGTGCCGCATACTCATCGCCCACCGCAAAGGGCGCCGTGCGGACGTCAATAAAATCCATCGCCTCTCAACCTCCGGTGACCGGCGGGAAAAATGCGACTTCATCGCCATCGGTAATCCGGGTAGTCGCCGCGGCGATCTCCTGGTTGACCGCCGCCTGAATATCGGCAGCTTGCAGCGGCGCCTGCCAGTCAGGGAACAGCTCACCGAGACGGTTGCGCAACTCGGCCACGCTGCCGGAAAAATCTTCCAAACAGTGCTCGGCCGTGCCCAGGCGCGCGCGCAGGCTGGCAAAAAACAGAACCTTAACCATGTGTCACCTCATCACAGTGCCAGTGCCCCCGTTTGCCGCCGGATTTTTCCACCAGGCGGGTGGGGCCGATCTCCATTGCCGGGTCCACGGCCTTGCACATGTCGTAGACGGTCAGTGCCGCCACCGCGGCGGCAGTCAGTGCTTCCATTTCCACCCCGGTACGGCCGGCAAGGCGACAGTAGCTAAAAATGTGCACGCAGTGCTTCTCGGGCAACAATTCAAATTCCACGTCCACTTTGGTCAGTGCCAGCGGGTGGCACAGCGGAATCAGCTCAGAGGTTTTCTTCGCCGCCTGGATACCGGCAATGCGCGCCACTGACAGTGCATCGCCTTTCCTGTTGCTGCCGGTCACCAGCAGCTCGAACGCTTCGGCACTCATGTGCACGGCACTTTCGGCGCGGGCACTGCGTTCGCTTATGGCTTTATCCGTGACGTCCACCATGTTTGCCTCACCGCGCTCGTTGAGATGGGTCAACCGGCTCATCCCATCACTCCCGGGATTCGCAGGCTGGCTGCGCCGCGCGGATATGCGGCACGAAATTACAGGGGCGGTGACGCGAGTCCAGCTGCTGGAGCAGGATGCCTTCCCAGGCAGTGCGACAGGCGCCGGTAGAGCCGGGCATACAGCAGATCAGGGTGTGGTTGGCCAACCCGGCGAGTGCGCGCGATTGCACCGTGGAACTGCCGATCTCGCCGAATGAAATATGCCGGAACAGTTCGCCGAACCCCTCCACGGTTTTGTCGAACAGTGGCAGCAGTGCCTCCGGGGTGGAGTCGCGATCGGTAAACCCGGTGCCGCCGGTGACCAGCACCACCTGGATCTGCGGCTCGGCGATCCAGCGCGAGATCACCGCGCGCAGCTGGTACACATCGTCGGGGGCGATCAGTTTTTCCATCAGCCGGTGGCCCGCGTGCTGCAGCGCATCCACCAGATAGGCGCCGGAGGTGTCGTTGTCGCTGGTGCGGGTGTCGGACACGGTCAACACCGCGATATTGAGGGGCTCGAAAGTTTGTTCAGCGTGTCCAGCCATAATGCGTCCGTCCGTTCAGTCTGATTCAGGTAAAAGTTGTTGCGGGTAGTTCGCCGCGTATTCGGCGGGGGTATTCATGTTGCTGAAGCTCTGCGCACGCACAGGCATCGTCAGCTGGCGCGCGCCACAACTGGTGAACTGCCGGGACACCGTTCAGCCTCCCAGCATCGCCAGGTTGCGGGTGGCACCGGTAAAGCCGCTGGCCAGCTGGTGACTGGCATTCTTGCCACACACGGCGGCGCGGATCTGCTCCGCCAGCGCCTGGTGATCGCCGCCGCCGATGGCATCGCGCAGATCGATGCCCTGCTCTGCAAACAGGCACAGGTGCAGCGCGCCCTGGGCAGACATGCGCAGCCGGTTGCAACTGACACAGAAATCTTTGCTATAGGGCATGATCAGGCCAATGCGACCGGCATAGTCCGGATGGGCGTATTCTTTCGCCGGCCCGGCATCGCGGGGACGCACCACCTGCTCCCAGCCGGTGCGCAGCAGCAGCTTTTCGATATCGCTGCCGGCTACATGGTTGCTGGCAAAGAAATCGCGGTTGTCGCCGGTGCGCATCAGCTCGATAAAGCGAAGGCTCACCGGTGTGACCCGGATCCACTCGAGAAAGTGATTGAACTCGGCGAAGTTGTGCTCGCGCAGTAACACCGCATTGACTTTGGTGGGAATGCCCAGTGCCAGCGCGCGGTCGATACCACACAGGATTGTATCCAGCTTGTCGTGGCCGGTAATTGCCCGGAATTGCTGCGGGTCCAGGCTGTCGATACTGACGTTGAGTTGATCCAGCCCGGCGCGCTGCCAGGCGTCGATTTCCATGGGGAGTCTGTAGCCGTTGGTAGTGATGGCCACACGACCGATGCCGTCGACGCTTTTGACGGTTTCGATCAGCTGCTCCAGATCTTTACGCAGCGACGGTTCTCCGCCGGTAAGGCGTACCTTTTCCGTGCCGAGGGAAGCAAAGGCTCCTACCACCGTGCCCACCTCGACAACGCTGAGCGGATTTTCCCGCGCACTCGACTGGCCGCACTGATAGCCATCCGGCAGGCAGTAATTGCAGCGGAAATTGCAGATGTCGGTCACGGACAGGCGCAGGTAGTAGAACCTGCGCCCAAAACTGTCTTGTAACATTAAACGCCTTTCCAGATTCAGGAGGCCGCGCGGTTTCCCGCGCAACCCTGGTGGCCGGTATGGCCACGGTCCCGGCACCCTGCGGCAGTGGCCGTGTAGGTAAAGGGACTCGGTGTTTAAACCGCAGTCAGTGTATCAACACCGTATTATTCCGCTCGGGGCAATGGTGGTACTCCCGGGGGAGGAGTGTATGTCGCGAGCAGGAGAGCCCCGTTTTAGCGGCTTGTTGAAAAACGTCATCCACAACCTTTTACAACCCGGGTTTGCGCTTCAGAAATTCGCAGTGAACATCAGCCACACTTTGTCGGTATCCACGCTGAAGGTGTCGGCACGGTAACTGGCGTACTTGATTTCGCCACTCAACTGCTCGGTCAGTTTGCGTGCAAAGCTGAGGTCCCACTCACCGCCGTAATCCGCCCCACCCTCGCTGGCGCTGAAGCTGTGATAGGTTATGTCGAGGTTGCCTCCTGCAACCTTCATGGCGACACCGACATACAGATCCTCGACGCCATCTGCCGGTGTTGCCAGGAACTTGTCGGCGAAGCCCTGATATTTGTGCAATGTGGCGAGCGGCGTGGCAAAGCCGCTGCCGTTGTCGGCCCCCAGCACTTCGCCGCCAACCCACATGTTTACCGTGCCCAGCGCCGCACCAAGTTCCGCCAGATAGTAGGGGGCACTGTACGCCAGGGCGCTGTCGCCGGTTTCGGTTTGTCTGGCGTAGCTTAGCCTGGCCTTGAGCGGGCCGAAGCCACCCTTGTAGTCGACGCCCAGAGTTCGGCTGGATGCGTTTGCCGCGCGGTCGAAGTCCAGCTCGTAGACAAACGCGCTGAGCCTGTGGCGCTCTGTCACCGGGTAACTTCCATGGAACAGCTGGATATCGCCGCTGAGGTCGGCATTGACGCTGTCTTCGCCGAAAATCCGGTTGACGTTGTATACGTAGCTGTAATCCAGCTGCAGGCTCTTTTCCGAGCCGTACTGGTAGCGGTATCCGTCATAGGTCTGCTCGTTCTGGCGCCAGCCCACACCGCCGACAAAGCGCTGACCGTCGAGATTGATACGCTGGCGACCGGCGGTTGCCACGGAGTTTTCCCCGCGGTATCGGATATAGGCCTGATTGACTTCGGTCCCCACTGGGTCCGCTACCACCGGGTAGGTGCTGTTGTCGTTGATGGTGGAGTTGTAGTGTTGATTGCCGATGGCGCTGACATCATCCAGTTCCAGCACGCCGGTGAAGCCGCGGTAGTCGCCGCTCGTCCAGGTGAGACGCGAGCGCAGGCTGGAGGCGCTCGCGTCCTCGCTGAAATTGTCCTGATCCACGCCTTCGAAGCGGTAGCGGAGCCCCAGGCACACGTCGCCGCCCATCAGGGCATCGGTGACAGTGTTCACGGTCTCCGCGACGGCGGGCAGGGTAACGACACTGCCGGCGGCGATGAACAGGGTGTGGCGGACGGCATGGGCAAGACGGCATGTTTTCATGGGGTTTCCTCAGCGGCGATGACAGTTCCGGGTAGGGAAACTATCGCGACCGCGCCGTGCGGGAAATTCACCCGAAAGTGGCACAGCGCTGCGCCGCTACTCCCCCGGTCGCGCCACGCTACTCCCGAAGGGGCAGATCCGGCAGCGTATCGGCGTCGTGCAGAAAGTTATGCGCACGGGCAAACATCAGCCGCTCCCGCGTGCGCTCGCGTTTAAGCGCCAGATACATCACCAGCATGCAGCAGGCCAGTATGCCGTAAAGCACCATGAACGCGGCGCTGTGAATACCCACAATGTCCTGTGCCATACCGAACAACACCGGCAGGCTGAAACCGCCGAGTGCGCCGATGGAAGACACCAGCCCGCTGACACTGCCCATCTGCCGCGGATACTTGTCGAACACGATGCGGTACACCGAAGCGCGCCCGAAGCCCTGGGCAATACCGATTACCAGAATCAACAGGGTAAACAGTTCAATGCCCACCTCGATATTCAGCTGCACGTCGCGCTCGACACCGTGGATGGTCATGCTGGTGGGCGGGTAACTGAGGAAGAACAGGCACACCAGACAGGTCCAGAACACGCTCCAGTTCACCGCGCGCGCGCCAAAACGGTCGGCAAACCAGCCGCCCACCGCGCGCACCGAACTCGACAGGGTGGCGAACAGCAGCGTCAGCAAAAAGGCGGTTTTGGTGTCCGCGCCGTAGGCGGACACGTAATAGCGCGGCAGCCACAATAGCAGCGCGAGAAAACTGCCGAAGACAAAAAAATAATACAGCCCGAAGCGCAACACCCGCAGATCGGTAAGCGGCTCGAGATGGAACGACAGCGACGGCTGCCGGCGGCTGCGCATATAGGGTGTTTCCTCCGGCGCCCACAGCGCGAACAGCAACGTCACCAGCAGTAAACCGGTGGCGAATACCGGCCCAACCATCGCGTCGCCCAGCCAGTTGGCCACCGCCGGCGCGCAGGCGAGCGCAATGGCCGCCCCCACATTGCCGGCACCAAATACGCCGAGCGCAAAACCCTGATTGCGCGACTCGAACCAGGAGCTCAGGTAGCGAACCCCCAACACAAAGCTCACCCCCGCAATCCCCAGCCACAGCCCGAGCCACAACAACGCTACATAACCATGCACCCGCGGCAGCAACAGCAGCGCGGGTACCAGCAGCAGCGATTGCCACACCAGCAGCCGGCGCGCGGAACAGCGTTCACTGAGCAGACCCGCCGGGTAGCGCAGCAGTGCGCCGCTCAGCATCGGCGCCGCCAACAGCACACCGAACTCGGTGGCGGACAACGCGAGGTGCGTGGCGAAATCCAGCCCGATCACCGCGTACAGAATCCACACGGAGAAATTGGCAGTGAACAGGGCAGTGGCGGCGATCAGGGCGCGGCCGGCCAGCTGTTGCGTGTAGTGCATGGGGCGTATTCCTCGGGAATAAAGCAGGTCGGGAATATGTTACGCAGCCGTGCGGTTGGCGACCCCACTTTACCCCCAATGACACCGCACCCACCTCTCCGGCCTACCTCCTTCAGGGTAGGCGCCTACGTTTTTGCGGTATTTTTCCCGCGATTTGCCCCCACGCCACCTCTCCCCAAGTGGGTAGTTCCACCCCAGCCGCCACCAGAGTTACCACTCCCGCGCGCTTTTCCTCCGCCGCCAACGCTCTAGCATCGGCGCGAACCTGCTGATTTTTTTCTTCCAGAATTCACAAGGAGCTGCGCGGTGATGAAGACAGACGATGGCCACTTTCAATTTTTTTCGTTGCGAGACCCGAAGATAAAAACGCTGCACATCACCTGGTTTGCATTTTTCCTGACATTTCTGGTGTGGTTCAGCCACGCGCCGCTGATGGTGTTCATCAAGGAGGCCTTCGAGCTCAGCAGCCAGCAGATCAAGGCGCTGCTGATCCTGAACGTGGCGCTGACGATTCCCGCGCGCATCGTGATCGGCATTCTCGTCGACCGCTTCGGGCCGCGGCACATCTTCAGTATGCTGCTGATCATTTCCTCCTTCCTGTGCATGGGATTCGCATTTGCCAGCAGCTATGAGGCGCTGGCACTGTTCCGCTTCCTGCTGGGGTTTGTGGGCGCGGGCTTCGTGATCGGCATCCGCATGGTGGGCGAGTGGTTCCCAGCCAAACAGGTGGGCCTCGCCGAAGGCATCTACGGTGGCTGGGGCAATTTCGGTTCCGCCGCCGGCGCCATGACCCTGCCGACCCTGGCGCTGCTGTTTGGTGGCGACGATGGCTGGCGCTACGCGCTGGCCTCTACCGGCGTGCTGACCTTCTTCTACGGTATCGTCTACTTCCGTATCGCGCGCAACACCCCCAAGGGCTCCACCTACTTCAAGCCGAAGAAAAGCGGCGGCCTCGAAGTCACCAGCAAGCGGGACTTCCATTTTTACCTGCTGATGAACATCCCCATGTACCTGGCGCTGGCACTGCTTGTCTACAAACTGTCACCGGTCGGGGTGGCACTGCTCAGCCAGCAGACGACCTATCTGTTGTGGACAGTGCTGGCCCTGCTGTTCGCGTTCCAGACCCAGCAGATCTGGCGGGTGAACAAGGACAACCTCAGACACGGCGTGCCGGAGCTGGAGAAGTACCAATTCAAGCAGGTAGCGATTCTCAACCTTGCCTACTTCGTCACCTTCGGTTCCGAGCTCGCGGTGGTGTCCATGCTACCGCTGTTTTTCCTAGATACCTTTGAAGGGCTGTCTGCGGTGAGCGCCGGCCTGCTGGCCTCCGGCTTCGCGTTCATGAACCTGGTATCTCGCCCCACCGGCGGCTACTTCAGTGACAAGCTCGGCCGCCGCCGCAGCCTGATGGTGCTGATCTGCGGGCTCGCCGCGGGCTACCTTGTGCTGAGTCAGATCACCGGCACCTGGTGGATCTGGATCGCGGTGCTCGCCACCATGAGCTGCTCTTTCTTCGTACAGGCCGGCGAGGGCGCGGTGTTCGCGATCGTGCCGCTGGTGAAGCGCCGCATGACCGGCCAGATCGCCGGCATGACCGGAGCCTATGGCAACGTGGGCGGCGTGGTGTACCTGGCCGCGCTGTCCTACGTCGACTACAGCAACTTCTTCCTGATTATCGCCGCGTCCGCCGCGGTCATCGCCGGGATCTGCTGGTTCCTCGACGAGCCCGCCGGCACCATCGCCGAGACCCTGCCGGACGGCAGTGTGCAACTGATCAATGTGGAATAAACCGGAGACGGAGCATGACGCAGGGCGTGGTGCGAAAAGGGGTCGTGAACAGTATGCAGGGAGCGAAACCCGCTCCGTCAAAAGACAGCGGCGGCAGCGCGCCACTGCTCGAAAGTGGCCTCGCCACACTCGCCGGGCGCAAGCCCGACAATGAGGATGCGGCGATATTCCACTGGCCGGACGATCCACACCTGCGCGAATACCTGGGCGCGGTGGCGGCGGTAGCCGACGGCGTGAGCTCCGCCGAGGCCGGCGCCCACGCCAGCAAAACCGCCACCCGCCAGTTCGTCAGCGACTACTTCAACGTGCCCGATACCTGGCCGGTGGCGCGCGCCGGCGAGAAGGCGCTCACCAGTATCAACAGCAAGCTCTACCGCCTGAGCCACGCCTTCACCCAGCAGGAGAAGGGTTACCTGTGCACCTTTTCCGCACTGGTGATCAAGAGCCGCACCGCGCACTATTTCCACGTCGGCGACAGCCGCATCTACCACATGCGCGGCGCCGAGCTGCGCCAGGCCAGTCGCGACCACACCGTGATACTCGGGCGCCAGCGCCAGATGCTGGTGCGCGCCCTCGGTATGGATACCGCACTGCAGGTGGATTACGGCCGTATAGATCTCGCCCCCGGTGACCGGTTACTGCTCACCAGCGACGGCGTGCACGATTTCCTGCCCGAGGAAACTCTGCGCGGTATTCTCAGCGCGCCCGATGCCAGCGCCCAGCACATGGCGAACGCCTTAGTGCAGCAGGCGCTGCTCGCCGGCAGCGACGACAACCTGAGTGCGGTGGTGCTGGAGATCATTGCACTGCCCGCCACCACACTCGACGAGTACAGCCGCCAGCTCACCCGCCTGCCGTTCCCGCCCCCCCTGGAACCCGGCATGCGCCTGGACGGCTTCCTGGTCGAGCGCGAACTTTACGCCTCCCCGCGCAGCCAGCTTTACCTGGTGCGCGATACCGCCAGCGGCGAGCAACTGGTGATGAAGACTCCGTCGGCGAACTATGCCGACGACTTGCACTACATCGACCGTTTCGTGCAGGAGGAGTGGGTGGGACTGCGTATCCAGCACCCGCGGGTGGCGCGCGTGCTCCGCCAGCAGCGGCCGCGCACCGCGCTCTACTACCTGATGGAATACATCCAAGGCGAAACCCTGGCACAGTGGATGCAACACAACCGCTTCCCCAAACCGACGCGCGCCTTCCGTCTGCTGCAGGAGATCGCCGCTGGCCTGCAGGCATTCCACGACCAGGAGACGGTGCACCAGGACCTGCGCCCCGCCAATATCCTGATCGACCGCGACGACCACGCCCGCATCGTCGACTTCGGCTCGGTGTACATAGCCGGCTCCGCGGAGATCTTCCGCCCGCTGCAGCACAGCAGCGCACTCGGCACGGCGAGTTATTCCGACCCGCACACCCTGCTTGGCCGCAATACCGGCATCCGCGGCGATCTCTACGCGCTCGCCACCATCGCCTACGAACTGTTCACCGGCCAGCTGCCCTACGGCGAAGAAATCAACGACTGCCGCGCGCGCGGTGACTACGAGCGCCTGCGTTACCGCGATGCGCGCCAATTCAACCCGGTGATCCCGCTGTGGTTCGACCGCGCCCTGGCGCGCGGCTGCGCCATTGATCTGGAACAGCGCTACCACACGCTCGACGACTTCATGGCGGACCTGGCAAACCCCAACCCGCGGTATCTGCGGGACGACCCCTCCGACCTGCACCACCAGCATGCCTCCCTGTTCTGGAAACTGCTGTGTGCCCTATGGGGCGTGACCCTGTTGGCGCTGCTGGCACTGTTCTCTTCGCCCTGACGCCACGCATTCAAAAATCACAACATGTTGTGTTCGAAAAACAAAAAAACACCATATATGGTGACCCAGATCAATCCTCGCCGCAAGCGCGCCGCTAACATGGCCAAAAACAGTGAGAGAGAGTTCCCCATGCCCGACCCCACGCCTGCTTCCGCCAACGCTCCCACCCCTGCCGCAGGATCACCCGGCGGCGCACCGCGCACGGGCGGCACCGGCAAATACCTGGTGCGCAAACGCGATGGCCGCACCCTGGCGTTTGACCGCCATCGCATCACCCGCGCCATTCTCGCCGCCGGCCAGGCCGCCGGTGCTTTCGGGCAGGATGAGGCGGAGCTGCTGTCGGCCCAGGTGGTCAAGGTCATCGGCCACCGCTACGACGGCGACACGCCGGTGGATATCGAGGCCATCCAGAACATCGTCGAGCAGGTGTTGATCAGCAACAACCATCTGGACACCGCACGCGGCTACATCGCCCATCGCAGCCGCCACCAGCAACTGCGCGCCGACCGCCAGACCCTGGTGGACGTAGGGGCCTCCATCGACGAATACCTGCAGCAGGCGGACTGGCGCGTGGCTGCCAATGCCAACCAGGGTTACTCCCTCGGCGGCCTGATCCTGAACAGCGCAGGCAAGATGATCGCCAACTACTGGCTCAACCACGTCTACACCCCGGAGATCGGCGCCGCCCACCGCGACGGCGACCTGCACATCCACGATCTCGACATGCTCGCCGGCTACTGCGCCGGCTGGTCCCTGCGCACCCTGTTGAACGAGGGCCTGAACGGCGTGCCCGGCAAAGTGGAGTCCGCACCGCCCAGGCACCTGTCCAGCGCCGTGGGCCAGATCGTCAACTTCCTCGGCACCCTGCAGAACGAGTGGGCCGGCGCCCAGGCGTTCAGCTCCTTCGATACCTACATGGCGCCGTTCGTGCGCAAGGATCAGCTGAGTTATGCACAAGTGCGCCAGTGCATGCAGGAGCTGATCTTCAATCTCAACGTACCCTCGCGCTGGGGTACCCAGACTCCATTTACCAACCTCACCTTCGACTGGGTGTGCCCGGAAGACCTGCGCCAACAGGTGCCGGTGATTGGCGGCAAGGAAATGCCATTCACTTACGGCGAGCTCCAGCAGGAAATGGATCTCATCAACCGCGCCTACATCGAAGTGATGAGCGAGGGCGACGCCCGCGGCCGCGTGTTCACTTTCCCCATTCCCACCTACAACATCGCCCCGGACTTTCCCTGGCACAGCGAAAATGCCGAGCGCTTGTTCGAGATGACCGCGCGCTACGGACTGCCCTATTTCCAGAACTTTTTGAACTCCGACCTGAGTCCGAACATGGTGCGCTCCATGTGTTGCCGCCTGCAGCTCGACCTGCGGGAACTGCTGAAACGCGGCAACGGCCTGTTCGGCTCTGCCGAGCAGACCGGCTCCCTCGGCGTAGTGACCATCAACTGCGCGCGCCTCGGCTACCGGCACGCCGGCGACGAAGCCGCCCTGATAAAAGCCCTCGACCAACTGATGGCACTCGCGCGCGATTCCCTCGAAGTCAAACGCAAGGTCATTCAACGCCACATGGACGCCGGCCTCTTCCCCTACAGCAAGCGCTATCTGGGCACATTGCGCAATCACTTCAGCACCATTGGCGTCAACGGCATCAACGAAATGATCCGCAACTTCAGCGCCGGTCGCGACGACATCACAAGCCCAGAAGGCCACGCCTTCGCCGAGCGGCTGCTGCAACATATCCGCACGCGCATGACCGAATTCCAGGAAGCCACTGGCCACCTCTACAACCTCGAAGCCACTCCCGCCGAAGGCACCACCTACCGCTTCGCCCGCGAGGACAAAAAGCGCTACCCGGATATCCTGCAGGCCGGCAGCGAACAGGCGCCCTACTACACCAACTCCTCCCAGTTGCCCGTCGGCTTCACCGACGACCCGTTTGAGGCCCTCCGCCGCCAGGAATCCCTGCAGGTCCTCTACACCGGCGGCACCGTGTTGCACCTGTACCTGGGCGAACGCCTGCCCGACGCCAACAGCTGCCGCACCCTCGTGCGCCGCGCCCTGGAAAACTTCCGCCTGCCGTACATCACCGTCACGCCGACCTTTTCCATCTGCCCCAAACACGGCTACCTGAGCGGCGAACACCCATTTTGCCCGCTGTGCGACGAAGAGCTGATCGCACAGAAACGCAAATGCGGCGAACACTGATGGACCCCACGCTGACCCCAACCACAGCAAACAAAAGAGGAAAAACCATGGAAACCAAAACGATCACGCTCCGCGATGAAGAGCGCACCCCCTGCGAAGTATGGAGCCGCGTAATGGGCTACCACCGCCCGGTGTCATTCTGGAATCCGGGCAAGCAGTCGGAGCATGCGGAGCGACAGTATTTTGTCGCGGAAAAGAAAGCCGGCTGACACACGCGATTGAACGGGCTGTGGAAAAACAGCCCGTTCAACCGGGTCAAGGATGGCCCGGCTGCAGCACACCATAGAACGCGCGATAGAACCGCCACCGGATTGACGCCCATACGATGAAAGAACAACTACGCGTAGGCGGATTCACTCCCTTCACCGCCATCGACTTCCCCGGCGCGCTGTCGGCCGTCGTCTTCTGCCAGGGCTGCCCCTGGCGCTGCCGCTACTGCCACAACGGCGGCCTGCTACCGGCAAAAAACGACGACCTCTACCAGTGGCCACAACTGCTGCAACACCTGGAACAAAAACGCGGCCTGCTCGACGCTGTGGTCTTCTCCGGCGGTGAACCCACCGCACAAGGCGCCCTCGAAACCGCCATTGACCAGGTCGCCGCCATGGGCTTCAAAATCGGCCTGCACACCGCCGGCATCTACCCGCGACGACTGCAAACACTCATTCCCAAACTCCACTGGGTAGGCCTCGATATCAAAGCCCTGCCACAGAACTACGCCGCCATCACCAGGGTGCGCAACAGCGGCCAAGCCGCCTGGCAAAGCGCCAGACTCCTGGCGGATGCACGGGTCCCCCTGCAGATCCGCTTGACCCGCCACCCGTCCCTCACCACTGAGAAAGAAATCGCACAGATACGGTACGAACTGAAAAAAATCGGAATTGATGAACTGGTCGTGCAGAAGTGCAACACCGAAAACTGTCTCGACCCCGCACTGCACCGCGCACTTATCCACCGCCAGTAAACCCACCGGCGCTTACTTGTCCTCGAGCTCCGCCAGCCGCGGCGAGATCACCGTTTGCAGTATCCGCTCGATTTCTTCCGGGGCGGGATCGGTGTGCATTTTTTTGCGCACACCTTCCTGCGACAGGTCTATGTGTACGTCGGGCACGATGCCCTGGCGGCTGAGACAGCTGCTGGCGCAGTGCAGGGGGCAGCCGTCCAGTACCAGTTTGCGACGGCCGGATCTGGCAATCCGCAACAGTGCCGGCACTTCGCCGCCGACGCCGGAAATGCAGGACATTTCCGCAAGTTTCATGCGGTCCAGCTTGACCGCCAGTGCGTTGGTGAGTTGTGCGGCGCTGGAGCAGCCGGAACAGGCATAGACCAGTGGCAACTCGCGATAACTCTTTTTGTCGGTCATAGGCAACCTCCCCCGGTGGCGGGCGCTATCACCCAGCGCACGCGCTCGAATCAACAGGGCCGAATCATGGATTCGACCCCGGCTGTGTTTACTCTGGATTGGAGATCTGACTCAGTTCGGTATTCCCGCCTCCGCCAGCATATCAATCCCCCCAATCTCCGCCGCGGCCACCAGGCCGTGCATATAGGCATCCAGCGCCGCGCGGCGACGGCGTTCGGCCAGATACTCGCGGATTTTTTCTTCCACATAGTCGAATTCCAGCTGACGGCCGAGCTGGACCTGCTCCACGTAAATCAGGTGCCAACCGTATTCGGTGCGCACCGGATGGGGGACCAGGCCGGTATTGCCGGTGAAGACGGCCTGGTCGAAGGCACGCACCATTTGGCCGCCGCTGACCTGCCCGAGGCTGCCGCCGGTTTTGGCGGACTCGCAGGCGGAATCCGCGCGCGCGCGATTGCAGAAAGTCACCAGCGGATCGTCGGCGAGGGTGATTTCCTGCAACAGCTTTTGCGCCAGCGTCTCTTGTGCATCGACCGCCGCATCGTCACCGGGGGTGACCGGGAGCAGGATATGCCGGACTTCCGCCAGTGGGGACGACAGGAAGTGGTGGCGGTTGTTGGTGTAGAAATCTTCGCGCTCGGCGCGGCTGCTTTCCGCGATATCCAGTGACTGTGCCAGCAGTTGCTCCACGACGGACTCGAAAGCTTCGCCGTTGATGTCTTCGTTTTCGGCACACAATCCCTGTGCGGCGGCCTCGGCGCGCAGCAGGTGGCCGAGTACCAGCGCGCGGGCGGCGCGGTACGCTGCCTCCTGCAGGGTGGGTGCGGGGTAGTACTGCATTTCCGCATAAATGTGCGCGTGTGGAATCTCGATTCCATTGACGGTGACCGGGGCGAAGAACAGTTGCTGCTCCGCGGTTTTGTCGCTTGCCAATAGTGGGCTCATAAGAATCTCCAGTAGTGTGTCCGGAAACGGAGAGCGAACGCTCAGCCCGATGCAATCAGGTCAAAGCCGCACTGGCCGCGCCAGTAACCATCGACGCCGAGGAGTAACAATGTCAGATCGGTGTCGCCATTTCGGGCGCGGTCGAAGGCATCGATCACCGCCCGCATGTCGTGTACCTGCGGCGACAGGCGCAGCAGGTCGACGCCAGTGGTGCGCAGGCTGTCCATCTGTCTCAGCAGGTTTACGGGTTCGCCAGACAGGGTCTGGATGCCGTTCATTACAAACAGCGATTGATCCTCCTGCGAGGTGAGCGGGATACCACTGGCGAATTCGATGCAGCGGCGGCCGCAGTTGTCTTTGCTGAGCCCGAGATGGCGGGCGGTAAAGCAGCGCGCAGAATAGGCCAGGGGCAGCAGGCCGTGGGCGAGCACTTCGACCTCGGGTTTGTGCGTGAGCCGGGTCAATACTTCACCCAGTTGGTGACCGCTCATTTCCACCGGCGCGGTCCAGCGCTGCATGCCCATAGTCATCAGTTGCGCCACCGCACGGTGGTTGTACAGATTGATCGCCGGGCCACAGGTAAATGGCAGGCCGGCCTCCGCCAGCAGTTCCACCGCGGCCATATCGTTGGCCTCCACCAGCAGGCGACCGTTGTCGCAGACCTTGCGCACCCAGCTGAAGTCCGCACCGGATTCCAGCAGCGCGAGGGTGGACAGCACCACCTGTTTGTCCGAGTTGTCGGCGAGTGCACAGGCCAATTCGATCCAGTCGGCCGCGCGCAGTTCATCGCGCTTGCCGCACACCACTTCGCCGAGATAGATCACATCCAGCGGAGTTTCGAGCATCTGTTCATAGAACAGGTTGATATCGGTACGACGCCAGTAAAATTGGTTGGGTCCCAGGGACAGGCGCATAAAAAACTTCTCCGCAATCCGGTTACCGCCAGGGGCGTTCGATTATTGCCAGGGGCGCTCATAGGCCCCGAGGGTGGTCTGCTTGCCTTCCGAGTTCCGACTGAGGGTATCCGCCCAACGCGGATCGATGTGGAATTCGCCCCCGCGGGCCAGCCGGTCGATGGCCTCGCGCCAGGTGCGCACCACCTGCGCCACATAGGAAGGGCTGCGCTGGCGGCCCTCGATTTTGATTGCCTTTATGCCGGCGGCACACAACGCTGGCAGCAGCGCCATGCTGTTGAGGCTGACCGGCTCCTCCAGCGCGTGGCCGGTGCGGTCGTCGGCCACAAAGCGGCCCTTGCACAGGGTGGGGTAGCCGGCGTTTTCACCGGCGCCGAAGCGGTCGATCAGCACACCATTAAGACGTGCATCCAGCCCGGCCGGCGTCGGTTGCCACTCCACCGCTTTTGCCGGCGAGCACACACCGTTCATATTCGGCGATTCACCGGTGACGTAGGAGCTGAGATGGCAGCGGCCCTCGGCCATGATGCACAGGCTGCCGAAGCCGAACACCTCCAGCTCCACCGGACTTGTCCGAGCCAGCTGCTGCACCTGTTTCAGTGACAGCACCCGTGGCAGCACCGCGCGGCGGATGCCGAAATTGCGCCGGTAAAACGACAGCGCTGCGGCGCTGGTGGCCGAGGCCTGCACCGACAGGTGCAGGGCGAGATCCGGGTAGCGTTCGGCGGCGTAATCCATCAGGCCGATATCCGCGAGGATCACCGCATCCGCGCCGAGATCCACGGCGCGGTCCACAGCACTCTGCCAGCGGCTGAACCTGTCCGGGCGCGCATAGGTATTGATGGCGACGAACAGGCGGCGGCCGCGCGCGCGGATTTTGGCAAGCGCCTGTTGCGCGCGGCGCTCATCAAAATTGAGACCGCCGAAGTGCCGTGCGTTGGTCTCGTCGCGAAAGCCGATGTAGACCGCATCGGCACCGTTGTCGATGGCGGCTTCCAGGGCCGGCAGACTGCCGGCGGGACACACCAGTTCCATATTTTTCTCCGACGTTTTATGCAACCCGGTTGCTATGCCACACGGGGCGCAAGGGATTCCGCCATTGCACGGATGGCGCGCTGCAGCGCCGGCGGTATGCGACCGCGGTCGATGGCGTCGAGGCGGTTCTTGGCGGTGAGCCCGAGCTCGGTGTCACCGCTGATGGTCAGGCGGCGCTGGAAAAAGAGGGTATCCGGGTCCTCACGGCCGCTGACGATCGCGAGAAAGTCCGCCGCGCAGGCGGCAATGGTGGCGTCGGCGCGACACTCGGGTTTCGCGCGGGGTAACGCCACCAGGGACGCCGCGCGCTTGCCAATGCGCAGTTGCAGGCCGAGATCGGTGACGGCGATATCAAGCTGGCGCCCGTCGAGAAAATCGAACTCCCCGGCAATAAGCTCCTCTGCCAGCTGGCGGTTCAGCATGGTCACCGCCGCCAGCTCCAGCGGCCGCGATGGCAGCCGCTTCGCCACGGTTACGCCGAGCCTGAAGCCTGTTCTGAGAACATTGCTGTGCATACGCATCGCCGGTTACAGCTCGCTCACACGGCGCGCGCGCACCACCTGGTAATTGCGACGGAAGTACTGCACCGGCACGCTCCACACATGCACCAGGCGGCTGAACGGGAACAGCAGGAAAAGGGTCATACCGAGGAACACGTGCACCTTGTAAATCCAGTGCACACCGCTGATGGAGGCCGCCGCGGCGCCGCCGTTCAGGGTGACGATGGACTGGGCCCAGCTCATCAGGTGCAACATTTCCTCGCCGTCGAGATGTCCGGCAGAGACGAAAATACTGAGCAGGCCGAGAATCAGCTGCACATACAGCAACAGCAGAATGGCGATATCCATGCGCGAGGAAGTGGCGCGCACCCGCGGGTTGGTGAGGCGGCGATGGATCAGGATGGTCATGCCGATAAAGCAGATGGTACCGAACAGGCCGCCGGCGCCCATCGCCAGCATCTGCTTGGCAGAGGCGGAGACGCCGAGTAAATGCCACACCGCTTTCGGCGTGAGCAGGCCGACAAAGTGTCCGGCAAGCACCGCCAGCACCCCGACGTGGAACAGGATGCTGCCGATGCGCAACTGGCGCGCTTCCAGCAGCTGGCTGGAGCCGGTACGCCAGGTGTACTGGTCGCGGTCGTAGCGCACCAGGCTGCCGAGCAGGAATACGGTGAGGGCGATATACGGGTAAATGCCGAACAGAAGTGTATTGAGATAATTCATGCTGAACTCCTATTGACCGCCGGTAACGTTGGCGGCCGGGCTGGTGCTGGCAGCGTCCGCCTCCACCCAGTTGAGTGCGCTGTCGTCGCGGTATTGCCGGGCATCGGGGCGGCTGAGAGCCTGGTCGCAGGTGCTCGCCTGGTTCGCGCTGAAGGTGACCATCTCCACCTCCCACACCTTGTCGATAGCTTCCGGGGTGTCGTCAGGCTCTTCACCGCGCACTTTTTGTGTGAGCGCCTCCATGTCCACCGATACTTCAGCCAGCGACATCAGCACTGCGTAAAGCTCGGCGTAGGGAGAATTTTTTTCCTGCAGGCGCGCGGCCACCAGTGCCAGCACGTGGCCCACATCGGCGAGCCAGCCCAGGGCCTGTTCACCCTGGGTGGCACAGAATTCGAGGTAGGTGGGCAGGAAGTCCGGCAGCTCGCGCTCCGCCAGATCCAGCCCCGCCGCGCGGTACTCCGCCATCAAGTCCACCATCGCCTGGCCGCGGTCGCGGGACTCGCCGTGAATATGCTCGAACAGGTGCAGCGAGACGGCGCGGCCGCGCTCGAACAGGCCGTCGTACTCGCTCTGCCAGTCGAGCAGGTCGTACTGTTTGAAATGGTCGACAAAGCGCAGGAGCGGCTCCCGCACCCTGTCGACAAGCTCCTGTGAGTGCAGGAATGCAGTGACCTCGGGGAGCCCCCGATACAGTGCCTTGTCCGGGTAATCCAGCAGCCGCGATACCAGCCGCAAAATTCTCATGGTGTTTTCCACAGTCATCTCCTCAGTCGACCATTTTCGCGGGAATCACCTGGCGCACGGTCTGGGACTTGCCACCAAAAATGTTCACGCTGTCGTTGCCGGTGCCGCAGCCGTTGCCGAAGCTGAAACCGCAGGAGGACTTGATGTCGTAGGCATTTTCCGCGTAAGCCTTGTGGCTGGAAGGCACCACGAAGCGGTCCTCGTAGTTGGCCAGCGCCATATAACGGTACATTTCCTCCACCTGCTGTACGCTCATACCGGCTTCCTCTAGTAGTTCACGATCCTGCACTCCGTCCACGTGGATGCCGCGCATATAGGCGCGCATCACAATCATGCGCTCGAGTGCGCGTGCCACCGGTTGCTCATCGCCGGCGGTGAGCAGGTTGGCGAGATACTTGAGTGGAATGCGCAGGTTGGAAAGATCCGGAATCTCCGCGTTGCGACCCACGGTGATGGTCTCGACGTGCCCAGCCTGCACCGCATTCTGGATCGGTGACAGCGGCGGCACGTACCACACCATCGGCAGGGTGCGGTATTCCGGGTGCAGCGGCAGTGCGATCTGCCAGTCGATGGCCATCTTGTACACCGGTGAATTCTGCGCGGCCTCAAGCCATGCCTCGGGAATACCCTCGGCGCGCGCGGCTTCCTGCACATTCGGATCGAACGGGTCGAGGAAAATATCGCACTGGGCCTTGTACAGGTCTTTGTCATTTTCCACTGCGGCGGCTTCCTCGATGCGGTCGGCGTCGTACAGCAACACACCGAGGTAACGGATACGGCCGACACAGGTTTCCGAGCACACGGTGGGCTGGCCGGACTCGATGCGCGGGTAGCAGAAAATACACTTCTCGGATTTGCCGGTTTTCCAGTTGTAGTAAATCTTCTTGTAAGGACAGCCGGACACGCACATGCGCCAGCCGCGGCACTTGTCCTGATCGATCAGCACGATGCCGTCTTCTTCGCGTTTGTAGATGGCACCACTCGGGCAGCTCGCCACACACGCCGGGTTCAGGCAGTGCTCGCACAGCCGCGGCAGGTACATCATGAAGGTGTTTTCAAATTCACCGTAAATATCTGCCTGCACCTGCTCGAAGTTTTTGTCCTTTTTGCGCTTTTCAAATTCGGTGCCGAGGATTTCCTCCCAGTTGGGACCCCAGTCGATTTTTTCCATGCGCTGGCCACTGATCAGCGAGCGCGGACGGGCCACCGGCTGGTGCTTCTGCTCCGGTGCCTTGTGCAGTGTCTGGTAATCGAAATCGAACGGCTCGTAATAGTCGTCAATCTCCGGCATGTTGGGGTTGCCGAAAATATTTGCCAGCACACGGTGCTTGCCACCCTGGCGGGGTTCCAGCTTGCCATTCTTTTTGCGCACCCAACCACCCTGATATTTGTCCTGGTTTTCCCAGTCTTTGGGGTAGCCGATGCCGGGCTTGGTTTCGACATTATTGAACCAGGCGTACTCGACTCCCTCGCGGGAGGTCCACACGTTTTTACAGGTGACGGAACAGGTGTGACAGCCGATGCACTTGTCGAGGTTCAGCACCATGCCGATCTGGGCTCTTACTTTCATTGTGTTACCTCCGCAGTGTCCGGGGCCTCTTTCACGACTTCACCGTCGTGCCATTCGATCTTGTTCATTTTCCTGACGATCACGAATTCATCCCGGTTACAGCCCACGGTGCCGTAGTAGTTGAAACCGTAGGACTGCTGCGCGTATCCGCCAATCATATGCGTGGGTTTCATCACCGCGCGGGTTACTGAATTGTGGATACCGCCGCGGGTGCCGGTGGTTTCCGCCCCCGGGGTGTTCACGATCCGCTCCTGGGCGTGGTACATCATCGCCATGCCGTCCGGCACCCGTTGCGACACCACCGCGCGCGCGGCGATGGCCCCGTTGACGTTGAAGATTTCGATCCAGTCGTTGTCCTCGATACCGGCGAGTTTTGCGTCGGTTTCGCTCATCCATACGATGGGACCACCGCGGGACAGCGTCAGCATCAGCAGATTGTCGGAATAGGTGCTGTGGATACCCCACTTCTGGTGCGGGGTGATCCAGTTCAACAGGATTTCCTTGTTGCCGTTGGACTTTTTGTTCAACACCGGTGCCACTGTTTTGAGGTTGATCGGCGGTTTGTACACACACAGGTTCTCGCCGAAATCGCGCATCCATTCGTGGTCCTGGTAGAACTGCTGGCGGCCGGTAATGGTGCGCCATGGAATATGTTCGTGCACGTTGGTGTAGCCGGCGTTGTAACTCACATGTTCGTCTTCGAGCCCGGACCAGGTGGGCGAGGAAATGATTTTGCGCGGCTGCGCCACAATATCGCGGAAGCGGATTTTTTCCTCTTCCTTGGGCCTGGCCAGATGAGTGTGGTCGCGGCCGGTAAATTCTCCCAGCGCTTTCCACGCCTTCACCGCCACCTGGCCGTTGGTTTCCGGCGCCAGTGACAGGATCATCTCCGCGGCGTCGATGGCGCTGTCGATGCGCGCGCGGCCGTCGCGGTCAGAATCTTCGCTGTAAGTGCGGTTCAGTTTTTTCAGGAAATCCACTTCCGCATCGGTATTCCAGCTGATGCCCTTGCCGCCGTTGCCGAGTTTTTCCAGCAGCGGGCCGATGGAAGTGAATCGGTTGTAGGTGTTGGGGAAATCCCGCTCCACCACAACCAGGCTCGGCGCGGTAACGCCAGGCACCAGATCGCACTCGCCCTTCCACCAGGCGTTTACGCCGAACGGCTGCGCGATTTCTGCGGGTGTGTCGTGGTGGATCGGCAGGGTCACCAGATCTTTCTCGACACCCAGATGACCGGGGCAAAGTTCGGAGAATTTCTTTGCCACGCCCTTGAAGATTTCCCAGTCGCTGCGCGCCTCCCACGCCGGGTCCACCGCTTTGCTGAGCGGGTGGATGAACGGGTGCATATCGGAGGTGTTCATGTCGTCCTTTTCGTACCAGGTGGCGGTGGGCAGGACGATGTCGGAATAGAGGCAGGTGGTGGACATGCGAAAATCCAGGGTTACCAGCAGATCCACCTTGCCCTCGGCGGCCTGGTCGCGCCAGCTGACGTCTTCCGGTTTCTTGCCACCGGACTCGCCGAGATCCTTGCCCATCAACCCGTGGCGAGTGCCCAGCAGGTGCCGCAGCATGTACTCGTGGCCTTTGCCGGAGGAGCCCAACAGATTGGAGCGCCAGATAAACAGGTTGCGCGGAAAGTTCTGCGGGCTGTCCGGGTCTTCACAGGCAAATTTCAGTGCGCCACTTTTCAGTTGTTGCACCGTGTAGTCCTGCGCGCTCATGCCGGCGGCCTCGGCGTCGCGCACCAGTTGCAGCGGGTTCACACTCAACTGCGGCGCGGACGGCAGCCAGCCCATACGCTCAGCACGGCTGTTGAAGTCGATGATGGAGCCACTCCACTTGGACCGGTCGGCCAGCGGTGAAATCACCTCCTCCATGTCCAGTTTTTCGTAGCGCCACTGGCTGGCGTGATTGTAGAAAAACGAGGTGCCGTTCATGTGCCGCGGCGGACGCTGCCAGTCAAGAGCGAAGGCGAGCGGGGTCCAGCCGGTCTGCGGGCGCAGTTTCTCCTGCCCGACATAATGCGCCCAGCCGCCGCCGCTCTGGCCGATACAACCGCACAGCATCAGCATGTTGATGAGGCCGCGGTAGTTCATGTCCATGTGGTACCAGTGGTTCAGAGCCGCACCGACGATCACCATGGAACGGCCGCGGGTCTTGTCTGCGGTGCTGGCGAACTCGCGGGCCACACGGATCACGTCACTGCGGTTGACGCCGGTGACGCGCTCCTGCCAGGCCGGGGTGTAGGGTTTGTCGTCGTCGTAACTGGATGCACAGTTGGGATCGCCGAGGCCGTGTTCCACGCCATAGTTGGCCAGCGTCAGGTCAAACACGCTGGCCACCAGAATGTCGCGTCCATCGGCACCGACGATTTTTTTCACCGGTACCCGGTGCTGGATCACGTCACTGTGATCGGTGTGCTGGAAATAGTCGTACTCGTGGGTCTGGCCACCAAAATAGGGGAAGGCCACATCGCGCGCGTCATCGGCGCAGTCTTTCAGACTGAGCTTCAGTTGCAGCTCAGAACCGTCGGCGCCGTCGCGCTGTTCGATATTCCACTTCCCTTTTTCACCCCAGCGATAACCCACGGAACCCTGCGGGGAAACCAGGCGGCCGTCGTCGTTGATGGCGATGGTTTTCCACTCGGGGTTGTTGGCCTGGCCCAGGTTGTCCACCAGGTCGGAGGCGCGCAGAAAGCGATCCTGTACCAGTTGGCCATCGCGCTCTACCAGCGTCACCAGCATCGGCATATCGGTGGTGGTGCGCACGTATTCGGTAAAGTAGGCGCTCGGCTTGTCTACGTGGAATTCCTTCAGGATGACGTGGCCGAAGGCCATGGCCAGGGCGGCGTCGGTGCCCTGGCGCGGCGCCAGCCAGGTGTCGCCGAATTTCGAGCACTCGGAGTAGTCGGAGGTGATGACGCAGGTCTTGGCTCCCTTGTAGCGCACTTCACTCAGGAAATGGGCGTCCGGGGTGCGGGTCTGGGGCACGTTGGAGCCCCACACGATCAGGTAGTTGGAGTTGTACCAGTCGGCGGACTCCGGCACGTCGGTCTGCTCGCCCCAGATCTGCGGCGAGGCCGGCGGCAGGTCGCAGTACCAGTCGTAGAAACTCAGGCAGTTGCCGCCGATCAGTGACAGGTAACGGGCGCCGGCGGCGTAGGACACCATGGACATGGCCGGAATCGGTGAGAAGCCGGATACCCGATCGGGCCCGTAGACCTTGGCGGTGTAGACGTTGGACGCGGCGATGATCTCGTTCACTTCGTCCCAGCGCGCGCGCACGAAGCCGCCCATCCCGCGCCGCTCCTTGTAGGACTTCGCCTTGGCCGGGTTCTCGACGATGCTGGCCCAGGCGTTCACCGGGTCGCTGTGTTGTACCTTGGCCTCGCGCCACAGGCGCAGCAGGCGCTTGCGCACCTTGGGGTATTTGAGGCGATTGGCAGAGTACATGTACCAGGAGTAGCTGGCACCGCGCGGGCAGCCGCGGGGTTCGTGGTTCGGCAGGTCCGGGCGGGTGCGCGGATAGTCGGTCTGCTGGGTCTCCCACGTGACCAGGCCATCCTTCACATAGATTTTCCAGCTGCAGGAACCGGTACAGTTGACGCCGTGAGTGGAGCGCACGATCTTGTCGAACTGCCAGCGGCGGCGATAGCCATCTTCCCAGCTGCGGTCATCCTGGTTTTTTTCACCGTGACCATTGGCGAAGGGTTCAGTACGTTTTTTGAAATATTTGAGTCGATCCAGAAAGTGGCTCATGGGGCCTCCAAGACGAACAAACGGGCCAGAAATGGCGAGCTGGGGCCGACTATAAATTTCGTCTCGGGAAGAGGCACTGCACCAAAAGTGGTACAATTCCGCCGTATTACCGGCCCGCCCTACCCCTTTGTGGGTAGGGAAATATGAATGACCGGTGCTGGAAATCCAGTAAGCGCGCCGCCGGCCGCCCGCCTCCGTCGCGCCTGCCACTGAGCGGAAGATATATGGCTCATTAGAGGTACTCCCTCTAACCACAACCTTTGGCAGAATAGGCCAGTTGCCTTCGGAGGCCTGCCCATGCCCACTCGAGTTTTCAACCGCATCCGTCAATCCGTGGTGTTCCGCATCGGAGCGCTGATGCTCGCCACTGCATTGGTGGCGGTCAGCTCAATGGTGGCCTCCTACGTTATTTCCGATGCTGCCGAAAACGACGCCGCCGCGGTCAACCAGTCCGGTTCGGTGCGCATGCTCGCCTATAAACTCGCCGCCAGCGCCATCAACACCAATCCCGATACTGCGCGCCTGGCGGCCGATGAACTGACCAGCCGGCTCAATAAAATCGGTGGCATTTCTGATCTCAACGGCAACGACCGCCAGGCCGGGGCCGAACAATTCGCGCGCGTGCGCGCGCAGTGGGAAACACAGATCCGCCCCTACATGCTCGCGATTGCCAGCGGTGAACAGGTATCGGACCACGAAGCTGTCATCGCCGTAGCGGAACATTTTGTCGACGAGGTGGATGCGCTGGTGTTGGCTTTTCAGCACTCCGCCGAGGCCACCGTGGGACTGCTGCGACTGATGCAACTGGGTTCACTGTTCGCCACGGTTACCCTGGTGTACCTGTCCCTGTTCACCCTGTCGCGTTCAGTGGAGCAGCCGCTGAAACAGCTCACCGACTGCTGCGCCAACATCGCGCGCGGCAATTTCCAGTACAACCTGGAACTGAAAAGTGACGACGAGCTCGGCCTGCTCGCGGACACCATCAGCGGCATGAGCAAAGTGATCGAGGAAACCCATCGCGATCTCGCCAAACGCGTGAAAATCAAGACCACGGAGCTGCAGCACAGCCACCGCATTCTGAATTTCCAGTTCCGGCTCGCCAGTGCCATCAGCGAGGGCGAAATCAGTCATAGCGGCCTGCAGCAGTGGCTGGAGGAGTTCAGTGAAGTGACGGGCCTGGATAATCTCGACTTGTGCCTGATGACCCCGGAGGGCGACACGCCCTACAGCCACCTGACACACGGCGATGACAATGCCGCCTGTGGTACCGTCGACTGCCAGAGCTGCGCGCGCGGCTGTGATATCGAAATGCCGGACGAGGCCAACGTCTACCGCTTCCCACTGGAGAGTGGCGCGCGCAATTACGGGGTGCTGGTGTGCAGCCAGCCCCCGGGGCAGAAGCTGCCGTGGCAACAGGTACAGCACCTGAGTGCGTTTGCCAATGCGCTGACCACCGCCAGCACCTTGCGCGAGCGTGGCGAGCAGGAGCGGCGCGCGGCACTGTTGGATGAGCGCAGCATCATCGCGCGCGAATTGCACGACTCACTGGCGCAGTCGCTGTCGTACCTGAAAATCCAGGTGGCACGCCTCAACCGTTGCAACAAGTCCGAGGACACCAGCCGGGAGGACATCAGCGAAATCATCGAGGAACTAAAGCGCGGCTTGCAGAATTCCTACCGCCAGTTGCGCGAATTGCTCACCACCTTCCGCTTGCAGATTGCCGACGGCGGTCTGCGCGGCGCGCTGCTGAAAGCGATCGAGCACTACCGCGAGCAACACCCGGAAATCGGCATCGAACTGGAGTACAACCTGGCGGAAGTGCCGCTCACTCCGCAGGAGGAAATCCATCTTCTGCAGCTGGTGCGTGAAGCCTCACAGAACGCGGTGTACCACTCCCACGGCGATCACATCAAGATCCGCCTGAACATGGATTTTTACGGTGAGATCCACGTGCACGTGGAGGACAATGGTATCGGTATCGGCGAATCCCCGGAGAAGCGCGATCACTTCGGCATGTCGATCATGCGCGAGCGCGCCCACAGCCTGGCAGGCTCCATCGAAATCTGCCAACGCGCCGAAGGCGGCACCGCGGTGCAGTTTCACTTCACCCCGGACTATGCGCGCGAGCGCAAGCTGCACTGGCATGCCTGACACACCGCAACCCGATCGAGAAGTTCCGTGGATTACCCGACCCTGAAAACCCTGCACATCACTCTGGCGCTGCTCTCCGGCACTGGCCTCGCGCTGCGCATCGGCGCACACCTGGGGAATGCCAATTGGATCAAACATCGCGCCGCGCGCGCGCTGCCACACCTGCTCGATACCGCGCTGCTGGCAAGCGCCATCGGGTTGCTGTGGATGTGGCAGTGGATACCGCTTACCCAGCCCTGGCTGCAGGCGAAGCTGGTGGCGCTGGTGGGATATGTGATGTGCGGGGCTGCGGCGCTACGCAGCTCACCGCAACAGCTGTCACGCTGTCTCGCGTTCACCACCGCGGCGGCGGTGTGTTTCATGTTCATCATTTCCGCAGCCATCAGCAAACGCGTCCTGCCCATTGGCTGACTATTAACCGGCAATCAAATATTTCGTCGTGAACTATTTGATTGTCGCCCTTGAAATACCGGCAAAGATGCGTGGATTTTTTGTATTTCAGGGCTCGCGTCAGACTGCGGCACATCCTTGTGCCGCAGAAATTACACAAATGGAGTCGCCGATGAACCCGGAGACCAGACCCTCGGCAAAACCGGATACCAGCACCGCAATCCGCCAGATCATCAAACAGGCGCGCGACACGCTGCCGTTCACCATGCCCGCCGCCGAACTCTGCGCCGGTCCCTGCAAGGGCTGTGCGAAAAAACTGCTGGAACTGCTGGATGGGGAAATCGTGGACTGGGAACAGAAACTGGACCGCGGTGAAATTCCCACCCTCGGCGACGTCAACAAATTCGGCCGCCTGTGCCAGAAAATCTATCGCGCCATTGCTGCCAACGGGCTGATCAAAACCGCCTGAATCCCTTATTCACGACGCGGCGTTGATAAAAAGCAGCTCCTGCACCGCCGCCTTGCGCTTCCCGCCCACCAGGTCCTGCAGGGTGTAGGCATCCAGGGTGCGAAAAAAATTTTCCATCGCCTCGGCAAACATGGCCTTCAACTGGCAGGCCGGGGTAATCGTGCACTGGTTGTCGCTGCCGAAGCATTCCACCAGTTTGCTGCCCTGCTCAAAGGTCCGTACCAACGACCCGATATTGATGGTGTCTATATCCGCATTCAGGCGGAGCCCGCCGTTTTTTCCGCGAACCGCCAACAGATAGCCCCGGGCATTGAGGTCCTGGACGATCTTCATCAGGTGGTTTTTGGAAATGTCGTAACTCTTGGCTATTTCGCCAATAGTGCAGAGTTTGCCGTCGTTGGCGGCCAGGTAGATCAGTACACGCAGTGAGTAATCGGTGTAACGGGTAATGTGCATAAGTGTCTCCGCCCGGAATTTTCTGATCCGGATTATTTCCGTTCCTGGGGCGAAGTGCCCAATCCAGATTCAATGGTCGTGGGGAGGCGCCAGATAAAACCCAGCACCGCGCAAAACAGTAACGTCACCCCCAGCAAGAGCAGCGGACGGACTCCGAGCGCCAGCAGTGCCAGCCAGTTGAGCAGCAACAGCGCGCCGATCAGACGTTTGGTCCCCAGCGGAATGCTTCGCTCCCGCCGCCAGCGTCTGATAAGCGGGCCGAAACGGCGATGCCGGAGCAGCCATATTGCCAATGCCGACCTGCCCTTGAAACTGAACCACAGGCTGCACAGCAGGAACGGCGTGGTCGGTACCAGCGGCAACACCACCTCCACACAAGCGAGCGCCAGACAACACCAGGCCAATACCACGTAAAGGTGCCGGTAGCCCGGGGTCGCCAGCATCGATGCCCGGTGCCGATCTGGCGTGTCGCGCTTTCTGTTCATCGCATACCCACAAATACCCGCCAACTAAACATGCATTGATTTTACATCTTTAAACCACAGGCGTACACTCGCACACAAAGATGCAAATCAAATACATCTTTTTTGAAGACTGACGACCATCTCCCGCAACCTTCCACCGCGCCCCGCGGCGCACAAGGAGAAAGTATGGATCTACTGGATATCCCCATCGCCACACTCGCCCGGGAGCTGCCCGGCGCCACGGCGCTGTTCAATCGTCACAACCTTTCCTCCTGCTGCGGCGGGAACAAGACCCTGCGCGGGATATTTGCCGGTGATACCCCCGGTCTCGATCGGGACCAACTACTGGGCGAGCTGCATACCCTCATCGCCCAGCCGGTGGCCGAGCGCGACGAAAAAAACTGGCACGAGGCCGACGACCACGAGCTGATCGAACACCTGTTGCAGCGCTACCACGAAGTGCACCGCCGGCAACTGCGGGACCTGGTGCACCTCGCGCAAAAAGTGGAGCACACCCACTTCGAGCACCCCGCCTGTCCCATCGGCCTCGCCGATCACCTGCGCAACATGGCCGTGGAGCTCGAGCAGCACATGCAGAAAGAGGAGCTGATCCTGTTTCCGATGTTGAGTCGCGGCCAGGGTGCCATGGCCGGTGGGCCTATCCGGGTGATGCTAGGCGAACACGATGACCACACCGCGGCCATTGAGCGCATCGACGCACTCACCGACACCATCACTACACCGGACGGTGTCTGCAACAGCTGGCGCGGACTGTACACGGGGCTGCAAGCGTTCAAACGCGATCTGCAAAAACACATCCAACTGGAAAACGACATTCTGTTTGCACGCCACCTGGCGGCATAAGTTCAACCGAACACACAACATGGTTAAGGGGAAATTATGAACAGGTACTACAAACTCTGGTGGACGCTGATTGCGGTACTGGGGGTCACTTTCGGGATCTTGGGGTATGTCGGCAAAGAGGTGTACCGGGTAGCGCCGCCGATTCCGCAGACGGTGGTCTCGGAAAACGGCGCACCACTGATGACAAAAGACAGCATCCTCGACGGCCAGACCGCGTGGCAGTCTGTGGGCGGCATGCAGCTCGGTTCGATCTGGGGACACGGCGCCTATCAGGCACCGGACTGGACGGCCGACTGGTTGCACCGGGAGCTGCTCGCATGGCTGGACCTGGCAGCACAGGATGAATACGGCAGGTCCTACCGCGAACTGGAGCCCGCACAGCAGAATGCGTTGCAGTACCAGCTCAAGCAGGCCTACCGCCACAACAGCTATGACGCGGCCAGCGATACTCTGGTATTGAGCGAGCGCCGGGTAAAAGCGATCGAGACCACGGCCGATTACTACCATCGTCTGTTTGGCAGCGCGCCGGAACTACAGCAGACCCGCAGCAGCTATGCGATGAAGGAGGATACGCTGCCGAGTGCGGAGCGCCGTGAGCGCCTGGGTGAGTTTTTCTTCTGGACCGCCTGGGCGGCCGCCACCGAGCGCACCCCCGGTGAGGCCACCTACACCAATAACTGGCCTCATGAGCCGCTGATCGACAACGTGCCCACGGCAGAAAACGTGGTCTGGTCCATTGTCAGTGTGGTGCTGTTGATCGCCGGGATCGGCGGGCTGGTGTGGGGCTGGGCCTTTATGCGCGGCGAGGATGAAATAGAACCGACCCCGCCACACAGAGATCCGCTCACCACTATCGCGCTGACACCCTCGCAGAAAGCGCTGGGCAAATATCTGTTTATCGTGGTGGCGCTGTTTACCCTGCAGGTCTTTCTCGGCGGTCTCACCGCCCACTACACGGTAGAGGGACAGGGGTTCTACGGCATTGAACTGTCCAAATGGTTCCCCTACAGCCTGGTGCGCACCTGGCATATTCAGGCGGCACTGTTCTGGATCGCCACCGGCTTCCTCGCCGCGGGTCTGTTTCTGGCGCCCATTATCAATGGAGGCCGGGATCCGAAATTCCAGAAGCTCGGTGTCAACATCCTGTTCTGGGCGCTGGTGACGGTGGTTGCAGGCTCCTTTATCGGCAACTATCTGGCCATCGCGCAGATCATGCCGGAGAACTGGAATTTCTGGCTCGGCCACCAGGGTTACGAGTATGTGGATCTCGGCCGCCTGTGGCAGATCGGCAAGTTCACCGGCATCGCCTTCTGGCTGGTGCTGATGTTGCGCGCGATCGTGCCGGCACTGCGCCAGCCCGGCGACAAGCACCTGCTGGTCCTGCTCACTGCCTCTGTCGCCGCCATCGGTCTGTTCTACGGCGCCGGCTTCTTCTATGGCGAGCGCACACATATTTCCATCATGGAGTACTGGCGCTGGTGGATCGTGCACCTGTGGGTAGAAGGCTTCTTTGAAGTGTTCGCCACTGCTGCACTGGCATTCATCTTCTGCAGTATGGGGCTGATATCCAAGCGCATAGCCACTATCGCCTCACTGGCTTCCGCCTCACTGTTTATGCTCGGCGGCGTACCCGGCACCTTCCACCACCTGTATTTCTCCGGCACCACCACACCTGTAATGGCGGTGGGCGCGACCTTCAGTGCGCTGGAAGTGGTGCCCCTGATCGTGCTCGGTTACGAGGCCTGGGAGCACTACCGCCTGCAACACCGCGTGGAGTGGATGCAGCGGTTGAAGTGGCCGCTCATGTTCTTCGTCGCCGTGGCCTTCTGGAACATGCTCGGAGCCGGCGTGCTGGGCTTCTCCATTAACCCGCCGATCTCGCTGTACTACGTGCAGGGGCTGAACACCACCGCCACCCACGCACACGCGGCGCTGTTCGGAGTCTACGGATTCCTCGCCCTCGGTTTTGTACTGCTGATACTGCGTTATATCCGCCCACATCTGGAATTCGGCGAACAGCTGATGAAAACCGCGTTCTGGTGGATGAATATAGGCCTCGGCATGATGCTGTTCACCAGCCTGTTGCCGGTGGGTATCATCCAGTTTGTTGCCAGCGCTTCAGAAGGTCTGTGGTATGCGCGCAGCGAAGGATTCATGCAGGGCGACCTGCTACAGACGCTGCGCTGGATACGTACCATCGGTGATGTGGTGTTTATCATCGGTGCACTGGCGGTAAGCTGGCAGGTGGTGAAAGGATTGCTCAATATCGGCGTCCAGCCGCCGGTAGTTTCAAACGACGTCCAAGCCTCTAATATCCTGTAAATACGGATTACCATCACAGCCCCGTGGAGACCCGGGGCTGTCACTCACAGGACTTGCTGCACCGATAGAATATCCGTGCAGCTTTTTTTTGCGTGATCGTTCAGGCGCTGTGGCGCATCAGCAGGGTGAAACCACTGCCTGATGTCGGCAATGCATGTGGCAGTGGCAGCCGTACCTGGTGGCCGGAACCGGGAGCGACAATCAGCGATTCGCCGCTGTGACTTTGCAGCTGCTGCAGGCGAAAGCGGTGATTGCCCGCGGGAGAAATCAGCTCCAGTTCATCCCCCAGTTCAAACCGGTTTTTAACCGCCACGGTTATCCAGCCGTCGCGCACCTCCAGCGCCTCCCCCACAAACTGTTGTCTGGGGTTAGTGGATACGCCCTTTTCGTAATTCTGGAATTCACCCGGCAGGTGACGGCGATAAAAGCCCTCCGTATAACCGCGGTTGGCCAGGTGCTCAAGGTCTTCCATCAGGGAAAAATCGAATGGCAGACCGGCGATGGCATCGTCGATAGCGCGACGGTAGACCTGCGCAGTGCGCGCTACGTAGTAGTGGGATTTGGTGCGGCCTTCAATTTTCAGCGAGTGAACCCCCATATCGACCAGGCGCTGTACATGTTGTACCGCACGCAGGTCTCTGGAATTCATGATGTAGGTACCGTGTGCATCCTCGTACACCGGAATCAGCTCTTCGGGGCGATTCTTTTCCTGCAACAGCATTGGGGCGGGATCGGTGTTGGGCGGCTGCGCGACGACGAGGTCGCCAGTCTCGGTCTCCCGCGCCGAGTGGGCGTTGTATTCCCAGCGGCAGGCATTGGTGCAGGCGCCCTGGTTTGCATCCCGGTGATTGATATAACCGGACAGCAGGCAGCGCCCGGAATAGGCCATGCACAGTGCGCCGTGCACAAAGACTTCCAGCTCCATCTCCGGGCAGCGCATGCGGATCTCCTCAATCTCGTCGAGAGACAGCTCCCGCGACAGGATCACCCGCGTCAGCCCCTGGCGCTGCCAGAATTTTACCGTCGCCCAATTGACCGCGTTCGCCTGCACCGACAGGTGCACCGGCATGTCCGGCCAGCGCTCGCGCACCAGCAGGATCAGCCCGGGATCGGACATGATCAGCGCATCCGGGCCCATGGCGACCACCGGTTCCATGTCCCGCAGGTAGCTGCGCAGCTTGTCATTGTGCGGCGCCACGTTGCTGGCCACATAGATTTTCCTGCCCAGGGCGTGAGCCTCATCAATCGCCGCGGCGAGATTCTGCGGGCGGTTGAATTCGTTGTTTCGCACTCGCAGGCTGTAGCGCGGCTGCCCCACATACACCGCGTCGGCACCGTAGGCGAAGGCAAAACGCAGGCTTTTGAGGGTGCCGGCGGGGGAGAGAAGCTCCGTCATCCCGGTTGCCCATCGGTGCGCGGCGCCAGCAGCATGGGGCCGTAACGCCAAAGGAAGATGCCGTACCCCAGCAGCCACAGGGCGGTGGAAAGCCAGTAGGCCACCATTGCCGGCGCCAGCAGTACCCGCGCCAACACCGCCGCCAGCAACAGCACAAACGCCAGGGCGGTGGCGGATGGCGGTTGCATTGGCGAACGCCCGGTGTGCCCGAGGGTGACGCGACAGATCATCGACAGGATCACGCTACCAATGCCGCCCACCGCCATGGTGTGAATTGCAGCGCTCTCCAGCAGAAACATGTTGACCGGCAACAGCCCACACCAGGCGACGCCCAACAGCAGAAGCCCGCACACCAGTGACCAGTACCCGATATGCAGTGACCACAGCATCGGCTCGCGCCAGATCAATGCCACCCGCCAGCGCGCGCAGCGCAGTATCTGGATAAGCCCCAACACCAGTGCCGCGCACCCCGCCCAGGCTTTCGGCAACGACAGTGCCACCGCCAGTAGCAGGGCAATGCACAGGCCGTGGCCGGCGAATTCGAGCCACGTCCATTTGGCCCGCGCCGTTTCCCCAAAGCGGCGCGCAGTAAAAAACGGAATCACCCGGCCGCCGAACACCAACACCATGGAAGTCACCAGCAGCAGCGCCAGCACGGCCACCGAATGCGATTGCGTCTGCGCCAGTGCATGCCATGCGGACAGCCCGGCGAATGCGAGCAGCGCGGGGATCAGGAACAGATTGCGCCACTGGCGCACGGCGATCACCCGGCGCCCCACCGCCCAGGCGGCACCGGCAAAAAACGCCAGTTCCGCCGCCACTGGCAGCCACAGCGGCACCGCCCAGATCAGATACCCCAGCCTCGCCAGCAGCCAGCAACTGCTCAGGCCGACCAGCGCGCGTCCGCTTGGTGAACGCAATCCAGTCCAGGTCTGACTGGCGGTGCACACAAAACCCACCACCACCGCGCCGGCAAAACCGAACAGCATTTCATGTGCGTGCCACTGCGGGCTCACACGCAAAACGGCGCTACCCTGTCCCAACAGGGTCAGCAGCCAGAGCGCCAGCGCCACACAGCTCCATATCGCGGCCCCAAGAAACAGCGGCCGAAACGGCATGCGCCACAACGGGTCGAGCGCATTCTCCTTCGCCTTGTCGGTGATCTGTAACATCGAACCAGCTCTCCGGAAAAATAAAAAAGGGGGAGATTCCTCTCCCCAAAGACGACACCGTTTAAAACGAGTCAGGGATTGTAGAATTCTCCGTTTTTACGCAGGTAGAACCCCTGGTTCAGTACAATGCACGCTGCGTAAAAAACCGCAAAACCGATCAGCGCGTACTCCGGGGTGGTGGCAGCAATCTGCTCACCCAGCACCTGCGGAATATAGAAAGCGCCATAGGCGGCCACCGCGGAAGTCCACCCCAGCACCGGGCCCGCCTGTTCTTTCGGGAACACCATGGCGATGGTGCGGAAGGTGGAACCATTGCCAATTCCGGTCGCTGCGAACAACAGCAGGAACACCAGGAAAAAAGGCACAAAATATTCTTCCGGGGTCGCCGAAGCGTAGGCCGCCTTCATGTAATAGGCCGCGGCCAGCGCGCACAGGGTTATCACCACCGCGCACACCTGAGTCACCAGCGCACCGCCGAGACGGTCGGCAATCCAGCCACCCACCGGCCGTACCAGGGCGCCGATGAACGGCGCCATCCACGCGTACATCAGTGCACTGGGGCCGTTGGGGTTGGCGGTGTCGTGGGTCAACACGCCGTCGACCATTACGTGGCTGTATCCGAAGATTACCTTGATCGCGAGGGGAAAGGCCGCAGAGAAACCGATAAAACTGCCAAAAGTCATGGTGTAGATCACACTCATCACCCAGGTGTGTTTGTTGCGGAAAATACCGTACTGACGGTTGAGGCTGCTGCGGATTTCTCCCGGCAGCGCCTTCATGCCATACAGGGTGCCGAGTATCACCAGCACCAGCACCAGCTCCTTGGGAATACCCCAGCCCGATCCGTTGGCGCTTTCCGGCAGCAGCAGCCACAGTCCCAGCACTGCCATCACCAATCCGATCATCAGCATGCCGGTCATCCTGGCAAAACTGCCGAGTGAGCTGCCGATATCCGGCGACACCTCTTCGGTGCGGATGTTGTTCATGCCAAACCAGACCGCAGCGATCAACGGCAGCAACAACAGCAGCCACACGAACCCGGCGTTCTGAATCCAGGCCTCGGTGCCGGCGGGAATCTTGCCAATCAGGGTCCCCGAGCTGTTTACCAGCACCATCGGGTCACCACCGAGCGCGCCAAAGGCGCCAAAGGTCATGAACAGCGGCACGATGATCTGCATGGTGGTCACGCCAAAATTGCCGAGCCCCGCATTCAATCCCAGCGCCAATCCCTGTTTTTCCCGCGGGAAAAAGAAACTGATGTTAGACATGGACGAGGCAAAATTACCTCCGCCAAAACCACTCAGCAGTGCCAGCAACTGGAACATCCACAGCGGGGTGTGCGGATTCTGCAGCGCGAGCCCGGTGCCAAGCGCGGGGATAATCAACAGCGCGGTGGTAAACAGGATGGTGTTGCGCCCGCCGCACAGGCGAATAAAAAAACTGCTGGGAATTCGCAGGGTGGCACCAGTAAGACCCGCAATCGCTGTGAGGGAAAACAATTCCGCCTTGGCGATGGGAAATCCGAGATTGAGCATCTGCACCGTGATGATGCCCCAGTACAACCACACCGCAAATCCGCTCAACAGGCATGGAATGGAAATCCACAGATTGCGATTGGCGATCGTTTTTCCGCTGGATTGCCAGAAGTGGCGATCCTCCGGGGACCAGACATGAATATCGGACACTGTTGCGCCTCCTGGGTGGCAAACCGTTATAGATTCGACTTTGGCAGCTCGCCCCGCCGCGCTCAATTACCATCAGTAAGTACCTATTTTTCTCCCAGCATTTTTCCGCTCATGCACTTGCCGGGACGCCCGGCTTCCGCGCCATGCAAACCGCCCGGTCATGTCGCCCGATGCAAACAAAAGCACCGCCACTTACCCTGACGACACCACGGCGGCAACGGAATACCCCATTGGGGTTAGCTGCAATTTTGTGCCAACCGCTGTGATACCATGCACCCATCACTGATTCGCATACATCCGGTAGTCGACAGGGATCTGATACAGGGAAAAAGCCATGCCCTCAACTGCACGCGTAATGATGGTCGATGACCACCCCCTGTTTCGCAAAGGGCTGGTGCAGCTCATCAGCCTGGAACCGAAACTGGAACTGGTGGGCGAAGCCTGCAGCGGCGAAAGCGCACTGGCGCTGGTAGCAGAGTGCGACCCCGACATCATCCTGCTGGATCTCAACATGCGCGGCATGGACGGCCTCGACACCCTGCGCGCAATGCGCGCCGCCGACGTTACCGCACGCATCGTGATGCTCACGGTTTCCGACAACAACGCCGATGTGGTCGCCTGCATCCGCGCAGGGGCCGATGGCTACCTGCTGAAGGATATGGACCCGGAAGAAATCCTCGACCAGATCCTCGCCGCGACCCACGGCAAGCTCGCCATCAGCCAGCGCCTCACCGAAATTCTCGCCACCGCCCTGCGCAAACCCGACCGGACCGGTGCCGATCTGCTGTCCACACTCACCAGTCGCGAACTGGAAATCCTGCAGCTGATTGCCGACGGTCTCAGCAACAAACTGATCGCCCGCGAACTCGGCATCTCCGACGCCACCGTCAAGGTGCATGTAAAACACCTGTTGAAAAAACTGGGCATGCGCTCGCGTGTGGAAGCGGCGGTATGGATGGTGAATCAGAAGCGCAACCAGGGCGCCCACTGACAGCAATCGCTGCGACAACAATATGTTTCGCGAGGTAATCTTCCATGATGGACTGCTGTAGCCAGCCCGGACTGATGCCCATAGAGACGGCGCGCAGCCGCCTGCTTGCGGAAATCAAACCGGTAGCGGGAGTGGAGACTGTTTCGCTGAAAAATGCCGTCGGCAGGATTCTGGCCGTTGGTGTGCGCTCCGCCGTCGACCTGCCGCCCTGTGATAACTCGGCGATGGACGGCTACGCGCTGCATAGCACCGACCTGGATGCGCAGGCGCCGCTACGGCAGATCGGCAAATCGTTCGCCGGTGCGCCGTTTACCGGTGAAGTGTTGCCGGGAACCTGCGTGCGTATCATGACTGGCGCGGTGCTGCCCGCGGGTACCGATGCGGTAGTGATGCAGGAACATGTCAGCGCAGACGGCGATGACATTCATATTCACGGCGCGGTGCGCCGCGGTGCGCATATCCGCCGCCGCGGCGAGGACGTGTCCGCAGGCGAGATACTGCTCGGCGCAGGCGTGCGTATTTCAGTGCCGCATATTGCGCTGTTGGCCGCCGCCGGCATCGCTACGCTGAACGTGGTACGACGCCCCAAAATAGGCGTTTTCTCCAGCGGCGATGAACTCAGGCAGCCCGGAGACTCCCTTGGTAAGGGTGACATATACGACAGCAATCGCACCGCCCTATTGGCTGCGTTATCCGAACTGAAACTCGACATACTCGACCTGGGCATACTCCCGGATGATAAAAACGTTATCCGGGAAAAGCTCGCGCAGGCCGCCCGCGAGGCGGACGCCATCGTCACCTCGGGTGGCGTATCCGTGGGCGAAGCGGATTACACCCGGGAAGTACTGGAGGAAATGGGAGAAATCGGATTCTGGAAGGTTGCCATGAAACCCGGGAAACCCTTTGCCTTTGGGCGACTGGCCGGTATCCCATTTTTTGGTCTGCCGGGAAACCCGGTATCAGCGCTGGTGACGTTCTACCAGCTGGTGGTACCCGCGTTGGAAACGATGCAGGGGGGAAGCTGGTCCGGTGCGCCGACTCTGCGGGCGAAACTGCTCAAACCGGTGGAAAAAAAGCCGGGGCGAACCGACTTCCAGCGCGGTTTTTATTGCAACGATCCAACCACTGGTCTGTGCGTCGAGCCGATGGGTACACAGGGTAGCCACATTCTCTCCGGCTTGGCCGCCGCCAACTGCTTTATTGTGTTGGAGCAGGACAGCGGCTCAGTGGAAACCGGCGACCTGGTCACCATCGAACCCCTCCGCCCCCCACTTGGCGGTTAACGCAATCTCGCCCAGATTCCGAATCGCCGTATTTCGAACAGCCTGGCCTTTTCGGTGCGCCACACATTGCGGCTTTGTGTCATCGCGGTAATTTCCCGGTTGTCTCGAGCACCCACGATAAAAAATCCGGCGGCATGTCGGGAAGCGGCCGCGTCGCCTGGCCGGGCATCGTTCGAGGGACTGTCACAGCCCGGTCACAAGGCCGTATCAATTCATCACTAACATCCGGCTTTTCGCACCACTCACGATAAAAGCTGGAGTTATCATGAACCATCCGTTGAAGGGAACATTCCCCCTGTCCATCCTGGCAACACTGGTTGCCGCAGCGGCACTGCCCCTGCAGGCGCAAACTGCACCGGAAAACCTTGAAGAAGTGATCGTCACCGCGCAGAAGCGCGCGCAATCCATTGTGGATGTGCCCGTAACCATCAGCAGTCTGGACGGAGATACTCTGGAGGCCCTGGGCATCGATCGCTTCGACACCCTGTCCGATATGGTACCGGGACTGGTGGTGCAGCAGCAGAGCGTGAACAACAACGGTTACGTGATCCGCGGTATCACCTCCGATGACGGGAGCGCACCCGGTGCGGCGCGAGTATCGGTGTACCTGAACGGGACCGATGTATCCCGCTCGCGCGCCTCCTATTTCGAGGTGTACGACATGGAGCGGGTGGAGGTGGTGAAGGGCCCGCAGGCAACGCTGTTCGGCACCGCCGCCTCCATCGGCGCCATGAGCTTTATCACCGCAAAACCGCTGCAGGACTTTGCCTCTTCGCTGACCGTGGGCGCGGGTAATTACGATATGCGCAAGCTCGAGGGTATGGTCACCGGCGGCAATGCAATGGTTCAGGGCCGGCTGGCGTTCACTACCCGCGAGCGCGCGGGTTACGTTGAAAATACCAGTGGCGAGGCGGACCTGAACGGCTACGAACGCGAGGCGTTCCGCCCGAGCCTGCGCATCACCCCCAGCGAAGACCTGACCATCGATCTGGTTTACAACTACGACAAGGCGACAGACCCCGGCACTGCCTTTGTCAGCCGCGAGCTGCTGTTTACCGACGACGCCGCGCTGAGTGTGCCCGACAACAACGTGCTGGGCATGAACGACGTGGGCGTGGACCGCACGGTAAAAGACTTCAATGCGACCGTGAGCTGGGATATCAACGACCAGTTGGTGCTCACCTATATCGGCGCACAGCGGGATTACGATTCCCTGGAAGCATTCGACGCGGATGGCACCGGGTTTGAAATGCTGAATTTTTCCGAGGACGCCAGCGGCGACCAGACCAGCCACGAACTGCGCCTGAATTTCAGCGGTGAGCGTATCAACGGTTTTGTCGGTGCCAGCTACTTTGAAGAGAGCGCCGACCAGTTTGTGGGCTTCGCCAGTGAAGAGGGCACCTTCCTCAGCTGCGCCGGTGCACTGGCATCCGCCGGCATCCCCACTTGCAACCCGGACACCACATCCCTGCTGACCAACGGCGCCATTCCCGCACTCGCGTATGAAAGCCACTATGCCAACAGCGCGGACAACAGCAATCTCAATCTGTTCGCGGATATCGCCTACCAGGTGACGCCGAGCCTGGAAGCCACGGTAGGCGCCCGGCTGGTGCGAGAGGAGCGTGAATCCGGCTATTCCAGCAGCCTGCCAGGCTCCGCGATCCTCGCTTCGCAGGGAATCAACAGCGATCTGTTCTTCGGTTTGATTCCCAATACCGGCGGCGAGACGCTCCGTGGCGATACCGACAACTCCGCGTTGCTGCCGCGCTTCAACCTGCTCTACGCTCTGAACGACAACGTCAATGTGTACGGCACCATTTCCCGCGGCGAACGCTCTAAAGTTATCGACATGTCTTCCGGTATCAAAAGTGTTCTGCCCTCCGAGGAAATCGACAACTACGAGCTGGGTATCAAGGGGCGTCTCGCCGACATACCGCTCGACTATACCCTGGCGGCGTTTTACCAGAATTATGACAACTTCCAGGTTAACGTGATCGACCAGGAAAGCGGGCAGACCCGCACGGAAAATGCCGGTTCCGCCACCAACACAGGCCTGGAAGCGGAGCTGCGCTGGTACCCGACGGAGCAGTTGCAACTGCTGGCCAACGCCGCGTGGATCGATGCGGGGATCGACGACGACGCCGACAATGGCGCCTATGCGGGTAATCAGTTCCGCCTGCAGCCTGAGCTGACCGCAGCCGTGGGTTACGTATACGAAACTCCAATCAGTGGAGCGCTGTTGCTGACCAGCAGCGGCAACTGGAGTTACCGCTCGTCGGTGTACTTCGATATTGCCAACCAGTACGAAGAAGACGCGGTGGACCTGCTGAGCCTGCGCGCGGGCATCGCTGCCAGTGATCGCAACTGGGCGCTGACCCTGGCGGCTACCAATCTGCTGGATGAAGAGTACATCATGGATGCCGGGAATACCGGCGGCTCCTTCGGCTTTCCCACCTATATTGCTGGTGCGCCGCGAATGGTGAGTGTCGAGTTCAACAAACGCTTCAGCGCATTCTGAGCGGCACCTGCAAACAAGAATGCCCGCGCGTTACCGCGCGGGCATTCTTGCTGCTATGAATCCGCTTGTGCGCTGTAGGAGCTTGCTTGCAGGCGAACAGGAGATGCGACACAAACCTTCGCCTGCAAGCAGGCTCCTACAGCGCGCCCGTTTATTCCTAAGTATTTTGCAGCAGACTGTGATTAACCTTGTGGCTGCCTGCCTCCGCGAACTCGATGCTGTCGATATTGTCCACGTACTTCCACTCCACCTCGATGCCATCGCGACGGAATGTAAGCGACATATAACCGCGCTGGTGCAAATTGCAGTATTGCAGGTCATCCACCAGTAGCGACATGCCATCGGCTAGTTCCCGCGCCGCCTGCTCGTCGAGTTTGAGATAGGTTTCCATCCCTGGCGAGGTCACACTGGGGGTAGCGAATTCCAACCCCACCATGTGCCCATCGCCGTCTTTTAGGTGGTTAAACCACGCGTTGTGGGTATCCCCGGCCACCACCACGATGTTTTTGTTCAGCGCGCGCATGTGCCGGTACAGTTCTTCGCGCTCCGCGGCGTAACCGTCCCAGGCATCGAGATTGTATGGCACCTGCCGCTGCAGCCTTGCCAACTGCGCAGGAGTCAGGGATTCGCCGCGCAGGCTCGCGGCTTTGAGACGGATCAACTCCCCGGTGAGATTTTCATTTCCGCCCCGGTAAAAGCTGGTCATCAGTTCCACCGGCAGATGCATTTTCCCCATCAGGACCTGCTGGCCGAGCAATTGCCAGTGTGCGCCGGATTCGCTGAGAGTCTGCTGCAACCATTCGCGCTGGCTTTTCCCAAGCAGGGTGCGCGTCGGACTGGCCATGTCCGCGGCAAACGTCTCGGCATCGAGATTGCCGCTTTCATCCAGGTAGGAGGAGAACTGCAGTTGCTGGTCGCGGCCAATCACACGGGTATCCAGCATATGCAGGTCGAGCAGGTCGCCGAAGCGGAAGCTGCGATAGATCTGCGGGTTGCGCTCTCCCATTGGTGGGCGGATCGGCAGCCACTCGTAATACGCCTGCACCGCGGCCGCGCGACGCGCAAAGAAATCGCCCTCTTCCGCACTGTGGTTTTCCGCCCCGCCTTTCCATGTGTCGTTGGTGATTTCGTGATCATCCCACACGACGATAAACGGTGCTGCCGCGTGCAGTGCCTGCAGGCCGGCGTCGGTGCGGTACAACGCGTAGCGCTTGCGGTAATCCGTGAGGCTGAGGATTTCCCCGTTGTTGTCTGCGGGAAGCGCGCGACCAATTTGCTCGGATTTCTCCGTTGCGTAACCACCCGCGCCGTATTCGTAGATGTAGTCTCCCAGATGCAACACTGCGTCCCAGTCGTCTGCCCGCGCGGCGAGCTGATAGGCATTGAAGTAACCGGCGGGATAATTGGAGCAGGAAAACACAGCGAGCTTGACCTGCTCCACGCCTTCCGCGGGGAGGGTTTTGGTGCGCCCAATCGGGCTCTGCGCACTGCCACCAATAAACCGGTAGTAGTAGCTGGTATCCGGCTCTAGACCGCGCACGTCGATCTTGGCGGTGTAGTCCCGCGCGAGATCGGTCTCCACACTACCACGGCGAACTATCCGTCTGAACTCCGCATCAGCAGCCAGTTCCCAGGTGATTTTCAATGGTCCGCTGGGATTGTTGTCCAGCGGCGTTGCCCGGGTCCACAGGATCACGGCGTCCTGCAACGGATCGCCGCTGGCTACGCCGTAATCGAAGGCGACCTCGGAGGGCAGTTGCGGCCGGGTCATGGCCTGCAATGGCGTGGATACGGCAACACTGCCGGTGGTGGCGAGTATGGCTTTGAGAAAACGGCGGCGAGCGGAGCTGGTCACGTTGGCGGTTCCCTTTCATGGAATTTGGTGCCTCACCGTAGCGCACTTTTGTGACAGAACGGGAACAGAAACGCGGCTTCTGTGCCGCGCCCATCAGTGCTTCTGGAATGCAGACCTGCGTTATGGATTTTGCAGGGACTGCGCCACCGCCGCCACCGCATCCATCACCCGCATCAGGTTACCACCCCACAGCGCCGCGATGTCCTCTTTGCTGTATCCGCGGGCGAGAAGTTCCTGCGTCACTGCCGGAGTTTCGGAAGCGTCGTTCCAGCCGGATACACCGCCGCCGCCGTCAAAATCCGAGCTGATGCCCACATGCTCGATACCGATTTTTTTCACCAGATAGTCGATGTGATCGACGAAGTCTTTGACATTTACCGGCGGTACCAGAGGGTCAACTTCCCTCTCAACCAAGGGTGCTACCTGGGTGCGCAGTTTCATAAAGCCATGTATATATTCGTGGCGGGCATCGTGGTCCAGCTTTTTGACTTCGTTCCAGTCGAGGATCTTGAAGCCGGTTTTTCCCGCCTCCCGGGCCATTACTTCCATGGCTTTTTCTTTCCACGCAGCGTCCTTGTTGCTGTCGAGATAGGAGGAAAATGCCACCGCCTGCACTACCCCTCCATTTTTTCTGATTGCCAGCAGCTCTTCGTCATCGAGGTTGCGGCTGACATCATTGAGCGCGCGTGCGGAAGAGTGCGACGCTATCACCGGTGCTTTGGTCAGACGCAGGGTTTCCATGTTTGCGGCTTTCGACGGGTGCGAAAGGTCGATAATGATACCCACCCGGTTCATTTCCTTTATCAGATCCCGTCCCAGATCGCTCAAACCACCATGCAACCACTCATCATTTTCCTCACCGGTGTTGGAGTCAGCGAACTGGCTGTGACCATTGTGTGCCAGCGACATATAACGTGCGCCGTGGTCGTAAAAGTTCTGTACCAGGCTCAGGTCGGTACCTAGTGGATAGGCGTTTTCCACACCAATCAGCGCCGCCAGTTTGCCTTCGGCATTCAGCGTCCGCACCTCATGAGAAGTGGTAGCGAAGCCGATTCTTCCGGGGGCAATTTCCTCGGTCAGGCGGTGCACCGCATCGAACTTGGCCAGCGCATTGTCCAGTGCTTTCGCATAGCCCGCGTCATTCAGTTCCCCCTGGCCGGTGTACACGCTAAACCAGATTGCATCCAGCCCGCCCTGCTCCGCCTTCTGCAGATCGACCTGGGTGCCAAGATCGCGAGTGTAATTGCGCGTGGTGGTAAAGTTGGCCACGTCGATGTCCACATGGGTATCCATGGTGAGCAGGCTGTCGTGCAGCTGCAACGTGTCCTGATCGACCTTTGTTTTACCAAGTACACCGCCGGCACTACCAGCGAGCACAGCACTGAGCGCCAGACTAAGCAGATTATTTTTGTACATCGTGTTTACTTCCGATTAGAAATTGTAGGTAACGGTGGCCTGGAAAGTGCGCGGACTCAGTGGACGATAATAGGGAGATCCCGCATACACGAACGACAGTGCTTCAGTGTTGAATACGTTATCGAGGTTCATACGCAGACTGGTATTACTGAATCCGAATTCATCCCCAGTGATATCCACGTAGGCACTGGCCACGGTGTAGTCGTCCATCTCAAATTGCTGGGCATAATCCGCGTAGCGCGTGCCGGTATATTTCACAGAGAAGTTAGCCACCATCCACAGCGTGGGCTCCCATGTGATGCCACCGGTAAACAGCCATTCCGGGCTATCCGCCAGTAGGCTGCCCGCGGGGTTACTGCCAAATCCATCGGATAGCTCCGCGTGGTTGTAACTCAGGTTGGCGTTAAAGTAGAGCTGTTCCTCAAATATCGCTGGCATATACACGCCGGACAGCTCCATACCCCAGGCGGTGGTCTCACCCGCATTCACATAAAAGGACTCCGGTTCTCCAGTGGCGGGGTTCAGGATATTGCCGACCACCAGTCGATTGTCGAAAGTGGTGTAGTACGCAGATAGTGCGCCGTTGTATTGAGCGCGACTGGTACGGAAACCGAACTCGATATTTTCCGCAGTCTCTCCCGCCGGTGCCGGTGCCTCAAAACTAGTGGCCACGGAGAAGATATCGTCTGCCCCTTTCGGCAGCGCGAAGCTCTCGGACCACGAAGCGAAGAACTGGTCGGTGTCATTCAGGTTGTACACGGCACCAATCATGGGCAGAAAACTGTCGGAATATTCCGCTGTGATCGTTTGCGGACCGTACCCGGGGGCACCGTCGATCTCGTAGTCAGCGTAATCGCGGTAACCATCGAGACGGTAATCGATAGCCAGTGCTTTTGCGCCCACCTCAATGTTGAGGCGATCATCCAGCAGTGCGATGGTGTCCTTGAGATACAGCTGCACAGTTTCGCGTACGCTGGTGTAGTTGCGACGATAATACGCGACTTCATCCCAGATCACTTTGCCATCGGCACTGCCGCCGGTCTTGTTGTAACGCAGCTGGGTGCGGTTGTAGGTTTCGTCTTCGTACCAGCCTCCAAAGCTGAGGGTGTGCTGGCCGAGGTACCAGTCGATACCGGTAACGAAACCCTGGCGCTCGCCACCCACACCGGAGTAACCGTATTGCACACCGCGAGGATGAATCACGTCCAGCCCTGCGGCAGCCTGTTCCTGGTAGATGGACAGGGAATTGGTGTAACTGTCCGGGGATACACCGAAGCCATCCTTGTCTTCCAGATACCAGATGCTGTTGAGATATATATCCTGGCCGAGATCAGTGGACAGTGACAGGGAATAGAGTTTGTCCTTGCGTATGTTCACCCGGTCTTCGTAGTAGGAAGTACAGTTGCCACCGGTATTGACTGGGGTGAAGTCCTGATCGTCGATAGTGCCGTCGCCGTTGTAGTCGTACACGCCGGGTTGCGGGTTGATACAGCCTTCCGGCAATGCGCCTTCGTAGGCGTAATAGTAATCCGTATCGAACTGAGCTTCGGTACCGGAGGGCGAGTCGTAATCGTGGAAATCGTTGCTGACCAGCGCCGCCTGAATGTAGGTGTCTTCATCGAACTCGTAACGCGCCTTGCCCTCGATATGTTCGCGGTCGATGGTACCGGGGCCACGCCACAGGTCGCTGTCGGTTTTGGAACGGCTCAGGTAAGCGCTGAAACCGTTGATATCACCGGTGTCCAGCCGCAGGAAACTGCGCAGCAGATTGTCGTCACCGCCGGTCAGCGACACCACGCCGCCGGCCTCTTTGTCGGGTTCGGTGGTGCTGTAGGAGACAATGGGACCGAGGGAGGAGTAGCTCGGCATGGAGACGTCGCCGGCACCTGGTGAGGCAAGTACCGATCCCAGGTTTTCATTGTCTACGTAGCGGAAAATCGGGCTGCCGCCAAAGGCGTCGGAGCGGCCCATGGGTACGCCGTCCAGCACAAAGCCAATTTGGGACAGGCTGAATGCGCGCACTTGCACCGAGTTGCCAAATTCATACAGACCAAGCGCACCGTCGGTTTGTACATTGAATCCGGGCAGGCTTTCCAGCATTTTCAGACCCGAAATGCCCGCCGGCGCAGAGAGCAGTTCGTCGCGCGTCACGCCCACGGTCTGACTCACTTCATTTTCACCAATGGCCAGATCCGCCTGTGAAGTGCGCCGCGCTTGCACCACCACCTCCTCCATCTGCCCGGCCTCCGCCTTCGCCTCCTGCGCCACGGTCGGCAGCGCCCCCAGCGCACCACTCAGGGCCACTGCAGATATTGATACCGATACCGCCGGATGGATTCTTCGTGTCATTTCCCCGCCCTCTTTTGTGCTGTTGTGTAAAGAGGGCGTAGCAACATGTATGCCACGAAAAACAGGAAAGTGCGGCGTTTGCGTTCAGCCGCCCGCGCAGACAAGAGGAATTTTTTGCCCGACTCTCATTATTTTCTATCGACAGGCGCCAACTGCCATCAGATATTCAGGCCTTCAAACATCAACGAGCGGTGCGCCGCGACCCCAGCCATGGCACCGTCTGCCATGGCAAAGGTGACATTGCCCGCGGCGCGCGCGGAATCACCGCAGGCAAACACACCGGCTATGGATGTCGCCTGCATAGCGTCGGTCTGGATAACGGCGCCCATCGGTGTTTCCTCGAATGCGCAGCCGAGCTGGTCTGCCAGTGGGTGTGGGTGCCGAAGCTGTGTTGCGACAAACAGTCCAGACAGCTCGATGATGCGACCGTCCTGCAGATTAGCGGCGGCACGCCCACCGGTAATTTTTTCAACCGGCGTTCGCTCCACCGTGACGTTGCGCTGGACCAGCTGACGCAACTGATCCGCGCTCGGCTCAAAGGCGCCATTGATAAAGAAAGTGGTGGGCCCCCAGTCCGGGAGTATCAACGCTTGGTGCATAGAAATTTCACCCACCGCGAGAACGCCAAGCGGCGCCTCGTCCAGTTCGTATCCGTGGCAGTAAGGACAGTGGAATACTGCTCTGCCCCAGCGCTCCCGCAGGCCAGGAATATTCGGGAGCTCATCACTGACGCCAGTGGCGAGTATCACACGCGATGCGTGGTAGACCTCCCCCTGCTGTGTCTGCAACTGAAAATCATCAGCGGTTTTTTCTATCGACTCCACCGTGGCTTCCACACAGGTGACGTTGGGATAACGCAACAACTGGGCGCGACCATCCGCAGCGATCTCCGCCGGTGGGCGACCGTCCTGACCGAGAATGCCATAGGCATGGGTCGCAAATCGGTTGCGCCGCTGCCCGGCATCTACCACCAGTACTTTGCGGCGACCGCGGGCCAATTGCAGGGCCGCGGTCATACCGGCATAGCTACCACCGATAACAGCGACATCAAATTGGGACATTGGAGCACCTCCAGTAACTGAAAGGGTTGGGAGTCAGGATGTATGGTCGGACCCGGTGCAAACCTGCATCCGCTGATGAAAGTCGCGGCTTAGCGACGCCAGGGTGATCTCGCGGAATCGCGCGAGCAAGAGCGCTTCCGCCGCGTTGAAGGCCTCACCCATGGCGTTGTTCACCGCCTGCTCTATCAGGCAGCCCGGCGCTTCGGTGCGATGCCCGAGGGCGAGTACCCCGGGAGAACCAAGGGCGATGTGAATGTCGTACAGGGTGACGCTTTCCAGGTCTTTTGCCAGTCGCCAGCCGCCGCCGTGCCCCTTTTCCGAACGCACCAGTCCCTGATTGCGCAGGCCCGCCAGAATCCGCCGGATCACCACCGGGTTGGTCTGCATCATGTCCGCCAGTGACTCGGAAGTCGCCGGCCCGTCGATCTCGGCCATATGCAGGAGCACGTGCAATACGCCAGATAATCTGCTGTCTCTTTTCATGTAACTTACAGTATTACATGAATTGACACCGCGCAATACCGCACTGCGCCAACCGCGAAAAAGACGCGACGGCCGGAGAGTCACGAATGATCCGGGCAGGTCTGGGAGCTGGGTAGGCCGGGGGTAGATGGGCGCCCGCGGTCAGAGCGTATCAGCCAGTAGCGCCGCGCCCGAGAATGACATCAGGGTGGCGCCGAGGAGTGGAGCCCCCAGAACAGGGGCTGCCGTTGAGCAACTCCGATGGTCAGCTATCGCCCCGTGGAAGATCGAACCAGAGTGCCGTCACGCCGCCCGCGCCAGCTTCCAGTGACAGCGGCTCGTCCAGTGTTCCGAGGCCGTCGCCGGCGCTGAGGTGGTTGCCATTTGCCTCCACATCCCCCTCAAGCAGGTGTAAATAACCCACGCCTTTTTCCGCACTGAGGGCAAAGCTTGCCCCAGCGGGCAACTGAAGACGGTGCATGCTCGCCTCCTGGTGAACCGTTAGCGAGCCATCGCGACCATCCGGTGTGACCAGCGGGGTGAGCGGTCCACGTTGCGGAATCGCTTTCTGCTCATAGCCCGGTTCCAGACCGCGTTGGTTTGGAATAATCCAGATTTGCAAAAACTTCAGCGGGTCGGTCTTTGAGTCGTTGTACTCCGAGTGGGTCACCCCGGTACCTGCGGTCATACGCTGCACGTCACCCGCCGGAACGACAAACTGATTGCCCATGCTGTCTTTGTGGGCAATAGCGCCGGACAGCACGTAGGAAATAATTTCCATATCCCGGTGCCCGTGGGTACCGAACCCCGCACCCGGTGCGACCGTATCGTCATTGATCACCCGCAGGGCGGAAAACCCCATATGTTTCGGATCGTGGTAATGGCCGAAGGAAAAGCTGTGGCGGGATTCCAGCCAGCCAAAGTCTGCTTTGCCGCGCTCGTCGGCACGCCGTAAATAAAGCATTCTGCCCTCCTCACTTGTGGTGGATTGGCGCCACTATACGAGCGGGCGGAGCCGGGAAAAATCGCATTATTCTGGATATATCGTTCGATTTCGGGATTGGGATTCCCGCTGCCGGGTAGCAAACGCAAATTAGGCCCCGTTACCATTGCCGGGGCCCTCTGCCGTTAACTTTTGCTTTTCGCGATGAACCGCTCCATCTGCACTTCCAGCATTTCCATCGGTAGCGCACCGTTGGCAAGTACCGCGTCGTGGAAAGCCCGGATATCAAACTGCTCACCCATTTCCTTTTCCGCGGCTGCCCGCAGTTCGCGAATTTTGATTTCACCCATTTTGTAGGACAGTGCCTGGCCCGGCCATGAGATGTAGCGGTCGACTTCCGCGCGCACGTTCGCTTTGGACAGGGATGTATTATCAGCGAGGAAATCCAACGCCTGTTGGCGGCTCCAACCCTGGGAGTGAATACCGGTATCGATCACCAGGCGTGCAGCGCGCCACATTTCGTAACTGAGCCTGCCGAACTGCTGATAGGCATTTTCGTAAACCCCCATTTCCACGCCGAGACGCTCGCTATACAGGGCCCAGCCCTCGCCAAAGGCGCTCAGGTACAGGTTGCGCCGGAAGTCCGGTACATGCCCCAACTCCTGTGACAATGCGCCCTGCAAGTGGTGGCCCGGAACGGCTTCGTGCAGGGTCAGAGCTACCAGTTCGTATAGCGGGCGCTGGTCGAGAGCGTAGCTATTCACCCAGTAAGCACCACCGCGGGTACCACCGATGGCGGCGGGATTGTAAGACGCCGTGGTGTAGTTTGGGGCGATTTCATCGGGGACCGGCACCACTCCGTACGGAAGGCGCGGCAGCTTGCCAAAAAACTCCGGCAGGCGGTAATCGATCCGCTTGGCGATATATGAGGCCTCACTCAAAAGCTCCCGGGGAGACTTCGCATAAAACTGGGGATCGGTGCGCAGAAACTCGGTAAATTCCTCGAAACCGCCGTCGAACTCGCCCTCTTTATTCAAGCGGGTTATCAGCGCATCCATTTCACCGCGAATTCGCTTCACTTCCGCGAGCCCGATGCGATGAATTTCTGACGGGTCCATATCCATCGTCACATAGGTGCGGATTGCATGGCGGTAGTAGTCCTTGCCGCCGGGCAGATCTTCCGCAGCGAGTGAATCGGTGGCCGCATCCATATAATCGCCTTCGAGGAAGGTCGCAACACGATCAAAGGCGGGAACCGCGTAGTTGGCAATGGCTTCTTTACCCTGCTTCTGCAGACGCGTTTTATCTTTCGAGGAAAATGTTTCCGGCAAATTTCTGAAGGGCTCGTAGAGGCTGCTTTTGGCCGGATCATCGTATACCTGAGCGCGCACCGTAGGCGCTATGCCCTCGACCACAATCTTTGGCAGCACAAATCCATCTTTAATACCTACGCGCATATTAGCCAGATTCTCATCAAAGTATCGGCCGAAATCCTGTATGCGCTTTATATAGTCTTCGTAGTCAGCAAGCTGCGACATAGTGAGGCCACTGCTGGCATCCAGTGCAGCATTCCAGAAGCTGTAGAAGGTATTGACCGGGATACGATCCAGGTACAACTCATTCGCCTCTGTGGAGTTTTTCAACACCCAGATCAATAGATCCCAGTTGACCCGCTCAGACGCGTTCAGCGCATTAGCGTCGATTTGCTGCAGGCGGTCGACAAACTGCCGCTCCGCGTGCAAGCGGCGGGCACGGTCCTTTCCCGACACTCCAGGCAAGCGGTCAGCATAACCCTCCTGCCCCATGCGACTGGCGGTGATGGGGTCCTCGCGCAGGCTGTATTGCCAGTGATCGTCTATCACTGCTTGTAACTGCTGGGCGGCGGTAGCGGCCTGCGCTGCTGGTATCAGCTGCCAACCTGCGACTATGATCAGGAAAAGAGTACGGGCGAACCTCGGTATCATTGAGCATTCCCTCAGTGAATATTCGGTAGTTTGGATACGCGGTGAACCATAGCACGACAGCGGAGACTCCTGCCTGCAAGTAACCCTCCGCCTCGCGGCTTCTACCGCAAAAATATTGAATGGAGTCAGATCGTGAAAGATGTTTGTGTCGGTGCAATACAAATGGTCAGCGGTGATAACGTTTCTGCCAACCTCGCGCGCGCATATGAACTACTCATACAAGCGGCAGATCATGGCGCGCAACTGGTGCTACTGCCGGAAAACTTTGCGCACCTCGCAGACGCAGGCAGCTTTTCCGCGGCCGAGCCATTTGCCCGCGGTGCGGCCAGCCCGGAGCGGCATCCCGTGCAATTTGCCCTGGAACGCTGGTCCCGCGAACTGGGCCTCTGGATCGCGGCCGGTGCCGTTTCCCTGGTACAGCGTGCCGATGGCACCGGGGTACCCGGAAAGCGCAGCCGCTCCGCTTTCTTGCTCTATGACGACTGTGGCGAATGCCGTGCACGCTACGACAAAATGCACCTGTTCGATGTACAGGTCGCCGATGCCGCCGGTCGTTATACAGAGTCAGCGACTATTGAACCTGGCGATACCCCGGTGTGTACCGCTACGCCATGGGCAACCTTGGGGCTCAGCATCTGCTTCGACCTGCGCTTTCCCGAACTCTACCGGCAATTGGCAGCGACCGGAGCCGAATTGTTCATGGTCCCCGCCGCCTTCACCCACACCACCGGAGAGGCGCACTGGATGACCTTACTGCGCGCGCGCGCGATTGAAAACGGCTGCTTCATCATCGCCGCGGCACAAGGAGGGCAACACTCTCCCAAACGCCGCACTTGGGGACATTCTGCGATCATTGATCCGTGGGGAGAAATTCTTGCAGAAATGGGAGAGGGAGAGGGTGTAATCACCGCGGTGCTGAAGGCGGACAAGCTCAACACGATACGCAGGAACATGCCTTTACTTTCCATGCGCCGTCTGTGAATTACCCCTGTGGATTACAAAGTTTCCCACAGAATTCATGGATATAGCTGGGGATAAGTTTGGGATATTGAGGCTGAAGCCCGTGGTTGCTGGGGTTGGGGAGGCGTTTAAAAAAGCGTCGGTGGTGGGCGGGTGATTGAGCGGTAATAAAAAGGCCCTGAGCGCGCTGGCGGTCAGGGCCTTTTTGCTTTTGTTCGGGGGACGGTGAAGCGGGGAGCGCGATGACCTACAGTGGGTGGCGAGCGGTGCTCGCCATCGCGGTGCGACGCCCTGCGGGCGCCCCAAGCCCGCACCTTTGGTGCTGCCGGGGT